>JBOGDC010000047.1:0-197287 GCA_050701835.1 Mycobacterium sp. | reverse complement strand
GCGCTGGATTCCACCGGCGCGACCGCGTCCAATGGGGACATGAGTATTCGCGCGTTACGACGTTTCTGGGACCGCCGTCGGCTGACCCCGCAGGAGCGCGCCCACATGCAGCTGTCATTGTCACCCTTGGCCGTCATCTCCGCGTCGCTCGGAGCGCATGCACCGCACTAGGGGGAATCGGTCGATCCATCGACTACGTGACGTAGTAGTGGTTCACTGGAGTGATGAGCAATGACGCTTTCGTATCTCCCCGAGTCCTGGCGCTAATGGCGTCATTTCAGGCTGTCGACGCCGCCATCTGTGTCCAGCCGATTCCCTACGTCGCCAAGTGCCTCGACGACGTGCACTATCCGCAACAGAACCGGTGGATCTTCGCGCCGATCAAGGCCGCATCCGCGGTGGGGCTGCTGGGCGGCATGCGGTTTCCGTGGCTGGCCAAGCTGACGCTGATCATGCTCACGATCTACTTCACGCTGGCGGTCGGTGCACACCTACGGGTACGCGACATCGGCTTGAACGCCTTCTCGGCATCGACGCTGCTGGCTACCTACGGTGTGCTGGTCGCTAAGGGCTTGGCGGCGAAATCGTCATGACGGAGCGACGTTTGGCGAAACCGAAGGTACTGGCGATGTTGGCGGCGATTCAGGTCGCCGATGCGGCGGCGTGTTTAGGGCCGATCAAGCCAGTCAAGGATTCCTTGGAGAAAGTGGGCCTGCCGCAACGGATCTGGTGGGTCTTGCCGGTTGTGAAGTCGGCGTCGGCGGTGGGGCTTATCGGAGGAATTTGGTCGGCGGCGCTGGGCAGACTGACGGCGTTCATGCTGGCCGTTTACTTCACGCTGGCGGTCGGCGCGCACGTGCGGGCGCGGGACTCGGTATTCCACGCACTTCCGGCAGTGGGCCTATTGGTGTGGTTCGCGGTCCTCGCGGGTAAGGGCTTCGACGAGCGGGACTCCGCGCGGACCTAGCCGCCGACGCGCTCGGGCTCGTCGGAGGTTTCAGAACTGGCCAACTCCGTATGGGTGCGCTTGTATCGACGGATCTCGTAGAGGATGCCCAGCACACCGACCACCGAGGTAACCAACGAGACCGCGAAGAGCGTCGGACTGATATGTCCCGTGAGTGCGTCGCCGAGCACCACCACCGCGAGAGTGCCGGGGAGCAGGCCGACAAAGGTGGCCAGCGTGTACGGCACCGCGCGCACCGCCGAGGCGCCCGCCGCGTAGTTGAGGACCGAGAACGGCACCGCTGGAATGAGCCGCATCGACATCACCGCAAGCCACCCTCGACGACTCAACTGATCATCGACGCTCTTCACCGCTGGACGGTGATGCAGCGCGCTGAGCTTCCACCCGAGCGCGCGCACACCCCACAGCGCCAGTACAGCGCTCGCGGTACTCGCGACGACGGCGAGGAGAACCCCGAGCTGCGTTCCGAACAACAGTCCCGCGGCGAGAGTGAACGCGGTGCGCGGAAATGGCAGCACTGTCACTACGGTGTGTGCGCCCAGGAATGCGAGCGGGAACCACGGGCCGAGGTCGCGAGCCCAATCACGCATCTGCAGTGCGGTCGGCAGCGGTAAGAACAGCGCGGCCGCGGCCACCGTGAGAAGGGCCGCACCGGTCCACAACAGCTGGCGGCGCGGCACCCGTCGCAGTAGCGCGACTCCCGCCCCCCAGACCTGCCGCAATCCCATGGTGGTCAAGACTACGGAGCCCCGATGAACGGTGGGCGCCTGGACACGGGTGTCATTGCGGTCACGCCCCCGTACTGGGCAGTAGCGGGCGGTGTCATTTAGCCTGATGAGTAAGTGTGATAGGCATTTCGGCATGGAGTGCCATATATGGCTCGATGATGAGCAGCAGGGAGCAGTTTGGTGACTGTTGAGGTACCCGAGATCCAGCGTGACTTCGCGCGCTGGCAAAAGGGCGTCGCCGGTGTGCTGGCCAAGACCACCCGCAAGGCGGTCGAGGACCTGCCCGCCGACCCCGAGCGTCTGCTCGACTCGCCCACATATGACGGGATCGCCATTCGTCCGTTGTACACGGCACTGGATGAGCTTTCCGAGCCCCCATTGCCCGGACAGTGGCCGTTTGTACGAGGTGGCGATCCGCGCCGCGATGTGAACAGTGGATGGAAGATCGCCGAGCGCTTTGGCGGCGCCGACGCGGCCGCGGTGAACGAAGCCATTCTCACTGCATTGGGGCAGGGGACCAGCGCCCTCGTCCTGGCGGGTCTTCGACCCGAGGCAATCGGCCGCGCCCTGCAAGGGGTGTACCTCGACCTGGCGCCCATTCAGGTGGAAGCCGGCGCCGATCTGCCCGACGTGGCCGAGGCGATGTTCGCGGTCTTGGACGCTCACGAGGGAAATGCCGACGGAGTCGTTGTCGACCTCGGCGCCGACCCACTCGGTGACTCCTTCTCGGGCCGTTCGGGCGTATCGGTCGACGAGGCGGTTGCGTTGGCCAGACGGGCGAGCGCACGGGCCGGGCAGGTTCGTGCCATCACCGTCGACGGTACTTTTGCGCACGAGCTGGGTGCCAGCGACAGTCAAGAGCTGGCAGCCGCGGTGGCCGCCGGGGTTGCGTACCTACGGCTGCTCCAGAGCGCCGGTCTGAGCATCTCGGAAGCGTTGCAGCAGATCAGCTTCCGTTTCGCGGCCACCGACGACCAGTTCCTGTCGATCGCCAAGTTCCGTGCCGCGCGGGTGCTCTGGGCCAGGGTGGCCGAGGTGGCCGGCGCGCCGGAGGACGGCGGGGCCGTCATGCACGCGGTGACGTCCGAACCGATGATGGCTCAACGCGACCCGTGGGTGAATATGTTGCGCACTACTCTGGCGGCCTTTGGCGCCGGAGTAGGTGGCGCAGACAGCGTTCGGGTGCGGCAGTTCGATGACGCCATCGTCGGCGGACTGGATTCGGTGTCTCCGGCGTTCTCCGCGCGGATCGCCCGAAACACTCAGCTGCTGCTCATCGAGGAATCCCATATCGGTCGGGTGCTTGATCCCGGCGGCGGCTCCTGGTACATCGAAGATCTCACGGAAACTCTTGCGCAGCAGGCGTGGTCGCTGTTCGCCGAGGTCGAGTCCACGGGTGGATTCGAGGCGGCGGCCGATCTCATCCGCGAACGCATCGCCGCGACTCGTGCCCAGCGCACCGAGGACATCGCGCATCGGCGTACCTCGGTGACGGGTGTCAACGAATTCCCGAACCTGACCGAGGCGCCGCTGCCGCCGCATCCAGTTGCCGGCAGTGCTGAGGCTCTTCGCACAGGCGGCTCATCGCATCGCTATTCTGCCGGTTTCGAGACCCTGCGCGATCGTTCCGATGCGTTCCTGGCGTCCTCCGGCGCTCGTCCCATCGCGCTGTTGCTACCTGTCGGCCCGCTGGCAGAGCACAACGTACGCACCACCTTCGCATCGAACCTTTTGGCCTCCGGCGGTATTGAAGCCGTCAATCCCGGCGCTGTCGATGCTGCGACGGTAGCGGGCGCTGTAGCGGAGGCGGGAGCGCGCATCGCCGTGCTCTGCGGAACCGATGGCCGGTATGCCGCCGAGGCGGGAGCGGTCGTGGATGCGGCACGGGCGGCGGGTATCACCGATATCTACCTCGCCGGACCAGAGAAGGCCCTAGCGGAGGTCCCCGAGGCGTCGCGCCCTGACGGCTACCTGACCATGAAAATAAATGCCGTCGAAGTGCTTTCGGCCATGCTGACCACATTGGGGGCCTGACATGACAACATCCGAAACCATCCTCGGCAGTTTCGCCGACGTTCCGTTGCACGGTGACGGTGTGCCTGCGGCTCCGGACGCCGCCGCCGTGGAAGCCGCAGTGGCCGAGGCCGCCAGCGCACACGGGTACACGTCGGAGCAACTCGACTGGGAGACACCCGAGGCGATCACCGTCAAGCCCGTCTACACCGCCGCCGACCGAGAAGCCCTGCGCGCCGAGGGCTATCCGCTGGATACCTTCCCAGGTCAGGTGCCCTTCCTGCGCGGCCCGTATCCCACGATGTACGTCAACCAGCCGTGGACCATCCGCCAGTACGCTGGCTTCTCCACCGCCGCTGAATCCAATGCGTTCTATCGCCGCAACCTTGCCGCGGGCCAGAAGGGTCTGTCGGTCGCCTTCGATCTGGCCACCCACCGTGGATACGACTCGGATCACCCACGGGTGCAGGGTGACGTCGGAATGGCCGGTGTGGCCATCGATTCCATCCTCGATATGCGGCAACTGTTCGATGGCATCGACCTGGGCTCGGTATCGGTGTCGATGACCATGAATGGTGCGGTGCTGCCGATTCTGGCCCTCTACGTGGTGGCCGCCGAGGAGCAGGGCGTCAGCCCCCAACAGCTGGCCGGGACGATCCAGAACGACATCCTCAAAGAGTTCATGGTCCGCAACACCTACATCTATCCGCCGAAGCCGTCGATGCGGATCATCTCGGACATCTTCTCCTACACCAGTGCCAAGATGCCGAAGTTCAACTCCATCTCGATCTCGGGCTATCACATCCAAGAGGCCGGTGCTACAGCGGATTTGGAGCTCGCGTACACGCTTGCCGACGGTGTCGAGTACATCAAGGCCGGGCTGGAGGGCGGTCTCGACATCGACGTTTTCGCCCCACGTCTGTCCTTCTTCTGGGCCATCGGCATGAACTTCTTCATGGAGGTGGCCAAGTTGCGCGCCGGACGGCTGCTGTGGAGCGAGTTAGTGGCGCAGTTCAACCCGAAGAGCGCTAAATCGCAGTCCCTGCGTACTCATTCGCAGACCTCGGGCTGGTCGCTCACCGCGCAGGATGTGTTCAACAACGTGGCGCGCACCTGCATCGAGGCAATGGCCGCGACCCAGGGCCACACGCAGTCGCTGCACACCAACGCCCTCGATGAGGCACTGGCGCTGCCCACCGACTTCTCGGCGCGCATCGCTCGCAACACGCAGCTGCTCATCCAACAGGAGTCGGGTACCTGCCGGCCCATCGACCCGTGGGGCGGCTCGTACTACGTGGAATGGCTGACCCACCAATTGGCTTCGCGGGCGCGCGCACATATTCGCGAGGTCACCGAGGCCGGCGGTATGGCGCAGGCCATCGATCAGGGCATCCCGAAGCTACGCATCGAAGAGGCCGCCGCGCGTACTCAGGCGCGTATCGACTCGGGGCGTCAACCCGTGATCGGCGTCAACAAGTATCAGGTAACCGAGGACCAGCAGATCGAGGTTCTCAAGGTCGAGAACTCGCGCGTGCGCGTCGAGCAGCTCGCTAAGTTGCAGCAGCTGCGCGCCGAGCGTGACAACGACGCGGTACAGGCTGCACTGGCCGAGTTGACCCGAGCGGCAGCCGATTCCAGCCGTCTCGGAGAGGACGGGCTGGGCAATAATCTGATGGCGCTCGCCATCAACGCGGCCCGTCATAAGGCCACCGTCGGCGAGATCTCCGACGCGCTGGAGACGGTCTACGGGCGGCACCAGGCCGAAATCCGTACCATCAGCGGGGTATACCGCGACGAGGTGGGAAGGGATGGCGCCGTTAGCAGCGTGACGCAAGCGATCGAGCTCGTGCAGAAGTTCGCAGATGCGGATGGCCGTAGGCCTCGTGTGCTGGTCGCCAAGATGGGGCAGGACGGGCATGATCGCGGGCAGAAGGTGATCGCAACAGCCTTCGCCGATATCGGTTTCGATGTCGACGTGGGCCCGCTGTTCCAGACCCCCGAGGAAGTCGCCCGGCAGGCCGCCGATAACGACGTACACGTGGTCGGGGTGTCGTCGTTGGCGGCAGGCCACCTCACCCTGGTGCCTGCGCTCCGTGAGGCGCTGGCCGAGGTGGGGCGTCCCGACATCATGATCGTTGTCGGTGGTGTCATCCCACCCGGCGATTTCGACGAGCTGTACGCGGCGGGCGCCGCAGCCATCTTCCCGCCGGGCACGGTCATTTCAGAAGCTGCGATTGGCTTGTTACACAAGCTGGCTGAGCGGCTCGGCTACGACCTCCCCTGATGCCGGAAGCAAAGGAATCTGATGATCTGGCGGCGCTGATTCGGTCGGGAGACCGGTCGGGGCTCGCCCGAGCCATCACGCTGGTGGAGTCGACGCGCGCCGATCACCGCGCGCGGGCCCAGCAGTTGCTGCTCGAACTCTCGCCCGACGGTGGAAATGCCCTGCGCGTGGGGATTACCGGTGTGCCCGGGGTGGGTAAGTCGACCACCATCGAGGCTCTCGGTATGTACCTCATCGAACAGGGGCACCGGGTGGCCGTGCTGGCGGTCGACCCGTCGTCCACCCGCACCGGCGGATCCATCCTGGGTGACAAGACCAGGATGGGCCGTCTCTCGGTGCATCCCGATGCGTACATCCGGCCGTCGCCCACCTCCGGGACACTGGGCGGGGTGGCCAAGGCGACCCGCGAGACGGTGGTGCTGCTGGAGGCCGCCGGATTCGACGTCATCCTCATCGAGACCGTCGGAGTCGGGCAGTCCGAGGTCACCGTCGCCAATATGGTTGACACCTTTGTGTTCCTGACGTTGGCGCGCACCGGAGATCAGCTGCAGGGCATCAAAAAGGGCGTGCTGGAACTCGCCGATATCGTCGTGGTCAACAAGGCGGACGGCCAGCACGCCATTGAGGCTCAGAAGGCGGCTCGGGAGCTGTCGGGTGCATTGCGGCTCATCTACCCGCATGACACCCTTTGGCGCCCACCGGTTCTCACCATGAGTGCGCTGGAGAACAACGGGGTGTCCGAGATGTGGGATACCGTGCTGCGGCACCGCGAGGTGCTCACCGAGGCGGGCGAATTCGAGGCCAGACGGCGCCGCCAGCAGGTGGACTGGATGTGGGCGATGGTGCGCGATGCGGTGTTGGACCGGGTGCTCAACGCGCCCAGCGTGAAGGCCGTGCGCTCGGATATCGAGCAGCAGGTGCGTGAGGGCACGTTGACGCCCGCACTGGCTGCCGAGCAGCTGCTGGGTGTTTCCGAGACCTAGGCCAGCGCGCGGGCCAGCAGCGGGATGAATGGCCGGTGATTGGCGCGGCCGTCGCGGCGGAACGGTGTGCTGTCACGAGAGGCCTCATACCACTCCTCGCGGGTCAGCCTGCTCAGATCCAGCGTCCGATCCCGCAGTGCCACGACGGTGTGCAGGAGCAGAGTTCCGCTGCGCCCGTTGCCTTCCCGGAATGGGTGGACGTGGTTGTAATTCGCATAGACGCGAGCTAGCCGATAGGCAAGCCCGTCGGCGTCCAACGACAGTCGTGGGTCCACGATCTCGCGTGCTTCGTGCTCGATATCGGCGGTCGCCGCGGCAACCATGGAGCGCCAGATGAAATCGGTTTTCCCGCGCTGCAGTTCGGTCGTTCGGAAGTTGCCCGCCCATGGATAGACGTCAGCGAAGACATGTTGGTGGAGCATCCGGGTGTCCAGATCATCGATGCTCACGGCGTGGTCTGCCAGCCTGCGGTGCCACTGCACGAGACGTCCCGCAGTCGCCACGAATTCCAGATCGGTCAGCATTTCCTGCGATTCGGCCCCAAAGTTGTTGCGTAGCAGCTCGGTTCCGGGTAGAAGGTAAGGCCGATGACGCCGGAACAACCGTCGAGAACTACGCACCTGGTTCACCGTCACTGGGTATTTCGCGCGGTGCTTGGCCAGGTAGGTGCCGAAGGTGACTTCGTCGCCCGCCAGCGCAGCGAGATCGTGTACGTCTTCCGTGGACGGCCGCCACCCTTCCATCTGTTCGGCGGTTATCGCCTGGACGACCGCACGGCGGAGGGGATCAGGAAGGTAATCAAGGGCAGTCGTGCTCATCGTTCCCCGATCATTGGAACGATGATGTCGACGACAGGTAGATCAGCTTGCGCCGGATGCCGGCGATTTCGCGGGCGATATTGCGCAATACCGCACGTTCCTGCGGGGCCAGAGTCGAGAGTGAGACGGTATCGGACAGGTGTTGTCCGTCCCGCCACGCCGTGGCACGTGACCGCCACCGGAATCGCAGCAGCCAGCTGTAGCAATCGCGCAGCGTCGAGGCATCGTCCGCGTCCAGAATCTTGGCCGCGGAGGCGTCAGCAAGGCGATCGAGCGTTGAGAGAGCCTCTGATCCGGCCGACAATGCGCCCCAGCGCGCGATCTTGACCACCGGGTCGATGGCCGCAACCTTGAGGTCGACGGCATCGGATTGCGTGGCGAATATCCGCAGCCGAGAGGGAAATCCGGCGCGCACGGCCACGGCGTCCTGCAGCATGGCCAGCCGGATGGGGTAGTGGCGCAACGCGCAACGGGCATTCTCGGCACGAAGCGCGTTGTCCGGCAACGATGAACCCGTGCCAACCCCCTGGGAGTCGGCCATCAGACCCGCCATCACCACTCCGCGGTCTTCGGGCGGGTTGGCGCACCAGTGCTCGATTCCTTCGAACCAGCTGGAGGTCCGCCGGCAGAATCGGCCTCGGCTTGCCAGCACTCCGTTGGAATCGCTGCCGATTCCAGCGTGTTCGAGCATGGCGTGGACTTGAGCGGCCAGATCCATGAGGTGATTCTTGCCGTCGGCGTCCATTGCGTCGTCGAGGGCGAGCAGCGTCTCGATATCCGACCCGGGCGCCGCCTCACTGCGCGCCACGCTCCCCGAAACGAACCATGTCCAGCCCGGGCTCACATCGCCGGCGACCAGGCGCGCCGCCGAGCGGACACTGTGCCGCAACGCCGCCGACCAGGCGGCGGCGAGAACAAGCTCGGGGGCGCGTGCCCGTACCTGCAGAGCGATCACCATCCGCGCCGCACCCACCGCAGTGCAGAATGTGGCTTCGTCACCGGCCGTATCGATATGCGCTATCGCCTCGGCGATCCCGTTCTCGGGAGGCACATCGGCAGGCATGGGAATAATTGTTACTCACGTTGAGGCAACAGCGTGGGATATGAAATCTCGGACCGGGCGCGAGAGCGGCTGTCCGGAACTCCAGATGATGCCGACGTCCCGGTGCGCGTTGGCGTCGATGAGGCGCAACATCGTGAGGTCCGGCGGATAGGTACTGTCGTCGACGGGCAGCACCGTGATGCCGAGTCCGGCGGCGACCAACCCGGCCACCGTGGTGAGATTGCTCGATTCGAGCACAATGCGCGGCTGGAATTGCGCCGCAGCGCAAAGCTCTTCAAGGAGCCTGCGCATACCGAAACCCGGATGCATGCCGATGAACGGCTCGTCGGCGAGATCGAGCATCGACACTTCTTCGACGCCTGACAGCCGATGACCGGTGGATACCGCGATACCGAGACGCTGGCGGAAGAGATTGCGCCACCCCAGATTCGGGCGGCGTGGGCGAGGGGAGACGATCGCGACATCGAGATCACCGTTTGCCACCAGGTCATCGAGACTGCCCGCGGCACCCTGTTCCAACACGAACCGTACGTGTGGTGACGCCGTGGCGAAATCGGCGATCATTCCGGCCACCAGTGTGGGGCCAAAGGTGTGCAGGAACCCCAGTCGGATCTCGCCTTCCGCAGGGTTGGCGAGGTCGTCGATAGCACGTCGGGCCGAGTCCAACTCCATCTGGGCGCGACGGGCGTGCTGATAGAAGATGCGCCCGAACGGATTCAATGCGAGTCGCTTACCGTGCCGGTCGAAGAGCTGCACACCGAGACGGCGCTCCAAGCGGGCCAGCATCCGGGTCACTGTCGGTTGGGCAAGTTGGAGCTGGTCGGCGGCGGCGGTGACGTTCTGCAGCTCGGCGAGTGTGATGTACCACTCGTAGTCGCCGTCTGTCATACCTCCACCTCCACTTATGTCTAAATTGAATTATAGATCGACAGATTGTTCATTTCTGCAATATGCCTGATCGGGGCAACATCTAGGTCCATGGCGATGAGGACGGGCACCCCGACGATCTCCGGTGCTGATCCCACACCTCACGAGACGGGAACTCCCGGATACAGACGCCTCACCGGTGCGCTGTTCGCCGCCGGGCTGGCGACATTCGCAGCCCTTTATGGAACGCAGGCAGTTCTTCCCGCGCTCTCGGCAGATTTCGGTGTGTCACCGGCGGCCGCCGCGTTGACGGTCTCGGCAACCACAGGGATGCTCGCGGTCTCGATCATTCCGGCCAGCACACTCTCTGAGCGCTTCGGGCGCACCCGGGTCATGCTTGTTTCGGCAATCGCCACGACGATCATCGCGCTGTTGCTGCCCGCGAGCCCCAACTTCGTGGTGCTGTTGGTTGGGCGCGCGGCCGAAGGTATTGCGCTCGCCGGGATTCCGGCGGTGGCCATGGCGTTTCTCGCCGAGGAAGTGCACAAGGGGTCGCTGGGCTCGGCGATGGGCCGCTATGTGGCTGGCACCACGGTCGGTGGGTTGTCGGGGCGGCTGGTGGCGTCGTCAGTGCTCGATGTGAGCAATTGGCGGATTGCGTTACTGGGCAGCGGTGCAATGACATTGGTGTGCACCGTGCTCTTCGCACTGCTGCTTCCCCGCTCGCAGTTCTTCGTGCCCAAACACGTCAGGGTCGGGACCACGATGCGCGCGCTCGGTCGACATTTACGAAACCCGCTCCTGCTCCTCATGTTCGGGCTCGCGTTTCTGCTCATGGGCGGTTTCGTCACCGTGTACAACTACCTGGGCTATCGCCTCGTCGCGCCCCCGTTTGGGCTTCCGACGGCGATCGCCGGGCTGCTGTTCCTGCTGTATCTCGCCGGGACGGTCTCGTCGGCGTCGGCCGGACAGATCGCGGACCGTCGCGGCAAGGGGCTGGTCCTGATCGGTGCCGTGGCCGTCACGGCGGTGGGCCTGGCGCTGACGATCCCGAACTCGCTGATCACGGTGATCATCGGTGTCGGCATCTTCACGGCCGGATTCTTCGGTGCCCACACCGTGGCGAGCGGGTGGGTCGGCGCCGTCGCACAACGGGATCGTGCCGAGGCTTCGGCGTTGTACTTGTTCAGCTACTACCTGGGCAGTTCGGTGGCGGGTGCCGCAGGTGGCCTGGCGTACGAAGCCGGGGGCTGGCCGCTGACGGTGCTGTTCGTGGGCGTACTACTCACGATTGCGCTGGTCCTGGCCGCTGTAGCGGTGCTCGGAAACCGGTTTGGCCATATCAACACACCCGAATAGAATTGCCATCACAGACACCGATCCGGCCATCACCGGGGAGTCTCCGGAAGAAACGCTTCGCGCGAACGTGCAAGCCCAGTAGAACCGGACGGGTAGGCCCGTCACAGCCGCGAACAAGAGGTTCCGTGCGGCACTGCGCACGGTGCAAGCGGGGTGGTACCGCGGAGGTACGCCGACGGCGTCCCATCGTCCCCGTGCCAGCGAGCACAGGGAGACCGCGATGAGCCGTTCAGGCGAAGAGCATCAGATGCTGCCGATGGACGCGTACCCGCGTACCGAGTTGGGCGCTGATCAGCGCAGCGGATCTCCGAATCTCCCTGCGCTGGAAAAGCAAGTCTTGGGCTACTGGGACGAAGACGGCACCTTCCGCGCCAGCATCGCGCAGCGCATTGGCTCCCCGGAGTATGTCTTCTACGACGGTCCGCCCTTCGCCAATGGGCTGCCGCACTACGGCCATCTGCTCACCGGGTACGTCAAGGACATTGTGCCGCGCTACAAGACTATGCGCGGATACCAAGTTGACCGCCGATTCGGTTGGGACACACACGGTCTGCCCGCCGAGCTGGAAGCAGAGCGTCAGCTCGGGATCACCGACAAGTCCCAGATCGACGATATGGGGATCGCCGAGTTCAATGACGTGTGCCGCGAATCGGTGCTGCGTTACACCAAGGAATGGCGTGACTATGTGACCCGGCAGGCACGCTGGGTGGACTTCGACAACGACTACAAAACGCTCGATCCGACCTTCATGGAGTCGGTCATCTGGGCGTTCAAGCAGTTGTGGGACAAGGGATTGGCGTACGAGGGCTATCGCGTGCTGCCGTACTGCTGGCGGGACGAAACGCCGCTGTCCAACCACGAACTACGCATGGACGACGACGTGTACCAGAGTCGTCAGGATCCTGCCGTTACTGTCGGCTACCGGATCGCCGGAAACGAGGACACCCGATGGGCAGTGCTCGACGGAGCGCACCTGCTGATCTGGACCACCACACCCTGGACCTTGCCGTCGAACCTGGCCGTCGCGGTCAATCCCGAGGTGACCTATGCCGTGGTGAAACGCGAAGGCTCCGAAGAGCGTTATCTGCTGGCGCAGCAGCGGGTTCCGGCATATGCCCGTGAACTGGGCGAGGAGCCCACCGTCTTGGACACCTACACGGGTGAGGACCTGCTCGGCATGCGGTACCTCCCGCCGTTTCCGTACTTCCAGCAGGATGCCTCTCCGGCCGCGTTCACTGTGCTGCCCGCCGACTATGTCACCACCGATGACGGCACCGGAATCGTGCACATGGCACCCGCCTACGGTGAAGAGGACAAGAACGTCACCGACAAGGCCGGCATCGATCCGGTCACCCCGGTCGACTCCAAGGGCCGCTTCGACGCGACCGTGCCGGACTACGTGGGGCAGCAGGTATTCGATGCCAACTCGCAGATCATCAAGGACCTCAAGAACAGCACCGGCCCCGCCGCGGCAAACGGTGCCGTCCTGCTGCGTCATGAGACGTACGACCACTCATATCCGCACTGCTGGCGCTGCCGAAACCCGTTGATCTACCGGGCTGTTTCCTCCTGGTTCATCAAGGTGGCCGAGTTTCGGGACCGGATGGTCGAGCTCAACGAGCAGATCATCTGGTATCCGGAACATGTCAAGCACGGCCAGTTCGGCAAGTGGCTGGAGGGCGCACGCGATTGGTCGGTATCGCGAAACCGCTACTGGGGCAGCCCCATCCCGGTGTGGAAGTCCGATGATCCCGCCTACCCGCGCATCGACGTCTACGGCAGCCTCGATGAGCTAGAACGCGACTTCGGCGTCCGGCCGACGAACCTGCATCGGCCGTACATCGACGAGCTGACCCGGCCCAACCCGGACGATCCGACCGGCAAGTCCACCATGCGCAGAATCGCTGACATCTTCGACGTCTGGTTCGATTCAGGCTCGATGCCCTACGCGCAGGTGCATTATCCGTTCGAGAACGCCGAATGGTTCGACGGAGTTGAATCTGCCGACCCAGACAAGCAGGTCGCCAGGCACTTCCCGGCAGATTTCATCGTCGAGTACATCGGACAGACCCGCGGCTGGTTCTACGTGATGCATGTGCTGGCCACCGCGCTGTTCGACCGGCCCGCATTCACAACCTGCGTGTCACACGGCATCGTGCTGGGCGACGACGGCCAGAAGATGAGCAAGTCACTGCGCAACTACCCGGACGTCAACGAGGTATTCGACCGCGACGGCTCCGACGCGATGCGCTGGTTCCTCATGGCCTCGCCGATCCTGCGCGGCGGCAATCTGATCGTCACAGAGCAGGGCATCCGGGAGGGCGTACGCCAGGTCATTCTGCCGCTGTGGAACGCTTGGAGCTTCCTGCAGCTGTACGCGCCCAAACCCGGCATTTGGCGCACTGATTCGACGCAGGTACTCGACCGGTACATCCTGGCCAAGCTCGCGAAACTGCGCGACGACCTCACCGAGTCCATGGATGATTGTGACATCTCCGGAGCCTGCGAACAGCTGCGGCAGTTCACCGACGCGCTCACCAATTGGTATGTGCGACGGTCGCGTTCGCGGTTCTGGGACGAGGACGCAGACGCGATCGACACCCTGCACACCGTGCTGGAGACGACGTGCCGTCTGGCCGCGCCGCTGCTGCCGCTGACCACCGAGGTCATCTGGCGTGGGTTGACGGGGGAGCGGTCGGTGCACCTGGCCGACTGGGTGTCCGAATCGGTGCTCCCCGCTGATCCTGATTTGGTGGCCGCCATGGACGAGGTGAGAAAGGTGGCCTCCACGGGGTCTTCGTTGCGCAAGGCCAAGAAGCTGCGGGTGCGACTGCCGCTGCGCAAGCTGACGGTGGCGGTGCCCGATCCGAAGCGGCTGGAGCCCTACACCGCGCTGATCGCCGACGAGCTCAACGTGAAATCCGTTGAACTGACCGATGATATTGCTGCGTACGGCAAGTTCGAGCTGACCGTCAACGCGCGCGCCGCGGGTCCGCGGTTGGGCAAGGACGTGCAGACGGTCATCCGCGCTGTCAAGGCCGGCGACTGGGAGCAGAGCGCCGACGGAACCGTTACCGCTGCGGGTATCACTCTGCAGGACGGCGAGTTCGACTCGAAACTGGTTGCCGCCGAACCGGAATCCACCGCTGCGCTGCCCGAGGGTGGTGGACTGGTTATCCTCGATGACACCGTCACCGAGGAGCTGGAGGCCGAGGGCTGGGCCCGTGACCTCATTCGGGAGCTGCAGGATCTGCGCAAGTCCAGTGGACTCGAGGTGTCCGACCGGATCGAGGTTGTGCTCGATGTACCTGCGCAGCGGCAGGCGTGGGCAGAACGTCACCGCGATCTGATCGCCGGCGAAATCCTTGCCACGACACTGGAGATCAGATTGGGTGCAGACAGCGATGAGCCGCTTGGGCGAAGAGCAGATAGCGGCGCCACCGAGATCGGCGACGGGGTCCGGGTGTCCTTGAAGAAGGCGGCAGCCCAGCCCTAGGCGGCCTTGACGGCCCGCCAGCACTGGTGAAATCCGCTGCCCGCAACCGCTCCGGAAAAGGCGAGGTCAATACGAGTGTGCGGATTTCGGTGAGATTTGTTGGAAAACCACCAAAATCCGCACACTCGCGGAGAGGCAGGCAATAAGCGCACGGTTTCGCGCGAGCCCTAGGCAGCCTTGACCGCCCGCCAGCGCTGGTTGCCGCCATCGAGCTGGTGCTCGATAGCGGTGAAACCCGCCGCTCGCAACCGCTCCGGAAACGACGAGGTCGGCATCGGGTTGTAGGTGTCACCGACGTGCAGCAGCCGGAAGAACGTGGAATGCACGCCGTCGCTGCCCGCGAAGACACCGCCGGGAGCCAGCACCCGATGAGCTTGGGCGAAGAGCACATCCTGCAGATCCGGTGTCGGAACGTGATGCAGCATGGTGAAGCACACAACGGAGCTGAACCGGTCGTTGTCGAACCCCAGCTGGGTGCCGTCACCCTGGATAATGGTGGCCTTCTCGCTGTAGAGGCGCTGCAGGCGTGAGGCCATGGTTTCGTCGATTTCCACGGCCGTCAGCTGTGGGGTGCGGTTGGTGAGCACACGCAGGTTCGCGCCATAACCGGGCCCGATCTCCAGGGCGTCGTCGCCGAGCTCGACACCCTGCAGTGCCCACGGGAGGAGCTGCTTCTCGGTCTTACGCGCCCACAGCTCGGAGCTACAACACCACCGGTGCACCAGATTCATTGCCATATGACCAGGTTAGGGACGGACCAGGTGTCTGGGTACCGTGATTCGGCCAATCCGTATCGGGGTTCGGCCAAGGGGTCAGATAACTCTCCACGTCTGCCCTCCGCAATACGATGAGTCCGTGTGTGCTGCCGGTCGATGGGTTCTGCACCTCGACATGGACGCATTCTTTGCCTCTGTCGAGCAGCTGACCCGTCCCACCTTGCGTGACCGACCGGTCCTCGTCGGCGGTACGGGGGGCCGGGGCGTGGTCGCCGGTGCGAGCTACGAGGCCCGGGTTTTCGGTGCGCGTTCGGCCATGCCCATGCATCAGGCGCGTCGCCTGGTCGGGATCAATGCCGTCGTCCTGCCGCCTCGCGGCGCCGTGTACGGGGTCGCCAGCCGCCGGGTGTTCGCGACGGTCCGTTCGATGATTCCGGTTCTCGAACAGCTGTCCTTCGACGAAGCGTTTGGCGAGCCCGCTGAATTGGCCGGGGCCACAGTAGCGTCGGTCGCTGAGTATGTCGACGAGCTTCGCGCGCGGGTGCTCGCCGAGACCGGGCTCACCGCCTCCGTCGGGGCGGGTTCCGGGAAACAGATCGCCAAGATCGCATCGGGACTGGCCAAACCGGACGGTGTGCGAATCATCGCATCGGACGTACAGCGAGCCCTACTCGATGATCTCCCGGTGCGGAAATTGTGGGGGATAGGGCCGGTCGCCGAGGAGCGGCTGAATCGGCTGGGAATCAACACTATTGGTCAGCTCGCGGCATTGCAGACCAGCGAGGTGGCCTCCGTACTCGGCAGCACGATTGGCCCTGCCCTGCACCAGCTCGCGCGCGGTATCGACGAGCGGCCGGTGGCCGAACGCGCAGAGACCAAACAAATCAGCGCAGAGTCCACCTTCGCCGACGATCTGACGACCCTGGACCAACTGCGGGAGGCCATCGAACCCATTGGCGCGCATGCCCATCGGCGGCTCGTCAAGCATGGCCGCGGTGTGCGTACCGTCACTGTGAAGCTGCGACGCGCGGATATGAGCATCCTGACGAGGTCGGCGACCTTGCCCTACGCCACCACCGAGCGCTCCATACTGATGTCTGCGGCCCGGCGGCTACTCCTCGACCCCGTCGAGATTGGCCCGATCCGCCTTGTCGGCGTGGGATTCTCCGGGTTTTCCGACGTACAGCAGACGTCGCTATTTCCTGACCTCGATCAGTCGGAGCCCGTCGCCGAAACCAACGAGACGTCATCGGGCACCGAATCTGCCCCCACAACCGCCAGCTGGCATATCGGTGATGACGTCGGCCATTCCGACTTCGGCCACGGATGGATCCAGGGCGCGGGCCACGGCGTCATGACCGTCAGGTTCGAAACGCGGAGCAGCGGACCAGGATTTGCACGTACTTTCCCGGTCGACGATCCGGGCATCACTTATGCCGACCCGGTGGCGAGCCTGGACTGGTTTGTGCAGTCAGCCGAGCCGCTCGACGACGGCGAGGACGTCTGAGCCGGTGGCCAGGGCCGCCATCAGTAGCACGCGGGCCTGACCGGACCGGAGTTTGGGCACCATGACTGCGCCGGCATCCACCAACTTCTGACCGGGCGCGTAACCGGGCGCAACCGCCCCGCCCGGCACGCGGGTAGTCACGAGCACCCGAATCCCGTCGTCGACGTGACGGGAAACCGATTCGATGACAACGTCATTGGCGTTGCCTGCCCCCATCGACTCCAACACCAGCCCACGCGCACCGGCGCGCACGTAGGAGTCGAGAGCCACGGCGTCGGCACCCGGGTAGAGACTCACGACGTCAACGCGTGGCAGCGCCGCGCGGGTCACTGTGCCGAGAAATGGCGGGGGCGAATCGGCGCTGCGCGCAAATACGCCATCGTCTACGTGGCCAATGGGGGCGACACCGGCAAACCCCGCCGGCGCGGCCAAATCGACCTTGCGGATTCCGGCCGCCGGATACACCTGCCCGGCGAAGCACACCACCACGCCAAGGGCTTCGCCGCTGGCGGCCACCGTCAACGCGTCTCGCAGATTGCCCGGACCGTCGGATTCGGGGTGGTCCGCACTGCGCTGGGCCCCGGTGAGCACAACGGGGATGGGCACCGCACACGTCAGCGCCAACCACAGCGCCGTCTCCTCCAAGGTGTCCGTCCCGTGCGCGATGACAACCCCGGTGGCACCGTTCGCGATATGCCCGCGGATCCCGGCGGCGATCTGTTGCCAGCCTTGCGGTGTCATTTCCGAGCTGTCGACCGCCATCAGGTCGTCGACCGTGACATCCCCGTGCCCGGATGCCGCGAGCAGATCATTCCCGGAACTGGTGTGTCGGGCGATGCCATCACTGTCTACTGCGGTCGCGATGGTTCCGCCGGTAGTCAGCAGCACAAGAGTCACAGCGGCGATCATCGGGGTCTGATGCTCTTCCCGCAAGCGGTCATCGCAGACAGGGCGGGAAACGTGCTCTGTCGAGTAGGGGATGATGGGTGATGTGAGTGACGAGCCCCAACCCGCCCCGAAGCCCAAGCGGCGGATAAAACTGCTGCTCACCGTGGCGGCCGTGGTGCTTGCGCTGGACGTTGTGTCCAAGGTTCTCGCTGTGAAGCTGTTGCAGCCGGGCAAACCCGTCCCCATCATCGGCGACACCGTTACCTGGACGCTGGTGCGCAACTCGGGTGCCGCGTTCTCGTTCGCCACCGGGTACACCTGGGTCCTCACGCTCATCGCCATATCGGTGGTGGTGGGAATCCTCATCATCGGCCGTCGCTTGGTCTCGACGTGGTGGGCACTCGGTCTGGGCATGATTCTCGGCGGCGCTCTGGGCAATCTCGTCGACAGGTTCTTCCGCGGACCGGGACCGTTGCGCGGTCATGTCGTCGATTTCCTGTCGGTGGGGTGGTGGCCGGTCTTCAACATCGCCGACCCCTCAGTGGTGGGTGGGGCGATCCTGCTGGTGGCCCTGTCGCTGTTCGGCTACGACTACGACAGCGACGAGCGCTCGACGCGAGGAGCCTCAAGCGACGCGGGCCGGCGCCCGACCAAGGACCAGGACGACCGGGAGAGCCCGGAATCCGCGGGGAGCGACGACGAGAGCGCCGAAACACCTACTTCCCAGACGAAGCCGATATGACGTCGCGATCCCTGCCAGTGCCCGATGGCCTGTGTGGCATGCGAGTCGATGCCGGGCTGGCACGCTTGCTCGGACTGTCTCGCACCGCGGCAGCCGCCCTTGCGGAGGAGGGCGCTGTACTCCTGGACGGAGTCGCGGTCGCCAAATCCGAGAAGCTCACCGCGGGCACCTGGCTGGAGGTCACGCTCCCGGAACCGAAGGCTCCGCCCGAGAATCGGGTCGAGACCGTTGAGGGCATGAAAATCCTCTACGCCGACGACGACATCGTCGCCGTAGACAAACCGGCCGGTGTCGCGGCACACGCCTCCGTAGGTTGGACGGGTCCCACTGTGCTGGGCGGATTAGCGGCCGCTGGGTTCCGCATGACCACCTCCGGCGTGCCGGAACGCAAGGGCATTGTGCATCGCCTGGATGTCGGAACCTCCGGCGTCATGGTGGTCGCGCTATCGGAGAAGGCTTACACCGAGCTCAAACGCGCCTTCAAGTACCGCCGCGTCGAGAAGCGCTATCACGCTCTTGTGCAAGGACATCCGGATCCGTCCAGCGGCACCATCGACGCGCCGATCGGCAGACATCGCGGGCATGACTGGAAGTTCGCCGTCGTCGAGGACGGACGGCATTCCATTACCCACTACGACACCCTCGAGGCATTCGTGTCGGCCAGCTTGCTCGAGGTTCATCTGGAAACCGGTCGCACGCACCAGATTCGGGTGCATTTCTCGGCCATCAAACATCCCTGCTGCGGTGATCTGACCTATGGTGCGGATCCATCGCTGGCGACCAAGCTCGGGCTGGAACGTCAATGGCTACATGCCAAATCACTGGCCTTCGCTCATCCGGGAGACGGTCGCTGGATAGAAATCACCAGTGAGTATCCCGAGGATCTGGCCCGCGCACTCGACGTCTTGCAGTGAGCGAAACCGTCGCCGCACCGGATCAGAAGCGTCTGAAGACCGGGTACCTGTTCGGCGCCGCCGCCTACGTGATGTGGGGGATGTTCCCGGCTTTCTTCCCCCTGCTAGAGCCCGCGAGTGCGATGGAGATCCTGGCGCACCGGATGGTCTGGACGCTGCTGCTGATGTTTGTCGTCGTCGCCGTCTCGCGGCGGTTGCGGGATCTCCTCATCATGGGGTCGCGTAATTGGGGCCTCCTCGCCGGCGCCTCGGTACTCATCGCCCTCAACTGGGGTGTCTACATTTACGCCGTCAACTCCGGCCACGTGCTCGATGCCGCACTCGGTTACTTCATCAACCCGTTGGTCACGGTCCTGATAGGCGTGCTGATATTCCGCGAACCACTGAGCCGCTGGCAAGCGCTGGCGCTGGTGTTGGCTTTTGCCGCGGTGGTGGTGCTGACGGTCAACTACGGGCAGCTGCCGGTGATCACACTGGTACTGGCGGTCTCGTTCGCCGGATATGGGGCCATTAAGAAGGCCGTGACCGTCGATCCACGGGTGAGTCTGACTGCGGAGGGGATCGTCGCTGCGCCGTTCGCTATCGCCTATCTGGTTTTCCTCGGTGTCACCGGACAGCAGCACTTCCTGGGTTACACGCACGGGCACACCGCTCTCATGGTGTTCAGCGGGGTGGTGACGGCACTGCCGCTGTTGCTGTTCGGCGCTGCGGCACAGCGCATCCCGCTGGTAACTCTCGGGTTGTTGCAGTATCTGACCCCGACGTTGCAGATGCTGTGGGGAGTGCTGGTCAAGCACGAGGCGATGCCGCCTGAGCGGTGGGTGGGCTTCGCCTTGATCTGGGCGGCGCTGATGATCTTCACCGTCGATACCGTCTGGAGAATGCGCCGGGCACGCGCTGGCACACCGGTCGAACCCGCCGAATGTCTGCCGATCTAGCTGCCCCCGCGAACGCCGGCCCGGTTCTGAGCGTTGCTGGCGGGGCATTTGTGACCGTTGTGGTTTGGGTAGCTGGATGAGCCAGGCGACACACCCCCGACACGCCCGGCTCTGTCGGACCCTCGCAATAAACTGACCCCTCTAGCGATTGACGCCCCAATCATGGGTCGGTACGAAAGGCACGTGTGAGCTCCTCGAATTCTTCGTTCGTGCATCTGCACAACCACACCGAGTACTCGATGCTCGATGGTGCCGCGAAGATCAAGCCGATGCTGGCCGAGGTGGAGCGTCTGGGCATGACGGCGGTCGGCATGACCGACCATGGAAACATGTATGGCGCCAGCGAGTTCTACAACGTCGCCACCGATTCCGGAGTCACGCCGATCATCGGTATCGAGGCGTACATCGCGCCCGCCTCGCGGTTCGACACCAAGCGCGTCTTGTGGGGCGATCCGGGACAGAAGTCCGACGACGTGTCGGGTTCGGGTTCGTACACCCATATGACGATGGTTGCCGAGAATGCGACGGGCCTGCGCAACCTGTTCAAGCTGTCCTCGTTGGCCTCCTTCGAGGGCCAGCTCGGTAAGTGGGCTCGTATGGACGCCGAGCTCATCACCGAGCACTCCAGCGGCATCATCGCCACCACCGGCTGTCCCTCAGGAGAGGTGCAGACCCGGCTGCGACTCGGCCACGAGGCCGAAGCGCTCGCGGCCGCCGCCAAATGGCAGGAGATCTTCGGGAAGGAGAACTTTTTCCTGGAGCTGATGGACCATGGGCTGTCCATCGAACGCCGGGTGCGCGAGGGTCTGCTGGAGCTTGGCAAGAAGCTCGGTATTCCGCCGCTGGCCACCAATGACTGCCATTACGTCACCAAGGACCACGCGCACAACCACGAGGCGTTGCTATGCGTGCAGACCGGCAAGACCATGTCGGATCCCACCCGCTTCAAATTCGACGGTGACGGGTATTACCTCAAGCCGGCCTCCGAGATGCGTGACCTCTGGGATGACTCGGTGCCCGGCGCCTGCGACAACACGTTGCTCATCGCCGAGCGGATCCAGTCGTACAAGGATGTGTGGGGCTTCAAGGACCGCATGCCGGTCTTCCCGGTGCCGGAGGGTGAAGATCAGGACTCCTGGCTGCGCAAGGAAGTCGACCGTGGTTTGGCGCGTCGCTTCCACGGTGTACCCGGCGGGGTGCCTGACGAGTACTTCACCCGTGCTCATTTCGAGCTCGACGTCATCAAGCAAAAGGGTTTCCCCGCATACTTCCTCGTCGTCGGCGACCTTGTCGCGCACGCCAAGGAGGTGGGTATCCGCGTTGGCCCGGGCCGTGGTTCGGCCGCCGGGTCACTTGTCGCCTATTCGCTCGGTATCACCAATATCGACCCAATCCCACACGGACTGCTCTTTGAGCGCTTCCTCAATCCGGAGCGCCCATCGGCACCAGATATCGATATCGACTTCGACGATCGCCGCCGCGGTGAGATGGTGCGATACGCCACCGATAAGTGGGGCAGCGACAAGGTCGCACAGGTCATCACCTTCGGCACGATCAAGACCAAGGCCGCACTGAAGGATTCGGCACGAATCCACTACGGCCAGCCGGGTTTCGCGATCGCCGACCGCATCACCAAGGCGCTGCCGCCACCCATCATGGCCAAGGACATCCCGGTGTGGGGGATCACCGACCCCGAGCATGAGCGCTACAAGGAAGCAGCCGAGGTTCGCACCCTGATCGATACCGATCCGGATGTGCGCACCATTTTCCAGACCGCGCGCGGTCTGGAAGGGCTGATCCGCAATGCCGGTGTGCACGCCTGCGCCGTGATCATGAGTTCGGAGCCCCTAACGGAGGCGATCCCGCTGTGGAGGCGGGCGCAGGATGGCGCCATCATCACCGGCTGGGACTACCCGTCCTGTGAAGCCATCGGTCTGTTGAAGATGGACTTCCTGGGCCTGCGCAACCTCACCGTCATCGGCGACGCCCTGGACAACATCAAAGCCAACCGCGGCATCGACATAGACCTGGATCATCTGCCGCTTGAGGATCCCGCGACCTACGAATTGCTCTCCCGCGGTGACACTCTCGGCGTCTTCCAGCTCGACGGTGGGCCAATGCGCGATCTGCTGCGCCGTATGCAGCCCACCGGCTTCAACGATATTGTCGCGGTGCTGGCGCTGTACCGCCCCGGCCCGATGGGCATGAACGCGCACAACGACTACGCCGACCGCAAGAACGGTCGCCAGCCCATCAAGCCGATTCACCCCGAGCTTGAGGAGCCGCTCAAGGACATCCTGTCCGAGACCTTCGGCCTGATCGTCTACCAAGAGCAGATCATGTTCATCGCCCAGAAGGTCGCCTCGTACTCGATGGGTAAGGCCGATGCGCTGCGCAAGGCCATGGGCAAGAAGAAGCTGGAAGTACTCGAAGCCGAATACAAGGGTTTCTACGAGGGCATGACCAACAACGGCTTCTCCGAGAAGGCCGTGAAGGCGTTGTGGGACACCATCCTTCCGTTCGCGGGCTACGCGTTCAACAAGTCGCACGCCGCCGGATATGGTCTGGTGTCCTTCTGGACCGCCTACCTCAAGGCCAACTATCCGGGCGAATACATGGCCGGCCTACTCACCTCTGTAGGTGACGACAAGGACAAGGCAGCCATCTACCTTGCCGATTGCCGGCGTCTCGGGATCACGGTGCTACCACCGGATGTCAACGAATCCGTGCACAACTTCGCCTCGGTGGGGGAGGACATCCGGTACGGACTCGGCGGTGTGCGCAACGTCGGTGCCAATGTGGTGCAGTCGCTCATCGCGACCCGGGAAACCAAGGGTGCGTTCACCGACTTCTCCGACTATCTGCACAAAATCGATATCGCGGCGTGCAATAAAAAGGTCACGGAATCACTGGTGAAGGCGGGAGCCTTTGATTCCCTGGGGCATTCGCGTAAGGGCCTGTTCCTCGTGCAGTCAGATGCCGTGGACTCGGTCCTCGGCACCAAGAAGGCCGAGGCGATGGGGCAGTTCGATCTATTCGGCGGTGCGGGGGACGACGGAGATGAGGACGCTAATGCCTCGTCTGTTTTTGCCATCAAGGTTCCCGACGACGAGTGGGAAGAGAAGCACAAGCTTGCGCTGGAGCGCGAGATGCTGGGCCTGTACGTGTCCGGGCACCCGCTCAATGGAGTCGCGCACCTCCTGAGCCGCCAGACTGATACCCAGATCCCTGCGATCCTCGCAGGCGATGTCGCCAACGACTCCGTGGTGAAGGTCGGCGGGATCCTGGCCTCGGTCAACCGCCGGGTCAACAAAAACGGGATGCCCTGGGCATCAGCCCAACTGGAAGATCTCACCGGTGGGATAGAGGTGCTCTTCTTCCCGCAGTCCTACTCGGTGTACGGCGCCGAGATCGCCGACGACGCCGTCGTGCTGGTCAACGCCAAGGTAGCGATACGAGACGACCGAATCTCGCTGATCGCCAACGACCTTGTAGTGCCCGACTTCTCGCAGGCCTCCGACGACCGCCCGGTTGCCGTGACTCTGCCGACTCGGCAGTGCACCATCGACAAGGTCACCGCACTCAAGCAGGTATTGGCTCGGCATCCCGGTACCAATCAGGTTCATCTGCGGTTGATCAGCGGGGAGCGCGTCACCACGCTGGAACTGGATCAGTCGCTTCGGGTGACGCCGTCCTCGGCGTTGATGGGCGATCTCAAGGCGCTGCTCGGACCGGGCTGCCTGGGCGGCTGACCTTAGCGTCGGGCTCCAGCCCACGGCTGTTCGTTTCGCTCGCGCCGCTCGGCTTCATCGGTGCGGTCCTTGGCCCACTGCTCCTCGAACGTCAGTCCGGGGCGCGCGCTGGGAATGCGATTCATCACCCGGTTGAGCCAGCGGGGCGGCGTCTCCGGCTCCCACTGGGGCAGTGCAGTGCTGAGCGAATACATGGTTTTGAGCACGACGAAGACCCCGAAAAATGCCGAGGGCGCGTCGGTTGCGGCGACGGCGAACATGCCGAAGATCAGTGTGAGGTGCACGACGGCCACCCGTGAGAAGCCGCGACTCGCCATCACTTCGAGCTGCCAGAACGACCATTGACGCAGTCCGGGGAGATCGACCAGAAAATCGATTGCCAGCACCACGAACACCTGCAGGCACCCGATTTCTACACTGCGCCAGTCGATACCGATCAACGCCGCTTGCCCGTTGTGATTGAGCAGGAACAGAATCATTCCGAGGAAGAATCCGTGCGCCGCTGAGAAGACGAGGGTTGTAAGGAGGAACCCTCGGACGAACGATGTTTGTGTGGAGCGTTGGTCCGGACCGGGCCCCTGGTACTTGAAGTGGCCGCGGCGCGGGCTCCACCGCTTATGCAGCACGGCCCGCATAGCGATGAATAGGGACGCCACTACGGTCTCGAACCAATAGACCAGAAGTGTCGTGCCGGCCGACCATCCCCCGGCGAACCAGCCGATCACCGGAACGGCATTGACGGCGACCATCGCCATCAGATGAAGGATCCGGTTCATGGAATGCCTTGTTAGCTCAGGATGTTCACGGCGCGAGCGAGTACCAACGCGACGGTGGAAAGTGCCACGATCGATTGCAGGGTCATCAGCATTTTCGCCCAACGAGACATCGGCATGGTGTCGGTCGGGGAGAACGCGACGACGTTGGTGAAGCTCACATACAAATAATCGGGGAACTTTGGTCGCCAATCCGGTGGTGCGAGTTCGGGATTAGCCATCTGCGGAAACATAAAATCCGGATGTGGCCGCTCTACGGTGTGGCGCGCGAAGGGTCCACCACGGTCGAATTCCCAGTACCACATACCGAAGACGATCACGTTGGTGATGAAGATCGCGAGCCCACTGCCGAGCAGCACCCGCGGGTTATCGCCCATCTGCCCGGACACGATCCTGTAATCGAGTAGCGCTGCCGAGATGGTGTTGTCGGTGGTGATGGCGGCGATCAGCAGGTAGGTCGCCCAGCGTCCGAGGGTTGTCGAGCGGGTGAGTCTGACCGGGTTCAGGATCACCAGTACTACCAGGAGCGCGGACTCAAGGACGGGCAACGGCCAGCGCGGCGTCAGATTGAACTGCGCGGGTATCGCCAGCTGCAGGCCAATCGCCGCAACAAGCGCGACGAGAACCGGTATCCGGCTTTCGGGCGCACCCGGACGCAGCCACGACGGGAGGTGTTTCTCGGCAGCCAAGACGTCATCGGTCACCTCATGAGCAAGTCGTTCTATACGGTGCCCGCCAGGATGTCCGGCGGAAGAATCACTTGGCGAAGACATGGGGACTTATTTACACCCCGGGGTGAGGTCCCGCTCAGTGAATGAGCGAGCCTGTGAGCCAGACGATGCTGGCTGCGGCGGCGGCCGAGAGTACGGCGGTCGACAGGGTCGCGATGAGCACAAGGGTGATCACGAAGACCGCCGCGCCAGCGCCCAGTGCATACAGCCTGTAAGCGGGCCATGCCACCCCGGCGACGTCCACCGACTGCACTCCATGTGCCGCGCGCTCGAAGGTCGTCATGAATGCAGGATATCCCTTACATGGAAGTTCGGTCAACCGAACATGCTCATCGCGGGTGTCAAAACAAGTGCTTGAGCACGTACGCCCAACGGAAAGCCGTCTGACGTCGCGTCCTCGGTATTCGGCGTTATCGACGTGAATCCGCGATAGGTGGGGCTATACAGTTGTCCGCATGCCATTAACCGGTGAATACGAACCCAGTGGACTCGATTGGTCGCAGAAGCAAGTGACCAAGATTCTCGACAGCGGCACCACCGACGGCACCACCATTGCGGACATGCCGGTGATCCTGCTGACCACGCTCGGCGCCAAGTCCGGCAAGCTGCGCAAGATCGCCTTGATGCGAGTCGAGCACGACGGTGAGTACGCCATCGTCGCTTCGCTCGGTGGCGCCCCCAAGAACCCTGTTTGGTATTACAACGTGAAGGAAAACCCGCTCGTCGAGCTGCAGGATGGCAGCACCACCAAGGACTACCAGGCGCGCGAGGTGTTCGGCGACGAGAAGGCACCGTGGTGGGATCGGGCCGTCGAGGCCTATCCGCCATACGCGGAATACCAGACCAAGACCGACCGTCAGATCCCGGTTTTCGTGCTGACGCCCGTCTCTTGAGCGCCGCCAAGCCTGTGGCTCTTCGCGCAAGTGGCTCATCGGCGATCGTGACCGCCGCCGATATCGACGCGGCGGCCAAGCGCATCGACGAGGTTGTGCACCCCACTCCGGTACAGCACGCCGACCGGCTTTCGGCGCTCACCGGCGCCAATGTGTACCTCAAACGCGAAGACCTGCAATCGGTCCGGTCGTACAAACTGCGCGGAGCATTCAATCTCCTGATGCAGCTCAGCGATGAAGAGAAGGCCGCCGGTGTGGTGTGCTCCAGTGCCGGTAACCATGCGCAGGGCTTCGCACTGGCCTGCAAGTCGATGGGCGTGCACGGCCGCGTCTACATCCCGAGCAAGACGCCCCGGCAGAAGCGACAACGAATCACTTACCACGGCAATGGTTTTGTGGAGCTTATTGCCGTCGGCCATGGCTATGACGACGCAGCCGAAGCGGCGATTAAGGACGTCCAACGTACTGGTGCCACCCTGGTCCCGCCGTTCGACGACGTACGGACCATCGCGGGGCAAGGCACCATCGCCGCCGAGATCCTGGATCAGCTCGAGAGCCCGCCGGATGTGGTGGTGGTACCCGTCGGAGGCGGCGGCTGCGCAGCGGGGATCACCGCTTACCTGCAAGAGCGTGCACCCTCGGTGCGGATCGTCGGTGTCGAACCGGCGGGGGCCGCGTGCATGGCTGCGGCCCTGAAGGCCGGTAAGCCGGTTCCGCTGGACCATGTCGATCCGTTCGTCGATGGCGCGGCGGTACGTGTCGCCGGAGCCTTGACGCATGAGGTGCTGGCATCGGCGGGTGACGCCGTCAGCATGATGGTGGTCTCCGAAGGCGCCGTGTGCACCACCATGTTGGAGCTCTACCAGAACGAGGGCATCATCGCCGAGCCCGCCGGCGCGCTGTCCGTGGCCGCGCTGTCGCAGATGTCGATTGAGCCGGGATCCACCGTGGTCTGCCTGATTTCCGGTGGCAACAACGATGTTTCGCGGTACGGCGAGATCCTGGAGCGATCGCTGATACATCTGGGGCTCAAGCACTATTTCCTGGTGGACTTCCCGCAGGAGCCGGGGGCGTTGCGCCGATTCCTCGGGGAAATCCTGGGCCCGAATGACGACATCACGCTGTTCGAGTACGTCAAGCGCAACAACCGCGAGATGGGTGCGGCACTGGTCGGCATCGAACTCGGGAATGCCGCCGACCTTCCCGGCCTGCTGGACCGAATGGGTACCTCGGATCTGGATATCGAACGGCTGGAACCGGATTCGGCAGCTTTCCGCTACTTGACCTAGAAGCCCGCTATCCGGTCTTGCGCAGCACCACGAGCGCGCGATCCTGTACCCGCACTGCCTTGCCCGCGTTGACGACTGTCGAGCATTGGCCTGTCGATTCGGCGGTATCGAGCACGGCGGTCCACTGGGTCGCGTAGTCGCCGTCGGGTGTCACGAAGTCCAACGGTTCGTCGTAGGCGTTGAAACACATCAAGAACGAGTCGCCAGATACGCGTTCGCCACGCGCATTGGGCTCGGGGATGGCGTCACCGTTGAGAAAGACGGCCAGGCTCTTGCCGAAACCGCTGTCCCAGTCGGCGGTCGTCATCTCTTCCCCGGCGGGCGTCAGCCAGGCGATGTCCCGGACTTCCTCGCCCTCTCGGATCGGTCGACCCGCGAAGAAGCGGCGGCGCCGGAAAACCGGGTGCTGTTTGCGCAGCGCGATCACCGTCCTGGCGAACTGCAGCAGGTCGGTGTTGGTCTGGGCGAGGTCCCAGTCCATCCAGGACAGCGGCGAATCCTGGCAGTAGACATTGTTGTTGCCCGACTGGGTCCGGCCGATCTCGTCGCCGTGGGAGAGCATGGGTGTGCCCTGGCTCAAGATCAGGGTCGCGAGAATGTTGCGGGCTTGACGAGCGCGCAGCGCAAGAATGTCAGGGTCGTCGGTGGGGCCTTCCGCTCCACAGTTCCATGAACGGTTGTAGCTCTCGCCGTCCTGGTTGTTCTCACCGTTGGCCTCGTTGTGTTTTTCGTTGTACGACACGAGGTCTCGCAGTGTGAAGCCGTCGTGCGCGGTCACGAAGTTGATGCTCGCGCTGGGGCGGCGTCCGGTGGCCTCGTACAGATCGGAGGAGCCGGTGAGTCGGGAGGCGAACTCCCCGAGGGTCGCGGGCTGTCCGCGCCAATAGTCGCGGACGGTGTCGCGGAACTTGCCGTTCCATTCGGTCCACAGGCCGGGGAAATTGCCGACCTGGTATCCGCCTTCACCGATGTCCCAGGGCTCGGCGATCAGCTTGACTTGGCTGACGACGGGATCCTGCTGGACCAGATCGAAGAATGCCGAGAGTCGATCGACATCGTGCAGCTCACGGGCAAGTGTGGAGGCCAAATCGAAGCGGAACCCGTCGACGTGCATTTCGGTGACCCAGTAGCGCAGCGAGTCCATGATGAGCTGCAACGTGTGCGGGTTACGGGCGTTGAGGCTGTTACCGGTTCCGGTGTAGTCGGTGTATCGGGCCAGGTTCTCGTCATTGAGTTTGTAGTAGGCGCGATTGTCGATACCTCGGAAGCTCAGCGTCGGGCCGATGTGATCGCCCTCGGCGGTGTGGTTGTAGACGACGTCGAGAATGACCTCGATATCCGCCTCATGCAGCGCGCGCACCATCGCCTTGAACTCGGCGACGGCGCCGCCTGCATGCGGTGAGGACGCGTATCCCGCATGCGGAGCGAGGTATCCGAAGGTGTTGTACCCCCAGTAATTTCGCAGCCCGAGAGCGATCAGTCGGCTGTCATGGAAGAACTGATGCACGGGCATCAGCTCAATAGCGGTGACTCCGAGGGAATGCAGGTGGTCGATCACCGCCGGGTGCGCAAGACCCGCATAGGTGCCTCTGAGCTCGTCAGGAACGCCGGGATGTGTCTGCGTCATGCCCTTGACGTGGGCCTCGTAGATGACCGTCTCGTGATAGGGGGTGCGTGGGCGGCGATCGGAGCCCCAGTCGAAGTACGGGTTGATGACGACGGTGCTCATGGTGCGGCCCAGGGAATCTCGCGCGACGAGTATCTCGGTGTCCAGTGGGTCGGTCTGGTAGGACAGTAGGGGCGGGTCGGCGGTGGGCTCGTAGTCGAAGTCGCCGTAGAAGGCCTTGCCGTATGGGTCGAGCAGTACCTTGCTCGGGTCGCATCGGTGCCCGCTCGTAGGATCCCACGGTCCGTGGACCCGGAATCCATAGCGCTGGCCGGGGGAGATGGTCGGCAGATAACAGTGCCAGACGTACCCGTCGACCTCGTCGAGTGATATTCGGGTTTCGGTGCCGTCCTTGGCGATTAGGCACAGCTCGACCGCAGTGGCGACTTCGGAAAACAATGAGAAGTTGGTACCCGCTCCGTCATAGGTGGCACCTAGCGGATATGGGCTACCCGGCCATACCTGAAGTGGTGGCAGGGTCATGCTCATAGACCCTATCGGTCACCCGCCGGTATCGCGCGCCTCACTGGCCCGGTGCCACCGACCGCCACCATCCGGTGGCCATGGCGATCTGTCGCCCCAGCTCTTTGGTCATGGTGCGCATATAGGTGGCCGAGATGTGGTGAGAATCGTGATACACCAACACGTTTCCTTCCACCGCACGGCACTTGTCGGGCCGGCACACGGCGCGTGTCATATCGAGGATCTTGAGCAGCGGGAACTGGTTCGTGATGGCGAGGGTGGGATTCACATCATCGAGCGCCCGCTTGCGATCCATGGCGCACGAATCGGAGTTTCCGCCCGCGGAGATGCAGTCGGCCGCGGCGTAGGTGGTGCCGTCCTTGTCGATGAGCCACGGGGTGTCCCGCATCCCGAGAACGGGGATTCCCGCCTCGTCGAAGGCCGTCCAGATCCCCATATAGCTTTCGGGCATCACATCGCCGTCGCCGAATGCCGAGCGCGGACGGGTGGTGGTGGTGAAGACGTAGTCGGGGTGTTCGGTGATGATCCGCGACATGACCTCGTCGACCCACTTCTTGCAGTCGGGGTAGGGGTCGTTGGACCCGGCGATGCGGGGGACCTCTTCGGTGCTGAGCGGGCAACCCATCTTCAGATAGGTCGTGATCTTGAAGTTGTGCTGGCGCCCCAGGATGTCGAGTGCCGTGATCCAGTGTTCGGCGTGTGACCCGCCGGCGAGCGTGATAGTGCGCGTGGCGTGCGGATTGCCGTACGTGCAGCTGATCACCGAGCGGTTCCGGAAGTCGCTGATGCAGTTCTGTTCGGTGGTGATCGGCAGGTCGTCCGAGGCTTCCAGGGTCGTAGGCCGCATCGGCAGTTCGGGCACCCGGTCGCCGTATAGCAGTGCACCCGCACCGGGGTAGTCGCGCGGGCGTAGGCCGGACAATTCCTTGCCATTGGAGCGTTGCACGGTGACGTGTTCGAGCCAGGTGAACGAGGTGGCGGTCAGTGCGACCGCCATGAGGACGATCGTCGTGCCCAGTGCCAGCGTGGGACGTCGCAATCTGACCCAGATCGTGGCGGACGTGGGCGCCACCCTTGGGTAGCGCAGGGGAGTCTCGACGTATTTGTTGGTCAGGTAGGCCAGCGCGAGCGAGATGCCGAGGATGGCGGCGCCTTCCCACAACGAGACATGTGGCTCGCCGGTGAAGACCAGCCAATACACCAGCAGGGGCCAGTGCCACAGGTACAGCGAGTAGGCCAGCGATCCCAGCTCGACCAGTGGCCGCAACGCGAGAAATCGGTTGGCCCACGGTGCGGAAGTGCCGTTAGCCAGGTTCGCCGCCGACAAGATGAGAATCAGGGTCGCGACGACGGGCACCAGCGCCAGTGGGCCCGGGAACTCGCGCACCCCGTTGATGAGCGCGCCGCAGGACATGATCGCCGCCAGCGCCACGACACTGAGGACCTGGCGAAGCCACATCGGCCAGCGCGTGCCGGCTACCAACGCTCCGACCAGCACACCCAGCAGCAGCTCCCACGCCCGCGCGAAGGTGTTGTAGTAGGCGATCGATTGGAAGTCGATGTGGGCGTAGATCGCGTAGATGAAGGACGCGACGGTCAGACTCGCGATCACGGTGATGAGCACGGTGCGCATATGCCTGCCCAGCGGCTTGCGCAGAGTGACGGCAAGCAGATAGATCAAGGCCAAGAAGCCGACGTAGAACTGTCCCTGTACGGACATTGACCACAGATGCTGCAGTGGGCTCACCGACTCGCTGGCCGCCAAATAGTCGGCGGCGGTGTTGGCCAACTCCCAGTTCTGGTAGTACCCCAGGCTGGCCAGACTCTGTTCGGCAAAGACCTCCCAGCGAGTTTCCGGTTGCACGAGGACCGTGAGTACCGCACAGGCAGCCAAGATCAGGATCAGCGCGGGGAGCAGGCGCCGGACCAGTCGTTTCAGGACCGGTACCGGATTGAGCGAGGCTCCCTGTGTGGTTGCTGTGCGAAGTAGCTTACTGCCGTAGAAAAAGCCCGAGAGGGTTAAGAAAACGTCAACTCCGCCTGATACCCGGCCGAACCACACGTGAAATACCGCGACGAGAAAGATTGCCACCCCGCGCAGGCCGTCAAGATCGTCGCGGTGAAACGCCTTGTTGTCCTTGGCTTTTGGGGTGGCGTCCATCGCCGGGGCGGGTGGCACCTCGGGGTCGGTTACTGGTTTGGTTGCTGAGACGAAGAACATTTTCGCCCCCAATGTACCCATGGTTGCCGAGAGTCTCGTCAGTTGCGCATCAACGGCGTGTACGAGTGAGGCGGATGGCTGCGTGCGGAGGGCTTGTGACAGGCTCGCTGACTGTGCCGAAGTTGACACCGGATCAGGTCGGAGCTGTTGATGCTGCGCATTTGTGGCACCCATACAGCAGGATCGGCGACCCCGACACAGCCCAGCGGCCGCTGGTCGTCACCAGCGCGAGCGGTTCGAATATCACGGTGGTGCGCGATGGCCATCCCGTCGAGGTGATCGACGGGATGAGCTCATGGTGGTCATGCATCCACGGTCACGGCCATCCGGTACTTGACCGCGCGATCACCGAGCAGGTGGCGTCGATGAGCCATGTCATGTTCGGTGGACTCACCCATGAGCCTGCCGCGCGGCTGGCCCAGCTGCTGGTGGAGCTGACGCCCCCGGGGTTGGAAACGGTGTTCTTCTGCGACTCCGGATCCGTCTCGGTGGAGGTGGCGATCAAGATGGCGCTGCAGTACTGGCGCAGCCTGGGGCTGCCCGCCAAACACCGCCTGATGACCTGGCGTGGGGGCTACCACGGCGATACCTTCGCCCCGATGAGCGTGTGCGATCCGGACGGCGGCATGCACTCGCTGTGGTCCGGGCAGTACTCGGTGCTGGCACAACAAATTTTCGCCGAGCAGGTTCCCGCCGAGTACGACGCCGAGTACATGCGGCGCTTCGAAGAGGAACTGTCCGAACACGCGGCCCACCTTGCGGCCGTCATCGTCGAGCCTGTTGTGCAGGGTGCCGGCGGTATGCGATTCCACGATCCGCGTTACCTGGCTGATCTGCGTGCCATCTGCGATAAGCACGGCGTGCTGCTGATCTTCGACGAGATCGCGACGGGATTCGGGCGCACCGGTGAGCTCTTTGCCGCCGATCATGCCGGGGTCAGTCCCGACATAATGTGTGTCGGCAAGGCGATGACCGGCGGCTATCTCACTTTGGCCGCCGCGTTGTGCACCGCCAAGATCGCGCGCACCATCGGCGACGGCGCGGCGGGTGCGCTGATGCATGGCCCGACCTTCATGGCCAACCCTTTGGCGTGCTCGGTGGCGGTCGCGTCGATTGAGCTGCTGCTGTCCGGGGATTGGAAGTCGCGGGTCGCCGAGATCTCGGCGGGGCTGCGTGAGGGTTTGGCGCCTGGGGCCGATCTCGACGGCGTCGCCGATGTGCGGGTCTGCGGGGCGATCGGCGTCATCGACATGGAAATCCCGTTGGGCACGCGGGGTATGCGGATTGCCACCGACGCGGCGCTCGATGCCGGCGTGTGGCTGCGCCCCTTCCGGACCTTGATCTACACCATGCCGCCCTACATCTGCGGCGACGACGAGATACGCCGGATCACCGACGCGATGGTGGGCGCGGCGTCGGCGGTAGGAGTCGCTTCTCCCGGGTGAACGCAGTGATGCGGCACTCCACGCGTGCGCTAACCTGAACACCGTTCAGGAGAGGAGGCGCCGGTGAGTGCAGTATCACCGCTTGCCTGGCTGGCCGAGGTCGAGCATCAACGGGAGGCCGCCGGATTGCGTCGACGGCTCCGTACCCGCAGCGCCGCCGAGCCCGAGATCGACCTGGCATCCAATGATTATCTGGGCCTTGCGCGACACCCGCAGGTCATCGAGGCCGGTATCGAGGCCTTGCGGCTATGGGGCGCCGGATCCACAGGATCCCGCCTGGTCACTGGTAACACCGAGCTGCATGAGGAGTTCGAGCGCGAACTGGCGACCTTCATGGGCGCCGAGTCGGCGCTGGTGTTCTCCTCGGGATACACCGCCAATCTCGGCGCGGTGGTGGCCCTTTCCGGGCCCGGGACGCTCATCGTCTCCGACGCGCGTACACACGCCTCGTTGATCGATGCCTGCCGGTTGTCGCGAGCGCGCGTCGTCGTGACTCCGCACCGCGATGTGCAGGCGGTGGCTCAGGCACTTGCCCAGCGCCCCGAGGAGCGCGCGCTGGTGCTTACCGATGCGGTCTTTAGCGCCGACGGCGCGCTGGCCCCGTTGACCGAATTGCACGGGGTATGCCGTAGCCATGGCGCGGTGCTGTTGGTGGACGAGGCGCACGGACTGGGCGTGCGCGGAGTCGGTGGGTGCGGCCTGGTGGCCGAGGCCGGCCTTGCCGGTGCCGACGATCTGGTGATGACCGTGACACTCTCCAAGGCGCTTGGTAGTCAGGGTGGGGCCGTTTTGGGGCCCGAGGCGATTCGTGCCCACCTCATCGACGCCGCGCGTCCGTTCATCTTCGATACCGGGCTGGCTCCCGCCGCGGTGGGGTCAGCGCTAGCGGCGCTGCGGCTCATGGCTGTGGAACCTGAGCGAGTGCAAGCGGTCCTCGACAACGCCGCCACGCTGGGGGATTGGTGCGGGTTGGCGCACCGGCCGGAATCGGCAGTGGTGCCTGTTGTCCTCGGTGATCCCGAGGTCGCGTTCAACGCCGCCAAAGCATGTCTCGAGCAAGGCGTTCGGGTGGGCTGTTTTCGTCCACCATCGGTTCCCGAGGGGCAGTCGCTGCTGCGCCTGACGGCCCGCGCCTCCCTTACCGAGGCTGATCTGGACCGCGTACGCGAGGTACTCGCCGGAGTATTGGAGCTGGCCCGCCAGTGACCGTCTTACTGGTCACGGGGACATCGACCGGGGTGGGGAAGACCGTCGCGACCGCGGCATTGGCCGCCGCGGCGGTGAGCCAGGGCATCAAGGTGACGGTATGCAAGCCGGTGCAGACCGGTGATGACCGTGATGCCGACGAGGTTGCCCGGCTGTCGGGCGTCACCCGGGTCGAGACGTTGGCGTTCTATCCCGAGCCGCTCACGCCCGTCGTGGCAGCCAACCGGGCAGGCCTGCGGCTATTGGACCGGGTGGAGATGGCGCAGGCGATTCGCCGGTTAGATTCTCCGGGTGCGCTCACCCTTGTCGAGGGCGCCGGGGGACTGTTGGTCGAGCTGGGCGCCGACGGGGTGACCCTGCGCGATTTGGCGAGGCATCTCGACGCGGCGGTGCTGGTGGTCACCACGGCAGATCTGGGCACTCTCAACCACACCGCCTTGACGATGGAAGCCCTTGCAGCCCAGTCGGTTCCCTGCGCAGGCTTGGTCGTGGGAAGTTTCCCTGCAGACCCTGATTTGGCGCAACGGCTCAATCGCGAGGACTTGGCGAGCCACTTCAAGACGCCCGTGCACGCCGTGATTCCCGAGGGAGCATCACGGCTGACGCCGGCCGTGTTCGCCGAGATGAGCGTTGCGCTCTTCGATCCCCAGTGGGTGACCGAGCTCATCGCCCCTAACTGATCGGGCTGGACTGACGGGCCAGCTGTCCGATTCCGTCGACGAGAAGACGGACCCCGAAGCCGAACTGCGCAGTGGGGTCCGTGAGACCGGTACCGTCCGTGAGAAATGACTGGCCGTCTTCGAGTGCCCCCGCGGAGTCCCATTGCAGTCTGGACTGTTCATCGGCGACGTACCCCAGCACGTAGTAGGTGATGCTGCGGGCGGCGAGTCCGGCAGGAACCGCGTCCAGTCCCGCGGTGACGGCGGCATCCGCAAGGCGATCGAGGACCGCGATCATGTGGGTCGTCTGCCCGGAGGCGAAACTCGCCGACACGAGTTCTGCGCCGTCCTTGTGGGATAACAGTGCATCCCGCAGAGCGGTGCAGAGATACTCGATGCGTTCCTGCCAGGCCGCGTCATGCCGATCCTTGTCGGCCAGTGGTGCCAGCACGTGATCGGCGACCGCGCCGAGCAACTGCTGTTTGTTCGCGAAATGCCAGTACAGGGCGCTGGGCGCGATATCGAGCTCGCGTGCGAGCCTGCGCATGGTCAAATCCGCGATCCCATAGTCGTCGAGAATCGCGGTGGCCCTACGGACCAGGTCATGTCGGTTCAGCGGGGACGAACGCCCCGCCTTGTTTGGCTCACTGATGGCCATACTCTAACCTGAACACCGTTCAGGATCGGGATCAGGTAAGAGGACTACGTGAGGAGCGCTGCGTGACTCAAGCAGCCGAAGCAGGCACCGTGGCGGAGGGCACCGACCGCGACATACTCGCCGTCGCCCGTGAGCAGGTGCTCGAGCAAGGTGTTGGTCTCACCCAGGATCAGGTGCTCCGGGTGCTTCAGCTCCCCGACGACCGCCTGGAAGCGCTGCTCGCACTCGCTCATGACGTCCGGATGCAGTGGTGTGGTCCTGAGGTCGAGGTCGAGGGCATCATCAGCCTCAAGACCGGTGGCTGCCCAGAGGATTGCCATTTCTGTTCGCAGTCGGGTCTGTTCGCCTCGCCTGTGCGCAGCGCCTGGCTCGATATCCCGAGCCTGGTCGAGGCCGCCAAGCAGACTGCGAAGTCCGGCGCCACCGAGTTCTGCATCGTGGCGGCCGTCCGTGGGCCCGACGAGCGGCTGCTCGCTCAGGTTGCGGCCGGTATCGAGGCCATTCGCAATGAGGTCGACATCCAGATTGCCTGCTCACTGGGCATGCTTACCCAGGAACAAGTCGACCGCCTGTCGGCGATGGGCGTGCACCGCTACAACCACAACCTCGAAACCGCCAAGTCGCACTTTCCCAATGTGGTGACCACCCACAGTTGGGAGGAGCGTTGGGACACTCTTCGGATGGTGCGCGAAGCGGGCATGGAGGTCTGCTGCGGCGGCATCCTCGGCATGGGCGAGACGCTGGAGCAGCGCGCCGAGTTCGCCGCGAATCTGGCCGAGCTGGAACCCGACGAGGTTCCGCTGAACTTCCTGAACCCACGTCCCGGAACGCCTTTCGGCGATCTGGAGGTGCTGCCTGCCGCCGACGCGCTGCGGGCCGTAGCGGCGTTCCGTCTCGCACTGCCACGCACCATGCTCCGGTTCGCCGGTGGGCGTGAGATCACCCTGGGCGATCTGGGGGCCAAGCAGGGCATTCTGGGCGGTATCAACGCCGTCATCGTCGGCAACTACCTGACGACACTGGGGCGCCCGGCGGAGGCCGATCTGGAGCTTCTCGTCGATCTGCAGATGCCGATCAAGGCACTCAACAGCAGCCTGTGACCAATAGTCTGTACGTGATGGGTACCGAGCCGGTGACCGCCGGAAAGTACAACGTGTACACCGGTGTGAAAGTCGAAGGTTCGGCTGGGTTGTCCATGCCTACGGCGGCACAGCTGGGCCTGGAACCTCCCCGGTTCTGTGCGGCATGCGGACGACGGATGATCGTGCAGGTGCGTCCGGACGGCTGGCACGCGAAGTGCTCGCGACATGGCGAGGCGGACTCGAAGCAGCTGGAACAGCGATGAGTCCCGGCGAAGAGCATCAGGTCCCGATGAGCACCGGCGAAGAGCATCAGGTGAGTACCGCCTCGTATGTCGTGGATGAACCTGCGGCTCCCAGCTTTTCGCACCTCCGCGCGGCCACACTGGTCGCGGGTGGACTTACCGTTGCGGGAGCACTCGTGGGAGCGCTGTGGAGCGTTATCGCACCAGGAGTGCACGGAGCCATCGCCGATACCCGGGATAACGGCCGGGTGTTCGTACATCTGGGCAACCAGGCAGACAACTTCTTCGTCGCGACCACGATGCTGATGGGGATGGCGGCGGTGGTCGCCGTTGTGGTGTCTGCTGCTGCCTGGCAGTGGAAAGCGCACCGCGGCCCGCTGATGATTGGGGCGCTCACCGTGGGAGCCTTGGCATCCTCGGCAGCGGCCGCGGGGGTCGGCGCGGTATTGGCCCGATTGCGTTATGGGGCACTGGATATCGCGGCAGCTCAGCTGGAAGAGGGGCATCGGATCAAGTACGTCGTGGAAGCACCCGCGGTGTTCTACGGTCACACCCCGTCCCAGATTGCCGTCACCCTCGCACTGGCGCCGTGTCTCGCAGCGGTCACCTACATGTTCGGTGTGGTCGCTTGTGCCCGTGACGATCTTGACGCCTGGCCGCCGGTTGCGGTGCCCGTGTATCGGGCCCCGATGACCGTGCCGCCCGTCGAAGGCATCAACTCGACGGCCTAGGTACTGTCGAGGTGCAACGAGCGTGAGGTTGTTAGGACCGAGTTCCTGACCGACGCCGTATCCCAGTCGATATCTTCGGCGCCGGGGATCGCCCTGATCAATGTGGTCCGCCATGCGGTGTGCCAGCGGTCGGGAAAACAGCGCTGGAGAAGGGTGAGCATGATGGGGACTGCAGTGGATGCGCCCGGTGAGGCGCCGAGAAGTCCTGCGATCGTGTCGTCCCCGCTGACGACGAGCTCGGTGCCTTGCTGGATCGCACCTATGCGGCGGGGGTCTGGCGTAATCAGTTGCGCCCGTTGACCGGCCGGGACGAGTTCCCAATCATCAGGGTCGGCTTCAGGGTAATAGCGGCGCAACTGCGCGAATCGTTGCCGTGGGCCCGCCGCGAGCTGGGCGATCAGATATCCGATCAGCGCCGGGTGCTGGATGAGCGCGGCCGCGATCACGTGCACGTTGTGCCAGCGCACGGTGGTGAAGAAGTCTGTCCACCGACCGTTTTTAAGCAGCTTGGTGCTGAACGTCGCGTAGGGCCCGAACATGAGATACGGCCGGCCCTCGACAACGCGCTGATCCAGATGCGGCACCGACATCGGGGGCGCCCCGACGGGGGCTTGCCCGTACACCTTGGCCTTATGCCGTCCCGCCACGGTGGCATCCTTGCACCGCAGAAATGCTGCGCCGACGGGCAGCACCGCGTAGCCGCGCACCTCGGGAAGGCGCGCGCGTTGCAGTAACCGCAGTGCGTGCCCTCCAGCGCCGACGAATATCGAACGCCCACGTACTGAAAAGCGGCCATTGCGATTTCGCCCACTGACTTGCCAGGAACCGTCGGGGCTCTGGCTGAGAGCACGGACGTCGTGGCCGAGGTGCACGTGACCGCCGCGATCGGTGATGATGCGTGTCAGTCCGCGGGTTAGGGCACCAAAATCGATATCGGTCCCATCGGGGTGGCGGGTGGCCGCCACAGGCTCACCGGGTTTGCGTCCGCACATCACGAGAGGTGCCCAACGCTCGACAACTGCGGGATCCTCACTGAACTGCATTCCGGCGAACATCGGTTCTGCAGAGAGTGTTTCGTGCCGGCGTCGCAGATAGTCGACATCACGGTGCCCGAACACGACATTCATGTGCGCCGCGGAGTGAATGAATGCATTCGGGTCCAGCAAGCCCTCGTCCGCGAGATATGACCACCATTGACGGCTCAGATGAAACTGTCGAGCAATCATTGTGGGCTTCGTGCCGTCTTCGGGGTTGGGCATGTAGTTGAGTTCACAGAACCCGGTGTGCCCGGTACCAGCGTTGTTCCAGGGGGCGCTGCTTTCGGTGGTCAGCGCATTTGCCCTCTCCAGCAGCACAATTCGCCATGTGGGTTCCAGTATCGACAGCATAGAGCCCAATGTCGCCGACATGATTCCGCCGCCGATCAGCACAACGTCGGCATCGTCACGGAATGCGTCAGGAGCGTTTGAGAATGTCGTCATGGAACTCACCATCCGCGTCAGTATTCGTTCCGTCCAATGAATGATTGATGGATTATCATCCGATAATGGATCGATGGACATCGCAGCTTGCGCCACAGTTGCGGGCGTTGGTTGAGCTGGCGGCCCACGATGGGCATATGACCCAGGCGGCACTCGCGCTCGACATCCCGCAGTCATCGATGAGCCGAAGGATCCATGCGCTGGAGACAGCTCTAGGGGTGCCGCTGCTCATTCACGACGGCAGAACGGTGCGCCTCACACCCGATGGGCAACGCCTGGCAGCACGGGCGCGTGAGCCTCTCCATGAACTCGACCAAACACTCGCCGAGCTCACCGGTGATGCCGACCCTGAGCACGGCACCGTACGCTTCGGGTTCCCCCTCACCATGGGTTCAGGTCACATCCCGGACCTTCTCGCGGCCTTCCGACACCGGCACCCCGGCATCCGGGTACTCCTCAAGCAGGCCCATGGCACCGTACTCGGCGCCGAGCTTTTGACCGGCCACCTCGATCTGGCCGTCGTGATTCCTGCGCCCGAGCGCCTACATCACATCACCATCGGCAGTCAGCACATCCACGTCGCGGTGCCCTCAGACCACCGACTCGCCGCTGTCGCGGAACTGACACTCGACGAACTGGCAAGCGAGATATTCATCGCCAACCCGCCCAGCTACAACCTTCGGCAACTCACCGAAACATGGTGCCGCGAAGCGGGATTTACCCCCAATATCGCCATCGAAGTCAGCGAGTTCGGCACGATCCGCGAACTCATCAATCGCGGCCTTGGCATCGCGCTCTTGCCCCATGACGACCGCACGCCGCCGGGTATCACCGAAATTCCCCTTGCCGGCGGTGGCTACCACCGTTCCATCGCTCTGGCGTGGGGCACGACAACCCGGGCAGCATCCACCCGCCGCCTCAACGACTTCTTGCTTCAGTACTTCTCGCCCGTTGCCGTCAACAACACCGCGACCCACGGCCCCTAGTCGTGGCTGTTGCCTCCGGACTTTGCGCCCGCGCCACCGGTTTTGGATGAACTGGTCGCGGAGCCCGAGGACTTGCTTGCCGAGTCGTGTGCAGCGGCAGCGCCCGAGGACTTCGTGCCAGAAGACGTGGTATCGGAACCCTTTGTCTTATCGGGCGTCTTGGTATCGGACGCCTTGGAGTCTGATGTCTTGGCATCCGAGGCCGACCCGCTGTTCGGTGTGGTCCCAGCCGAGTCGCTCTTGTCCGTGTGCGATTTTCCGGTGGTGGACTGTGACGTCGAACCTCGTACGGTGCCCTGAGCACTGACAGCGCCATGCTCGGTGGTGCTGGCGGCGGGGACCTTGGGCTTATTCTTGGTCACGACGCCAGTCGGGGACTTGGCGTCCTTCCCCGAATCCTTGCCGTTCTCGGTGTCTTTCGTGGGTTTGGTGTCTTCGGTCGTCGCGCCGGAGGTTTCTTCCTTACCGGTCGCCGCTCCGGATGTCGCGGTCTCCTTCGGTGAGTCTTTGGCGCCCTCCGTGATGGTTACCTTGTCTTTGGTCGCCTGCTCCTTGGAGGTACCGCCGGTTGCCTTGTCCTTGGTAGACGACTGGCTCTCGGCGGATTCCTTCTCGCTTCGCTTGTCCTTGGATTCCTTCGTGTCCGCGACGACGCTCGCTGCGGTGCCCTTGCCGTCTTCCTTGGCCGAATCCTTATCGGATGTCGTGGTGGTTTCTGCTGTGGTGCTGGGCTTTTCGATGCTCACCAGCTTGTGATCGACCTTCGTCAGACCCAGCGTGTCGGCGATATGTGCCTCGGCATCCTTAATGGTCTTGGTGAACGGCGCCAATGCCTCATGGATGGAGGTGGGCAGTGTGCTGACGGTGTCAGTCGTGGCCTGGACCGCGAAACCAGGGAGTGGTGGCAGCGGTGGCAGGAAATACCTGGCCTCTGCCCAGGCGAAATTGATGACGGAGTTGACGATGTCACCGCCGAAACGTCCGAATGAATTCACGATGTTGGAGAAGCTGGGGTCGTTGATGATCGGGTCGACGAGGTTGTAGACGAAGCTGTTCGCGATCGGGCGAACCAGGTTGTCGTACACGATGCCAATCTGCGCACTGACCAATCCGCCGATGACGGGCACCCATCCGGAGGCCCACTGCGCGACGTCTACGCCGTAATCGACCCAGTACTGGATGAACTGGTATGCCTGATCGATGCCGTTGGTGATTGAGTTCGCGACGACGGGTCCGGCCGCTGCCGCAGAAATGCCGGATCGCGATGGCGCGCCGGCGGTCGCGGGGGACTGGGCTGTTGCCGCGTGTGTCAGCGTCGAGGGTGCGGGTGGGGTAATTGCGGCGAGCCTACTTGGGTTCAGCGGCACGCTCGTTGCCGTGGGCGGCAACGGGAACTTCAGCGCTGCCAGGGCGGTGCGCGCGGCATCGGGGACCCGCGGTGTGAACGCCAACGAGCTCAGACGAACCGGAGTCGATCTGATATCAGGAAATGAGATTGCCTGTGGCGCGGTGGGAACCACCGCTGGCGTGACCACCAATGTGGTCGCGGTGATGGCGGCCATACCCGCCTTGAACAATGGATTGACGATCCGGTCCATCTCACTCCTCTATTTGTCCAAGGCGATCCGGATGTCAGATTACGGGTGTTCACGGACGAATGTGTCACCCGCAGCGGGGTTGCGCCTTCCAGCAACGGGGCAACGGATGTCTCCAATAATGTTCTCGCGCTTTTGATCCGGATTCCGGTGAATGTGCTAGCGGCGGATTAGTCCCTGGTAATCGCGGAGGGTGAAGACGTCGTGGATATTCAGCCGACGTGCTGCGACAAGCCGGGACGCGGTGCGCGCGAAGAGTGGCGGCAAATGCCCGAGGATTCGCGCGCCGTGAATCAGAGCCCCGAGGCCGAGCCGGGTCGTGGGCACCAGAGTGTCGGACGCGGTGAGCGCCAGTTGACGACTGCGATGTACGTAATCGCGCATGGCAGCTTCGCAGGCCGGGTACGCGCGTGTGTGATCGCCTGCGGCGGCCGCGATTTCCCCGGCAAGCACATACGCCCCCACTACCGCCAGGCTGGTACTTCCTCCGACTGCCGGGCCGGGGCAGTATCCCGCGTCGCCGACCAATGTAATACGACCTTTAGACCAGGTTTCCATGCGCAATTGGGTGATGGAGTCCATGTAGAAGGCATCGGTTGTGTCGACCTCTGCGAGCATCCGGGGCACCTCCCAGCCGACGTCCTCATACACCTCCCGCAAGAGCGCCTTCTGCCGGTCCACGTCGCGGTGGTGGTACTCGAGGGGCTCGGGCGTGCGGAAAAGGAAGAACGCCCGAGCATCCGGGACCTGGGTGGCGCTGTACATGCCTGCCATCCGGTTGACTTGCGGGAACATCAGCGAGCGGCCCTTGAGATCAAGATAGTTGGGTATGGATGCGACGGCGAGATACTCGCCAAGCCAATGTGAATAGCCCGATTCCGGGCCGAACATCAGATTTCGGACATTTGAGTGCAATCCGTCCGCACCGATGACGAGATCGAATAGACGCTCGGGGCCGATCTCGAAGGCGACGCGGACACCAGTGCCCTCCTCGGCGAGCGCCGTGATGGAGTCGCCGAATATGTACTCCGCAGTGGGGGAGCTGGCCTCGTACAGGATCTCGCTGAGGTCGTCCCGCATGATCTCGATGTGGCGTTGTGACACAGCCGAGGTGATCAGCGCCTGGGGGAGGTCTACCAGGCCGGGCTTGCCCTCACGATGGATGGAGATGAAGTCGGTGCCGGCGTCGTGCGCCTCGATTGCGTCGAGGACACCCATCGCCTCGACGATGTCCATTGCCGGCTTGAACAGGTCCACGGCGTGGCCGCCCGATTTGCGCGGTGCCGGCGATCGTTCGACGACCGTCACATCAAATCCATAGCGCCCCAACCAATAGGCCAGCGTCGGGCCAGCAACACTGGCACCCGATATGAGTATCCGCATGGCTTCTCCTTACTTAACGATCGGTAAGTACAGTTGAGCATACTGCTTACCGACCGGAAAGTCAGGGGTTATCATTGCGGCATGGTCCCAGCAACATCCGCCGCGACGAACACCCGGGAGCGGATCCAGGAAGTCGCGCGAGAGCTCTTCGCTGAGCGAGGGTTGCGCAATACCAGCCTGCAGGACATTGCGTCGCGTCTTGAAATCACCAAACCCGCCCTGTACTACCACTTTTCATCGCGCGATGATCTGGTGCGCACCATCGTCCAACCGATGGTGGATGACCTAGAAACGTTCCTGGCTGCCGAGGCTCCGGTGGGCAAGCGTGAGCTGCTCGAGGACTACTTCGACGTGCTGTGGAAGCATCGGGTCATCATGGGCATCATCGTGCGAGATCTGGCCGCACTCGGGCAGCTCGAGCTGGGCGAGTGGATGTTCGCGTGGCGCCGCAAGCTGATCGGACTGCTCGCGGGCAATAGGCCGTCGGTAGCGCAGATGACCCGAGCCACGGTGGCACTTGGCGGTTTATCCGACTGCACCATCGAATATGCGGACCGCTCGCAGCGGCAGGTTAAGCAGGCCGCAGTGGACGCGGCCCTCGCCGCGCTAGGAAGCTGAACGGGGCGTTAGAGGGAACGCCCGCCGACCACCTTGGCGCTGATCCAGCCGAGTTTGAGCAGGCCGAGATAGGTCGAGGGCTTGAATACCAGCGGCCAGCTCGTCCGCCGTGGGCCCGACGGGAGCGCCTCACCGCTGAAACGGGCGCCCAGCCACGCCAACGACATTGGAGCCGACATGGGGTGCAGCAGCATGTGTTCGTTGAGCAGATCTCGGTGATAGGTGACGTTGGCACCACCGCCGCAGTAGGTGTCGGCGAGCTCGTCGATACATGACGCCGAGATGACCTCGTCGTGTGCCGCCTGAATGATGAGCATCGGCGGGGTGGGCACCGTCTTGCCGAGCTTGATGCTGTCGAAGACGTGCTGCACCTCGGGTGTCTCAAGGAGCTGGTTCAGCGGTGGGCCCACCAGATCATCCATATCCTTGAATGCCATGGCCACGATGGCCCTCAAGGTGGGCATCTCTTCGAGTCGTCCGAGGAATTCCTTGCCCTCGGGTGTCGCGTGCTCGTTGATCACTTGTTCGAGGCCGGGGTAGACGTGTGCCAGGGCCGCGACGACCAGGCCCGGCAGCGCGGAGAACAGCCCGCCGTTGAGGCGCCGGAACGTATGCCCCAGGTCGCCCACGGGAGATCCGAGCACGGCACCGGCGATTTCGAGCTCGGGTGCATAATCGGCGCTGACCTCCGCCGTCCAGGCCGTGGCGAGGCCTCCACCGGAGTAGCCCCATAGACCGATGGGTGCCTGCCGTGAGAGTCCAAGCCGTTCGCAGTTCAGCACCGCCCGAATTCCATCGAGGGTGCGGTACCCGGGTTCGTCGGGCGCCCCCCAGATCCCGTCGGCGCCTTCGTGGTCGGGCACCGATACTGCCCAGCCCCGGTCCAGGAGAGCCGCGATCAGTAGAAGTTCGAACTGCACGAAGGAGCCGAGTGCGCGTGCGCCACGCCGCAAGGCGTATGAGGGAAAACAACGGTCGGTGATGGCATCGATAGCGCATTGGTACGACACGATGGGCATCGGCGTCGTCGGATCAGTGCGTTCGGGGGTGAGCACGGTCGTCACCGCGGCATCTGCGCGCCGATTCATGTCATTGCTGCGGTACAGCAGCTGTGTGGCGGTGAATCGCTGGGGGATCACGCCCAGGAACGCCATTTCGACCTCGCGGGTGCGTAGCACCGTGCCGGGGGTGGCGTGCTCGAATCCACGCGGCGGGAGGTAGAACGGATCATCGGTGGGCAGCAGAGGACGCGCGCCGCGTTCGATCGCCTGGTGGGGCGGTTCGCCGATCCACTTGACGTCATCAGTTGTCGCCAGGTCGTGGGGTGCCATACCTGCGCTCCCTTCAAGGTCCTCGGCATTCATACCCTAAGAAGACTTTAAGAGGCTAGTGGGGTCATCCGGGAGGGCGCAGTGCAGCAAACTCGTCGGTGACGCGGTACCGGTCATCGGTGAACCGGTAGAGGGCGCCGGGCCGGCCTCCGCTACGGCCCGATCGCGCGGTGGTTCCCGTCGGGATGATCACCCCGCGCCGTACCAGCACGCGTTGCAGGTTGGTGGCATCCACCGGATAGCCCAGCGTGGCGCAGTAGATGTCGCGGAGTGTCGAAAGCGTGAATTGCTGTGGCGCCAAAGCGAACCCGATGTTCGTATAGGACATCTTGGCTACCAGTCGGATATGGGCGTGCGCAATCATTACGTGGTGATCGAAGGCCATTGCGGGAAGGTTGCTCACTCGATGCCACTGAGTGTCGGCGGGAAGTTCGGGGGTGGCGGGGAACGGTACGAGCCCCAGGAATGTCGAGGCGATGGTGCGCGGACCGGGCACGCGATTCGGCTCAGAAAAGACCGCCAGCTGTTCGAGGTGTGCTAACTCACGCACATCCACCTTCTCGGCGAGTTGACGCCGAATCGAAGTAGGGAGGTCCTCGTCGGCGCGGACTTGACCGCCGGGGAGCGCCCAGGCTCCGCGGTGTGGGTCCAAAGCCCGTTGCCACAGCAGCACGGCGAGCTCGGGCGTCGTGCCGGCTGTGCAGTCTTCGAAGTGACGCACCTGGAACACCGCGGCTAACACTTCGTGTTCGGTGCTAGTATGGACCATGTTTTCGATCATAAGTCGAAAACCTCGGTCGGCGAAACCCAGCCCGGCGGCAGACCGAGACTCGAGGGCGCGAGGAGGCGGCCATGACGGCAGCTGACGTGGTACTTGACGGTGTGATCGACGGCCCCGGTGGATACACCGGTGTGGAGGGCGATGCCCGCTGGGCCGAGACCGTGCGCCGACTTGCCGACCAACGCGGCGCCACACTGCTCGCGCACAACTACCAGCTTCCGGCGATCCAGGACGTGGCAGACCATGTCGGCGACTCGCTGGCGCTCTCGCGTATCGCCGCCGAGGCGCCCGAGGACACCATCGTGTTCTGCGGTGTTCACTTCATGGCCGAGACGGCGAAGATCCTCAGCCCGGACAAGACGGTGCTCATCCCGGATCAGCGTGCCGGATGCTCGCTCGCCGACTCCATCACCGCCGACGACCTGCGGGAGTGGAAGGCCGAATTCCCCGAGGCCGTAGTGGTCTCGTATGTCAACACCACCGCGGCGGTCAAGGCGCTCACCGATATCTGCTGCACGTCTTCGAACGCCGTCGACGTGGTCGCGTCGATCGACCCGGATCGCGAGGTGCTGTTCTGCCCCGACCAGTTCCTCGGCGCACACGTCAGGCGAGTGACAGGTCGTCAGAACCTGCACATCTGGGCGGGCGAATGCCACGTCCACGCCGGAATCAACGGTGACGAACTCGCGGCGCAGGCACGGTTACACCCGGACGCAGAACTATTCGTGCACCCCGAATGTGGTTGCGCGACATCCGCGCTGTACCTCGCCGGTGAGGGTGCCGTACCCGAGGACCGGGTGAAGATCCTCTCGACGGGCGGAATGCTCGACGCCGCCCGCGAAACACGTGCGCGAGAAGTGTTGGTGGCCACCGAGGTCGGCATGCTGCACCAGCTGCGCAAGGCGGCTCCCGAGGTGAACTTCCTGGCGGTGAACGACCGGGCATCGTGCACGTACATGAAGATGATCACCCCAGCGGCGATGCTGCGCTGCCTCGTCGAGGGGCGGGACGAAGTTGACGTCGATCCGGAAACCGCGCGGCTAGCGCGGCGCAGTGTCCAGCGAATGATCGAGATCGGACAGCCCGGCGGCGGGGAATGACGCTGCCGGCGGGAACCACTTGGAGCGCTGATGCAGATGTGGTTGTCGTCGGTGCGGGTGTAGCGGGATTGGCGGCCGCGTTGGCGGCACACCGGCGCGGGCAGCGGGTCGTTGTGCTGAGCAAGATCGGTTCGACCGCCACGCATTTCGCTCAAGGTGGTATCGCGGTGGTACTGCCCGATACCGACGACTCGGTGGAGGCGCATGTCCACGACACGCTGACGGCCGGTGCCGGTCTCTGTGACGCCGATGTGGTCCGATCGATCGTGTCCGACGGCTACCGGGCAGTACGTGACCTGGTCGCTGACGGTGCCCGATTTGACGAAATACGCTCGGGACAATGGGCATTGACGCGCGAGGGCGGACACAACACTCGCCGGATCATCCACGCGGGTGGTGATGCGACCGGAGCGGAGGTGCAGCGAGCGCTCGATCACGCCGCAGCGATGTTGGACATCCGGCGCAGTCATGTGGTGTACGACGTCCTCACCGGACCCGACGGCGTGGGCGGTGTGGTCGTCGGTAATGGCGACGGGGTGGGTCTGATTCGCGCGGGAGCCGTAGTGCTGGCCACCGGTGGTCTTGGGCATTTGTATTCGGCGACGACCAATCCCGAGGGATCCACCGGGGACGGCATAGCGCTGGCGTTGCGTGCGGGTGTACCGGTGGCCGATATCGAGTTCATCCAGTTTCACCCGACGATGCTGCATACCCCGCAGGCCACGGGATGTCGGCCGCTCATCAGTGAGGCGGTCCGCGGGGAGGGCGCCATTCTGGTTGATGCGCGCGGGGATTCGGTGACTGCCGGGGTGCATCCGATGGGCGACCTGGCGCCACGTGACGTCGTGGCCGGGGCGATCGCCCGGCGGCTGCGCGAGACCGGCGATCACTGTGTCTATCTCGACGCGCGCGGCATCGACAACTTCTCCGGCCGATTCCCCACCATCACGGCCGCGTGTGCCACCGCCGGGATCGATCCGGCCGCTCAACTCATCCCCGTGGTGCCGGGCGCGCACTACAGTTGCGGTGGGGTCGTCACCGATGCGTACGGGCAGACCGCGATGCCCGGATTGTTCGCCGCGGGAGAAGTCGCACGCACCGGTATGCACGGCGCAAACAGGTTGGCTTCCAACAGTTTGTTGGAAGGTCTCGTCGTGGGCAGGCGCGCGGGGGAGGCCGCCGCGCTGGTGGCTGATCGGTCGGTCATCGCTGGGGATCGTGACACCGCGCAACCACGCCTCGACCGTCGTCGCCTACAGGCGGCGATGACCCGATGGGCTTCGGTGCTCCGCGATGCCGATGGGCTCGGAATGCTGGACGCCGAACTGCGTTCGTCTACGGCTTCACCCGCCGACTCTGACCGCATGACACCACGTGATGTGGAAGATGCCGCACTGACCCTCGCCGCCCAGGCCTTGGTCGCCGCGGCCTCGGCGCGTACCGAATCCCGTGGCTGCCACGCACGGTCCGACTGGCCGGATAGCGATCCCGCCTTTGCGGTGAGCCTTTCGGTGCGGCGTGACGCCGACGGATGTGAAGTTGCGCTACCGTCGGGGGTGCCATGTTGACTGGGGCTCTGACGGAAACCGAACTCGCCGAGGCGCGTTCGGTAGTGCAGCGTGCCCTTGCGGAGGATCTGCGTTATGGACCCGATGTCACGAGCCAGGCGACGGTGCCCGCCGACGCTGAATGCACCGCCGCCATGGTGACGCGTGCCGGGGGAGTCGTCGCCGGAGTCGATATCGCGCTCATTGTTCTCGATGAGGTTGTGGGAGTCGGGAATTACCGGGTGGAGGATCGTCTCACCGACGGTACGAGGGTGCGCACCGGAACCGCGTTACTTACCGTCACTGCGCCCACGCGTGATCTATTGACCGCGGAGCGCACCATGCTCAACCTGGTGTGCCACCTCTCGGGTATCGCCACGACTACCGCGGCCTGGGTTGATGCGGTTGACGGCACGGATGCGCAGATTCGCGATACTCGGAAAACCCTTCCAGGCCTGCGTCTCCTACAGAAATATGCCGTGCGCACCGGGGGCGGGGTGAACCACCGGATGGGCCTCGGGGATGCGGCACTCATCAAGGACAACCATGTGGCGGCCGCCGGATCCGTGGTTGCCGCATTGCGCGCCGTACGGGCGGTCGCTCCGAATATCGAGTGCGAGGTCGAGGTCGACTCGCTGGAGCAGCTCGACGAGGTCATGGCTGAGGGCGCGGAGCTGGTGCTGCTCGACAATTTTCCCGTCTGGCAGACCCAGGTGGCGGTGCAGCGCCGAGTCGCTCGCGCCCCGCAGCTCAAATTGGAGGCCTCGGGCGGGCTTTCGCTCGAAACCGCTGCCGCGTATGCCAAGACCGGTGTCGACTATCTGGCGGTGGGTGCATTGACGCATTCCGCGCGGGTCCTCGACATCGGTTTGGATATGTAGGCTCAGTCTCGAACGGGAGTTCCTCATCCCAGGAACGTGACGTTCTCACTGACTGGGTCGCGTGGCGCGCGTACCGAGTTCACCGGTGCGTCGGGGTTCGCGTAACCAATAGATACCGCGCAGATCAGGTTCAGGCTCTCCGGCAGATCCAGTACCGGGCGGATCGCCTCGGGAAACATGGCGGGGGCAACCTGCATACAGCTGCTGATTCCCTGCGAGTGCAGTGCCAATGCCAGAGTCTGCAGGTACATGCCGACCCCCGCGATATCGGCCAGACCAAGGCGTGAGTCCACCCCGACAATGGCGGCGACGGGGGCACCGAAGAACCTGAAGTTGCGCAGGCCGGCCTCGAAGCGGGCCTCTGTGTCACCGCGCTGCACCCCGAGAGCTCCATAGACCTGGACGCCGACCGCGAACCGCCGGGCGTTGTATTCGTCGGGTAGCTCCATGCGCGCCAGGCCGTTCTTCCGCACGCATCCCACCAGCGACTCGCTCAGACGCTGACGCGTCGCGCCCTCGGCGATGACGACGCGCCAGGGCTGAATATTCGAGTTCGACGGTGCGTGCTGTGCGGTCTCCACGGCCGCCATCAGAGCATCGCGGGGGACAGGAGTCGGCAAGAAATCACGGATCGAGGAACGGTCGCGGACCAGCTGGTCGAAATTAATCACGCCACAGTATGGACACCACCCGGCCATAATTTCAACAGCCGATGAAAAGTTATGGTCCGATATCGGCGACGAAGACGCCCGCGAGCTTGTTTACCTGGCGCGTTGATCTGGCCAGCGACGGATCGCCCTGGCCCTGTTCCACGATGCGTGGGTTGATCACGTGGATCTGCTTACCGCGGAACAGCGTGATGTCGGCGCCGCCGGCGGCGATCACGTTCTTGGTCCAGTTGGTTTTGCCATGAATCAGCCCAATTGAGATGGAGCCGCCCTTGCGAAACGCGTTGACGGTCGTCTCGTACTTCGTGCCCGATGTGCGGCCATAGTGCGTCACCGTTGCGAATGACGGCAGAAAACGCGCAATGGGTGCCATCAGGGGGTTCATGTACTTGATCTGAACTCGTTCGAGCCAATCGGGCATGAGCATGGGCACGCCGGGTCGATCATTTGCTGACATGGGGTTTCCGATCTTCGCGTAACAGGGGGATCTATTAGACGTGAGTCTAATGAGACTGGCGTCACATGCAACCGGAGACTGCGCGGTAAATGGCCTTGAACAGCTCTGGGACAATGGCAAATGTGAATGACGCCGGACCCGCTTCACCTGATGCTCTTCGCGCAAGCGGCTCATCGCTGCTTCGTCGGATCGACATGCGTGGTGCGAGTTTGTCCCCGGCCCATCTGCGTTCGGCCCTGCCGCGCGGCGGCACCGATATCGACTCAGTGTTGCCGAAGGTGCGGCCTGTCGTGGAAGCAGTTCGGGACAGAGGCGCAGAGGCCGCACTGGAATTCTGTGCCGAGTTCGATGGTGTCCGCCCCGCGAAGGTCCGGGTTCCGGCAGCCGAGCTGGAGCGCGCCCTCGTTGAGCTCGATCCGGCGGTGCGCGACGCACTTGAGGTCGCGATCCAGCGGGCACGCGCCGTGCACGCCGATCAGCGCCGTCAGGACACCGTAACCACCGTCGCGGATGGCGCCACGGTTACTGAGAGGTGGGTGCCGGTCGAGCGGGTGGGTTTGTACGTCCCAGGTGGTAACGCGGTTTATCCGTCGAGCGTGGTCATGAACGTTGTCCCGGCGCAGACCGCCGGGGTGGGATCGCTGGTCATTGCCTCACCGCCACAGGCCCAGTTCGGCGGCCTGCCGCACCCGACGATTCTCGCGGCAGCCCAGCTGCTGGGCGTCGAGGAGATGTGGGCGGTCGGCGGAGCGCAGGGCGTCGCGCTGCTGGCATACGGCGGCACCGACACCGATGGTTCCGAGCTCGCGCCCGTGGACTTGATCACCGGGCCCGGCAATATCTACGTGACTGCAGCCAAGCGGTTGTGCCGCTCGCTGGTGGGCATCGATGCAGAGGCCGGTCCCACTGAGATCGCAATCCTCGCCGACGAGACGGCCGATCCGGTGCATGTAGCCGCCGACCTGATCAGCCAGGCCGAACACGATGTGTTGGCGGCGAGCGTGCTCGTCACCACGAGCGAGGCACTGGCCGATGCGGTGGTGAAAGAGACTGCCGCACAGCTGGAGACGACTGTGCATGTCGAGCGAGTCACGGCAGCGTTGACCGGCGCCCAGTCCGGGGTCGTGCTTGTGGATGACCTCGACGCGGGACTCAAGGTGGTCAACGCCTATGCGGCCGAGCACTTAGAAATTCAGACTCGCGATCCAGTCGTCGTCGCCGCGCGTGTACGTAGCGCCGGCGCGATCTTCCTGGGTCCATGGTCGCCGGTGAGCCTGGGCGACTACTGCGCCGGGTCCAACCACGTGCTGCCCACGGCGGGATGTGCGCGGCACTCGAGTGGGCTGTCCGTGCAGACATTCTTGCGCGGTATCCACATCGTGGATTACACCGAGACTGCTCTCAAAGAGGTGTCCGGTCACGTGATTACGCTTGCCAACGCCGAGAACCTTCCGGCTCATGGTGAGGCCGTCCGACGCCGCTTCGAGCGATCATGACTTCGAAGGTGCCCGGCGCTTCCGCGCGCCTTGAGGACCTGCCGCTGCGGGACAGCTTGCGCGGCAAAAGTCCTTATGGCGCACCGCAATTAACTGTTCCGGTACGGCTCAATACCAACGAGAATCCGCATGCACCGTCGGCGGGTCTTGTCGATGACGTCGCCGCGTCCGTTCGTGAGGTGGCGGCGTTATTGCACCGGTACCCGGACCGGGACGTGGTGGAATTGCGTGCCGATCTGGCCGCCTATCTGACAGAGCAAACGGGTGTGCCCGTCGCCACGGAGAACGTATGGGCGGCAAACGGTTCCAACGAGGTACTGCAACAGCTTTTACAGGCCTTCGGCGGGCCGGGGCGCACCGCGTTGGGATTCACCCCGTCTTACTCGATGCACCCGATCATCTCCGATGGAACACAGACCGAATGGTTACAGGCGCAACGTTCGGAAGACTTCTCTCTGGATATAGACGCAGCCGTCACGGCGATCAACGACCGCCGACCCGATGTCGTCTTCGTGACGAGCCCCAACAACCCGACGGGGCAGTCGGTTCCGCTGGAGGATCTGCGCCGGATCCTCGATGCGGCGCCGGGAGTCGTGATCCTGGACGAGGCGTATGGCGAGTTCTCAGCCGCGCCCAGCGGTATCGGCCTGGTCGATGAGTATCCGGCGAAGCTGATCGTGAGTCGCACCATGAGCAAGGCGTTCGCCTTCGCGGGCGGACGCCTCGGATACCTGGTAGCCGCGCCGGCGGTCATTGACGCGCTGCTGTTGGTGCGCTTGCCGTATCACCTCTCGGTGCTCACTCAGGCGGCCGCTCGTGCCGCGGTGAAACACCGCGCGGAGACTCTGGGGAGCGTCGCGACGCTGGTCGCCGAACGTATCCGGGTCTCGGAGGCACTATCGGCCAGCGGATTCCGGGTGATCCCGAGTGACGCCAATTTCATACTGTTCGGCAGGTTCGCCGATTCGGCGGTGAGCTGGCAACGCTATCTCGATGCGGGTGTCCTCATTCGAGATGTTGGTATCCCGGGGTATCTGCGCGTCACCGTCGGGTTGGCGAGTGAGAATGACATGTTCTTGAAAGTCAGCGATGGCCTCGCTGCGACGGACCTCGAAGGAGCATCGTGACCGATCGTATTGCGAGAGTGGCCCGGGCCACCCGGGAGTCGGACATCGTGGTGGAACTGAACCTGGACGGCACCGGACAGGTGCACATCGATACCGGTGTGCCGTTCTACGACCACATGCTCACCGCACTGGGGACGCATGCCAGTTTTGATCTGAAGATCACGGCCAAGGGTGACACCGAGATCGAGGCGCACCACACCGTGGAGGACACCGCAATCACCCTTGGGCAGGCACTGGCCGAGGCGCTGGGAGATAAGAAGGGTATTCGCCGGTTCGGTGATGCGTTCATCCCGATGGATGAGACCCTGGCCCACGCCGCGGTGGATGTGTCGGGCCGTCCTTACTGTGTGCACACCGGCGAGCCGGAACACCTGCTGCACACCACGATTGCGGGCAGCTCGGTGCCGTACCACACCGTCATCAATGCCCACGTGTTCGAGTCGCTGGCGCTCAACGCGCGGATCGCACTGCACGTGCGCACGCTGTACGGTCGCGACCCGCACCACATCACCGAGGCCCAGTACAAGGCCGTGGCCCGGGCATTGCGCCAGGCTGTCGAGCCGGACCCGCGAGTGACCGGGGTGCCGTCGACTAAAGGCAGTCTGTGACGGATAAGGCGAAAGTCGTTGTCCTCGACTACGGCTCGGGCAATCTCAGGTCTGCTCAGCGGGCGCTGGAACGGGTCGGTGCCGAGGTCACGGTGACCTCGGATGCCGACACGGCGCTGAATGCCGACGGCCTGGTGGTCCCCGGTGTGGGCGCTTTTGCGGCGTGCATGGAGGGCCTCCGGAGCATCGACGGCGAGCGCATCATCGACGTACGGCTGGCCGGTGGACGTCCGGTGCTGGGTGTTTGTGTGGGCATGCAGATCCTGTTCAGCCACGGTGTTGAGTTCGGTGTCGACACTGTGGGATGCGGTCAGTGGCCCGGTGTGGTCAGCCGCATCGATGCCCCAGTGATCCCGCACATGGGCTGGAACACCGTTGATTCCGCTCCAGGTTCTACGTTGTTCGCTGGGCTAGACCGGGAGACCCGTTTCTACTTCGTGCATTCGTATGCCGTACAGAAGTGGGAGTTGGGCACTGCCGAGGCGGCAGGGGTGCGGTCGCCAATCGCCCAACCCTTGGTCACCTGGGCGACCCATCATGTGCCATTCGTGGCTGCGGTGGAGAATGGGCCACTGGCGGCCACCCAATTCCATCCGGAGAAGAGTGGCGATGCGGGGGCCGTGTTGTTGAGTAATTGGGTGAAGGGAATCTCGTGAGTTTGACATTACTTCCCGCGGTCGATGTCGCCGACGGTCAGGCCGTCCGCCTCGTGCAAGGCAAGGCAGGCAGCGAAACCACTTACGGCTCACCGCGTGACGCGGCGTTGGCGTGGCAGAACGACGGCGCTGAGTGGGTGCACCTGGTAGATCTGGATGCGGCCTTCGGGCGTGGTTCCAATCGCGAGCTGCTCGCGCAGGTGGTCGGCGAGCTCGATGTCAAGGTGGAGCTCTCCGGCGGTATTCGCGATGACGAGTCATTGACGGCAGCGCTCGCTACCGGTTGTGCTCGAGTCAATCTCGGCACCGCGGCACTTGAGGACCCGCAGTGGTGTGCCTCGGCAATCGCCCGACACGGTGAGCGGGTGGCCGTCGGGCTCGACGTCGAAATCGTGGACGGCGAGCACCGGCTACGTGGTCGCGGCTGGGTCACCGACGGCGGTGACCTCTGGGAGGTGCTGGAACGACTGCGCTCCCAAGGCTGTTCGCGCTATGTCGTCACCGATGTGACGAAGGACGGCACTCTGACCGGGCCGAACCTGGAACTGCTGGCGCAGGTTGCGGGTGTCGCCAACGCTCCAGTCATCGCATCGGGCGGAGTTTCGAGTGTGGCCGACCTGCGTGCCATCGCGGAGCTGACTGGAGCAGGTGTCGAGGGCGCGATCATCGGAAAGGCCCTCTATGCGGGCCGATTCACCCTGCCCGAGGCATTGGCTGCCGTTTCCTGACATGCCGACAACCGCGGAGCTCATGACGCTGGTTTCAGAGGCGTCCACAATTTTGGACATCGCGGCACAGCGCTTCGTGGCCGGACATGGCGCTGAAGGCGTCGTCTTCAAGGGCGGTAAGGACTTCGCTACCGAGGAAGATCTGGCCATCGAGCGGATGGTGGTTGAGGCGCTCACCGAGAGAACCGGGATTGGTGTGCACGGTGAGGAATTCGGCGGTCCCGCAGTGGATTCCGGGCTGGTGTGGGTGGTTGATCCTATTGACGGCACGGTGAACTATGCGGCGGGTTCGCCAATGGCTGCCATCCTCCTGGGGCTCATGTCCGACGGTGTACCGGTGGCGGGCTTGACATGGTTGCCGTTCATGAGGGAGAAGTACACCGCCGTCACCGGCGGTCCGTTGATGCACAATGGCGTGGCGATGCCCCCGCTGCCGCGGGTCGATCTCGCCGACGTGGCCGTAGGGCTAGGCACATTCAACGTCGATTGGAAGGGGCGGGTACCGGGCCGTTACCGACTGACCGTGCTGGAGAAGCTGAGCCGGGTCACCTCGCGTCTGCGGATGCACGGGAGCACCGGAATCGATTTGGCATTCACCGCGGGTGGAATACTTGGCGGCGCAGTGAGTTTCGGGGCGCACGTGTGGGACCATGCCGCCGGTATTGCGTTGGTTCAGTCGGCGGGTGGTTACGCGACGGATCTACGTGGCAATCCCTGGACGCCCGAGTCGCCGTCGGTGCTGGTGGCCGCGCCCGGAGTGCACGAACAGATCCTGGAAGTGCTGGCTGAGGTCGGGGATCCGGAGGACTACAGATGAGTGTTGCGACCCGCGTCATCGCCTGCCTCGACGTCGACGACGGCCGAGTGGTCAAGGGTGTGAACTTCGAAAATCTGCGTGACGCCGGCGATCCGGTGGAGCTTGCCGCCGCGTATGACGCCGAGGGCGTGGACGAGCTGACTTTCCTCGATGTGACGGCATCCTCGTCGGGCCGAGCCACCATGCTGGATGTGGTGCGCCGGACCGCCGAGCAGGTCTTCATTCCGCTGACGGTTGGCGGCGGGGTGCGATCGGTCGCGGACGTCGACGTGCTGCTGCGGGCCGGTGCGGACAAGGTGGGCGTCAACACCGCAGCGATCGCAAGACCCGAGCTGCTGTCCGAGCTGGCGCAGCGGTTCGGTTCGCAGTGCATCGTGCTGAGTGTCGATGCGCGCCGGGTCCGTGAGCCCGATCAGCCGACGCCGTCGGGATGGGAAGTCACCACCCATGGCGGCAGGCAGGGCACTGGGATCGATGCGATCGAATGGGCAAGGCGCGGAGCGGAATTGGGAGTAGGGGAGATCTTGCTCAACTCGATGGATGTCGACGGAACTAAGGCTGGTTTCGACCTCCGGATGATCGCGGCCGCACGGGCGGCGGTCGACGTTCCCGTGATCGCCAGTGGCGGTGCTGGCGCCGTCGAACACTTCGCGCCCGCGGTCAAGGCCGGTGCCGATGCGGTACTGGCGGCCAGCGTCTTCCATTTCCGCGAGCTGACCATCGGCGAGGTCAAGGCGGCGATGGCGGCAGAAGGGATCACGGTGCGATGAGCGAGTTGGATCCTGCTATTGCCGAACGTTTGAAGCGTGACCCAGCGGGCCTGGTGACCGCCGTCGTGCAGGAGCACGGCACGGGCACGGTGCTGATGGTCGCCTGGATGAACGACGAGGCTTTGGCGCAAACCCTTGAGACGCGGCGCGGTACCTACTTCTCACGGTCGCGTCAGCGCCTGTGGGTCAAGGGAGAGACGTCGGGTCACACTCAATATGTGCACTCGGTGCGCCTGGACTGCGACGGTGACACGCTGGTCCTGGAGGTCGATCAGACCGGACCGGCGTGCCACACCGGCGCACACAGCTGCTTCGATCGCGACGAGCTACTTGCGGCCGCGGAGGAACTCTAGGGCCTTATCCGCATGCGCGTTCATGTTGAGCTCGCTGGAGAAGACCTCGAGAACCGTCTTGTCGGTGTCGATGATGAACGTGGTCCGCTTGACCGGTGCCAGCTTGCCGAGCAGGCCGCGCTTGACGCCGAATGCCGTCGAAACCTTGCCTGCAGCGTCCGATAGCAACGGGTAGTCGAACTTGCGCTTATCGGCGAAGTCCGCTTGTTTCTCCACCGAATCGACGCTGATACCCACTCGCGAGGCGCCCACTTCCTTGAATTCGCTTGCCAGATCCCGGAAATGGCAAGCCTCGGCGGTGCATCCGGGGGTGTTGGCTGCCGGATAGAAGAACAGCACAATCGGTCCGTCGGCGAGGAGTGTGGAGAGGTTGCGGGTGGTTCCGGTCTGATCCGGAAGTTCGAAGTCCGCGACGCGATCACCAGGTTTCATGAGCCGAACGCTACTCGCACCGGGGCGCCGGCAGCATCCGCGCACCGTCCGCGGGGCTCAGGTGCGCGCCGCGGGAGCAGGGCGCGAACGGATCACCCTGGGCCACCAAAACAGTGGCCCGAGGAGACGGGCGATTGCGGGGGTGATGAACGACCGCACGATGAGGGTGTCGAGCAGCAAGCCGAGCCCGATGATGGAGCCCAGTTGGCCCACGGAAAGCAGGTCGCTGGAGAGCATGGCCATCATCGTGGTCGCGAACACGATGCCCGCGGTGGTGACCACCTTGCCGGAATTGGCCACTGCTCTGATCAGGCCCGTATTCAGCCCCGCTTTGCTCTCTTCGAGATACCGGGCGATGAGCAGGAGGTTGTAGTCCGAACCCACGGCCACCAGGATGATGAAGGTGATGGGCAGGTTGAGCCAGCTCAGCGGTATGCCCAGGAAATGCTGCCAGACCAGTACCGACAACCCGAAGGCGCCCGAGTAAGAGAACGCCACGGTGCCGATGATGACAAGAGCCGCCACCACGCTCCTGGTGATGAGCAGCATCACCAGGAAGATCAGGGCAAATGCCGCGATCGCCGCGATCAAGAGATCGGTCTTGGTGGCTTCCTGGATATCCCAGTATGTCGCGGCCGCTCCGCCGAGATAGACCCGTGCCCCGGCCAGTGTTGTGCCCTTGAGCGCCTCCTTGGCCGCAGGCAGGTAGGCCTGCGCATGGGCAACGCCTTCGGGGCTCAATGCCTCGCCGTCGTGATAGATCATGTAGCGGGCGGATTTGCCGTCCGGCGAGACGAAATACTTCAGGTCGATCTGGAAGTACGGATTGTCGAAGGCCTCGGGTGGCAGGTAGAAGAACTCGTCGTTCTTGGAACTGTCGAACGCATATCCGAGGTCCATCATCTGGCGGCCCAGCTCGTTCATCTGGGTCAGTAGCGGGCGCATGGTGCTCTGCTCGGTCAGCACGACCTTGCGCATATTGTCCAATTCGGCTGCGCTGCGGCCGATCACCTCAACCAGTTGTGGTGTGACGGCGTCCTGTATCAGTGCTGCCTTGAGGGTGTCGTCCACCGCGTCGGTCATCGAGTCGACCTGGTCTGTCATATCGAACAGCGACCTCAAAGCCCAGCACATTGGGACGTCCGCGCAGTGCGGCTCCCAGTAGAAGTAGTTCCGCAGCGGCCGGAACTGATCGTCGAAATTAGCGAGAGTGTCTCGCATGGTGACGGTGACGTCCTTCAATTCCTGTGCGCCCTTGACGGTGATGTGCGCCGCGCCGGCCTGCTGCCCGGTGAGCTGCTGTTGCTGGCGCATCAGGCCGGCCATCCGGTCGGTGATATCGGCCATTTGAGTAAACCGGTCGGTGAGATCCGTGAGGAACGGGATCAATTCGTTGATCTTGGTTCCCATGGTTCCCATCGTGTACGTGAACGATGAATGCTCCAGTGGGGTGCCGAGCGGCCGGGTAACGCTCTGAATCATCGCCACGCCCGGGGTGTGGAACACCTCGCGCGCCACCTTGTCCAGCGCGATCATGTCCGTCGAATTACGCATATCGTGATCCGACTCGATCATGAGCATGTCGCTGTTGAGCTTGCTCACCGGGAAGTGCCGGTCTGCCGCGGCATAGCCCTGATTCGCTGGGGTGTCAGCGGATACGTATATGCGGTCGTTGTAGTTCGGCCGGTAGGACGGAAGCGTGATTGAGCCGATCATCACCACCACGCTGCTCACCACCAGGATGCGGCCGGGCCAACGCACCGTAACGGTGCCCACTTTTCGCCAAATACCAGCGCTTGCCTTGACCTTCGGCTCGAAGACACCGAAGCGACTGCCCAGCGCCAGCACCGCGGGTCCAAATGTGAGGGATGCCGCGACCGCGACAAGCGTCGCCACGGCGCAGGGAACGCCCATCGTGTTGAAGTAGTTCAGACGGGTGAACTGCAGGCAGAACGTCGCGCCGGCAATCGCCAGACCCGATCCCAAAATGACGTGGGACACGCCTCGCACAGCGGTGTAATACGCGGTTTCCCGGTCCTCGCCCCCGTGTCGGGCCTCTTGATATCGGCCGATCAGGAAGATCGCATAGTCGGTTCCCGCACCAAGGATCAATGAGACCAGGATGTTGGACGCGAAGACGGAAATACCGATGAATTTATGAAAGGCGAGGAAGGCGACCATGCCTCGGCCACAGATCAGTTCCACCATCACGATGAGCAGAGTCAGGAATGCTGTGGCGATCGAGCGGTAGACGATCAGCAGCATCACCGTGATGATGGCGATCGTCACGTACATCATCGTGATCATGCTTTCGTTGCCCACTTGGAGCATGTCCGAGGACAGCGGAGCCGAGCCGGAGACGTAAACCTTGACACCGCTGGGGGGTTGGAGCTCGGCGATCAGCTTGCGCACGGCCCGAATGGATTCGTCAGACACCGTTGAACCTTGGTCACCCGCGACCCGCACCAGCGTGTACGCCGCCATCCCGTCGGCGCTCTGCACACCCGCGGCAGTCGTTCCCTGGCCCCAGAGGTTCATCACGTACTGAACGTGTTTGGTGTCTTGCTGGAGCTTGCCGGCCAGCACGTCATAGAACTTGTGGTCGGCGTCGTTCAACTTGTGGTCACCCTCGAGAATGACCATGACCAAGCTATTGCTGTCGGATTCTTTGAACGATTCGCCGATATGAATGAGGGCCGTGGACGAGGGTGCGTCCAGAGGAACCAGCGGGCCTTGGTTCGCGTCGGTGACGGGTTCGAGCTGCGGCACGATGGTGCTGAACACCACCGCCAACGCGAGCCACGCCAGCACAACCAATATGGAGAATCTCCGAATTGCCCTCGCGAAGAACGGCTTCTGTGCGGCGTGTGTGCTCATGCGGACAGCACCTGGCACCAGACGCCCGCGTGCTCGCCGGTCGCGGTGTGCTCTGAGCGCACCAATCCGTCAACGGTGATGCGGCAGCCGACATTTCGGCCTGCGACTTGGGCCGTGATATCTCCGGTCGCGGTGGTCAAGACTGTTGTCTCCGTGTGCGACCAGGGCAGTGCGTCGGGCTGGACATCGACCGGCTTGTTGTTGGTATCCCAGTAGCTCACCCGTGCCCAGCCGCCATAGTCGCCAAAGATCTCGTAGACGATGTTCTTGGGATTGAATTGGACGACGGCCGAATTGCCGCCGGGGCTATGTGTGAGGTCCTGCGAGCCGAAAATCCCGTGGGCGAACTTAATGGCCAGCCCCGCCGTCAGAAGTACGACGACGGACAGGACCGGCAGCCAGGTCTTATTAAGCACGCGGCGGCTTCTCGAAACACTCATAGCTACACCTTTCGATGTGGAGGCCGGCTCATCCCGGGACATGCGGGGGTGAGCCGTCAGTTCGTGCTGCCGCGCACCGGGAGCTGCGCAGATAGGGTCGTCATCGGTGACGCACTAGGGCTCGATCGTCGATCTATGCCGTGCGTGCAGGAATGCGGTGGCAAAACCCGAAGTCATGCGTGACAGATACTATACAAGTTATGTACTTGGTGTCGATCTCGCGAGTGAGACGCTCGTCTCAGTGAATAGGTGCCGGCTGCCTGCAACGAAAGGCCGCATCTGCCGAGGTGCCGGTGACGGCGTCACGGGTTCGATAGCCTGAGGCCAACACGCGTTTACCTGGTATCCCTCGGTCGAGAGGATTGAAGAAGGGGCACGATGGCCGTCCACGAGAGCTCGATCACCGCACGTGACTGGACGCAGAGCAGGCCAGATCTCGACACGTCCTCGATGGAGATGATTGGTTTATTGAAACGCGCATCCGGCCTGCTGGCTCGGGTGGTCGAGCCCTTGAATGCCTCGATTCCCATCGCGGAGCCCGAGCACGACATTCTCGTCGTGCTGCGCCACCGCAAGGGCCCCGTAATCGCGCGCCATATCGCGGAGGAACTTGGCGTGTCGCAGGCGTGGATAAGCAGAACGCTGCGTCGGCTGGAGGAGCGGGGATATGTGCAACGGCATGCGAATGCCAATGATCGCCGGGCGTCCATCATCAGCATGACCGATAGCGGGCGCACAGTCGTAGACGAATCCTTCCCTGTCAAGCTGGGCATCGAAAGTGCAGCGCTCGCTGGGCTGGGGGATGAACGGGACTCGGTTGTCGCGAGTCTGGAGCGGCTCGTCGCATCCCTCAAGGCGTACGAGAGCTAGGCGAAGGAACCGCATCCAAGACCCGGCTAGCCCCTTGACCTATCGAACACGTGTTCGATAAGCTTAATGGATGGCAGACCTCGATGGGGAGGCGGCGTCACTAGTGGCGCGTCTGTCTGAGCTGGAGCGACATAAGGCTCGCGATGCGGCCGAGCGGGCCCGCATATCGGTTCGACTTGATGAGGTGCGGCGTGCCATCGAAGAACGTGACGGTGTTCCTGCCCGGCGGCGCGGTGTTGGAGTTGCACTGGAATTTTCACGTGCGCGCCAGGATTCCCGGGCACGCGGGTCCCGGCATACGCTCGCTGCTTAGGAATGTGGCGCACTTTCGGAATAGCGCGCGACCATCCTGGTTCGGGAGACGCGTGCCGATCCTGGACGACTGCACGGGCACGGGGACCAGCGTCTCGCCGCCGAAGCCAAGAAGTGGGCGTACCGCTTCGACCCTTAGGCTGTGGTGCGCCGAGCGCGTCGGGCCGAAAGCGATCGGCGGGTCACCATCCGCCCTGCCCCGGACACCATGACCTATCTGGCGGCGCTGCTCCCGGTGAGGCCCGGCGTGGCCGCCTATGCGGTGCCGAACGCGCTGCCGACACCCTTGTCGCACAATCGAACTCACCGCGCCTACCGGAGCGACCTATCGGTCGACCGCACCGCCGCTGGTGGCATAGCTAAATAGGCTGGCGGGACTCTGGGAGAATGGCTGCCATGTATAGCACCGTGAGCGGCGCCGGCACCACGACCAGGGACGAGTTCAATACCCTGGCGGCTGTGCATCGGGTGGTACCGGTGACACGAAAAGTACTGGCAGACAGTGAGACTCCACTCTCGGCGTATCGGAAGCTGGGCGCCAACCGTCCCGGCACCTTCCTGCTCGAATCGGCGGAAAACGGCAGGTCGTGGTCGCGCTGGTCGTTCATCGGAGCGGGGTCACCCTCGGCGTTGACAGTCCGGGATGGGCACACGGCCTGGTTGGGTGCCACTCCGAAGGGTGCTCCCGTGGGAGGCGATCCGTTGGAGGCACTACGGGCCACCATGGACCTGCTGGCCGGCGAACCGCTGTCGGACCTTCCACCGCTCTCCGGGGGCATGGTCGGCTTCCTGGCCTACGACATCGTGCGGAGGCTGGAGCGGCTACCGGAGAAGGCCACCGACGATCTCGGCCTCCCGGATCTACTGCTGCTGCTCGCTACCGATATGGCAGCAGTTGACCATCACGAGGGCACCATCACGCTCATCGCCAATGCGGTCAACTGGGACAACACCCCGGAGCGCGTAGCTGAGGCCTACGACGATGCCGTCGACCGGTTGAACGTAATGACCGCGGCCTTGAGTCAGCCGCTGCCCTCCACGGTCGCACATTTCGACCGTCCGACACCCGCCTACAGCAGCCAGCGAACCCTGGAGGAGTACAGCGCGATCGTCGACAAGCTCGTCGGCGATATCGAAGCGGGCGAGGCGTTCCAAGTGGTGCCGAGCATGCGCTTCGAAATGGAGACCGACGTCGACCCGCTGGACGTGTATCGGATCCTGCGGGTCACCAACCCGAGCCCATATATGTACTTGCTGCATGCACCCGATTCCGATGGTGGAACGGCGTTTTCGATCGTAGGTTCCAGTCCGGAGGCCCTCGTCACCGTCAAGGACGGGATAGCCACTACGCATCCGATCGCGGGCACTCGGTGGCGTGGCGCCACCGATGAGGAAGACACTCTGCTCGCCAAGGATCTGCTGCACGACGAGAAGGAACTCTCGGAGCACCTCATGCTGGTCGATCTCGGCCGCAACGACCTAGGACGGGTCTGCACTCCGGGCACAGTCAAGGTCAGCGATTACAGCCATATCGAGCGATACAGCCACGTCATGCACCTGGTATCGACCGTCTCCGGGGCACTCGCCGACGGCAAGACGGCATTGGACGCCATCACCGCGTGTTTCCCGGCGGGAACGCTGTCGGGGGCACCGAAGGTGCGCGCCATGGAACTCATCGAGGAGGTCGAGCTCACCCGGCGTGGACTGTACGGCGGAGTCCTGGGTTATCTGGACTTCGCCGGGAACGCCGATTTCGCCATTGCGATCCGAACCGCGCTGTTCAAGGACGGACGTGCCTATGTGCAGGCCGGCGGGGGCGTAGTGGCCGACTCCAAGGGTGAATACGAGTTCAATGAGGCCCGGAACAAGGCCACCGCGGTGCTCAATGCCATCGCCGCCGCCGAAACCCTCACGGGCGCCGCGGATGTCTGAATCGGCCCCAAAGGATTCAGCCCCAAAGGATTCAGCGCAGAAGAATCCGGTTCGGAAAAGGCTCTTCAGGAGCGCCGGGTTACTCGTGATCGCAGCGGGTGCGCTGTGGGCCGCCTCGAAGTTCACCTGGGTTCGTTTGCGCTCTTTCGACGGTCTGGGTGAGCCCAGGACGATTGTGGTGTCCGGTGCCGACTGGTCGGCGGCCCTGGTGCCGATGGCAGTTGCCTTGGTCGCTGCGGCCATCGCGATCCTCGCCATCCGGGGATGGGCCTTGCGCCTCTTGGCGGTACTGGTGGCGATCATCGGAGCCGGTGCGGCGTACCTCGGCGTCGGTCTCTGGGCGGTTCGCGACGTCGGACCGCGTGCCGCGGGCGTCAAGAACATCCCGGTATCAACCCTGGTTGGCGCCGACAGGCTCTCCGATGGCGCCGTGGTCGCGGTCCTCGCCGCGGTGTTGGCCGTGTTGGCCGCGATCATCCTGCTGAGGGCCGCGCGGGGAGCTGTCACCACCAAGTATCAGAACCCGGCCGCACGGCGCTCTGATAGCGCGGACACGGCTGATACGAATCCGAGTGAGCGGGTGATGTGGGACAGCTTGGACGACGGGCGCGATCCCACCGACGGTCCTATTGAGTCGTAGTTAGGCACTACCTGACCCGGATTTCTTGCACCACCTGTGAACGGCTACCCTTCTGAGAAGTTCGAGTGCGCAGGCGCGGGGGCGCCGCAAGAAGGGAATCGTCGAGGTCATGAGTTCGGGAACCGTACTCGATTCGATCCTCGATGGCGTACGCGCCGATGTCGCCGCGCGTGAAGCCGTAGTCGATCTCGCCACTGTGAAAGCAGCCGCCAAAGCGGCGCCCAAGCCACTCAATGTCATGGCCGCTCTGCGCGAGCCGGGTATTGCCGTGATCGCCGAGGTGAAGCGGGCCAGCCCGTCGCGTGGCGCGCTCGCCGATATCAGCGATCCCGCCAAGCTTGCGAAGGCCTATGAGGATGGGGGAGCGCGGATCATCAGCGTGCTCACCGAGGGGCGGCGGTTCAACGGGAGCCTGGACGATCTTGACTCGGTGCGCGCCGCGGTATCAGTTCCCGTGCTGCGCAAGGACTTTGTGGTCGGTCCGTATCAGATCCACGAAGCACGCGCGCACGGCGCTGACCTGATCCTGCTGATCGTCGCGGCGCTCGAGCAGACCGCATTGGTATCGCTGCTCGACCGCACCGAATCGCTCGGCATGACCGCGCTGGTCGAAGTGCACACCGAGGAAGAGGCTGACCGGGCGTTGTCCGCCGGTGCATCGGTCATCGGTGTCAATGCGCGCGACCTGAAAACTCTTGAGATTGACCGGGATTGCTTCTCACGGATCGCGCCCGGGCTGCCCAGTGGCGTGATCCGTATCGCCGAATCCGGTATCCGTGGAACCGCCGACCTGCTGGCCTACGCCGGCGCGGGGGCCGACGCGGTATTGGTCGGTGAGGGTCTGGTCACCAGTGGCGATCCTCAGGGAGCCGTCGCGGATTTGGTGACGGCGGGAACGCATCCGTCCTGCCCAAAACCGGCTCGCTAGACGATGCCTGAAGGTCTTCGCGCAAGCGGCTCATCCATCATGAAGAACACCGGCCTGCCGCAGATGAGCGCTGCCATCGCAGAGCCCACCGCGCACGATCCAGATGCGCGTGGGCATTTCGGTCCGTATGGCGGCCGTTATGTCGCCGAGGCGCTCATGGCGGTCATCGAGGAAGTCACCGCGGCCTACGAGAAGATCAGATCCGATCGCGCATTCCTCGATGAGCTCGACCGGTTGCAGACGCATTATGTGGGTCGGCCTTCGCCGCTCTATGAGGCCGAGCGGCTCAGCGCCCACGCCGGCGGTGCACGCATTCTTCTCAAACGAGAAGATCTGAACCACACCGGCTCCCACAAGATCAACAACGTTCTCGGACAGGTGCTCCTCGCCCAGAAGATGGGCAAGACGCGGGTGATCGCTGAAACCGGTGCGGGGCAGCATGGAGTCGCCACCGCCACTGCCTGTGCGCTGCTGGGCATCGAATGCGTGATCTACATGGGGGCCGTCGACACCGCACGGCAGGCGCTCAACGTCGCCCGCATGCGACTGTTGGGATCGACCGTCGTATCTGTGGAGTCAGGTTCGAAGACCCTCAAGGATGCGATCAACGACGCCATGCGCGACTGGGTGACAAACGCGCACAACACGTATTACTGCTTCGGTACCGCCGCCGGCCCCCACCCTTTCCCGGTGATGGTGCGCGATTTCCAGCGCATTATCGGTATGGAGGCGCGGGCTCAGGTCCTCGATCAGGTAGGTAGATTGCCGGACGCGGCCGTTGCCTGCGTCGGAGGCGGCTCCAACGCGATCGGCCTGTTCCACGCCTTCATCGACGATCCCACGGTGCGATTGGTCGGATACGAGGCGGCCGGTGACGGCGTCGAAACCGGAAGACACGCTGCCACATTCACCGGCGGGACACCCGGCGCCTTCCAGGGCTCCTACTCATACCTCATGCAGGACGAAGACGGCCAAACCATCGAATCCCATTCGATTTCAGCGGGTTTGGACTACCCGGGGGTGGGACCGGAGCATGCCTGGCTACGCGAGACCGGACGTGCTGATTACCGACCCATCACCGACACCGAGGCCATGGACGCCTTCCTGCTGCTCTCCCGGGCGGAGGGAATCATTCCGGCCATCGAATCGGCACATGCCGTCGCGGGCGCGCTCAAGCTCGGGGTCGAGTTGGGCGACGGCGCGGTCATCGTGGTGAACCTGTCGGGCCGGGGTGACAAAGATGTCGAGACCGCCGCCAAATGGTTCGATCTGCTGGACAAGAACGGGACCGGGTCATGACCCAGCCCGGCCGTCTCACCGAGGTTTTTGACAAGTGCCGCAGCGAAGACCGTGCCGCGCTGATCGGATACCTGCCCAATGGGTACCCGGACCTGGATACCTCGATCGAACTCATGACCACTCTGGTGCAGGGTGGGTGCGACATCATCGAGGTCGGTATCGCCTACTCCGATCCGATGATGGACGGTCCGATGATTGCCGCTGCCGCGGAAACCGCGCTGGCCAACGGTGTTCGGGTGGCGGACGTCTTCACCACGGTTCGCGCCATCACCGAGGCGGGCGGACACGCCGTCGTCATGTCCTACTGGAATCCGTTGCTGCGGTACGGAGTTGACGCATTCGCGCGTGATCTCGCCGCGGCGGGAGGCCTCGGCATCATCACCCCCGATCTGATTCCCGACGAGGCGGAAGACTGGATTGTCGCCTCCGACGCGCATGACCTGGACCGCATCTTCCTGGTGGCACCTTCGTCCACGCCGGAGAGGCTGGAGATGACGGTCGGCGCATGCCGCGGATTCGTGTACGCGGCGTCCACTATGGGGGTCACTGGTGCACGCGACGTGGTGTCGAACGCCGCTCCCACGTTGGTGAGCCGGGTTCGCGAAGTCTCCGATATTGCAGTGGGTGTTGGCCTCGGCGTGCGTTCCGGTCCACAGGCTGCCGAGATCGCGGCGTACGCGGACGGCGTCATCGTCGGCTCGGCGTTGGTGGCGGCCGCCCCACAAGGTGCCACCGCCGTGCGTACGCTGACCGAAGAATTGGCTACCGGAGTCCGGCAGGGCATGAGCTCAGGGAAAACACCGTGACAGTCGTGAATTTGGCGTATATCCCCAGCCCGCCCCAAGGGGTCTGGCATCTGGGGCCTATCCCGATCCGCGCCTACGCACTGTGCATCATCGCGGGCATCATTGTCGCGCTGGTCATCGGTGATCGCCGCTGGGAAGCACGCGGCGGCGAGCGTGGCGTCATCTACGACATCGCATTGTGGGCGGTGCCCTTCGGTCTGGTCGGTGGCCGGCTCTATCACGTGATGACGGACTGGCAGACCTATTTCGGCCCGCACGGTAAGGGCCTGGCCAAGGCCATCGCGGTGTGGGAAGGCGGTCTCGGCATCTGGGGCGCCGTCGCCCTGGGCGGTGTCGGAGCCTGGATTGCCTGTCGCCGTAGGGGTATTTCCCTTCCCGCTTTCGGCGACGCGATCGCGCCCGGTCTCGTGCTGGCGCAGGCGATCGGCCGGCTGGGTAACTACTTCAACCAAGAACTCACGGGTGGGCCCACCACGCTGCCGTGGGGGCTCGAGTTGTTCTACCGCCGCTCCGCCGATGGCACAGTTGACGTTCTGAACCTCAACGGCGTGTCCACCGGCGAGGTGGCACAAGTCGTCCATCCGACCTTTCTGTACGAATTGCTCTGGAACGTCCTGATTTTCGCGGTACTGATCTTGGTGGACCGACGCTTCAAGATCGGGCACGGGCGCCTGTTCGCGCTATATGTGGCCGGGTACTGCGTGGGCCGATTCTGCGTCGAGTTGATGCGAGTGGATCCGGCGACCCAATTCGGCGGTATCCGCATCAACTCGTTCACCTCGACGCTGGTGTTCCTCGGCGCGGTCGCCTACATCCTGTTGGCCCCCAAGGGGCGTGAGGATCCGGAAACGCTGCGTGTCGATCAGGCAGCTGTTGAAGAGGCCGAGGTAGTCGTCGAGACCGAGGACGAGGAAGCTACCGACGGCTCCACTGCGGAGCCCTCGGAGAAGCCGGCCGTCGTTGAGCCAGATCCTCCGACCTCGTCGTAGATCTGGCATGGTGGAGACATGACCGAGAGCACTCCGCCACCCTTCGGAACGCCGCCCCCTGGGACGCCGTATCCGCCACCGGGAGTTGCTCCATATCCGCCAGCCGGATACATCGATCCTGCCGCTCCCTATGGGCGTGACCCGGCCACCGGTGCGCCCTACTCGGATAAGTCGAAACTGGTTGCCGGCCTACTGCAGCTCTTGGGTCTGGTCGGATTCCTCGGATTCGGCCGCATCTACCTAGGTCAGACCGTGTTGGGTGTCGTGCAACTGGTGATTGGTCTGGTGACATTCGGGGTCGTCGCGGTGGTGTGGGGAATTTTCGACGCGATCGTCATCTTCGGTGGGAAGGTTAATGACAAGGCGGGCCGGCAACTGCGGGACTAACCGCATGCGGCAGTTGTGAGAGACTGGAAGTCACCGGGACGACCCGGTCATTCTTCGCCAGGGGACGGCCTCACCGATTCATGGAGGTATCTCTCATGGTTTGGCTAGTCCTCATGCTCGCGGGTCTGCTTGAGGTGGGTTGGGCTATCGGACTCAAGTACACCGAAGGTTTCACCCGCCTATGGCCAACAGTCGGCACCGTCGGGTCGATGATCGTGAGCATCGCATTGCTTGGCCTCGCGATGAAGAGCCTGCCGGTGGGCACCGCGTACGCCATCTGGGTGGGTGTGGGTGCAGTCGGCACCGCCATCCTTGGCATCGTGCTGTTCGGCGATTCCGCCAATGTCTGGCGCCTGCTGAGCCTGGGCCTGATCGTCGCCGGCATCATCGGTCTGAAACTGGCCTCCTGACAACAAAAATCGAGGTAAGCGGGCGGTAAACCGTGTGCTACTGACTCGTGAGTACAGGTCACCACGACTATGCTCAGGAGTCGTGACGAGACGCGGAAAGATCGTTTGTACCCTCGGCCCTGCGACCGGATCGGCTGAGCTGGTGCGCGCACTCGTCGAATGCGGAATGGACGTTGCGCGGCTCAACTTCAGCCATGGCGACCACGCCGACCACGAGCAGAACTATCGCTGGGTGCGTAAGGCATCTGACGAGACCGGTCGCGCGGTCGGTGTCCTGGCGGACCTGCAGGGACCCAAGATCAGGCTGGGCCGGTTCGCCACGGGCTCTACCGAGTGGGCCACGGGCGAACAGGTCAGGATCACTGTCGACGATGTGGTGGGCACTCCGGACCGGGTGTCCACCACCTACAAGCAGCTGGCTGCCGACGCTGCCGTGGGGGACCGGCTTCTTGTCGATGACGGCAAGGTGGGGTTGACCGTCGAGGCGATCGAGGGCAACGACGTCGTCTGCCGTGTCACCGAGGGCGGCCCCGTCAGTAATAACAAGGGCCTGTCGCTGCCCGGGATGAATGTCTCGGTGCCCGCGCTGTCCGAAAAGGACATTGCCGACCTCGAATTCGCGCTGCGGCTCGGCGTGGACCTCGTCGCACTGTCCTTTGTGCGCTCGCCCGCCGATGTCGAGCTGGTGCGCGCGGTGATGGACCGGGTGGGCCGCAGGGTCCCGGTGATCGCCAAGCTGGAGAAGCCCGAGGCCGTCACCAACCTGGAAGCGATCGTGCTGGCCTTCGACGCCGTCATGGTTGCGCGCGGCGACCTGGGTGTGGAGCTGCCGCTGGAGGAAGTGCCGTTGGTGCAGAAGCGGGCGATTCAGATCGCTCGTGAGAACGCCCGTCCGGTCATCGTTGCCACCCAGATGCTCGAATCGATGATTGAGAACTCCCGGCCGACCCGTGCCGAGGCCTCCGATGTCGCGAACGCGATCCTGGACGGGGCCGATGCGGTGATGCTGTCGGGGGAGACCTCGGTCGGCAAGCACCCGCTGGAGGCGGTGCGGACCATGGCGCGGATTGTCTCGGCGGTGGAAGGCCACTCGGTGAGCGCGCCCCCGCTGACCCATGTGCCGCGCACCAAGCGCGGCGTCATCTCGTATGCCGCGCGGGATATCGGCGAACGGCTGGATGCCAAGGCCTTGGTCGCGTTCACCCAGTCCGGCGACACGGTGCGCCGACTGGCCCGGTTGCACACCCCGCTGCCGCTGCTGGCGTTCACCGCCCTGCCAGAGGTGCGTAGCCAGCTGGCCCTCACCTGGGGTACCGAGACCTTCATCGTTCCGCAGATGGACAGCACTGACGGCATGATCCAGCAGGTCGATGCCTCGTTGCTGAAGATGGAGCGCTACCAGCGGGGCGACCTGGTGATCATCGTCGCGGGCGCGCCGCCGGGGACAGTAGGCTCGACCAATCTGATCCACGTGCACCGGATCGGCGAGGACGACCACTAGGCAGAGGACCCAGCATTAGCAACGCACCTGATTTCGCACAGCTAGTCGCGCTGCTGGAGCTGAAGAACCCAGAGACCGACCTGTTCATCGGCGGCCACCCTACGGTCAACCCGCCCCGCACCTTCGGCGGTCAGCTGATGGCGCAGTCCGTGGTGGCCTCGGGACGAACCGTCTCCGAGAAGCTCTCTCTGGCGGCCATCTCGACTCATTTCATCAACGGCGGCAACCCCGAACAGGACATCGAATTCCGGGTACTGCGCTTGCGGGACGAGCGAAGCTTCGCCAATCGTCGGATCGACGCGGTCCAGGGCGACCTATTGCTGTCCTCGGCGCTGGTGTCGTACCTGAAGGACTCGCCGGGTCTCGAACACGCCGTCGCAGCGCCGACAGTGGCCGATCCGGAGACACTGCCGACCATCGACGAGCATCTGGTCGGATACGAGGACACCGTGCCGATGTTCGTGGCCGCTCTCAAACCCATCGAGTGGCGCTATGACAATGACCCCGCGTGGGTGCTCAAGGCGAAATCGCAACGCCTGAAACATAATCGGGTGTGGATGAAGGCACACGGGCCACTGCCCGACGACCCGGTGCTACACAGTGCGGCACTGGTCTACTCGTCGGACACCACGGTGCTGGACTCGATCATCACCACGCACGGGCTGTCCTGGGGTTACGACCGGATTTTCGCCGCCACCATCAACCACAGCGTGTGGTTCCATCGTCCGGTGCACTTTGACGACTGGGTGCTTTACGCCACCGAATCGCCGGTTGCCTCTGGGGGGCGCGGCACGGGGGCGGGTCGCTATTTCGATCGCCAAGGAAGGTTGCTAGCCAGTACCATCCAGGAAGGCATTGTCAAATACTTCCCGGGGCGGTCATGATTCGTATCCTTTCGCTGCTGGTGGTGGTACTCACCGTGATCACCATCATTTCCATCGTTAAAGACCCGGTGAAGCCCAACGGCGAGAAGCTGCCATGGGCTGTCATCGTGCTGGTTTTCCCGATCTTCGGGCCCATTTTGTGGTTTGCCATCGGGAAGAGCGGTCCTGCCGACCGCTGGTAACTGCGGGAGTATCGTGAAGTAGAGGTCGAGGAAGGGTCTCAGCGACTGCGGAGGTGGCTGGATGCTAGAACCGTCGGCACCTACTGCTCACGTGCGCGTTGCCGAACGCCTTGTCGTCCATAGCGATTCGCGGCCCGCACGGTTCGTCACTGCTGCCGCGGTATTGCTGGCGGCAGGGTGGCTGGTACTACTGGTCGCGCATTCCGGGTACCCCCCGCAGCCCGATTTCGGCGAAATCCTTTGGCCGCTTACCGTTCTGTTGTGTGTCGCGTTCATCGCGCGCGGCATCTTCCTGGGCCGGCCGGTGACCTACGGTCACGCGGCGTGGGCAGGGGCGGCCGTTCTGGTCGCGCTGGGAGCCAGTGTGCTTCAGTTCGAGCGCGCCGGGGACGCACTCGTTGTGGCCGCCGGGCTCATCCTGATGTGGCCCATGTCGGCACGGGCTCAGCCCGAGGCGCTGGCGGAAGTCGCCGCCCTGGTCGCCAAGACCAGGGACGACCCACTGGCGGCCTTCGCCATGCACTCGCTGAAGTCTTACTACGTCAATGCCGACCGCACGGCCGCGATCGCCTATCGGACACGAGCGGGTTTCGCCGTTGTCGGCGGAGATCCCATCGGCGAAGAATCCCAGTTTGAATCCCTGGTGCGAGATTTCGCGGCCATGTGCCGATCACACGGCTGGCGCATCGCGATCTTGGGCTGCAGTGAACGGCGCCTGCCGTTGTGGAGCGATCCGCGCGTCATCGGTCACCCGTTGCGCGCGATCGCGGTGGGCCGCGATGTCGTCGTCGACGTGCAAACCTTCGACATGGTGGGACGAAAGTACCGGAACCTGCGCCAGGGGGTACAACGCACCCGCAACTCGGGGATGACCACCGAGGTCGTCGACGAGCAAGGCCTGGACGACGCCATGTACTCCGAACTCCAACGAGTGATGGAACTTTCGCACGGCGGCCGATTCGAGCGGGGCTTCTCGATGATTCTCGATGGTGCGCTGACCGGTCGATACCCGGGCATCCGGTTGATCATCGCCCGAGACAACTCCGGTGTGGTTCAAGGGTTTCACCGATATGCCAGCACCGGACGGGGGGCCGACATCTCCCTCGACGTCCCCTGGCGCCGCCCAGGTGCACCCAATGGCATCGACGAGCGACTCACGATCGACATGATCGCTCTCGCCAAGAGCGAAGGTGCCCGCCGGTTATCGCTGGCGTTCGCGGCGTTCCCAGAGATCTTCGCGGAGAAGGACCGCACCCGAGTACAGGAGTTCTGCTACTCGGCGATTCACGTCCTCGATCCGCTGATCGCTCTGGAGTCCTTGTACCGGTACCTGCGCAAATTCCATGCACTGGGGGATCGGCGCTACGTGCTGGTGCAGATGTCCGCGGTGCCGCTGGTCGCGGTCGCATTGCTGACCTTGGAATTCACACCGCGGCTGAGGCCCAAAGCGCCTGCTGGAGCGTCCGCGTAACAGGACATTAACGTCGGGAAAACGCGCACGAATTGGGCGCTCGCCAGTCTGTGGGCGTGACCGATACCCTCGACACAACTGCTTCCGCGCGCGTTCCCGCCGCCTCTGCCGCCCACGACACCACCGAGAGCGCGGCACTGCGGGAGACATTGGAGGACTACACCCTTCGATTCGCCCCCAGGCGTTTTCGCCGCTGGAGTCCGGCGGTCGTGGGCGTGACGGCACTGGGCGGTATTGCCTACCTGGCGGACTTCGCGATCGGTGCCAATATCGGAATCTCCTACGGCACCGGAAACGCGTTGTGGGGTATCGGCGTTTTCGCCGTCATCATCATCCTCACCGGAATACCGGTGTCCTATTATGCGGCCCGTTACAATATCGATCTTGACTTAATCACGCGCGGTAGCGGATTCGGGTATTACGGCAGCATTGTCACAAACATCATCTATGCGACGTTTACCTTCATATTCTTCGCGCTCGAGGGCTCGATCATGGCGCAGGGACTCAAGCTCGGGCTTGGTGTGCCGGTGCCCATTGGATACGCGGCGTCCACCATCATCATCATTCCGCTGGTGATCTATGGCATGAAGGCATTGTCTGTACTCCAGGTGTGGACGACCCCGTTGTGGCTCGTCATGATGGTGATCCCATTTGTCTATCTCGTTGTGCGCCATCCTGATTCGATAGCAACCTTCTTCGCCTACGGAGGCAAGGATGCGCAGGGGGTCAACCTGGGGTCGATCATGCTTGCCGCAGGAGTGTGTCTGTCGCTGATCGCGCAGATCGCCGAGCAGATCGACTATCTGCGTTTCATGCCACCCAAGACGCCCGAAAATAGTCGCCGCTGGTGGACCGCAATGCTGTTGGCCGGGCCGGGTTGGGTGTTGTTCGGCGCCATGAAGCAGGTTATCGGGCTATTCCTTGCCGTCTACCTGATCGCCAATGTGGCTGACGGCGCCGCGGTCGCGAATCAGCCGGTGCACCAGTTCCTGGAGATCTACCAGAACATGATGCCGCACTGGCTGGCCATCACGTTGGCGGTGATCCTGGTGGTCATCAGCCAGATCAAGATCAACGTGACCAACGCCTACTCGGGCTCGTTGGCGTGGACCAACTCGTTCACCCGAATCACCAAGCACTATCCGGGTCGGTTGATTTTCGTGCTGTTCAACCTGCTGATCGCGCTCGTACTGATGGAAGCCAACATGTTCGACTTCCTGAATACCATCCTCGGGTTCTACGCCAACTGCGGTATGGCCTGGGTGGTGACCGTGGCGACCGATATCGCGGTCAACAAATACCTCCTCAAAATCTCGCCCATGGAACCGGAGTTCCGGCGCGGCATGCTCTATAACGTCAACCCGGTCGGATTCGTCTCGATGCTGCTCTCGGCGGGCATCTCGATCCTGGTCTTCTTCGGAGCGTTCGGCGAAGCGGTCCGGCCCTACTCGCCGATCGTGGCCGTCGTCATTGCCTTTGTACTACCGCCGATCCTCGCAGTGGCCACCCGGGGCAAGTACTACCTGCGCCGCACGGATGACGGCATCGACCTGCCCATGTACGACGAATACGGAAACCCGTCGGATGAGTTGCTTCGTTGCGCCGTCAGCGGAATCGAGTTCGAGCGTCCCGACATGCTCGCCTCGGCGAAGCCCGGTCCAAACGGTGAGAAGCAGTACATTTCATCGCTGAGCCTGGCAACGGACCGCGTCGGCGAACACCTGCTGCCTGCCGATCCGCCCAGGCAGTAGGGATCACGGCGCGGGGGCGCCGGCCTTCTCGTTCATTCGCTTCTCGAAATCGTTCTGGCATTGCGTCATCTTGGCTTGGTCCCCATTGGCGCTTGTCGCGCAGTTGATGAACTCGCCAAATCCCGACGACCCCATGAAGATCATCGTGAACGCGATGATGGCACCGGACAGCAGGATGGCGAGGCCGCCGAGGACGATGCCGGCGATGGCGACTCCACGGTTGTCGGCTTCGGAGCGCTTGACCCGACCCAGGCCTAGCGCGCCCAGGATGATTGCGACGATGCCGCCGATAAATCCACCAAATACCGTGCAGGACAGGATGATAGCGACAATGCCGACTATGAGTGCACCTAGCCCCAACCCATTCTTTGGCGCCGGTGCTGGTATCGGTGCGCCAGGCGGACCGTACTGGTACGGATAGGGGTATGGCGGGTAGCCGCTCGGTGGAGGTGGGTATTGCCCCGGCGGGTACGAAGGAAGGGGAGGCGCCGCGTCGGCCGACTGGGTTTGTGATGTCGGTTCCGCGGGTTCGTTCTTCGGTTCGCCGGGAGGCGTGGGCGTTTCCGTCATACCTGCACTGTATCGCCGAGTTGGATGCGAAGGCAGTTCACCGATTCGGGCAGGTGATGGGTTGCCACCACGACTGTCCGTCCTGGCAGTAGTGGGCTGTCATCGTCCAACAATTCACGCAGAATCGCCTCCGCGGTGTGTCCATCGAGGTGTTCGGTGGGCTCATCCAGTAGCAGCACGGGTACCTCGGACAACACTGCCCGGGCAAGCAGGAGCCGTCGACGTTGTCCACCCGATACCGAGGCCGCTCCTGCGGTCAGCACCGTATCGAGCCGCTGCGGCAGCGATTCGATCCAGGGGCGGAGTCCGACTGCCGACAGTGCGTCGATGAGTTCGCCGTCGGTGGCGTCGCCCCGGGCGACGAGAAGGTTGTCGCGCACCGTGGTAGCGAAGAGGTGCGCATCCTCGGCGAAAAACCTGATGACCGAGGGCAACTCGGCAGGTGAGACGGTAGAGAGTGGCTGATCTGCGAGTCGGATCGACCCGCCAACCGGCGTCGCGAGCCCGGCGAGCGTCGTGAGCAGTGATGTCTTGCCGATGCCGCTGGCACCGGTGACGGCCAACCGCCCACCTGCCGGCAGCCGGAATGTCAATGGTCCTGATGCCGATCTGCCAGTCCGCCAGCGCAGTTCAGAACAGTCAAGTGTGACGGCGGAGTCCTCGGCGTTCGGCACCGCGTCGACAGGCGCGGCTGTATTGACACTTCCTCCGGCGAGTTGCTCCAAGTGCCGCGCCGATGCGCGTGAGCGCGCGATACCGACGGCCGCGGCGGGGAGAGCGGTGGAGGCCTCGAAAGCGGCCAGTGGCAATAACACCAGGATGGCGAGAGTCGTAGGTGCGACGTGTCCAGAGAGTTCGACGGCCGCTGCCAAGGCGCCGACTACCGCGGCACCTACTGCAAGGGTGGGTGCGGCCGCTGCCCACGCGGCAGGACCGGCGGCGGCGTCCTGCGCAGCGGCCCACTCACGGCGTCGTTGCCGCGCCACGTCGAGCTGATGTGGCAGCAGGCCTCCCACCCGCAGCTCGGGAGCGTGGTCGAGGATCTCAATGGCCGTTTCTGCCTGCCGGGTACGTGCCTGTGCACCGCGTATCTCCCGGGCCGTGGCGGTGCGCGCCGCCAGTGCCGGTGCCAAGACATCGGCCACCACCAAGGCGCACCCCAATACGAGTGCGGCAGGTAGCGATATCGCCGCGATGGTCACCGTCGCCGCGACACCGAGTACCGCGGCCACCGCGGTGGGAATGACGCTACGTACTACGGTCTCGGCCAGCTCGTCGATGTCGGTGCCGATGCGATCCAGCACCGCGCCCTTGCGTAAGGCTCCTGCCGAGCCGCAGACCAGACGTTCGTACACGTGCGCGCGGACGGTGGCGGCACCGCGCAACGCGATATCGTGACCGGCGAGCCGCTCGCAGTACCGCCAGATACCACGCGAAATGCCTAGGGCGCGCACGGCAACCACGGCAACGGACAGATCGAGAACCGGTGGCATCTGCCAGGCCCGGGTGATGAGCCACGCCGATAACCCGGCCAACGCCAGCGCGCTTCCCAGCGCAAGTACACCGAACGCTATGGCCGCGGCCAGCCGGGTGGGCCGCACACGAAGTGCGATCAGCCAGTGCCGCAAGGGATTAGAGGTGCGCAGCATGCCTGGCCTGAACGGTGAATACTTCGTCGGCGGCAGCCAGGACGGGGGCACGATGCCCTACCAGCACCACCGTGACTCCACGGCGGGCACGCGTCACCAGTGCGGCGAGCATGGCGGCCTCGGTGTCTCCATCGAGGTGTGCCGTGGGCTCATCGAGAAGCAGGATCGGACGATTGGTACCGAGCACACGGGCCAGGCACAGTCGTTGCCGTTCACCCAGTGAAAGACCGGCCCCGCCCGTGCCGAGACGGGTGTCCAGCCCGTCCCGCAACGTCTCAAGGGTCTTGTCGAATTGGCTTTCGGCAAGGGCGGACTCGAGATCAGCTAGCGGACCGAACATTTCGAGGTTTTCACGTATGGTGCCCGGCACCAACACGGGCCGTTGGGGCAGCCATCCGATCATCGACCACCAGGTGTCGCGATGAATCTCGTCGAGAGGCACCTCGTCCACGAGAACCCTGCCTTCGGCGGGAGTGGTGAGGCCGGAGATCGTGTGCAGAACCGTCGACTTACCCGCGCCATTGTGGCCGGTCAGCACGGTGACAGCGCCGGGACGGATGGTCGCCGTCAACTCCCATGGTGCGTAGCCGCTTCGATCCGCCACGCTGACCGCCTCAAGCAGGATCGTGGCGTGTGGTGGCGGAGGTGTCGTTCCGGCAACGGCAGTGGGGGACTCGGCGGTGTCGAGGAGCTCGAAGGCCTTGTCCGCAGCCGCCTTTCCGTCGGCGGCACTGTGGAACTGGATGCCTACGCGGCGCAGCGGCCAGTAGACCTCGGGTGCCAGAATCAGGACCGTCAACGCGGTGGTGAGATCGAGATGCCCAAACACCAATCGCATACCGATGCTCACCGCGATGAGTGCGACGCCGAGGGTTGCAATCATTTCCAGCACCATGGCCGAAAGGAAGGCGACCCTGAGCGTGGCCATTACCGAACGCCGCTGGGAGGCGCCGAGTTCCGTGATTCGTCGCAGCGGTGTCGCGGTGCGCCCGAGCGCGCGTAAGGTCGGGATCCCCGCGATCAGATCGAGAATCTGTCCGGTCACCGCGGTGGAGGCGTTCAGTGCCGCCTCCGCGCGGTCTCGGGTGAGTAGGCCGATGAGAATCATGAATATCGGTATCAGTGGCAGGGTGACGGCCACGATGACTGCCGATTGGATATCCGACGCCGCGATCAGCAGGGCGGCAGCGGGTGTCACGATCGCGGCGCTGAGCACTGCGGGCAGATAGCCGGCGAAGTAGGGGCGTAGGTCGTCGAGTCCTCGGGTCAACACCGTCGCGGCCGATTCCCGACACTGCTGAAGGTCACGAGGCTGCGCCTGCGCGATTGTCGTCAACAGTTGATCGTCAAGGTCGGCGATGACGCCCGTTGCACCGCGCTCGCTGAATCGGACCTGCACCCCGTGGACTCCCGCCCGCAGAATCCACAGCGCGCCCAGGGTGACCAGCGGCGCTGTCATATGGGTTAGATCGCGGGCCGCAGGATCGGTGATGAGCCGGGCGAGTGCATGCGCCAAAGCCACGGCGATGGCGAGCGTGCATGCCGTCATCAGCAGCTCGCAGAGGACCGTCAGTATCAAGTAACGGCGGGCTGGCGCGCTGCGCCGCCACAGTCTCGGGTCGACTGGGGCGGTGCGCGTCCTCGTCATCGCACCGGCAGCCCGACCGGATCGGGTATCTGTTCGGCCGAGATGCGTTGCCGGAATACCCAATACGTCCAGCCTTGATAGACCATCACCACCGGTGCGGTGATGGCCGCCGCCCAGCTCATGATTCGGAGCGTGTACGGACTGGACGAGGCATTGACGATCGTCAGGTTGAAGGCCGGATCCAGACTGGACACAATGAGATTGGGGTAGAGCGAGCCGAACAACAGCACGACGACGGCCAATACCGTCAGGCATGTGCAGGCGAACGCCCAGCCGTCACGAGACATTCGTGAAGCAGCGGCAGCGCCCACCAACGACAGTGCGGCTACCGCGAGCGCGATCCAGGTCCAACCCCTGCCGTAAGCAAGCTGCGTCCACAATCCGTATCCGCCGGCGGCAACGATCACCGGAATCGCCAGCCTGCGCGCTATCGAGACGGCGTCCTCGCGGACCGCCCCCGCAGTCTTCAGGGAGATGAACAACGCACCGTGAAAGGCGAAGAGCCCCACGAAGACCACGCCGCCGAGCAGTACATACGGTCTGAGCACATCACCGAGCGGCAGGGTGAGCTGTTTGGCGCCGTCCACCGGAAGCCCGGCGAGCAGGGATGAGAACGCGACACCCCAGAGCAGCGCGGGTATCCAGGACCCGATGGCTATCCCGAGGTCGCAGCGTGCACGCCAGCGTGGGTCGTTGATCTTTCCGCGCCATTCGATGGCGACAATGCGGACGATCATCGCCACGAGAATCGCCAGCAGCGGAAGATACAACCCGGAGAACAACGTCGCGTACCAGTGCGGGAAGGCCGCGAACATCGCGCCGCCCGCGGTGATGAGCCAGACCTCGTTACCGTCCCATACCGGCCCGATGGTGTTCAGGACAGCCCGTCGCCTACGGTCGTCACCGCGCCCGAGCGGGTGCATGAGCATCCCGACACCAAAGTCGAAGCCTTCGAGGACGAGGAAGCCGAGGAACAGTCCCGCCACGACGATGAACCAGAGTTGTTGCAATGTCGTCGGATTCATATTCGGACCTCCTTGCAGGCTAGTAGGCGAAGGACAGCGGCTTGAGGCTGTCCTCATCGGTGGCGGGCGGTGCGGGCTCGGTGTCGTGTTCGAGAGGCCCTTCGACGGTGTATCGGCGGATGAGCCAGAACCACACCACGCCAAGTGCGCCGTAGAGCAGCGTGAAGGTGACGAGTGACACCCATACCGTGGCGGCGGAGTGATGCGAGACCGCCAGATCCACAGTGAGTCGAATCTGTTGCACTCCTGTAGGATTCGGGGCAACTACCCAAGGCTGTCGTCCCATTTCGGTGAACACCCACCCGGCACTATTCGCCAGGAACGGGGTGGGGATCGCCAAGATCGACAGCCAGGCGAACCAGCGCTGGTTGGGAATCCTGCCGCCCCGCGTTACCCACAAACCGGCAAGTGCCAGCACTGCGGACCCGAGGGCCAGGCCGATCATCGCGCGGAACGCCCAGTACGTGACGAAGAGGTTGGGCCGGTAGTTACGCGGGCCGAACTTCTGCTCGTACTCTTTTTGCAGGTCTTCCACGCCCTTGAGGGTGACGTCGGTGAACTTGCCTTCGGCGAGGAACGGTAGGACGTAGGGCACCTCGATGGCGTGTGTCACGCTGCCGCAATTGTTGTGGGTGCCCACCGTCAGCACCGAGAATTTCGGGTCTTTTTCGGTGTGACACAGGGATTCGGCTGACGCCATCTTCATGGGCTGCTGCTGGAACATCAACTTGCCCTGAACGTCGCCCGTGGCCGCCAGTCCGATTCCGGACAGGATCATCACTGCGCACGCGCCGATGGCGGCAGGGCGATACATGGTGCGTGCGTCGTCGAGCGTCCCTAGCTTGTGCGATCGCACCATCCACCACCCGCAGATGCCGGCGACGAAGGTGCCTGCCGTGAGCAAGGCTCCGGCAATCGTATGGGGGACCGCAGCCAGCGCGGTGTTGTTGGTGAGCAGCTCCGTGATGCTGGTCAGCTCCGCACGCCCGGTTTCCGCGTTGTAGATCGCCCCGACCGGATGCTGCATGAAGGAGTTGGCCGCGATGATGAAGAACGCCGAGGCGTTGACTCCGATCGCGACCATCCAGATACAGGCCAGGTGCACGAGCTTGGGCAAGCGCGTCCAACCAAATATCCATAGGCCAAGGAAGGTTGACTCCAGGAAGAACGCGACGAGTCCCTCGAGAGCCAGGGGCGCACCGAACACATCGCCAACGAATCGGGAGTACTCGCTCCAGTTCATCCCGAACTGGAATTCCTGCACGATGCCGGTGGCGACGCCCAGCGCGAAGTTGATGAGGAACAACTTCCCGAAGAACCGGGTGAGCCGATACCAGGCGTTGTTTCCGGTGACGACCCATGCCGTCTGCATGATGGCGAGAAGGGGTGCCAGTCCAATGGTCAACGGCACCAGGATGAAGTGGTACACGGTGGTGATGCCGAACTGCCAACGGGATACGTCCAGGGCGTTCATCGCCACCTCCTACGACGCAGCGTAGTAGTAGTTGCAACCGAAGATCAACGCGATACGGGCCACATTTACTAATACGCCAACTGGGCGAAGGCGGGGCGGTAAACGGGTGAACCCAGAAGGTCGCTCTGGGACATTGCGGGCAGTACCGTATGCGCGGGCTCGGTCACTGCGACCAGCGGTTCGCGATCAGGTTGAAGCCGATGTCCTTGGTGTTCTGCATGGCCTCGTACAGGCGGTAGTACGAGATGTAGCTGATACGCCATTTCCCGTCGGTATCTCGGCGGTACCGATCCGTGTAGTACGACGTTCCCGTGATCAGGACACTGTGCGCCGGAACGATCACGACATCACTCATGGCCCAGCTACCGGTGGCAGTGTCACCGTCGACGTGGATCTCCGGATGGCTCATGGTGTGCACGCTGGTGATATCGGTCGTCAGTGACGACCGCATGTAGTCCACAACGCCTGTGCGCGAGGTGAATTCGAGCGGTGCGCCGTGCACTGCGGTGCCGTACGTCGCCTGAACATCTTCGGTGAGGGTGTCGGCGAACTCATCCCACAACTTGTTATCGAGGGTGCGTGCGTAGCGGTACTTGAGCTCGGTGATTTCGTGGATGTCGATCAGGGTGGTGGGAGTGGGGCGTTCCATGAAGCCAGTCTTAGCACGTCAGCCACGGGACATTGCCAAATCCGCACGGGAAGCGCATGCGCGCTTCCTCGCGAGATCATCCGGGATGCTGTGCGTGGGAGTAGATTTGTCCCGTAATCGTCAGCCGCTCAGAAGGTGCCCTATGAACGCAATTACTCGTCTTATCGTGGCGCCTGCAGTCGGGCTCGTGGCTGCGGCTTTCATCGGGGCCGGCGCGGTCGCGTGGGCCGAACCCGCCCCGCCGCCTCCGGTTCCGGGGTCGCCCAACTCGCCATCACATGGGTCTTTGGTCGATCAGCCAGAAAACGACGGAGACAGCGGCTGGGGCTACCTGCCGGGCGGTGCGGGTGCTCAGTGCGAGAACGCTTGGGTGGTGTGTGGTTCCGATGACAACCCGCCCGCATCCAATCTCGGCCCCGGACAGGACGACGCGGGCGGATGGGTCAGCGCGCCCGATGAGACCGGCTCCGACTGCGACAACCCCGGAGTCAACTGCACCGACGTCGGATAGCGCCTCGGGGTCAGTACACCTGGCCGTAGGCCATCGACACCCAACTGTGCTGCCCCGCGGCTCCCTGCACCTTGATGCTGTGCGCGACCGCTGGATCGGCCCTCACCGCAAGGAGCATCACGACGATTCCGGGCCTGCCGGGTTCATCTCCACACATGCCGCCGCCGGGCACCGGAGTGCCGTCGAGAGCGATATTGACGTTCGGTCCGCCGGTGCAGAGCGCCGCGATGTACGCCGCCGGTCCTGACGCCGACGGTTGTGGTGCTACCGGAATCTCATAACTGCCCGTTCCGTCTTTGGTGGCGGCGATGACCGGATTCTGCAGGCTGCCGAACGCGTCATGCATGCGCTTCACCGGGTCGTCGGCGTCCGCGTGGGCGGTGGTTGGCGACGGGCTGGCCCGGGAGACGCTGGTCTTCGTCGGTGCCGTCGCCGTGGCCGCCGAGGAAGTCTCCGATATCCGGGTAATCCGAGACGACCCCTGGCATGCCGCGATCACGGATGCGCACGCCAGGAGTGTCAGCACGCCGACCGTTGCTCGATTCATGCTCGAATCCAAACACGACGGCGGCAAATCTAGGCGCACCTCGATGAGTTCGGGCACTGCGCGGGTGGTGCCCTCGGTGAGATTCGAACTCACACTGCACGGGTTTTGAATCCGTTTCCTCTGCCAGTTGGGATACGAGGGCCTGGCGTTTAGGCGGCCTGGGGCCTGCCGTGGATCTCAACCTTAAGGGATGACGAGCGTCACTTTCACCAGGGTATCGCCGTGCACACGACCTCATGCGTCACAATGGTCGCCATGACCGGCTCTCAGAACACCGAACCGGCGGCACCCGCGCGCCGCGTGGTCGTCGCCGAAGACGAAGCTCTTATCCGCCTCGACCTGGTCGAGATGCTGCACGAGGAGGGCTATGACGTGGTCGGCCAGGCTGGCGACGGGCAAGAAGCCGTGGACCTTGCCGTACAGCTCAAACCCGATCTGGTGATCATGGACGTCAAGATGCCGCGGCGGGATGGCATCGACGCCGCATCGGAGATTGCCGCTAAGCGCATCGCACCGATCGTCATCCTTACCGCCTTCAGCCAGCGCGACCTGGTGGAGAAGGCCCGAGACGCCGGTGCCATGGCGTATCTGGTGAAGCCGTTCTCGAAGACCGACCTTGTCCCGGCCATCGAGGTCGCGGTAAGCCGTTTCGGCGAGCTCAGCGCGTTGGAGAAAGAAGTTCAGACGCTGTCTGACCGGCTGGAGACCCGAAAGCTCGTTGAGCGCGCCAAGGGCGTCCTGCAGTCCTCGCAGGGTCTCACCGAACCCGAGGCGTTCAAGTGGATCCAGCGCGCCGCGATGGACCGCCGCACCACCATGAAACGCGTTGCCGAAGTGGTGCTGGAAACACTCGACACCGACACCACGAGCTGAAACTCAGGTAAGCACTGCGTGTTGCCCTCCGGTTGGCTATGTTTTCTGATCAACCTGCTCAGCCGAACTCATCCGGAGGTGATCGTGCGTTTACGCGCGAGTGTGATCATGCTGGGCGCGATGACCCTCGCCCTCGCGGGCTGTCATAGCGGTTCCCAGTCCGACGACTCCAATCAAACGGACCTGAAGATCTCGCCGTTGGTGCAGATCGCCCAGGATGGAACCGAGGTGCCCGCGGCGAATGGGCAATCCCCGGCCGATCCCGCTGGTGACGGAAAAGCGCAGTGCGACAACGTTTCTCTGGCCATGGCCGGTGCGCTCACCGGACCCGATGCGGCGCTGGGAATCAACATCCGCGATGGGGCAAAGCTAGCTGTCGACAAGCACAACGCCGCTAATCCCGGCTGCCAGGTCAAACTCCGGGAGTTCGACACCGAGGGACTGCCGCAGAATGCGAGCAACATCGCCCCGCAGATCATCGGAGACCCCGCCATCATCGGGCTCATCGGGCCAGGATTCTCGGGGGAGACCAAGTCGACCGGACAGATTTTCAGCGAGGCGGGTCTGGTCTCGACGACCGCCTCGGCTACGAACGTGACGCTCACGCAACAGGGATGGAAGACGTTCTTCCGCGGACTGGCCAACGACGGGGTGCAGGGACCCGCCGTCGCCAACTACCTCAAGAAAACGCTCGGGCGGCACAAGGTCTGTGTTGTTGACGACAGCACCGACTACGGCTCGGGATTGGCCAACGCGGTACGCGGGACGCTCGGAAACGACTGCAACGCCTCGGTTAAGAAGGGGGAGAAGGACTTCTCGGCGGCGGTGACTCAGCTCAAGAGCGCCGAACCCGATGCCGTGTTTTTCGGCGGTTACTACGCCGAGGCTGCGCCCTTGGTGCAGCAACTGCGTAACGCCGGCGTGACCGCGACCTTCGTCTCTGCCGACGGCACCAAGGACATCGAGTTCGTCAAACAGGCGGGTGATTCCTCAAAGGACGCGCTGCTGTCGTGCCCCTGCGGGCCTGCTTCGAACACCTTCGGCAAGGAGTACACCGCCAAGTTCAATCAGGAACCGGGGACGTACAGCACCGAGGGGTACGACCTGGCGACGATCCTGGTCAAGGGAATCGATGCAGGAAAGACCACGCGGGCGGGGTTGCTCGATTGGGTTCGGACGTACCAGGGGCAGGGCGTGGCGCGAGAATACAAATGGAACGAGACCGGTGAGCTAACCTCGACACTCATCTGGGTATACAAGGTCATATAGGGCAAACAAGGGACTAGGCTCAGCCGCAAATGGTTTCGGGGTGGATGGCACAGACGGGTGTGCAGGCCAGCACAATTTCATTCGATCTGCACGGATTGTGGAGCAGCATTGGCCAGCTGACGATCGACGGTTTGGCGTGGGGTGCCATCTATGCGTTGGTCGCGGTGGGCTACACGCTGGTCTTCGGAGTGTTGCGACTCATCAACTTCGCGCACTCTGAGGTCTTCATGTTGGGAATGTTCGGGGCGTATTTCGCCCTGGACGTGGTGCTCGGCTTTACGCCGGGAGGCAATGCCTACAACAAGGGTGTATCGCTCACCGTGCTGTATCTCGGCGTAGCGATGCTCATCGCGATGGTGGTATCGGCCACCACTGCGCTGGGGCTGGAAGTGGTGGCATATCGTCCGCTGCGCCGCCGCGGCGCGCGCCCGCTGACCTTCCTCATCACTGCCATCGGGATGTCTTTCGTCATCCAGGAATTTGTGCACTTCGTGCTGCCGAAGATTGCGAAGGGCTACGGAGGCAGCAACGCCCAGCAGCCGATCCGACTAGTGACTCCCAGGCCGGTGTGGACGTTCGGTCCTTTCGATGTGGGCGGCCGTCATATCCCGTTTCAGGCCACACTCACCAATGTCACCGTGGTTGTCGTGGCGGCGGCGCTGGTCCTGGCCCTCGTGACGGATATCGCGATCAACCACACGAAATTCGGGCGCGGCATTCGGGCGGTGGCGCAGGATCCGACCACGGCGACGCTGATGGGTGTATCTCGCGAGCGGATCATCATGACCACCTTCGTCATCGGTGGGCTGCTGGCGGGGGCGGCGGCGTTGCTGTACACGCTGAAGGTGCCGCAGGGCATCATCTACTCCGGCGGATTCTTGTTGGGCATCAAGGCCTTCTCTGCCGCGGTGCTCGGCGGGATCGGCAACCTGCGCGGCGCGCTGCTGGGCGGTCTGCTGCTCGGGGTGATGGAGAACTACGGACAAGCCGTATTCGGCACCCAATGGCGTGACGTCGTCGCATTCGTACTGCTGGTGCTGGTGCTCATGTTCCGGCCCACCGGCATTCTCGGTGAGAGCCTCGGAAGGGCGAAGGCATGACCGCGGCGGGCGCATTGGCGCCGGGCGACTCGGTGCGCCGATGGTGGTCCGAGCTGGCCCGGCCGGTTCAGTGGATCTACGGCGTTGTCGGATTCGCCCTCATGGCGCTGCTGCCGGTGTGGAAAATTCCTTACCTGGATACTCCCAATACCAGCTTCGGCCCGGTGATGGCCCAGTTCGCGATGGTGTCACTCATTGCGATCGGACTGAATGTCGTTGTGGGACAAGCGGGACTGCTCGATCTGGGCTATGTCGGGTTCTATGCGATCGGCGCCTACACGGTGGCCTTGCTCACCAGTCCCGACAGCCCGTGGAATCAAATGGGCACCTCGGGCTTCTTCAGTTCGGATTGGGCATGGTTGTCCTGCCTTCCGATCGCCGTGGCGATCACCGCATTCTTTGGTCTGCTGCTCGGCACTCCCACGCTGCGGCTTCGCGGTGACTATCTGGCCATCGTCACGCTGGGATTCGGCGAGATCATTCGGCTGCTCGCCGACAATCTTTCCGTCACCAACGGCCCCCGAGGTCTGCACAAGGTCGCCTACCCACATGTGGGAGAGCAACACGTGCACGGCGGAGTCTTCTCCAGCGGCAATTCGGGCGGCCATCTGAACTACGGCGTGTGGTGGTACTGGCTTGGGCTGTGCCTGATCGCCGTAGTCCTGGTGCTGATGGGCAATCTGGAACGCAGCCGGGTGGGTCGCTCCTGGGTGGCCATTCGGGAGGACGAGGACGCCGCCGAGATGATGGGCGTCCCCACGTTTCGGTTCAAGTTGTGGGCCTTCGTGATCGGCGCGGGAATCGGTGGACTGTCCGGAGCGCTCTATGCGGGCCAGGTCCAGTACGTGGCACCGCCGACCTTCAACATCATCAACTCGATGCTGTTCTTGTGCGCCGTCGTACTAGGAGGGCAGGGAAACAAGCTCGGCGTCGTATTCGGCGCGTTCATCATCGTGTACCTGCCGAACAGGCTTCTTGGCGTGCAGGTGCAAGGTGTCGACCTGGGCAATCTGAAGTACCTGTTCTTCGGGTTGGCGCTGGTTGTGCTGATGATCTTCCGCCCGCAGGGCTTGTTCCCGGCGCAGCAGAAGTTGATGGCTTACTGGCGCAAGGTATCTGAGCGCTTTGGCGCAGAGGAGCCCGAGGAAGCCGAGGCCCCCGCATGACAGAGCGTGAGGACACCGAGCCCGAAGCCGAGGCTGATCTGGTTGAGGAAGAAGCCGAAGTGGAGGCCGCCCCCACCGAACCCGAAGTACTGCTCGAGGTCAACGAACTGACGCTGAAGTTCGGCGGCCTGCAAGCCCTCGACGGGGTGAGCTTCGATATCCGTCGGGGAGAGATTCTCGGCCTCGTCGGGCCCAACGGTGCGGGTAAGACGACATGCTTCAACGCCATCACCGGCGTGTACCGGCCGACATCGGGCAGCATCGTGTTCGACGGAAAGCCGATGCGCAGGCTGCGGCGCCACCAGATCACTCGACGCGGAATCGCCCGGACGTTCCAGAACATCCGGCTCTTTGGCGAAATGACGGCGTTGGAGAACGTCGCGGTCGGAACCGATGCCCGCCACAAGACCTCGGTACTCGGTGCCCTGCTGCGCACACCGCGGCACCGCCGCGAGGAACACTATGCAGTCGATGTGGGAATGGGGCTGCTCGACTTCGTCGGCATCGCCGATACCGCCGACATCAAGGCAAAGAATCTCCCATACGGCAGCCAACGCAGGCTCGAGATCGCACGTGCGCTGGCCACCGAACCCAAACTGCTGTGTCTGGATGAGCCGGCCGCCGGGTTCACGGCGAGCGAGAAAGAGTCGCTCATCGAGCTCATCCAACGCATCCGCGATTACGGGTACACCGTGCTACTCATAGAACACGATATGAATCTGGTGATGGGCGTCACCGATCGCATCGTGGTCCTCGAATTCGGCAGGAAGATCGCGGAAGGCCTACCGATCGAGGTCAGGAATGACCCTGCGGTGATCGAGGCGTATCTCGGAGTGCCCGACGAGGAATTCCACGGGCCGGGTTGGCTCGACTCCGGGGCGCCCGACACAGAAAGCGAGGCATAGATGCCTCCCGTGCAGCTGAAACTCAACAACGTCGGCGTGCATTACGGCCCGATTCAGGCGGTAAACACGCTATCGCTCGACGTCCGGGAGGGCGAGCTGGTCACCCTGCTTGGCTCCAACGGTGCCGGGAAGTCCACCACGCTGCGAGCCATCTCCGGATTATGCCCGCTCAGTGCCGGTTCGATCTTCTTCGAGGGGCAGGACATCTCGAAGTGGAAGGCGCATAAGCGCGTCAAGGCCGGAATTGTTCAGGCTCCCGAAGGCCGGGGGATATTCCCCGGCATGACAGTCGCCGACAACCTCGAAATGGGTTGTTACGGAAGGAAATTCAAATCACGCGCGGAGCGCAAGGAGCGTCTCGACTGGATCAATGCGCTCTTTCCTCGCCTGGCTGAACGGCGCGGCCAGCAGGGTGGAACCCTCTCGGGGGGTGAGCAGCAGATGCTGTCGATCGGCCGTGCTCTCATGGCTAGGCCCAAGATCCTCCTGCTCGACGAGCCGTCGATGGGTTTGGCACCGTTGTTGATCACGAAAATCTTCAACATCATCGAAGAGATCAATGCCGCGGGCACGACGGTGGTGCTGGTCGAGCAGAATGCCCAGCAGGCGCTGACACGTTCGGATCATGCCTACGTTATGGAGACCGGGTCGGTAGTCCGGTCTGGAGCCGGGCGAGAACTATTGCAGGACGACAGTATTCGCTCCGCTTACCTTGGTGTTGCCTGAGGTTCGTAAGCCTTCCTTGCCGGCCGCTCCCAGGGCCAGGTCATCAATGCCCACACGGTAAGTGTCAGTAAGGTCGCGATGACCACGTACCACGGCCAGGGTCCCATGAGATCGAGAAGGCTTGCAGTTGAGGGTTTCTTGTTGAGAAAGCCATAGTTGGACCCCGCGATGCCATTGAACGCCATAGTGAGAATCGCCCATGATGCGGTGACGGTGGCGGCCATGCGATAGCTGCGCCACGTCGGTCGCATGCCCCGCCCCCAGGTGAGATAGATGGCCGCCCACACGACGAGCAGGTGAATCGACCAGAACCCCAGAAACTCGTAACCGGGGAAGTCAGGGCCGGTCAGCACGGGAGAGACCAACGCCTGACTGCTCAGCACCAGCCCCCAGTAGTACGTCAGCACATACGCCCAATTCCGCTGCGACCACAGGGCATACGCCGCGACGGCGGTCGCCAGGTCAGTCAGCCGAAGCGGAAGTGAGACCTCGAGTCGCGGTGGGATGCACCCCGCGACCAGTATCGCGGCGTAGATGACCGCCGTGACCGCTCCGAGCGCACGCCCCAGCAAGCGCGCCTGGCCATGGGTGAGCCGGCGCCCCCGCCACACCAACAGCACTGCGCCGAGGACGAATACAGCGAGCACTGCCCAGTGCGACGGGCCGTAGGCGTGGAACTGTCGTTCCATGGGATCAGGCTAACGCGACGGTTACCGCGCAACGATGACTGACGAGCCGTTGCCGAATAGGCCCTGGTTTGCGGTGATGCCTACCCGCGCGCCCTCGACCTGACGGTCGCCCGCTTCGCCGCGCAGCTGCCACGTCAGCTCGCACACCTGCGCGATGGCCTGGGCCGGGATGGCCTCGCCGAAGCTGGCGAGCCCACCGGAGGCGTTCACCGGAATCCGGCCACCGACGGTGGTAGCACCGCTACGCAGCAGCTGCTCACCCTCGCCCCTGGCGCACAGGCCCAGATGCTCGTACCAATCCAGCTCCAAGGCGGTGGACAGGTCGTACACCTCGGCAAGGCTCACGTCTTCGGGGCCGATACCGGCCTCCGCATACGCGGCATCGACGATCTGATCCTTGAAAACCCGCTCCGGTGCCGGCACCACCACAGTGGAATCGGTTGCGATATCGGGCAATTCGGGAAGATGCTGCGGATACTTGGGGGTGATAGTGGCAACTGCGCGCACCGACGGCACGCCCTCGACCGATCCAAGATGCTTCTTGGCGAACTCGGCGCTGGCCACGATGAGGGCGGCGGCGCCGTCACTGGTTGCACAGATATCCAGCAGGCGCAGCGGATCCGATACGACGGGGCTTGCCAACACGTCCTCCACCGATGACTCCTTGCGGAACCGAGCGTTCGGGTTATTCAGGCCGTGTCGGGCGTTCTTGACCTTCACTTGGGCGAAATCCTCGGAGGTTGCGCCGTAGAGGTCCATCCGGCGTCGCGCGAGCATCGCGAAGTACACCGGGTTGGTGGCGCCGATGAGGTGGAATCGCTGCCAGTCCGGATCGGCCTTGCGCTCACCGCCGACGGGCGCAAAGAAACCCTTGGGGGTGGTGTCGGCGCCGATCACCAACGCCACATCGCAGAATCCGGCGAGGATCTGCGCGCGGGCGCTCTGCAGGGCCTGTGATCCGCTGGCGCAGGCCGCGTACGTCGAGCTGATGGGTACACCGTTCCAGCCCAGCTTCTGCGCGAAGGTGGACCCGGCGATGAAGCCCGGGTAGCCGTTACGAATGGTATCGGCGCCGGCGACGAATTGGATTTGGCGCCAATCCAATCCGGCGTCATGCAGTGCCGTGCGGGCTGCGACGACGCCGTACTCGGTGAAGTCGCGTCCCCACTTGCCCCATGGGTGCATACCCGCGCCGAGGATGTAGACGGGATCTGGGGTGCGGCTCATGCGGAGACCTTCTTCCATGCGTAAACCAGGCGCTGCACACCGTCGTCATCGGTGTAGAGCGGCTCGAGCGCCAGCTCCATGGTGTGGCCTACCTTCAGATCGGCTGCGCCGGTGCCTGCCACCACCTTGCCGAGCACGATGATGCCTTCGGCGGCCAGCTCGACCGCGGCGATTGCGTACGGCTCGTACGGATCGGACGCCGGGTACGGCGGGGGTGGGGCGTACTGGTTCTCGGTGTAGCTCCACACCGTGCCGCGGCGCGAGAGCGGTACCTGATCCAGGACATCGCTGTCGCAGGCGGGATTGGGGCAGTTGTTGGCACGCGGCGGGAACACGATCGTGGCGCACTGCGTGCACTTGCCGCCGATCAGATGGGGTTGACCGGCGTCGTCGGTGTCGAACCAGCCATCGACGGCGGGGGCTTGATCTGTAGGCACCCGGTCAGATTACCCATGCTTACGGGCGAATTGAAACGTGTGTCAGTTTTATGTCCCGCCTAGCGGGATCATGGCTGGAAGATCGAGTCGGCCGGCACGAAACTCTCGAACGTTTTCCGGACGGCTGACATGTCCCACAAGTGTTGAGCCAGCGCCGCTGATTCGACCGTCGGGAAGCCGTGGATGTCTTGAGGCGTCAGTGCCGCCATTTCGCTACCGAGGATGAACGCCCCGATGGTCAACAACCCGACGTACACGCCATCCGGTGCCACCTCAGAATGCAGGCCCTGCAGATAGTTTCGTGCCGCGGCGGCCGCCGGGCCGGGTCCGCTCATCTCCGGTATTGCCCGGGCTCCGGTACCGCCGATGGTGGACAGAATCGTCCCACGTCCTCGCTCTACCATTCCCGGAAGGATCGTGGAGACCGTGTCGATCAATGGGCGCACCAGCAGCCGCCAATAACGGTCGGCCTCCGCCGCGGTGAGTTGGCGGGCCGCGGTGAATGCCACCGGCGACGAGGGGCCGTAGTAAATGGTGTCGATCGGCGGCAGCTCGGACGCGATCGTCGCTAGGAGCTCCGCGACGCTGACGTCATCGGTGAGGTCCGCAGGAAATGTTTGGGCCGTTACTCCTTCTTCCGCTAGCTCCGCCACCAAGGTGTTGAGCAGCTCGGGGCGACGGCCTACCACCGCAACGTGGAAACCTTCACGGCCGAATCGCCTCGCTACCGCCGCGCCGGTACCGCTGCCAGCCCCGAGCACAAGCATGGTTCTTTCCATCGTTAACCTCCTCGTCGTATCATTTCTTCTGATATGTGCGTAGCACCATCATGGAGAAGTTTTGGACCTGGTACAAAAGGCACACCCGTGTGCGTCGGCGAACAAGGATGTGCGTAATGACCGAACTCGAGATGGCATGGGCCGACCCTGCGTTGCCGAGCGTTTGCGCCGGGGTGTCGCTACCCGAGGGTGAATTCATCCGCGAGGTCCTCGACCGCGTGGGCGACAAATGGAGCGTGCTGATCATCGCGACCCTGCACGATGGCCCCCGCCGATACACCGAGCTTCACGACGCCGTTCCGAGCATCTCGCAGCGCATGCTTACCCGCACCCTGATGTTGTTGCGCCGTGACGGACTCATCACGCGCACCGCATTCGCCGAGGTGCCGCCGCGGGTGGAGTACGCGCTGACGCCGCTGGGACTCGACCTGCACAGCATCTCCGCCGCGTTGGTCCTCTGGGCACGCACCCATCACGAGGTGATTCGCGGCCACCGAGCCCTATTCGACGCCAGCCTTGACAGCGCGTCGGTGGCGAAGTAGCGAGGGTTCTATGGGTATCGCGTTCAACCACACAATTATTCATTCTGAGAACCGGGAAGAGTCCGCACGGTTCTTCACGGAGATCTTCGGGTTGCCCGCCGCGGTCGAGGTTGGTCACTTCCTCAATGTCGAGCTCGAGCATGGCGGCAATCTCGATTTCGCCACCATCGATCACGGGCAGCTCGTCCCACAGCACTATGCCTTCCTGGTCACCGAAGGCGATTTCGACGCCATCTACGGCCGCATTACCGACCGTGGCGTCATCCATTGGGCCGATCCACGCGGGCAGCATCCCGACGAGATCAACCACAATGACGGTGGGCGAGGTGTCTACTTCCGTGATCCGTCGGGGCACTACCTCGAAATCATCACGAGGGCCTACGGATCAGGGGAAGCGGCGGGGTCGTAAGGCCTGTCATGACCGCTGCATAAGGTAGGAGAGTGACCAAGGCAGCGACGACGACCGAGACCAAACAGCCGACCCTCCTGCTGCTCGACGGCAACTCGCTGGCGTTCCGGGCGTTCTACGCGTTACCCGCCGAGAATTTCAAGACACAGTCCGGCCTGACCACCAACGCCGTGTACGGGTTCACATCGATGCTGATCAATTTGTTGCGTGATGAGGCGCCCACCCACGTTGGCGCGGCCTTCGACGTATCCCGCAAGACCTTCCGCTCGGAGCGGTACCCCGAGTACAAGGCCACTCGCTCGGCTACCCCGGATGAATTCCGCGGACAGATCGACATCGCCAAAGAGGTCCTGCAGGCCCTCGGCATCAAGGTGCTTGCCGAGGAGGGATTCGAGGCCGACGACATCATTGCCACCCTCGCCACTCAGGGACAGGCCGAGGGTTTCAAGGTTTTCGTGGTCACCGGCGATCGTGATGCGCTGCAGCTGGTCAACGAGGACGTCACCGTGTTGTATCCGCGCAAGGGAGTCAGCGAGCTCACCCGATTCACGCCGGAGGCCGTGGTCGAGAAGTACGGACTGACGCCCACCCAGTACCCCGACTTCGCGGCGCTGCGCGGAGACCCGAGCGACAACCTGCCGGGTATCCCGGGCGTCGGCGAGAAGACCGCCACCAAATGGATCATCGAGTACGGCTCGCTGCAGGACCTCGTCGATAAGGCCGACACCGTGCGCGGCAAGGTCGGCGACTCGCTGCGCGCGAATCTCGGCTCGGTGATTCTCAACCGCGAGCTCACCGACCTGGTGCGGACCGTTCCGCTTCCGTATGTGCCCGGGCAGCTGGCCCTGGCGCCCTGGGACCGCGACCAGATTCACCGTCTCTTCGACGACCTGGAATTCCGCGTGCTGCGTGACAGGCTGTTCGAAACCCTGGAAGCCGTCGAACCCGAGGTGGACGAGGGATTCCAGCTCGTCGGGCAGGCGCTGGAACCGGGCGCACTGACAGATTGGCTGATTACCCACACCGTCGACGGTCGCCGCAGTGGGCTCGCGGTGGTGGGGGCGTCCGCCCCATACGGCGGTGATGCGTCGGCCGTGGCGATCGCCGCCGCCGATGGCGAGGGCGCCTATATCGACACTACAAAGGTGACTCCGGAGGACGATGCCGCGCTGGCGCAGTGGCTTGCCGACCCGGCCCGGCCGAAGGCCCTGCACGAGGCCAAACAAGCCATACATGCGCTGGCAGGGCGTGGCTGGCCGCTCGACGGAGTCGGCTCCGACACCGCACTCGCTGCCTACTTGGTGCGTCCCGGGCAGCGCAGTTTTGCGCTCGACGATCTGTCGCTGCGCTACCTGCGTCGCGAGCTGCGTGCCGAAGACGATGGGGAACAACAGCTTTCGCTGCTCGACGAAGAGGGGGAAGACGGTGCCAAACAGGCACAGGCGCAGATGCTGCGTGCCCGCGCGGTCGTTGACCTGGCCGATGCGCTCGACGTCGAGCTGGAACGCATCGAATCGTCCGCACTGCTCACCGATATGGAACTGCCTGTCCAACGGGTGCTGGCGGGATTGGAATCCGTTGGTATCGCCGTCGACATCGACCACCTGACCTCACTGCAGAACGAATTCGCCACCGGCATTCGCGAGGCGGCCGATGCCGCCTACGCGGTGATCGGCAAGCAGATCAACCTCGGCTCTCCGAAACAGCTACAGGTGGTGCTCTTCGATGAGCTCGGCATGCCGAAGACCAAGAAGACCAAGACCGGCTACACCACCGACGCCGACGCTTTGCAGACACTGTTCGACAAGACCGGCCACCCGTTCCTGGAACATCTGCTCACGCACCGCGATGTCACCAGACTCAAGGTAACTGTCGACGGATTGCTGAAATCCGTTGCTGCGGACGGGCGTATCCACACCACCTTTAACCAGACGATTGCCGCGACGGGTCGACTGTCGTCCACCGAACCGAATCTCCAGAACATCCCGGTACGCACCGAGGCGGGCCGGGAAATCCGCGACGGCTTCGTGGTCGGAGACGGCTATTCCGAGCTGATGACCGTGGACTACAGTCAGATCGAGATGCGCATCATGGCGCATCTGTCCGCCGACGAGGGCCTCATCGAGGCGTTCAACACCGGGGAAGATCTGCACTCGTTTGTGGCTGCTCGCGCGTTCGGAGTGCCGATCGACGAGGTCACCGGCGAGCTGCGCCGCCGGGTCAAGGCGATGTCCTACGGCCTAGCCTACGGCTTGTCTGCATATGGTCTGGCCACTCAGCTCAAGATCTCTAACGACGAGGCCAAAGAGCAAATGGACCAGTATTTTTCGCGGTTCGGCGGCGTTCGCGATTACCTGCACGCCGTGGTCGACCAGGCGCGCAAGGACGGCTATACCTCGACGGTGCTGGGCCGGCGTCGATACCTGCCGGACTTGGACAGCGGCGACCGGTTGCGGCGGGAGGCGGCCGAGCGTGCGGCGCTCAATGCGCCGATCCAGGGCAGCGCTGCCGACATCATCAAGGTCGCGATGATCACTACCGATAACGCACTGCGGGACAAGGGCTTACGATCACGAATGCTCCTTCAGGTGCACGATGAGCTCCTCTTCGAGGTGGCAGAGGGGGAGCGGGACACGCTGGAGGCGTTGGTACGCGAAACGATGGGTTCGGCGTATCCGCTCGATGTGCCGCTTGAGGTTTCGGTGGGGTACGGGCGCAGCTGGGATGCTGCGGCCCACTAAGCCCCCGCGCTGGCCCGCTCGTGTACATCCGGGGTACGTACGCGCTCCGGTCGCAGACCCCTGCCGACCGCGATCGGCGGAATGAACTTGAGCGGGCCCCAGCCGATGAACCTGGGAACGCGGATGGGGGAGAGGTCGCCGCCGTTCATCAGGGGTTCGATCACGTTGTTCTGGGCGAATATCTGGACGGCCTGGGCGAGTCGGACGGGCAGCTCTCGTCGCTTCTGTACCTGCGCCAGGTGGTCGGTGGTGACATGGCCTTGACGCAACGGCCCGACCAAAATGTTGGCTGCGGCGACGGCGTCGGCCACGGCGTAGTTGATCCCGATCCCGCCCACCGGTGACATAGCGTGGGCCGCGTCACCGATGCAGAGCAGACCGGGGCGCCACCAGGTCTTGAGCCGATCGACTCGCACATCGAGCAGGCTGGTGTCATCCCAGGACTTCAGGTCTTCGACGTGGTCGGCCAGCCCCGGTCGTACCTTGACAATTCGCTCCTTGAATTCATCGAGCGAGCCCGCGCGCGGATTGGAGCCCTTGGGCATCAGGTAGGCGACTTGCCAGTAATCACCCCGGTAGATCATTGCCATGAATAACCCCTTGCGGACCACCGCGAACAGCTCCTGCGGATCACCGGGCCGCCAGCCGAGCCGGAACCACAGCACATCCATGGGTGAGGACGCCACGGCGAGTTTCAGACCCGAGGCTGCCCGCACCACGGACTTGCGTCCGTCGGCGGCGATGACCAGATCGGCACGGACCTCCAGATCCGGTGTGCGCACGCCGACCACCCGGTCGCCATCGAAGATCAGGTCGGTGACTTCGGCATTGCGGATGAGAGTGAATTCCGGGAACTGCTCAGCTTTTTCGGCGAGGAAGTCGAGGAAGTCCCATTGCGGCATCAGCGCGATGTAGGGCTCCGGGAATCCGAGCCACTTCAGCGCCTCGAAATCGCCGACCGTCCGCACCGCGTCCGATCCGTCGGCGTCAAAGGCGACGTGGTCGATCTTGGTATGCGGCAACTTCAGGAACTCATCGACGTACCCAAGGTCGTCCATGATCCGCAGGGTGGTGGGATGCACCGTGTCCCCGCGGAAGTCGCGCAGGAAATCACCGTGCTTCTCCAGGACGATGACGTTGATTCCCGCGCGGGCCAGCAGTAGTGCATGCACCAGGCCGGCCGGTCCTCCGCCTGCGACACAGACCTGAGTCTGTAGAACTTGAGTCATACCCCGGGACGCTACGCCGGTACCAGCTGCGGCGGGGGTATCCATTCGGTGGTGCCGTCTTCGTGTTTTCGGGTGGTCCAGCCGTGACCCAGGAGGCGGTGGTGGGGTGCGCAGGCGAAGGTGAGGTTGTTGATATCGGTGAACCCACCGTCGGCCCATTCCTCGATGTGGTGGACCTCGCACAGGTAACCCGGCACAAGACAGCCGGGGTGGGTGCAGCCGCGGTCCTTGGCGTGCAACACGATCCGCTGATCGGCCGAGGCGATGCGCTTGGTACGTCCCAGATACAGGGGACGGCCGTCATCGCCGAAGATCGTCAGGTAGTGGTGGGCGTGCGATGCCATCCGTACCAGATCGCGCATTGGCAACCAGGTGCCGCCTCCGGTGATCGCCACACCGGATGCGTCTTCGATCTCGGTCAGGGTGGTGGTGACGACAACCGTGACGGGTAAGCCGTGATGGGAGCCCAATTCGCCGGAGGCGAGGGTGGATCGCAGGCATGCGCGCAGGGCGTCGTGGTGGCGTTGCGCGCTGGTGCGGATGTCGCGGTCGGCGGCCTCGGGCGTGGCTTCGCCGTCCACAACGGGGGACTGGTCGGCAGGATTGCACATGCCGGGAGTGGCAAGTTTCGAGAACACCGCATCGAGGTAGGCGCGGGTCTCCGGATCCAACAATCCCGAGATCGGCGACATGCCATCAAAACCCTGCTGTCCGATGGTGATCCCGCGTCGTCGTGCCCGATCCATATCGGAAAACTCCCCGTCGGGGTTCAATAGCGCCATCATGCGTTCGGCCCCGACGCGGAGTTGTTCGGGGCGAAACTGCGAAGCCATGATGGCCAACTGTTGTTCGGCGGCTTCACGGGTCGGCACATCGACCACCGTGGGCAGCCGGTCAAAGAAGCTACGGATGATCCGCACATGTTCGTCACCGACCTCGCCGCGCCCCAGTGCTTCAGCCACATTGGGTAACGCGGGCGCCAGCACTTCACCGGTCAGCGCGCGCCGGGGTGCGAGTTGTTCGGAATCGGCGATGCGCCGTCGAGCCGCACCCTTACTGATATGCAACCGTCGGGAGATCACATCCTGGAATGAGATGCCGCCCAACTCGACGGGAGACGCCTGGGCCGTCACAGTGGGCACCAGCTCCAACCCGCGCGCGGACAGTCGACGCTGCACCACCTCCAACCGCGCCATCATCGTCAAGGCCTCAGGCGCGGTCATCTCGATCGATTCAGCACGGAAAGCATCAGCGGCCGCCTTCAACACCTCAATCGAATGCATATTCGAATACTAACGACGCCCACCGACAACCGGCTGCGGGGTGTGACACCAGAAACTAAAGTGGCACAAGTGGTTTGGGGTAATTACCCGGCAGCCGCTGCGAGCCTACTGAGTGTCTCCCGCATGGCACGGCGATTGGCCGCGGGAAATCCCGCCCATTCGAGCAGCCACGGCGCGATATTCGTCGAGTAGTCAAATGTTTCCCGCACCAGGGTCCGCTCGGCCGTCAGCGGCTCCAACTCATAGCGCCAGATATGCCTGCCGAAGTTTCGCCAGGCGATCCGGCGCGGTTCTTCGAACTCCTTCACGACGTTGGTAAGCCGACCGCGGTGCGTGAGCGCCACTGCTACTTGGACGAGGGAGAAGGGCGCCAGGTCGGGCGGTCGTGTACGCATGCCCATGGTGAAGGTCGCGCCGAGAGAGAGCCGATGGGGTGCGGTGATCGCCGGATCCTTGACGGCGCCGGTGCCGTCAAGGACGGTGTGGCGGGCCGGATCGGCAAGTACATCGAATATCTGTTGTGCGCCGGCGTCGATGACCCGTTCGACGATGATCTTGCGGTCTTGGGACTTCATCATGATGTTGATCGTATGCGTATGCATACGATCAATCAAGGCATATGATCAACCTGGCTAGTTTATTGTGGTGTCTGTGGCGCAACAGACACCAGATGGTCGACCAGACCTCGCGGCGATGATGGTCCCGCTCGGCCGTTCGTTGACTCGTGCGGAGTTACCGATCTTGGAGGCGCACGGTGTGACCATGTGGGCGTACGCCGTCTTGACGGCGCTGCGGGACAATGAGGCCAGCAGTCAGGCGAGCCTGGCCGACGCCATCGGCGCCGATCGCACGCGCATCATCACGGTGCTCGATGATCTACAGAATCGGAAGTTGATCAACCGTCAGCCCGATCCTGTCGACCGGCGGAGCAACCTGTTGTCGCTGACTGCCAGCGGGCGGAAAACCGTGACGACGGCGCAAAAAGCGATTCAGGACAACGAGAAGCAGATATTGGCCGGAGTGCCCTCGTCGGATCGCGATGCGTTCCTTCGAGTGCTGAGACATCTGGCCGAACGCGGCGATTCGGAGATCGCACCTGCGGGTTAGGCGGCCGTGGACACGGATTTCGACTTGGCGCTGCCGAACCGCATGTTCTCGTCCATCCGATCACGGTGGAACGCAAGGACATCGAGCACGTAGTTGTGCCGGATGGCCCATGGGCCCTTCACCCCGGAACGTGGCATGTGGTCCTCGCCACGGCTTACGTAGCCAGACGACAGGTTGAAGAACGGTCGGGCCTCGAGCTCCTCGCCGTGGCGGTCGGGATAGGCGTGGGTGTAACCGCAGCGGTCCATGTAGTCGAGAAGCCGTACCACCGCCCGTGCACTCAGATCGGCACGCAGTGTCCATGACGCGTTGGTGTAGCCGACGCTCCAGGCCGCGTTCGGCACGCCCTCGATCAGATATCCCTTGTAGATAAACCGATTCGGGGAATCGATGGGGGTACCGTCCACACTGAGCGCGATACCGCCGAATATTTGGAGGTTCAGGCCGGTCGCCGTGATGATCACATCGGCGCTCAATTCCTCACCAGAGCCCAGCCGGATACCCGACGGAGTGAAGGAGTCGATGGTGTCGGTGACCATGCGGACGCCGCCGGCATTGATGGCCTCGAAGAGATCACCGTCGGTGTCGGCGCACACGCGTTGGTCCCAGGGGTTGTACCGCGGCTTGAAATGAATGTCGACCGGATAGCCGGCGGGTAGCAGCGTGGAGATCCGGCGCCTGATAAACCATTTGGCGAATCCGGGCGCCCGGCGGCAGACGTGGTACATGATCCAGCTGAAACCGCCCAGCCAAATTCGGGCGAAGTGCTGGACAAGGTTGGGTGGCAGCAGTTTCCGCATGATGCCCACGACGGGATCGGCCCGACTGATGGGGTAGACGTAGCTCGGGGAGCGCTGCAACATGCTCACCTTCGCGCCCGCGCGCGCCAAGGAGGGCACCAGGGTGACCGCCGTTGCGCCACTTCCGATAACCGTCACTTCCTTGCCGGAGCAGTCCAGATCCTCAGGCCAGTGTTGGGGATGGATCAACTGCCCGGTGAAGTCGGCGATACCCGGAAACTCGGGGGTGTAGCCGTCGTCGTAGTTGTAGTAACCGGTGCACAAGTACAGGAATCGGGCGCGATACGTCCTTGGCCCCGCTGGAGTGTCCACACGGACCGACCACGTATCGGTGTCGGTGCGGAAATCGGCATCGGTGACCTTGGCAGAGAAGGTGATCTGTCCTTCGATGCCGTAATCGCGGGCCGCGTTCTCCAGGTACTCGCGGATATCGGCCCCGTCGGCAATGGTGTTGCGTTCATGCCAGGGGTGGTATCCGAAGCTGAGGGTGTAGATATCACTATCGGAGCGAATTCCCGGGTACCGGAATAGATCCCAGGTGCCGCCGATGCGTTCGCGGCGCTCCACGATGTGGAAGCTGCGCCCGGCCGCGCCCAGTCGTACGGCGGCATTGATACCGGATATCCCGGCACCCACGATGAGAACGTCTAGTAAATCGTCTCTCGACACGTCGGACATGATGCTCCTGATCGCCATTGATACGACAACACCCGACTCATGACGCTACCCCGTCACGGGTGCGCGATATCCGGAGAGTGATTGCAATACCGGGGCAGCGGCCCGCGCGGCCATGACCCCGTACGCCTCCTCGGTCTGCATCGCGACGTCTCGTGGGTCGCGCGAGCCTCGTTCGATCCGATCGCGTACGAACGCCAGCTCCACTACCTGCGCCGCGAAATTCTTCACCGCGGCGCCGCTCGGCGGCCCACCGATTCGTTTCGCCTCGGCGATCGCGAGCTTGCGAGCCTTCATGGAGCCCAGCCACGTGGCTTCGCTGGGGGTGACCAACCCCGCCGCGACCATGCCGGGCAGCTTCTCGGCGACCACGCGCTGCTCCTTACGGCGGCTGCGCACGCCGACCACGATCATCAGCACGAAGATCGGCACCATCCACAACGCGTATACCGCGATGTACCCCTCGAATCCGAGGAAGGACGAGCCGTTCCACAAGCCGTGCATGAATACCGCCGCGAGATAGCCGGCAACGATGCACAGGAATTTGGCGATCGCGCTGTGCCTGTGCAACGCGAAATAGACGCCGATACCCGTCATTGTGGTGAACAGCGAGTGCGCGAATGGGCCCAGACCCAGTCGCAACATCGCGGTGAGGAGTGACTCACCGACGGTGTTGCCACTACCGATGTAGGCGATGTCCTCGAGCCACGCGAACCCGGCCGCGGTGATCCCCGCGTAGACCAGGCAATCGGTGAGTGAGTTGAGTTCATACCGGCGGCGTCCGGTCAGCATGAGAAGCAGAAACGCGCCCTTGGCGGCCTCTTCGATGAAGGGTGCGCGGATGGCGACCGCCGAGAAGGTAGTGCTGCCCTGCGGATCGAATACCGAGCCAAAAGCCAATTCGAGGACGGTCGAGACCACGACAGCCAGGGACGCGCCCCAGATGAAGGCGAGTACCAGCAGCCTGGACGGCTCCGGTTCCCACCGGTCGAGCCACAGATAGGCGAGGACGACAATCCCGATCGCTACGCTTGAAAGGGCCAATCCGATGGTCGCACCCACCGGGTTCGAGGCCACGAGCCCGATAAGGATCAACCCCGTCACCAGCGCCAGCACGATAATGACGGCGATCGGCGCCCCTACCTTCTTGATCCGCTGGGGGAATCCGGGCATGGGAGGCATGGGTGACGGCGCGGGTGCGTTGGACACCTGAAGAACAGTAGCGGCGAGCACTCGGTCATGAGCGGTAACCACCCGGTGACTCGACTCGTCGAGGTGACCGGGTTTGTCCTGGTGGAGGCCCGTCGAGTAAGGTAAAGCGCATCTCTGCCGCACGCGCGGAGGTACCAAGCACGTCCGCAGCTGAAGCTAGCTGTGCCAGCACTGTCCCTACTACACAACTTGTCCGGAGCAACCCCACACATGCCAAGTCCCACCGTCACCTCGCCGCAAGTAGCCGTCAACGACATCGGCTCGGCCGAGGATTTTCTCGCCGCTATCGACAAAACAATCAAGTACTTCAACGATGGCGACATCGTCGAAGGAACCATCGTCAAGGTTGACCGCGACGAAGTTCTTCTTGACATCGGTTACAAGACCGAAGGTGTCATCCCGTCCCGCGAACTCTCGATCAAGCACGATGTCGACCCCAACGAGGTCGTTTCCGTGGGCGATGAGATCGAGGCCCTGGTTCTCACCAAGGAGGACAAGGAAGGCCGCCTGATCCTGTCCAAGAAGCGTGCTCAGTACGAGCGCGCATGGGGCACGATCGAGGAGCTCAAGGAAAAGGACGAGGCCGTCAAGGGCACCGTCATCGAGGTCGTCAAGGGCGGCCTGATCCTCGACATCGGTCTGCGCGGCTTCCTGCCCGCATCGCTGGTGGAGATGCGGCGTGTCCGCGATCTGCAGCCGTACATCGGCAAGGAGATCGAGGCCAAGATCATCGAGCTCGACCGCAACCGCAATAACGTGGTGCTGTCGCGTCGCGCTTGGCTGGAGCAGACCCAGTCCGAGGTGCGCAGCGAGTTCCTGAACCAGCTCACCAAGGGCGCCATCCGCAAGGGTGTCGTGTCCTCGATCGTCAACTTCGGCGCCTTCGTCGATCTCGGCGGGGTTGACGGCCTGGTGCACGTGTCCGAGCTGTCCTGGAAGCACATCGATCACCCGTCCGAGGTGGTCACGGTGGGCGACGAGGTCACCGTCGAGGTGCTCGACGTTGACATGGACCGCGAGCGGGTTTCGTTGTCGCTCAAGGCAACTCAGGAAGACCCATGGCGCCACTTCGCCCGCACCCACGCGATCGGTCAGATTGTGCCCGGCAAGGTCACCAAGCTGGTGCCGTTCGGTGCGTTCGTCCGCGTCGAAGAGGGCATCGAGGGCCTGGTGCATATCTCCGAGCTGTCGGAGCGCCACGTTGAGGTGCCGGATCAGGTTGTCGGCGTGAGCGATGACGCGATGGTCAAGGTCATCGACATCGACCTGGAGCGTCGCCGCATCTCGTTGAGCCTCAAGCAGGCCAACGAGGACTACACCGAGGAGTTCGACCCCTCGAAGTACGGCATGGGTGACAGCTACGACGAGCAGGGCAACTACATCTTCCCGGAGGGCTTCGACGCCGAGACCAACGAATGGCTCGACGGTCACGACAAGGAGCGCTCCGAATGGGAGGCCCGGTACGCCGAGGCCGAGCGTCGTCACAAGATGCACACCACCCAGATGGAGAAGTCCGCTGCTGCCGCCGAGGCAGAGGCCGCGGCCATCGCGAACGGTTCCTCCAGCTCGTCGCGGTCCGATGATTCGGCCCCGCAGGGCGGTTCGCTCGCCGGTGACGCGCAGCTCGCTGCACTGCGCGAGAAGCTGGCAGGCAACGCCTGATCCGCAGTTGTTGAAGAAGGCCCCGGTCATCCGACCGGGGCCTTCTTTATTGAGCAAAATTCCTCTCAGTGACGATTGGGCGGCGCGTACTGTCGCCGAATCAGGTTTTCGCCCAGGGGAATTGGTCGTCGATATCAGTGCTGGTGATTCGGCGGCGCTGACCCTATGACAGACTGCGGGCATGTTGCGGATCGGCCTGACTGGCGGGATCGGCGCGGGGAAGTCCACAGTGTCGCGGACCCTCGCCGGATGTGGTGCCTTCATCGTGGACAGCGATGTCATCGCCCGTGAGGTGGTGGAACCTGGAACTCCGGGTCTGGCAGCGCTGGTCGAAGCCTTCGGGGAGTCGATCCTGCAGTCCGACGGCGCGCTTGATCGTCCCGCATTGGCCGCCATCGCGTTCCAGGACGACGAGCACCGCGCCACTCTCAATGGGATCGTGCATCCACTGGTCGGTGCCAGGCGGGCCGAGCTGATCGCCGCTGCGGGCGACGATGCCATTGTGGTGGAAGATATTCCGTTGCTCACCGAGAACTCGCTGGCGCCGTTTTACCACCTGGTGCTGGTCGTGCATGCGGAGGTGGAACGACGAGTACGAAGGCTCGTCGAGCACCGTGGGATGGACGAAGGGGACGCCCGTTCGCGCGTCGCCGCGCAGGCCACCGATGAGCAGCGCCGCGCCATCGCCGATGTGTGGCTGGATAACTCAGGCGACGCAGAGACACTCGCGCAGACGGTCCGCGATCTGTGGACGTCCCGGCTGCTGCCGTACGCGCACAACCTGCGCATGCGGGAAGGGGTGCGTGCCAACCCGGTCCTGGTCCCACCCGACCCGACGTGGCCCGCGCAGGCACAACGCATTGTCAATCGCTTGGCCGTGGCCTGCGGGTCCAAGGCATTGCGGATCGACCATATCGGTTCGACCGCGGTGCCTGGACTCGATGCAAAGGATGTCATCGACATCCAGGTGACCGTCGAATCGCTCGAAGTCGCCGACGCGCTGGCGGGTCCATTGGCCGATATCGGGTTGCCCAGGCTGGATCGGATCACGGGGGATAACCCGCATGACGGCGATTCGGCGTTATGGGGCAAGCGTTTTCACGCATCCGCCGATCCGGGCAGGCTCGCGCATGTGCACGTGCGGGTCGATGGGTGGCCCGACCAGCGTTACGCGTTGATCTTTCGGGATTGGTTGCGTGCGGATTCGGATGTCCGCGCGGAGTATCTGGAGGTTAAACGTCGCGCCGAAGAGGTAGCGGGGCGGAACACGAACGACACTGCGGCCTACGTGGAAGCCAAGGAGCCCTGGTTCGCACAGGCGTATCCGCGCGCACTGGCGTGGGCGGCCGAGATCGAATGGACTCCCTGAGCCTCACGCTTCAGTGTGCCTGCGCGGCGATACCAATACAGGTGGCGGTCAAGAGTCTGGTCAATGCCGGTTCGAAGTCGAGATTCCAGTCGGCCGGGACACCCGGATCGTTCTGGTAGTCGTGGTCGAGTCCCTCCGGCGGGTGAGCCACCTGCCACAGCATGGCGGCAAGCGAGAACGCGGCCACCAGAATGTCCAGAGCGCCCTTGCGGCCGATCTCGGGGACCGTCTGTTCAATCGAATCGGCGATCGCCATCACCGCGGCGTTGCTGATCTGCTTGACCTCGGCGACACGTTCGACGTCTACCTCGTGTTCCAGATGCAGATGCTGATTCGCGAGTAGATCGCAAAAAAGTGGATCATTGACAAGTCCGTGCACAAGAGCCTCGGCCACGCGGGCGGGGGAGCTGGGGCCGGGTTTCGCGAGTGTGGCGCAGACAGTATCGGACCAGCGGGTCCACCCCTCGGTGGCGAGATGCAGCAGCACTTCCTTATGGGAGCTGAAGTAGCGCCGGACCGCGGAGTAATGCACGCCGGCGCGATTGGCGACGGCCGTCAGTGTCACGGAGGTGACACCGGACTCCACAGCCAGCGACCGTGCAGCTTCCACGATTGCTGCGGCCCGCTGACGCTTCTTTTCGTCGGTGCGGGCACGCTGGAATGTCAGTTGCGCCACGTGCTGAGGATAACGCACGGCATGTGATTTGCGACGTTGCGAACCACCCGGTAGCGTGCGTTACGCACGTGGTATGCGTTAGAGAATTCTGATGAACGCGCTGGAAGGGAGCCGACTGTTCCGGCCTTAGGCATGGTTTACTTCGAGAAACGTCCGGTCGTCTGCGCCCGGGTGCCGCTCGCTCGAATCAGCCTCCGCGCGGCAATAGCTGCGCCGCCCTACTGAGTGGGCGGACAGGTGCGGAAATCCGATCAGTAGTTGAGGCATGTTCGGGCCAGGCAGCGGCACCGGACAGTGAACCGCCAACGGGTGAAGGGGTTTTACGATTCTCAGCGTTCTCAAGCGGGCTTGGATCCCGGTGGTGATGGTGCTCGTCCTCGCTATCGCGGGCTTTGCGGTATGGCGAATTCGCGGCATTTTCGGTTCTCATCAGCTGCCCACTTATGCCGGCAGCATGACCGACGACAAGAACAATTCGAAGCCCAAGCATGTGGTGTACGAGATCTATGGTCCTCCGGGCACCGTCGCGGACATCAACTACATCGACAAAGAGGGCGAGCCCCACCAAATCAACGGGGCGACATTGCCGTGGTCGATCGAGATCATCACTACGGCGCCGTCGATGACGGGCAACATCCTGGCGCAGACGCGCAATGCCGACGGGCTGGGCTGTCGCATCACCGCCAACGATGAGAAAAAAGATGAAAGGTATTCCAACGAGGTGAGCGCCTACGTCTACTGCTTTGTGAAGTCGGCATGAGCGGGGGGCATTCCGGACGCTCCGCAGGAGAGCCCACCTTCCTGGCCAAATGGATCCGACGGCTGTCGATCCCCATTGTCATTGCCTGGCTGGCCATCATCTTCGCCTTGAACACGTTTGTTCCGCAGTTGGAGCAGGTGGGCAAGGAGCACACCGTTTCCCTGAGCCCGCAGACCGCGCCGTCGATGCAGGCGATGAAGCACATGGGCAAGATGTTCAAGGAGTCCGACTCCGACAGCGTCGTGATGATCGTGCTCGAGGGTCAGGAGAGGCTCGGTCCTGGCGTCCACAAGTTCTATGACGAAATGGTGGCGCGGCTACGTGCCGACACCAAACACGTTCAGCACGTTCAGGACTTCTGGGGTGACCCGCTCACCGAAGCGGGCGCGCAGAGCACCGACGGCAAGGCCACGTACGTCCAGGTAAACCTCGCCGGAAACATGGGCGAGACGCTGTCGAACGAGTCCACCGAAGCGTCCCGCGCCATCGTCGCCAAGCTCGAACAGGATTGGACCAAGGACGGCGCCAAGCTTCCGGACGGGCTCACGGTGTACGTCACCGGCCCGGGTGCGTTGCAGACCGATATGAACCACGCCGGCGACGGCAGCCTCAAGCTCATCACCGGGCTGACCTTCCTGGTCATCGTGGTGATGCTGCTGTTCTTCTACCGTTCGATCTTCACCGTGATCATGGTGTTCATGCTGGTGGGCATCCAGCTCACCGCGGCACGAGGAGTGATCGCCTTCCTCGGCAATGCCGAGATCATCGGGCTGTCGACCTTCGCGGTGAACCTGCTCGTGATGCTCTCCATTGCCGCAGGAACCGACTACGCCATCTTCCTCATAGGCCGATATCAGGAAGCCCGGTCCATGGGGGCCGACAAAGAGGCGGCGTACTACGAGATGTTCCACGGCACGGCCCACGTCATTCTGGGCTCGGGCCTGACCATCGCGGGCGCCATGTACTGCCTGAGCTTGACCCGCATGCCGTACTTCCAGACTCTGGGTGTGCCGTGTTCTGTCGGCCTGCTCACGGGTGTGCTCGTGTCCCTCACCCTGGGACCGGCATTGATCACCATCGGCAGTCGCTTCGGACTGTTCGAGCCCAAGCGCGCCATGCGTATTCGCGCCTGGCGCAAAATCGGGACCACGATCGTGCGCTGGCCGGGGCCGGTACTCGCGGCCGCGCTCTCGATCGCCATCATCGGGTTGGCCGCACTGCCCGGCTACAAGACCAGCTACGACGATAAGAAGTACATCCCCAACAACATCCCCGCCAATGCGGGCTTCAATGCCGCGGACCGGCATTTTTCGCAGGCACGGATGAATCCGGAGATGCTGCTCATCGAGTCCGATCACGATATGCGGAACTCGGCGGACTTCCTCGTCATCGACAAGGTGGCCAAGGCGGTGTTCCGTGTGCCGGGAATCGCTAGGGTGCAGGCAATCACGCGCCCGCAGGGTACGCCCATCGAACACAGCTCCATCCCGTTCCTCATCAGCATGCAGAGCGTGGGCCAGCTGCAGAACATGAAGCTGATGAAGGACCGCATGGCCGATATGAAGGTCCAGGCCGACAAGATGGGCGAGAACGTCGTCATCATGAAGCGAACCCTCGCGAACATGACAACGATGGCGGGTATCACGCACTCGCTGGTCGGGGATATGCACACCCTGCAGGGCACCATCCACGACCTTCGGGACAGCATTACGAACTTCGACGACTGGTTCCGCCCGATTCGCAACTACCTGTATTGGGAGAAGCACTGCTTCGACATCCCGATGTGTTGGGCCCTGCGGTCGATCTTCGACACCCTCGACAAGGTCGACGAGATGACCGAAACCATGGACGGCATGGTCGTCAACATGGAGCGGATGGATCAGCTGATGCCCAAGATGGTTTCGGACATGTCGCAAATGGTCCCGATCATGGAAGACATGCAGCAGATGATGCTGACGCAGTACAGCACCATGTCCGGCTTCTATAACCAGATGGACGAGATGAGCCAGAACTCGACCGCCATGGGTAAGGCGTTCGATGCCGCGAAGAACGACGACTCGTTCTACCTGCCGCCCGAGATCTTCGACAACGCCGATTTCAAACGGGGTCTCAAGTCGTTCCTCTCACCGGACGGCAAGGCGGTCCGGATGATCATCTCGCATCGCGGGGATCCCGCTACGCCCGAAGGGCTTTCGCATGTCGAGCCGATCAAACAAGCGGCAATCGAGGCGGTGAAGGGTACGCCCCTGGAGAGCGCCAAGATCGAGATGGGTGGCACGGCGTCCGTCTTCAAGGACATGTCCGACGGCGCGCGCTACGACCTGATGATCGCCGGCATCTCCGCACTGTGCCTGATCTTCCTGATCATGCTGCTCATCACCCGCAGCTTCGTTGCGTCGCTGGTGATCGTCGGTACGGTCGCGCTATCACTGGGAGCATCATTCGGCCTGTCAGTGATCATCTGGCAGTACATCCTGGGTATCGAATTGCACTGGCTAGTCATGCAGATGGCCATCATCGTGCTGCTGGCCGTGGGATCCGACTACAACCTCCTGTTGGTATCGCGGCTCAAAGAGGAACTGCATGGTGGCCTCAAGACCGGCATCATCCGATCGATGGGTGGTACCGGCAGCGTGGTGACCTCCGCCGGCCTGGTATTCGCGTTCACCATGGCTGTGATGGCCGTGAGCGACTTGCGCATCATCGGGCAGGTCGGTACGACAATCGCGCTCGGCCTGCTGTTCGACACCTTGATCGTGCGGTCCTTCATGACACCGGCCATCGCGACGATTCTCGGACGCTGGTTCTGGTGGCCGCTGAACGTGCGAACACGACCGGTGTCACCACCGCGGGTACCACCGGCCTCGCAGCCCGTCCCACCCCCTACTCCGCCGGTGCCGGCGGGCACGGGACACGGGGATGAGCCGGTAACCACCGAATTCCCCAGGCCACAGGCCTAACTGCGTGATGCTGATCGCCGTACCTCCTGCGTGAGGTGCGGCGATCAGTCTTTTGGGGCACTGCTCAATCAGCATCGGATGCTCGGGTAATCCGTATTGTGAATACGCAGATTCCCTGATGCATCGCCGAAATCATCGGACGATGATGCTGAATGGTGCCCCTAATTATTTGCTGTAGCGGATTCCGCTGACGGGTTTCAGTGCCCGCGCCATCGCCTTTAATGGACAACTGTCTCGTAGTGTGGCGAAGGACACGCCCGAGGGGCCGCGCGGAGGTTGATCACCTTCGGCCGTCACGGCGACCGGCGGTGTGGTGCCCGAGTTCCAGTCCTAACGCCATTTCGGGGCGGTCCGCTGAAGATAGCGCTAGCAAACACCACGTAGGTCCAGTAGCTGGTGTAATTCTCGGATCAGTCACTAGTCACTGTGTGCGAGCTGGCCATTTCGTAACATCAGCGAAAAGAAGCGGGGAATAGAACCGTGTCACCGGTTGTTGACTTTTCCTTGTAGCTAACTAGGCTGTACCGGGTGTCAATGGGGGCAAATGTGCAAGTTGTGACTGACGACACATGTACAGTTCCCTGACAAACGTATGTAGTATTCCTTACGAATTACTGAGAAAACGGGCATGAGTGGAGCCAAGTGGGATGAACCGGCGATGTGGTCGGACACCCCATATGCGCGCTGGCTCCGCAAAAACAACACGGTGTCGTACCGGCAGGTAACTATTTGCGCGAAGATCGCGACCGCGCAGCCGGACGCAATAGACAGAGTCGAGTTGTTGGCCCCCGGGCCACACGGGTGAAGGGGATTGAACGATTTTCAAGGTCTTGAAACGGGTATGGATCCCGCTCGTCGTTCTGGTGGTCATCGCGGCCGCCAGTTTCGGCGTCTTCCGGCTTCATGGTGTGTTCGGCTCCACCAACATCAATCAGGCGGTTGGCATTAAGGATGATTCGAAGAACATCATCCCGAAAGACATCGTCTACGAAATCTTCGGTCCCGCTGGGACAAGAGGCGAGGTCAACTACCTCGACGACAAAGCGCAACCGCAGCGCGCTCAATTCACCACACTGCCGTGGACGGTGACCATCACGACGACCATGACTTCTGTCTTCGCCAATGTCGTGGCTATGGGTGATGGTGACGAGATCGGCTGCCGCATCCTGTCCAACGGCGAAGTTAAGGACGAGCAATCCGTGACCGGTCACAATGCCCAAGCCTTCTGCATGGTGAAATCCGCATGAGCACACATAGCGCTCCTACGCATGGCGCTCCCCAGAAGCCCTCTCGCATTGCGCGATTCATCCACACGTTCTCTGTGCCGATCATCTTGGCCTGGTTGGTGCTGACGGTCATCGTCAACGTGGTGGTACCGCAGCTCGAAGAGGTCGGCAAAGCGCACTCGGTGTCGCTGGCGTCCAAGGATGCGCCGTCATATCAGGCCATCAAGCGTCAAGGCGATCTGTTCCAGCAGTTCAACTCGGACAGCATGGTCATGGTCCTGCTGGAGAGCGATACCAAGTTCTCCACCGATATGAACGACAAGGCCCACACGTTCTACCGCGAGATGGTCAAACGCCTACGCGGCGACACCAAGCACGTGGAGTACGCCCAGGACTTCTGGGGCGACCGCATCACCGCCGGTGGCGCGCAGAGTGTCGATGAGAAATCTGCCTACGTTCAGCTGAATCTCCGTGGGGATCAAGGCACGACGGAAGGCAAGGAATCCGTCACCGCCGTCCAGGATCTCGTCAACAAGCTCGTCGACGAGAGCCACAAGAACGGGACCTACCCAGACGGGCTCAAGGTATTCATCACGGGGCAGGCCGCCCTGACGATGGACATGAACGACGCCGGCGACAAGAGCATGCTCAAGATGACGGCGATCACCTTCGTGGTCATCACGATCATGCTGTTGATCATCTATCGATCCATTACGACGGTGCTGCTCATCCTGTTCATGGTCTTCGTGGAGCTGGGTGCCGCCCGCGGTGTGGTCGCGATCCTCGGCAATGCGCAGATCATCGGCCTGTCGACATTCGCGGTGAACCTGCTGACCTCATTGGCGATTGCCGCAGGTACCGACTATGCGATCTTCCTGATCGGGCGATATCAGGAGCTACGAGCTGACGGGAAAGAGCGACTCGAGTCCTTCTATCTGACGTATCACAGTGTTTCGCACGTAATCCTGGGCTCAGGACTCACCATTGCCGGCGCCACGTTCTGCCTCAAGTTCACCCGACTGCCGTACTTCGAATCGCTGGGTGTTCCCTGCGCGATCGGCATGCTCGTCGTGGTGGCCGCCTCGCTCACCATCGGGCCGGCAGTGTTGCTGATAGGGACCAAGTTCGGCCTGCTGGAGTCCAAGCGCACCATCAAGAGCCGGACATGGCGCAAGGTCGGTACGGCCATCGTGCGGTGGCCAGGACCGATCTTGGCCGTCACGGTGATCATCGCCATCATCGGCCTGGGCATCCTCCCGACGTACAACGTCAACTACAACGACCGCTACTACATCCCGGGCAACCTGCCATCGATTCAGGGCTTCCAGGCATCCGACAGACACTTCTCCAAGGCGAGAATGAATCCGGACATTCTGATCGTCGAGGCAGATAAGGACCTTCGTACCCCGGCGAATATGTTGGTGCTGGACCGGATCGCCAAGAATGTCTTCCGCGTCGAGGGCATCAACAAGGTGCAGAGCATGACCCGGCCCATGGGTGCTCCGATCGACCACAGTTCTGTGCCGTTCCAGGTGAGTATGCAATCGGTATCGATGACCGAGAACATGAATTATCTGAAGAACAGCATGTCGGACATGTTGAAGATGGCCGACGATCTGGGCTCGACCGTCGCGATCATGGAACGCATGTACAGCATCATGAAAGAGCTGGTCACGGTGACGCACAATATGGCGACCGTGACCACTCCGGAAATGTTGGCAGTGACCACTGAGATGCGTGACAATATCGCCAATTTCGACGACCAATTCCGGCCGTTACGCAACTATTTCTATTGGGACAAGCACTGCTTCGATATCCCGATGTGTTGGTCGATGCGTTCACTATTCGACACCATCGATGGCATCGACAAGCTCACCGAGAGCATGCACGGATTGCTCAGTGACTTGAACAACATGGACAAGCTGATGCCACAGATGGTGGCGCAGCTACCACCCATGATTGCGATCATGAAGAATATGCGGAACACCATGCTGACCATGTACAGCACGATGAACGGCATGATCACCCAGATGGACCGCATGACCGACACCGCCACGGTGATGGGTCAAGCGTTCGACGAGGCGAAGAACGACGACTTCTTCTACCTGCCGCCGGAAGCCTTCGACAACGAGGACTTCAAGAAGGGCGTCAAGCTGATGATGTCGCCGGACGGCAAGTCCGCGCAGTTCATCATCACGCACGAAGGCGACTACGCCAGCAAAGATTCACTCAAGAACACCGAGGTCGAACTCAAGGCTGCCAAGGAAGCCATCAAGGGCACGCCACTCGACGAGTCGAAGCTCTACCTCGGTGGTACCGCTCCGACCTATCACGACATCGGGGAGATGGTGAAGTACGACCTGATGATCGCGGTCATCGCGTCGTTGTGCCTGATCTTCGTCATCATGTTGGTCATTACGCGAAGCGTCGTGGCGGCGTTCACGATCGTCGGGACCATCGGGATATCGCTCGGGTCGTCCTTCGGCCTGTCCGTGCTGCTCTGGGAGCACATCCTTGGCCTGCAGCTGCACTGGTTCGTGCTGCCGTTCACCGTCATCATCCTGCTGGCGGTCGGATCGGACTACAACCTGCTGCTGGTGTCCAGATTCAAGGAAGAGCTGCACGGCGGTCTCAACACCGCCATCCTTCGGGGCGTCGGTGGGTCCGGCAGTGTGGCGACCCAGGCAGGTCTGGTCTTCGCGTTCACGATGGGTTCGATGATCACCAGCGATCTGATCGCTATCGGCCAGGCGGGATCGGCGATCTGCCTCGGGCTGCTCTTCGACACCTTCATCATCCGGGCGTTCATGACACCCGCGATCGCAGCCCTCATGGGACGGTGGTTCTGGTGGCCCATGAAGGTGAGCAAGTACGCCACGGATCCGCCGGCTCCTCCGGTCCCGGCGCAGGAGCCGGTACCGTCGCCGACGCCCGTGCCGGTCGGTCCCACTCCTGGTCCCGCACATCATGATGCGGTCACCACCGAGTTCCCGAGACCCCCGGTCTAGCAACTAGCGCAGTTCGGCCCTCATGCCCACGGCATGGGGGCCGAACTTGTTGCCGAGACCGTCCCCTGAGCGGCACAAAAAAATGCCCCGTCGGTGTAATCACCGCGGGGCATTTTTCTGTTCGGCTGGTTAGGGGCCGTCCCAGACCGACATGTCGGACGGGTAACTGCCGCAATTCTCGGTGCCCTTGGCGACGACACCCTTGTTATTGAAGAAGATCTTGCCCCAGTTGGGCCACTGCGATGTCAATGCCTCAGGCGGGTAGTTGATCGCCATCACCTCGGACTCCGCGCGACGTCCCGTGTAGTCCTTGGCGAGGAATTCGTGAATACGGTCAATTGTCGCCTGCTGCACATAATCGGGCTTGTTGTTCTTATCGATCATGTACCGGGTGTAGTAGACCGGGTCGTAATCCCGCACTGCGGCCAGATATTGTTCGGCAGTACATGAGGTCTTCAGCATTCGCCGGGGAATTGGGTAGTCATCGGTGGAGTCTGCGGAGGCAATCGCGGGAAAGGTGCTCGCGGCGATTCCCGCGGTGACTATCGCAATTCCCGCCGTACGAATTGGACGACGAATGGAGTTCAGGCGCATGGCGCTATTGTAGCGGTTTTGGTGCAGGTACGGGGTGCGAAAGTGACCGATTGGACCGGTGTTACCCGATGTTTAATGCCTGGTCGCTACGAGTTGAAGTGACCGCAGGTGACGGTGTCGTTGACGGGTCCGTTGAAGATCCCGAGGGCGGGCGGGACGGTGAGGTCCTGGGAATCGACCACCACATCATCGACCTGGACCTCGCAGTGCAATCCGACACCGTACGGAGGCAGCACCCGTACTGTCATGCCGGCCTGCTGGGCGTCGTCCATCACCAGATTTACCTCCCAGGTCTCGCCCGGCGCGAGACGCGGTTGTTCGGTCCGCCGATCCACCGGATCGGTTTTGAACGTCACGGAGATGCCGCGGCCGACACCGTCGACACGGGCGATATAGCTGACGTTGTGCAGCTCGGCTGCGGAGGCTGGTGCTGCCAGAATCGCGAGAGTTACCGCCGCTGTTCCGGCAGCCCCTAGCCCGCGGAGGAGGGGGCGCATACCAGCATCTTACCGGTGCCCAGAGGACGGCTGCAACGCGATTAGTCCAGGTCAGCGGCGTCTTCGGTGTGATGCACCCCAAGTTGTTCGCAGGCCGTATTGAGTACCCGCTGTACTGCCAAGGTGTCGGCGAGCGGCATCACCGTGCTTTGTGCTCTGCCATCCAACAGGCACTGGGTAACCTCGTCGATTTCGTGGCTGTAGCCGGCGCCGACGGGCGGCTTCACAATTGACTGTGGATCAAATCCCTTGCGGTGCAACACGATCTCGCGGGGGTGATGGAAACGGGGGAGGATGTCGATCCAGCCTTCGGTCCCGAATATCCGTGCCTGACCGGGAGTGGGATGCAGGAGGGAGCACAACAAGGTCGCGGTGCGTCCGTCGTCATAACGCATCAGCAGCCCAGCTTCGGCGTCCACCCCGGTGGGGAACAACGAGCCATGGGCCACCACCGCGGCCGGATCCCCGAGAAAGTACTGGGCCAGCGAGACGACATAGACGCCGAGATCCAGCAGCGCTCCGCCTCCCAGTACCGGATTGAACAATCGGTCCTCGGGGTCGAAGGGACGGTCCACGCCGAGGTCGGCCTGGACCTGCCGGACCTCACCGATAACTCCTTCGTCGACGAGTGTCTTGGCGGCGACGATCGCGGGCTGAAAGCGCGTCCACATGGCCTCCATGGCGAAAACTCCACGGGCCCTGGCGATATCGATGATCTCCTGCGTCCCGGCTACCGTTGCGGTGAAGGCCTTCTCGACCAGAATGGCTTTCCCGGCGGCGAGCGCGGCGATGGCGGTCTGACGATGCTGCGGGTGTGGCGTCGCGATGTACACGGCGTCCACATCGGGGGCGTCGAGCAGCTCGCGATAGGAGCCGTAGGCCGCGGGAATCTCGTGCGCCGCCGCGAATGCCTGAGCACGCCCGGCTGAACGGGAGGCGACCGCGACAAGCTCGGTACCGAGTGTGAGTGGGAAGTCGCGAGCGACGTTGCCGGCGATACGGCCGGGGCCGATAATTCCCCAGCGGATGGGTTCAGGCATGGGCGTCTCCATTCTGCTCGCGCCAGGTCAGCGGCATGCCGGCATCGGCGAGCCATGCGTTCAGATCGTGCCCGTGCCTGGCGAGCCCGTCGACGGCGCTTGTTGCCCGAAGGATAGCGAGTTCCGTTGCGGCAGTGGATAACAGATTCGCCTTATGCGCGTCAAGCAATTCGTCGACATCCGTCATCTCGGTTTCTCGTCCGCAGCGCACCACTAGGTCAAGATAGTGGTCCAGGGCCACCCATTGCGACGGCCCGGCCACGAAGTCACCGACATCGAGGTAGAAGTCCTGGTCGCGTTCATGGCCCGGGTTGAAGTGAAAGATGTTCGCTCGCAGACCCAGCGCGGGGAGCAGCCACGATTCCAGGTAGTGGAACTGCGCCCGGCCGGGTGTCGGGCGGGCCATGTAAAGCCCCCACGGCTCGACCCGGTAGGCATCCACTGATCGCAGGATCCCCTTGGGATCGGTGTTGGTCATGGCATCGAGGTCGAAGATCTCGCGTTTGGGCGGGTGCACGCTGCTTTTCCTACTGCCTTCCTCATGATTCGTCGTACTCATGGTTTACGGGGTGTCAGACCCTCGGCCTACTCTGGGTGCATGGCTTTCGCAACAGAACACCCCGTCGTTGCGCATTCCGAGTACCGCCCGGTCACGGACATACTGCGCACCGAGGGGCGATTCGAGGTCGTCAGTCAGTATGAGCCCGCGGGTGACCAGCCGGGGGCCATCGATGACCTTGAGCGCAGAGTCCGGGCGGGGGAGAAGGATGTGGTGCTGCTGGGTGCCACGGGTACCGGCAAGTCCGCCACCACGGCGTGGCTCATCGAGCGGTTGCAGCGACCAACGCTCGTCATGGCGCCCAACAAGACACTCGCCGCACAGCTCGCCAATGAGCTGCGGGAAATGTTGCCGCACAACGCTGTCGAATACTTCGTCTCGTACTACGACTATTACCAGCCGGAAGCGTATATCGCTCAGACCGATACCTATATCGAGAAGGACAGCTCCATCAACGACGATGTGGAGCGCTTGCGCCACTCGGCGACCTCCAACCTGCTATCCCGGCGCGATGTCGTCGTGGTGGCATCGGTCTCGTGCATCTACGGTTTGGGCACCCCGCAGTCCTATCTGGATCGTTCGGTGCAGTTGGACGTCGGCCTGGAGGTCCCACGGGACGCGCTGCTGCGGCTGCTGGTCGATATGCAGTACAACCGAAACGACGTGGCATTCACCCGCGGCACCTTCCGAGTTCGGGGCGACACCGTCGAGATCATTCCCTCGTACGAGGAACTGGCGGTCCGCATCGAGTTCTTCGGTGACGAGGTTGAGGCGCTCTATTACCTGCACCCACTCACCGGAGATGTTGTGCGGCAGACTAGTTCGTTGCGAATCTTCCCGGCCACGCACTATGTGGCTGGACCGGACCGGATGACCAAGGCACTCGTGGGTGTCGAGCAGGAGCTCGAAGATCGCCTGTCCGAGTTGGAAGGCCAGGGCAAGCTCCTGGAGGCTCAGCGACTCAGGATGCGTACCAACTATGACATCGAGATGATGCGCAATGTCGGCTTCTGCTCCGGCATCGAGAACTATTCACGGCATATCGACGGGCGCGGAGCCGGCACGCCGCCCGCGACCCTGCTCGACTATTTCCCCGACGACTTCCTGCTGGTCATCGATGAGTCGCATGTAACTGTTCCCCAGATCGGCGCCATGTACGAGGGGGACATGTCGCGCAAGCGGAATCTGGTGGACTTCGGCTTCCGACTGCCGTCTGCGGTAGATAACAGGCCTCTCACCTGGGAGGAGTTCTCCCAGCGCATCGGCCAGACCGTATACCTGTCGGCGACGCCCGGGAACTACGAGCGCAGCGCCGCCGGCGGAGAGTTCGTAGAACAGGTGATCCGGCCGACCGGACTGGTGGACCCGAAGGTCGTCGTGAAAGCCACCAAGGGGCAGATCGACGATCTCATCGCCTCGATTCGGCAACGCACCGAAGCAGACGAGCGCGTGCTCGTGACGACCCTGACCAAGAAGATGTCCGAGGATCTCACCGACTACCTGCTGGAGATGGGTATCCGGGTGCGTTACCTGCATTCGGAGGTCGACACGCTGCGAAGGGTCGAGCTACTACGCCAGCTGCGACTCGGTGAATACGATGTGCTCGTCGGCATCAACCTCCTTCGGGAAGGCTTGGACCTCCCCGAGGTTTCGCTCGTGGCGATCCTCGACGCCGACAAAGAGGGATTCCTGCGATCCAGTAGAAGTCTCATTCAGACCATCGGGCGTGCGGCACGCAATGTGTCCGGTGAGGTGCATATGTACGCCGACAGGATGACCGACTCGATGAAAGAGGCCATCGACGAGACCGACCGGCGCCGCGCCAAGCAGGTCGCCTACAACGTCGCGAACGGGATTGATCCAAAGCCGTTGCGTAAGAAGATCGCCGACATCCTCGACCAGGTGTACCGGGAGGCGTCCGACACCGACACCAACGAGGCGATCGCCGTTGGCGGCTCCGGCCGCAATTCCAGTCGCGGCCGGCGGGCGCAGGGCGAGCCCGGCCGTGCGGTCAGTGCCGGAGTGTTCGAGGGCCGCGACACCAAGAGCATGCCGCGGGCCGAGCTGGCCGATCTGATCAAGGACATGACCGAGCAGATGATGACCGCCGCGCGCGATCTGCAGTTCGAGCTGGCGGCCCGATTCCGTGATGAGATTGCGGATCTCAAGAAGGAATTGCGCGGCATGGATGCCGCCGGTCTGAAGTAGTCAGCTCGGATCGGCAAGCAATCTCGCACCGGAGGAACCATCCTCCGCGAGGACGTCGCCGGGGTTGAAGAGCGTGCACTTCGTCATCGACAGGCAACCGCAACCGATACATCCGGTGAGTTTCTCCTGCATGTCGGCGATGGCGTTCTTGCGGGCTTCGAGATGGGCATGCCACTGCCGAGAGATTCGCTGCCAGTCACGGGTATTGGGCGCTCGATCGGCCGGAAGGCTCGAAAGCACCTCGGCGACTTCCGATAACGGGATACCGAATCCGGTTGCGACGCGGATCAGTGAGATCCGGCGCAATGCGTGGCGGCGGAACATCCGCGCGTTGCCGGAGGTCCGTTCGGCGGGGATCAGCCCGATATCGGCGTAGTAGCGGACCGCGGACACCGCGATTCCGGTACGTCGCGCCACTTCACCGATCGGCAGCAGCTCGGCCTTGTCCTTCATCGGCATTCCTCGATATCTCAAGCGAGCTTGATCTCAAGTGAACTTTAACTCATACCGTGTTGGCATGACCTACGACCTAGATGCGGGCAGCTGGCGAGATCTGTTGGGCGGGCGGCGGCTCGGCGTCGTCACGGTGCTCGCCGGCGGCGTGGCGCTGTATGCCACCAACGTCTATCTCACCACCAGCCTGCTACCGAACGCCGTCGCCGACATCGGTGGAGAACGTTTCTATTCCTGGGTGACAACGGTGTACCTGATCGCCTCGGTGAGCACCGCCACGGTGGTGAGTCCGGTGCTCGGCTGGGCCGGTCCGTGCGGCGCGTACCTCCTCGCGTTCGGCGCATTCGCCGTTGGCACGCTGGTGTGTGCGGTCGCACCGGGGATGGAGGTCATGCTCGCCGGGCGCGCAGTACAGGGTGCGGCGGGCGGACTGTTGGCGGGTCTCGCCTACGCGGTCATCAATCTTGCTCTACCACAAGGACTATGGACGCGGGCCTCGGCACTGACCTCGGCTATGTGGGGTGTCGGAACCTTTGTGGGCCCGGCAGCAGGCGGGCTATTCGCCCAGTTGGGGCTCTGGCGGTGGGCATTCGCATCGTTGGCATTGATCACCGTCGGTATTGCCGCCATGGTGCCCGCTGTGTTGACGCGCGCAGAGGGTGTGAACCCCGACGCCGCCAGACACCGCGTTCCCGTGCGGTCGCTGCTCGTGCTCACGGCGGCGGTCAGCGTGGTTGCCGTCGCGGGCCTGCAATCGGCGCTCTCGACCATGGTGGGGTTGATCGCCTTTGCGACGGCTCTGGTTATAGCCTTCGTGGCACTCGATCGTCGATCATCGGCGTGGGTGCTGCCGAAGGCGGTGTTCGCACGCAATCCCCTGAAATGGATCTATCTGACTATCGCGGTGCTGGCGGTGGCCTCCATGGTCGAGACGTTCATACCGTTCTTCGGTCAGCGCCTCGGCCACCTGGTTCCGGTCGCTGCCGGATTCCTCGGTGCCACCTTGGCATTCGGTTGGACAGTCGGCGAGATGCTGAGCGCTTCGGCACGGCCGAGAACCGCGGCGCGCGTGGTGGCGGTTGCTCCCCTGGTGGTGGCCGCAGGACTGGTTCTTGCCGGTGCACTGCAGCGCGCCGATGCCACTGGCCTCGAGATCGGACTGTGGGCGATCGGCTTCGCCGTCACCGGTGCCGGGATCGGGATGGCCTGGCCGCATCTGGCGGCCGCGGCGATGTCGGTGTCTTCCGACCCGGCCGAGAGTGGCGCTGCCGCTGCAGCCATCAGCACCGTGCAGCTGATCGCAGGAGCATTCGGTGCCGGGATGGCTGGAGTGCTCGTTAACCTCGGCGGATCGTCCGCGCACGGCGCACATTTACTGTTCCTGGGGTTCGCCGTGATCGTGGCGTTCGGTGTTGTCGTGTCCTCTAGAGCGTTTCGCACCAGAACTGGAACCAGCGGGACGGGTGAGGTGACAGATGGGATGAAGGAAGACACAGTTGGGACCCCCAGGTAACCGTCACCGGTGTATGAACGGACCATGCACCGAATTCTCGTCCTCACGGCCGCCATGCTCACCCTCGCCGCTTGCGGAACGGAGAACCAGAGCGCACCGGCCACCAATAGCCCCTCGGCCAACGACGATCGCGGCGCGTTCAAAAATGTCTATCGGGAACTGATCGAGACCAATACGACCGCGTCGCAGGGGAGTTGCACAGCGGCGGCGCAGAAGATGGCCAACCGGCTTAAGGACGCTGGCTACCCCGATAAGGACCTGGTGCTCTTCAGCCCGCCTGATCATCCCAAGGACGGCGGCCTGGTAGCGACGCTCGACGGATCCGACGCAGGCGCCAAACCCATTCTGCTGCTGGCACATATCGACGTTGTGGAGGCCAAGCGCGAGGACTGGAAGCGCGACCCGTTCACCCTTGCCGAGGAGAACGGATATTTCTACGCCCGTGGTGCTGCGGACGACAAGGCCATGGCGGCGATATTCGTGGACAGCCTTATTCGGTACCGCGCGGAGAAATTTGTCCCGAAGCACCCGATCCGGGTAGCGCTGACCTGTGGTGAAGAGGGCGGCGGCCAGGTCAACGGTGCCGAGTGGCTACAGCACAACCGGCCCGAGCTTGTCGATGCCCAGTTCGTGCTCAACGAAGGCGCGGGCGGCGACTTGAATGAGGACAACAAACCCCTTCTGCTCGAAATCCAGGCAGGCCAGAAGATCTATCAGGACTTCACCGTTGAGGTCACCGACGAAGGTGGACACAGCAGCCAGCCCGGACGGTTCAATGCGATACAGGCCCTCGGCGCTGGTCTGGACCGGCTCGCTGCTGCAACGTTCCCTGTGCAGCTGAACGACGTCACCCGCGCATATTTCACGGCACAGGCTCCGCTACAGCCGGGAGAGGTGGGCCGGGCCATGTCGGCAATCGTCGCGAATCCGCAAGATCCAGCCGCGACGTCGGTGCTGTCCAGGAACCCGCTGTACAACGCGATGCTTCGAACCACCTGTGTCCCTACGAGAATTGAAGGTGGACACGCCAATAATGCGCTGCCGCAACGTGCTACCGCGAATGTGAACTGTCGGATTCTGCCCAAGGGCACGGCGGGTGCCGCCCCAGGGACCGTTCAACAGGCCGTTCAAGAAGCCATCGTGAAGGCGGTCAACGACCCGAAGATCGCGGTGCGGCCCGCGGAACCGTTCCGCACCAATGTCGCGAGCGTCCCGCCTCTGACTTCGCAGATCGTCGAGCCCATCAAGGCCGTCGCTGGATCGATGTGGCCGGGCGTCCCGCTGGTGCCGACCATGTCGACGGGGGCGACCGATGCGATCTACTTCGCGAAGACCCCGGTCTACGGCCTCAGTGGCATATTCGCCAAGCCGGGGGAGACGCATGCGCACGGTCTGGATGAACGTATCCAGGTGAAATCCCTGTATGACGGGCGGGCATTTCTCTTTGAAGTCACCAAGATCTATGCGAACGGTGCGTGACGGTCCTCATAACCAGATTGAGGCGTACGCCATACCGATGCTCGTACTCCGCGCGGGAAAATCACGCGCAGAGACACAATCAGCCAAATGACGCATGGCCGGGGCCCTTCCCGGCTAATCTCATCGGGCCTGGTCAAATAGAACTGGAGGACCTTTCATGAGTGCATACAGCACTGTCGTTGTCGGTACCGACGGATCGGATTCGTCGTATCGGGCGGTCGACCGCGCTGGAGCCATCGCGGGTGCCGCGGGCGCCAAGCTCATCGTCGCCACCGCGTACTTCCCAGAAAGCCACACGCAATCGGCCGATGTGCTCAAGGAAGATGCCTACAAGGTCACCGGCAAGGCACCCGTCTACGACATCCTGCGCACCGCTCGTGAGCGTGCGGCAGCCGTGGGTGCGACCAACGTGGAAGAGCGCTCGATAGAGGGCGCTCCGGTGGATGCGCTGCTGCAGCTCATCCTGGACTCGAAGGCGGACCTGCTGGTCGTCGGCAACGTCGGCCTCAACACCATTGCCGGACGCCTGCTCGGATCGGTTCCCTCGGATGTCGCGCGTCGCTCCAAGTGCGACGTGCTGATCGTTCACACCACATAGATTCTGGGCGAGTGCGAACGGGGCGGCTCACCAGCCTCGTTCGCGCCACTCGCCGAGCGATTCGCGCTCGGCACCCAAGATCGTGTCATCGCCGTGTCCGGGGTAGACGACCGTGGAGTCGGGGTACGCGTCGAAGAGCCTCGCGCTGACATCATCGAGTAGTTGGTTGAAGTCCTCGGGGCGCGGCGTCTTACCGACACCGCCGGGAAACAGCGAATCCCCGGTAAACAGGTGCGTCACGTCTCCGGCGGTGAACGCCAGCGCCACCGAGCCCGGCGTGTGTCCGCGCAGGTGGATCACATTGAAGTGCAGGTCACCGATATCGAAACTGTCGCCCCCCGCGAGTAGCGTCGTGGGTTGGACGGGAAGCGGCCCGGCATCTAAATTGTGTGCGGCACTAGAGGATTGAGTCTTCTCGACAATCGCTTCAAGGGCCTGCCAGTGATCGAAATGTTGATGCGTCGTGACGATGAGTTCGATACTCGGAGCGTTTTCGTCCAGCAGGGTGGCCAATCGCTCGGCGTCGTTGGCCGCGTCGATCAGCAGCGACTTGCCGGTGTTCGTGCATGTCACGATGTACGCGTTGTTATCCATCGGGCCCACCGAGGCCTTGATGATGGTCGCGCCGTCCACGGTGCGGCGCGCCACCCCGGAACCGGGTTCGATGTGACCGGAGTAGTTCTCGTCGATGGTGATGGAGGTCATGCTCTGACCGTACTGACCCGCATCGGCGCGAGGGTTGTCGGTGCCTCGTCCTAGCATGGAGTCGACGACTCAGCTGGCTTGGTACATGAACCGCTGAGCTATGCGAAAACGCCTGAAAGGGGCAGCGTGAGAGGACACTGGTGGCCGACCGTCTAATCGTGCGGGGCGCGCGTGAGCACAACCTGCGCGGTATCGACCTTGACCTGCCTCGAGACAGCCTCATCGTCTTTACGGGTCTCTCGGGGTCCGGGAAGTCCAGTCTCGCCTTCGACACCATTTTCGCCGAGGGGCAGCGACGGTATGTCGAGTCGCTCTCGGCATACGCCCGCCAGTTCCTGGGCCAGATGGACAAACCCGATGTCGACTTCATCGAGGGGCTCTCGCCCGCGGTGTCGATCGACCAGAAGTCGACCAACCGCAACCCCCGGTCCACGGTGGGCACGATCACCGAGGTCTACGACTACCTGCGGCTGCTGTATGCCCGGGCCGGAACCCCGCACTGCCCGGTGTGTGGGGAAAAGATCGCCAAACAGACCCCGCAGCAGATCGTCGACCAGGTGCTGGACATGGAGGAAGGCCTGCGATTCCAGGTCCTCGCCCCGGTGGTGCGCACCCGCAAGGGCGAGTTCGTCGACCTATTCGAGCAGCTGAATTCCCAGGGATACAGCCGTATTCGCGTGGACGGCGTGGTGCATTCGCTCACCGATCCGCCCAAGCTCAAGAAGCAAGAGAAGCACGATATCGAGGTGGTTGTTGATCGCCTCGCTGTCAAGGCCAGCTCCAAGCAGCGCCTGACGGACTCGGTGGAGACGGCGCTGCGCCTCGCCGACGGCATCGTGGTGCTGGAATTTGTCGACGCGGACGAGGACTCGCCGCATCGGGAACGCCGCTTCTCCGAGAAGCTCGCCTGCCCCAATGGTCATCCGCTCGCCGTGGATGATCTTGAACCGCGGTCGTTTTCGTTCAACTCGCCGTATGGCGCCTGTCCCGAGTGCACCGGTTTGGGGATCAAGAAGGAAGTCGACCCCGATCTGGTGGTCCCCGATCCGGAGATGACGCTGGCTGAGGGCGCCATCGCCCCCTGGTCGATGGGGCAAAACGCCGACTATTTCGTCCGGCTCATGTCCGGCCTGGGGGATGCACTCGGCTTCGATGTCGACACCCCGTGGAGGAAGCTCCCGGCGTCCGCCAAGAAGGCAATCCTGGACGGATCCACCGAGCAGGTCCATGTCAGGTACAAGAATCGGTACGGCCGTACGCGCTCCTACTACGCAGAATTCGAAGGTGTTCTGGCCTTTCTGCAACGCCGCATGGAGCAGACCGAGTCCGAATGGGCCAAGGAACGGTATGAGGGCTTCATGCGCGACATCCCTTGCCCCGTATGCCGTGGGACCCGCCTCAAGCCGGAAATTCTGTCGGTCACGTTGACCGCCGGGGTGCATGGCACCAAATCGATCGCCGAAGTCTGCGACCTGTCGATCGCCGACTGCGCCCAATTCCTCAATGCGCTGACCCTCGGGCACCGTGAGCAGGCCATCGCCGGACAGGTTCTCAAGGAGGTTCAGTTTCGACTCGGATTCCTGCTGGACGTCGGGCTGCAGTACCTATCTCTGGCGCGAGCTGCGGGCACGCTGTCCGGCGGTGAGGCACAGCGCATCCGCCTGGCCACCCAGATCGGCTCCGGGCTAGTCGGCGTGCTCTATGTACTCGATGAGCCCTCCATCGGCCTGCATCAGCGCGACAACCGGCGACTCATCGAAACGCTGACGCGGTTAAGGGATCTGGGCAACACACTGATCGTGGTCGAGCATGACGAGGACACGATCAAGCATGCGGACTGGATCGTGGACATCGGCCCGGCGGCGGGGGAGCACGGCGGACAGGTGGTGCACAGCGGCACCTACGCCGACTTGCTCAAAAACAAGAATTCCGTCACCGGCTCGTATCTGTCTGGTGCAGAGAGCATTCCGTTGCCGGCGATGCGCCGCGCGGTCGACACCAAGCGTCAGGTCACCGTGGTCGGCGCGCGTGAGCACAACCTCAAGGAGATCGACGTCGACTTCCCGCTCGGGGTGCTGACCGCGGTCACCGGGGTTTCGGGCTCGGGCAAGTCGACTCTTGTCAACGACATCCTGGCCACGGTGCTCGCCAACAAGCTCAACGGCGCGCGCCAGGTGCCAGGCCGGCATACCCGAGTAACGGGCCTGGACCAGGTCGACAAGCTCGTCCGCGTCGACCAGTCACCGATCGGACGCACGCCGCGCTCCAATCCGGCCACCTACACCGGGGTCTTCGACAAGATCCGCACCTTATTCGCGGCGACCACCGAGGCCAAAGTTCGTGGATATCAGCCAGGCCGGTTCTCGTTCAACGTCAAGGGTGGTCGCTGCGAGGCCTGCACTGGTGACGGCACCATCAAGATCGAGATGAACTTCCTGCCGGATGTGTATGTGCCCTGCGAGGTCTGCCATGGCGCCCGCTACAACCGCGAAACCCTCGAGGTGCACTACAAGGGGAAGACCATCGCCCAGGTCCTCGATATGCCTATTGAGGAGGCGGCGGAGTTCTTCGAACCCATCACCTCCATTCACCGGTATCTGAAGACGCTCGTGGAAGTCGGCCTGGGTTATGTGCGGCTGGGTCAGCCGGCTCCGACGCTCTCCGGCGGCGAGGCGCAGCGCGTCAAACTGGCTGCCGAGCTACAGAAGCGTTCAACGGGCAAGACTGTCTACATTCTCGACGAGCCCACCACCGGGCTGCATTTCGAGGACATTCGCAAGCTACTGACCGTGATCAACGGCCTGATCGACAAGGGCAACACCGTAATCGTCATCGAGCACAACCTGGATGTCATCAAGACCTCGGACTGGGTCATCGACATGGGACCCGAGGGCGGGTCAGGTGGTGGCTCGGTGGTGGCAGAGGGCACGCCCGAGGCGGTGGCAGCGACGGCGGGCAGCTACACCGGAGAGTTCCTGGCGGATCTGCTGCCCAAGCCGACCCGGAATGGGAAGACGCCCGGCAAGGCCGCGGGGAAGACGCCAGCCAAGTCGCGGACCAGGAAGGTTGTCGCGTCGGTCTAGGGTGGCATTCATGGCTGACGCGGCAGTTGGTGAACCGTTCGTTCGTATTCTCGCCAATCTCGCGGAAGCCTCACCGGATGCGCCGGCAGTCACCTGCGGTACCGAGTCGGTCACCCGGGCCGAACTGGAGCGACAGGCAACCGCCTTGGCGCATGCCTATCAGCGTCTCGGTGTGCGGCAAGGCGACCTGGTCACCATTGGGCTGCCCAACTCGGTGGAATTCTTCACCGCGCTGATAGCGGTATGGAAGCTTGGCGCCACCCCGCAGCCGGTGTCGTGGCGGCTCCCGCTCGCCGAGCGTCGAGCGATCGTCGAGCTCGCGAATTCCTCCCTCGTGGTGGGGGTAGATGCGGCCGATCATCCAGACCGGGCATGCGTCCCGGCACGATTCGAGCCCACGGGCGAAGACAGGGCCGCACCGCCGCTACCCCTGGCCGTATCGCCCGCATGGAAGGCGCCCACATCCGGTGGCAGCACGGGCCGACCCAAGATCATCCTCGCGCCCAACCCCGCGGCCATCACCGGCAACGCCGCGGGTGAGCTTATGGGAATGCAGACGGGGGATGTTCAGCTCGTGGCCGGTCCGCTGTATCACAATGCGCCGCTGATGTTTTCGTCCTATGGCCTACTCCTCGGTCACCACCTCGTGGTGCAGCCGAGATTCGACGCCGTGCAGGCGCTCGAGTTCGTCGACAAACACAAGGTCACCTGGTTGCAGGTAGTGCCGACGATGATGTCGCGGATGCTGCGCGAAATTCGGCAGCACCCCGGACGCTTTGACCTATCCACCATTCGGGTGTTGTGGCATATGGCTGCTCCCTGCCCGGTATGGCTGAAACAAGCATGGATAGACCTGCTGGGCCCGACCGTGATTTGGGAGCTGTACGCAGGCACCGAAGCCATCGGGGGCACCGTCATCACCGGACAGGAATGGCTGGCCCACCGCGGTTCCGTGGGCAAACCGGCTCTGGGAGAACTGACAATCCTCGACGACGAAGGAAATCCCTTACCGTCCGGGGAAGTGGGGGAGATCTTCATGCGGCCATGGGAAGGCATGCCCAAGCCCTACAAATACCTCGGCGCCGAAATCAAGCGGGTCGGAACCTGGGAATCCATCGGCGATCTCGGCTGGCTGGACGAGGACGGCTACCTATACATGAGCGACCGTCGGACCGACATGATCGTGACCGGCGGAGCGAATGTGTTTCCCGCAGAAGTGGAATCGATCATCAACGGTTACCCCGGTGTGGTCGACAGCGTCATCGTGGGCCTACCCGATGACGATCTCGGACAGAGTGTGCACGCCGTTGTGCATACCGAATCAAACGTGACTGCGGACCAACTACGCGACTACCTGCTCGACCAGGTCGTCCGCTACAAGGTGCCGCGAACACTGGAGTTCGTGGCAGAGCCACTGCGTGAGGATTCCGGAAAGGTGCGGCGCAGCCTCATCCGCGAGCAGGCCATCGCCCGCCGTGCCGCTACCGGCTAGCTGGCGCTCTCGTCACCGGATTCGCGCATCGACGTGCGGATCTCTTCAAGTCGCTCGGCGGCGGCCCGCGCCCTGGCCTCGAACTGCTCTTCCAGCTGGCGGCCCTCATCGCTCTCGGCGTCCAGCTCGGCGGATCCGGCGGCTGTGCCAGAGCGGGTTTCGATCTTCTCCCGGACCGACTCGAACGTCGGCACACCACTGTCGGTGTATCCCGGATCAGGCGTATCGGACATACCGGTCGACGCTACTCCGCGTGACTAGCGCGGCAACGGGGCATCCGGCACTGTCGGCGTGCCGATTCGACCCGCCATCCAGGGCAGCGCCGAGGTGAACGCCGTCTGCGCGAAGGGCCACTTGTGCTCGCCGGGTTTGTGCTGGACCGTGCATGAGATTCCTTGTGCCGCAGCGAGTTCGCACAGCCGATGCGCGGCACGGTCTTGATCGCTCAACGGCGCTGACGCCGCAGCTCCCGGTTTGGCCCCCGTGCTGGTGATGGCTCCGGTTCCCGCTCGGTGCAAGCCGTTGACATCGAACCAGCCGGAGGTGTTCGAATACCGGCCGTGGCGCGACATCAGCGTTGCCGGATCGAACTGCTCCCACGCACCGGCGTCGCCACCGAAGAGCCGGGCGATGGTCTGCGTCTTGTTGCCGGTGTTCGGTGACATATCGCCGGCTATGTCCTCGAAGGCGACGAACGATTCGGGATGTTTGACTGCCAGCGTCACCGCGCAGGTACCGCCCATCGACCAGCCCACCACGCCCCAATTCTCCGGGCGGGGGCTGACCCCGAACCGCGACACGACGAACGGGATGACGTCTTTGGTCAGATGGTCGGCGGAGTTGCCGCGGGGACCATTCACGCATTCGGTGTCGTTGTTGAACGAGCCGCCGGCGTCGACGAACACCATTACCGGCGCGTTTCCTCCGTGCTGACTCGCGAAGTTGTCGGCCGCCTCGACCGCGTTTCCACTGCGGATCCAGTCGCTCGGCGTGTTGAACTCTCCGCCGATCATCATGATGGTCGGTAGCTGTGTATGGGTGGAGTTGAACCAGGCCGGAGGTAGGTAGACGATCTCCTGGCGATGGCGAAATCCGCTGGCATCTGCCGGGATGTCCACCGGTACGAGCTTGCCCTTGGTCATCGTCGGTCCGCGGCGCTCTTGGCGGGCAGCGGTGACGGTGGCCATATCGGCCTGGTTGGGCAGTGGGCCAGCGGTCAACTGTGCCCACCCGGACTGGATGCTCCGCACGTACCCAGTCCATTGGTTCAGCATGAGTGACCCGGCAAGGATCGTGAGTGGCACCGCGGTGACGGCGACCCCGCGACGCCACCAGCGCGCCGAGCCCCACCCGACTACCAGCACGGTCGCCGCCACCCCAGCGAGCGCGATCCATACCCACAACATGAGCGGAGCCGGGTTTCCCCTGTCGGCCCAGCCCTCGGACTGGATGTAGGAGTAGGCCCACGCTGCCAGGGCCACGCCGATGGCTACAGCAACAGGCAGCCAGCGCCAAAACCACTGGCGGCTGCGCAGCCCGATCGCGATAACGAGCACGAACCCGGCAACGACCTGCATTGCCACGGGAAAACTCCCGTGTAACAGGGAGATGTCAGGACCGGACACGGCACCCATGATTACCTAGGTTTCTGTGAGTTGTCTGTCAGCATTCCGACGAGTGCGGGTACAGAATGCCAACAACCCAAGGCTACTCAGCGCATTTGGCTCAGCGGGGTTTTGCCAGCGGGAACGGCAGCGTTTCGCGGATGCTTCGTCCGGTAATAAGCATCACCACACGGTCGACGCCCATTCCCATCCCGCCGGTGGGTGCCATGCCGTATTCCATAGCACGCAGGAAATCCTCATCGAGTTCCATCGCCTCGGCGTCACCGCCCGCTGCGAGCATCGACTGGTCGTACAGACGCCGGCGCTGTTCCACCGGGTCGGTCAATTCGGTGTACGCGGTGCCAAGCTCGACACCCCACGCGACCAGATCCCACCGCTCGGCAAGGCCCGCGGTGTGCCGGTGCGGGCGGGTCAGCGGGGATACCGAGACCGGAAAGTCGCTGTAGAAGGTGGGTGTGGTGGTGCGCTTCTCGACGAGGCGCTCGTAGAGCTCGAGCACCAGGTGACCGGCATCCCACCGGGGATTGAACTGCACCTCCGCCGACCGGCAGAACCGTTGCAGCGTCGACACTTCAGCTGTCGCGTCGATCTGTTCGCCGAGCGCCTGGGAGACCGCCTCGTGCACGGGGACGATCGGCCATTCGCCGCTGATATCGATTGGCGCGAGCTTCCCGTTCTCTGCGCTTCCGCCGGGCCGCATGACCACCTCGCTACCGTGCGCCGCCGTGGCGGCGTTCTGGATGAGCAGCTGAGTTGTCTTGGCCCAGGTCAGGTAATCGGCATGGGCCTGGTATGCCTCCAACAGCGTGAATTCGGGATTATGGCTGAAGTCGACCCCCTCGTTGCGGAAGGCTCGGCCGAGTTCGAAGACCCTCTCCACGCCGCCTACGCAGAGCCGCTTGAGATAGAGCTCGGGCGCGATGCGCAGGTACAGGTCCATGTTGTATGCGTTGATATGTGTGAGGAAGGGACGCGCGTTGGCCCCGCCGTGCACCTGCTGAAGGATGGGCGTTTCGACCTCCAGAAACCCTTGGGAGAGCAGGGTATTGCGCAGTGACGTGACGATCGCGCTACGTGCGGCAATCTGGTCCCGGGCCTCCGGGTTGATCGCCAGGTCGAGGTATCGGGCGCGCACCTTGGCTTCGGGGTCGGTAAGACCCTTGCGCTTGTCGGGCAGCGGGTGCAGGCACTTGCCGATGATCCGCCACGACCGCACGAGCAGTGACCGGGTGCCATTCTGCGATTGACCCATGACCCCGGTGGCTTCGACCAGGTCGCCCAGGTCGATGGCGGCGGTGAATTCGCTGTGCAGAACGGGATCGTCGAGAAGTATTTGCAGCTCACCGGACCAGTCACGCAATTGTGCGAACAGCACACCTCCGTAATCGCGGATCCGTAACAACCGGCCGCTGATGACTACCTCGCTACCGTCGGCGGCACCCAGCGCTTCGGCGACAGTGTGCGACGGCGGCGAGCCCACGGGGTACGGGTCGATTCCCATGCTCTGCAATGCGGCCAACTTGCCGAGCCGCACCTTGACCTGCTCGGGCACCCGCTGCGGAGGTGTCGTTTGTGACAGCAGGTCGGGGGCGCTTCCATCGTGGTGTAGCAGGCCGGTGGCCACGATTGCCTGGGGCACCGCGCTGTATTGACCGGTGTGGCGGGGCTTGTCGCGGGTACCGAAGGGCAGAACCAGGAAGCCTTCGGCGATCACGGATGCGATGCCGATGCGGGGAATGAGCCGGGCATCCTCGTAGCACGAGTACCGGGGCACCCATTCGGGCTGGTACTTCACGTTGGAGCGGTACAACTGCTCAAATTGCCAGAACCGCGAGGCGAACATCAGTACCGAACGCCACAGCCGCAGCACCGGTCCGGCCCCTATCCGGGAGCCGTCCGCGTAGACCGAGCGGAACATCACGAAGTTCAGGGAAACCCGAGTGATTCCCATACCCTCCGCCCGGGTGAGCAGCTCGGTGACCATGAATTCGATTGTGCCGTTAGGTGATTGACGCGATCGGCGCATCAGCTCGAGCGAGACACCGGTGGCGCCCCACGGGACGAGCGAAAGCATGGCAACCGGCTCACCGGACTCGTTGACCGCCTCGACCAGCAGGCACTCACCGTCGGTCGAGTCGCCCAATCTGCCGAGGGCCATGGAGAAGCCGCGCTCGGTGTTGCCGTCACGCCACTGATCGGTGTTCGTGATGACCTGCAGCATCTCATCGGCCGACACCTCGCGATGGCGGCGGATACGCACCGAGAGCCCAGAGCGGCGGGCACGGTTGACCGCCTGCCGAACTGCCGCCATATGCGGGCCAGAGATGGAGAAGGTCCGCGGATAAAGGATTGCCTCGTCGCCGAGTTCCAGTGCGCTGAGACCGTGCTCGCGATAGGCCAGTGCACCCTCGGCACTTGCACCCATCACCGCCGGTGCCCAGCCGTATGCCTGGCACATCTGCAACCACGCGGAAATAGCTTGGCCCCAAGCAGATTTGTCGCCGATGGGATCGGCGCTGACCAAACAGACGCCTACCTCCACGCGATATGTCACCGCCGCACGGCCATTGGGCGCGAAGATGACCGCCTTGTCCCGGCGCGTCGCGAAGTATCCGAGAGAGTCTTCCTGCCCGTAACGCTCCAGCAGCCCGCGAATCAGAGACTCGTCATCACCCGTCAGCGCGTTGACGGCCCGCTGGGAGCGGAACAGCACGATGGCAGTCAAGATCAGCGCCAACGCTCCGAACAGTCCGAACAACCAATTCAAGAAATGCGGCGGCATACCGTCGAAATCGCGGTGGGACGCAATCGAGAATCCCGCTACCCGGTTGAGCGCCCACCAGAATCGATCGCCGGGAACCAGAGTGTGGGGGAAGAGCTCGATCAGACCCCATGCGGCGACAGTCCCGACGGCCATCCCGAGAATCAGAACCGCGACCGCCTTCACCGTCGCCCCACGACGGACCTTGGCGTAGAACTCTTTGCGGGCCAGGAGTAGCAAGACGATGATGCCGCCGTGCACGATCAACCCCAGCAGCTCGATCGTGTCGCGGTGCTCGATGTACCCGCCGACGTTCAACGCCGAAAGGACCGTCAGGTTCACCAGGAGGAACCACCACGCGATGCTCTTGCGCACGGCCAGCGCCGCGGCCAGCAGTGACAGGACGAACGCCCACGACAGGCTGCTGTCCGGCCAGCCGAACAAGTACTCGTCGACGAACTCCCGTGGCATCTGCGTCACGACACGGATGAAGGGCGAGATGCTCGACAGGAAGTTCAGAATCGCCAAAATGCCGACGAGCCAGCCGAAGAAGGACGGAACCCAACGCCACCGCGACGTAGAGGGCGGTATTTCCGCAGGCTTGGCGCCGATGCCCGGAAGCGGTGAGATTGCGGGTTGTCCCGGGTCGGGTAACTGAGCTTCCGACTTGGTGGATGTCACCTTGCGAGAGTAAGTGTCACGGCTGAGCATTACCTGCGAGTTCCGAGTAGTCGGCGTTCACCGCAAGTACTTTTCGCCTGGGCCCTGGCCCGGCTCGTCCGGGATGGCACTGGCTTCACGGAATGCCTTCTGCAGGCTCTGCAGTCCGTCGCGGATCGGCGCGGCGTGCGGCCCGAGGTACTCCACCGAAGCGGCAACCAGACCGGCGAGCGCGGTGATCAAACGGCGCGCCTCGTCCAGGTCGCGATGTGGACTTTCCTCGGGATCGGGGGACGAGAGTCCCAGTTTCTCGGCGCTGGCGCTCATCAGCATCACAATGGCCTTGGTGATCACTTCAATCGCCGGGATATCCGCCAGCTCCCGAACGGGGTCGTCGTGTGGGGCTTTATCTCGGGGCGAGGTGTCATGAATTTCGAGGTCATCGGTCACGGCTGCTAGACTGACACGCACGACCGTTCCCGGTTACGCCGGGGACACCAAGTGGAGTCCCGCTCCCACCGCTGATCTTACGATCCAGCGGTCCGGTCCCAGTCTCTCGCAAGGGAGATGGTTCTGCGTACTGCAGAATGGCGTTTTCGCCATGACCGGTCGGCTACGGGCCCTGCCATGAGCGGGGCTTTTCTGTTCTTTATGAGCAGAGTGCTGACGGGCCCCGCTCGGTGCTTCCCTGACGTCCCCGGATCTGTCCGGTCACGACAGTAGAAGACGAGCCAGGGAGGCCACATCAGCACTGAGACCCGCATCAACGACCGTATCCGCGTACCCGAAGTCCGCCTGATCGGCCCGAAAGGCGAGCAGGTCGGCATCGTGCGGATCGAAGATGCGCTTCGCGTCGCCGCAGACGCCGATCTCGACCTTGTCGAGGTAGCCCCTGATGCCAGACCGCCGGTCTGCAAGATCATGGACTACGGCAAGTTCAAGTACGAGACGGCTCTGAAGGAGCGCGAGTCTCGCAAGAATCAGCAACAGACCGTCGTCAAAGAACAGAAGCTTCGGCCAAAGATCGACGATCACGACTACGAAACCAAGAAGGGCCATGTGGTCCGCTTCTTGGAAGCCGGATCCAAGGTCAAGGTGACGATCATGTTCCGTGGACGCGAGCAGTCCCGGCCCGAACTGGGCTACCGACTGCTGCAGCGGCTCGGCAAGGACGTCGCCGACCACGGCTTCGTGGAGACCTCCGCAAAGCAGGATGGCCGCAATATGACGATGGTGCTGGCACCGCACCGAGGCGCGAAGACTCGGGCCAAGGCAGCTCAGCAGGCAGAGGCTCCTGCAGGGCCGGCTCAGGCCCAGGCCCCGGTAGCCGCGCCAGCCGAGCAAGCGCCCACCGAACAGACGACTTAGTACCCCGAAGTACTTAAGTACCGACACAACGAAGACAGGGAACACAAGATGCCCAAGGCCAAGACCCACAGCGGTGCGTCGAAGCGCTTCCGCACCACCGGCAGCGGAAAGATCGTGCGCCAGAAGGCGAACCGTCGCCACCTGATGGAGCACAAGTCCACCACCCGCACCCGCCGTCTCGACGGCCGTGTCGTGGTGGCGGAAAACGACGCCAAGCGCGTCAAGAAGATGCTCACCGGCTAGTTCATCGCGTTCAGACCCACCTCAACACTCAGCACCACACGAAGGACACATAAATGGCACGCGTGAAAAGGGCTGTCAACGCCCAGAAGAAGCGCCGGACAATCCTGAAGGCCTCCAAGGGCTACCGCGGACAGCGGTCGCGCCTGTACCGGAAGGCCAAAGAGCAGCAGCTGCACTCGCTGACTTACGCCTACCGGGACCGTCGCGCTCGCAAGGGTGAGTTCCGCAAGCTGTGGATCGCGCGCATCAATGCCGCGGCCCGCGCCAACGACATCACCTACAACCGCTTCATCCAGGGCCTGAAGATCGCGGGCGTCGAGGTTGACCGCAAGAACCTCGCCGAGCTCGCCGTGAGCGATGCGGCCGCGTTCACCGCGCTGGTCGAGGTCGCCAAGGCTGCGCTGCCCGAGGACGTGAACGCGCCGGCCGGGGAAGCCGCCTGAGCATTCTGCCTGGCTCAACAGCACTGACCGAGCGGTCACAGACTGTGATCGACGCGGTCAAACTGCACCGGCCCGCCGCCCGCCGGCGGGCCGGTCTTTTTCTGGCGGAAGGGCCGAACCTCATCGAGGCCGCGCTGCGATCCGGTGCGGTGGAAGAGGTTTTCGCCACCGGGGCCGCGGCGGAACGCTTCGCGGATCTCTTGTCCGCGGCTTCCGTGCGCCTCGTCACGGACCGGGCCGCGAAAGCGTTGTCCGACACCGTTACTCCCGTCGGACTGGTGGCGGTGTGCCGTTCCAATGCGGCCGAGTGGTCCGAGGTCGTTGGCCGATTGCCACGTTTTGTCGTTGTCGCCGTGGATATCTCGGAGCCCGGCAACGCGGGGACCCTGATCCGCGTCGCCGATGCGATGGGTGCCGATGCGGTAGTGCTGGCAGGCGACAGCGTCGACCCGTTCAACGGGAAGTGTCTGCGGGCCTCGGCGGGGAGCATTTTCAATATCCCGGTGGTGCCCGCGGGCAATGCCGAAACAATCGCCAAGGACCTGTCCGAGCAGGGCGCCGCTCTACTCGCCACCACTCTCGACGGCGATCTGTCGCTCGACGATGCGGATACGATACTGGCGGGCCCATGCGCATGGTTCTTGGGGAACGAGGCGCGCGGGTTGGATGATGCGACTGCCGCGTTGGCGACCCATCGCATCACCATCCCGATGCGCGGCGGGGCGGAGAGCCTTAACCTGGCGAGCGCCGCGTCGATTTGTCTCTACGCCACGGCGCGGATGCATCGCGGCCAATAGCCTCCAGTACTATTCCGCAAGAAGCTGTAACAACCAGTACTAGTAACTTTACATGGATAGAGGAATCTGATGCCGCAGTCCGCGCCGTTGCAGATCAAGCACTTTCGCGAGTCGGATGTTCCCAACCAGACGGGGAAGACGCATGTCATCACCGGCGCCAATAATGGCCTCGGACTAGTTGCCGCAGAGGCGCTCGCCCGTGCCGGTGCGCGTGTCGTGTTGGCCTGCCGAAACCAGGAGACCGGTCAAGCGGCGCTGAACAAGGTGCGCTCGCTCGGGCCGAAGGCCGACCACGCCCTGGTAGAGCTCGATCTGACCAGCCTGGCTTCGGTGCGCTCCGCCGCGGATGCGATCCGTACCCAGGCACCGAAGATCGACGTACTACTCAACAACGCCGGAGTCATGGCGATCCCGCTACGGCGCACCGCCGAGGGATTCGAGACGCAGATCGGCGTTAACCACCTGGGCCACTTCGTGCTCACCGACGCGCTGCTGCCCTCGTTGCTCGCTGCGGACGCGCCACGGGTCATCTCCCTGGGCAGTGTCGCGCACGCCCAGGGGAGTAACAACCTGGATGTCGACGATCTGAACTTCAACAAGCGCCCGTACAACCGGATGACCGCGTACCGGGCCTCGAAGCTGGCATGCATGCTGTTCGGCTCGGAGCTGGCCCGTAAGGCCGCGTCCGCCGGATCCTCCCTGGTGTCCGTGAATGTGCACCCGGGCGTAGCAGCGACGAACCTGTTCGATTCGATGATTCCGAAGATTCCCGGGCTGCAGAAGGCCTTCTACTTCGGTATGGGTCTGGTGCTGCAGGACGAACGCCAGGGAGCTGAGTCCGAGCTGTATGCGGCGTCGATGCCCGATGTTAAGCCCGACGACTACTTGGGCCCCACTCAGTTGACGGGTGCACGCGGGCCGGTGGCACGCGCGCCCCGTAACCGCGAGGCACGGGACCCGCAGCTGGCGGCCCGGTTGTGGGAGAAGTCGGTAGAACTCACCGGAGCGGACTACTCAGGCCTTGCCGGCAAGGTCTGACTGGGATCACCCTGAGTTCAACACTCGTGTCGCGCACCGTGGTTCGGCATCATCGGTGCTCGACGCGGGTGTGGCTGAGAGGCTAGGCACCGGCCTGCAAAGCCGTTCACACGGGTTCGAATCCCGTCACTCGCTCCAGATCTAACCGCCAGCTGGCGCTTCCGCAGCTTTCGGCGGCTGACCATCCGCTGATTCCAGAACCGGCGGCGTCGGTGCGCCCGGCATCACCGTTGGAGCGGCCGGCTCGATCCCAGCGGCGGTCGCGGGTGGCTGGCCGTGCGCGTCCTCCAGGGCCGGATTCTCGTTCCCCGCACCGAACTGCACGCCCGTCGTACTAGCGGGTGCGGGTGCTGTTGTCCCGCCCTGGATGCCATATCGCGTACTGGACGAGGTCAACACGTTGGCGAGGTGGGCGCTGTTACCCAACTTGCTCCCCGGCAGTCCGGTGGCACCAGCCGCCGGATCGGCGTTGGCGGCGATCTTTACTCCGCGCGCATCCACGGTGGCCGGTGCTACCGCCGGGAAGTTGTTGTAGATGTAGGTGTAGCTACCCGGAGTCGCAGGCAGGGGGGCCGGGACACCAGGCACAAACGGTATCCCCGGCGGGTCGGCCGCCGCCGTCGGTGCGGCGAAGCCCCCCATGGCGAGGGCTCCTGCCACACCGGCGACGGTGGCGATGATCTTTCGTTTCGGCACTGGTAGCCCTCCCTAGATCTTCATCGGGTCGCCGTAGATGGCGAATTCAGTATGCGCGATGGCTGTCGAGATCCGCAGGTAGACATACGAGCGGATGGTGACATCGCCACCGCAAGCATCAGCCTTGATATGCAGATTATCCACGTCGAGCATGGCCTTGCCGCTATCGCTCATTGCCATATTGGCCAGCGGGAGATCGGTGATGACACCGGGCTGCAAGATGGTCTGCACGAATCCGGCCACACCGCCGGAGCCGCCAAGGGTTCCCGGCGATCCGCCGCCGATGCCGGCCGATCCCGCCAGGCCGCCGGTGCCACCGATCTGCAGACCGCTGGAAACGTCTGTCTGGCAACCGAGTTGATATCCCGCGATAAAGAGGCTGTCGGTGATCGGGCTGGATCCGCCGGTGGCAATCGCGGTCGTATCGAAGGTCACGAACGCTTCCCGGGAGTTGGAGGCCTCGGCCAGGTTGGGCACCGAGTTGATGGTCTCGTGGTCAATCCGAATAAGCAGGGTCCATCCGTCACGGCTTATCTTGGTGTAGGTCTGGGGAGCCATCGAAACCGGATCGGCATGCACGGTTGCCGTCCCTAGCGTGCAGATCGCGGTGACTAGCGCCATGACGGCGGCTGCGCGCGGGAGTACTGCCATGTGAGTGCCTCGTTTCCCTTTGTGGATGTGAACGGTAGTGCGACCAGTACGTGAGTTGAGGAGCTATTGCTGTAGCGCCGTACATAACTTGGCGGTGTGATGACTTCGTTATGTGAGCTGACGGAAAGATACGCCGCCGAAAACGGCGTCGCTGGCCAAAATTCACAGGTTTCTCACAGGAATCGTTTTTCGAAGCCAGAAGTGTTCACGGCCGAGTTTTGTTCATTGTGAGTCCGTGGTTGTTGCTGGACTCCGGCAAACAGCGGAGTACAGGCTGGCCTAATTATGCGGCGTGCAGCGCAAATCGCCCCGTGAACACTGGATGTCGGGCCGCCCACGATGGGGTAAACCCGTTGTCCGGACGAACACAATTCGTCTGCCAGAAGAGAAAAAGAGCCCTCGAAAAGGTGTGGCTCACACCACAGCTGTGCTGTGTAAAAGCTGCGTAAACAGGGGTTTAGGCGGCCTCGCGCGGGCCTCGGGGCGCCCACGGGGGAGACGCCAGCGAGAAGGCGGCATGCAATAACTCGCCTGCGCGTGCCGTGAGTGACGTCGGCTGGGCCGGGGGCGGCACGTAGTGCATGGACAGTCCCCGCCTGTCCATGGGTGGGGAGGTGATCTTCGGGGCCTCGACCAGGGGCGCGTCGGAAGGCAACTCGCCACGGGAACGCTTGTATGCCGATACTGCGCGGGGATGCAGCCGGATGTCGTCGGGCAGGGGGCTAAACGCCAACTGCACCGCCTTGCCGAACAGCCGAAGGAGCACCTCATCACCTGCGGTCCACCGCATTCCTGCCTTCTCGCGGACCGATCGATTGAACACTCCGGCGGCCACCCAGTTCTGGAATGCCCGAGCCGGTGCCCACATCTGATGCCAGAGGAAGTCCGGCATCAGAATGTATTTCGGCTTGGGGATCTGGATATGGAAGATATCCAGTGCCGCCCGATTGATCTCGAGCTCGTCGTCGCAGACGCGTTCCCAGTACTCCTGGAAGTCCTCCCACGTCCTCGGCACGGGCCGCATGCTCATGCCGTACATCCGGTACCACTGGACGTGCTCGGCAAAGAGCTGACGTTTCTCGGCCTCGGTGAGCCCGCCGCAAAAGTACTCGGCGGTGTTGATGATGAGCATGAAGAACGTGGCGTGTGCCCAGTAGAAGGTCTCCGGGTTGAGGGCGTGATACCGGCGCCCCTTCGCGTCGACGCCCTTGATGGTGTCGTGGTAACCGCGAATCTGGCGCCCGGTGTCCGCGGCGCGGTCACCGTCGTAGACCACGCCCATGATGGGGAAGACCGAACGTGTCACTCGTTGCAGGGGCTCGCGGAGCAGGATTGAGTGGTCCTCGACGCCGGCCCCCAGCTCAGGGTACATGTTCTGGATGGAGCCGATCCATACACCCAGCAGTCCGGTGCGCAGATCCGCGAAGTACTTCCACGTCAGCGAATCTGGGCCAAGTGGTTGCGGAGCCTCGTTTTCATCGATTTCACGCGGCGGTTCCTGGCTCGCTCGTGCGCGCGAGGAAGGCGATGATGCTGATCGGCGGGTACCCCGATCGGCAGTGGCGGATGTCATCGTTGACCCTCCTATGTGGTGCCTATCACGCACGTTATGTGTGACAACTGACGTTGTCAATGACAACGTCAACGGTGTTGAGAACCGTTTTTCAACCGTGTCCGAAGCTCCACGCTGCCGCTACCAGCGCCGACGCACAGCGACCAGGCAATGTGGGTGAGGTCGGGGACACGGCGACACTGGCAACTACAAGATTGCCGCCACCCACCCCAGCACATAGGCTGATCGCGTGGATGTCGAGCCGTCAGGCCTCGATGCCGAACCGGACGGTGAGCTGGACTCTGGGATCCGTAAGCGCAGGCGAGGTCGTACCCGTGGGCCTGTGCGGCATGACTCCGTCATGGGCTCGCCCGATGCCGTCGAGGCAGCGGATGGCGCCATTCCTACTGCGCCCTCGCGGCATATCGCACGCGCGTCACGCACGGCCGGCTGGTTCCGGAAGATGGATCGCGACCCCGCGGTGGTGGCAGCAGTTCGCCGCGCACGCCGCTCCTTGCCTGGCGATCCGTATTTCGGCGACCCACTATCCACCAGCGGTTTTGGCGGAGCAAGCGCTGTCGCGCGCGCCGCAGACCGGTTGGTGACCGACAGAGATACCGCGGTCCGCGAGTTCGGTTTCGGCGCGTTGCAGATCTGGCAGGCCTTCACCGAGAAGGTCAGCAAGCAACCGGCGAATCGCGAGGTCACTCTGGTCTTCACCGACCTTGTCGGGTTCTCGGGGTGGGCACTGGAAGCCGGCGACGAGGCAACCTTGAAATTGTTACGCCGTGTGGCCTCGGTGTCGGAGCCGCCGATACTCAATGCCGGAGGCCAGGTCGTCAAGCGCATGGGCGACGGCATCATGGCGGTCTTCGACGACCCAGTGACCGCGTTGCGTGCTGTCATCCCCGCTCGTGAGGCGTTGAAAAACGTTGAGATCCAGGGATATACGCCGATGATGCGGATCGGTATCCATACCGGCACCCCGCAGCGGATCGGGTCGGACTGGCTCGGCGTTGACGTGAACATCGCCGCCCGCGTCATGGAGAGCGCCACGAAAGGCGGGCTGGCTATCTCACAACCCGCATTGGCCAAGGTTCCGCTGGTGCTTCTCGATCACCTGGGACTCACGCCCACTCCCGTACGCCGTCCCATGTTCTCCAGCAGGCCCGCGGGCGTGCCCGAGAACATGAAGATGTACCTGCTCGAAACTCGCAGGGAACTACCAGCCTCGGGGGATGACGGTCGCATCTAGACAATGCGATCATGGGTCATGCGGAGGGTCTGGGCCGCCATAGTCCGGCTACGGGTGACGATCGGTTACGCGCTCGCCCTGGTCGCGGTCGCCTCGGTACTGGTCGCGGAGGGGCCGCGAATGCAAGATCGGGTCGTCGCGCACGCGAGCACCAATCTGCACAATCTGCACCAGGGACGCCTCGGCACTCTCATCGGCAGCGCGTTCGTCACCGACGCCGGACCCATCTACCTGTGGCTTCCTGGCATGATCTGCATCCTGGCCCTTGCTGAACTGCAATGGCACAGTGGGCGATTGGCGCTTACCTTCGCGTTGGGTCACATGGGCGCATCCCTGATCGTCGGAGTCGGGCTGGCGCTGGCGGTGTGGTTGCATTGGGCCCCGGTGTCCATCGCGCGAGCCAGCGATGTGGGGATGAGCTACGGCACAGCGGCTGTGCTCGGCGCGCTCACCGCATCGATTACACCGCGCTGGCGTGGCTCATGGGTGGCGGGCTGGATCGCTGTCGGCGTTGTCGCCATCATCTGCAATCAGACCTTCACCGAGGTCGGCCACCTGACCGCATTGCTGCTCGGGGTGCTTGCGGCGCGCATGGCGCCCGCTCACACGCCTCACTGGTCGACTCTTCGATTGTCGCTCTTGGCGTTTGGCGGACTGTTTGCCCTCATGCTGTTCGCCGAGGAGGGCCAAACCCTCGCCGCGGTGGTCCCCACTGCGATCGCGGTCGTGATCGTCACCCGGTGGGTCAGTGCGCGGCGGCGGACTCGTGGTCAAGTAGCCATCGCTTGATGGGAAGCCCGTAGCGGAAGCCGCCCAGCGCACCACCGAGGCGAAAAACCCGGTGGCACGGCACGAAGAGTGCCGCTGCATTGCGCGCGCAGGCGCTTGCCGCGGCACGGATGGCGGCGGGTCGCCCGGCCCGCGTCGCGAACTCGCTGTAAGTAATGGGGTCTTCCGGACCGACCATTCGCAGCACGTCCCAGGCATGTACCAGGAAGTCCCCGGACTGTTGGGTAACGGGGATCGAATCTATGGCCCGCAGATCGCCTGCGTGGTAGTCAATCACCGCCTTGGTGACCTTTCCGAGGTCCCCCTTATGGCTCAAGGTCCGCGGCCGCAGTGTCGGATGGACCAGTGCGCGCAGCAGTTCGGGGGAGTCGGTCCATCCCGATGCGAGAACCGTGCCCGCGCCGTCGACGATGGCGGTGAATGGTCCTACCGGTGTGATGAGGGTGGCGTAGTCGCTCATGATGTTCCCTTCGGTTTGCGGGTGCGCGGAAGCGCTTGGACGGCAATTCCCTTGCGCCACAGATGCATGGAGACATACGACCGCCACGGCGACCAGCAACGGGCGGCCGCGATGTCAATACCCTCCGCGGCTGCGCCGCGGCGCAGCACCAGATCGTGTTCGAGTAACACGTCTGGATCCGCGAGTTGGCGCATCACCACATAGTCGGCGGTCCACGGCCCAATTCCCTTGATCTCCAAAAGCTGCCGGCGGAGATCCGAGGCGGTCATCCCATGGTGAAGTTCCAATTTGCCGGTGGCGAGTCGGTCCGCCACCCCTACCACCGCCTTGATCCGTGCGATCGGGCCCACCATCACCCCGGCAGCGGCCGCCGCGACCGCTTCCGGGGTGGGGAAGAGACGGGTCACCCGTCCCGTGGTGTCGGTTATCTCCTCGCCGAGCGCGGCGATCAGAGATCCGGTCGCAGTATTGGCCGCGGCAACAGAGATCTGCTGACCGATCATGGTGCGTAACAGCAGTTCTGGACCGTCCACAGTCCCGGGAACCCGTAGTCCCGGTGCGTCGGCGACGAGTGGCGCCAGGACAGGATGAGACAGCAGGGCGCTGTCGACGGCAGCGGGATCGGCGTCGAGGTCAAGCAAGTGGCGCAGCCGCGCAACGGTGGGCGCAAGATCCCGCATATCGGTGAGCTGCAGGTCCGCACGAACGTGATCTGCGACCACCGTCAGGGTGGCGATCACCGCACCATGCGGCATCCTCAGGGCTCGTGTGTACCGTCCGTCGGAAAAGTCCTCGACCCCGGCCGCGCAATGATGCTCCAATAGCCAGGTTGACCAGGTGACGTTATGGGGCTGCCGCAGCGGAAGTTTGAGGCTCACACCGCTGCCAGGTATTGGGGCATCGGCACCGCTTTTCCTGCGGGGAATCTCGGTACGCAGTTTCGAGGGCGTCGTCGCGAAAACCGCCGAGATCGTGTCGTTGAACTGACGAATGCTGGAAAAGCCCGCTGCGAAAGCAATATCAGACATCGAGAGGTCGGTGCGCTGAATCAGCACACGTGCGGTGGTGGCCCGGTTCGCGCGCGCCAGGGCGAGTGGGCCCGCCCCGAGTTCTGCCAGGAGGACCCTGTTGAGTTGGCGACTCGAGTAACCAAGCGCACGGGACAGTCCGTCGACTCCATCACGCTCGACCAGGCCGTCACCTATGAGGCGCATCGCCCGGACAGCCAAGTCTGACTTGATATTCCACAGTGGAGATCCAGGAGCGGCATCAGGTAGGCACCGTCGGCATGCGCGATAGCCGGCGGCCTGCGCAGAGGCCGCAGTGGGATGGAACGACACGTTCTGCCGTTTCGGTGTGATGGCGGGGCAGGAAGGCCGGCAATAGATGCCGGTGGTGCGTACCGCCGTATAGAACTGGCCGTCGAATCGCGTATCACGGGACTGTACGGCCCGATAGCAGGCCTCCGTGTCAAGTTCCATACCGCGAGCATGCCCGTACCCGTCGCCCAGTGCTAGCGGAAATCGGACATCACCGTTGGGGCCGGTTTGTCTCCCAGATCTTCGCGTATCGGCGCCATGCCAGCGGCGTGACTGCCATCGACACTCCGGTTCCTGCGATTGCGCCGATGGCCGCACGCCGCCAGGCGGCAGCGAGCGCCGACTGCAGTGCGGTGCTCCCGATCAGGCTCACGAAAGTCAGCGCGGTATCCGATGTGGGTCTGGTCATCCATATTTTCTCACCGCGTATGGCTCGGGTGGCCAAGGAGCTGTCATCTCTGGGCGGGCGCGGTCACGACGGGGTTGACCGCGAGCCAGACGGCGATCGGGAGCGTCCAGCCCCACCGTCGTGTCCAGACCGGGACCAGCAACGCTGGCGTTGACGCCCAGCGTGACCAAGCGCTCACCGGGTGGCAGTGTCTTTCGAAGATCCACCGGCGTACTGCTTCGCCATTCACACCGTCGACATTAGGCGGGTGCGGTGGGCATGACCGGAAGGTGGTTAACCCGGCTTACCCTATGATCGGCATCCGTGGCCGATCACTCTGACGAATCCTTGAGCAGCGCTGTTGGTGCCGCTCGCGCCGCATTCGATGCCGCCGCTGATCTGGACGCCCTCGCGCAGGCCAAGATCGATCACCTGGGGGAGAAGTCGCCGCTGGCCCTGGCCCGCCAGGCTCTGGGATCGCTGCCAAAGGACGAGCGGGCGGAGGCGGGAAAGCTTGTCAACTCGGCCCGTACGCAGGCACAACAGGCGTATGAGGACAGGCTGGGGGCACTGCGCGCCGAGCGTGATGCGGCGGTGCTTGTGGCGGAGCGCGTCGACGTGACCCTGCCGTCGACGCGTCAACCCGTTGGCGCACGCCATCCGATCACGATCCTGTCCGAGCACATCGCCGACACCTTTGTGGCCATGGGCTGGGAGGTGGCCGATGGCCCCGAGGTCGAAACCGAGCACTTCAACTTCGATGCCCTGAACTTTCTGCCGGATCACCCGGCGCGCAGCACACAGGACACCTTCTACATCGCGCCCGAAGGTTCGCGGCAGGTGTTGCGTACGCACACCTCGCCGGTTCAGGTCAGAACTCTGTTGGCCCGCGAATTACCTGTCTACGTGATCTCCCTGGGGCGTGCTTTCCGGACCGATGAGATCGACGCAACGCATCTGCCCGCCTTCCATCAGGTCGAGGGACTCGCCGTAGACCGCGGCCTGACTCTGGCCAACCTCAAGGGCACGCTCGACGCCTTCGCCCGGGCCATGTTCGGTGCGGAAGCGCACACTCGGATGCGGCCACATTTCTTTCCGTTCACCGAACCCTCGGCGGAGGTTGACGTCTGGTTCGAAAACAAAAAGGGCGGCGCCGGCTGGGTCGAATGGGGCGGCTGCGGCATGGTTAATCCGAATGTATTGCGGGCCAGTGGTATTGATCCTGAGGAATACAGTGGCTTCGCATTCGGCATGGGTCTGGAGCGCACCCTGCAGTTCCGCAACGGCCTGCCCGATATGCGCGACATGATCGAGGGCGACGTGCGCTTCAGCCAGCCGTTCGGGGTGAGTGTCTGATGCGCATTCCGTACAGCTGGCTGATCGAGGTTCTTCGTGTCGGTGCCCCGGAATTCGCTGCAACGCCGGCCGGTATCGAGGAAGCCCTGATCCGCATCGGTCACGAGGTGGAAGAGGTCATCGTTCCCGGTCCGGTGGCCGGACCGGTCGTGATCGGTCGCGTCGCGGAGATCACCGAACTCGCCGAGTTCAAGAAGCCGATCCGCTTCTGCCTGGTGGACGTGGGCGAAGCTGCTCCGCGTGAAATCGTCTGTGGTGCCACTAACTTCGCGGTCGATGACCTCGTGGTGGTGGCACTTCCGGGTGCGACGCTGCCCGGCGATTTCATTATCGCGACACGTAAAACCTATGGGCACACCTCCGACGGGATGATCTGCTCGACCGCTGAACTCGGATTGGGTACTGAACTACCGGGGATCCTGGTGTTGCCGCCGGGCACCGCCGAGCCGGGTGCCGACGCCGTCGAAGTGGTTGGGCTGGAGGATGTGGCCTTCGATCTGTCGATCACTCCCGATCGCGGATATTGCCTGTCGGTGCGCGGGCTGGCGCGGGATTTGGCGTGCGCGTACGACCTCGAATACGTCGATCCTGCTGTCGTGCAGCCACTCCCGGCAGAGGGTCCGTCACTGCCCGTGCGTATCGATACCGGAACCGGGGTCAAGCGGTTCGGGATGCGCCCGGTGACCGGTATCGATCCGGCGGCGGTTTCGCCGTGGTGGCTGCAACGACGGTTGATGCTCTGCGGTATCCGCGCGATCTCGCCCGCGGTCGACGTCACCAACTACGTGATGCTCGAAATCGGGCAGCCCATGCATGCGCACGACAAGGCGCGGATCGACGGCGATTTCCGGGTGCGGTTCGCGACACCGGGCGAAAGTGTGGTCACTCTCGACAATGTGGAGCGCAAGCTTGAGTCCGGCGATGTCCTGATCGTCGATGACGCCGGTGTGACTGCCATCGGTGGTGTCATGGGGGCGGGGAGCACCGAGATGCGCGCCGACTCCACTGATGTACTCCTGGAGGCCGCGGTGTGGGATCCGGCCGCGGTGCTACGCACCCAACGCCGGTTACACCTGCACAGCGAGGCCGGGCGCCGCTATGAACGCTCCGTCGATCCCGCGATAGCTGTTGCTGCGCTTGATCGTTGCGCCGCGCTGTTGCGCGATATCGCCGGTGGGAGCACACCGCCCGAGCTGACTGACTGGACCGCTGATACCGAGGCGCGTCACGACATAGTCATTACGGCCGACCTGCCTGCGCGCGTCGCCGGGGTCGAATATGACGCCGGAGTGGTGGAACACCGCCTCCGTCAGATCGGTGCCACGGTCGTCCTGGAGGGTGACAAACTGCGGGTCACGCCGCCGAGTTGGCGTCCGGATCTGATCGAGGGCGCCGACCTGGTCGAGGAAGTGCTGCGACTCGAGGGGTTGGAGGACATCCCCTCGATCCTGCCCGCGGCACCTCAGGGCGGCGGCCTCAGTCCAGCGCAACGCCGTCGCCGTGCGGTGGGGAAGTCCTTGGCGTTGGGCGGGTACACCGAGATCTTGCCGATGCCGTTTCTGCCGGCTGGGGTTTTCGATGCATGGGGTCTGGGCGACGAGGACCCGCGGCGCCGCACCGCAGCGGTGCTCAACCCGCTGGAGTCCGATCGCCCCGAGCTGGCCAGCACCTTACTGCCGGGCGTGCTGGAAGCAATGTTGCGCAATATTTCTCGCGGCACCGCCGATATCGCGCTATTTACCATCGGCCAAGTGGTGCGGCCCACCAAGGCAACCCGGGCTGTCCCGCTCCTCGACGTGAGCGACCGCCCCTCCGAGGCCGAGTTGGCTGCACTGTTCGAATCTCTGCCTGCACAACCCGTTCATGTGGCCCTCGTGTTGACGGGGGCCCGTGAGCCGAGCGGGCCGTGGGGGCGCGGACGTGCCGCCGATGTCACCGATGTGTTGGAGGCGGCCCGGATCATCGGGCGTGCCGCCTACGTCGACCTGTCGCTGCGCGCCGGTGAGGAATTGCCATGGCATCCGGGGCGCTGCGCGGAGATAGTGGCCCACGGTCATGTCGTGGGACATGCCGGTGAGCTGCATCCCGCGGTGATCGAACGCCTCGGGCTGCCCAAGCGCACCTGCGCCCTGGAGCTGAGCCTCGACGCACTTCCCGTCACCAATCCGCTTCCGGCGCCAAGGATCTCGCCGTTCCCGGCGGTTCTTCAGGATGTCTCGCTGGTGGTCACCGAGACGGTGCCGGCCGATGCCGTCACCGAGGCGTTGCGCGACGGTGCGGGTGAGTTACTTGAAGATGTGCGGCTCGCGGAGGTCTACACCGGTCCGCAGGTGGGTGAAGGCAATAAGTCGCTGAACTTCCGGCTACGTTTCCGTGCCGCTGATCGCACCCTCACAGAAGACGAAGCCACCGCCGCACGGGTGGCGGCGGTGGCTTCTGCGGCTGGACGCGTCGGGGCTACCCAACGCGCCTAGCAAGGTCTTACTGGCCTCGACGCTGGTCAGCCTGCTCGCGGTGCTGCTCCTGGCGCTGACGATCGGCACGATCCGACATGGAAGGCTCCCTTCTCGTTCTCGTTCGTTGTGACGCCGGCTCATCCGCCAGCTATCTCCCACCGTAACTGTGGACATCGAGCTTTACACCGTTGAGCTCAACTTGAGGTTTATATGAAGGCGACGGCGAATAAACTTGCATTATTCTGCATAAAGATGCAGAATTGGTTCCATGACTACTGGGTTCTCGGTCGCGGTCGCCGGTGCCAGCGGATATGCGGGCGGCGAGATCCTGCGCCTGCTGCTGTCGCATCCGGCATACGCCGCGGGCCGCCTCCGTATCGGAGTGCTCACCGCCGGCTCGAATGCCGGAACCAGCCTCATCGAGCATCACCCAAACCTGACACCACTGGCTGATCACAAACTACAGCCCACCGATCCCAAACTACTGCGGGGTCATGACGTGGTGTTCCTCGCGCTACCGCACGGATCCTCGGGCAAGATCGCCGACGAGTTGGGGCCGCACACCCTCATCATCGACTGCGGTGCCGACTTCCGGCTGACCGATGCCGCGGCGTGGAAGCGGTACTACGGATCGCAGCATGCAGGTAGCTGGCCCTACGGGCTTCCCGAGCTTCCCGGCGGACGCACCGCTTTGCATGGCACCAAGCGCGTCGCGGTGCCCGGCTGCTATCCGACAGCGGCGCTGCTGGCGTTATCCCCCGCGGTGACAGCGGGTCTCGTGGAGCCTTCCGTCACCGTCGTGGCGGTGAGCGGCACCACCGGCGCGGGGCGTGCCCCGAAGGCCGACCTGCTCGCCTCCGAAGTGATGGGATCGGCGCGTGCCTACAACGTCGCCGGTACGCACCGGCATACCCCGGAAATCGCTCAGGGATTGACGCATCCATCAGGTAAGCCGGTGACTGTCTCGTTCACTCCCGTACTCGTCCCGATGCCCCGTGGCATCCTCGCCACCTGCACCGCGCCGACCACCACGCCCCTGAGCCAGATCCGCGACGCGTACGAGGAGGCATATCGCGACGAGCCGTTCATCCACGTGCTGCCCGATGGGCAGTTGCCCACCACCAAGGCGGTATCGGGGAGCAACGCCGCACATATCGGTCTCGCCGTGGATCCTGATGCCGGAGTCCTCGTGGCGATCGCGGCAATCGACAACCTCGTGAAGGGCACCGGCGGAGCCGCGATTCAATCCATGAACCTCGCGCTCGGGTGGCCCGAGATCGACGGACTGTCGGTCGTGGGGGTGGCACCGTGACCGAATCCGTGACCTCACCACTTGTGCGCACCCAGGGCGTCACCGCACCCGCAGGATTCAAGGCCGCTGGAATCGCCGCCGGTATCAAGGTTTCCGGGAAACCGGACCTCGCGCTGGTATTCAACGAGGGGCCCGATTACGCGGCGGCAGGCGTTTTCACCCGTAACAAGGTGAAAGCCGCACCGGTGCTGTGGACCCGGCAGGTGCTCACGACGGGCCGCTTGCGCGCCGTCATTCTTAATTCCGGAGGGGCCAATGCCTGCACCGGACCACAGGGATTCCAGGACAGCCACGCCACCGCCGAAGAGGTCGCGAAGACGCTCAGCGATTGGGGTACCGAGACCGGGGCCATCGAGGTCGCGGTGTGCTCCACCGGCCTTATCGGCGATCGGTTGCCCATGGAGAAGGTGCTGGCGGGTGTGCAAGAGATCGTGCACGAGCTGGCGGGCGGCCTCAATGGCGGAACCGATGCCGCGCACGCCATCATGACCACCGATACCGTGCCCAAAGAGGTTGCCCTGCATCATAAAGCTGGCTGGACAGTGGGTGGCATGGCCAAGGGTGCGGGCATGCTCGCGCCGTCCCTGGCCACCATGCTGGTAGTCATCACGACCGATGCCGCGGTACCGGCCGAACAACTGGATGCCGCGCTGCGGGCGGCCACCGCGCGCACCTTCGACAGGCTCGACGTCGACGGCAGCTGCTCCACCAACGACACCGTGCTTCTCCTAGCCTCCGGGGCCAGCGAGATCGTGCCTGACGCCGAAGAATTCGCGGAGGCGGTGATCCAGGTTTGCGACGACCTCGCGGCACAACTACAGGCCGACGCCGAAGGTGTCACCAAACGAGTCCTGATCACCGTCACCGGCGCGGTCAGCGAGGATGACGCACTCGCCACCGCCCGGACCGTCGCCCGCGACAGTTTGGTGAAGACCGCGCTGTTCGGCTCCGACCCCAACTGGGGACGGGTGCTGGCCGCGGTAGGGATGGCGCCGGTGGACCTGGACCCGGACCGCGTCACCGTGTCATTTAACGGGAACCTGGTGTGCGCCAACGGTGTGGGTGCCCCCGGTGCTCGTCAGATCGATCTGTCCGGGCCGGACGTCGACGTACTCATCGACCTCGGAGCCGGAAACCAGACAGCGACCATCCGAACCACCGATCTGTCGCACGCCTATGTCGAAGAGAACTCGGCGTACAGCTCATGAAGGCATCCGAATGAAGGCAACGAAGAAGGCGGCCGTGTTGGCGGCCGCGCTGCCCTGGCTGAAGAATCTGCACGGAACCATCGTCGTCATCAAATATGGCGGCAACGCCATGACCGATGACACGCTCAAGAATGCCTTCGCCGAAGACATGGTGTTCCTGCGTAACTGCGGAATACATCCCGTCGTCGTGCACGGCGGCGGCCCACAGATCACGTCAATGCTGAAAAAGCTTGGCGTGTCCGGCGAGTTCAAGGGCGGCTTCCGGGTCACCACACCCGAGGTTCTCGATATCGTGCGAATGGTGCTTTTTGGCCAGGTAGGCCGCGAGCTCGTCGGGTTGATCAATAGCCACGGACCGTACGCGGTGGGTATCACCGGCGAGGACGCACAACTCTTCACGGCCGTTCGGCGCACGGCGATCGTCGACGGTGTCGAGACCGATATTGGCCTGGTCGGCGATGTCGATGAAGTAAACCCCGCGGCGATCCTGGACCTCATCGACGCCGGACGGATCCCCGTGGTGTCCACCCTCGCCCCCGACGCGGACGGTGTGGTGCATAACCTCAACGCCGACACGGCGGCCGGCGCACTCGCTGAAGCCCTTGGCGCCGAACGTCTCCTGATGCTCACCGACATCGAAGGTCTGTACACCGACTGGCCGGACCGCACGTCGCTGGTCACCGAGATCGGTGCGGACGATGTGCGCATGCTTTTGCCCAGCTTGGAGTCCGGCATGATCCCCAAGATCGAGGCGTGTCTGCGCGCGGTCGACGGCGGAGTGCCCAGTGCCCACATCATCGACGGGCGTGTCGAACACTGCGTGCTCGTCGAACTCTTCACCGACGAGGGTGTCGGAACGATCGTCAGGAGGCAGGCATGACCGAGTCGACGAGCGATACCAGCCAGGTCCAGCAGCGCTGGGCACAGGTCATGATGAACAATTACGGCACACCGCCGGTTGCCCTCGCCTCCGGCGACGGCGCACTCGTCACCGACGTCGACGGCAAGCAGTACCTGGATCTGTTGGGCGGCATCGCCGTGAACGTTCTCGGCCACCGCAACCAATCCGTCATCGATGCTGTGACGCACCAGCTCTCCACACTCGGCCACACCTCTAATCTGTACGCGACGGAGCCGGGAATCGAACTGTCCGAGGCGCTGATCGCGCGGCTGGGCGTTCCCGGCCGGGTCTTCCTCTGCAATTCAGGTACCGAGGCCAACGAGGCGGCGTTTAAGCTGACCCGGCTCACCGGACGCACGAAAGTCGTAGCGGCCGAAGGTGCTTTCCACGGCCGCACCATGGGTTCGCTTGCGCTCACCGGACAGCCGACCAAACAAGCCCCGTTCGAGCCGCTGCCTGCCGGGGTTGTGCACGTGCCGTACGGGGACCTGGCCGCCATCGAGGCAGCCGTCGACGGCGATACCGCCGCGGTCTTCCTGGAGCCGATCATGGGCGAAGGGGGAGTGGTGGTTCCGCCGGAGGGTTACCTCGCAGGCGTCCGCGAGATCACCGCCCGGCACGGTGCGCTGCTCGTCCTTGACGAGGTGCAGACCGGAATCGGGCGTACCGGAACGTTCTTCGCGCACCAGCAGATGGGTATTACCCCCGACATCGTCACCCTGGCCAAGGGACTCGGCGGCGGTTTGCCCATTGGTGCCTGTATTGCGACACGGTCGGCTGCCGATCTGCTCACCCCGGGTATGCACGGCAGCACGTTCGGCGGCAATCCGGTCTGCGCCGCGGCGGCGCTGGCAGTGTTGCGCGTCCTCGATGAGGAAAACCTCATCGACCACGCCGCGGCGGCCGGGAAGACGTTGAGCCACGCCATCGAAGGGCTGGGCCATCCCCTGGTTGCGGGGGTACGCGGCGCGGGCCTGCTCCTTGGCATCGTGCTGACCGAACAACGTGCCAAGGCAACGGAGGCGGCGGCACGGGAGGCCGGCTTCCTCATCAACGCGGCGGCACCTGACGTACTGAGGCTGGCGCCCCCGCTGATCATCAGCGACCAACAGATCGAGGATTTCATCACCGCGCTACCCGGCATCCTCGACACCGCAGCAGAACAGGAGCAGGCATAAACATGGCGAAGTCACTTCGGCATTTTTTACGGGATGACGATCTGTCACCGGCTGAGCAGGCCGAAGTTCTCTCGCTCGCAGCAGAACTCAAAAAGGCGCCGTTTTCGCGGCGGCCACTTGAGGGCCCACACGGGGTGGCTGTCATCTTCGAGAAGAACTCCACCCGCACTCGCTTCTCCTTCGAAGTGGGAATCGCCCAACTGGGCGGACACGCGGTGGTCGTCGACAGCCGAACCACCCAGCTCGGCCGCGAGGAGACCCTCGAAGACACCGGACAGGTGCTGTCTCGCTACGTGGAGGCCATCGTGTGGCGTACCTACGCGCAGGAACGCCTGACAGCCATGGCGTCCGGTTCCACGGTGCCGATCGTCAACGCCCTATCCGACGATTTCCACCCCTGCCAGGTGCTTGCGGATCTGCAGACGCTCGCCGAGCGCAAGGGCTCATTGTCCGGCCTACGCCTGACGTACCTGGGTGATGGTGCGAACAACATGGCGCACTCGTTGATGGTCGGAGGCGTCACCGCCGGTATCAATGTGACGATCGCGGCGCCCAATGGGTTCGCACCCCACGCCAAGTACATTTCCGAGGCGGAGAAGATCGCCGCGAATACCGGTGCCTCCGTGTCCGTCACGGCCGATGCGCGGGCCGCGGTAACCGGTGCCGACGTACTCGTCACCGATTCCTGGACCTCGATGGGTCAGGAGAATGATGGGCTCGACCGGGTGCGGCCGTTCCGGCCGTTCCAGGTCAACGATGACTTGCTGTCTGTCGCTGATTCGGAAGCCGTTGTACTGCACTGCCTTCCCGCTCATCGGGGCCACGAGATCACCGACGAGGTGATAGACGGTCCACAGAGCGCTGTATGGGATGAGGCGGAGAACCGTCTGCATGCACAGAAGGCGCTGCTGGTGTGGCTCCTGGAGAACAGGCCATGACAGCCGCGCATGCGGCCGATACTCGGGCGGGTCGACAGGCCCGCATCGTGGGGCTGCTGTCCACCCAGTCGGTGCGCAGCCAAGTCGAGTTGGCGGCCTTGCTGGCGGCCGAGGGTATTGAAACCACACAAGCCACCTTGTCCCGTGACCTCGACGAGCTCGGTGCCGTCAAACTCCGCGCCGCCGACGGCGGGGTAGGGGTGTACGTCGTGCCCGAGGACGGCAGTCCTGTCCGTGGGGTATCCGGTGGCACGGACCGACTCTCGCGTTTGCTGGGGGAGCTGCTCGTATCCACCGACGCCAGCGGTAATCTCGCAGTACTGCGGACACCGCCCGGTGCCGCGCACTATCTCGCCAGCGCGATCGACCGTGCATCATTACCCGACGTTGTCGGGACCATCGCGGGGGATGACACCATTGCGGTGATCGCCCGCGAACCGTTAACCGGAGCCCAGCTCGCCACACTGTTCGAACAGCTTGCATAAGAGAGAGATGACATGACCACCCAATCGACATCGTCTGACCGCGTAATCCTGGCCTACTCGGGCGGGCTCGATACGTCGGTGGCGATCAGCTGGATCGGCAAGGAGACCGGCCAAGAGGTGGTCGCCGTCGCGATCGACCTGGGCCAGGGTGGCGAGGACATGGAGGTCGTACGGCAGCGCGCCCTCGACTGCGGTGCCGTCGAAGCCGTTGTTGTGGATGCCCGTGACGAATTCGCCAACGAGTACTGCCTGCCGACCGTCCAGTCCAATGCGCTGTACATGGATCGGTACCCGCTGGTCTCGGCGATCAGTCGCCCGCTGATCGTCAAGCACCTGGTTGCCGCGGCGCGCGAGCACGGCGGCGGGATCGTCGCCCACGGCTGCACCGGTAAGGGTAATGATCAGGTGCGGTTCGAGGTCGGATTTGCCTCGCTGGCACCGGATCTGGAGGTGCTGGCGCCCGTCCGCGACTACGCATGGACCCGAGAGAAGGCCATCGCATTCGCCGCGGAGAACGCGATCCCGATCAACGTGACCAAGAAGTCCCCGTTCTCGATCGACCAGAACGTGTGGGGGCGCGCGGTGGAAACTGGTTTCCTGGAGGACCTTTGGAATGCTCCGACCAAGGACGTGTACGACTACACCGAGGATCCGACCCTCAACTGGGGTGCACCGGACGAGCTGATCGTCACTTTCGACAAGGGTGTGCCTACGGCGATCGACGGTCGCCCGGTCACGGTGCTCGAGGCGATCGTTGAGCTCAACCGCCGTGCAGGGGCCCAGGGCGTAGGCCGCTTGGACGTCGTCGAGGACCGGTTGGTCGGTATCAAGAGCCGCGAAATCTACGAGGCTCCAGGTGCGATGGTCCTCATCACCGCGCACGAGGAGCTTGAGCACGTGACGCTGGAGCGCGAACTGGGCCGGTATAAGCGGCACACCGATCAGAAGTGGGCAGAGCTGGTGTACGACGGCCTGTGGTACTCGCCCCTCAAGCGGTCCCTGGAGGCATTCGTCGCCGATACCCAGCAGCATGTCTCCGGTGACATCCGGTTGGTGCTGCATGGCGGGAACATCGCTGTGAACGGTCGCCGCAGCGCCGAATCCCTGTACGACTTCAACCTGGCCACCTACGACGAGGGCGATAGCTTCGATCAATCGAGTGCCAAGGGATTCGTGCACATTCACGGGCTGTCGTCGAAGATCTCCGCACAGCGGGACCTGTCGGGGAACCGATGAGCCGCTTGCGCGAAGAGCATCAAGCATGAGCACCAACGAGGGGTCGCTCTGGGGTGGCCGGTTCGCGGGCGGTCCCGCCGCTGCGCTGGCCGCGTTGAGCAAGTCCACGCATTTCGATTGGGTGTTGGCGCCGTATGACATTCGGGCATCGATCGCGCATGCCCGGGTACTCCGCAAGGCAGACCTGCTCACCGATGAGCAGCTGTCTGCCCTGGTTGATGGCCTGCGCCAGCTCGACCGCGAGGTCGTTACAGGACAGTTCGTCCCTGCCGACACCGACGAGGACGTGCACGGCGCCCTCGAACGCGGGCTGATCGAACGCGTCGGACCCGATATCGGCGGTCGACTGCGCGCCGGGCGGTCCCGAAATGATCAGGTGGCCACGCTGTTTCGGATGTGGTTGCGTGATGCCGCGGGGCGGGTTTCCGAGGGCGTGCTCGACGTCGTACAGGCCCTGGCCGATCAGGCTGGTGCACACCCTGAGGCGATCATGCCGGGGAAGACCCATCTGCAGGCAGCGCAACCGGTATTGCTCGCACATCACCTGCTTGCACACGCACAACCACTACTGCGTGATGTCGACCGGCTCGTCGACTGGGACCGGCGTACCGCCGTCTCGCCCTACGGTGCCGGCGCGCTGGCGGGCTCTTCACTGGGTCTGGACCCGGACACCATCGCATTGGACCTGGGATTCACCGCAGCCGCGGACAATTCGATTGATGCGACATCCGCGCGTGATTTCGCGGCCGAGGCCGCCTTTGTTTTCGCGATGATCGCGGTGGACCTGTCTCGATTGTCTGAGGACATTATCCTCTGGAGCACGACCGAATTCGGTTACGCCGAGCTTGACGACTCCTGGTCAACCGGTAGCTCGATCATGCCTCAGAAGAAGAACCCTGATATCGCCGAGCTGGCCCGCGGCAAGTCCGGTCGGTTGATCGGCAATCTCACCGGTTTACTCGCCACACTGAAGGCGCAGCCGCTCGCCTACAACCGGGACCTGCAGGAGGATAAGGAGCCACTGTTCGATTCGGTGGCGCAGCTCGAACTGTTGCTGCCCGCGGTGACCGGACTGGTCGCGACCCTGCGATTCCGAACAGACCGCATGGCCGAGCTCGCCCCGGCAGGATTCACCCTCGCTACCGATCTCGCCGAATGGATGGTGCGCCAGGGTGTCCCGTTCCGTATCGCGCACGAGGCGGCAGGGGAGGCGGTGCGCGTGGCGGAAGCGCGAGGCGTCGGCCTGGAAGATCTCAGCGACGCCGAACTGGCGGCTATTCACCCGGAGCTCACCGGCGAGGTACGTGCCGTGCTGACAACCACCGGGTCTGTCGCGTCCCGCAACGCGCGCGGCGGCACCGCGCCAGAGCGGGTGGCCGAGCAACGTGAACTGGTGTTGGCCCGTCTGAACGTGCTGCGCGGTCAGAGCGGCTAACATCCGTAGCCATGGACGGCGAGCCGGACCCGACTTCATCGGGCCCCGGTCCGGGGGGAAGCATTCCGGACGACCCAAACGCGGCGTGGCGCCGACCTGACGCTGCCGCGCCAGTGCCCGAGCCTCACGCGGTGGTTCCCGAGAAGCCAGCACCGCGGAACAACTTTCTGTCCCGCAGGATCCTTGAGTTCAGGGCGATGCTCGCGGGACTCACCATCAACCAGATGTGGCAGACCGTCGTCGTCGTGGTGGTGTTCGCGACCGCGGGGTTCGGTGGTCTCGACACCGTGACCCCGCCCGCCAAGACCTTCACATCGGATGAGAAGCACGACACTGGTGAGCTCAACATGGTCGTGAAGCGGGCAAGCCTGATTCCGGAGATCACGTTGGGGAGCCACGTGGTGTACAAACTGCAGCCGGGCCGGAAGTACCTCGGCGTGGTCGCGAGCCTCACGAACAACGGAACGATACCTGTGACCTTCGGAGTCATCGGGGGAGTGATGCCTATGGTTCCGATCGGCATCCCCTATCAGGTGCCGTTCCCCGCCCCGCCGATCCGCATTTCAGATGCCACTCGCGCGGCCATTCAACCTGGGCTCACCGAGGACGTCGCACTTGTCTGGAGCGTTCCAGATACTGCGGTCGCCGTAGGTGACGAGGTTACGTTTCGCACCCCGGACCGCGAATACGGCTCCTACACAGTGGGGTACGGCGATGGGTGGATGAACGCCGCCACCTACGCCGACATCACGTTGACGATAGGTGCGCCCAAATGACCCGAAAGTCATTGCCGAAAATGGCGATGCGTGCCGTCATCGTCGTTGTGCTTCTGACCGCGTCGGTATTGGTGTGGAACCGGCTTCCGTACCCAACAGATGTCGAAGCGCCCTTTCCGATACGTGGGGCGGTCGGCGAGACAATTGAAACGCCCACGGTTGCGGTGATGGTGAAGGGTGCGAAAGTCGGCACCCAGCTGAAGCTTCGAAACAGCATGCTCAAGACCAGCGGTCGTTGGATCATGGTGGGCGCTAAGGTGACATCTCTCAAGGAACCGGGTCAGGCGCAAGCGAATCTCCTTATCGGTGGACGCACCTACACACCCGATGCCCGTTCACCGTTTGGCACCTTCACGAGTCCGGCCCATGAGCTGAGCGTCGGAATACCCCAACAAGGCGTCTGGGTGTTCGAAGTACCGGAGGAGGCAGTCGGCTCCAATGCGGCGACCGCCGAGTTACGAGTTTGGGTAGCAGTTATTTCGGTTGTGCCGCGGTACTTTCCACGCATTCCGAGCATTCGTGTGCCCCTCGACGAGGAACATGCCTCCCGGGTGCAGACGATCGTCACCCCCGACGCCGTGATGGGTGACCAATGAACAGCGAGCCGTTGACAGACGCCGAGGCGCGGCATAGAGCTCCCCGCAAGGGAGTTACCAGCAAGCTTTGGTTCCGGAACACTGTCGCGTTGTTGATCGCGTTCGGCGCCTTTGTGGGAGGGATATACCTTGACGTCCTGCGAGCGCCGCTCTATGGCGATTACTTCGAATCACGATTCCCATCGCATGCAATCGCCCGGGGGCAGACCGAATCTATCGACGGTCAAGACTGGTCCTTGACCGAGGTCAGAGAGCTTAGCCAGGTGCCTCTCGCCCGCAAGCCGCTTCCCAAGGGGGCGGAGGTGACAGTCGTACGTCTTGGACGCACCGGAATTCCCAGCGCCACAGACCTGTGTTCTGCGTACCTGGTAGACGGCGATCGCCGATGGAAGGCCGAGTCCTCGTTCGGCGGCTACTGGGTCAAGCCACCCGACGACGGCACCACGCAGGATTGCTACAAACCAGGGCCGTTGCAGTTCTCGTTCCTAATACCGACCGACGTAAAGCCGAAGTGGGTCGAGATTCTCAACGGCGATGGAAGCCTCAAGGCACGGTTGGACCTGTAGGCGCTACAACCTCGACGGCTTCTTCCTCGAACCCCGCGGCCTCGATCCGCTCGACGCAGTAGGCGTATGCCGACGCCACGAGGCACGTGCGCAATGTGCTCACCAATGTCGCCGTAAGCGCGAACACCATTTCGCCCGGCCCGCGCCAGAAGACCTCGTCATGCCAGCCCATCAACCACGCGAATGCGCGCGTGAGATAGCCAGTTTCGACCTGAAGGCGATAGAAGCTGTCGGTCACCGATAGCCACGCCAGCCCGACGAAGGCAAAGATGTAGATCGACAGCGCGATCAGTCCTGCGTGCAGGATGGGCCGAGCCGACTGCGCGATCGACCCGTACTTCCCGAACTGTGCAAGCAGCTCCGTCTTGGCCCACGCCCAGATCTTCTCCACGAGGGATGGGGGTGCGACCGCCAACCGTCGCTGCAGCTCTGCTTGTAACCGCGCATGAGTAGGTGTCACACGAGCCACCAGGACCGCACCGCGTTCACCTGCCACCCGGCGCGCAACACCGCGCCACGTCGCGCCCGAGGCAACGCCGTACACGATGCCCGCAATGACAAGCCACAGCAACGGCATGCCGGCGACGTCCCAGACGAGATGCCACACCGTGCTTATCGCGGCCCAGCCGATACGGAACGGTGCAAACTCCTGAATCAAGTGCTCTTTAGTCGCGTTGAACCACACAACGACGCGACGTTGGCTAAACCACTTGGACGGTTCCAAAATGAATGTCAGTCCTCGGTTGGCCGCGAAGCTTGCGATGAGGAAGACCCAGAACACCTGCAAGTACAACCGGATTCCGATGAACCACCCGGGAGTCCGGCTTTGTGTCCATTTCAGGATGTATTGGAGTATGAAGGCGCCGACAATCAGTCCCCACACGCTGTTGCTTATCGGGATATCGCCGGGAGTGAGGGCCGTGATCTTGTCGCCGCTTTCGTCGCCGAACTGATAGAAAAGGCTTATTTCCTTGTAGGCAACCCAATCCGCCTTGAGCATCTGCCATGCAATGTAGATCGCGAAAAAGGGCGCCACAATGTTGGAGAAGATATCGACGCTGTTTGCGGTGGCGCGGGGCAACCTCTCCAGGGCGGGAATGGCCGATCGCAGCACCACGAACATCGCCACGAAAGACGCCAGTCGGGCGAACCCTGCGAACGGCATGATGACGTCGGCCCAGAGCTCGTTGTGAGCCCCCAGCCTTCCCGCCAATGCAATGGCCGCTGAGCGTCCGAGCAGCCCCAACAAGTAACACGCGGCCAGCTGTGGCAGATACATGACCCATAGGCGCAGCGGCCGCAGCAACAGATTCCCCACCGAGTCATCGTAGAGGCTCGTATCACGTGATCGCGTCCTATCGGGTGATGGGGATTCGGTGAGTCTGGGACGCCCGTTGTGACAGGATAAGCGGGCCCTCACCTGGGCAACATGGATCGGCGACCGGTTCTAAGGAGCAGCAGTGCCCTTCAATATCTCCTCCTTGACGAAGCCCGTCGCACGCTTGGCAGCCACGGCCCAGAACGGCCTGGAAGTCCTGCGACTCGGCGGACTCGAGACGGGCAGCACCGCCTCGCCGCACCAGATCGTCGAGAGCGTGCCCATGTACCGGCTGCGCCGCTACTTCGCGCCCGGCAGTGACTCATCGGACAAGGCCGCCGGACCGGTGGTCCTGATGGTGCACCCGATGATGATGGCCGCCGACATGTGGGACGTCACCCAGGATGGCGGTGCCGTCGGCATCCTGCACCGGGCCGGCATCGACCCGTGGGTCATCGACTTCGGCAGCCCCGACCGGATGGCCGGAGGCATGGAACGCACCCTGTCCGATCACATCGTCGCCGTCAGTGACGCCATCGAGACCGTGCATCGCATTACCGGCCGCCAGGTACACCTGGCCGGATACTCCCAGGGCGGCATGTTCTGCTACCAGACTGCGGCACTGCGTAAGTCACGCACCATCGCGAGCATCATCACGTTCGGTTCGCCGGTGGATGCCACCGCTGCGATGCCCATGGGTCTACCCGCCGGGCTTTCTGCCGATATTGCCGAGTTCATGGCAGACCACGTATTCAGCCGATTCTCGATTCCGGCGTGGTCGGCACGAATCGGGTTCCAGATGCTCGACCCGGTCAAAACCATCAAGGGCCGCCTCGACTTTCTTCGGCAGCTGCACGACCGCGATGCGCTGCTACCACGCGAGCAGCAGCGCAAGTTCCTGGCAAACGAGGGCTGGATCGCCTGGTCCGGTCCGGCCATCGCCGAGCTACTGCGCCAGTTCGTGGTGCATAACCGCATGACCACCGGCGGGTTCACCGTCAACGATCGCGTGGTCACACTCAGCGATATCACCTGCCCGGTGCTCGCGGTAGTGGGCGAGGTCGACGACATCGGGCAGCCGGCCTCGGTGCGTGCCATTCTGCGCGCCGCCCCGAAGGCCGATGTCTACGAGTACCTCATCCGTGCGGGGCACTTTGGACTCGTGGTCGGGTCGACCGCCGTGGCGCAGACCTGGCCGACGGTGAGTCAATGGGTGCAGTGGCGCGAGGGAGATGCCGCCAAACCCCCGTCGGTTGACCTCATGTACGAACACGAAAGTGGTCAGCTCGACGGCGGCGGTGTCCCGATCACCTCCCGCGTCGCACATGGCTTGAGCACCACTACCGAGGTCGCGATCGCCGCCGCACGCACCGCGGGAGTGGCAGCGGCAGCCGCCAACAAGTCGGTCAAATCGATTGCGGTTGAGGCGGTGCGTACTCTGCCTCGGTTGACGCGCCTGGGGCAGATCCACGATCACACCCGAATTTCGCTGGGCCGGTTGATGTCCGAACAGGCTCGGCGGACGCCACATGGCGAGTGCTTCTTGTTTGACGGCCGGGTACACACCTACGAGGCGGTGGACCGCCGTATCAACAACGTGGTCAAGGGTCTCATCGAGGTGGGTGTACGCCAGGGTGTCCGGGTGGGCATCCTCATGGAGACCCGCCCCAGCGCCCTGGTCGCAATCGCCGCGCTGTCCCGCCTGGGCGCCGTCGCGGTGCTGCTGCCACCGGACGCCGACCTCGAGATCGCCGTGAAGCTAGGGGAGATCTCCGAGCTACTCACTGATCCTCCTAATCTTGCTGTTGCACAAGATCTTCCCGTTCATGTGCTGGTACTCGGCGCCACCGCCAATCGCGACTTGTCGGTGCCTGACGACGGCTCGATCATCGATATGGAGAAGATCGACCCGGACGCGGTCGAGTTGCCCGGCTGGTACCGGCCCGATCCGGGGCAGGCTCGCGATCTGGCCTTCGTGATGTTCAGCGGATACGGCTCCAAGCTGGTTCCCAAACAGATCACCAACCACCGATGGGCCTTGTCAGCCTTCGGTACCGCGTCGGCGGCCGCGCTCAGCACCAGCGATACCGTCTACTGCCTCACGCCGCTGCACCACCAATCGGGTCTGTTGGTAAGCCTCGGCGGAGCGGTCGCCGGTGGTGCACGAATTGCCTTGTCGCGCGGGCTGAACCCCGACCGGTTCGTGCAGGAGATCAACCAGTACGGCGTCACCGTCGTGTCCTACACCTGGGCCATGATGCACGAAGTCATCGACGACCCGGCCCTCACTCTCGGCGTCCACCATCCGGTGCGGCTGTTCATCGGATCCGGTATGCCGTCGGGGTTGTGGCGGCGCGTCACCGACAAGTTCGACCCGGCACATGTCGTCGAGTTCTTCGCGACGACCGATGGAGAAGCGGTGCTGGCCAACGTGTCCGGTACCAAGATCGGCAGCAAGGGACGGCCGCTCCCCGGCGGTGGCAAGGTTCGGCTGGCGGCCTATGACCCCGTCGACGATGTGATCATCGAAGGCGAGGACGGGTTCGTCCAGATCGCCAAGCCCGGCGAAGTCGGCCTGTTGCTGGCCAAGCCTCCGGGCGACGTTGATCCTGCCGCCGCGGTACGACGCGGGGTCTTCGCACCGGGGGACACCTGGGTGTCCTCCGAGTCATTGTTCCGTAGGGACGAGGACGGCGACTTCTGGATGCTCGACGGTCGCAACACCGCCATCCGGACTCCGTACGGCGTCGTCTACGCCGAGGCCACCAGCCATGCACTGGGCTCAGTGCGCGCCATCGACCTGGTGGCCACCTATCCGGTGGAGGTGGGCGACGCAAGCGTCGCCGTGACGGCCGTTGTGCTGCGCCCTGGAGAGGCGCTGTCTTCGGCGGATCTGTCGGAAGCCTTTGCTGCCGTTCCGATTTCGGAACGTCCGGGCATTGTCAAGGTGGTGCCGACGTTACCGCTCAGCGCGACCTATCGGCCGTCCACCACGCATCTGCGGGCCTCCGGGCTGCCGAAGCCGGGGCGGCAGACCTGGCACCTCGACCCGGAATCGGGTGCCTACCATCGCCTTACCGCCGCGACGTACGATGCGCTGCAGGGGGCCATGCTGTGACACGCGCGAGGGCGTGAGTCAGCAGCGAAGTGGCTCTATGCGGGCAGCGAGTGTCGAGGTCCATTCGGCGACGAAGTCTTCATCCGAGGTCGCGACTCCGGTCGACGCCAAGAGCCCGTTGGCCACTCGCTTACCCATGAGTGCGTTGACACCAAGCACCGCAATCGCTGTGGCCTCTTCGGGAGCGGCGCTGGGTGCCCATCCCCGTATCCATTCGGCGAGCTCGGTGTACACGCTGTCGAAGAGTGCCGCGAGGGCGTTTGTGAGCCGTTCCGGACGACCCGCAGGGACGCTGGCGGCTAGCTGAAAGAGCTGGCTCTCCTCTTCGAGAACTGCCAAGACGTACCGGCCGAGCATGGTCAGTTCATTACGAAGATCTCCGAGCCCCACGAACAACGACCGGATGTCCTGCATGGCGCGGCGGCGATCGAGTTGTCTATCGATCCCCGCATCCAGCAGCGCCTCTTTGGACTTGAAGTGGTGGTACAGCCCGCCGGAGCCGGGCGTAAGCCCGGCAGCCTTCTCGATCTGCGCGACGCTCGTCGCTTTGTACCCCTGCTCGCCGAAAAGCCGCATCGCCTCGGTGACCAGGCGATCCCGCGTACTCGTTTCCACCATTGACAGCTCCAAAGTGCTCACTTAGTGTATCTAAGTGAGCACTTTATCAGCTCGATACGCCCGGCGATAGGGAGGTCGCGATGACCGGCGAAGACGGCATCACGCACGGCAGGCTGCGGCGCACCATGCCGCTGGCCGGCTTCACGGCCCGCGCCGCGGGCGGACCGACTCGTGGCAAGCCTGCGCGAGAAGGCCGGCGATGTGGGAGCCGTGGAGCGGTTCCACGCGCGGACCGCCGAGGGGTACGCCGAACTTCTCGGGCATTCCAAGGGAGTGCTCATGAAGGTTGGCCAGATGCTCTCGATGGTTGATATGGCCGCTATCGACGAAGGCGCCTTCGCCCCCTATCAGAAGGCTTTGAGCCGCTTACAGGCCGCTGCGCCGCCGATGGATGCCAGCCTCGCGCGTGATGTATTAGAAGCCGATCTTGGTCGTACCGTCGGGGAGCTCTTTGCCGAGTTCTCCGACGATCCGATCGCAGCAGCTTCTATCGGACAGGTCCACCGCGCGGTATTGCACGATGGACGTCAGGTTGCGGTGAAGATCCAGTATCCCGGTGTGGCACAAGCAATTCGGGATGATCTTGCGAATACCGAACTCGTCACCACATTTCTGCGGCTCGGTATCGCCACGTCTGGTGTATCGCGAATCGATATGCGGTCGATGGCCGAGGAAATGTCGTCGCGAATCGCCGAAGAAGTTGACTATCGACACGAGGCGGCCAGTATCACCGCCGTTGGTGAGCTGTTCCGGGGTCATCCCTTTATCCGGATACCTGAGGTTATCGGGGAGAACTCCGGCGATCGTGTCCTGACGATGACTTATCTAGACGGTGCGGACTGGGCGGGTGCACAGCATGCGAGCCAGGAGCTCAAAGACATCTGGGGAGAGGCCATCTGGCGGTTTGTGGGCGGATCGCTATGCCATGGCAATCTCTTTCACGCCGATCCACATCCCGGCAACTATCGATTCGGCGCCGATGGATCAGTGGGAATTGTCGATTTCGGCTGCGTTCGAAGGTATACCGAAGGCCAGCGTCGTCGGATCGTCGACTTGATGTTTGGAATGGGATATCTCAGTCCCGCAGAATGGCGACGCCTGATGGTCAAGGGAGGTTTCATCCCAACCGATTCCACCATCTCGGCCGAGGACGCGTACTCCTGGATGGCCGAGGCGTATCAGGAGTTTCTGGCGCCGCAGCCAGTGACCTACGATCGCGAGACAGCGGATCGCTCGGCACGGAAGACATTCAGCATTCGCGATCCACGAGTTCGCCATTTCACGGTCCCCGGTGAGCACACCTATTTTGGCCGAATCACCTTCGGTATCAACATTATTCTGGGGACCCTCGGGTGCACATTTCATGCCCGCGCGATGATAGAAGACTTAGCTGGTATCGCCGATCCCGTCTCGCCGCTAGGCATCCGGCACTGCGAATGGGTGCGTAACCGTGGACTTCCGTTCGGCCTGGAGGATCACGACGAGCACCGCAGACTGCATTCGACAGCGGAAGGCATGCGGGCATGACCGGCGAAGACGGCATCACGCACGGCAGGCTGCGGCGCACCACGCCGCTGGCCGGCTTCACGGCCCGCGCCGCGGGCGGACGACTCGTGGCAAGCCTGCGCGAGAAGACCGGTGACACAGGCGCCGTGGACCGATTCCACGAACGCACGGCCGAGCGATACGCCGAGTTGCTCGGGCACTCCAAGGGCGTGCTCATGAAAGCCGGCCAGATTCTCTCGATGGTCGACGCCAGTGCCGTGGGAAACGGCTCATTCTCGCCCTACCAAAAGGCGCTCACTCGATTACAGGCCGACGCACCGCCGATGGCGCCCGCTCCTGCCCATGGGGTACTACAGGCAGATCTCGGCCGCCCCGCCGGCGAGATATTCGCAGAATTCAGCGACACACCGATGGCTGCGGCGTCCATTGGACAAGTTCACCGCGCGGTATTGCGCGACGGGCGTGAGGTTGCCGTCAAGATTCAATATCCCGGTGCGGCACAAGCGATCCGGGCCGATCTTGCAAACACCGAGCTCATCGCCACCTTCCTGCGATTGGGCGCATCATCGACCGGTGTGATGCAGGCAGACCCGCGATCCGCCGCGCAGGAGCTGTCCGAGCGGATCGCCGAGGAGCTGGACTATCGGAACGAGGCCGCCAATCTCACCGCGTTCAACAGGCTCTATCAGGACCACCCTTTTATCCGCATCCCTGACCTGGTTCCGGAAGCCTCGGGTGACCAAGTGCTCACCATGACATACCTGGACGGCCTTGATTGGGCACAGGCACAGGATGCGCCCCAGGAGCTCAAAGACGTCTGGGGCGAAGTGATCTTCCGCTTCGCCGCCGGCTCGTACGGACATGCGAATCTCTTTCACGGCGACCCACATCCGGGCAACTACCGCTTCGGTAGAGACGGCACCGTGGGATTTGTGGACTTCGGGTGTGTCAAGACATTCACCGAGGTGCAGAGGCGACGCATCGTTCGGATTCTGCGGGCAGTTCTCGACGACGCCCGTGACGATCTACGTGCGGTGATGGTCGAGGCCGGGTTTTTCGATACCGGATCACCGATTTCGGCCGATGACGTATTCGGGTGGTGGGCACCCATGCTCGCGGAAGCAATCGGTCCACAACCCGCGACCTATTCGGTCAACACCTCCAGCAGACAGGCGAACGGCCTCCTGGATTTCCGGAATCCAGTTCTGCGCCAGATGAAGATTCCCCCCGAGTACACACTCCTGTCGCGGCTGCAGTTGAGCGTCAATTCGATTGTTTCGAGGCTCGCCACCACGTTCCATGCGCGGGCGATGATCGACGACATTCATGGCAGAGCGGAACCGGCCTCCGGGCTGGGGATGGCTCACCGCGCATGGGTCATCCAGCGCGGTCTGCCGTTCGCGCTGGATGACCACGAGGAACATCGTGAGAAGGCGAGGATTGGATCATCATGACCACCGTCGATAGCCCTGACGTTCAACGCCTTCCGTGGAACGCGGCAGACCCGTACCCGTTTTACGAGGAGCAACGCCGACGAGGCTCGGTGATTCGGGACGAGGCCACCGACATGTCGTTTGTGCTCGGCTATCACGCCGCCCGCGAGGTGCTCGGCGACACCGGATGGACCAGCGATGCCACCGGTACACCGCAGTTCAGGGATCTGACCGCCGTCGCCGGACCCGACGTGTTCTCCAGCTCCATGCTCTTCTCCGATGGCGACAACCACCGCCGGCTGAGGGGCTCGGTGCGGGATGTGTTCACCCCCAACTTTATTGGCGGATTGCGTGATGGCGTGGAATCCATCGCAGGCGCCGCAATCACCGAGGCGCCAACGGAAATCACCTTCGACTTCATGTCCGAGATTGCACTGCCGTTGCCGATCGCCGTCGTCTCGGCCTGGCTCGACCTCGAACCGGTTGCCTCACGGCTGCTCCGTGAGGAATCTCCCGCGATCGCACGGATGCTCGGCACCATCGATGACTCGACGGATTTCGAGGCCGGTATCGGTGCGTTCATGACGCTGATGACCGAACTGCTGCCCGTGGCAGCGGACCGCCGCGCACATCCGGGCGAGGACCTCATCAGCCATCTGGCCGCCGATGCCAACCTGGAGCTCGAAGATGTCGTCGTCACCGCGGTGACCATCGCCGTCGCCGGACACGAGACCACCGCCAACCTGCTGGGCATCTCGATGTTGCGGCTACTGACCCCGTTTCCCGATGGATCGCGGCTGGCTGACACGTACGGGACCGTCAATCAGGCGCTGGTCACTGAACTGCTGCGCCTCGACGGTCCGGTACAGGCCGTGGGTCGCGTCGCGACACAGCACCACGATCTCGAGGGAGCTCACATCCGTCCCGGTGAGCAGGTGCTGGTAGTGATCGCCGCCGCAAACCGGGACCCCGAAGTCTTCGACGACCCCGCGGACTTCCTCCCCGGTCGGACAGGCCCCCTGCCACTGTCGTTCGGATACGGCGCTCATCACTGCCTCGGTAACGCGCTCGCCCGGCTGGAAACCGAGGTGGCGCTGCGCGGAATCCTTGCCCGGGATCCTGTTCTGGCTGGTCTGCCGGTATGGCGCGACACCCCGGCGATTCGCGGGCCGGTCCGCCTGCCCGTCGCCTTCCGCTGCTGACGCAACTGCTTGTTGTTAGGCTGACGTCTCACCGCTCCCGGGAACACCGGAAGGAACTCGTCATGCCGACACGCCTACGTGCCCTCGCTGGCACCGTGCTGGCCGCCGCCGGTCTCTCCGCCGCACTTGTGCTTGGACCCGGAGTGGGCACTGCCAGCGCCGACGTTCTGGACGACATCGCGCAGGAGTACACCACCGGAACCAGTGGCGGCCAGGTCTCCAATCTGGTCCGCCAAGCACTTCAGCTGCGCGCTAAGGGCGCCCAGGTGAGTTCGGCACAGAACGACGCACTCAAGGTCGCGCTGGACAAGCGACCCAGCCAGATGCCGCTGATCAACTCGCTGAAATCCGTCATCGCTACGCAGAGCCAGTTCCTCAAGGCCGCGCAGAAGCCGCAGCAGCCCGTCCACATCGGTATCACCGGAACCAACGGAACCAATAACCCGAACGGTGGACCGCCGAATGTCAATCCCGGCCCGGGTATCGGCGTCAGCGGTGGCGGCGGTCAGGAAATCTTCAACAAGAACATCCCGATCGGCTGATGTCACTCGATATGACTCTTGACGCTGCGCTTCTGGACATCCTCGTCTGCCCGATCGACCGCGGGTCATTGCTGCTGGTCGGCGGCGAGAACGATGGCATCTTGTACAACCCACGCCTGCGTAAGGCCTATCGGATCGAGAACTCGATTCCGGTGCTGTTGCCCGACGAGGCACGTGAGGTGACCGACGAGGAGCACGAGCGCTTCACGCGATCAGCTGGGTAGCGGCAGGTCTCCCGTCAGATATCTCTGAATATTCGGTCCGACCATATCCGCGATCTCGTCGACCGACATTGAGGCGATGGGTTCCAGCCTGATGATGTAGCGCGCCATCACGATGCCCAGCATCTGGGTCGCGGCGAAGCCGGCACGAACGACACCGGATCCCACGGGGTTATCGACGCGACCGCCAAGAGCCTTGAGCACTATGTCGTGAAAGAACACCCGAATCAGACTGGTGTCGGGATCACTGAGCTGTGAACGCACGGTAGCCAACATGCCCGCACCCAACTCTGAGTCCCACACCGTCACCAGGAGTTTGGGCAGCATATGGCCGATGTCTTCAGTCTTGGTCTGGCGCAGAGGCTCCAGCAGCATCTCGGGGTCGCCCGGCAGCTTGATGGCCTCGCGGAAGAGGTCGAGCTTCGTCCCGAAGTAGTGGTGGATGAGGGCCGGATCGACGCCCGCATCGGCAGCAATTGACCGCATCGAAGTCTTGTCGATCCCGTTGACCGAAAAGAGCTTTCGAGCGCTCGCGAGGATATCGTCCCGAGTATTACTGGAACCTGGACGACGGCCGGATCGCTTCGCCGTCATGGTGTACGACGGCGCAGGGTGGCGGCGGCCAAGCACAGCGCCACGGCCGCGCACGCAAAGACGACGGCGATATCCCGTGCCGCCACACCCGTCAGTTTCGAGTGGCTACCCAGCTGTTGCAATGCCTCTACTGCATAGCTCACCGGCATCACGTTACTGAACCATTGCAGCCACTCGGGCATTGCCGCACGGGGGACAAGAATGCCGCATAGCAGCAGCTGGGGAATGACCACCACCGGCATGAACTGCACGGCCTGAAATTCGGTGCGCGCGAACGCACTACACAGCAGGCCCAGTCCGACGCCGAGAATGGCGTTTCCGATGGCGATCAGGAAGACCCATTGTGCGCCGGCCGCCGTGACGAGTCCCAGCAATCCATAGGAGATCAGGCACGCGATGGTGGCCTGAGCCGCGGCCGCCAGCGAGAAGGCGGTGCCGTAGCTGGCCAATAGATCAAATCTCCGCAGCGGCGTGGTCAAGATGCGCTCCAGGGTGCCCGAAACCCTTTCGCGCTGCATCGATATCGACGTGATGAGGAACATCACCACAAAGGGGATGAGGCCGAGCACGAAGAGACAGGCAATGTTGAAGGGGGACGGGCGGTTAGGGGGTGCGGGCAGGTCCCGATAAAGGAAATACAGCAGGGTGATGAGCAGGCTGGGAATCAGCAGGATCATCGCCATACTGCGGCGGTCGGCACGCAGCTGACGCAGCACTCGTCCGGTGGTGGCTGTGTAGGCCCCCAAATAGGTATTGGCGTACATCAGATTCCATTCTGTTTCTGGCTAGGCTGCCGCGCTTTCGCTGTTCCGGATCACCGAAAGGAAGGCTTCTTCCAAGCCCTCGCATTCGGTATCCCGGCGCAGTTGAAGTGGTGTGGTGTGGGCGAGCACCCGGCCTTCGCGGATAAGCACCAAGTCATCGCAATGATTGGCCTCGTCCATGACATGACTGGAAACAACCAGGGTGGTGCCACCAGCCGCCAGGTGTTTGAACTGTTCCCAGAGCTCGGCACGCATCACGGGGTCCAGACCGACGGTGGGCTCGTCGAGTACCAGGAGCTCCGGCCGGGTGACCAGAGCACAGGCGAGCGAGACACGGCCGCGCTGACCGCCGGACAGGTCGCCACAGTAGGCCAGGCGATGCGACCGCATACCGACGGTATCGAGCGCGGCGTCGGCGTCGGCCTTGGTGCGACCGTACAGCGCGGCAAAGTAGCGCACATTGTCGATCGAACGCAGGTCGTTGTAGATCGTCGGATTCTGGGTGACATAGCCGATGCTGCGGCGCAGCGTAGGAGATCCCGCTTCCAGTCCCAGCACGCGTACCGTGCCGGACTCGATGATCTGAGTACCGACGATGCAGCGCATCAGCGTCGTCTTACCGCATCCGGACGGGCCCAACAGGCCAGTGATGGTGCCGCGCGCGATCCGCAACGACACGTTGTCGAGCGCCTTGAAACCACCGCGCACCACGCGGAGATTTTCGATCTCGATGGCGGCATCGTGCCGGCCGTTGGCTAATTCACCATCCGATGAACTCATCATGTGATGAATATTGGGCGCGTTCGGACTGGCTGTCAAGGACAATCGTGGAGTGAGTGCCGAAATTCTGACGACCCACCCGGCGAAAGCCGCGCAGCGCCTACTCGGCGCGACGATTGAATCCCGTGGCGTCCGCGCTCTGATCGTCGAGGTGGAAGCGTACGGCGGGGTGCCCGACGGACCATGGCCCGACCCCGCCTCGCATTCCTTCCGCGGTCCGACGAATCGCAATCGGATCATGTTCGGGCGGGCCGGCCACCTCTACGTGTACCGAAGCCACGGAATTCACCTGTGCGCCAATGTGGTCTGTGGTCCGGCCGGTGTCGCCTGCGGGGTGCTGATGCGTGCGGCCGCGATCGTCGATGGCGCGCCCGTGTGCTGGCAGCGGCGGCCCACCGCCCGCAACGACGCGGGTCTGGCCCGCGGCCCCGGGAACTTGGGCGCCGCACTCGGGATCACCCCCGAGGACAACGGCGTCGACGTCTTCTCCGCGTCCAGCCCGGTGCGAGTCACGTTGAACCGGAAGCAGAAGGCGCTCTCCGGGCCCCGAGTAGGCGTCAGCGTCGCGGCGGACCGGCCGTGGCGGTTCTGGTTGCCCAACTATCCGGAGGTGTCCGTCTACCGGCGTAGTCCCCGTGCGCCACAAGCGGATACTGATCCTTATGTCTCGATCGACGGCTGAGGACGTAGCACGGGCGACGCTGCTCTCCGGAGCGCTCGGTGACGCCCTCGGCGGGTTCGTCGAGTTCGACACCATCGAACAGATCAGGTTGCAGTACGGACCCGCCGGCATCACGGAACCGCCGTCCGGCCCACCGATGCTCATCACCGACGACACGCAGATGACGCTGTTCACCGCCGAGGCACTCATCCGCGCGCGCCAGGATCCTGTGAAGGACTCAGCTGCGGTCGCACATCGAGCCTATCTGCGATGGCTGCACACCCAAGGCGGCCAGGTGCCTGCGGACGTCGTCGATGGCTGGCTGGTCACCATCCGGGAGTTGCATTCCCTGCGGGCTCCCGGAAGAACCTGCTTGACGGCACTCGAATCCACGAGTTCGCCGGGGCGGGAGCGCGGTTCGCGCACGCATGCGTTGAACAACTCGAAGGGTTGCGGTGCGGTGATGCGCGCGGCGCCGGTGGGTCTGGCCGAAGCGGATCCGGCCGTGGCATTCGAGCTTTCCGCGGATATCGGAGCGCTCACCCACTCGCATCCCAGCGGATACCTCAGCGCCGCGGCGCTTGCCGCGATCATCAGCCGGTTGGCGGCCGGATCACCGTTGCCGGAGGCCGTCCGGGCGGCGCTGGATCTGCTCGTCGCATATCCCGGACACGAGGAGACGCACGCCGCCCTGAGCAGAAGCTTGGTGCTCGCCGCGCACGAGCGGCTAAGTCCGGAGCGGATCGCGACGCAGCTCGGCGGCGGCTGGGTCGGGGAGGAGGCCCTCGCGATTGGTGTGTATGCGGCGGCCCTGGCCGACGACTTCAAGGACGGGATCCGGTTAGCGGTCAACCATTCCGGTGATTCCGACTCCACGGGGTCGATCACCGGGAGCATTCTGGGCGCAATGTGGGGATCGCGGGTGCTACCGCGAGACTGGCTCGACCGACTCGAACTCCGCGAGGTCATCACCACCATCGCCGACGATCTCGTCGGGGGTCCGAGACCGGGTTGTGATGAGCGGTATCCGGCACGCTGAACCCGATAAGGGATGATTGACGAGTGGTTTCCCCGAGTAACGATCTTCGCGCGAGCGGCTCATCCATTCTCGACGAGCTGACCTGGCGTGGCCTTATCGCGCAAACGACGGACCTTGACGCACTTGCGGCCGAGATAGCGAAGGGGCCGATCAGCGTCTATGGCGGATTCGATCCCACCGCAGCGAGCCTGCATGCCGGGCATCTGGTGCCCCTGCTCACCCTGAGTCGCTTCCAGCGCGCCGGGCACCGACCCATCGTGCTGGCCGGGGGCGCGACCGGTCTCATCGGCGACCCGCGGGACACCTCCGAACGCAGCATGCACGGTGCAGACGTCGTGGCCGAGTGGGCGGATCGGATCCGCGGCCAGCTGGAGCGCTTCGTCGAATTCAGTGACGATAAGGACGCCCCATCTGGAGCCATCGTCGCGAACAACCTCGACTGGACGGGTCAGCTGACCGCCCTGGAGTTCCTGCGCGATCTGGGCAAGCACTTCTCCGTGAACGTCATGCTCGACCGCGACACCATCCGTCGACGGCTAGAGGGCGATGGCATCTCCTACACCGAGTTCTCCTACATGCTGCTGCAGGCGAACGATTACGTGCAGTTGCATCGTAAGTACGGCTGCTCGTTACAGATCGGCGGCTCGGATCAGTGGGGCAACATCGTCGCCGGCGTGCGTCTGGTCCGGCAGCTCGACAGTGCCTCGGTGCACGCCTTGACCGTTCCGTTGGTCACCTCGGCCGACGGCGCGAAATTCGGCAAGTCCACCGGCGGCGGCAACCTTTGGCTCGATCCCGAGATGACCAGTCCTTACGCGTGGTACCAGTACTTCATCAATACCGCCGACGCCGACGTGGTGCGGTACCTGCGCTGGTTCACCTTCCTGTCCGCTGACCAGATCGGCGAGCTCGAGACGGCGACGGCGGAACGCGCGCACGAGCGGGCCGCGCAGCGCCGCTTGGCCGCCGAGGTCACCACCCTGGTACACGGCGAAAGTGCCACCCAGGCCGTGGAACTCGCCAGCGGAGCATTGTTCGGCCGCGGCGAGCTAAACCGCCTCGATGAGGGCACACTGACCGCGGCTCTCACCGAGGCCGGCAACGGTGAGCCCGCCCGGCTCACGGACGGCGAACCCGATACCATCGTGGATCTGCTGGTAAGCAGCGGACTTTCGGAGAGCAAGGGCGCCGCGCGCCGCACCCTCAAAGAGGGCGGTGTCTACGTCAACAACGCGAGGGTCGACGCCGAAGACTGGACCCCGGCTGACGGCGACTATCTCACCGGCGGCTGGCTGGTACTGCGCCGCGGAAAGCGCAATATCGCCGGAGTGCAGCGCACTCGCTCGTCGTGAATTCACCTACGCCCATTGGGGTTCAACGGATTCCTTGACCTTTCCGTCCGCACCGAAAACGAGGAACCGGGTGAAGGTCCGGGCGAACCACCGATCGTGGGTCACCGCGATCACCGTGCCGTCGAACGCGGCCAACGCGTCCTCGAGCGCCTCGGCCGAATGCAGATCCAGGTTGTCGGTCGGCTCGTCGAGCAGGAGCAGGGTGGACCCCATCAACTCCAGGAGCAGGATCTGGAATCGGCCCTGCTGTCCGCCGGACAGCGAGCCGAAGGTCTGTTCGGCCGAGTGCGCCAGGCCGTAGCGGTCGAGGATCCGCGTTGCCTGCTCACGCCCGCGCCCCGCACGGCGCTCATCCCCGTGATGCAGGATCTCCAGCAGCGTCCGGTCCATCAGTCCCTCGTGATGGTGTGTCTGCGCGAACCAGCCGGGACGAACCCGCGCACCCAGCCGCAGTTGTCCGTCGTGGCGCACCGGCTCGGGAATCATGTCGCCCACGGGCAGGTGATCCGCTTCTGGGTCGGTGCCGCCGCAGGCCAGCAACCGCAAGAAATGCGATTTGCCGGTGCCGTTGGCGCCCAGTACCGCGATACGATCCCCGTACCATAGTTCGGTGTCGAATGGCTTTGTGAGCCCGGTCAATTCAAGTTTCTCGGCGATCACGGCGCGTTTTGCGGTGCGACCGCCTGCCAGGCGCATGCGCACGTTCTGCCGTAGCGGCACCGCCTCGGGCGGACCCGCCTCGTCGAATCGGCGCAGCCGGGTTTCGGCCGCCTGCAAGCGGCTCGCCATATCGGAGTTGTAGGCCGCCTTCTGCCGGTACATCAGCACCAGCTCACGCAGGGCCGCCCGCTGTTCGTCCCAACGGCGACGCAGCTCCGCGAGTTTGGCGTTACGGTCGGCCCGGGCTTGGTGATACGTCGCGAACGAAGCCGGATGCACCCACAGGGTGGATCCCGATCGGGTGGGTTCCAACGTGGCGACCTGGCCGGCCGCCCGGTTGATCAGCTCGCGATCGTGGCTGACGAACAACACCGTCTTCGGCGATATCGCGAGCTGCTCCTCGAGCCAATGCTTTGCCGGGACATCGAGATAGTTGTCGGGCTCGTCGAGTAGCAATACATCGTGCGGACCGTGCAGCAGCGATTCGAGAACGAGCCGTTTCTGCTGACCGCCCGAGAGTGTGTTGACGCCCCGAAACCTGGCGAGGTCGAATGGGATTCCCAGCGCGGCCATGGTGTGCACATCGCACTGGGTCTCGAATTCATAGCCTCCGATATCTGCCCAGTCGGCTAGTGCCTGTGCGTACTTCAGCTGATGCTGTTCGCTATCGCGCTCCATCAACACCAGCTCGGCACGATCCAGACGGGCCGCAGCGAGCCTGATGCGGTCGGGTGACACGGAGAGCAACAGATCCCGCACTGTCGATTCGTCGCGAACGGAACCGATGAACTGTCGCATCACGCCAAGCTGACCGCCACGGGTAATCGCCCCGTCGTGTGCATCGGTATCCCCGGAGATAATGCGTAATAGCGTCGTCTTACCGGTTCCGTTGGGGCCGATCAGCGCGGTTTTGCTACCGTCGCCGACCCGCAGGCTGACATCCTGAAGTAACGCTCTGCCGTCTGGGAGGTGATAGCCGATGGCATCGAGCTGCACATGGCTCATGACGTTCAGTCTGCGCAACCAGCCGTGTCACATGCCACCGAATTTCCTGGACTAGGCCCAGTACCGGCATACTCGCGCAGTAATAGATGGCCTTCGCGTAAGCGGCTCATCGACAAAAGGAGACGCCCGTGGGGCAAGACGCCAACCAGCGAGGGCCAAGGCACGAGGGACCCCGGAAGCAGGGGCCTAGCCGGCCCGCACGCGATCCAAGCGCGCGCCGCGACGACCGGGGCAGTGGACCTGCGCGGCCGCGACGCTCCGACGACCGTGGCAGTGACCGTCCCAGCAGGCCACGTCGCACCGATGACCGACAGCAGCCCCCAAGGAATTTCGGCCCGACTATTCCCGACGAGGTGGAGGCCAAGCAGCTGGCTCCAGACGTCCGTGCCGAGCTGCTCAGCCTTGATAAGAACACGGCCGACACGGTGGCCCGGCATCTGGTCGTCGCGGGCAACCTGCTCGATGAGGACCCGCAGGGCGCGCTGGATCACGCCAAGGCCGCTAAGAGCCGGGCCGCCCGTATCGCTGCGGTCCGCGAAGCGCTCGGCATCGCCGCATATCACTGCGGAGACTGGGCGCAGGCGTTATCCGAGCTGCGTGCGGCCAAGCGTATGGGCACCCGATCGCCGCTGCTGGCGCTCATTGCCGACTGCGAGCGGGGAGTGGGCAGGCCCGAGCGCGCCATCGAACTCGCCCGCGGCGATGAGGCCAAGGCCCTGACCGGCGATGCCGCCGACGAACTGCGCATCGTCATCTCGGGGGCACGCGCCGATATGGGACAGCTCGATCAGGCGTTGGCGGTGCTTTCCACGCCGGCGCCAGATCCGAACCGTGTCGGTGTGGTCGCAGCACGGCTGTTCTATGCGTACGCCGATATCTTGCTGGCGTTGGATCGGAAACCCGAAGCGGTGCAATGGTTCCTGCATGCCGCCGACGCCGATACCGAGGGCCACACCGACGCCGAGGATCGGGCCGCCGAACTTGCCTGACACACTCGCCAACTCGTACGACTGTCTGCTCCTGGACCTCGACGGCACGGTGTTCCGGGGCGCTGAACCCACCCCGAATGCCATCGCATCGTTGGCGGCCGCCAGCGACGCCCGGCAGCTGTACGTCACCAATAACGCCAGCCGATCCGCCCCCGAGGTTGCCGAACACCTCACCTCATTGGGTTTCACCGCGGTCCCTGGCGACGTTGTCACCAGCGCGCAGAGTGCGGCGAGACTGCTCGCGGAGGAGCTGCAGCGCGACGACGCCGTGCTCGTGGTGGGCACCGAGGCATTGGCCGCCGAGGTGTCGGCAGTAGGCCTCAAACCCGTACGCAGTTTCGACGAGGCGCCGCGCGCTGTGGTTCAGGGGCACTCTCCCGAGACCTGCTGGGCCGCCCTCTGCGAGGCCGCACTCGCTATCCGCGCCGGCGCCTATTGGGTGGCGGCCAATGTCGACGCAACCCTGCCGACCGAGCGTGGTCTGCTGCCGGGTAACGGGTCGATGGTGGCCGCACTGCGCACCGCCACCGACGCGGATCCGGTCGTGGCCGGAAAACCGGGTCGCGCGCTTATGGAGGATGCGTTGGCGCGCGGCAGCTTCGCGCGCCCGCTGGTCGTCGGCGACCGTCTCGATACTGATATCGCCGGTGCCAACGCCGCGGGGCTGCCCAGCCTCATGGTCCTCACCGGCGTGAACAACGCCGTCGACGCGATCTGGGCGGATGCCACCCACCGACCGACGTTTCTGGGGACGGACCTGAGCTCGCTGCACCTGCCGCAGGCCGATGTGCGCATCGAGTCCAAGGCGTCCTGGCAGGTCACGGTGGACGCGGACCAGATCTCGGCCGGTGCGTTGGACGACACAGGTTCACCACTGTCGCTCGCACAGGCGCTGGCCGCCGCGGTATGGGCGACCGGCCCCGCCCCGACAGTCCGGCCCATCGTGGCCGCCGATGACCTGGCCGAAGGGGTCTTGCAGCAGCTTTCCGCAGGGACAATCAACTAACCTTGAGCGCGATGACCACTCCGAACGATGTAGCCCGCCAAACCTCCGGCCCGGACCCCGATGGGGTCAGGTCTCAGGTGCAGGCGCTGCTGGGTCGGCTCGACCCGCCTTCCGGCTTCGGCGAAGCCGAGGCCGAGCTGGACCTGGAGGCCCAGGCGCAAGTCCTGGAGCAGGCACATGACGTGTTGGTCCGAGCACTGGAATCCGCGGAGCAGGGCTAACCATGGCCCGGCACGCCAGGGTCGACGCCGAGTTGGTGCGGCGCGGGCTCGCTCGATCACGCCAGCAGGCGGCCGAGCTCATTGACGCGGGGCGGGTGCGTATCGACGGCATTCCCGCCGCGAAGGCCGCCACCGCCGTGCCGACCACAGCTTCCCTTGTGGTGCAAGGGGAATCCCAGGACCGATGGGTCTCCCGTGGTGCACACAAGCTCCTGGGGGCATTGGCTGCCTTTGGGCCACAAGGACTTTCCGTCGAGGGTCGGCGGTGTCTGGACGCCGGAGCGTCGACAGGCGGTTTCACCGAGGTGCTGCTGCGTTCGGGCGCCCGCGAAGTGGTGGCCGCAGATGTCGGGTACGGACAGCTGGCCTGGTCACTACAGTCCGACGACCGGGTGACGGTTATCGATCGCACCAATGTGCGCACCTTGACCCCAGAATTGATCGGTGGCCGCGCGGAGTTGATCGTCGCCGATCTGTCTTTCATTTCGCTCGGACTTGTTCTCGACGCGCTGATTGCCTGTGCGACACCGGATGCCGATATCGTGCCGATGGTCAAACCCCAGTTCGAAGTAGGTAAGGAGCTCGTCGGCGCGGGAGGTGTGGTGCGGGATCAGCAGCTGCGCGCCGATGCCGTCATATCCGTCGCCCGTCGGGCCCAGACGCATGGTTGGTATACCGCGGGTGTGACGGCGAGTCCGCTGCCCGGGCCGTCCGGCAATGTCGAGTATTTCCTGTGGCTGCGGGCCACAGAATCTGGCGTAGATATCGAATCGGCCGTCACAGAAGCCGTCGCGAAAGGACCGCAGTGACCGAACGTAAAATCCTGCTTGTCGCGCACACTGGCCGCGATGAGGTGACCGAAACCGCACGGCGCGTCGCGAAAACGTTGGGGGAGAACGGCATCGCGCTACGAGTGCTGACCGCAGAGGCGATCGATCGCGGCCCGGTGCACCTTGATCCCACCGAGTTCCGCTCTCTCGGTGTCGATGTCGAGGTTGTCGATGCCGATCAGGATGCCGCCACCGGCTGCGAGCTGGTGCTGGTGTTGGGCGGGGATGGCACCTTCCTGCGGGCGGCCGATCTGGCGCGCAGCGCCACCGCACCCGTCCTCGGCGTCAATCTGGGCCGCATCGGCTTTCTCGCCGAGGTTGAGGCCGAGGCAATTGACGCCGTACTCACCCATGTCGTCGAGGGCACTTACCGCGTCGAGACCCGGATGACGCTGGATGTCCTGGTCCGTATCGGTGGCGAAGTGGCCGAACGCGGCTGGGCGCTCAACGAAGTGAGCATCGAAAAGGGCCCGCGACTAGGGGTGCTCGGGGTGGTGCTGGAAATTGATGCACGCCCCGTGTCGGCGTTTGGATGCGACGGGGTGTTGGTCTCGACACCCACGGGGTCGACGGCGTATGCGTTCTCGGCCGGTGGGCCGGTCGTGTGGCCCGACTTGGACGCAATCCTGGTGGTGCCCAATAACGCTCACGCCTTGTTCGCCCGCCCCATGGTGACCAGCCCGGCCGCCACCGTTGCGGTGGAGATCGAGGCCGACGGCCATGACGCGCTGCTGTTCTGCGACGGCCGCCGGGAGATCCGGGTACCACCGGGCGGGCGGGTCGAGGTGGTCCGCGGCCATCAGCCGGTGCTGTGGGCACGGTTGGACAGCAAGCCATTCGCCGACCGGGTGGTCCGCAAGTTCCGGTTGCCCGTCAAGGGCTGGCGGGGAAGGTAATCGCAGAAGGTGAATAGCTGACGTGCTTACCGAGATTCGCATTGAGTCCCTTGGCGCCATCCCCTCAGCCACCGCGGAGTTCGATAGCGGGCTGACCGTGTTGACCGGGGAGACCGGGACCGGTAAGACCATGGTGGTCACCAGCCTGCATCTGCTCGGTGGGGCCCGCGCCGACGCCAACCGGGTGCGGGTGGGTGCCGATCGCGCTGTCGTCGAGGGCAGATTTCTCACCGCAGACCCTCTTGGCGCCGAGCCCGCAGAGGTCACCGAGGTGCTGGATGCCTCGGGTGCGCAACGGGACGACGACGGCAGTGTGATTGCCGCCCGTTCCGTCACTTCCGACGGCCGCTCGCGGGCCTACCTCGGCGGGCGCAACGTGCCCGCCAAATCGCTGGCCGGCTTCACCGCGGGACTGTTGACGGTGCACGGCCAGAACGACCAGCTGCGGCTGATGCGCCCGGAGCAGCAACTGGCCGCACTCGACAGGTTCGCCGCGAGCAGCATCGAGGCGCCGCTCACGACCTATCGCAAGCTACGCGAGGAATGGCTCACCGCACGGCGTGATCTCATCGACCGCACCAACCGGGCCCGCGAGCTGGCCCAGGAGGCCGATCGACTCGGGTTCGCGCTCAACGAGATCGATACTGTCGATCCCAAGCCAGGGGAGGACGATCAGCTCACTGCCGATATCCGTCGGCTCTCCGAGCTCGATGCGTTACGCGATGCCGCGACCTCGGCGCGTAGCGCTCTGGCCGGTGCCGACGACGCAGACGGAGCATCGGATTCGGCGATCGATCGCATCGCGAAGTCCAGGGCACTGTTGGAAGCCACCGACGACACCGCCCTGCAGGCCCTGGCGCCCCAACTGGCGGAGGCGCTGGCGGTGGTTAGTGACGTGTCCCGTGAGCTGACCGCCTATACCGACGAATTGCCCAGCGATGCGAGCACCATCGAAGGGAAACTGGCTCGCCAGGGGCAGCTGCGCACGCTGACCCGCAAGTACGCCGCCGATTTGAACGGGGTGATTTCCTGGGGACAGGAAGCGCGCGCCCGGCTGGCCGAAGTCGATACCTCCGAAGATGCACTCAGTGCACTCTCCGCCCGCGTGGATCGGCTTGCCGGTGAACTGGCCGTCGCGGCAACGGGTCTGACCAAGGCGCGCACCAAGGCCGCCAAGGCGTTGGGGAAGTCCGTCACCGCCGAGCTCGCGGGCCTGGCGATGGATAGCGCCGCGTTCGCCATCGCGGTCCAGCCGATTCCGGCCAGGGCCGACGATTCGGCGCCGCTGCAGCTGTCACCCGGGCAGAACGTGCACGCGGGGTCATCGGGCACGGATGCCGTCGAGTTCGGATTCGCCGCACACCGCGATAACCCCATGCTGCCGCTGGCCAAGAGCGCCTCCGGAGGAGAGCTCTCGCGTGTGATGTTGGCGCTCGAGGTGGTGCTGGCCGCCTCGACCGTCGGAACCACGATGGTGTTCGACGAGGTCGATGCCGGTGTCGGTGGACGCGCAGCCGTTCAGATCGGGCGACGGTTGGCCAAGCTGGCGCACACCCACCAGGTGATAGTCGTAACCCACCTGCCGCAGGTGGCCGCCTTCGCGGATATCCACCTCACCGTCGATCGGGTGGATAGCAAGGGCAGCGGCGTGCGGCGCTTGGATGACGAGGACCGAGTTGCCGAGCTGGCCCGGATGCTGGCGGGCCTGGGCGACTCCGATACCGGCCGTGCGCACGCCCGAGAGCTCCTCGACGCGGCTCGCTCCGAGCGCTCCTAAGACCCTTCTCGGCCGGGAAACTAGGGGTGCAGGAGTGACTAATGTGACAGGTGTTACGGCGCGCCTCCACAGCCCCGCCGGGCCGCGGCGCCATGATGAGCTGTATGAACTTGACCACGATGCTCACTCGAAGCAGCAGCTCCAGGCCCGGCATCGTGGGTACCGTCCGTGCTGACCGTGACATCAACCGGCTGCTACAACGGCTGAACCCAGGTGATGTCGCCATCATCGACATTCTCGATCTGGACCGCATCACGGCGGATGCTCTCGTCGACGCTCGAGTCAGCGCCGTGGTGAACGCCTCACCGTCGATCTCCGGGCGCTATCCCAACCTTGGGCCCGAGGTTCTGGTGGCCAACGGCATCACCCTCATTGACAGCACCGGTCCCGACGTCTTCAAGAAGGTCAAGGACGGCTCCACGGTTCGCGTGCACAACGGAGGCGTCTACAGCGGCGACCGTCGGCTCATCGCCGGGACACCGCGCACCGATGCGGATATTCACGACCTGATGACGGACGCCAAGACCGGGCTCGTCGCACATCTGGAGGCCTTCTCCGGTAACACCATCGAATTCATCCGCAGCGAAAGCCCGTTGCTCATCGACGGCATCGGCATCCCGGACGTCGATATCGACCTGCGCAACCGGCACGTTGTCGTCGTTTCCGACGGCGTAGGTGCTGCCTTCGACCTGAAGAACCTCAAACCGTTCATCAAGGAGTACCAACCGGTTCTCATCGGAGTTGGCCTGGGCGCCGACATCCTGCGCAAGGCCGGATACCGGCCGCTCATCGTGGTGGGAGACCCGCTGTTGATGAGTAACGATGTCCTGAAATCCGGTGCGCAGGTGGTGCTTCCGGCCGACGCCGATGGACACGCGGCAGGTCTTGAACGCATCCAGGACCTGGGAGTTGGCGCCGTGACATTCCCGGCCGCCGGTTCAGCCGCCGACCTTGCCTTACTGCTGGCCGATCACCACGGGGCGTCGCTGATCGTCACGGTCGGACACACCGCGTCCATCGAGGAGTTTTTCGATCGCGAACGGCAGCAGTCCAATCCGTCAACGTTCCTTACTCGCCTGAAGGTCGGCGCCAAGCTCGTCGATTCCAAGGCCGTTGCGACGCTGTACCGCAACCGGTTCTCCGGTGGAGCGATCGCCCTACTGATCCTGGCGGTGCTGGTGGCCGTGATCACCATGCTGTGGGTGACCAGTGCCGGCGACAGCGCAGCCGAGTGGTTGCTTGCCTACTGGAACCGTGTCGTGGTCTGGGCGCAGAACCTAGTCAGCTAGCGATCGAGGGAACCACGCATGATTACCCTGCGTCAGCATGCAATATCTCTTGCCGCCGTGTTCCTTGCCCTCGCGGTAGGTGTCGTACTCGGCTCCGGACTGCTCAACGACACCCTGCTCTCGGGTTTGCGCGAGGATAAGCGCACCCAGCAGCGGCAGATCGAGGACCTCAATCAGGACAAGAACGCGCTCAACGAAAAGCTCAATGCCGCAAGCAATTTTGACGCCACGATGGCGCCCCGCATGCTCAAGGATGCACTGAACGATCGCAAGGTGGTGCTCTTCACCACCCCCGAGGCCGACCGCTCCGATGTCGACGGGATCGCACAGCTGATATCTGCGGCCGGTGGGTCGGTATCGGGCCGAATCGGGTTGACCGACCAGTTCACCGATGCCAATCAGGGCGAGCGCCTGCGGACCATTGTCAATTCTTCGATCCTGCCCGCCGGGACACAGCTGCGCACCGAGTTGGTCGACCAGGGGTCGCAGGCCGGCGACCTGGTGGGCATCGTCTTGCAGATCCCCACGCATAAACCGGAAGAACCGGCGCCGCCGGTGACCGACGCCCAACGCGACACCGCGCTGTCGGCGTTGCGCCAGAGCGGATTCATCACCTATACCGACGGACAGGTATCGGCGGGGAACCTCGCAGTGGTCGTGACCGGCGGGGCATTGCCCGACGACGCAGGCAACAAGGGCTCGACCGTGGCACGATTCGCCGCGGCTCTCGATCGGCGCGGCTCCGGCACCGTGCTTACCGGACGTAGTGGGTCGGCCACCGGAATCGCGTCCATCGCGGTCACGCGGGCGGATGGGTCCATGGCCTCCGCGGCCAGCTCGGTCGACGATATCGAGATGGCCTCGGGCCGCATCACCACCGTCCTCGCGCTGCGCGAACAGTCCGACGGCCACTCGGGTCGGTACGGGCTGGGCCCCGGAGCTACCTCCATCACGGTGCCCTGAAACGCGGATCAAGCTCACACTGCGCGGCGTGTTCAGTGCCGGTTGTCGGTGTATTTGTTAGGGTGAGGTTCCGTGGGTCAGCAGGGCCCCGAGCTATGAAGAATTGCCCTGCGCAGTCGTCACGGGAGTCTTCTTGCCAGGTCTACGCAAGCATCCTCAAACCGCTACCAAGCATCTCTTTGTCAGCGGTGGAGTCGCCTCCTCGCTGGGCAAGGGGCTAACTGCCTCCAGCCTGGGACAACTTCTCACGTCACGCGGTTTGCAAGTGACCATGCAGAAACTTGACCCGTACCTCAACGTGGATCCGGGCACCATGAACCCGTTCCAGCACGGGGAGGTGTTCGTCACCGAGGACGGGGCCGAGACCGATCTCGACGTCGGGCACTATGAGCGCTTCCTGGACCGCAATCTGTCGGGGTCGGCGAATGTCACTACCGGGCAGGTCTATTCGAGGGTTATCGCCAAGGAGCGGCGCGGGGAGTACCTCGGTGACACGGTGCAGGTGATTCCCCACATCACCGACGAGATCAAGAGCCGCATCCTGGCAATGGCCGAACCCAATGAAAAGGGACAACGGCCCGACATCGTCATCACCGAGATTGGTGGCACCGTCGGCGATATCGAATCGCAGCCCTTCCTGGAAGCGGCGCGGCAGATCCGCCATGACGTCGGCCGGGACAACGTCTTCTTCCTGCACGTCTCCCTGGTGCCGTACTTGAGGCCATCCGGTGAGCTCAAGACCAAGCCGACGCAGCACTCCGTCGCCGCGCTGCGCAGCATCGGTATCACCCCCGACGCGCTGATCCTGCGCTGCGATCGGGACGTGCCCGAGCCGCTCAAGAACAAGATCGCGCTGATGTGCGACGTCGACGTCGACGGAGTCATCTCCACGCCGGATGCCCCATCCATCTATGACATCCCCAAGGTGCTGCATCGCGAGGAACTCGACGCCTACGTGGTGCGACGGCTCAATCTGCCCTTCCGCGATGTCGACTGGACCGAGTGGGGCGATCTGCTCCAGCGCGTGCACGAACCCAGTGAGTCGGTGCGAATCGCTTTGGTGGGCAAGTACATCGATCTACCCGATGCCTACCTGTCGGTCACCGAGGCGCTGCGAGCCGGAGGATTCCGGCACCACACCAAGGTCGACATCAAATGGGTGCCCTCGGACAGCTGTGAGACCGAGGCCGGTGCGCAGGCAGCGCTCGGGGACGTCGACGGAGTGCTGATCCCCGGTGGTTTCGGCATCCGGGGCATCGAAGGCAAGCTCGGCGCTATTCGGTACGCCCGTAAACGGCGAGTGCCGATCTTCGGCCTGTGTCTGGGCTTGCAGTGCATGGTGATCGAGGCGGCACGGTCTGCGGGTCTGGCCGATGCCAACTCGGCCGAGTTCGATCCCGATACTCCGAGCCCGGTGATCGCCACCATGGCCGATCAGGTGCAGGCCGTCGCCGGCGAGGCAGACCTCGGCGGAACGATGCGATTGGGCGCCTATCCTGCTGTTCTGGAACCGAATTCAATCGTCGCTGAGGCCTACGGGACAACTGAGGTGTCCGAGCGTCACCGGCATCGCTATGAGGTGAACAACCCATACCGCGACAAGATCGCCGAGAGTGGTCTGCGCTTCTCCGGGACATCCCCCGATGGGCATCTGGTGGAGTTTGTGGAATATCCCAGGGATATCCACCCCTTCGCGGTGGCCACCCAGGCGCACCCGGAGCTCAAGAGCCGTCCCACCCGCCCTCATCCGCTGTTTGTCGCATTCATCCGTGCGGCAATGGAATACAAAGCGGGCGAACGTCTTCCACTGGACCCAGATAGTGAGTAAGGAGACTTCCGGGGAAGGCGAGCGCCACGAGTTCGTCACTCTGGAGTCCGAGCCCATCTATATGGGCGGCATTCTGGCGTTACGCCGCGACCGTGTCGCGATGCCCGGCGGTGGCAGTGCGATCCGTGAGGTCGTCGAACACTACGGCGCGGTGGCTGTTGCCGCCGTCGACGAGATCGGGCAGATCGCGCTGGTGCATCAGTACCGCCATCCGCTCGGGCACCGGCTTTGGGAGCTGCCCGCGGGGCTGTTGGATATCGCGGGCGAGGATGTCCAGTTGGCTGCGGCACGCGAGCTGCTGGAAGAGGCCGGAGTCGCGGCCACCACCTGGCGGGTGCTCGTCGACGCCGCCGCCTCACCCGGGTTCACCGACGAGGTGGTCAGGGTGTTTCTGGCGACCGGACTGTCGCATCCCGGCCGCGGAGAAAGCCATGACGAAGAGGCCGATATGACGGTGCATTGGCTGCCGTTGCCCGAGGCCGTGTCCATGGTGCTCGCCGGCGAGGTAGTGAATGCCATCGCCGCGGCGGGCATTCTGGCCACCCACATCGCGCTGTCGGGGCACCACACTCGCGCCTACGACGCGCCATGGCCGGACCGCCCGACAGCCTTCGCGGAACGCAAGAGTACGACGTGACGACAGCGGTCGGGCTCCTCGATGGCGAGATCCAGTCCTATCTGGATCACCTGGACGTGGAACGCGGCGTCGCCGCCAACACGCTGAGCTCGTACCGCCGCGACCTGCGTCGCTATCAACAGCACCTCGCCGAACGCAAGATCACCCGACTGGCCGACGTCGCCGAAGCCGATGTCAGCGACTTCGTCGTGACACTGCGCAAGGGTGACCCCGACAACGGCGTGCCCGAACTGTCGGCATCCTCGGCCGCCCGCGCGCTTATCGCCGTCCGAGGACTGCATCGTTTCGCTGCCCTCGAGGGGTTGGCGCCCACGGATGTGGCTCGCGCTGTGAAGCCGCCGACTCCCAACCGGCGGCTGCCCAAGAGCCTGACCCTCGATCAAGTGGAGGCGCTGCTGGCCGCCGCGGGCGGCGGTCTCAGCAGTGCCTCTCTCGGGCCGTTCGATCTGCGCAACAGGGCGCTACTGGAGCTGCTGTATTCAACCGGGGCGCGCATCTCGGAGGCGGTGGGGCTGGACGTGGACGATGTCGACGTCGAGGCCCGCTCGGCCCTGCTGTGGGGCAAGGGCGGCAAGCAACGACTGGTGCCGGTGGGGCGGCCGGCCGTGGAGGCGCTGCAGGCCTACCTGGTACGCGGACGCCCGGACCTGGCGCGGCGGGGCCGCGGCGGGGTTCCCGCACTCTTCCTGAATTCCCGGGGCGGGAGATTGTCACGTCAGAGCGCCTGGCAGGTGCTCGCCGATGCCGCCGAACGCGCCAAGATCAGCGCCGCGGTATCCCCGCATACGTTGCGGCATTCCTTTGCGACACACCTCCTGGAGGGCGGTGCCGACGTCCGTGTTGTTCAGGAATTACTCGGCCACGCCTCGGTGACGACCACTCAGATCTACACGCTGGTCACGGTGACTTCGCTGCGGGAAGTGTGGGCTGGTGCACACCCTCGTGCCCGGTAGTGGCACTCGCATGCGCGGGTTGCCGCTATCTGAGACCGCAACCCCACTAGACTTGCCCGAATGCCGCCGATGAGCCGTTTGCGCGAAGAGGATCAGGCAGACGACCGGGAGGTGACGTGACGGACGAGGACTTCCCCGCCGAAGACACTGACCTTGATCTCACCGGACGCCCACCGAAAGACATTCCACAACCGAAACCGCTGACCAGCCATGGGCCGGGCAAGGTTATTTCGATGTGCAACCAGAAGGGCGGGGTGGGTAAGACCACGTCGACCATCAATCTGGGCGCAGCACTTGCCGGGTACGGACGCCGGGTGCTGCTGGTGGACCTGGACCCGCAGGGCGCGCTCTCGGCGGGGCTGGGGATCGCGCACCATGAGCTCGAAACCACGGTGCACAACCTGCTGGTCGAGCCGAGAGTCTCGGTTGACCAGGTGCTCATGCGCACGCGGGTTGACGGAATGGATCTGATCCCGAGCAATATCGACCTGTCTGCGGCCGAGATCCAGCTGGTCAACGAGGTCGGACGCGAGCATTCTCTTGCCAGGGCGCTTCACCCGGTGCTGGACCGCTACGACTACGTGCTCATCGACTGCCAGCCGTCGCTGGGATTGCTCACGGTGAACGCATTGGCTTGCTCCGAGGGCGTTGTCATACCGATGGAATGTGAGTTCTTCTCGCTGCGTGGATTGGCGTTACTCACCGACACCGTGGCCAAGGTGCGTGACCGGCTCAATCCGAAGCTCTCGGTGTCCGGGATCGTCATCACCATGTTCGACGCCCGTACGCTGCACGCGCGCGAGGTGATGGCCCGGGTGGTCGAGGTATTCGGTGACCAGGTCTTCCATACCGTCGTCACCCGCACGGTCCGCTTCCCGGAGACCAGCGTGGCGGGGGAGCCGATCACCACGTGGGCGCCTAGGTCGTCCGGCGCCCTGGCATACACGTCGTTGGCCCGCGAGGTAATCGACCGGTTCGAATCGTGACGGTGGACGTCGACGACAGGATCGAGGCGTCCGGCGGTCCCACTGACACCGCGGAGCCTGCAGTCGACACCCGTGGCTTCCAGATTCAGCTCTCTAACTTCCAGGGCCCGTTCGACCTACTCCTGCAACTGATTTCGCAGCACCGGCTCGATGTCACCGAGGTGGCGCTGCATCAGGTGACCGACGAGTTCATTGCCTACACCAAGACGCTGGGCGATACGTACAGCCTCGATGAGGTCACCGCTTTCCTGGTGGTCGCGGCGACGCTGTTGGACCTCAAGGCCGCCCGCTTATTGCCCTCGGGCCAGGTGGATGACGACGACGATCTGGCGCTGCTTGAGATCCGCGACCTGCTGTTCGCGCGGCTGTTGCAGTACCGGGCGTTCAAGCATGTGGCCGAGATGTTCGCCGAACTCGAGGCTGCCGCCTTACGGTCATACCCGCGTGCGGTGGCGCTGGAGGAGCGGTTCAGTGAACTGCTGCCACCGGTTCATATCGGACTAGACGCGGCGCAGTTCGCCGAACTCGCTGCCGGTGCCTTCACCCCTCGGCCGGTGCCGACGGTGGGGCTGAGTCATCTCCACATTCCGCGTGTCTCGGTGCCCGAACATGCCAAACGGATGGTCGAACTGCTCTCCGAACGCGGTGCAGGACAGTGGATGACATTCACCGAGTTGGTGGCCGAATGCTCGGAGCCCATCCAGATCGTGGCCCGCTTCCTGGGCGTGCTCGAGTTGTACCGCTCCAAGGCGGTACTATTCGAGCAATCCGAACCACTTGGACCGCTCCAAGTTTCATGGACCGGTGAGCGCACGGGGCAGGATGATCTAGAAAAGGCAGTGGACTACACATGAGCGAGCACGCGACCTCGGTCCAGGGGTCGGAGGAGTCCACCGAGCTCGACACTCCCGTCGATTCCGTCGAAGAGCGCGGTGACGAGTTCGTCCCGATGACCGATGACGAACTGATCAGCACCCTGGAGGCGCTGCTGCTGGTGGTGGACACGCCGATCAGCGCCGCCGCCGTGGCTACCATCGTCGCCCAGCCGCTCGATCATGTAGCTGAAGCCCTGCAACGGATTTCCGAGATCCTGACCGATCGCACCAGCGGAATCGACCTGCGCGAGACCGTCGATGGCTGGCGGATGTACACCCGCGCCCAATACGCCCCATACGTCGAGAAGCTGCTGCTGGACGGGGCGCGCTCCAAGCTGACCCGCGCCGCGCTGGAGACGCTCGCCGTGGTCGCCTACCGACAGCCCGTCACGAGATCCCGCGTCAGCGCCGTCCGTGGCGTCAACGTGGACGCCGTCATGCGGACCCTGCTGATGCGCGGCTTGATCGCGGAGGCTGGTACCGACGACGACTCGGGTGCGGTGATGTTCCGCACTACCGAGCTGTTCTTGGAGCGGCTCGGACTTACCTCGCTGTCCGACCTTCCCGATATCGCGCCACTGCTGCCCGATATGGACGTGATCGACGACCTTTCCGAGAATCTGGGCGATGAACCGCGCTTTGCGCGGCTCAACCGAGCGCCCGCCGACGGCGCCGCACCCGCCTTTACTGTTGATCAGGACTAAACAATGAGCGAAGAAGGCATTCGACTGCAAAAGGTGTTGTCGCAAGCGGGAATTGCGTCACGCCGAGTGGCTGAGCGGATGATCTACGAGGGCCGCGTCGAGGTGGACGGCAAGATCGTCACCGAGCAAGGCAAACGAATCGATCCGGCTGTCAACGTCGTTCGCGTCGACGGCGCGCGCGTGGTGATGAATTCCGAGCTGGTGTATCTGGCCCTAAATAAGCCCTTTGGCATGGTGTCGACCATGACCGATGATCGCGGGCGGCCCTGTGTCGGTGATCTGATCGAACACCGCGTCCGGCACAATCAGGGCGTCCGTAATGTCGGACGTCTCGATGCCGACACGGTCGGGCTGATCCTGCTCACCAATGACGGGGAGCTGACCCATCGGCTCATGCATCCGTCCTTCGAGGTGCCCAAGACGTATATCGCGACCGTATCCGGCACGGTGCCACGCGGCCTGGGTCGACAACTTCGCGACGGAGTGAGTCTCGATGACGGGCCGGCCAAGGTGGACGATTTCAAATTCCTCGACACCGCGGACGGCAAGACCATGATCCAGCTGACCCTGCATGAGGGCCGCAACCGCATTGTGCGACGGTTGCTCGATGCCGTGGGTCATCCGGTCCTGGAGTTGGTACGCATCCAGATTGGCGAGGTCACGCTCGGCAATCAACGCCCCGGAAGCCTCCGCGGCCTCGGCCGCGACGAGATCGGCTCGCTCTATAAGGCGGTCGGGCTGTGACGCGGGTTGTGGTGGCCATTGATGGCCCATCCGGCACCGGTAAGTCGTCGGTAGCCAAGGAATTGGCCCGGCAACTCGGCGCCGCATACCTGGACACCGGTGCCATGTACCGGATCGTCACACTCTGGGCGTTACGCGCCGGGGTGGACCTCTCCGACCCGGAAGCCATTGCGAGGGCAACCGAGCAGGTCCCCATGTCGGTCGGCTCGGACCCGGATGTGCAGACAGCTCTGCTTGCCGGAGAAGATGTTTCGGTTCCTATTCGCGGCACGGAGGTGACTGCGGCGGTCTCGGCAGTCTCTGCGGTGCCCGCAGTGCGCGTGCGCCTCGTGCAGCGGCAACGCGAGTTGGCGGAGGGCACAGGTGCCATAGTGGTCGAGGGCCGCGATATCGGCACCGTCGTGCTGCCGGATGCCGACGTGAAGATCTACCTCACCGCTTCGGCACCGGCGCGGGCACAGCGGCGCAATGCGCAGAATGTCTCTGGCGGCGGGTTCGACGAGTACGAGCGGGTGCTCGTCGATGTGCAGCGCCGGGACCACCTGGATTCCACACGAGCGGTGTCGCCATTGCGTCCGGCAGAGGATGCGGTGGAAGTCGACACCAGCGATATGACACAGGATCAGGTCGTGGCCCACCTGCTGGACCTGGTGCGTACTAAGGCAGGGGCGTCTCGATGACCGATGGCACATGGGTTGATGAAAGTGACTGGGAATTCACCGAATTCGACGGAGAAGAGGTGGTTGAGGAACCTGGCGCCCCGCCCGCGGTGGTGGCGGTGGTCGGCCGGCCGAACGTCGGCAAGTCGACGTTGGTGAACCGGATCATTGGACGGCGCGAAGCGGTGGTCCAAGACGTCCCCGGGGTGACCCGTGACCGCATCTCCTATGACGCCGAGTGGCTTGATCGCCGATTCACCGTGCAGGACACCGGCGGATGGGAGGCCGACGCGCAGGGCTTGCAGCAGCTGGTGGCCGAACAGGCACGCCACGCCATGGCCACCGCCGACCTGATCATCCTCGTGGTGGACGCCACCGTGGGTGCGACAACGACCGACGAAGACGCGGCGAGGCTGCTACGCCGAGCAGGGAAGCCCGTTTTCCTGGCGGCCAACAAGGTTGATAGCGATCGCGCCGAAGCCGACGCCGCAACACTGTGGTCCTTGGGACTGGGGGAGCCCATGCCCATCAGTGCCATGCACGGACGCGGGGTGGCCGACCTCCTCGACCGAGTGGTTGCCGACCTACCCGAGGTTTCCGCACGGGGATCCGCCGATCGTGGCCCTCGCCGCGTGGCGCTGGTGGGAAAACCCAACGTGGGCAAGAGTTCTCTGCTCAACCGGCTGTCGGGGGACCAGCGGGCGGTGGTACACGACACCGCGGGCACAACCGTCGACCCAGTAGATACCTTGATCGAACTCGATGGCAAGACTTGGCGTTTCATCGACACAGCCGGTTTGCGCCGTAAGGTTGGACAAGCCTCCGGCCATGAGTACTACGCGTCACTGCGGACCCACGGCGCCATTGAGGCCGCCGAAGTCGCGATCGTTCTGCTCGACGGATCCCAGCCCATCACCGAGCAGGATCAGCGGGTGCTGTCCATGGTGGTCGAGACCGGGCGCGCACTGGTACTCGTGTTCAATAAATGGGATCTGGTGGACGAGGATCGCCTCGACCTTCTTGAACGTGAAGTAGACCTTCAGCTTTCACAGCTCAAATGGGCGCAACGCGTGAACATTTCGGCCAAGAGCGGCCGCGCAGTCCAGAAGCTGGTGCCGGCCATCGAGGCTGCGCTGAATTCTTGGGATAAGCGAATTTCCACCGGTCAGCTCAATACCTGGGTCAAGGAAGTAGTTGCCGCGACACCGCCCCCGGTGCGCGGTGGAAAACAGCCGCGAGTGCTGTTCGCGACACAGGCCACCTCCCGGCCGCCAACTTTCGTGCTATTCACCTCCGGCTTTCTCGAGGCGGGGTATCGACGGTTCCTGGAACGCAAGTTGCGCGAGAGTTTCGGTTTTGAAGGGACTCCTATACGCGTCAATGTGCGGGTGCGCGAGAAGCGCGGACCCAAACGTTAAGGTCCGCCAGATGGTAAGGGGCACAAGCGAAATAGACCTCATGTACATTGCCTCCCAGGCTCCGTTTACCGAATATTCGCACTCACGTTGAGATCTACCCGATCCGAATCGCCCACTTTCTCGGTTTGCCGACCTAGGCTGGCTACACCGTCTACCATCCTGCGGCGGTACTAAAACCACCTACCGAAAGGCGCAACACAGTGGCGGACACACTTACCGGAGGCCAGAAGCTGGAAGCCGGTCAAAGCCTCACGTCGAACAACGGCGCGTACTCGCTGACGCTCCAGCAGGACGGCAACCTGGTGCTCTCGGAGTACGACACCGTCGTGTGGGCCACCGGCACCAATGGGACCAGCCCGGACCGCGCCGAGGTGCAGGGTGACGGCAACTTCGTCCTGTACGAACAGGGTGGAAAGCCGATCTGGAACAGCGACACCGAAGGCAAGGACAACGTGCGGCTGGTGCTGCAGGATGACCGCAACCTGGTGCTGTACTCGGGCGATTCCCCCGCCTGGTCCACGGGCACCGCGAGCGACACGCCGCCGGTTCCCCCGGCTGCTCCCGCCGAGGAAGCCCCCGCGGAAGAGCCTGCTGCCACCGCTCCTGCGGATGCAGAGCCCGAGGCGCCCGCCGCTCCGGAGCCACGCACCTACACCGTTGAGTCCGGTGACACGCTGTGGGCCATCTCCGAGCGCTTCTACGGTGACGGTAACCAGTACCAGAAGATCGCCGACGCAAGCGGCATCTCCAACCCGGATCTCATCCAGCCGGGTCAGGTGCTGACCATCCCGGAGTAGACACTCCGGTCCGAGCGCACAGCTCGAACTAAGCCTCTTGGCCCCATCGGCCCCGTCGGGTTAACCCCTGGCGGGGCCGATGTCGTTCTACTCCCGTAGGTAGCCGTCAGGGTGGTGAAACCAATTGGTCCGCGGTGTGCGGGATGGATCGACATGTTCGGGCGGGATCCACCACGTTCGGCCGTCGGGGCCACGAACGGCGGTCCAGTGGCGGTCGTCGGTCCCCAGCAGTTTGTGATGCCGTTCGCAGCCGAGGGTGAGGTCGTCGATATCGGTGTTGCCGCCGACCGCCCACTCGTTGATGTGGTGCACCTGGCAGTGATACGCCGGTCGATCGCAGCCCGGGTAGGTGCAGCCACGATCCTTGGCGGTCAACACGATTCGTTGGTCTCCGGTGGCGATGCGTTTGACCCGCCCGAGGTGGAGGGCACGGCCGTCGTCATCGAAAATGGCCAGATAGTGGTGAGCGTGGCTTGCCATTCGGATCAGATCGGGTATCGGCAGCAGCGAGCCACCGCCGGTCACTGCCGCTCCCGCGCCCACCTCCAGCTCCCGCAGTGTCGTGGTGACCACCGTGGTGACCGGAAGCCCGCGATGGCATCCGAGTTCACCCGATGACAATGCGGACCGGCAGATTGCCTTGAGGGCGTCGTGCTGACGTTGCGCGACCGTTCGAGGATCGCGTTCCGCCGCTTCGGTATCGGGATTCGCGTCTACACAAGGAGTTTCGTCCTCCGGGTTGCACGCACCCGGCGCGGCATACTTGGCGAAAATCGCGTCGAGGTAGGTGCGCAACTCGGGGTCGAGATCGAATGCACCGGGCGTCATGAGGTCCACACCTTGACGCCCCATGCGAAACCCGCGCCGTCGGGCCCGGTCGGCGTCCTCGATGAGGCTGCCGTCGGGATCGAGATAGGCCAGGAGCCGATCTGCGGCCTTGCGAAGCTCATCTGGCCGGAGCGTTGCCGTGAGCTCCGCGAGTCGCCCCTCAGCCGCCATCCGGGTCTCTACATCGACGGCGCGGGGGAGTCGATCCCAGAACTGGCGGATGACCGTGATGTGGTCGTATCCAGCGACACCGGCTCGTTGTGCCACTGCCGTCGCCGCGAGCAGCGGCTCCAAGGGTTCACCACTGAGTGCGACGCTCGGGGCCAACTCCGCGGCGTCCCGTATCCGTCGGCGCGCATCAGAACGGGTGATCCGAAGGGTATCGGCGAGGACATCCGCGAGGTTCGCGCCGCCGAATTGTCCCGGAACATGCTCGGCAACAAGATCATTAACGATCGAGTGGGTTGCCGACGGGATTCGCCGTGTGAGCGCCTCCACCTCGCGAAGAGTCGAGAGCCGATCGTGTTGGGTTAGCGTCTGCGCATCGAGTTCGGAAAGCGCGCCGATGGCAGCGGCCAACCCCGCAAGGATCTGGCCTGCATCGATATTCGCTACCGAACTCATGTTCGAATGGTAGGTCGCCGCTCCGACAAGTTGCCGTCAAATGTTGCGGATGATCCTGTTGTGACACAAGTTATTTCACGGCGAGGGGGGCGCCGACCGGAAACCGAGTTCAGGATCAGGGGAGACCTACGGTAGTCTTCCATCTGCTGTTACAACGGCAGCGGGCTGTGGCGCAGCTTGGTAGCGCACTTGACTGGGGGTCAAGTGGTCGCAGGTTCAAATCCTGTCAGCCCGACAAAGAAAAAGGCCTGTTCACAGGCCTTTTTTTATTTGCTAGAGCGCTTCGCGGATCTTTCTGACCCCCTTGTTGACCACCATTCGCGTTATGTGCGTCTTGTGCGTCCGTGTTTCTGGGTGTTCGCACGGGTGCTCGAAGTGGGCCGTACTTACCCGCGAGGTTGTTCCAGTCGATGGCGAAGGACGTCGGCACCACTAAACGGAACGTGTCGATGCCAACGTGCAGGTCCCTGAAGATTGCCCTAGACGGGCCAAAGTGCACTTAACGCGATTCCTAGCGGTCTTTGCCTGCCACTAGGTCGACGACCCCGACGCCGAGGGCAGCGGCGATGTCGAAAAGTCGTTCATACAACAGCCCGCGGCGGCCTTGTTCGACATCGATCAGAACATTGCGAGTGACCCCGGAGGCCAAAGACAGCTGTTCCTGTGTCAGTCCTTCGCGCTTGCGTGCTTCGCAGATCCTTTGGCCGACTTGCAACCGAATGCGCTCCCACTGGGCGACACGGTCGGGATCGTTCTGACTGGGTCGCGTAGGCACGCAACTTAGTTATTGCCGGGCTGCACTAAAAGTCTGCCCTACTAGTAGGGCATCCGAGGTATCGTATTCAAGCTGACTCCGGCTGTTGTCCAGGGTGAGTCCGAAGACAACGCGTTCCGGCCAACGTCCAGTAGCTGAACAGATGTGACGCATTCTTCTAGAAGTCTTGCGCCCCTCAGCCGCTTCCCGTGTGGAGGTGCATACCTATGGCAACTCGCAGATCGAACGGTGAGGCGAGCGTCCGGATGAGACGAGATGGCCGATGGGAGGCGCGCCTCCGCTACACAGACGCACGAGGGGAAGCGCACCGCATCTCAACCTATGGCCGCACTCGCTCCCTAGCTATGTCCGCGCTCTGGTCGAAGATAGGTCGCATCCGCGCCGGGCTTGCGGCCGTCGATTCCAAGATGCCTCTGGCGGAGGCAGCACGTAGATGGCGCACCACAACGCTGATTGCAAGCGACCGCCGCCAATCCACTAAGGACCTCTATACGAGCCGGTGTCGGCTGCACATCGAGATCGGTCCTCTCGCCGGCATTCGGATGGCACGGCTAGTACCGAGTCATGTGGAGGAGTGGATCATCGATTCCCTGCAACACGGCATAGCACCGTCGAGCCTACGCACTGACTATGCGGTGCTTCGCGCGGTTCTGGAAACTGCTGTTCGCGATGGGATCGTCGCGAAAAATGTTGCAGCTCAGGTTCCTCGGCCACGAGTGCCGCAGCATGAGGCGCTGTACCTCACGCCCGAGCAGGTTTCGAGCCTGCTACTAAAAGTGGCCCCGTCGCGCCATTGGCTTTCGATCCTTTTGGCTGCTGTGACAGGTATGCGGAGGGGGGAAGTGCTGGCAATGCGTTGGTGCGATATCGATTTCGATGCGCGAACTCTGACTGTGGCTGGAACAATGATCGGATCGGGCAAGACGCTACGTAGGGAATCCTCGGCCAAGACCGACGCCAGTCATCGGATTCTGCCGATCGGCCAAAAGCTGGTGAGCTTGTTGATGCTCAGACGGGCCGAACAGGCCAGGGATCGCAGACTTGCCCTGGGTAACTGGCGGGATGCAGGCGTCGGATTCGTCTTCACCGACGAATACGGCAGTTCCGTTGAACCGCGAAATATGCTGCGAACACTGCAAAATGCCGCACAGGAGCTCGGTCTACCAAAAGGCACATGCATTCACACGCTGCGGCACTCGGCAGCCACAGCGCTTTTGGCTGGGGGAGCGCACTTGAGATTGGTGTCGGCGATCCTCGGTCACTCCAACACGTCGATCACCGCTGACATCTACGGTCACGCACCAGATACGGCGCAACGCGCTGCACTTGATGCGCTGCACAATCTGCTGACGAGCGAGCTTCGCGGGAATGAGTTGAACTCGCCTTACTCCGATGTAGCCAAGCTGAATGAAAATCTCTCGGGAAGTCAACATGCTATCGACGCGAGTGTAGGGA
>JBOGDC010000046.1:0-7174 GCA_050701835.1 Mycobacterium sp. | reverse complement strand
GAGATCGATGACGTGCTGGAAGAGAACGCCGAGGACTTCGTGCGGGCGTACGTCCAAAAGGGTGGCCAGTGATCTGGCGCGATGACTCGATCGCGCCCCAGCAGTTCACCCGACACTCGCACCTTTCCTCGTTCTCCGAGTACCTGAGGGTCCAGGCCCCGGAGCTACTTCCGGCGCTCGGAAAGGCGTCCAGTGACGTGATTATGAACTTGCCGCACGGCACCACCATTGTGGCGCTCACGTATCGCGGCGGGGTGCTGATCGCCGGTGACCGGCGCGCGACCCAGGGCAATTACATCGCCAATCGCGATATCGACAAGGTGCAGATCACCGACAATTACTCGGCGACCGGTATTGCCGGAACTGCCGCCATCGCTGTCGAATTCGCTCGGCTGTACGCGGTCGAGCTGGAGCACTACGAGAAGCTAGAAGGTGTGCAGCTGTCCTTCAACGGTAAGGCCAATCGGCTGTCCGCCCTGGTGCGCGGTAATCTCGCCGCGGCGATGCAGGGTCTGGTGGCGGTGCCGTTGCTCGTCGGCTACGACATCGACGACCCGAATGGTGAAAACGCCGGACGCATCGTGTCTTTCGACGTTGCGGGTGGCTGGCACGTGGAGAGCGACGGCTACCAGGCGGTGGGCTCGGGCTCGATGTTCGCCAAGTCCTCGATCAAGAAGCTGTATAAATCCGGCGGCGATGCGCTGGGCGCGCTCGCGGTGGCCGTGGAAGCGCTCTACGACGCGGCCGAAGACGATTCGGCTACGGGCGGACCGGATCTGGTGCGCCGGGTGTTCCCGACCGCCGTTCGGATCGATTCCGGGGGTGCCGTCAGGGTGCCCGAGGCCGATATCGAACGCATCGCGCGTGAGGTCATCGAGAAGCGGACCGAAGCAGCCGAGAGCGGTGACCCCTCATGACTTTTCCGTATTACGCGTCGGTCGAGCAGCTCATGCGCGACCGCTCGGAGTTGGCGCGCAAGGGGATTGGCCGTGGCCGTTCGGTGGTGGCGCTCACCTATGCCGAAGGTGTGCTCTTCGTCGCCGAGAACCCGTCCAACTCGCTGCAGAAGGTCAGCGAGGTGTACGACCGGGTGGGTTTCGCCGCCGTCGGGAAGTTCAACGAGTTCGACCGGCTGCGCCGCGGAGGCATTCAGTGGGCCGATATGCGCGGGTATGCCTATGACCGCCGCGATGTGAGCGGGCGGCAGCTGGCCAACATCTACGCCGAGGCGCTCGGCACCATCTTCAACGAGCAGGCCAAGCCGTACGAGGTCGAGCTTTGTGTCGGTGAGGTGGCGCACCAGGGCCGGGACACCCAGCCGGTGCTGTACCGGATCACCTACGACGGGTCCATTGCCGACGAGTCGCATTGGGTGGTCATGGGCGGCAACACCGAGCCGGTGATCGCCTCGCTCAAGGAGAGCTACGCCGAAGGGGCCTCCCTCAAAGACGCGGTCGGTTTCGCGGTGAAGGCACTGCAGGCCGGGGCCGGTGCTGCCAACGGCTCCGCCGCCGAGGGCAGGGCGCTTGGCGGCCTCGAGGTGGCGGTTCTCGAGCAGAGCCGTCCCCGCCGGGCGTTCCGGCGGATCAAGGGTGCCGCGCTGGAAGCGCTGCTGCCCGAAGACTTCTCGCCCGGGCAGACCGAGGGCGGCGGCGATCCTGCACCGGAGTCTGGCGACTCAAAAGACGCCAAGGACACCGACTCCAAGGACAGCTAGCTCTAGCGCTTTCGGCTCGACAGGGCCGGCGATTCTCGGTGTGCTTTTCGGGCATTGGGTTTCATCGCCCATCACGCGCACGCCGGAACGGACATCGGCCATGCGGTGCTGAGTTTCATGCTGGGGCACCGGCACGACTGGCTGACTCCCATCGCGGTGTTCATCACCGAGTTGATGGGTCCCGACGGCATGTGGCCACTCGGGATCATCATTGGCGCGGTGCTGTGGTGGCGCTGGCGTAAACCGTTGCCCGCCTTGGTGATCTTCGGGACGCTGATCGCGACCAGGATCGTGATCGCGCTGTCCAAACACATCGTTGATACGGAACGTCTGCCACACGCCGTGCGGCTCGTGGTGGCGGACTCCCCGTCGTATCCGGAGGGGCATTCGCTGACGGCGATCTCGGTGCTGGGGGTGCTCGCGATGACCCTCGGATACGGGCGGAGCCGGATCACGCGGATCTGGCTGTCGGCACGGTGGTGGTCGCCCCGACGCGGTATCTGGGCGTGCAGCGGCTCACCGACGTCACCGGTGGTGCCCTGCTCGGCGCCCTGATCGTGGTGACGGCAGGGTGGTTGTATCGGACCTACGCGCCCCGATACTTATCCACAGCCTGAAAATCGACGGAACCGCGCGCACGTATTGGTGGTCGTACCCCCTATAAACCGTTTCCGGTAGGTAGGAGTTGCCTGTGTCCGTCGACGATAGGGAAGACACGTCGTCCGCATACATCGACGTCACGACGCTGCGGCTTGCGGACGGTGCCTGTGCGGAGCTGGCCGCTCGCTGCGAGCGGCTGCGTGACGCGCTAGCGGGCCCGATCGCACACTTGGACGGGTTCGCGCCCGTAAATCACGCCATATTCGGCGATTGTGAGGAAGGCCGGGGGTGGGGCCGGGTGGTTCATGACACCGTCTCGGCGCCGACGGGATCGCTGACGGCCACACTCGAAGAGCATCGGTCCTTGCTCACCGAGTTCGCCGAGACCTTCCGACGCATCAGCGACGCCTACGTGGATACCGACGCGAATTCCGCCGACTGCTGCCGGAAAGCGGGGCAATGAGATGGCCGGCACCGTGCGTTCCGATCAATGGCTGGGTGACAGATGGAGCCATGAGGCAATCATGGACATGCAAGCACGGATGGCGCCTGACGATATCGAGCGCATGTCGGGAGAGTGGAAAACCGTTCTGAACGAGCTTGATTCCCTGTTCTCGACCTTTCTGGACGACGTGGCCGCCACCATCAACGAGGGTTGGAGCGGTCCCGGGGCACGGGCAGCGTTGGGCACGATGCGCTCGTACGTGGGAAATGCGCGCACCACACTCGGGCAGGCGCACACCCTGTCGGACGGTCTGAACGTACTGGCGTCGGCCACAACTGAACTGCAGCAGAACATCGCGGTCCCATCCGATCCGGCTCCAGCGGGGAAGGCGGGTGAGGTCCTTGGGTGGGGAACCCCATTTGCCCAGGATTTCAGCCGGTGGGAGCAGGCGCTGAACCAGGTGCTCACGGTGTATAGCGACCCCGCGGTGCGAGCCGGTAATGCAGTCGCCGAGCTGATCGGTCCGCAGGAACGCCTTCGGTTTGGGTCCGGAGCGGATGTGGATCTGCCGGAGGTTGTCGACCGCCCCGAGGACAAGCACGACGAGCAGGCCGAACGGGCCGAGGAGTTCTTATCCCGGTGGGGGCTGGGCGAGCCGGATGCGGTCCACGGCAACACAGGCATACCCCTGCAGATACCGCTGAGGTGGGCGGGTATACCGGTTAGCCCCTTCTCGGACCGGGATTTCGGGTCTGGTTCGGCTTCGGGTTCGGGTGATGACGAGCTCGGCGAAGACGATGTGTACGCGAACCAGAACTGGATGCGCGATCCGCTCTGGAATGAGAACCCAACCCGCAGTGCTGGATTCGAGACTGCGATGCCCGTCAGTGGGCAAGCGCCAACGGCGCTATCGCCTGACCGGATTCCTGGTGTTGTAGGGGGACCTGCTGGAACAACTGCGGGCGGCGGGCCGACGACGCGTCCCGGGGGCTCGATGATGCCGATGATGGGCATGTATCCGCCGCATGCGGGACAGCGGCGCGGTGACGAAAATGAGCATTACAGCCCGCCGTACCTGGTCAATCGGGACAACACCCGCGAGTTGTTGGGGGAGCTACCCAAGGGGGCGGCGCCGGTGATCGGATTGTGGGATTGCGAGGACGACGACGATATCGGGCCACCTGCGCGGCATGGGTTTCGTTCGCGCTGAGCCGGACCCTTGAGGGCTGGGGTTTGCGCCGGTATCAATAGCGGATGCCTTCTGACTATTGCTGTTGCCTGACGCCGTCCCGTTGCGCCTAGCCACAGAAAGTCATTCGCATAGTGTCTGTTTTCGTCGACATCGTTCCCGACGAGTCGCCTACCCCGTCTGCGGAAGCCGTTGCGCGCCTGTCGCAATGGCGCCGTCGGCTGATCAACGCGGCTCTGCCGTTGCTATCGGTCGTCGTCTTCGTCGGTATCTGGCAGCTGGCGGCGACGAGCGGGATCTGGAATCAGACCTTCGTGCCGTACCCGGGCAGCGTCTGGAACGCATTCATCGAGGTGTCCACTACCCACGATAACGTCCGTGGATACGGCGGGTATTTGCTGTGGGAGCACCTGTACATGACATTGCGCCGCTTGCTTTTCGGTGTCGTCATCGGTGTCACCGGTGGTGTGCTGCTGGGCTTGGTGATGGGGTCGATCGGCTGGGTGCGCAGTGTCCTCGAACCCTGGTTGACTTTCCTGCGCACACTGCCGCCATTGGCGTACTTCTTCCTGCTGGTCATCTGGCTCGGCATCGACGAGGCCCCCAAGATCACGCTGCTGGCATTGGCGGCCTTGCCGCCCGCGGCCGTTGCCACCACAGCTGCCGTGCTCGCCGCGCCCGTGGGTCTGGTGGAGGCCGCCCGCGCGCTGGGCGCCTCCCGATGGCAAGTGGTCCGTGATGTCGTCGTCCCCTCGGCGCTTCCCGAAACCTTTACCGGGGTAAGGCTTGCGGTCGGTATGGCCTACTCCTCGGTGGTCGCCGCGGAGTTGTTCAACGGCATACCCGGCATCGGCGGCCTCGTGAAGGACGCCAGTAATTACAACAACACACCGGTGGTGCTTGTTGGAATCTTCTCGATCGGGATCTCGGGATTGGTCATCGACGCGGCCCTGCGCGCTGTGGAGCGCCGCGCGGTGCCATGGAGAGGGAAGATATGAAATTGGGCCGAATCGCGGCCGCGTTGATGCTCGCGATCGGAGCTCTGTCCGGGTGCGCCATCGACCATTCGGGCCTGCAGGACGGCAAGCCGACCATCCGGATCGGCTATCAAAACTTCCCCAGCGGCGACCTCGTGGTCAAGCAAAACCGTTGGCTGGAAACGGCTTTGCCTGAATACAACATTAAGTGGACGCGATTCGACTCCGGAGCCGACATCAACACCGCATTCATCGCCGGGGAACTGGACTTCGGGGCGCTGGGCTCGAGCCCCTTCGCGCGCGGGTTGTCTGCCCCGTTGAACATCCCGTACCGGGTGGCCTTTGTCCTGGATGTAGCCGGGGACAACGAGGCGCTGGTGGTCAGCAATCGCAGCGGCGTCACAACGGTCGCCGGTCTCAAAGGCAAGCGCATCGGCACTCCGTTCGCGTCCACTGCGCATTACAGCCTGCTGGTGGCGCTGGCTCAGAACGGTTTGTCTGCCAAAGATGTTCAGCTGGTTGATCTGCAGCCGCAGGCTGCGCTGGGCGCCTTCGACCGCGGAAACGTAGACGCCGTCTACACGTGGCTGCCCACAGTGGATCAGGTGCGCAAGAACGGTAGAGACCTGATTACCAGCCGACAACTGGCCCAGGGGAGTAAGCCCACTCTGGATCTCGCCGCGGTATCCAACGCCTTCGCCGGCGTGCATCCCGAGGTCGTCGATGTGTGGCGCCAGCAGCAGGCACGGGCACTGAAACTCATCCACGACGATCCGAGCACTGCGGCCAAAGCGATCGCGGCCGAGATTGGGCTCACCCCGAACGAGGTGGCCGGTCAGCTCAAACAAGGGATCTACCTGACTCCGGGCGAGGTCGCCTCTCCGAAATGGCTTGGTGAGGACGGAAAGCCAGGCCACATCGCGATTGACCTACAGAGCGCCTCGCAGTTCCTCGCCGACCAGAAACAGATCCCGGCAGCGTCGCCGCTGTCGACGTTCGAGAATGCTATTTACACGAAGGGTCTACCCGGTGTCATTCGTCGATGATGTGGAAAACGCTGTCGAGGAACGGGATACCGGATCGATACGGATCAGCGGCGTCACCCACCGTTACGGTAGCGGCGCAGCGCGGACGACGGCGTTGGGCCCCGTCGACCTGACCGTCGACCCCGGGACATTTCTGGTGTTGGTGGGAGCATCGGGCTGCGGTAAGAGCACCCTGCTGCGGCTGCTTGCCGGATTCGAGTCACCGAGCGAGGGGGCTGTGCAGGTGGCAGGCGGCGCACCCACGCCGGGCATCACCTCCGGCGTCGTATTCCAGCAGCCACGTCTGTTTCCCTGGCGCACCGTCGGCGGGAACGTCGAGCTCGCCTTGAAGTATGCGAAGGTGCCCCGCGAGCGGTGGGCGCAACGCCGTGACCAGCTGTTGACCCGAGTCGGGCTGGAAGGCACTGCGGGTCGGCGTATTTGGGAGATCAGCGGTGGCCAGCAGCAGCGCGTGGCCATTGCCCGCGCCCTCGCGGCGGAGACGCCGCTGTTTCTCCTTGACGAGCCTTTCGCCGCGCTCGACGCGCTCACCCGGGAGCGTCTCCAAGAGGATGTTCGCCGGGTGAGCGCCGAGTCGGGCCGCACCACGGTGTTCGTCACGCACAGCGCCGACGAGGCGGCCTTCCTCGGATCACGCATCGTGGTGCTTACCCGCCGTCCCGGCCAAGTGGCACTGGATATCCCCGTGGAGCTGCCCAGGACTGGCATCGATCCCGACGATCTGCGCCGGTCACCCGAGTACGCAGAACTGCGCATCGAGGTGGGTAAGGCCGTGAAAGCCGCGGCCGCTTGATGTGGGCCAGCCCACAATTGGGGGTGATTGGGTGGAGGATCATGTACCCCGCGTGTCGTTCACGACACGCCCGCTAGGCGGGTTTGCGGGGTGCCGCCCGCGGAGTCGTTATGTTGCTGTTATCTGGATGCAGCACCGGCGACGGTAATATCAACGGCACATCATCAGGTGGGCGAAGAAGCCCGCCGCGGGCAGGTCCGCAGCTGAGGTAGACAGGCGGCCTAGCACCGCGTTTAGTCTTCTTGCTTCCCCTTTCTGAGGATCGATATGAACGAAGAACTGTTTGTCGGCATGAGCGATGCAGGGTGGGATCAAGCCCCCTGGGAGACCGAGCCGACCTTCACTCCCGGCGAGTTACAGATTTTGCTCAACCCTGCGCTGTCGGCCGCCGAGGCGGCCGACAAGGT
>JBOGDC010000045.1:0-3414 GCA_050701835.1 Mycobacterium sp. | reverse complement strand
TTTCGGCAGTGCCAACGACATTCGGCCCGAACAGCTGGCTGTAGGGCAGCACATGGTTTACCAGTGCCGCCGGGTGCACGATGACGTCGACGGTGTCGGCGAGGCGCTGCCAGGTGTCGGCATCCAGTCCTAGACCCGGATCGCCGATATCGCCGGGGAGCACTTCGAGATGCCGTGCGGCGAGGGTTCGGAAATGGTGAAGCAGTTCGGCATCGCCACTGTCGAAGGCATCTTCCAGGCGTCGGTAGGCGGCGTCGGCATTCTTGCCCCGGATGACAGCGATCAGCTTGCCGCCTGTCTTGTCCAGGCGTTCAAGCCATTCCAGCGCCAGGAACCGTCCCAGGTAGCCGTTGGCCCCGGTGAGCAGCACGGTCTGCGGGATCCCGACTGCCCTGGGCAGCGAAGGGGCGGCCCGTAACGTGTCCTCGTCGATGAACTTGTCCAGGGCCAGGTCGGCGGCACGGATCTCGGTATGACCGGCGCCGTGCACAGTCTCGGCGGTCGGGCGCGAAGAATTCCCGTCTGCTGCACGGTGTTTGTCGATGATGCGCGAGATGGCAGTCAGATCGTTCGCGGCGCTGACGATATCGCCAACTGGAATTTCGACGGCGAAGATATCGCGCAGCAGGTCCGAGAAGGACAGTGCCGAAAGCGAATCGCCACCCAGATCGATGAAGTGGGCGTCCGGGCTCACCTCGCCGGTGGACAGCCCCAAGAGCGCCGTTGCCGCACGCTGCACGGTGTCGAGGACGGGCTTGCCCTCGTGTTCTGCCGAGTGCAGGGCCTGCAGTTCGAGGGCCTGGGCGCTTGCGATATCGGAATACAACTGTTCCAGGCGGGCCCCGTACTTCTCGAGCAGCTTGGGTCGAGCCAGCTTCGCGATACCGGTGAGCAGACCGTTGGCGGCCGTGAACGGTTCGGTCTCCACCAGGAAGTCGCGCGGCACCTCGTAAGGCTGCAGCTCGGCCTCACGGGCGATCTGTTGTAGCGACTCGCCGATCAGGCGTTTGAGTGATTCGTGGTCACCCTGGCTCAGTTCGAGTGCCTCGCTCGTCGGTACTAGGACCGCCAGAAGGTAGGACCGTTCGCTGCTGCCGTAGACGCAAATCTGTTGCACCAGTGGGCTGTTGGCGTACTCGGCTTCCAGATTGGCGATCGCCACGAACTCGCCCTGGGACAGCTTGATGACGTTATTGCGGCGGTCGACGATCTGGATCTTGTCGGGCTCGAGCTCGGCGACGATATCCCCGGTCTTGTAGTAGCCGTCGGGATCGAAGACCTCGGCCGTGACATCGGGACGTTTGAAATACCCGGTGAACACGGACTCCGCCTTCACCAGCAGCTCGCCGCGCGGATGGGGCTTGTCGGTGGAGAAGTAGCCCAGCTCGGGCACGTCGACGAGCTTGTAGTCGATGACGGGCGGGCGCTGGATCCAGCCGTTGCGCACGATGACGCCGGCCTCGGTGGACCCGTAACCGTCGGTGATGCGCGCATCCAGGCAGGACTCGATGAACGCGGCCAGCTCTTCGGAGAGGGGAGCCGAGCCGCAGACAATCGTTAAAACACGTCCACCGAAAAGGTTTTCACGGATATCGGTCTTCACCTCGGCGTCGAGGGCGCCCGGATCGGTTCCGGAATGCGCGCCGGCGCGGCGCTCCACTTCGTTGCGGTAGCGCTGAAACAGCATGTCGCACACGCGGGGAACCAGGGTCACCACGGTGGGCCGGGTGAGTGTGATGTCTTCGAACAGCGTGGACATATCGCTGGATGCCGCGAAGTAGGCGAGGCCGCCACAGGCCAAGGCGGTGACCAGGCTGCCGCGTCCCATCACATGGCTCATCGGCATGAAATTGAGGTTGATCAAAGGAATTTCGGCCTTGGAGCTCAATGTGTCGGCTCGCAGCCACGGTTTGGCGACCATCTTCTCGGTGTACGTCGCGCCCTTGGGTGTGCCGGTACTCCCCGAGGTGTAGATCACCAAGGCCAGTGGGTCGTTGCCGTCCTCGGCAGTGAACAGGGGGGCGTCCGGAAGAGCCCGCCCGTGCCCGATGACGGCGGACATCACGTCAACGGAAATGGGCAGGTCGGCCTCCGAGATCCGGCGCTGCGCCGATTCGAGGCTTTCCCGTTGCGCGTCGACGCCGGGGTGATAATCGAATACCGTAATGTGCCGCAGCGACGGCGTGACAAGTGCCGATTCCATTGCTGCATGCAATAATTCGGCGCTTACCGCCAGCACCGTGGGTTCAGACTCGGCCAGGATCGCGGTCCAGTTCGATGCAGAGGCGCTGGTTTGCAGCGGTACCGCCACTGCTCCCAGGTGGATACATGCCAGATCGACCGCGGTGTAGTCAACGCTGGTGAATCCGAGCATCGCGACGAAGTCTCCGGCCCGGACCGGATGGGCCGGATCGTGATACCAGGCGGAGGCCAGTGCGCGTGCCATGCCCCACAGCTCGCCGTAGGTGACGGTCTCGAACTCGGGCAGCGGCCGCAGAGCGGATCGCCCAGACTCATCGGTGACGAGATCCTGGGTGCGGTACCCAAGGGCCGGGCGGTCGGCATAACCGTCCATGACCGTCGCGACCACTTGGGCCAGGCGCAGTCCCGGCACCTCGACGGCGGCGTCCACCGCGGTATCGGGCTTGGCTGCCAGGAACTGGGGGTCCTCGGCGAACAGACGCCGCACGCGTTCTACCAACCGCTGGCGGCGGGCGTCCTTGCTCGTGACAGTGGTCATAACCTCGGAGCTTACGAAACTCTGGATTCTGTAAGTCAGCGGGCTCTGCTGGACTTACAGCAGACCCAGCTGTTCCAGGTCTTTGGCGTACTTGACGATCAGTTGTTCGGACAAGTGTGGGATATCGGTGGTCCCGTCCTGGCCGACCGGACCGATCCCTGCGGCCTGCACCGCATGCTGGAACCGCTTGGCCGGAACGACACCGTGATCCTCGGCGCCCTGGGGCTGCTCGAACGCGTGCAGTAGCGGCAGTAGGGAGTGCTGCTTCTGCTTTTCGGGCAGGCCCCGGATGGCGGTGTCGAAGCGACCGAACCAGTCGCTGTAGTTGTCGATGCGCTGGATGGGGTATCCGGCGTCGATGAGCCAGTCGACGAAGTTGTCCAGTGAGATCCCGTCGGCATGCGGGTTCACGCAGTCATAGGTCTCATAACCGTCCGTCACCTGCGTACCGAGTGTGGTGATTGCTTCGGAGGTGAAATCACCGGGCAGCCCGTCATAGTGCGCCCGCGGACGCTCTCCGGTGGCCTGCGCCTGGTAGAAGGACCCCGGCGCGATGCCGGTGGCGATCACGCTCAGGATCAGTCGGGTGAATTGGTCGGGGACGTTGAGCTGGCCGGTGTAGCGGCTGTGGGCCAGGATCATGTCGGAGCGGAACACCGCTACCGGCAGGCCGC
>JBOGDC010000044.1:0-68903 GCA_050701835.1 Mycobacterium sp. | reverse complement strand
CGGCGGTCCTTGCCGTTTCGGGGCCGGCAATCGGGGGGACGGATCGCCGCGGCCAACCGGTCTATGACGCAGGCCTGCTCATCTGGGGAGCTGCCTCGTCGACCTCAAAAAGTCGTCGTGCGACGATCGCCATTTCGCGCGGATCACCGACGGTGAGACGGACGCCGCCATCGGGATACTCCTTCGCCACAACGTCGTCGGTGCCCAGGATGGACATCCAGGGCTCGCCATCGCCACGGGCCGGCAGGTATACGAAGTTGGCGTGGGATTCGGGGATGTGCGCGCCCATATCGGCCAGCCGTTCCCGGAGCTGATCGCGTTCGTAGACAATCGAATTGACGCGAAGTCGCAGTTCATCCTCGGCCGCATACGATGCCGCTACCGCCACCGCGGCGGCACGGTTCATGCCGAACGGCAGTTGGTAACGGCGGATGACACCGCAGACCGCGGGTGCGGCCAGACCGTAGCCGATCCGCAGTCCTGCCAATCCATATGCCTTCGAGAAGGTACGTAATACAACCAGATTGGGATGTATTGCAAGGAGGCGCGGTATATCTAGGTGTGCCTCGGGATCGACGAACTCGATGTATGCCTCGTCGAGAATGACGATGCTGGTGGGTGGAGCCTGACGGACGAACTCGTACACCTGATCCGCGGGTATCAGCGTTCCCGTGGGGTTATGCGGTCGGCAGAGCACGACGGCGGCAGCATCGGCGTCATACGCCGCGCCCAACAGTTCATCGAGATCGGTCATGCCGTTGTCCGCCAGCGGAATCGGCACCTGGATGAGTCCGGCAATATCGGCCAGTATCGGGTATCCGTCGAATGTCGGGTTCGCGAACACCAGCGAATCGCCCGGCTGGCACAACGCCTGCAGGACTTGCAGCGCAACGCCGGTTGCCCCGACGCCAACCACCACCTCCTCCGGTGTCATCCCCACGCGTTCGGCGATCAGATTCGGGAGCACGACGGGAAGAAATTCTGGATATCGGTTGACCTCGGCGATGTCATGCCTGAGCGCATCGCGCACCGATGGCAGTGGACGATAGGGGTTTTCGTTCAGTGCCAACCGGAGCGGACTAACTGTCACAGGCCCCTCCCTCCCCAGCGCACCGCGGCGGCCGCAGCGAAGTCACCCGCGTGGGCGAAGCCGGCGAGCATCACCGTATCGCCGGCCTGAACCTTGCCCTCGGTGATCGCCTGGTCGAGCGTGTGTGGGATACCAACACCGAACAGGTTTCCGCACTCGTCGAAGGTATCCGGGTGCTTCTCCACGGGGAGCTGAAGCGCGTCCCGCCAGTTCCTCAGGAAGATGCGGTTCGGCTGGTTGGTTACCAGCGCGTCGAGATCTGTTGACGGAACACCGATTCGGTCACAAACAGTCAGGGCGACTTCCGGCACCATTCGGTTGCCTCTGGCCAGCACCTTGCTGATCTTGTGCTCGGTGAACGCGACCCGCCCCTGCCCAGGACCGGACTCCCAGTACTTGCGGTGCGGGGACACCGCGTAGGTCATGTCGCCGGCGTACTCACCGTAATTGCGGGTCTCAATGTCCAAGACCGGAGACGCGCCATCGCGAGTGATCAGGGCCGCCGTGGCCCCGTCGCCGGGTATCGACGCCTGCGCGGTGGAGCGCACCTGCTCTTGCACGAAGATCTGGCCCGCCGCATTCTGCATGTTCACCAACAGGGCCGAGCGAGCGTCCGATGTCGCCATGATCTGTTGAGCGAGTTTGAGCATCAACACGAATGACGCGCAACCACCATTGTGGACGTCGAGAATCCACTCGGGACGGATCTGCAGCCGGTTCGCCACTTCCCCGCCGCAGCCCACGAATGGCAGGTCGGGCAACTGGGTGTGAGTCAGCAGGATGTCGACTTCGTCCAGCACACCGTCGCCGTGCCGATCCTTGAGCCCGGCGACCGCACGCTCGGCCATGTCGACCGCGGTCTCATCGGCGGCAACATGGTGCCGGTAGGCGGGGCTACGGAACATCACGTTCTCCGCCAGGTCATCGCCCTTGGCGTACTGAGCGAAAAACTCTGCGCTGACCCGATTTTCCGGCAGGTAGCTAGAGATATCAAAGAGGTTGCAAGTACTGACGCTCATTTCATCCACTCCGGAACAATCGGCAGCCCATGGCTGTGGCGGTATTCGGCGATTGCCTTGAGGTTCAACAGCTCCAGCAGGTGGCCGGCACCGAACATGTCCCAGAAGTCCCCTACCCAGGGTTTACGTTCGGGCGGAGCGGTTTCCGGATACGGATTCTCGTCGTAGAAGGGGTGGTGGCAGTTGGTCCACAGCACGACGGAGCCGGGCTTGTTGAGCACGACCTGCGCGTCGACCACCCGCATGAGATAGACCATCCACAGGTGATCACCCTGGTCCCAGGCACAGTGATAGTCGACGGTGCCGGATTCAGCGTTGGATTCGGTGCGGGTGTAGATGAGCGTCTCCGAACCCAGCCGGTCATGTGCCACCCACAGCCCGGGCTCGTCGGTCTTCTCGAAGCCGCGCAGGCTGTAGGTCCACTCCTCCAGGCTGCGGGTGTCGGAGAGATAGCGGTGCAGTTCGTCGGGCGGGCAGTCCACATACTCCTGCACGGTGCAGAACGGCCCGAACACCTGGTCATGGGGATACACCGACCGCATCATGTCCATGATGACCGGGGTGGCCTTTTCACGCGGTGACGTCTCGATGCGATGCACCCCGGGCAGTGCGTCGTCGTTGCCGGAGTCGGCAACGATATCGCTAAGCGCGGGCAAAGCTTTCGTGGTTTCGGCGATCGTGTCGGTCATGCGGTTTCTCCTTAGCGATTTCGGATGACAAGAACGGAGCGAATGGGGGTATCTCGTCGGTGGCGCAGACAACCTCCACCACGGCGGGGCCGTTGTGGGCCATCGCCTCACGCATAGCGACCTCAAAATCGGCCACGGTATCGGCCGAACGGCATATCAGGTCGGGGAACATCGCAGCCAGCCCCGCCGCGATATGCGATGGCGCAAACCGGTTGAAGCTGTATTGGCCCCCGTAGTACAGCTGTTCACGGGTGACGCACATGGCGTGTGCGTTGTTGTTGACAATGACGAATGTCACCGGCAGTCGGTGCTCGATCGCCGTGTGAATCTCCATGCCGTGCATAAAGAATGACCCGTCACCCGCGACCACCACGGTGCGTCCGGCGCGGGCGAAAGCGCAACCGATGCCGGCACCGAAGGCGTACCCCATCCCGCCCATCCCCAGCGCGACGACATAGCGCCCGCGGGACCGAGCGCCCAGGTAGTGCACGGCGGCGGCTCCGGTATTGCCGGCATCGACGAAGATATCGGATCCGGCAGGGATGGTCCGGTCCAGCGCGTGCATGGCGTCGTGATATCTGACACCGAGACCTTCGTGCGCGGGTGGCTCCAGATGAGCAGGCGCGTACAGAGTTTCACTGTCTGCCGCCAATGCGCGTGGCGGTAATGCAGCAGCAAGACCGCTCAGTGTCGACGAGAGATCCTCGGTCTGTAAGTGCCGGGATGCGATATGTGGTGTCGCCGAACCGATGGACAGCACCGGGGTTGTGGAGAAGTCGACGCCGCCTCGGGTCATCACGGGCATCGTTGTCCCGATGCACACACAGGTGACGCCGTGGCGCAGTACTCTTTCAACGGCAGGGTGCCCCATCACGCCGATCACGCCGAGCAGCCGTGGATTCTCGCTGTCTACTGCGTCTTTGGCGTCGGGCGACACCGCGACGAACGCATCGAGCCGGTCAACGAGCTCCGACAGTTCCTCACGGGCATCGTGACGTGCCACCTCCGGGCCTGCCACTATGAGGATCCGGCCGGGTGTGTCGGCCAGATGCGCAGCGAAATCGGCGAGCTGAGCGGGCACCGCGCCGACACGCGCGTGCGGCTCCCGCATCGCCGGTACGGCCGCCATGGGCGCCTGCTGAACATCCTTGGGTATCAACAGAACCGCAGGCAGGCCATCGCGAATCGCGGTCAACGCATGGGCGAGCGCATCCGCGATGTCCTCGGGGCGAGCCACCCGCGCACAGAATCCCGAGATGGGCCGGAAAACAGCGTGCAGATCCATGCTCCCGGCACGCCCGCTCCCATCCTGGAATGCGCCGTTACCCTCCAACGCTCGAGGCGGCTGGCCCACGATCGCCAGGACCGGCACCCCGCTGGCGTACGATTCGGCAAGCGCAGGAACGAGATTAACGGCCCCACCACCCGATGTCGTGGCCACCACGCTCATTCGCGAGGTGGCGCGCGCATAGCCGTCAGCCATCGTGCCGGCCGAAAATTCATGTTTGGCAACAATCGCCTCGAGGCCTGGTGTGTAGTGCACCGCGTCGTAGAGATCCTCGATATTGGCACCGTCGACCCCGAAGATGAAGTCGACATCGTGGCGACGCAGCTCGGAGGCGAGCCAGTCAACCACTCTCATGTTCCCTATCCGAGCGGATATCGGCGTGGTCATGACTAGTACACGAGTGTCACACGTGACGGGTTCAACAATCGGCAAGAAAAAGTGATCGACTTATCTCAATCATGTGATGGCACAATATGAATCGAGTTTCAGGTAGCCCCAATAGTGCACGTCAAAGCGCCACGAACCTCATGTGTGCGTGCTTCAGGGGCGCAGTTCGAGGAACACCAGCGGTGCGGCGTCGCCGTGATTGTCGATCACCTGGACGCTCTCGATCTGGTCCTGCGCCATCGGGATGGTCGTCGACGTCATCAGCGTCGAGCCAGGCTTGGCCGTCCAGGAACTCGCAACAATGCTGCCGCCGGCGCGAGTGCCGATCCGCAGCGCATACGGTGCCGCCGAGTCGTCGGCATCGTCGCCGTACACCGGATAGCTGCACCACATTTCGATGCGGGTGCCGCCGCCGTCGCGGATCAGCGCCACCTGAGCGCTCAACGGTGACGGTGTTACCTGGCGCATCGGCTGCCAATGCTCACCCGAGGGCAGCGATCCCGCCGCGATACTCATCGGCGCGGGCCGGTGATACCACGGTGGCGGTACCAGCGAAACAGTCAGCGCAATCGCGGCCGCTACCGCGAGCGCGCCCGCGTACCCAAGTCGACGCACGGCACTCTGCCTGCGCCACCGAGCCTGCAGTTTGGGCCACAGCGCTTGGACCGGGCAGCTGGTGGCCGGCTTGGCGAGCACCGGCGGATCTTCGAGTTCCATCTTCTCTGCGTAGTCGCGATCAACCTTCGACAGCAGGCCGGGCATCGCGGTCACCTCGGAAAGGGCGCGTTGGCAGCTGGCGCACTCGACCAGGTGTTGTTCGTATTCGCGCCGTTCGATCGACGACAAAGCGCCCAGCACGTAGGCGGCGTCCCAATCGGAGTAGACATGTTCGATAGTCATCGCGTGACCCCCATTTCCTGCAGTGACAACCGCAGCGCGCGCACGCCGTAGTGAAGGCGTGATTTGACGGTACCCTCGGGCACTCCCAGCTCAGCGGATATATCGGCGACCGAGCTACCGCGGTAGTACGCGCGCAGGATGACCGCCCGGTGATCGGTGGACAGCGTGCGTAGCGCCTCGGCGACCAGCCACGCATCCAGCGTCGCATCCACCTGATCCGCGGACGCGAACTCGGGAGTCTCGGCGGTGGCGATCTCGCTGCGGAAACGCGAGCTCCGCGCGTTATCACGCACTAGGTTGTGGGCGACCGTGAACAGCCAGGCACGCGCCGAACCCTCGGTCTGATCGACGAGCGTCGGATGCCGCCAGGCCCGTAACAAGACCTCCTGCACGATGTCTTCCGCCAGCGCTGAATCGTGCGTCAGGTGCATGACATAGCGATGCAGCGGACCTGCGTACTCGTCGTAAAAGGCCCGCATCAGCCCCGATGAGCCGTTTGTGCCAAGCCCGTCAGGCTTCGACTGCCCATCCGCCATGAAACACCTCCGACGGTTACACGATCCGACCGCCCGATCGGTTCAAAATACGCCCGTTTTGCCGATGGCGACAGCCTTTGCGCCTCGTCACACCCCGGAACACGCCGCACAGCGTCGGCGGGTATCACCACCGCCGGGGCGATCATGACCTGGTGCGCAACCTTGACGACGTCCATGAGTGGTTCCTGACGCGTGGGTTGCCCGTCGTCCTCGACCGCCGAGTGCGTTCACGCGAGCTTCTCGACCGTGCCGCACCCATGATCGGGGTGGCCGGCGCGGGCGTCTCGCTGTACGAGCTGGTTTCCACCGACAACGACACCCGCTCGATCATGCTGATGATCCTTCTCGTCGTGCTGGCCCTACTCATGGCGGCGCAGCCATTGGTGCTGACGGCGTTGCAACGCCTCGGTACCGTTCGCGCCGACACCGTGCGCCGCACCCTGTCCTGGCTCGTCATGGCGATCTTCGTGATCGTCCTGCCCCTCGCGGACACCGGCTCGTGGACGGCCGCCGCCGCGATGATGCCCGCGTTTCTGGTGGCCGCGCTGGTACTGATCTGGCTGACCTACCTGGGGGCCGGATCCATCGGCCTCTGGGCGCTGCGCTACGCCTCAACACAATTCGGGGCCCTCGCGACGCTGATGTCTCGCGCCTTGCCGCTGCTCATGCTGACGGTCGTGGTGTTCTTCACCGGCGAGCTCTGGCAGCTGTCGGCGCGCATCACCCGAGAAAGGCTTTGGCAGACAATCGGTTTCCTCGCATTGATGGCGGTCGCATTCATGGCGGTAACTGTGCGTGACGAGCTGGCGAGCCTGCGCGAGAACCGTGCCGGGCAACCGGCGACCGCGGCACTACTCGCGGGGACCCCGCTGGCGGACCTCACCGATGCCGACGTGCCGAGCCCCGCGCTGAGGTGGCCGGAACGTGTGAATGTCCTACTGGTCATGGTGGTCTCGCAGGCCATCCAGGTCGTCTTCTTCACTACCGGGGTATTCGCCTTCTTCATGCTGCTCGGCATCGTGGCGGTGCCCCATGACGTGATGGCATTGTGGTCCAACGAAGCCGCCTGCGTCTCCGGGGCAGCACCGCCATGCGCCGGAACATGGTTCGGTATCCGAATCGGATTGCCGCAGACTCTCATTCACATGGCGCTGTTGGTCGCGGTGCTCTCGGGGCTGTACTTCACGGTCAACAGCAGCGTCGACCCGCAGTATCGCAGCCGGTTCTTCGATCCGCTGATTGCCGATGTCGCGGTGAGCCTGGCCGGGCGCGACGCCTATCTGGTGGCCTCACGCGTTTAGCTCATCCGCTGGGCCAGCGTCGACACACCATCGCCTTCAAGCTCGCCAAGCACCACCGGACGGCCCGCCATCGCCAACACGAGCGCCTCCCCCGTTCCGCGCACTTCGGGTCCCGTTCCCTTAGCCCAGTCCACATCGATGGCCACGAACCGCAGCCCCTTGGTATAGCGCCTCGGGTGAGCGCCAAAGTCCGGATGATCCAGTGCGAAGATCAACCGTTGCACGGGTATTGCCCGCGGCATGTGTAACGGTCGCCTGATGTCCTGGTGATGCACCATGGCGTCGGTATGAAGCGCCGCAGGCGCCATCTTGCCGAAGGCTCCGGGTTGCACCGCCGACTCGAAATGACGCAGCAGATCTTGATTCGACAGATGACCGGTACGTTCGATGAGGGCGTCGTTGAGCCTGTTGATCGACGGGTTTCGCAGTGCCGTCCCCAGATACGCACTCAGCGATACCGCGTCGACCGAGGCGTGCGCCACGATGTCACGCACCCGCCAGCCCGCACACAATGATGGGGCCATCCAGTCCTCATCGGACAGCGTATGCAGGAACTCGGCGAGATCGGCGCGTTCGGCGGCAAGCATTTCTTTCGGCTTCACGTGTCCTCCTAAATTGGCTGTGCCGCCAGAGTAGGCACGCGCTTACGATCGGCGCCCCGCCTTAAGCTGCCAGGCACTGCCACGTGCTGCCAGCGCGCCATTTTCAGGCCACCCGGGTTTCTATCCTCGCGATATGCCTCAGCGACGACTCGAACGCACCGCAAGTTTGACCGCACAGTTCAACGCCTGGCAGCGGGCCGCTGAGTCGATGCAGCGCGACGGCATCCTGAATGATGCGCAGTCCGGGTGGTTCGTCACCAATCCCCTGCTGCGCATTGGGCTTGTATCGCATACTGCCGCCAGGTGGAGCTTGCGATTGGTGGACCGGTGGTGCGCCGGATTGCACGCCCACATCGTGTTGCGGCGGCGCGTTTCCGATGACGAGGTGCGATCGGCCGTGGACGCCGGTATCACCCAGATTGTGGCGCTTGGTGCGGGGTTCGACACGACGAGCCAGCATCTCGGTTCCTCGCCCGTCACGGTATTCGAGGTCGACGCACCCGCCACTCAGCGTGTGAAACAGGCTCTCATGGACAAACATCCCGCCGATCTGTCACGGCTGGTGTGGGTACCGTGCGATTTCGAACATGACGATGTGACGTCACGCTTACTCGACGCCGGATTCGATACCGGTACGCCCGCGCTCGTGGTGTGGCTCGGGGTGACCTACTACCTGACGGACAGCGCACTCGAATCGACTCTGGCGCAGTTGGCGAAGCTCTGCGCGCCGCGGAGCCGACTCGTCATGGACTACGGAGATCTCGATATCGTCGGGCACGGTAGCCCGCGCCCTGAGGTACGTCGGGTATCCACGTCAGTTACCCGACGGGGCGAGCCCTACCGCACGGGGATGGCGGCGGCCCAGGTCGATGAATTGTTTGCACGTCGCGGCTTTCGGACCGTCGAACACCTACGGGTTCCCGACCTGCTGGAGCGCTACGACACCGCCAATGTGCGCAGACTTGCCCGCGGTGACTGGCAGGCCGTGGCGACAGCTCGCCGAGTGTGAAGCTACGGCGGGTTTTCGCGTGACTTCCCGCCCAGGATTCACACTCGATGCAAGGCCTACAGGTACTGGCCCAGGCTCGATTCGGTGTCGATCGCCCGCGATGCACTCGAGCTCTTGCCGGTGACCAGCGTGCGGATGTAGACGATCCGCTCGCCCTTCTTGCCCGAGATCCGTGCCCAGTCATCCGGATTGGTGGTGTTGGGCAGATCCTCGTTCTCGGCGAACTCGTCGACGATCGAATCCAGCAGATGCTGAATCCGCAGACCCCTCTGACCGGTCTCCAGTACCGCCTTGATGGCATTCTTTTTCGCGCGGTCCACGACGTTCTGGATCATGGCACCGGAGTTGAAGTCCTTGAAGTACATGACTTCCTTGTCACCATTCGCATAGGTGACCTCCAGGAACCGGTTGTCGTCGATCTCGGCGTACATCCGGTCGACAACCTTCTCGATCATCGCCTTGATGGTCGAGCCACGGTCGCCGCCGAACTCGGCCAGATCATCGGCGTGCACCGGCAACTTCTCGGTGAGGTACTTGGAGAAGATGTCCTGTGCCGACTCGGCATCCGGCCGCTCGATCTTGATCTTGACGTCTAGGCGGCCGGGCCGCAGGATCGCCGGGTCAATCATGTCTTCACGGTTGGAGGCGCCGATGACGATGACGTTCTCCAAGCCCTCGACACCGTCGATCTCGGACAAAAGCTGCGGCACAACAGTCGTCTCCACATCGGAGCTGACGCCGGTCCCACGGGTGCGGAAGATCGAGTCCATCTCGTCGAAGAAAACGATCACTGGCGTACCGTCGGAAGCCTTCTCTCGGGCCCGCTGGAAGATCAAGCGGATATGCCGCTCGGTCTCGCCGACGAACTTGTTGAGCAGCTCCGGGCCCTTGATATTGAGGAAGTACGACTTCGCCTCGCGCGAGTCGTCACCGCGCACCTCGGCCATCTTCTTGGCCAGCGAGTTCGCAACGGCCTTGGCGATCAAGGTCTTTCCGCATCCGGGCGGGCCGTACAGCAGCACGCCCTTGGGCGGGCGCAGCGCGTACTCCCGGTAGAGGTCCTTGTGCAGGAACGGCAGCTCGACCGCGTCGCGGATCTGCTCGATCTGCCGAGTCAGGCCACCGATGTCGCTGTAGCTGACATCCGGAACCTCTTCGAGCACCAGGTCCTCGACCTCGGCCTTGGGGATCCGCTCGAAGGCATACCCAGCTTTGGTATCAACCAGCAACGAATCGCCTGGCCGAAGCTTGCGCGGCTTTAGGTCGTCGTCGTTGTCGTCGTCGTTCTTGTCGGCGAGGTCGGGTGCGATCAGCGGGTCGGCCAGCCAGACGATGCGTTCCTCATCGGCATGCCCAATCACGAGAGCCCGGTGCCCGTCGTCGAGCAACTCCCGCAGCGTGCTGATCTCGCCGACCGATTCGAAGTGGCCGGCCTCCACCACGGTGAGCGCCTCGTTGAGACGCACGGTTTGCCCCCGGCGCAGCTCACTGGTCTCGATGTTGGGAGAGCAGGTCACTCGCATCTTGCGGCCCGACGTGAAGACGTCCACCGTCTCGTCTGATTGCACAGCCAGGAGCACGCCGTAACCGCTCGGCGGCTGGCCCAGTCGGTCGACTTCCTCACGCAGTGCCAGGAGCTGCTGACGGGCCTCCTTGAGAGTGTCCATCAGCTTGGCGTTACGCGCATTCAAGGAGTCGACGCGCGCCTCAAGTTGATTCAGATCACGAAGACGACCGGCATCGCCGGCGCTCGCCCCTCCCTGAGTGGCGCTGACCTCCAGCTGTTGACGAAGGGCCGCAATCTCTCGGCGTAGCCGCTCCACTTCGGCGGCATCCGGTGTGCCGAACGCCTCTGAACGCTCCGACTCACTCATGATGTCCTCCTTTCCCACACCGAGAATTGGTGCGGTGGATACTTCAACGCTACCGGCGATTGGCAAGCCATGCGGGGTCTACCCGTTGCCTATGACGTCTACGCTGTTAGCGTTCGTCACATTCAGGTCGATCGAAAGGACAACCGTGAGCTTACGAACCAGCGTGTCGTGGACCGCCATGCTGGGCTTACTCGCGGTGGCAGCTGTCGGTGCGGCCATGCCGACAGCCAGCTCTCCTAGCGCGACAGCAACGACCGCGATGCCCGCTGGCGTCGTTCCCGCGTCGTGGGATATCCCGATGGACGTACCCTCTGAGCCGGCCGACGCAGTACCCACCTCCGATGAGCTCAGCGGTTTGCTGTACTCGCTCGCCGATCCGGGCGTGTCGGCGCTCGCCAAGGGCGGCCTTGTCGAGGGCGGTATCGGTGCCGGGGAATCGATCTACGCCGATCGCGCCTTCAAGAACGCCAACCGTGATGGTTATCTGCCGCTCGCGTTCACGGTGTCCGACGTCAAGTCCACCGGCCCGGGACTGGCCGCGGCCGCGGTCACCATCACCGGCCCCAAAACGCAGGCCTACACCACGAAAATCAATTTCGTGGATCAGGACGGGTGGAAAATCAGCAAGGCATCGGCCATTTCGCTGATCCAGGCGGCGTCCGGAAAGTCCGCACGGTAGAACAGAGGTGGGTGACCGCGTAACCCGCACGCGCACCCACCGTCACCAAGAACCCGATCACCGATATCGTCATCGCACTTGGCTGAATGACAATGATTTAGCCGATACGCCGAATGGAGTCACCTCGACCATGGCCCGTCACCGCTCTGTAGCCCGCCTCGTCGTCGTCGCTGCGGGCGCAGCCGTTCTCGCCCTGACCGCCTGCAGTAGCTCAAACGATAAGGCCAGCCCGACCAGCTCGTCGGCGGCCCACCCGTCGTCGACGACCGCCGGCGCGGCGTTGCCCGACCATCCACTGCCGGATCCCGCGGTGTTGACCGACGTCCTCAACCGCCTCGCGGACCCGAATCTGACGGGTGCTGAGAAGGTCAGCTCCGTACAGGGTGCAACACCCGAACAGCTGGACAAGTTCACCAAGGCGATCGGCGACGCGGGGTTCGCGCCGCTGTCGTTCACGGTGAAGGATCCCAAGTGGTCGACCGAGACCCCGGGCGATGTCGAGGCTGTCGTCACCATCAATAGCCCCAGCCCGAAGATGGGCGGGTTCGCGGTCCCGATGTCCTTCTCATCCGAGGGTGAGAGCTGGAAGCTCTCGAAGCGGACCTCCGAGCTGCTCCTCAAGACGGGGACCACTCTCGCGGGGACCGGCACGCCCCACGAGACACCTGCACCGGCGGCACCTGCTCCCGAAACACCGGCACCCGCCCCGACCCCGACGCCCTAGGTCGGTAAGCGCTTACGCCGCAGTGGCGTCGGTGTGATCGTGCCGGGCGCGAGGCGGCGTGCGCTGACCAAGAACGCGGTATGCCCTCGCATGCTGTGCTCTGGGCGCACGGCCAGCCCTACGACGTTCCAGCCACGCTGCATCGATTCCCAGGACCGGGGTTCGGTCCAGCATTGCTGCTCGCGCAACGCCTCGACCACACGCGACAGCTGCGTGACGGTGGCGACGTAGACGATGAGCACGCCGCCCGGCACCAGAGATTCAGCGACCGCGGGCAAAGTCTCCCAGGGCGCCAGCATGTCCAGGATCACCCGGTCGACGGCGCCTGCATCCGCGGGCCGCTCGATCAGGTCGCCGAGCACCAGATCCCAGTTACCGGGTCGCTCCCCGAAGAACGTTGTGACGTTTCGCACAGCGTGTTCGGCGTGATCCTCACGAATCTCGTAAGAGATCACGGTTCCCTCGGGTCCCACTGCTCGCAGCAGCGAGCAGGTAAGCGCGCCGGAGCCCGCACCCGCCTCCAGCACGCGCGCGCCGGGAAAGATATCGCCGTCGTGCACGATCTGCGCGGCGTCTTTCGGGTAGATCACCTGCGCGCCACGCGGCATCGACAGCACGTAGTCGATGAGCAAAGGTCGAAGCACCAAGAACTGGTCGCCGTTGGTGGACTTCACGACGCTGCCCTCGGCAATGCCGATCACGCCGTCGTGCACGATGGCGCCGCGGTGGGTGTGGAACTCCTTACCGTGCTCCAGCACCATCGTGTAGTGCCGCCCCTTGGCGTCGGTCAGCTGTACGCGATCGCCGACGACGAACGGTCCGGTTCGAGACATGCGCTCACCTTGCCAGGAACGGGTTGCCGATTGCGAATGGGCGGATTTCGCGGCCGGCACGAGCGACTGTCACCAGTGTGTTTCGCCGCACACGTTTAGCTATCGATACCCGTAGGCAGTACTGTGTGTCACTGAGCGTTGAATTTGCGCTCGCGTCGAAGAACGTTTCTTGCGTCAGCCACGCTGACTTTCAGGCTCTTCTCTCGGCGATCGATATTGCCCATTGGCAGTCTCGCCACCACAATGCCTCGAAAGGCGTTCAACTACCCATGTCTCAACCCACATTTGATTCTCTCGGCGTGCCCGCACCATTTATCGACGTTCTGCAGAGCAGCGGAATCACCGCGCCGTTCCCCATCCAGGCCGCGACTCTCCCTGACACGCTCAACGGCCGGGACGTCCTGGCCCGCGGCAAGACCGGCAGCGGAAAGACTCTCGCCTTCTCCATTCCTGTTGTCGCCCGGATTGCCGGGGGTAACCGGACCGCACGGAAGCCGCGTGCGCTCGTCCTGGCACCCACCCGGGAGCTGGCGACCCAAATCAGTGCAGTCATCGAACCTTTGGCGACGGCCTGCAACCTCAAGGTCACCACCATCTTCGGTGGGGTATCGCAGCACCGACAGGTTCAGGCCCTCTCGGCCGGCGTCGACATCGTGGTCGCCTGCCCGGGTCGCCTGGAAGATCTTCTGAAGCAACGTCATCTGACCCTGGACGCGGTGCAGATCTGCGTACTGGACGAGGCCGACCACATGGCCGATCTCGGCTTCCTGCCCGTCGTGACCCGCCTACTGGCCGCGACACCGAGTTCCGGTCAGCGCCTGCTGTTCTCGGCCACCTTGGATAACGACGTCGACAAACTCGTCAAGCGGTTCCTGCACAACCCCGCCGAACACTCGGTGGATTCCGTCGACTCCCCCGTCGCCGCGATGACACATCACGTGTTCACTGTCAGCGGCCCCGATGCCAAGCGCGACCTCGTCAACACGCTGGCCTCCGGCACGGGGCGGCGCATCCTGTTCATGCGCACTAAGCATCAGGCGAAACGGCTCGCACAACAGCTCAATCAGTCGGGCATCCCGTCGGTTGACTTGCACGGCAACCTTTCTCAGGGCGCACGTGACCGCAATCTCGCGGCCTTCTCCAGTGGCGATGCGCGGGTGCTGGTTGCGACCGATGTCGCCGCGCGCGGAGTCCACGTCGATGACGTGACGCTTGTCGTGCACGTCGACCCCCCCGCCGAGCACAAGGCATACCTGCACCGGTCGGGCCGAACCGCGCGGGCCGGCGGCGCCGGTGACGTGGTAACTGTGGTGCTCCCCGAACAGCGCCGCGACGTGACGCAGCTGCTACGCAAGGCCGCCATCACGGCCACCCCGCAGCAGGTGACAGCGCATTCCGATGAGGTCAAGACCTTGGTGGGCGAGGTGGCACCGTATGTGAAACCTGCTCCCGCCCAGAAAGTTAACGCCTCCCCCGCCGCCAACAACCCGCGTGGCCAGCGGTCACACCGGCCCCGTGGCGGCGGCGAGGGTCGCCCGGCACGGGCGCCGCGGCGTGGTGGTAGTGGTGGTGGCCATGGGCAGCGGTCCGCGCACAGAGCGGGCAGCAGCACCTCGAAGTAGGTCAGAAGTCAACAAGAACAATTAGCCGATTACCGGAGGTCATCCGCCAACGCGGGTGACCTCCGGTATCGCGTTCAGGCGCCTCTCGCCGCGCGCGCTGCCGCCCTCTCTTCGTAGTACTTGGCGCGATCGTCAATGATGGCAAGGAATTTCACCAGAATCTCGCGAGCCTGCTCGCCCTCGGCGCCGATATCGGAACGTTCGAACACACGCCAGAAACGCAGGATGGGCTGCAAGACATCGTCGTGATGGATACGCAGGTCGTAGATGCCCGCCTTGGCGATGGCTATCGCGTTCTGCGCAAAGCCCGCCATCCCCATCCCGGGCATCGCGAAGCCGACGATCTCCTTGCAGATCGCCTGCATCGCGGCGTCCGGCTCGATATCGAACGCCGCCGACATGAGATTGCGATAGAAGACCATGTGCAGGTTCTCGTCCAACGCGATCCGCGCCAACAGCTGGTCGGCAATCGGGCAGCCCGAGGCCCGTCCCGTGTTGCGATGGGATATCCGGGTAGCCAACTCCTGGAACGACACGTAAGCCAGCGCTTCAAGGGGCGTCTTATCTCCGGAGTCGTAACCCGCGACGGTGTGCGCCATGCGCATGGCCTCAAGGTTGCTTGGGTCGACACCGCGGGTGACCACCAGGTAGTCGCGAAGCGCGATACTGTGCCGCCCCTCCTCTGCCGTCCACTGCCCTACCCATGTTCCCCAGGCGCCGTCTCGTCCAAATCTCGTGGCGATCTCGCGGTGGTACGACGGCAGGTTGTCTTCGGTCAGCAGGTTGACGATCAACGCCGACTGGGCAACCGGGTCGAGCGGACTGTCCTCCGGCTTCCAGTCCTCTCCTCCGAGAAAGGCAAAGTCCCGGCCCCGGCTCCAGGGCACGTAATCATGTGGGGCCCAGGGGCGTGCGGCCCCAAGATGTCGTTCGAGATTCGCCTCTACGACCGGCTCCAGCTCGGTGAGCAATCGTGTTTGCAGTCCAGTCACCATCTCGTGCACCTCTCCTCAGCTGACCGATATCCCTAACCTACGGTACCGTAAGTTACAGAAAGATGGGTTAGGGATGGGTGAACTATTGAGGGCTACGCGGCGCCGACGCCGGAGCCGTCGACCACCTGTGCCACCAAGTAGCTGGGCGCAGTGGGATCCAGGAGCAGCGACTGGCCGTAACGGCTTGCCCACAGCTCGGGAATCGACGGGATGTACCGCGGCAAGCTGGCCGCCGAGATGACGACCCGCAGCCGGTGCCCCGCCTCGATCACCGCGTCAACCTCGGTCAGGTCGATGTCGAGAGTTGTTGACATACCGGGATTTACCGGAAGTCGGTAGCCCTTACCGGTGGGATGCCAGGGTGACAGATAGTCGCCGTCGGAGGTCCGCAGGCTCTTGCCCTCGTCGATGCCACGACGTGATGCCAACAGTGCACCCTCGGCCAGCATCCGAGAGAACCCATCCGGACCCACATCCGTCACCGACACCACCCAGAAGGCCTCTGTGCCCAGGGATTTAGTGCACAGATGCAGATTGAGCGGCCCCGAAATCACCCAGGGTTCAGCGGCGGCAACGCTGGTGAAGGTGAGTGCACCACGCTCGAAGTGGCGAGAGTCCCTGAGCCCGGAGGTGCCCAACATCGCAGTGCCGCCGGCCGTCAGCCGGGACGTCGAAGGCGATTTCAACAGGCCAAGCCTGCGGCGCAGATGATGCTCGGTGCGGTTGCGTGGAGGAACGCCGCCCAGCGATCCGTCAAAAGCCGAATTGGCCCCCACCCCTGAAGGCTCGGCATCCAGGTAGAACCGCTGCGGCGTCGCTTCGGGTCGGGGAAAGACGTCCAGGGTATGCCAGCCACCATTCTGCTGCTGCAACGTGACCGGACCATAATGCTCGATACCGTTATCAATCCCCTTGAGCCACTTGTCAAACCACGCTCGCTGTAACACATCCAGGCGGGGAGGGCCGTCCTCGCGCCCGAGCTGCGCACCCGGAGACCCGTGGTAGCCCTCGTTGATGACGACCTGAGACCTACCGCCCGGCAGATCGATGCGGCGGTGGATGCGAAGCGCGGCCGGACCAAAGATGTCATCCCACGCCCCGTAGACGAATGTCGGGATCTCGATGTCCTCGAACCGCGGACTGACCCGCTCGAAGTACGCGTCGTCGTCGATCAGCGATCCCTGGCCGCGCAATCCTTCATAGATGTACCTCGCCACGCGGTTCAACGGCCGTCGCAACCGCCCCGCGAGCCAGCGCAGACCCACCCCGCCGCGGGCCACATCCGATGGTGACGGCACCCATTTGGCCAGTGCCACCGCAAGCATCCAGAAGGGCATGAAAAATGTTTGCGCCCCACCGGTTTTCATGAGGTCACGGGAGATGTCGCTGGCCGGTTCGACAGCGAACACCGCGCCGAGTCCGGGCACCCGATTACCGGCCGCCTGCAGGGAATTTATGCCGCAGTACGAGATGCCATACATTCCCACCGATCCGTCGCACCATGGTTGTGCTTGCGCCCAGGCCACCACCTCGGCGGTGTCGCGCTGTTCGATGTCATCGAACATCCCCCAGTCGCCGGTGGACGCACCCGTTCCGCGCACATCGACAACGACCTGTGCGTACCCACTCCGGATCAACGAGTCGTTCACCCCGAAGGTCGTCAGACCGCCACCCGGGATGGCCCTCGCGAGCTCCGCGAGCTCGAACAGACGCGGATTCTTCGGCGACGTGGCAGGCGCGGTGATGCCGAACCGATCGAGTCCGCGTAACAGCCAGGCCGCCAGGTGTGTGACGGATTTGTTGTAGGGGGTCAGGTTGAAGAGGACCGGCACCCTGTCACCCACCGGAGTGCCGTCGGCATTGGCCGGACGGAACACCTGGGCCTTGAGTAAGGTCCCGTCGGCCAGCGGTATCGACACGTTGGGCGTGAACGACACGCGGGGATATCGACCGCGCCCATCGGCGACGGCCGTCCACTGCTCGGCGAGGTCTGCCCCAGCGAGTGAAGTGTCCGATGCCTGCAGGTCGAGATGTGGGCTCAGGTGTTTTGCCGTCGTCACTGCGATCCCTCCTGCCACGGGGCTGCGGCGCCCCGTGGACCAATTGGAGGTTGACGTTACTTTCAGTATGGGTATTTAGAGGATTAGTTGTGACATCTGTTGAACTGGGCCCGTCGGCCTTGTTCCCGGCGTGGCACCCGCACCTGTCGGACCCGTTGCCTACGCTGCCAATCATGGAGAAACCCCCGCAGGACCGGCCGCCACGCCGGCCTGCGCTGTCTCCTTCGCGTGCCAGCGACTTCAAACAGTGCCCGCTGTTGTACCGATTCCGCGCGATCGACCGGCTCCCCGAGCCCGCGTCGACCGCACAGGCGCGCGGGAGCCTGGTGCATGCCGCCCTCGAAGAGCTGTACTCCCGTCCTGCGGCCGAACGCGAGTATTCGACCGCCGCTGCGGCGGTGGAGCCCGCGTGGGAGCGGATGGTTCAGACCAGTCCAGAACTGGCGGAAGTGGTCGAGCCCGAGCGTCTCCCGGAGTTTCTCGATGAGGCGCGAGCACTGCTGTCGGGGTACTACCGATTAGAAGACCCAACCCGGTTCGACCCGGCCAGTTGCGAGGAACGCGTCGAGGTCGAGTTATCCGATGGGACGATGCTGCGCGGTTTCGTGGACCGGATCGATATCGCCCCCGGAGGGGCGATGCGTCTGGTGGACTACAAGACCGGGCGATCACCTCGCGCGCTGTTCGAGGCGAAGGCATTGTTCCAAATGAAGTTCTACGCGGTGGCGCTGTACCGCACGCGTGGCGTGGTACCCCGAAAGTTGCGGTTGCTCTACCTCGCTGATGGCGAAGTGCTCGATTACAGCCCGGATGAGGCCGAGCTGCTGAAGTTCGAGAAGACACTGATGGCCATCTGGAAGACCATCCAGAATCTCGGTGCCACAGGCGACTTCCGGCCAAACCCCTCGCGGCTATGCGGTTGGTGCGCGCATAAGTCATTGTGTCCCGCATTCGGCGGCACACCGCCGCCGTACCCAGGCTGGCCCGCTGACTCTGCCATCGTCGGCGTCTCCGACACCGATATCGAAGACGCCGAAGCCTCCGCAACCGCGATTCCGGGAGATGCCGCATGACACAGGATCTGACGGGCTGTTACTACCGACGACTGGAACGGGCCGACGGGTTCCAAGTGTTCGAATCCACCGAACTGACCGCGAGTGGTTGGGGTCCGAATCTGCAGCACGGCTCTCCCCCGATGGCATTGCTACTCAAGGCCATTGAGGAGCTACCCGAACCACGCGAGAGCCTACGGATCGGCCGAGTGGCGTTGGACATCCTCGGTGCGGTTCCTGTCGAGCCGGTGCGGGTGCGCGCCTGGATCGAGCGCCCGGGCCGCCGGATCGCGCTGGCCGTGGCAGAGATGGAGGCACACGCCAACGGTGGATATCGCGCGGTCGCGCGGGCCAGTGCCTGGCTATTGGCGACATCGGTGACCGCCGACAAGGCCAGTGACCGATACCCGCCGCTGCCCGATTACCCCTCTGCCCCGAAACCGCCTGGATTCGAGGGCTCCGGGTACGCCAAGTCCGTTGACTTCCAGTGGTTCTCGGTGCCCACCGGCGAGGCACAGGTTGCCTGGATGCGCCCCCACGCGCATATCGTGGACGCCGAACCGACCACGCCGTGGCAGCGATTGGCTTCGGTGATCGACTCTGCCAACGGAATCGGCGCGACTCTCAACCCGCTGCGTTTCGTCTACATGAATACCGACACCGTGATGCACGTGCATCGAATTCCACAGGGAGACGATTTCGGGGTCCGCGCCCGCATGTCGGTCGGGCCCGACGGAGTAGGGGTAACCACCGCGGAAATCTTTGACCGCCGAGGCTATATCGGATCCAGCGCGCAGACGGTTCTTGTGCAACGCCGATAGGTGTCGTGAGCGAGCTGTCGGACGGACAGCCCGGAATCTAGGCGGCCTGACCGATTTCGTTGGCCGTGTCCCGCACCTCGGCAGGTCGGCTAGCCGCGAAAATTCCTTTGTAGCAAGCGAATAGGCCGCCGATCAGGCCGAGGGAAGCCGCTTCGACGAGCATCACGAGGAGATGAGACGGACTCATCAGCTGCGTCATGTTGCCGATGAATTGACCAAGTGGGTTGTGCGGGGCGAACACCGAGAAAAAGAAGACCCCCGTTACACCGACTGCTACGAACGCCAACGGAATCGCTGCAACCGCGGTAGCAAGGACCCGTGGGACAACGAACCCGTGCGTGACGTCTACGCCTCTGGCCCGCATTGCACAGATTTCTTGTCGTATTCGGGAAGAATCACCCTCAGCACACACCACCGTTGCACCGGTAGCTGCTGCCACCAAGACCGTGTGCGTCGGGAATCCCGCTGGGCCGAACACCAGCGCCTCGAGGATGAAGATCACCAGGACGGCCAGCGGTATCGCCACCATGCAGATGGGCAGCATGGAGACTCTGGCAAGCGACCACGCCTGCCGAATGAACTCACGCACCGCAGGTGGACGACGCAACATCACAACGAACGTATCCAGTGTCATCGTCAGGAAGCCACCAAAAGTGCGGGTGGGCTTTTCTGCGCACTTCGAGATCAGGGCGTCACTTCGACCCCCGCGAGTCACTACAGGCGCTTCTAAGTACGTGGTCACACATTCTTAGATAGCGTGTTCCGGCCATCCCCGCAGCAGTATCAGCGAGATCTTCCCCGGCCAAAGATTTAACCGAGGACGAAGACCGGGACGCAGTAACCGCTCTGTCCGCAATCGAGGGTTTGCGCCTAGCCCCCTCGACACACTGTGACCTCGCCGAGGTCGAAGTCGACGAATGCGCTGAGACACACACCTCGGCTACTCGCCAATGGCGACCAGGGCGATTATGAGAGTCGGTCTAGGCGGCGACCTTGGTGCGGCGCCGTTCTCTGACCATGGCGATCGCGGTCTTGAGCCCGCGCCGTGGAACCGAATGCGACTCGGCCGCAGAACGTTCCAGCGGCTTGTCCAGCACCGAGAACATCCGCTCGCTGCGGGTTTCCGGCGCATTGTCGGCGGTGGCCCGCAGGAATCGGTCGGGCAAAGACAACTTCGCGATGGTCCGCCAGGTCTTCGCATACTGGAAAAGCATCGAGCCGGTGGTGTACGGCAGGTCGTAGCGATCGCAGATGTCCCGCACCCGCAACGAGATCTCGTGCAGCCGGTTGCTGGGCAGATCCGGGTAGATGTGGTGTTCGATCTGGTGGCATAAATTGCCGCTCATCAGCCGCATCGTCGGGCCGGCGTTGAAGTTCGCGCTACCCAAGAGCTGGCGCAGGTACCACTCACCCCGTGTCTCGTTCTCCATATCCGTCTCGGTGAACTTCTCGGCACCATCCGGAAAGTGACCGCAGAAGATGACCGCGTTGGACCAGAAGTTCCGGATCACGTTGGCCGTCGTGTTGGCGGTCAGTGTGGAGCGGTAGCTCGCCCCCGGCGACAGCGCGGTCAGCGCCGGGAACGCCGCGTAGTCCTTGAAGACCTGCCTACCTATCGAGGTGATCAATTCACGCACCCGTAGCTTGGTCGCCTCGCGGGTCTCCTTCGTCCAGATCTTCCGGAACTCCAGGTGCTGCATGGCAATACCCCACTCGAATCCGGCGGCAAGCACGAAATTGAGTGGCAGGTTCAGGACGTTGCGGACCTTCCACGGCTCGTCGCGCGTGACCCGCAAGATTCCGTAGCCGACGTCGTCGTCCATATCCAAGATGTTGGTGTACTTGTGGTGCTCGACGTTGTGCGTGACCTGCCAATGCTTGGAAGCACCGGCCATATCCCACTCCCACGTCGAGGAGTGGATCTCGGGATCGTTCATCCAGTCCCATTGACCGTGCATGACGTTGTGGCCGATCTCCATGTTCTCGATGATCTTGGCGACCGCCAGCGTCACCGTCCCAGCCCACCATGCGGAGCGCTTCTTGCTCGCCGTCAGCAGCACACGGCCGGTCAGTTCCAGGGCGCGTTGCGCAGCGATGGTGCGCCGGATATACCGGGCGTCACGCGTGCCGCGCGACTCCTCGATCTCACGCCGGAGCCCATCGAGCTCAACGGCCAGATTCTCGACGTCCTCACTGGTGAGATGCGTGAATGCCGAGATGTCCGTGATCGCCATTGGTCTCCTTCCGCGCCACGATACCGCCACCCTACGGTACCGTAGGTTACCCATCGGTAAATGGACACGCCACAGCCGGTGACATCCAGATTTCTATATGCATTGACACGCCGCATTTCGTGCCCGTCCGAGGCAGGTCGAATCAGGCGAAGGCCGTGAGTGAACTCACTTGACGAAGCTGGCGAGATTCCCGACAAGATCGAGCAGCGGCTGCGGTGCGACGCCGAGCAGCACCGTGACGAGAGCGCTGACTCCGATCGATATCGCCACCGCCGGGCCGGGTATCCGCAGCACCCCGGCGTCCTCGACCGGATCGGCGAAGAACATCAGCACGATTACACGCACGTAGAAGTACGCGGCGATGGCGCTGCACACCACGCCCACCACCACCAGCGGAACGGCGCCGCCGGACGCGGCAGCCTCGAACACCGCGAACTTGCTGACGAACCCGCTCGTCAGCGGGATGCCCGCAAAGGCCAGCAGAAACAGTGCGAAGACGATTCCCAGCACCGGCGCGCGGCGACCGATACCTGCCCATCGGCTCAGATCGGTGATCTCCTCATCGCCTTCAGCTCCATCGTCTCCATCACCGGAGCGCACCAGCCCCGCAATGGCGAAAGCCCCGACGGTGCTGAAACCGTATGCGGCCAAATAGAACAGCGTGGACGACACGCCACGCTCGTTGGCCGCAGCGACACCGGTAAGCAGAAATCCGGTGTGCGCCACCGCCGAATAGGCCAGCATTCGCTTGACGTCGGTCTGCGTCACTGCACCGATCGATCCGATGAGCATGGTGGCGATGGCCACCGCCCAGAGCACCGGACGCCAGTCGGCGGTGATACCCGGCAGCGCGACATAGAGAACGCGCAGTAGCGCACCGAAGGCCGCGATCTTGGTGGTGGCCGCCATGAACGCCGTGACCGGGGTCGGCGCCCCTTGATACACATCGGGTACCCAGAAATGGAAGGGCACCGCACCCACCTTGAAGAGCAGCCCCACCGACAGCATGGCAACACCGAGCAGCAGATAGGACCTCTCCCCTGCATCCGCAGCGACCGCACGCGCAATCGCGTTGAGTTCGACGGTTCCCGCGTATCCGTACATAAAGGCCGAGCCGAATAGGAAGAACGCCGAGGAGAAGGCGCCCAGCAGGAAGTACTTGAGCGCCGATTCCTGTGACAGCAGACGCCGGCGCCGAGCCAGAGCACACATCACATAGAGCGGAAGCGAAAAAACCTCCAGGGCAACGAACATGGTCAGTAGGTCGTTACAGGCGGGGAAGAGCATCATGCCCGCGATGGCGAACAGTGTCAGCGGGAAGATCTCCGTTTGCGTAATGCCAGTGCGGTTCAGCACCCGCTCAGGCCCACCGCCCGGGACGGTGGAGGCCTGCGCGGCGAAGGCATCGAGCCCATAGCCTGCCGACACACTTGCCTTGTCGGGTGTGGCCGTCGTTATTCTGCGCTGCGCCATGACTGCCAACGCCAGCGCCGACGCCACCAAGATGAGCCCTTGGAGGTAGAGCGTGGGTCCGTCTATCGCTACCGCGCCGTTCATCACAACCTGACGCGAACCACCCAGTGCCACAACAGCTACAAAGGCACCGACGACCCCTCCTCCGGAGAGCGCCAGCTGGGTAGTGAGCCGGTATCGCCGCGGAACGAAGGCCTCCACGAGCACCGATACCACCGCGGCCCCGAACATGATGAGCATCGGGGACAGCGCACCATAGGCAATCGACGGAGCGGGAAGGATCCCGATATCGGTCATCGTCGCTCACCTTCTCCATGCCAGAGGGCAACATCCGCGACGGTCGGCGGTGGATCCTTCTCGTGGACTGTGCGCAACGTCTGCTCGACCGCGGGGTTCACGATGTCCAGCAGCGGCTTGGGGTAGATGCCCAGCACCAGAAGCAGTGCAATCAGGGGAACTATGGCCGCGAGCTCGCGGCGCTTGAGATCGCCGATGCTCTCGTTTTCACGGGCCAGAGGCCCGGTCATCATCCGCTGATACATCCACAACACGTAGATGGCCGCCAATACCAACGCGATGACCGCACACGCCGCGGCCGCCGGGTACCGCGTGAATGTTCCTACCAGCACCAGGAATTCGCTGATGAACGGTGCCAGCCCGGGCAGCGACAGGGTGGCAAGACCGGCTACCAAGAACGAGCCGGCAAGTACCGGCGCTACCTTCTGCACCCCGCCATACGCGGCGATGAGGCGAGTCCCCTTGCGGGACACTAGGAACCCGGCTACCAACATCAATGCCGCGGTAGATATGCCGTGATTGACCATGTACAGGGTTGATCCCGATTGTCCCTGGCTGGTCATCGCGAATATGCCCAGGATGATGAAACCAAAATGCGATATCGAGGTGTACGCGATCAGACGCATCACATCGGTCTGGCCAATCGCGACAATGGCCCCGTAGACGATGCCGATCACCGCAAGCGTGATGATCACCGGCGTGAAATATCTACTGGCGTCTGGGAACAACTGAATGCAGTACCGCAACATCGCAAAGGTGCCCACCTTGTCGACGATCGCCATCATGAGCACCGCGCTGGCAGGGGTGGCGTGCACCGCGGCATCGGGCATCCAGGTGTGGAATGGCCAGAGCGGGGCCTTCACCGCGAACGCGAACATGAATCCAAGGAACAGCGCCTTGGCGACACCCGGGTCGATCCCGAGTGTGCCGGTGGCCACCATCTCGGTGATATCCCGCAGGTCGAAGGTGCCGGCCTGGCGGCCCGTCTGACCCTGTGCCGTCACCACATACAGCCCGATAACAGCCGCCAACATGATCAGACCGCCAAACAGGTTGTACATCAAGAACTTCACCGCCGCGCGCGACCGTTGGTTGGCGTCGGAGTGTGTGCTCCCGAATCCGCCGATCAGGAAGTACATCGGGATGAGCATTGCCTCGAAGAATATGTAGAACAGCAGCACGTCGAGGGCGCTGAACGAGATCAGCACCATGGACTCCACAATCAGGATCAGCGCGACATAGCGCTGCGCCGTCGGACGGTTGGCGTAACCGGGCGCCTCTGCTCCATCATTCCATCCGGCAAGCAGCAGTACGGGAAGGAGTCCCGCCGTCAGCAGCACCAGCGCGAGCCCAATTCCGTCGAGGCCCACCGCGTACTTCATCCCGAATGCCGGTATCCAGGAATGTGTTTCGACGAACTGATACTGCGGACCGCCCGGATCGAAGGCAATGGCCAGCCCAAGGGCGAGGACTAATACGAGCAGCGAGGTGCCCAGCGCCACATACTTGGCCAACGCTCGCTGCTGGGTCGGCATCACCAACACGGCCGCAGCACCCATCAATGGAATGAGCCACAGAGCTGTCACGGCACCCACGACACTCACCACCTCACTGCCATCAACACCGCGACCACCAGGGCCGCGCCGGCACACATGGACAACGCATAGGAGCGGACGTGGCCGGTCTGCAGATGCCGTACCCAACCGGAGACAGCCCGCAGCATGGACGCGGTGCCATTGACCAGGCCGTCGACGCCCCTGCCATCGGCGACCACGAGACCGCGGGTAAGCCGCTGTCCGGGTCGCATGAACACCGCCTCGTTGAAGGCATCTCCATACAGATCCCGACGCGCGGCGACCGTGAGCGCAGAGCCCCGGGGCGCGGTTTCGGGTACCGCGGTGCGGTACATGCGGTAGGCCACACCGACGCCGCAGAGCACCACCCCGACGGTGGAGGCGCTGACCACCCAGGCCGCGACGGGAAGCTCACCATGCTGTGCGCCGACGACCGGCTCCAGCCAATTCTGCAGGGCTCCACCGAAGCTCAGAAGAAATCCGGCTCCTACTGAGCCGATCGCAAGGACGATCATCGGCCAGGTCATCACGGACGGTGACTCGTGCGGATGTGCGTCTTCGCGCCAACGGCGTTCCCCGAAGAAGGTCAGCAGCATCACCCGTGTCATGTAGAAGGCGGTGATCCCGGCGCCGAGCAGCGCCGCCGCGCCGAGCAGGAATCCCCCGGCCCCACCGTGCCCGAAGGCGACCTCGATGATCTTGTCCTTCGAGTAAAACCCCGCGAACGGCGGAACACCAATGATGGCAAGGTATCCAAGCCCGAAGGTGACGAAGGTGATCGGCATGACGGTGCGCAACCCGCCATAGCGGCGCATATCGGTCTCTTCGTTCATACCGTGCATGACCGAGCCCGCCCCGAGAAACAGACCGGCCTTAAAGAAACCGTGCGTGAGTAGATGCATGATCGCCACGGCATATCCGGCGGGTCCGAGCCCGGCGGCGAGCACCATGTAGCCGATCTGCGACATCGTGCTCGCGGCAAGAGCTTTCTTGATGTCGTCCTTGGCGCAGCCGATTACCGCACCGAAGAGCAGGGTGACCGCACCTACAAGCACCACGGCAACCTGTGCGTAGGGAGCATGTTCGAAGATCGGTCCGGACCGGGTGATGAGGTAGACGCCGGCGGTGACCATCGTGGCGGCGTGGATGAGCGCCGACACCGGGGTGGGGCCCTCCATCGCGTCCCCTAGCCAGGACTGCAGCGGCACCTGCGCCGATTTTCCGCAGGCCGCCAGCAGCAACGCCAATCCGATTGCGGTGTTGCGACTCTCACCGGCCGCGCCTGCCGACCCGAGCACCTGGGCGAAGCCCACCGATCCGAAGGTCGCAAACATCAGCATCATCGCTAGGGCCAGCCCCATATCGCCGACCCGGTTGACGATGAAGGCCTTCTTGGCCGCAGTGGCCGCCGACGGCTTCTGATACCAGAACCCGATCAGCAGATAGGACGCCAGACCGACACCTTCCCAACCCACGTACAGCCCGAGGAAGTTGTCGGCGAGAACCAGCAGCAACATCGCCGCCAGGAAGAGGTTCAGATACCCGAAAAACCTTCGCCTGTCCGGGTCGTGCGCCATATACCCGATCGAGTAGATATGGATCAGCGAACCCACCCCGGTGATGAGCAGCGCGAAACACACGGATAACTGATCCAGGCTCAGCCCGAAATCGACGTGCAGCACCCCCACCGGGACCCAGGTGAAGAGGTTTTCGTGCACGACACGTTCCGAGCCCACCCGGCCGAGCATGCCGACAAACGAGACGGCGGCGACGAGGAAAGAAGCAAGTGCCGCCGCGCAGCCCAGCAGATGCCCCCAGGCATCCCCCCGACGGCCGACGAGCAGGAGTACGGCGGCACCCGTCAGGGGCAGCGCCGGCATGAGCCAGAGAGCGGTCACGGGCGGCTCCTAGAATCTCAATAGGTCGGCGTCGTCGACCGAGGCCGACCTACGGGTACGGAAGATGGTCATGATAATCCCAAGCCCCACAACCACTTCGGTGGCCGCTACCACCATCGTGAAGAACGCGATGACCTGGCCGTCCAGGTTTCCATGCATGCGGGCGAAGGTGACGAAGGCCAGGTTGGCCGCGTTGAGCATGAGCTCGACGCTCATGAACACCACGATCGCGTTGCGGCGCAGCATCACCCCAGCGGCCCCGATCGTGAAGATCAGCGCGGCGAGATAGAGGTAGTTGCCGGGATTCACGCGCGCTCACCTCCCTTTGCCGGAACGACGAGGCTGGCGGTGTCCCGGGGAGTGAGCACGCCGCTGACCGACAACTCCGAGAACGAGCCGTCGGGGAGCATGGCCGGGATATCCACCGCGTTATGTCGGGCGTACACACCGGGACTCGGCAACGGCGTGGCGCGTTCCCCTTGCTGGAAACGCCGGATGACCATCTCGCGTTGCCCTCCGGTGTGCCCCAGCTTCTCGCGGTGCGCGAGCACCATCGCGCCGATGGTCGCGGTGATCAGCAATGCACCGGTCAGTTCGAAAGCCCACAAATAGTCGATGAAGATGCGTTCGGCCAGACCCTCCACATTGCCGCGACTATTAGCCTGGTCAAGCCCGACAAACGCTGTGGTGGAGGCATTTCCAATTCCGGCCAGGGCCAGAATCCCGAATCCCAGCCCCGCCGCGATCGCACCCACACGCTGCCCCGGCAGGGTCTCGACCAGCGAGTCCGAGGAATCCACACCTACGAACATGAGCACAAACAAGAACAGCATCATGACCGCACCGGTGTACACCACAACCTGGGCGACACCGAGAAACAGCGCCCCCTGCGCCACGAAGAACACCGCGAGGATGATCATCGTCATGGCGAGAAAGATCGCCGAGTACACGGCTTTGGGTGCGGCGATCACACCGAGCGCGCCCAGCACAGCAAGGGCGCCGAGTATCCAGAACGTCACGCCCTCCCATGTCGGCGTGCGGGACAATCCTTCGGCCGCAAGCACTGTCACAGGGCCGGCCGTAAAATCGAAGCTCACCTGACGTCCCCTCCGGCCTTCGGCACGGTGCCCAGGTAGTAATCGGTATCGGTGGTGCCCGGATACATCGCGTGCGGCGGAGGTGCCATCCCCGGCTGCAAGGGCGCTAACAGTTTGTCCTTGCCATAGATCAGATCAGCCCGGTTGTCGTCCGCCATCTCGTAATCGTTGGTCATCGTGAGGGCGCGGGTCGGGCACGCTTCGATACACAGCCCGCAGCCGATGCACCGCAGATAGTTGATCTGGTAGACCCTGCCGTAGCGCTCGCCGGGCGAAAACCGTTCTTCTTCGGAATTGTCTGCGCCTTCAACGAATATCGCATCCGCCGGGCATGCCCAGGCGCACAGCTCGCAACCGATGCATTTCTCGAGCCCGTCGGAGTACCGGTTGAGTTGATGGCGCCCGTGGTAGCGGGGCGCGGTGGGTTGTTTCTTTTCGGGATACTGCTCGGTAAGCCGTTTCTTGAACATGGAGGAGAAGGTCACCCAGAACCCCGCCAGGGCGTCGACAGTATGTCGCAGAACTTCAAGCATGTGCGTCCTCCTTGGTGCTCACGGGTGGGGCAGTGTCCGCGCGCTGCCCGGGCAGTGGCGGCACCGGGAACCCGCCGGCCATGGGATTGAAGCTGCTGTCAATAAGGGGTTGTGGTGGTTCGGTGCGTCGGGACAGGACGCCTACCAGTGCGATGGCGCCGACTGAGCCGACGAGCCCGGTGATCCCGAGGATGATCGACGGATTTCCGTATCCGTAGAGCGCCAGGGTCCGCACCACCCCCACGACGACGATCCACGCCAGCGCCACCGGGATCAGCACCTCCCAGCCCAACCGCATGAACTGGTCGTAGCGCAGCCGGGGCAGCGTGGCGCGCAACCACATGAACAGGAACATGAAGCCCCACACCTTGGCCACGAACCACAGGGCCGGCCACCAGGCGGAGTTCGCGCCGTCAATCAGGCTTACCGGCCATGGCGCATGCCAGCCGCCCAGGAACATGGTGGCTGCCAGTCCGGAAACCGTTGCCATGTTGATGTATTCGGCGAGCATGAACATGGCGAAACGCAATGACGAGTATTCGGTGTGAAAGCCACCGACCAGCTCACCCTCCGCCTCGGGCAGGTCAAACGGTGCCCTGTTGGTCTCGCCGACCATTGCGGTGACGTACACCAGGAAGGACGGGAGCAGCAGGAAGACGTACCAACGTCCGGCTTGCGCCGCGACGATTCCCGAGGTCGACATCGTTCCCGCCAAGAGGAACACCGCCGCGAAGGTCAGACCCATCGCGATCTCGTAGGAGATCACCTGCGCCGAGGACCGTAATCCACCCAGCAGCGGGTAAGTAGAGCCAGATGCCCAACCTCCCAGCACAATCCCGTAGACGCCCACCGAAGTGACTGCCAGCACGAACAGAATCGCCACCGGCAGGTCGGTAAGTTGCAGGGGTGTCCGGTGGCCGAACACAGAGACCACGGGACCGAACGGGATCACCGCGTACGCGACGATCGCTGGTACCACCGAGATGATCGGTGCGAGGAGATAAATCGGCTTATCGACCCCGGCTGGGGTGAGCCCCTCTTTGAGGGCGAGTTTCACGCCATCGGCCAGGCTTTGCAGCAGCCCGAACGGGCCTACCCGGTTGGGACCGATCCGACGCTGCATCCACGCCAGCACCTTCCGCTCGACGAGGATGGCAACAAGCACGGTGAGAACCAGGAATGCAAATACTGCAATGCATTTGACGAGGACGAGCCACAGCGGGTCGATCCCGAACTGAGACAGATCTGCTTTGCCGGTCATGGTGCCGCCTCGATGCGCACCACTTGCCCGAGCGCCGGTCCGAGCTGTTGATGCACCTCCGAACCCGCCGAGCGCATGGGTACCCACACGACCCTGTCCGGCATCTCGGTGATCCGTAGCGGCAAGGTAATGGACCCCCTGATTGACTCCGACATACTGCGTACAGTCACCGATTGGCCTTCGACGGCCCCGATTTCGTTGGCGGTCGCCTCCGACAACCGGACCTGCGCGGTGTGCGCGGTACCGGCGAGGAACTGTTCGCCATCCTGTAGCCGCCCCTTATCGAGCAGTAGGCGCCACGACGCGAGCACCGCCTCCCCCACTTCCGGTTCCGGCCGTGCGTTCGCGCGTACCGCACCCGGTGTCTCGCGCTGCCCTTCCCACGGACCGATTTTCGCGAGCTCGGCGAGCGCATCGTTTGCCCGAGTCAGGCCGATCGACCGATCCATCCGCTGGGCGAGCGCGGCCAGCACCCGCAGGTCATCCAATGTGTCGCTGCCGTCCAGCGTGGTCTCGAAAGGTCTAAGTCTGCCTTCCCAATTCAGGAAACTGCCCGACTTTTCCGCAACCGCGGCCACCGGAAGCACCACATCGGCGAGCTCTGTCACCGCACCGTGGCGCATCTCGAGGCTCACCACGAAGGCCGCCTTGAGAGCACCGATCGCAGCGGCAGGGTAGGGCAGATCGGCCAGGTCAACGCCGCCTATGACAAAGGCTTCGAGTCCGCGGCCGGGGTCCAGCATGCCCGCGGCGTCGAGCCCCGGCATATCGGGGAGCGCGATCACACCCCATTGTTCGGCGATATACCGTCGTGCTGCGCTGTCGGATACTGGGTGTGCAGCCGGCAGGAGCCTCGGTAGGGCTCCGGTTTCCAGTGCTCCGCGTTCACCGGCCCGCCGCGGAATCCACACCAGCGCGGCACCCGTCTTTTCGGCCAGCCGGACCGCTGCCGACAATGCTCCCGGTATCGACGCCAGCCGTTCCCCCACCATGATTACGGCCCCGGGTTGGCCCAGCAGATCCACATCAGCCAGGCCCGCCAGGGTTTCCGGTTCGTTGCCGGGAACGGTGGCAATCACATCCGCCGACAGCTTGGTGGCGCCGCGGCTGGCGAAGGGCGCGATGGCATGAACTTTCACGCCGCGTTTGCGTACTGCCTTACGGAGCCGCAGAAAGACAATGGGCGACTCCTCTTCCGGCTCGAATCCGGCCAGTAGGACCACCGGAGCAGTCTCCAAGGCCGCATATGTCTGCGTCATGCTGTGCCCGGCGATAGCAGAGCCCAGGAACGCGGCCTCCTCGGCGGTGTGCGCCCGGGCCCGGAAGTCGATGTTGTTGGTGCCCATCGCCATGCGGGCGAATTTCACGTACGCGTAGGAGTCTTCGACGGTGAGCCGACCGCCGGTCAGCACCCCGGCATTGGCACCGGCCTCCGCCAAACCCTTAGCGGCGGTCTCCAATGCCTGCGGCCACGACACCGCCACCAAATCTCCGGATTCGTCGCGGATCATCGGACTGGTGATGCGGTCGCGCGCCGTGGCATAGGTGAACGCCCAGCGTCCCTTGTCGCAATTCCATTCCTCGTTGACTTCCGGATCGTCACCGGCAAGGCGGCGCAGTACCTTCCCACGCCGATGGTCGGTGCGCTGCGCGCATCCGCTGGCGCAGTGCTCGCAGACACTGGGTGAGGACACCAGATCGAAGGGGCGGGCGCGGAATCGGTATGCGGCACCCGTGAGGGCACCGACCGGGCAGATCTGCACGGTATTGCCGGAGAAGTACGACTCGAAGGGCTCGTCGCTGGCGATGCCGACCTGTTGTAGGGCGCCGCGTTCCAGCAGCTCGATGAACGGGTCTCCGGCCACCTGCTGTGAGAACCGGGTGCAGCGGGCGCACAGCACGCAGCGTTCTCTGTCGAGCAGTACCTCGGTGGACAGCGGAATCGGCTTGGGGAATGTCCGTTTGGCCTCGGTGAAGCGGGTCTCGGCGCGTCCGCTCGACATGGCCTGGTTCTGCAACGGGCATTCTCCGCCCTTATCGCAGACCGGACAGTCGAGCGGATGGTTGATGAGCAGCAGTTCCATCACACCGCTCTGCGCCTTCTGCGCTGCCTGGGAGGTGATCTGGGTGTGGATCCTCATCTCATCGGTGACGGTGGTGGTACACGCGGCCAAGGGTTTACGCTGCCCCTCCACTTCGACCAGGCACTGGCGGCATGCGCCCACCGGGTCGAGCAGCGGATGGTCACAGAACCGGGGAATCTGCACGCCGATGAGTTCGGCAGCGCGAATCACCAATGTGCCCTTGGGCACCGAGACATCGGTTCCGTCAATGCTGACAGTAACCAATTCTGTTTCTGTCGTGGTCATGGTTGCCCTCCCCCGAAGACTGTGCTGGCGGCCGGATCGAAGGGACACCCATTGTTCAGGTGCGCCTCGTATTCGCCACGGAAGTACTTGAGAGAGGACATGATCGGGCTCGCCGCGCCGTCCCCGAGGGCACAGAAGGACTTTCCGAGCACGATGTCCGAGATATCGAGAAGTTTGTCTAGGTCTTCGGCGATCCCATCTCCGGATTCCAGCCGCCTGAGGATGCCCACTAGCCAATAGGTGCCCTCACGGCACGGTGTGCACTTACCGCAGGACTCGTGCGCATAGAACTCGGTCCACCGCAGCACCGCGCGCACCACACAGGTGGTGTCGTCAAATATCTGTAATGCCTTGGTGCCCAACATCGATCCGGCGGCGCTCACTCCTTCGTAATCGAGGGGCACTTCGAGATGCTCAGCGGTGAACAACGGTGTCGACGAGCCGCCGGGCGTCCAGAACTTGAGTCCGTGCCCATCCCGCACTCCCCCCGCCAGCTCCAGCAGCTGCCGCAGCGTCACACCCAGCGGGGCCTCGTACTGACCGGGGGTGCGCACATGCCCCGACAACGAGTACAGCGTGAATCCCGGCGACTTCTCCGATCCCATCGACCGGAACCACTCGACCCCACGCCGCAGGATGACCGGGACACTGGCGATGGACTCGACGTTGTTGACAACGGTCGGGCTGGCGTACAGCCCGGCGACGGCCGGAAAGGGCGGACGCAGCCGCGGCTGCCCGCGTCGCCCTTCAAGTGAATCCAGTAGCGCGGTCTCTTCCCCGCAGATGTAGGCGCCGGCGCCGGCATGCACCACCAGTTCCAGATCGAAGCCGCTGTCAAGAATGTTGCGGCCGAGATATCCGGCCTCGTAGGCCTGTGCCACCGCGGTCTGCAATCTCCTGATCACCGAGATCACCTCGCCGCGGACGTAGATGAACGCATGCGAGGCGCGGATCGCGTAGGCGGCAATGACGATTCCCTCGATGAGGGTGTGTGGTGTCGCCAACATCAGCGGAATGTCTTTGCAGGTACCAGGTTCGGACTCGTCGGCGTTCACCACGAGGTAGTGCGGCTTGCCGTCGCCCTGCGGAATGAAGGACCACTTGGTGCCCGTCGGGAATCCGGCGCCACCTCGTCCGCGCAAGCCCGAGTCCTTGACCAACGCGATGACAGCATCGGGTTCCATGTCAAGCGCGGTTCGCAGACCCTGGTACCCGTCATGACGTAGATAGCCGTCAAGCGTCCATGAGTCGGCCTCGTCCCAGTACTCCGAGAGGACCGGTGCGAGGATTGGGGAGGTCACCGCGTCATCTCCTGCACGTCCTTCGCCAGGCGCAGTCCCGCCAGCGTGGGCCGCCCGGCCTCTGCGGCGGCCACCGCGTCGGGCCGCTCATCGGCGAACCCGGCCAAGATTCGCGCGGTCTCCTTGAACGTGCACGGTGGCGCACCGCGGAGGGGCTCGGGAATCCGGCCGCCACGCAGGCCCTCCACGAGATCGGCCGCTATGTCCGGTGTTTGGTTATCGAAGAACTCCCAGTTGACCATCAACACCGGGGCGTAGTCGCAGGCGGCGTTACATTCGACATGCTCAAGCGTGACCTTCCCATCCTCGGTCGTGCCACCGGGCTGTATGCCCAGCTCATTGACCAACCGGGCCAAGATCGCGTCACCGCCCAGCACCGCACACAGCGTGTTGGTGCACACGCCGACCAGGTAGTCGCCGGTCGGCCCGCGCCGGTACATCGAGTAGAAGCTCGCCACCGCGGTGACCTCCGCGGACGTCAAACTGACTTGTCCGGCGCAGAATTCGATGCCCGCGATGGTCACGTACCCATCCTCGGACTGCACCAGATGCAGCAGCGGGAGCAACGCCGACCGCCGGCTCGGATACCGATCAAGGATCTCCTTGGCATCGATGGCAAGCTGCGAAACCACTTCCGGCGGATAGCTTTTACGCCCGATAAATCGGCCGGGGTCGTCCGGCGGGCCACTGCCAAGCTCGACAAATACCTCGCTCATTATCTGTCCACCCCACCCATCACCGGATCGATGCTCGCCACCGCGGCGATCAAGTCCGCCACCATCCCGCCCTCGCACATCGCCGAGACAGACTGCAGATTCGTGAAGGACGGATCACGGAAATGCACACGGTAGGGCCGAGTCCCACCGTCGCTGACCATATGGACACCGAGCTCACCGCGCGGCGATTCGACGGCGACATACACCTGTCCGGCCGGCACCCGCACTCCCTCCGTCACCAGCTTGAAATGGTGGATCAGCCCCTCCATCGAGGTGCCCATGATCTTGGCGATGTGTTTGGGCGAGTTGCCCAGACCGTCAGGTCCCGAGGAAAGGTCTGCGGGCCAGGCAATCTTCTTGTCATCCAGCATGATCGGTCCCGGCCGCAACCGATCCAGGCACTGCTGAGCGATCTTGATGGACTCGTGCATCTCCTTGATGCGGATCAGATAGCGACCGTAAGAGTCGCAATCCTCGTGGGTGACGACCTCAAAGTCATAGTTCTCGTAACCGCAGTACGGTTGCGCGCGGCGCAGATCGTGAGCCAGGCCGGTGGCACGCAGTACCGGACCAGTGATGCCCAGCGCCATGCACCCGGTGAGATCCAGATACCCGATGCCCTGGGTGCGCGCCTTCCAGATGTAGTTCTCGTTCAACAGATTTTCCATATCGCGCAACCTGCCGGGCAGGATCTTGAGTAGATCCTGCACCTCCTGTTCGGCACCGTCGGGCAGATCCTGCGCGAGCCCGCCGGGCCTGACATAGGCGTGGTTCATGCGCAGTCCGGTCACGGCTTCGAAGACCTTCAGGATCATTTCTCGTTCGCGGAAACCGAGAAACATCGCCGTCATCGCCCCGAGCTCCATGCCCCCGGTGGCAAGCGCGACCAGATGCGAGGAGATGCGATTGAGCTCCATCATCAGCACCCGAATCACGGTGGCGCGCTCGGGAATGTCATCGGTGACGTCGAGCAGTTTCTCGACTCCCAGGCAGTAAGCGGTCTCGTTGAAGAACGGGGACAGGTAGTCCATCCGGGTCACGAAGGTGACGCCCTGCGTCCAGTTTCGGTATTCCAGGTTCTTCTCGATACCGGTGTGCAGGTAGCCGATCCCGCAGCGAACGTCGGTGACCGTCTCCCCTTCGATCTCGAGAATCAGACGCAGCACGCCGTGAGTCGACGGATGCTGAGGGCCCATGTTCACGACAATTCGCTCATCGGTGGCTTGCGTTGCAGCGGCGACGATCTCGTCCCAGTCCTGCCCACCGGCCATGAGATGGGTTTCGGGCCGTATGGTCATTAGTTGTAGGACCTCCGCTGATCGGGTGGAGCGATGGTCGCGCCGTGATACTCCACCGGAACACCACCGAGCGGATAGTCCTTGCGTTGAGGATGACCTTCCCAATCATCGGGCATCTCTATCCGTGTCAGCGCGGGGTGATCATCGAAGATGATGCCGAAGAAGTCGTAGGTTTCCCGTTCATGCCAATCGGTGGTCGGGTACACGGCATTCAGCGACGGAATATGCGAATTACTATCCGGCACAGCTACTTCCAGCATTATCCGGCGGTTCCATGTGATCGACATCAGGGGGTAGACGGCGTGCAGCTCGCGTTGGGTGTCCTCCGGATAGTGCACACCGCTGACACCTAAACTGAGTTCGAAACGCAGTTGGGGATCATCGCGCAACGACTGCGCGACCTGCACCAGGTGTTCGGCCCGCACATGGATGGTGAGCTGATCGCGGAAGACGACCACACCTTCTATGGCGTCTTCGAAGGTGACATGCTCCTGGTCCGCGAGCACCGATTCCAGTCGGTCGACGACCTCGTCGAAGTACCCCCCGAATGGACGGTTCGAGCTCGCCGGCAAGGAGATTGGCTGAACCAGTCCACCGTAGCCCGAGGTGTCCCCGCTACCCCGGACCCCGAAGAGCCCACGCCGCACGCCGATGACCTCACCCGGATTCCGCTCTTCGCCCGTCACCGCAGCAGACCCTTCATCTCTATGGTGGGCGTAGCGGTAAGTGCGGCCGCTTCGGTCTCGCGGATGACTTCCTCACGGTTGACCCCGAGTGGCATCTGACCGATCTTCTCGTGCAGCTTCAAGATCGCGTGCAGCAACATCTCCGGGCGCGGCGGACAGCCAGGAAGGTAGATATCCACGGGGACAACATGATCGACACCCTGGAGGATGGCGTAGTTATTGAACATGCCGCCCGAGGATGCACAGACCCCCATGGCGAGCACCCATTTCGGTTCGGCCATCTGGTCATAGATCTGACGCAGCACCGGGGCCATTTTCTGACTGACCCTGCCCGCCACGATCATGAGGTCGGCCTGTCGTGGAGTCGCCGAGAACCGCTCCATGCCGAAGCGCGCGATGTCGAATCTCGGACCCGCCGTCGACATCATTTCGATGGCGCAGCAGGCCAGACCAAAGGTGGCGGGCCACAACGAACCTTTTCGCACATACCCGGCCAGGGTCTCGACAGTGCTCAGCAGGAATCCGCTAGGCAGTTTTTCCTCAAGACCCATGGTTCTCCCAACAGGTGTGCTTATTCGTGATGTTGCAAGGACTTCCGCACGCCCCGCCAATTCCTCGGGGCTAATCCCAGCTCAGGCCACCGCGCCTCCATTCGTACGCGTACGCCACCGACACGTTGACGATGAACAGGGCCATTGCGAGCAGTCCGAACACTCCGAGGGCGTCGAAATGAACGGCCCACGGATACAGGAAGACGATCTCGATATCGAAGATGATGAACAACATCGCGGTGAGGTAGTACTTCACGGGCACCCGGTGTCCGCCCGCGGCGGCGCCATGATGATCGCGCCCCATCGAGTGCTGGGTTGGTTCGATCCCACACTCGTATGCCTCGAGTTTGGCTCGGTTGTACCGGCGCGGGCCGACAAATGACGAAATCCCAACGGAGAAAACGCCAAAGAACACCGCAATGGCGCCGAGCACCAAGATCGGCACATACGCATCCATGGCAGACCAGCCTCCCGAATAGATCCATCGGGTCCCTGTGCTGGATCGGCAACATTGCCGTGTCATTCCGTGTGTGGTCGAGGGCTGCCGACCAGTACAGATGTGACCTAACAAACACACTATCGGTTGGCGCCGGATCCGTGCCACCGTTTGACGGTGTTTTGCGTAATTAAGTACCGCGCCGACGGGCCCGGACGATCGAAGTCAGCGGTGCGTCGCGGCCGCTGGGCCGAGCAGCTCGATCACCGTGGCGGTCAACCGCATCGGGTCGATCGGCCGCGGTACCACGGCCTCGGCACGTGACCAGTTCGCCAGCCAGCTGTCCTGCGGGCGTCCCGTCAGCACCAGGATTGGCGGCGGCGCGTCGACCTCGTCCTTGACCTGCTTGGCCACACCCATCCCGCCGAATGGGGTTGCCTCTCCGTCGAGGATGGCCAAGTCAATACCGCCCGCATCGAGGCGCTCGATGACAATCGGTCCGGTGGCCACCTCAACGAACTCCAGTGGCGGAAGTGTGGAATCCGGCCGAGTGCCAATTCCCTGAATTACCTTGCGCCGAACCGTGATGTCATCGCTGTAGACGAGGACGTGCAGCGCCATGCCGCCATGCTAGGCCGTTTCCTCCCGCGATGACCGATCTTCTCGCAAAGATCTTGCTAGGCCCGGAAGAACCTGACCTCGGAAGCCAGGATGGCCTTCGCGCCGATCGCGGCCAGCGCATCCATGGTGGCGTTGACGTCCTTGCGCGGAGCCAGCGCGCGCACGGCTACCCATGCCTCGTCGGCCAACGGGGCCAAGGTCGGAGACTCGAGGCCGGGCGTCACCTTGAGCGCCTCGTCGAGAACCGTGCGAGGGCAGTCGTAGTCGAGCATCAGATACTGCTGGCCGAATACGACACCCTGGATGCGCGTGGTCAGCTGCCCGCGTGCCGTATCGGTTGCCGGATCGGCGTTCTCCCGCTCGATCAACACGGCCTCGGAATTACACAGCGACTCCCCGAATGCCACCAGTCCGTGTTGGCGCAGGGTACGACCGGTACCGACGATATCGGCGATCACATCAGCCACACCCAGCTGGATAGAGATCTCCACGGCGCCATCCAGCCGAATAACCTCGGCTTCGATCCCCTTGGTGGCCAGATCCTTTCGAACCAAGTTCGGGTAGGCGGTGGCGATTCGTTTTCCCGCGATATCGTAAATCGTCCAGTCGCGCTCGGCAGGTGCCGCATAGCGGAACGTCGATCCACCGAACCCCAGCGCGAGCCGCTCGGTCACCGGTGCATCAGAATCCATCATCAGGTCGCGGCCGGTAATACCAAGATCCAGCTCACCCGACCCGACGTAGATCGCGATGTCCTTGGGCCTGAGGAAGAAGAACTCAACCTCGTTCTGTGGGTCGAGCACCGTCAGATCCTTGGCGTCTCCGCGCCGCCGGTAACCGGCCTCGGACAGAATGTCGGACGCGGCCTCGCTGAGCGCCCCCTTGTTGGGGACCGCGACACGCAGGGGCGCTGTGGTGCCCTCGTTGGACTTCGTCATATCAAAGCTTCCGGTAGACGTCGTCGAGCGTGAGACCGCGGGCAATCAGCAGCACCTGCGCCCAATAGAGCAGCTGGCTGACCTCTTCGGCGAGCGACTCGTCGCTCTCGTGCTCGGCGGCCAGCCATACCTCGCCCGCCTCCTCGAGCAGCTTCTTGCCCAGGGTGTGCACCCCCGCATCGAGGGCGGCGACGGTGCCGCTCCCCTCAGGCCGGGTTCTGGCGCGGTCACTGAGCTCAGCGAACAGCTCATCGAAGGTCTTCACGGGTGGCGATTGTGTCACGACCAGGCCCGGTGAGTCATATGCGTTTGCATGCGGTACCGGAAAAGACGTCGGCGTGGGTGAGCCGCAGGTCGTCCGGCGACAGTCCCGACAGCGTGGTGGCATGCCTGCGCCGGTCGCCCGCGGGCACGTCGACATGGTTGGGCACCACCAGCACCGCGCAGCCCGCGGCCTCGGCGGCGGCGGCCCCGGTCACCGAGTCCTCAATGGCCAGGCAGTCGCCCGGGTCAATCCCCAACAGCTCGGCGGCCCGCAGGTACGGATCGGGGGCTGGTTTCGTGCGCGTCACCTCGTCGCCGCATACGGTTCCGGAAAACCACTGCGTACCAATGGTCTTAAGCGCGTGGTTGGTGAGTGATCGGATGGTGTTGGTCACCAGGACCATCGGCACCTCCTCGGCGGCGAGCTGCACCAGCATCTCTTGAGCGCCGTCACACCACGTGAGTCCAGTCTCGAACAGCTCGGCGGTGTATTCGTGCAGCCAATCGTTCTCACTGGCTATCAGCTCCGGATCCGGCTCCAGCCCGAACGCCGCGAACATCATCCGCATAGTGGCCTCGGCAGACCCCCCGAGTAGCGCTGTTCGCAGCTCGGGAGTCATCTCGCCACCCAGCCGTCGGCACGTTTCCGCCATGGAGATATCCCAGAGCTTCTCCGAGTCGATGAGGGTGCCGTCCATGTCCCACAGCACCGCACGCATGCGACCAATTCTGTCAGAGGTCGCCTGCTGCCCATGACGCTGGTGCTCAGTCCTCCGGGTTGTAGCCGAGGTTCGGGCCGAGCCAGCGCTCCGCTTCCTGCAGCGTCCAGCCCTTGCGCTTGGCGTAGTCGGCGACCTGGTCCTGAGCCAACCGGCCGACCACGAAGTACTGCGACTGCGGGTGCGAGAAATACCAGCCGCTGACCGCGGCTCCGGGCCACATCGCCATCGATTCGGTTAGCTCGATGCCTGTCCGCTTCGTGACGTCCATCAGGTCGAATAACGTCGCCTTCTCGGTGTGTTCCGGGCAGGCCGGGTAACCCGGCGCCGGACGGATTCCCCGGTACTTCTCGCCGATGAGCGCCTCGTTGTCCAGCTGCTCGTCGGGCTGGAAACCCCAGAACTCCTTGCGGACCCGCTGGTGCATCCGTTCGGCGAAGGCCTCGGCCAGCCGGTCGGCGACCGACTCCAGCAGGATCGCGCTGTAGTCGTCCAGATCCGCCTTGAACTCCATGATCTTGTCCTGGCCGCCGAGCCCCGAGGTGACTGCGAAGGCGCCCACATAGTCCTGGAGACCCGTCTCTTTGGGGGCGATGTAGTCGCCCAGCGACCGGTTCGGGATGCCTTCGCGGTGCGCACCCTGCTGGCGCACGTTGTGCAACGTGCTGAGCACCTCGGTGCGGGAGTCGTCGGTGTAGACCTCGATGTCATCGCCGACCGCATTCGCGGGGAAGAAGCCGATCACCCCGTTGGCCGTCAGCCACTTCTCCTTGATCAGGGTGTCGAGCATCTGCTGGGCGTCGTCATACAGCTTGCGCGCGGCCTCACCGGAGGTCGGGTTGTTGAGGATGTCAGGGAAACGACCCTTCATCTCCCAGGCGTTGAAGAACGGCTGCCAGTCGATGTACTCCCGCAACTCGGCGAGGTCGTAGTCCAGAAACTCCCGCACACCGAGGCCCTGGGCGGGCACGGGTGGCGTGTATCCGTCCCACTCGACCGGTGTCCGGTTGGCTCGGGCCTTCGCCAGCGTCAGCGTCGGCCGCTCGTTCCTCTGCGCATGCCGTTCGCGCAGCGACGCGTAGTCCTTCTCGGTGGCCTCCAGTAGTCCTGGCCGCTGCTTGTCGTCGAGGAGTGCGGCGGCGACCGGCACCGAGCGGGATGCGTCCTTGACCCAGACCACCGGACCCTTGCGACGCGGCGAGATCTTCACCGCGGTGTGGGCGCGCGAGGTGGTCGCGCCACCGATCAGCAGCGGGATCTCCAGACCTTCGCGTTCCATTTCGACGGCGAAGTTGGCCATCTCGTCTAGCGACGGGGTGATCAGGCCGGACAGCCCGATGATGTCGGCGTCGTGCTCCTTCGCCGCGTCCAGGATCTTCTGGGCGGGCACCATCACACCGAGGTCGATCACTTCGAAGTTGTTGCATTGCAGGACGACCCCGACGATGTTCTTGCCGATGTCGTGGACGTCGCCCTTCACGGTCGCCATAATGATGGTGCCGTTGGTGTCCTTGGATGCGGCGGCGCCGGACTCTTCCTTTTCCTTCTCGATGAATGGCAACAGGTACGCGACGGCCTTCTTCATCACCCGGGCCGACTTCACCACCTGGGGCAGGAACATCTTGCCGGCGCCGAAGAGGTCACCGACGACGTTCATGCCGTCCATCAGTGGACCCTCGATCACCTCGATCGGGCGGCCGCCCGCGTCGGCGATCTCGACGCGCAATTCCTCGGTGTCGTCGCTGACATGGGCGTCGATTCCCTTGACCAGGGCGTGTGTAATCCTTTCGCGCACAGGAAGACTGCGCCACTCTTGAACAGTCGAGGGACCGGTCTCCTCCCCCGAGCTGTTGAACCGTTCGGCGATCTCCAGGAGCCGTTCGGCCGCGTCGGCGCGACGGTTCAGGACGACGTCCTCGATCCTTTCCCGCAGTTCGGTGTCGATCGAGTCATAGGGCACCAGCGCACCGGCGTTGACGATGCCCATATCCAGGCCGGCCTTGATCGCGTGGAACAGGAACACCGCGTGAATCGACTCGCGGACGGGGTTGTTACCGCGGAACGAGAACGACACGTTCGAGATACCGCCGGAGATATGCACCCCCGGCAGGTTCTCCTTGATCCAGGCACAGGCCTCGATGAAGTCGATCCCGTACGTCGCGTGCTCCTCGATACCGGTCGCCAGCGCGAAGCAGTTGGGGTCGAAGATGATGTCCTCAGCCGGGAAGCCGACCTCTTCGGTCAAAATCCGGTAGGCGCGTCCGCAGATTTCCTTGCGCCGTTCCAGATTGTCAGCCTGGCCCTTCTCATCGAAGGCCATCACCACGACGGCGGCGCCGTACTTGCGGCAAAGCCGTGCTTCGCGGATGAACTTCTCCTCGCCCTCCTTCATGGAGATCGAGTTGACGATCGGCTTGCCCTGCACATTCTTCAAGCCGGCCTCGATGACCTCGAACTTGGAGGAGTCGATCATCACCGGGACACGGCTGATATCCGGTTCGGCCGCGATCAGCTTGGTGAACCGGTCCATTGCGGCGACGCCGTCGATCATGCCCTCGTCCATGTTGATGTCGATGACCTGCGCACCGACCTCGACCTGCTGCAGGGCCACCGAGAGCGCGGTGTCGTAGTCCTCGGCCTTGATCAGGTTGCGGAACCGGGCCGAACCGGTGATGTTGGTGCGCTCACCGATGTTCACGAACAGCGAGTCGTCGGTGATGTTGAGGGGCTCCAGTCCGGACAGGCGAGTCGCCACGGAAATGCTCGGTACTTCCCGGGGATTCAAGCCCTCGACAACCTTGGCGATCTCCGCGATGTGCGCAGGCGCGGTCCCGCAGCACCCACCGACCAGGTTGACCAGGCCGGCCTCGGCGAACTCAGCAAGGTAGCCGGCCTGGCCCTCAGGGGACTCGTCGTACTCGCCGAAGGCGTTGGGTAGACCTGCGTTCGGGTAGCAGGAGACGAAGGTGTCGGCGATGCGCGACATCTCGGCGATATAGGGCCGCATCTCCGGGGCGCCCAGGGCGCAGTTAAGGCCCACCGCGATGGGCTTGGCGTGCCGGATCGCGTTCCAGAATGCCTCGGTGACCTGGCCGGACAACGTCCGCCCTGACGCGTCGGTGATAGTGCCCGAGATGATGATCGGCCAGCGCCGCCCGCGCTGCTCAAACAGCGTCTCTACGGCGAACACCGCTGCCTTGGCGTTCAGCGAGTCGAAGATGGTCTCCACGAGGATGATGTCGGCACCGCCGTCGACCAGGCCGTCGGCTGCTTCGAGGTAGGCGGCGACCAGCTGGTCGTAGGAGACGTTGCGGGCTCCGGGATCGTTGACGTCCGGCGAAATCGACGCGGTCCGGGTGGTCGGCCCCAGCACCCCGGCGACATAACGGGGCTTCGCAGGGGTGCTGTATTCGTCGGCGGCCGCTCGCGCCAGCGCGGCACCGGCGTAGTTCAGCTCGTAGCTCAGCTCTTCCATGCTGTAGTCGGAGAGCGAGACTGCGGTCGCGTTGAACGTGTTGGTCTCGAGGATGTCCGCACCTGCCTCGAGGTACTCGCGGTGGATGTCCTGGATGATGTGCGGTTGCGTCAGAGTGAGCAGGTCGTTGTTGCCGATGAGGTCGCTCGGCCAGTCGGCGAACCGTTCCCCGCGGTATCCGGCCTCGTCGGGCCGGTCGCGCTGGATCGCCGTGCCCATCGCGCCGTCGATCACCAGGATCCGCTGTTGGAGAGCAGTTGTCAGCGGGTCCGTGGAGTCGGGACGGATATTCGGCTGCGGATTGGTCACGCGCATTCCTTCCAGAGCGGAAGGCGTCCTTAACTCTGCCGAGCGTGGCGGTCACCGGCTGTGATCCGGAACCGTTGCAACGCCTCTCGACCAGATGGAGTCTACGTCGTCACTCAACAGTCGTGCGAACGCCCAGTTTGTCCTGCGGAGTGTCGTGTCAGTTTTACTAGGGGCGGTCATATCAACAATGTGATCCGGCTATCCAATCCATTCTCCGCCAGCCGTGGCTCGTCCCCGTCACGCAGGGCTTACGCTGGCACCGTGACCCTGTCGGATATCGCCCAGAACGGCCTACCCGTGCTGCGCGACCCGGTGGTGGTTGCCGCTTTCGAGGGCTGGAATGACGCCGGCGATGCCGCCAGCGCCGCGCTGGAGCACCTGGACACCACCTGGCAGGCCACCCCGTTGATGACCATCGACGATGAGGATTACTACGACTACCAGGTCAATCGCCCCATCGTTCGTTTGGTAGAGGGCGTCACTCGCGAACTTGAGTGGCCGGGAATGCACGTCTCCTACTGCTCACCGCCCGGCTCACAGCGTGATGTGGTGCTGATGCACGGCGCGGAGCCGAATATGCGGTGGCGCACTTTCTGCAGCCGCTTGCTGGCCATCGCGGACCGTCTCAATGTGTCCACCGTGGTGATCTTGGGCGCATTACTGGCCGATACACCGCACACCCGGCCGGTGCCGGTGAGCGGAACCGCGTACTCCCCCGATGCGGCCAAGTTCTTCGGTCTCGAGGAGACGCGATATGAGGGCCCCACCGGTATCGCCGGTGTGTTCCAGGACGCCTGCGTGAACGCGGGTATCCCGGCCGTCGCGTTTTGGGCAGCAGTCCCGCATTACGTGTCGCAACCGCCCAATCCGAAGGCGACTGTGGCCCTGCTACAGCGTGTCGAGGACGTGCTCGACGTGGAGGTGCCCCTCGGAGATCTGCCCGAGCAGGCCGAGGAGTGGGAGCTGGCGGTCAGCGAGATGACCACCGATGACGAGGAGATTTCCGAATACGTGCAGTCGCTCGAGGAACGCGGTGACGCCGAGGTCGATACGACCGAGATTCTCAACAAGATCGACGGGGATGCTCTGGCGGCCGAGTTCGAGCGGTATCTACGACGGCGCGGGCCGCGTTTCGGGGGTTAGGCCCTCAGTGCGGCCGTCGCACTGTCAGCTCCTCCAGCGACAGGTAGCAGTCGACCGCCATCGTCAGGTCGGCCTCGGCCAGCAGTGACTGGATGACATGCTTCACGCCGTTGGTCCCGTCCAGCGCCAGCCCGTAAACGTATGGACGCCCGATCCCGACCAGGCTGGCACCGAGGGCTACGGCCCGCAAGATGTCGACGCCGTCGCGGATCCCGGAGTCGAATGTCACCGGAACAGCGCCGGCCGCATCGACGGCCGCCGCCAGCCCGTCTATCGCCGCGATTCCTCCATTTGCTTGCCGCCCACCGTGATTGGAGTACGCGATGGCGTCGATACCGCGATCTACCGCCTGCCGAACGTCATCGACGTCGCAGATGCCCTTCAGGATGATCGGGAGTTTGGTCAGCTCGCGATAGTGGTCGATATCCGCCCACGTCAAACCCGGATGGCTGAACAGCGATGCCCACACCAAACCCGCATGCATGGGCGCCAACTCCCCCGCGGAGCGCACCCCGGCGATTTCTAGGAAGCGCGGATCGGAGGTGTAGTTCGCCAGGCAGTGCCCTTGCAGCATCGGCAGATAACCATGTTTGAGATCGCGGGGGCGCCATCCGAGCGTGCCGGTGTCGAGGGTCACCGCGAGGGCGTCATACCCCGCCGCCTCGGCACGTCGGATGAAGTTGTCGGTCAGCTCGCGATCCGACGACGGGTACAGCTGGAAGATGCCGTACGAATCGCCACGCTCGGCGGCGACCTCCTCAAGTGTTGCCGCAGAGAGCGTCGAGTACATGGCGGGCATATCGAGTTCGCGGGCGGCGGCCGCGGTCAGCAGGTCGCCGCGGTCTCGAACCGCGCCCAGCACGCCCACCGGGCAGATGAACGCCGGGCTGGAGAACTGACGCCCCAGAAACGAGGTCGACATGTCTCGTTTCGTGCGGTCTCGCAACATCCGTGGCACGAGCCCGTACTGGCGCAGGGCGGTGACATTCGCGTCCTGGGTGTGTTCGTCACCGGCACCACCGCGCACGTAACCGAAGATTCCCTCGCCGAGCGTCTGCTCTGCGCGGCTCTCCAGCTCGGCAAAGCTAAACGGAAGGGTCGACACCTTGCCGAGCGCGCCCGCTGCGTAGAACTGGAGCTGGAAGTCACCGAAAGCCATCAAGCACTCCTTACGGTTCACCTGGTCACTGGAAGCTCAGCGTACGGGGCACCGCGGGCCGTGATGGCTCGTCGAGATACCTCGCTGACCGTTCAGCTGGTGCCTGCGAGGATCTCCTCATCGGTCATCGCCGCAATCTCCAGGTAATGGCCCGCGACGACAGCCAGCCGATCCGGCGTGCCGAGCTCGGCCTCGCGCTGCTGGAGCCGGTCCGCAAGCCCGGCGATGGTGCGGGTGGCGAAGAGGTCCCCGACCAGCGCATGATCGACCGATAGCCAGTCGCGCACCCGGGCGATCACCGTGGTGGCAAGCACCGAGTCACCGCCTTGAGCGAAGAAATCGTCGTACACCCCAATGGATTTCACGCTGAGCACGTCCGCGACCAGATCCACGAGCGCGGCGTCGAGGTCGTCACGCGGGGCAGCGTCGACGCTGGCGGTGGTCACCTTTTCGAGCAGACCGGTCACCGTGGTCCGGTCGATCTTCCCGTTCGGCGTCAGCGGCATCTGATCGAGGAGCTCAACGCGGTTGGGGACCATGTAACTGGGAACCAGATCGCCGAGCAGTGTCGCGTAATCCGCCAACGGGTCCGGCGTACCCGACACCGCGGCAACCAGAATGGGCACATCACCGCCGACAATGGCAGCGACCGCGTGATGCACACCGGGCACCATCCGCAGCGCGCTCTCGACCTCGCCCAGCTCCACGCGATACCCGCGGATCTGCACCTGATGGTCTGCGCGGCCCAGGAATTCGATGGTTCCGTCCGGCCAGTACCGGGCCATGTCTCCTGTCCGATACCAGCGCAACCCGTCGTACTCGATAAATCGTTCCGCGGTGCGTTGGGGATCATTGCGGTATCCGGCCGCAACATTGGCGCCGCCTACCCAGAATTCACCGGGCACCCAATCCGGGCAATCACGCCCTGCCGGTGAGACGACCCGGCATCGCACATTGCGCAGCGGCACACCGAAAGGCACAGTCGCCCAATGCGCGGGCGGATCACCCACCACCTCGCAGATGGTGTTGTGAATGGATGTCTCGGTGGCCCCGCCCAGACCAGAGAATCGACAGCCCGGGACCTGCGCAGCGAGGCGGGCAGCCAGGTCGGCCCCCACCCAGTCACCGCCCAACGTCACCGCCCGCAACGAATCTCCCAGACCATTCCCGCCGATCCCCAGAATCATGTCCAGCATGCTCGGCACGCAGTTCAAGAACGAAACCTTGTGACGCCGTAGCAGATCCACCCACGTCGTGGCCTCGGCACGCTGCGCGGTATCGAGCGCCACCACCGATCCGCCCGCGGAGAACATTCCGAAGATGTCATACACGGATGCGTCGAACTCCAGCGCCGAGAGCGCCAGCACCCGGTCGGTGGGCCCGACATCGAACCAGTCGTTGACGGCGTCGATGGTGTTCATCGCACCGCGGTGCAGCACATCCACACCCTTGGGCATGCCGGTGGACCCCGAGGTAAAGATGACATAGGCGATCGCATCGGCCGATGGGATGACCGGCGACGCCAACGGTTCAGCGTGCAAACGGGCGGCGTCTATAGACACCGCTGCCACCGGGATATCAGCGCCCTCAACGGTTATCGCGACAGCCACGCCGCCGGTCTCCAGGATGCTTGCCCGGCGAACGGCAGGTTGATCGAAACCGATGGGGATATACGTCGCGCCTGCGGCAAGCACACCGAGCACCGCAAGAATCTGATCGCGCCCCTTCGGCAGCTGTACTGCGACGGCATCGCCCGGACGCACACCCCGAGCCTGCAAGGCACCGGCCACGGCCAGGGCCTCCGCCGCCAACTCCCGGTACGTCCAGACACCGTCCTCCTCACCGAATCCCCACACCACCGCGGGCGCATGGGGATGTGCCAACGCATGATCGAAGAAACCCTGGTGCAGACACCGTCCGCTCACGGGGCCGTCGGTCGCATTAACGGTCTGTCGCACCTCGGCCTGGGAAGCGGGAAGTCGCACGGCCGCATCGGCATTCCAGCCGGCGTCTCCGGCACACAGCGCGGCCACCGCATCGGTGTAACGCGCGAACATCGTGTCGACCATGCCCTCCGGAAATGCTGATTCGCGCACATCCCAGTTGAGCAGTAGGCCGCCGCGTACCTCGGTCACCTGAGCATCCAGCAGCACCTGCGGGCCTTGGGAAATGATCCAGACCGGTTCGCCGAAGGTGTCCATGACCGTCTCGGCGAACAGCTCCCCCAGATTCAGCGCGCTGGTGTACACAACCGGTGCGAGCACTGGCTCACCTCGATGCCGGCCAAGATCGCGGAGCACGTCCAATCCCGAGTAGGCGGAGTGCGCACCGCTCTCGTACATGCTGCGCTGCAGCGCCCGGGCTCGGTCTGCCACCGACATGTCCTCGGTGAGGTCGACCTCCAGCATGATCGACGAGGTGAAATCGCCGATCACCCGGTCGATATCGGGATGCACGGATTCACGATGGAACAGCGGGATATTCAGTAGGAATCTGCTCTGCGCGGACCAACCACCGATGGTTTCGGCGAAGACTGCAGCCATCGCCATTGCCGGGGTGATGCCGCGCCGGTGGGCGGCAGCGAGGAGTTGCTCCTTGGCCCGGGCTTCGAGCCAGTAGTCGTAGCGGATGGTGCGGTGCGGTTCTGCACGCTCACTCACCGGCACGGTGGGCAGCTCCGGTGCGCCCGGCAGACCGTCCAGTCGCTCCCGCCACCATTGACGATCACGCTCACGCGCCGACTCGTCGCTCGAACCCTGGGCGAGATGCTCGGTCCGATACCGCCGATAGGTGTATCCCAACTCCGGTTGTGCAGCCCCGTGATACAGCGCTGCCAGATCGGATACCAGCACGCGGTAGCTCATCGCGTCTCCGGCGAGCATGTCGACGTCTAGATGCAGCCGGCTGCTGTTGTCGTCGCGCAGGGTCAGAGTGACATCAAGCACCTGACCGTCCTCGATGGCCAGTCGCTGATGCGTCTTGCGGTCACGAAGCTCTGCCAACGCCGCTTCGACGTCCTCCGGCGTGCGCCCGCGCAGGTCTACGACGGTAAACACGTCTCGCCCCGGGGCCGCGACGGTCTGTTGGGTGCCATCGGGCAGGAACCTGGTGCGAAGCATCGGATGAGCCGCCACGAGCTGATCAACTGCCCGCCGCAGCCGGTCGGGATCGATTGCTCCACCATCGAACTCGACGTACAGGTGCGCCGCCACCCCGCCGAGCTCTTGGTCTTCCGAGCGGCCGATCCAATACGCGTGCTGCATGGTGGCCAGTGGATAGGGTGCATCCTCATCCAGGGCATCGGCGTCATCGATTCCGGGTGCAGCGATCGACAGTTCCTCGTCACCGGCATCACTCAGAAGCGCAAACCACGACTCGACAGAAGGTTCGGCAGCAAGCTGCGCGAAGGTGACGCGGCTGCCACGCTTGCGCCAGCCACCGGCCAACGTCATCATGCGGATTGAGTCAAGTCCCAGGGCAATGAGATCGTCTGCGTCTGAAATATCCTCCTGCGCAACACCAACCAGATCTGCAACGGTGGCCTTGATCTCGTCCTTGCTCAGCACCACACCAGACGTGGCCTGGTCTGCCGTTCCTGATTTCATTTCGCCATCTCTTTCGTGTTCTACAAATAACGCGAGAAATGCCTCTATCGGCCTACTACCGCGGCAAGCGCGGCCACACTGCGCTGCCACAGCTCCGCCAGTCGGTCGGCATCTGATGCACTGAAAAGCGCCGAGCTCCATAGCCAATTCGCGACGAGCTGGGCACCGTCGGCGGTGCTGGTCACCGCGGCCGAGATATTGATGCCGAATCGCAGCGGAAGGTCGGGCTCCGAGTTGGTGGGCACCGCCAGACTTCGGGTATCGGTGATCACCGACCACGGCTGGTCGGTGATCCCGCTCATGTCCATGCGGCCCAGATAGTTGAATTGAATCTGCGGGTCTGCCGCCGAGCTGAGCACGTCCCAACCCTCGACATAGCGCAGCAGTCCGTAATCCAGTCCCTCGTAAGGAATTCCGGCCAGATGATCGGCAACCGAACCGAGCAGTGCGTGGGCCGAGTTCGAGTCTTGTTCGACGTCATCGATGCCGAGGGCGAGCTCACCACTTCCGATCCGAACCGGGAAGATGTTGTTGAACCAGCCAACAGTGCCTGTTGTGTCGGTATCTGCTACACCGTCGACCCGACCGTGTCCCTCCATCGACACCAAGGTGCCCGCCGTGGGATCCTGCCCACGCTCGAGGCGCCAGCTGGCCACCGTAATCGCCAAGGCCGCCAACAAGAACCCGCGTACGCCATCCTTCTTGGTCAACGAAGACAACAGCTGCCGGGTTACCTCTACAGGCGTGGCAACAGGGGTCATCTGCAGTGTGTCCCAGGTATCGCGCACCGGGTCCGTCCGTCGGGTTCCCAACGCGGGGTCCGGTCCAGCGACCTGCGCCGCCCAGTACGTGCGTTGGGCTTGCGCTTCGTCGCTGCTTGCGCGCTGCACCATCAATTGGCACCAGCGCCGATACGAGGTGAATTCCAAGGACGCCTTAGGGACTCCACCTGCCTCGACGGTCTGCCATGTCTGAGCCAGGTCGGCAAGTGCGATATGCCATGACACGACATCGATGGCGAGATGGTGGACGGAGAGCAGAAGCATGTCCTCCTGGTCCGGGCTCGTCAGCCACACCGCCTGAATCATGGCGCCGGCCTGCGGATCCAGTCTCTCGAATGCACCGCGTGCGGCCGCCGTGACAGCCTCGCCTGCTTCTTCTGCGACCGGCAATTCCACACGCGCAAGGATGCTTTCGGCACGCACTGCCCCCGGCTCGCGTGTCACTACACGGGGGCCGTCGGGTGTGTCTGCCAGCGTGCACCGCAGCATGTCGTGTCCATCCAGCAACGTTTGCAGTTGCAGTTCGAGTGCCGCAGGGCTGATCCCGTCAGGCAGCCGAACCAACACCGACAACGCGAACCGTCGGTAATTCCCGCCCTCATGCATCCACGATACGACCGGCAGCGGTGGAACTTCACCGTAGTCAGCCTCTCCGGCAAGGATATTCGTACGACTGGCGCCACTGTCAATGAGAGCCGCGAGTTGGCGGATGGTCGGCGCGGCCAACACCATGCGCGGGGTGATCACCAGATCGCGCTTGCGCGCTTTGTTGACCAACGAGATCGCGACAATACTGTCCACTCCGAGTGAGAAAAAGTCTTCATCGATCCCCGGAGAGGTTCCGTCGAATAGTTCGGCGCAGCATTCACAGAGTGCGCATTCGGTGGCGCTGACCGGCCCCGCCGCCTCACCCTCGGCAGCACCTCCGGACAGGGCCTCCAGAGCGAGTCGTTCCAGCACATCTCCGTCCAACTTGCCGTTCACGGTGACCGGCAGCCGCGGCAGCACGATAAGACGCGCCGGCATCATGTAAGACGGCAACCGATCGGCAAGTCCCATCAGGGTGCGCGCCGAGTCGAAATTGGCCCCTTCGTGTTGGCACACGACAAAACCCACGAGCGTTGCGCCACCGGCCCGACGCACCACCGTCACTGCGGCGGTCTGGACACCCGGTTGGAGCCGCATCGCCGACTCGATCTCGCCGACCTCGACGCGATAGCCACGGATCTTCACCTGCGAATCGGCACGGCCAAGATAAGCGAATCCGCCGTGCGGCAGTCGGCGCACCAAATCACCCGTGCGGTACATCCGATGACCGGGGCGTTGCGGATCAGCCACAAAAGCGGCGCCCGTCGCGCCCGGCTTTCCGGCGTATCCGCGGGCGAGTTGTGCGCCCGTGAGATACAGCTCGCCCACCGCGCCATCCGGCACCGGCCTCAGCCGGGAATCGAGAACGTACCCGGCCATACCCTGATTCGGCGTGCCGATGGTGGGCGTCGAGTAATCCTTCACCTCTGCCACAACGGCTTCCACCGTTGTCTCGGTGGGGCCGTAGCAGTTGTAGACCGCCGTCCCACTCAACGAGCTCAGCCTGGCCCACAGCGCGGTCTCGATCGCCTCGCCGCCGAGCGCAAGCACCGCAAGCTCCCGGTCGAGCAGCCCCGCCGAAGACAACTGCGCCAGCATCGAGGGCGTGGTGTCAATCATGTCGATACCGTGCTCGGCCATGCCGTGCACCAATCGGTGCGCATCCCGCATCGCCTCGGCATCGAACAGGTGCACGGTATGACCGTCCAGTAGTCCGATCATCGGCTGCCATGAGGCGTCGAAACTCAGTGACCAGGCGTGGGCGATGCGCAGCTTCCGGGCCAGTCGCGCGGTCGCGGGCCGGTACACCCGATCACGGTGGTCGGCGAAGTAGCTCATCAGCGCACCATTTGTCCCGATGACGCCCTTGGGCTCCCCCGTCGATCCCGAGGTGAAAATCAGGTAAGCGCTCTGTTCGCGGTGCCTCATCACCATGGGAGCGACGGCAGGTCTGCCCGAAATCCGTTCTGCGGTCGACGGCTCGTCGAGTACCAGCGTCGAATAGCCCTCGGCGACGATATCGCGGCTGTCGGCGACAGTGATGACGAGCCTCGGATCGGACTGACGCAGAATCGATTCGATACGGGTGGCGGGTAGTTCGATATCCACCGGAACGTAAGCAGCGCCCACGGCCAATACCGCGAGGATGCCGATCACCGAATCAGCAGAACGCGGAAGTGCTAGTGCCACTGTCGTTTCCGGCCCCACACCGTGGTCGGCCAGCTCGCCGCTCAACTGACAGGCCGCCGCATGCAACTGCGCATAGGTGTAGCGCTTCTCACTGCCCACCGCCAGCGCGATGGTGTCTGGGTTCGCCGCCGTCTGATGCTCGAACAGCTCCCACACCGATGCCACGGATTGATCGGACGCCGAGGCTGTGACGACGATTTCGGCCCGCTCGCTTGCAGTGAGGACGTCGAGTGCATCCGGAGCGCGATCGCCGATCCCTGGAAGCTGACGCAGCACCGAGATCAGCCGCTCGCCGATGCTGGCACCCGAAACATGCGGCAGTGCTTCGGGAATCGCTTCAATGAGTACCAGCAGCGAGTCGCCGTACATATGCGACACCACGGTCAAGGGGTAGTGGGCAAGACTTTCCATTTCGACCGGACGGAAGCGTGCCCCGTCCGCCATCTGCACCTCTTGGGTGGCGTCGCCTATCGGGGCGTTCTCGAAGACGAACAAGGTGTCGAACAACGCGGCGCTGCCTTCGGCCCGTTGCAATGCCGACAGACTCAGGTATCCGATATCGCGCATGGCGGCTGCTTCGCGTTGCAGCTGTGCGCACTGTTCGATTACCGAGGTCGAGTAGTCAACGTGGTGCACCATCGGTACCGAGTTGATGAAGAGCCCGACCATCCGTTCGACATCGGGCAGCTCCTTGGGCCGTCCCGACACAATGGTGCCGAAGACGACGTCGGTGCGATCGGTCAGCCGGCTGAGCACCAGCGCCCACGCGAACGCCGTCACGGTGTTCAAGGTGAGTCCATTTGCGGCCGCCCACTGGCGCAACCGCACGGTTTCCTCTGGTGTCAAAACGAATTGCGTCTTCTCGGGCACAATGTCGTGCGCCGCGACAGAGCCGTCGGCGAGCATCAGCGGCCCGGACACAGTGCTCAAATAACGTGTCCACTGCGCGGTGGCAGCCGTCGTGTCTTGTGCATTGAGCCACGCGATGTAGTCGCGGTACGGACGAACCGTCGGCAGCGCCTCCACGGACCCGCTTGCCTGGTAGGCCGCGAGCATCTCGCTGAAGAAGATCGCGATCGCCCAACCATCCATCAAGATGTGGTGGGTGGTGACGATCATCCGATGCCGCGATTCGCCGGGGATGGTGAGCAGCACGATGCGGATCGCCGGACCCTTGCCCAGGTCGAATGGGCGACGGCGCTCGCCCAGCGCAATCTCATCGAATTCCGTTGGCTGCGCCTGGCGTTCCTCCCACGGGATGTCCGCGTGGGAGGGCACGATCTGTACGGGCTTGGGCAATCCGCGGTCCCAGAAGGCTGCGCGCAGGTTGGGGTGCCGAGTCAGCATCGCCTGCGCGCTGCGGTGCAGCAGATCGATATCGAGACCGCCCTCGATATCGGCCACGAACTGCATGCTGTACAGATCGACGCTCTCGTCGGCGAGCTGGGCCAGCGCGAAGAACCCCTCCTGTAGCGGGCTCAGCGCCAGCACGTCCTCGATCTGTGCTTGATCCTTCTGGGGCTGCTGCTGTTCGGTCCCCGTCACGGCTGCGCCTGCCACGACGCGGTGAGCTCGGCGAGCGCCTCGGCACTCAGACCGGAGGCGCTCATCGGTGCGCTGGCTTCCGCCTGGGCTTCGGAAGACGAATTCTCCTCCGGTGCAGCCTGGTCAGCGGAATCAACGGCGCCCGCAAGTTGGGAAATCGTCGCGCATTCGAACACCATCTGTGGGGTCATGGCCAGGCCGCGTTCGGCGGCGCGTGTGGACCATTGGATCGAGATGACGCTGTCGCCGCCGAGCGCGAAGAAGTTGTCCTCGGGATCGACGTCGGTGATCTCCAGCAGTTCTTCCAGGATGGCGATGAGCGCGCGTTTGGTCTCCTCGGAGCCCTCACCCTGCGGCCGCACCACACGTTCAACCGCGGCTGCCGCCGGGGCCAGCAGCCGTTCCATGGCATCGGCCGGCAGCAGTACGATCTCGGAAACCCTTGCGTCCTGGTCGGTAACAAACGACTCGAATGCCGAATCCAGCGCCCGCGCGATAAGCCGCGTGGTCTCCGCGTCGTACAGATCGGCGTTGGTCACCACCAAGACGTCGAGGCCGCCCGACTGGGTGACGTTCAGCGCGAAGTTCAGATCCAGATAGGAGACATCGACCTCCATGGGCAGCGCAGCCAGCGAGGTTTCGCCCGAACCCGTCAGATCCCGTACCTCTGCCCCCCAATCCGCGCCACGGTAATTGACCATGCTTTGGAACAAGGGATTCCACGCGAGGGAACGGGCCGGGTTGATGGCTTCCACCAGCTTCTCGATGGGCAGCTCCTGGTGTGCGTGCGCGTTAAGCGTGGCATCGCGACTCCGCTCCAACGCGGTGCGTAACGTCGGATCGTCGGAGAGATCGTTACGCAGCGCCACCATATTGGCGAACAGCCCAACGAGATTCGCAACATGTGGATGCACCCGGGCCGCGACCGGGCTGCCGATCACAATGTCGGGGCCCCCGCCAAGGCGATGCAGGAGCATGGCCAGCGCCGCCTGGTAGACCATGAACTCGGTGACACCACGCTGCTCGGCCATGCGGGTCAGCGCCTGCCTGCGCTCGGGTGACACGGTGAATCTCTCTACCTCGCCGCGCTTTCCGAGGATCTGCGGACGGACGCGATCCTGTGCCACCGCGACCTGGCCGGGTATTCCGGCCAGAGCCTCACGCCAGTACGCCACCTGGGCCTGTCCGAACTCGCTGTCGGGTCCAAAGGCGTCGCGTTGCCACATGACGTAATCGGCGTACTGCACCGGTTGCGAATCCCACTGCGGTGCCTCCCCCGCGGTACGTGCGCGGTAGGCAGCGACGAGATCGTCGACGATCACCGTGAACGAGGCGTGGTCCACCACGATGTGATGCACCACCAGAGACAGCACATGCTCCTCGGCGCCCATCTCGATGATGGTGGGACGGACCAGCGACTCCGATTCCAACCCGAATACGTGGTGGCGCAGCTCGGCCAGAGTCTCGCCAAGGTTTTCTGGCGCGACCCGGACGATCGGCACCGACAGCTCTCGCGACGGATGCACAATCTGGTACGGCGCTCCCTCGTGGATCGCAAAATTGGCTCGTAACGTCTCGTGCCGGGCGACCACGTCGTTGATGGCCTCGATCAACGCGGATGTCTGCAGCGGGCCGTCGATTCGCAGGGCCAGCCACATGTTGGCGATATCGGTGACGCCCTCCATCTGGCACTCGAACCAAAAGGACAGCTGCGACGACGACAGCGGCAGGCGCTCCGGGCGCACGGCCGGGGCCAGATCAGGACGGCCGTCCCGCGGAGCGACCTCCATCTCCCCGGCCTCATCGAGGTTCAGCTCATCGACCTCGACCTCGAACTCCTCACGGAAGTACGCGACGAGTTGCTGGGCCAGTCCCCCCGGAGTGGGATTGTCGAATACCGAGCGCACCGTCAGGTCGATACCGAACTGTGCGCGAATCTGCGCGACGAGGCGCGCGGCCAGCAGCGAGTGACCGCCCAACTCGAAGAACGAATCGTCCATACTGACCGCATCACGCCCGAACAGGTGCGAGAAGATCGCGCACATCCGGCGCTCTGTGGGCGTGACTGGAGCCCGAAATACCCTTTCCGCCAATGCATCAGGGGTAGGCAGTGCACGCTTGTCAAGCTTGCCGCTGGTGGTCAGCGGAATCGCCGGAATGACCGCGAACGCGCTGGGGACCATGTACCCAGGCAGCATTTCCTGAGCGCGGGCACGCAATTCGTCCACGTCAATCTCTGCGGTAGCGCCAGCGGGCACCACATACGCGGCCAGCATCGGCCCAACCTGTGCGTCTTCGACGACGGTGACCACACAGTGCCCGACCCGCGGATCGGCACCGATGACCGCCTCTACCTCACCGAGCTCGATGCGGTATCCGCGGACCTTGACCTGCTCGTCCGCGCGGCCAACAAATTCCAGCTGACCGTACGCGTTGCGGCGCACCAGATCACCGGTTCGATACAGCCGGGCTCCGGAGCCGAAGGGGTCGGCCACGAATCTCTCCGAGGTGAGCGCGGGCCGGCCGAGGTAGCCACGTGCAAGCTCGCCGCCGAGATACAGCTCGCCGACGACGCCGGCAGGCACCACCGCGAGCGCCTCATCCAGTACATAGGCGTACACATTGCGGTTCGGACTACCGATCGGAACCACCGAATTGCCCTGGGGGCCTTCTACCCGCATGTGCGTCGAGCACACCACCGCTTCGGTGGGCCCATAATGATTTCGCAGCTCCGCGTCGAACATGGTGGCGAACTTGTCTGCCACCTCGCCCGGAAGTGCCTCACCGCCGACCGGAACATGCCGCAACCCGCGCAGCTCACGCACCTCGGGCAACAACATCAATGAACCGAGCAGGGATGGCACCATATGCAGCACGGTGACGCCGTGACGCCGGACCAGATCGATCACATACCCGATATCGGAGAACGGATTTTGCTTCGGAATGACAAGCTGCGCCCCTAAAGACAATGTGCACAGAATGTCGGCCAACGAGGCATCAAAACTGACCGAGGTCGATTGCAGCATCCGGTCCTCGGCGGTCATGCTCCATTCGGCGATAAACGACACCACATGCTCGGCGATCGCCGCGTGCGCGACGGCCACTCCCTTCGGCCGCCCGGTGGATCCCGAGGTGTAAATCACATAGGCCAGATTGTTGGGCTGCAGCGGACGCGGTCGCTCGGCGTCTGTCACCTGGGCGTCGGCGAGGTCGGTGCACTCTGCCTCAGCCTCCCGAAACTTCTGAACGTCCAATGCCATCCGCGGCTGGGCATCGGCCATCAGATAGTCGATGCGCTCATTCGGCAGTGCAGGATCGATCGGCATATATGCCGCACCCGACTTGAGGACCCCGAACATCGCGACAATGAACTCGACCGATGTCGACATCCGCAGGGCAACGACATCCTCCGTACCGACACCCTGGGCGATGAGCCACCGCCCGAACCGATTCGAACGCCGGTGCAGTGCACCATAAGTCAGTTCAGCATCGTCAGCCACGAGCGCCAACGCGTCGGGCGTCGCCCGGGCGGCCTCCTCGAGAACCTCCACGAGGGTGGCCGGTGCGACGTCCTCCAGCACTCCATGCGACTGTTGGAGAACGATGGCACGTTCCTCGGCGCCAAAGGGATCCAGCAACGTGAGGGGAACTCCCGGACGGCTCAAACCGTCCTCAAGCAACCGCCGGTAATGCGTAAGGAGCTGATCGACAAGCCATTCCGGCAGTGCATCGGTCTGGTACTCGATTTCGACCATGGTGCCGGCCGATTCCGCGGCGATCGCCAGGGACAGCGGTAGTTGCGCACTGACCGCACCGAGGTCGAGCTGGGTGGTCTCGACACGTTCTAGTCGATATCCGCTGGCGTCCTTCCGCATACTGAAGCCGAGCCGGACCAGCTCGTCCAGCCCGTCGCGCCCGGCGGTGCGGCTCGGGTTGATCTCGCGCACGACGCGATCGATGCCGACGTCCTGGTTGCCAAAGGCGCCCAGGCATACCTCGCGCACCGTGGCCAGGTAAGCGGCGAAACTCTGCCGCGGATCCACCGCTGTGCGCAGCAGTAGCGTATTGCCAAAATAGCCAATTGCCTTTTCCACGTTGGCCTTACGCTCTACCACGGGTATCGCGATCACGAAATCTGATGCGGCGGTGTACCGATGGATAAGCGTCCCGAAGGCCGCGAGGAGCACCATGAACGGGGTGGCCGAGTGATCGCGGGCGAATTCCTCGATACGAGTTGCAGTCTCTGCCGACAGCCGCACCGCGCGTCGGCGCGCTGCCCGAGAGGCCAGATTCGACGACGAGGGACCAGGAAGCTCCAGTGGGTCCGCAAGCGGAGTGAGGGACTCACGCCAATATTCGACGCTCGCATCGGATGACTCGTCGCCGGCCGTGCCCACGACCGCGAACTGCGGAGCCAACCCCTGCACGGGTCGACCGTTGTAATGCTCGCTCAGCTCGCCGAAGAACACCTCCCAGGAGTTGTCGTCCCAGCAGACGTGGTGCACCACCAGCAGCAGGACGAAGTGCTCGGCGTCCAAACGCAGCAACGTGACCCGCAGCGGCTGATCGGTGGCCAGGTCGAACGGCCGCCCGAACTCGCGCTCCGCCAGTGCCTCGATTTCCCGCTCTTGCTCGTCTTCGCGGGCAGGTTCCATATCAACTGTGGACCACGGCAACTCGACGTCATCGACGAAAACCTGATAGGGCTCACCCGTGTCGTCAACACCGTAGGTCGTACGCAGAACGTCGTGACGCTCGATGACCGCGGCGAAGGCATTGCGCAGCCTCGTCTCGTCGAGAGGGCCTCGCATCCGGTGCGCGACACAGATATTCAGTGAAGTGTCGCCCGCATCCTTGGTCTGCATAAACCACATGCGCCGCTGACCGGAGGCAAGCTCACGCCGCTCGCCCGCCTGCACCCGGGGCGCCGCCTCGGCAGTTTGTGCCGTGACACCGCTCTCGGTAAGTCTCTTGCGCAGCAGCTCACGCCGACGGTCCAGTGAAGACAACTGATCGCCACTCATCGAGCGTCACCGCCCATAACAACAGCCTGGAATGCGAACGACTCCGCGCGCATGAATCGAACCACCTCAATCTAGAAACTATGCCTAGCCTTACCTTAATGTCTGCCGGAGGCGCCGAGTGACACCCCTCGCCATCCGCATCGGCTATGCCCCCGCACCCGGGGCGGGACGTGGACGTACGCGGCCAGCGTGGGGTTACGTTAGGCTAATCTAACTAACAGCAAATAGGAAGGAAGCGTGGCGTGGATCGCAAACTCGGATGGATCAGGCAGTTCCACAAGCCAGAATCAGCCGATTCACCGCTGCTGCTGATCTTTCCCCATGCAGGAGCCGGCGCTTCGACATATCGGACGCTATCGAAGGCGCTGGCAGCAAACTTCAACGTCCTCATCTTCCAATATCCGGGACGACAGGACCGCGCGAGTGAACCGGCCGCGGCCACGCTCTCGGATATCGCGGCGGGCGCTTTCGCCGAATTCCAGTCCTCCGACCACAACGGCGACGTGACGATCCACACCTTCGGCCACAGCATGGGTGCGGTGGTTTCCTTCGAGTTCGCCCGGCTCGCCGAGGCTGCCGGACACCGCGTGCACCAGCTCACCGTCTCCTCCGCAGTTGCACCCTGCAATATCGCCGACAAACCACCACTGCCGACCGACGACGACTCGGTGCTGGCGCACATGGGCGCACTGGAGGGAACCAACTCCACGGTCATGGCCAACCTCGATGTGATGCGGATGGCACTTCCCGTCATGAAGGGCGATTACCAGGCCTTCAATACGTACACGTGCCCGGAAGGCGTCAAGGTCGCGGCCCGGATCCACGCCATCGGTGGCGACCAAGACCCGATGATCACGATGCGTGACCTGTACGGCTGGGGCAAGCACACCGACGACCTCGAAGTGACGTTATTCGACGGCGGGCACTTCTACCTCAACTCCCAGACCGCGGCTCTCGCGGAACTGCTGACGTCGGGCGCCGCCCGTGCGGCATTGCCCCAGTCATGAGCGTGGACACCGATCCCGTCGTCATCTCCGGGATGGCGATTGAGGCACCAGGCGGGATCGACACCCCCGAGACATTCTGGAACGCGTTGGCCGCCGGTCGCGAACTGATCGACCCGTTCCCCCGTGATCGGGATTGGCCCGTCGATGAGCTGTTGGCGCTGTCCAACTTGGATGGATGGGGCGGCATCTCGGACGCCGGCGGATTCCTCACCAATGCAATCGCTTTCGACCCAACCTTCTATGGCATCACACAGCGGGAAGCCGTCGCCATGGATCCGCAGCAGCGGCTGGGCATGCGCGTCGCCTGGAAGGCACTCGAGAACACCGGAATGAACCCCGGTGCTCTCGACGGTTCAGAGGCCGGCTGCTTCATCGGCATCTCCCCTAACGAGTACGGGCCCCCTGTCGGGGAGGTAAACGCCCACAGCGGAATGCGTGTAGTCGGCCGCGGACAGTTGGGGGTCGCGGGCCGGATTTCCCACGGCCTGGGCCTCGTCGGGCCATCCCTGTGCGTCGACTCCGCCTGCGCATCGTCCTTGGCTGCGCTACATCTTGCCGCCTCCTCCGTTCGCGCCGACGAATGCGAATGGGCACTGGCCGGTGGCGTCTGCGTCATGGGTTCACCGGGCGGGTTCTACGAATTCTCCCGCATGCATGCACTCGACCCCGACGGACATTGCCGCTCATACTCCGATGACGCCAACGGCACGCTGTGGGGCGAAGCCGTGGGAATGGTTGTGCTGGAACGTGAATCGCGTGCACGCGCGCTGGGCCATCGGGTGTACGGGCGCATCATGGCCGTCCGCACCAACCACAACGGCGGGGGCAAGCCCATCCTGGTTCCACGGGGACGCGCGCAGGCGAAGCTGGTTGGCGCCACGATCGCCGCGTCCGGAGTCGACCCGGCCGATGTCGGAATGCTCGAAGGGCATGGCACGGGCACTCGCGCCGGTGATCCGCTGGAGATCATGGCGCTGCAGAGCACGTATGGCGCCGGCGGCTCGCAGGCGCTGCTGGGGTCCGCCAAATCCAATGCGGGACATGCACAGTCCGCGGCGGGAATGGTCGGCCTGATCAAGTTGCTGCTCTCCGGACGATACGGGCATATCCCGCCGACCCTGTTCTCGGATAACCCGACCACCAAGATCGACTGGAGTATGACGGGAATCCGACTGGCCACGAAGCTGCACCCCTGGGAGCCGAAGAACGGTATCCGATACGGCGCGGTCTCGTCGTTCGGAGCAGGCGGCGCCAACGCACACGCGATCATCGCGATGCCCGTCGACCAGGAGGACGCAGACGATGTCTAACCATCGCTTGCCCAATGGAGCCGTCCCGATCCTGCTTTCCGCGGACACCCCCGACGTGCTGCGCCGCGAAGCCTCTGCCCTCCTTGTTTACGTTCTCGAGCACCCGCAGATCGCGCCGAATCGGATTGCAGGCATGCTCTTTCGCACCCGTATCGCACGCCGATACCGTGCGCTGATCACTGGTGGAGACCACACTCAACTCGTCGCGGCCCTGCGGGCCGTGGTCGCCGGTGACGACCATCCGCTGGTGGTCCGCAACGCCGAGCCCGCCAGCGCGCGCCGCCACGGATTCGTGTTCCCCGGCCAGGGCGGACAGCGACCGGGCATGGGACGTCTTTTCTACGACGCCTTCCCCGAATTTCGTGCCGAGGCCGACCGCTGCTCAGAGCTGTTCGAGACGCAATTCGGCCGTTCGCCGCTGAATTATCTCCTTGACGACAGCGTTCGCGCCGATGACCGCGCAAGCGTCGTGCAGCCCGCCCTGTTCACGCAGATGGCTGCCCTGGCGGCACTCTGGCGTTCGGTGGGCGTCAACCCGAATGCCACCGTCGGACACAGTCAGGGCGAGATCGCGGCGGCGTACGTCTCTGGTGTCATGTCTGTTGCGGATGCGGTGAGCGTGGTGGGTACGCGCGCGCGGATCGCCGACGAGTTCCCTGCCGATGACTACGCCATGGCCGTCATCGCCGCCGATCGCGATACCTGCGAGAAACTCCTTGCCCGGCAGTCGGGTTGGGCCGAGCTCTCGGTGATCAACTCGCCCTCCATGGTGGGCATCTCCGGTCAGCACGAGACCGTGCACCAGATCGTCGAGCGTCTCACCGAGGACGGAGTCTTCGCACGCGTAATCCCGGTGCAATACCCGGCGCATACCAGCATGATCGCTTCCATCGGCATCGAGATTCGAGAGGCGCTCGTCGAGAGACTCGGCGCCAGTGAGTTCGCAGAATCCGAAATCGATTGCATCGGTGCGACACTCGGTGCGCCTATCACTTCAGATCTGTCCGTGGACCAGTACTGGTTCTGGAACCTGCGCAATGTCGTCCGGTTTGACCGCGCCATCGCGACCGCGGCAAGCGCGCAGGTCGACACCTTTATCGAGTTGGCTGAGCACCCCACGTTGCAGCTGGCAATCCGGGAGAACCTGGCGGCAGTGGGCGCCGAACGCGCCGCCTGCGTGGTGGGTACCTCCAACCGAACCGCAACAGATCTGGGCGAGTTCACCGCCAACCTCGCGAACCTGGCCGTCCACGACCTCGACTACAACTGGGACGCGCTGCGCACCGAAGCATCCGAACCTGTCTCGCTACCGCTGCGTGATTTCCCGAACGTTCAGAACAACGACATCCCACTCTGGCTGGGCTATCGCTGGCAGGGAAGCGGCGTTTCGGTTCCCGCAGAGCCCGTTGCCGCCGAGGAAACCAACCGACCTGCCGACGAGGCCGGGTCGCAGATGTACCCCCGACTGCTACGCGAGACCTGGGCCAAGGTCACCCGGCGCTCGATGATGTCTCCCAGGTCCTACGGCTTCATCGACGCCACCGGCAAGTCCGCGGCCCTCACCGAGGCCCTGCGCGATGGCGCACCAGACCTCGGTTCGTCGGCTCAGATCCTTGATAGGGCACAAGAATCCGGGACCGGCGACGCAGACACCGTCGTGATTGTGCTACCCGCTGCCGAACAACTGGACGATCACGCGGCCACCGACGCGGTCGCGGAGTTCTTCGGCGACCGCACCTGGTGGCCCGAGCTGTCGAGCTCGGTGACCGGATGCTGGATCATCACAGTCGGCGGCGAACAGACCTCCACAGCGGACGCGTCGCCACATCCGGTGACTGCGGCGATCGCCGCCGGGTTCCGCTGTATGGGTGCCGAGCATCCGGGCATTAGCTTCCGGCATCTGGACCTGACACCCGGTATCGCGCATCCGGACGGTGCCGAAACGATCCTGGCCGCTTTGCAATCGGCGGGCGAGTCGGAGCTGGCGCTGCGCGCAGACGGCATGTATGCCAAACGCATCCTGGATGCGGGCCAGCACGATGACAACGCCACCGCCGCGGACTCCGTACCTCGTCACGTTGTAATCACCGGGGGCACAGGAAAACTCGGGCAAGAGTTCTGCGAGTACTACGCCCGGCTGGGCGCCCGGCGGATCACGCTGGTCAGCCGTTCCGGGGAGACCGAGACCGTAGCCGGGCGCCTCGACGCGATTCGGCGGGGCACCGACGCCATCGTCAAGGCGCTGTCCTGCGATGTGACCGATACGTCCGCTGTCGCCTGCCTCGCGGAGGAGCTTCGCGAGGCACCCGCAGACCTGATCATCCATGCCGCGGTGGACTACTCCGACATACCGCTCGCCGAAGTCACCGTCGAGAAGTTCCAGCAGGCGTTGCGCGCGAAGATCGGTGGTATCGCAAACGTCCTCGACGCACTGCCCCGTACCGAATCCTGCCGCATCATGTTGTGCTCCTCCTTGTCGGCGACCATCGGAGGTAAGGGCCAGCTGATGTATTCAGCGGGGAATCGAATGCTCGATGCGCTCGCGATCCAACGGCGCGCCGCCGGTGTGGACTGCGTGTCCATCCAATGGGGGCAGTGGACGACGCACCTCGATCTCGATGACGCGGGTATCGCGAAATTGACTGCCGCGGGAATTCATCCGATGCGCCCCGCAGATGCCCTTGCCGTCGGAATGGGTCGTCAGGCCGAGAACACGCTCGTGGGTGCCTTCGACCTGGCGCAGGCACGTGCGGTGCTGGACGTGTTCGGGTACGGCCCGCTGCTCTCCGAGCTTGAGGAGAAGACAGCACCCCCGGAGCCAGCAGAGGTTGTTCGGTACGCAGCGGTCGTTCCCGAGAACCGATCCGTACACCTGGTGCAGCTGCTCGCCGAGGTCATCGGCGCGGACCATGCCGACTCCATCGACACCGCCATGCCGATGGTGGCGATGGGCCTGGATTCTTTGCAGGCACTGGAATTCCGTCGGCGGGTGCAGGCCGAGCTCAACTTCGAGCTGCCAGTAGCTGATCTACTCGGCGGCGCCTCGGTCGATCACGTGATCGAGGCACTGACCGCCCAGACTCGCTGACAACCGGTGCCCAACAAATTTGTTGGGTAGACTTGCGGCATGGCGGCGACAGGGCGAGGCAGTAGAACCAGCACGGGCAGGGCGACAGCGTCCCCGGCCGTGAGGAAGACGCTGCGTGTGGTCAGCACGCAGCCTGCCGACGATCCGCTCGCTCCACTGCGAGTGTCATACCTGGTGGATGCGCTTGGCGGGGCTACACAGTTGGCCCGGATCATCGGCGTCAACCGGTCGCAGCCGTCTCGGTGGATCTCCGGCGAGGAACGCCCGGGCGGCCGCGCCGCTCCCCTGATCATCGACCTCGAGCACGTCATCTCCCGGGCACGGCTGGTGTGGGGCGAGCAGGCGGCGGCCACCTGGCTTGAGAGCGCGAGCAGCTACCTGGGGGGCGCACGACCACTCGACGTGTTGCTCAGCGAGGGGCCGGGCCGGGCGCTCGATGCGCTGGATGCCGTTGCTGCGGGATCCTTCTCGTAAATGCTGGTCTACCGGATCTTCCCGTATATCGCGGACGCGAAGGCGGGGCAGCCTGGGCATCCGTTGTATCAGCACCGACCACAACGCGGCGGCCGAGTCGATCATCCCGACTACTACGTCTGGTATCTCGGCACCCGGCCCGAGGTGGCGTGCGGAGAGGTGTTCGGGGATCTCCAGGCGTGGGACGATTCGATGTTGGAGTTTCCGCTGCTGGGAACTCGAAGGGCACTCGGGGTGTTCAGCCTCCCCGACGACCTCCGCGTCTGCAATCTCGATGACGCGAAACAACTTGTGAAGCTTGGACTTCGGCCCACGCAGGTGGTGGCGCGGAACCTCGCCGTCACCCAGACCTGGGGGCATCAGATCTGGTCGGAGACCATGGCGGACGGTGGAGACAGACGGTGGCAGGCCATCAGCTGGTGGTCGTATCACCGGCCGTCGTGGCCCGTGTTAGCGAGCTGGGTTCGCCCCACGCTGGAGCGGGTCGAGCCCCTGGGTCTTGAGCACCCGGCCATCATCGACGCGGCCTGGGCACTGAATCGTCCAATCAGCCACTGACGGCTACCTGCCGAGGATACGTTTGACGCTTACTTCCGGACGAAGATCCAAGCGACGCAGCAACTGCGCGTTGAGCGCGACGACCACGGTGGACGCCGACATCAGGATGGCGCCGACACTCATCGGGAGCACGAATCCGATCGGAGACAGCACGCCGGCCGCCAACGGAACGGAGATCAAGTTGTATCCGGCTGCCCACCAAAGGTTTTGCTTCATCTTGCGGTAGCTGGCCCGTGACAGCTCAATGACCGACAGCACCGACCGCGGATCCGAACTGCCCAAAATGACACCGGCGGAAGCGATCGCGACATCGGTGCCCGCACCGATGGCAATGCCGACATCGGCCCGTGCCAGCGCCGGGGCGTCGTTGACGCCGTCACCGACCATCGCCACGGTGTGCCCTTCGGTCTGCAGCCGGGCCACCGCCGAGGCCTTGTCCTCCGGACGCACCTCGGCGAACACCCGGTCCACTCCGAGCTCGGCCGCCACCGTATTCGCCACCGCATGCGCGTCACCGGTGATCATGACGACCGAGACGCCGAGCCGGTGCAGTGCGTCGACGGTATCCCGCGACTCCGGCCGGATGTCGTCGGCCAGCCGCAGAGCACCCGCAACCTGCCCGTCCTTGACGACGTGCAGGATGATCGCGCCCTCGCTTCGCCATGTTTCGGCGATCGGTAGTTCTTGTGCACCATACCTTTTCAGTAATGCAGGTCCACCGACCGCAACCTGCATGCCGCCGACATCCGCCGTCACGCCCAGCGCCGGCTCGGAGGAAAAGCCGCTGGCGGCAGCGACCGGTACACCGCGATCATGGGCGGCCTCCACGATGGCGCGCGCCAACGGGTGCTCGCTATCGGTTTCCGCGGCAGCCGCCAATACCAGCACCGCGTCGGCATCATGCCCGTCGACGGGTTCAACACCGGTCACCGTCGGCGCACCCTTGGTAAGGGTTCCCGTCTTGTCGAACAGCACGACGTCGACGGTGCGCATCTGTTCCAGGGCCAGACGGTCCTTCACCAGGACACCACCTCGGGCCGCCCGTTCGGTCGCGATGGAAACCACCAACGGAATGGCCAGGCCCAATGCGTGCGGGCAAGCGATCACCAGCACCGTGATGACGCGAACTACCGCGGTATCGGGCTCCCCCAACATCGTCCAGGCCACGGCCGTCAACGCGGCAGAGCCAAGCGCGAACCAAAACAACCACCCGGCGGCGGTATCGGCGATCCGCTGCGCACGCGAACTCGACGCCTGGGCATCGGACACCAGTCGCTGAATCCCGGCCAGCGCCGTATCGTCACCGACCGCCGTAACTTGCACCCGCAGACCGGAGTCGGTGGCCACCGTGCCCGCAACCACCTGATCATCGGCCCCACGCCGTACCGGACGGGACTCGCCGGTCACCATCGACTCGTCCACATGCGCACTGCCCTCGGTGATCCGGCCGTCCGCGGGCACCGAACCACCGGGCCGCACCACGACGATGTCGCCCACGCGCAGGTCCCCTGGCGCGACGGGCACCACCGCGTCGCCCTCGATACGTTCGGCGGTATCGGGCAGCAGCGCCGCCAACGAGTCCAGCGCGGATGTGGTCTGCGCCAGCGACCGCATCTCGATCCAGTGACCGAGCAGCATGATGACCACAAGCAGTGCCAGCTCCCACCAGAAATTGAGCTGGTGATCGATGAGCCCCAGGCTCGCTCCCCACGACGCGACGAAGGCCACTGTGATGGCCAGCGCGATCAGCAGCATCATTCCCGGTTTACGGCTGCGTACCTCGCTGACCGCACCGGTCAGAAACGGCCTGCCGCCCCAGAGATACATGACGGTGCCGAGCACCGGTGATACCCACCGGACCCAGCCCGTGGTGGGCAGCTGATAGCCGATGACCACGGCAAACATGTCGTTGAACACCACCACCGGCACCGCGAGCACCAGCATGATCCAGAACAACCTGCGGAACTGCCCAGCGTGATCACCATGACCGCCGCCGTGCCCTCCGTGGTGGCCGGCATGGCCGGTGTGATCCCCGGAGTCGTGGTGCTGATGTCCGTGATCTTCGCGTGAGCCACCATGGTGCAAACTCATACCCACCATTTAATACCCCCTGGGGGTACCAGTCAATGGGTTGTCAGCACTGGACGTCGACGTACACGGTGCGGTACAGCAATTTGGCTCCCACTCCGTTGGCGCGTCTTGCCCGGTTCGGGTCGGCGACGCGGGGGTAGGCCCACCAATACGCGGACTTGCCTTCGCGCACCGATGTCACGGTGCACATCTGCAGCGGCTTGCCGCCCGTCCGGTTGACGACGACCTTGTCGCCTTGGCGCTGCAACTGCATGATTACCTGCAGTGCGTTGGCCGCCGCCGGACCGGCCGAGGCCACCGGAGAGGTGGCGACGATCAGCGCCACCGGCAGGGATATAGCCGCTGCGACGGCACGGCGATGAAAATGGTTGTTACGCATGAGAATTCCCTAACACTGGACGGTGACGTACATGACGTGGGAGGCCAGAGAGCGCGTTGCCGGTCCTTTGCGCTGCGGTACCTGGTTGTAGATGTGCCGACCGACGCGTACCGAGGTGGCAATGCACTGCGACAGCGGTTTGGTGGGGCCGTTGCGGTTGATGATGATCTGATCCCCGCGGCCCTTCAGTGCGGTGATGATGGCCTGGGCGTTGCCTGGCCCCCGCGGGCCCGGTTGCGCCGGGCCCGCGGAGGCGGGAGCGGCCAATACGACGGCGGCGAGCCCCGTAGTCAACGCCAGGCCGCCGATGCGACGAGTGACCGAAGCCCGAGTCGCTGCCAAAGATGATGTAGCCAAGGTGATGGCGTCCTTGCCTGAAAAGTGTTGAAGCCATGGATGACTGGCAGACAGTCAGTGCATCGCCGGATGTCCCGCTTCGGAGTGCTAGCGGTGATTGCCCCAGCCGTTGCCTTGGGGCGGTGGGACATTGGCGGCAGTCAGACCGCGAATATGTTTGAGCTCAATAACGTTGATGCTCAAGGCGATCCCTTGCATAGGGTCCACCCGGAACATGGTCAGAGATGTACTCGATGACCAGACCGGTGCCGACCAGAGGGCACCGTCAAAGACCGGTCAGCGCCGCATCACGCAGAAATGCACGAGACGGTCGCGGCCGTTGCTCAACAACCAGTGGGGCTGCCCCCGGGGCGGGCCGCGTGTGCTGAGGCGCCACGTCGCCCACGATCCAAGCACCGCAAACGCCATTACGGCGGGCGCGATGGACCACCCCTGCAGGACGCTGGCCGCGGCAGTGATTGCGGCAGTGACTGTGGGCAGTATGCGGCACCCGTGATGATCTTCAGTGTTGGCCGCGGCGGCCAGCACGGGCGATACGCCGCCAAAGCGCACCGGCGCGGCCACGGCGCCGTG
>JBOGDC010000043.1:0-3789 GCA_050701835.1 Mycobacterium sp. | reverse complement strand
CGAACGACTTCTCGAGGGTGACCTCGGAGGGCTCGATACCGGTGACCTCTTCGATGATCTCGGCGAGACCGGCGACGATGCGATCTTTTTCTTCTGCGGTGGCCACTCGGTGGCTCCCTTCGGTGTTGTGGACTACTCGTGCAGTCCGATGGTGGAACTCTGTGGGTGAAATTGGACGAAAGGGCGGCACTGCCCAGTCAACCGGTACTGCGGAATTGGCCGCTTACAGCTCGGCCAGGGCGTCGAGGTCTTCGAGGGTCTTGAGGGCGTGATTCGTGACGCCACGCATCTCACGCTTGGCGATACCGGAGAGCGCACCTGACGGGGGCAGCTCCACGACCGCCTGTACATCCGCGGTCTTGAAGTATTCGGTGCACAGGTCCCAGCGCACCGGTGAGGTGAGCTGGTTGACGAGCTTGTCCATGGCGTCGGCGCCGGAGGCTACGGGGGAGCCGTCGAAATTGGACAGCAGCGTGGTGGTCGGTTCGGTGGGTGCGATCGCGGCGGCAGCGGCGGCGTAGGCCTCCTGCGCGGGAGACATGAAGTGGGTGTGGAATGCGCCAGCGGTGGCGAGCTGGCGGACGCGGGCCTTGGCCGGGGGATCCTCGGCCAGCTTCTCCAGCGCGGTGATGCGTCCGGCGGCGACGATCTGTCCGACGGCATTGCGGTTGGCGGGGACCAGTTCAAGGGCCTCCAGGCGCTCCAGCACCTCGGCCTCGTCGCCACCGAGCACCGCGGACATGCCGGTCGGGTCCAGGGCGCACGCCTTGGCCATCTCGGCGCCACGGGTGGCGGCCAGGGCGACGGCGTCGTCGGCGGAGATGACCCCGGCGATGGCGTAGGCCGCGATCTCGCCGACCGAGTGACCGGCGACCACGGTGGTCTTGGCGTTGAGGTGACCGCGCTTGGTCAGCTCGTCATAGGCCAGCAGGGTCAATGCGACGACCAGTGGCTGAGTGATGGAGGTATCGGTGATTTCTTCGGCGGTGGCGGTGGTGCCGAGACGCACCAGATCCAGGCCGCTGGCCTTCGACCACTGCTCAACCTGGTCGAGCGCCCCGGGCAATTCAAGCCACGGGGTCAGCATGCCGGGGGTCTGGGATCCCTGTCCGGGAGCGAGCAGTGCAATCACGTCTCTAAGAGAACACTGTGAAGGGGTGTTTCCGCCGTGTAAGAGAAAATGAAACTTGTCTTAAGTATTTGTGGGATGTTCACAAAAAGTCATCTGTTGCGACCCGATCTATACCGTCCCGCAATGTGGGACCTCGCAGGTGACTGGTCAGTAGCCGTACTAAGCCTTGATGACATTGATTGTGACTGGTGTGATTCCTGGCTCAGAAGTGAAGACGCCAGCGTGGTCCTGAGCCAGTCTGCCGACGGTTGCCGCGACTCGCAGGACATAGGCGTCACGCGGGGACGTTGGGTCTCTTCCGGTGAAATCGGTGATTCGCTTAAGTCGATACCGCACCGTATTTGGGTGAACAAACAGTGCACGCGCGCACGCTTCGATGGCCCCCCCGGAATCTAAGTAGGCATCCAGCGTTTCGGTGAGAGCGGGGCCGGCGTCGGCGAGCGGACGCATCACTTCGGTGTTGAGCGCCGCGATGGCCGCCTTATCGCCCAGCAGAGCGCGCTCGGGCAGCAGCTCGCGGGACGCCACCGGCCGCGGCGCGCCGCGCCATCCCGACACCGCGTCCATGGCCGAGAGCGCCTCCACCGCGCTGGTGTGCGAGGCGCTGAGGGTTCCCGAGGTGGGGCCCACCACCACCGGACCGTCGGAGAAGACCTTGATGAGGTCGGCCAGGAACTTGTCGTGTGTGGTGATCGACCCCGACACGATGGTCAGCAGCCGGGTGCCCTGGATGACGGCGAGTGCTCCACGCCCGTGACGTTGAGCCACCTCGTGGACCAACGTGGTTGCGTTGGCAATGGTTTCTGGCTTGGGGGTGCCCACGACGACAGTGGCAGGCGCGGTGGTGTCCCAGTTGAGGGCGGCCGCTCGCGACAGCATGTCCGGTCCGGTGTCGCCGCGTACGACCGCGTCGACCACCGTCGCTTCCAGACGCGAGTCCCATGCTCCGCGGGCCTCGGCGGCTTCCGCATAGGCACTGGCGGCCCCGAACGCGAGGTCGCGGCTGTACCGCAAGATGCCCTCGGTCAGGGTCACCAACTGCTCGTCGTTGCGGGCGAGCAGGGGCAGTACCTCTTCGAAGAACTCCATCGCAGTGCGCACCATGTCGACGGAGTGGCGCAGCGCGATGCGCTTCGCGAGGTCCTGCGGCACCACCTCGAAGGCCTGCATGGTGAAGCCGACGGTGCCCTCGGGGTCGCGTATCCACTCGGTGAAGTTGTTGATCGCCGTCTGGACCACCAGGGCCACACTGGAACGCTGTGACGCCTCCAGGTCGTTGAAGAACGGCAGCCGGTCCTCCATGACATGGACGGCCTCGGTGGAGAGCCGGCCGGAGTACTGCTTGATCCGGTGCAGGAGCGCCTCGGGTACCTCGGCTCGCTCGCGGGGCTTACGGGTCGCGCGAAACCCGCGAGGTGCGGTCGGCGATGAGCCACTCGGGCGAAGAGCATCAAGCCCCGGATTGTCGGGCATCCCTAAAAGATACCCCGGATCCCTAGTGGGAAACCGCCAAATATCAGGGATTGTGCGCGCTGCCGACCTGTTGCGATGGATGTACGCCTAGACCTTGACACGCCGACGTATGTCGTCGACGGCAAGGGTGAGGATGTCGCGCAGCACCGCGGAATCCTGGGTGACGCGGCCCAGGAGCATTCCGCCTTGCAAGGCGGCGATGACAGTGGTGGCCAGGCGTTGCGGGTCGTCCCGTCGGCTCAGGTCGCCGCGGTCCTGCATCCTGGTCAGGCCGTCGGCAAGTAACGACTGCCAGCGCCCGAATGATGCGGCCAGCACTGGCCGGTAGGCCGGATCGTTCTTCAATTCGGAGGCCATGCTGCCCAGGGGGCAAGCGAAGGGGCCGTCGGGCACCTCGTGCATCGCCAGAAGGGCCTCGGCCCACTGCTCGACACCCTCGATCGAGTCGATCTGCGCCAGTGTTGGTTGTGCTTGCAGGATGCGTTCGGTCTGACGCTCGAGCACGGCGGTCACCAACTCGGACCGGTCTTTGAAATAGTGATAGAGCTGCGACTTGCCGGTACCGGATGCGGCCAGGATGTCATCGAGACTGGTTGCCGCAACGCCTCGTTCGTACATCATCGTCGCGGCGGCCTCGACAATGGCCGCTCGGGTCCGGCGGCCATGGGCAGTTGCGGGCAGTCTGGATCCCGACCCCGGAGGGCCGGGGGCGGCGTCGGGCGTCGCAACGCTCGTTTCCGGGGTTTTCCTGACCATCGCGAACAACATTAGCCATGGCCGCGGGCCCACTTGCCGAACGACCTGACCGACAGCTGGTCGGCGAGCGCCGGGAAGGCGATGACGATCGTCGACAGCACTGCCATGACCGGATATTGGGTGATCAACTGATCGGAACTCCAGTAGGTCACGAGTATCAGGGCGGAAGCTATTGCCGCGGGTCGAGTGAACACACCAAGAATCAGGACGATCCCGAGCACCGTCTCCAGAAGCGGGATGGCGACACCGAAAAGGCCTGGCCAGGCGCGAAGCGTGATGTCGGAGAAGGCCGTGAAGTATTCGGGAACGCGACTGTTCGATCGCACGCTATGGGCAACGATCAGGATGTCGGCACGGCCGAAGTGCGCGCTGTACTTGAAAATGCCCTCGCGCAGCCACAGAACGCCCAACGCCACCCTTGTCGCGCC
>JBOGDC010000042.1:0-22327 GCA_050701835.1 Mycobacterium sp. | reverse complement strand
CGCCGACCAAGGAGTCCGCGCAGGCCCTGCTGGAGAACCTGTTCTTCAAGGAGAAGCGCTACGACCTCGCCCGCGTGGGTCGCTACAAGGTCAACAAGAAGCTGGGGCTCAACGCGGGTCAGCCGATCACGTCGTCGACGCTGAACGAAGAGGACATCGTCGCGACGATCGAGTACCTGGTGCGCCTGCACGAGGGTCAGACCGCGATGACCGCCCCAGGCGGCGTCGAGGTTCCCGTCGAGGTCGACGACATCGACCACTTCGGCAACCGTCGTCTGCGTACCGTCGGCGAGCTGATCCAGAACCAGATCCGCGTGGGCCTGTCCCGCATGGAGCGTGTCGTGCGTGAGCGCATGACCACCCAGGACGTCGAGGCCATCACGCCGCAGACCCTGATCAACATCCGTCCCGTCGTGGCGGCGATCAAGGAGTTCTTCGGCACCAGCCAGCTGTCGCAGTTCATGGACCAGAACAACCCGCTGTCGGGTCTTACCCACAAGCGCCGTCTTTCGGCGCTTGGCCCCGGTGGTCTGTCCCGTGAGCGCGCCGGCCTCGAGGTTCGCGACGTGCACTCGAGCCACTACGGCCGCATGTGCCCGATCGAGACGCCGGAAGGCCCGAACATCGGCCTGATCGGTTCGCTGTCGGTGTACGCGCGGGTCAACCCGTTCGGCTTCATCGAGACGCCTTACCGCAAGGTCGTCGACGGTGTCGTCACCGACGAGATCCACCACCTGACGGCCGACGAGGAGGACCGCCACGTCGTGGCGCAGGCCAACTCGCCGCTGGACGATGCCGGCCGCTTCACCGAGGACAAGATCCTCGTCCGCCGTAAGGGTGGCGAGGTCGAGTTCGTGACGGCCAACGACGTCGACTACATGGACGTCTCGCCGCGCCAGATGGTGTCCGTCGCAACCGCGATGATCCCGTTCCTGGAGCACGACGACGCCAACCGCGCCCTGATGGGTGCCAACATGCAGCGCCAGGCGGTTCCGCTGGTGCGCAGCGAGGCCCCGCTGGTCGGTACCGGTATGGAGCTGCGTGCCGCCATCGATGCCGGTGACGTCGTCGTCGCCGACAAGTCGGGTGTCATCGAAGAGGTCTCCGCCGACTACGTCACCGTCATGGCTGACGACGGCTCGCGGCACACCTACCGGATGCGCAAGTTCAACCGCTCCAACCACGGCACGTGCGCCAACCAGCGCCCGATCGTGGACTCGGGGCAGCGCGTCGAGGCCGGCCAGGTCATCGCCGACGGTCCTTGCACCGAGAACGGTGAGATGGCCCTCGGTAAGAACCTGCTCGTGGCGATCATGCCGTGGGAAGGCCACAACTACGAGGACGCCATCATCCTGTCCAACCGCCTGGTGGAGGAGGACGTACTCACCTCGATTCACATCGAAGAGCACGAGATCGATGCTCGCGACACCAAGCTGGGCGCCGAGGAGATCACCCGGGACATCCCGAACGTCTCCGATGAGGTGCTGGCAGATCTCGACGAGCGCGGCATCGTCCGCATCGGTGCCGAGGTCCGCGACGGTGACATCCTCGTCGGCAAGGTAACCCCGAAGGGTGAGACCGAGCTGACTCCCGAGGAGCGCCTGCTGCGTGCCATCTTCGGTGAGAAGGCCCGCGAGGTCCGCGACACCTCCCTGAAGGTGCCGCACGGCGAGTCCGGCAAGGTCATCGGCATCCGCGTCTTTTCGCGCGATGACGACGACGATCTGCCGGCCGGTGTCAATGAGCTGGTGCGCGTGTACGTGGCGCAGAAGCGCAAGATCCAGGACGGCGATAAGCTGGCCGGCCGCCATGGCAACAAGGGTGTTATCGGCAAGATCCTGCCCGCCGAGGACATGCCGTTCTTGCCCGATGGCACCCCGGTCGACGTCATCCTGAACACCCACGGTGTGCCGCGTCGTATGAACATCGGCCAGATCCTGGAGACCCACCTCGGATGGGTGGCCAAGACCGGCTGGAACATCGACGGCTCCCCAGAGTGGGCGGCGAACTTGCCGGAGGACCTGAAGTCCGCCCCGGCCGATTCCCGCACTGCCACCCCGGTGTTCGACGGCGCCCGCGAGGAGGAGCTGACAGGTCTGCTGGCCTCGACGCTGCCCAACCGGGATGGCGAGGTCATGGTGAACGGTGACGGCAAGGCGCGGCTGTTCGACGGCCGTAGCGGCGAGCCGTTCCCGTACCCGATCACTGTCGGGTACATGTACATCCTGAAGCTGCACCACTTGGTCGATGACAAGATCCACGCACGGTCGACCGGCCCGTACTCGATGATCACCCAGCAGCCGCTCGGTGGTAAGGCGCAGTTCGGTGGTCAGCGGTTCGGTGAGATGGAGTGCTGGGCCATGCAGGCCTACGGCGCTGCGTACACACTGCAGGAGCTCTTGACCATCAAGTCCGACGACACTATCGGTCGGGTCAAGGTGTACGAGGCAATCGTTAAGGGCGAGAACATCCCCGAGCCGGGTATCCCGGAGTCGTTCAAGGTTCTGCTCAAGGAACTCCAGTCGCTGTGCCTCAACGTGGAGGTGCTGTCCAAGGAGGGCACCACCATCGAGATGCGCGATGGCGACGACGAGGACCTGGAGCGCGCTGCCGCGAATCTGGGAATCAACTTGTCGCGCAACGAATCTGCGTCCATTGAGGACTTCGCCTAACCATCTTCTATCCCGCAAGGGGAAAGGGAGTTTACGTGCTCGACGTCAACTTCTTTGATGAACTTCGTATCGGCCTCGCGTCGGCGGACGACATCCGTAATTGGTCCTTCGGCGAAGTCAAGAAGCCGGAAACCATCAACTACCGCACGCTGAAGCCTGAGAAGGATGGCCTGTTCTGCGAGAAGATCTTCGGACCTACTCGCGACTGGGAGTGCTACTGCGGCAAGTACAAGCGCGTGCGCTTCAAGGGCATCATCTGTGAGCGCTGCGGCGTCGAGGTGACCCGCGCCAAGGTGCGCCGTGAGCGGATGGGCCACATCGAACTGGCCGCCCCGGTCACGCACATCTGGTACTTCAAGGGTGTCCCGTCCCGCCTCGGATACCTACTTGACCTGGCGCCGAAGGATCTCGAGAAGATCATCTACTTCGCCGCCTACGTCATCATCGCGGTGGACGACGAGCTGCGCCACAACGAGCTCTCGACCCTCGAGGCCGAGATGGAGGTCGAGAAGAAGGCTGTCGCCGACCAGCGCGATGCCGATCTCGAGGCCCGCGCCCAGAAGCTTGAGGCCGACCTGGCCGAGCTCGAGGCCGAGGGTGCCAAGTCCGACGTGCGCCGCAAGGTGCGCGACGGTGGCGAGCGTGAGATGCGCCAGCTCCGTGACCGTTCCCAGCGCGAGCTGGACCGGCTCGACGAGATCTGGACCACCTTCACCAAGCTCAGTGTTCAGCAGCTGATCATTGATGAGGTGCTCTACCGCGAGCTGGTGGATCGCTACGGCGAGTACTTCACCGGTGCCATGGGTGCCGAGGCCGTGCAGAAGCTCATCGAGAACTTCGACATCCCCGCCGAGGCGGAGAACCTGCGCGAGACCATCCGTAGTGGCAAGGGGCAGAAGAAGCTTCGCGCACTCAAGCGGCTCAAGGTGGTGGCGGCGTTCCAGAACTCCACCAACACTCCCAATGGCATGGTGCTCAACGCGGTGCCGGTGATCCCGCCGGAGCTGCGCCCGATGGTTCAGCTGGATGGTGGCCGCTTCGCGACCTCCGACCTCAACGACCTGTACCGCCGCGTGATCAACCGCAACAACCGCCTCAAGCGACTGATCGATCTGGGTGCGCCCGAGATCATCGTCAACAACGAGAAGCGGATGCTGCAGGAGTCGGTGGACGCGCTGTTCGACAACGGACGTCGTGGACGTCCGGTCACCGGACCGGGCAACCGCCCGCTCAAGTCGCTGTCCGATCTACTTAAGGGCAAGCAGGGCCGGTTCCGTCAGAACCTGCTGGGTAAGCGTGTCGACTACTCGGGCCGTTCGGTTATCGTGGTCGGTCCTCAGCTCAAGCTGCACCAGTGCGGTCTGCCGAAGCTGATGGCCCTGGAGCTATTCAAGCCGTTCGTGATGAAGCGCCTGGTTGACCTGAACCACGCGCAGAACATCAAGAGCGCCAAGCGGATGGTGGAGCGTCAGCGCGCACAGGTGTGGGATGTCCTCGAAGAGGTCATCGCTGAGCACCCGGTGCTGCTGAACCGTGCACCAACCCTGCACCGCCTCGGTATCCAGGCCTTTGAGCCGCAGCTGGTGGAAGGTAAGGCCATCCAGCTGCACCCGTTGGTGTGTGAGGCGTTCAACGCCGACTTCGACGGTGACCAGATGGCCGTGCACGTTCCGCTGTCGGCGGAGGCGCAGGCCGAGGCGCGCATCCTGATGCTGTCCTCGAACAACATCCTGTCGCCCGCGTCGGGCCGCCCGCTGGCCATGCCGCGTCTGGACATGGTGACGGGTCTGTACTTCCTGACCGCCGAGATGCCCGGTGATATCGGAGCGCATGTTCCGGCCGCCAAGGATCGGCCGGAGTCCGGTGTGTACAGCTCGACCGCGGAGGCCATCATGGCGCTGGATCGCGGCGCGTTGAGTGTGCGTGCACCCATCCGGGTGCGTCTGACTCAGCAGCGTCCGCCGGCCGATGTCGAGGCCGCGCTGTTCGAGAATGGCTGGCGCCCAGGAGATGCCTGGATCGCCGAGACCACGCTGGGCCGCGTGTTGTTCAACGAGCTGCTGCCGCACGGGTATCCGTTCGTCAACAAGCAGATGCATAAGAAGGTGCAGTCGGCGATCATCAACGACCTCGCCGAACGGTTCCCGATGATCGTGGTCGCCCAGACCGTCGACAAGCTTAAGGACGCCGGTTTCCACTGGGCCACGCGTTCGGGTGTCACGGTGTCGATGGCTGACGTGCTGGTGCCGCCGCAGAAGGCGGAGATCTTGGACCGCTACGAGAAGGAAGCGGAGCGGATCGAAAAGCAGTACCAGCGTGGTGCTTTGAACCGTCAGGAGCGCAACGGGGCACTGGTCAAGATCTGGCAGGAGGCCACCGACGAGGTCGGTAAGGCGCTTGAGGAGCACTACCCCGACGACAACCCGATCACCTTGCTGCCGAAGTCCGGTGCGACCGGCAACATGACCCAGGTTCGCAACCTGGCGGGCATGAAGGGTCTGGTGACCAACCCGAAGGGTGAGTACATCCCGCGGCCGATCAAGTCCTCGTTCCGTGAGGGTCTGACCGTTCTGGAGTACTTCATCAACACGCACGGCGCCCGTAAGGGTCTGGCGGACACCGCGCTTCGTACCGCCGACTCGGGTTACCTGACCCGTCGTCTGGTGGACGTGTCGCAGGATGTCATCGTGCGCGAGCACGACTGCGGCACCGAGCGCGGTATCAATGTGACGATCGCCGAGAAGCAGGCCGATGGCACGCTCATCCGTGACGCGCACATCGAAACCTCCGCCTACGCACGCACTCTCGCGGCGGATGCGGTGGATGCCGATGGCAAGGTGCTGGTGGAACGCGGGCATGACTTGGGCGATCCGTCGATCGACAAGCTGCTCGCCGCGGGCGTCACGCAGGTCAAGGTGCGGTCGGTGCTCACCTGCACCACCGGCACCGGTGTCTGCGCAATGTGCTACGGCCGCAGCATGGCGACCGGCAAGATCGTCGACATCGGTGAGGCCGCGGGCATCGTGGCCGCGCAGTCGATCGGTGAGCCCGGTACCCAGCTGACCATGCGTACCTTCCACCAGGGTGGCGTCGGTGACGACATTACCGGTGGCCTGCCGCGTGTCACCGAGCTGTTCGAGGCGCGAGTTCCCAAGGGCAAGGCGCCCATTGCGGACGTCACCGGACGGGTGCGCCTGGAAGAGGGCGAGCGCTTCTACAAGATGACCATCGTCCCGGATGACGGTGGCGAGGAAGTCGTCTACGAAAAGCTCTCCAAGCGTCAGCGCTTGCGCGTCTTCAAGCACGAGGACGGCTCCGAGCGCCCGCTGGCCGACGGCGACCACGTCGAGGTCGGACAGCAGCTCATGGAAGGTGCGGCCGACCCGCACGAGGTGTTGCGCGTCATGGGCCCCCGTCAGGTGCAGGTGCACCTGGTCAGCGAGGTCCAGGAGGTGTACCGCAGCCAGGGTGTGTCGATCCACGACAAGCACATCGAGGTCATCGTGCGCCAGATGCTGCGTCGCGTGACGATCATCGACTCGGGTGCGACGGAATTCCTGCCCGGCTCGCTCACCGAGCGTGGCGAGTTCGAAACCGCGAACCGTCGCGTCGTGGCCGAGGGCAACGAGCCTGCGGCCGGCCGTCCGGTGCTGATGGGTATCACCAAGGCATCGCTGGCCACCGACTCGTGGCTGTCGGCGGCGTCCTTCCAGGAGACCACTCGCGTGCTGACCGATGCGGCGATCAACTGCCGCAGCGACAGGCTGAATGGTCTGAAGGAGAACGTCATCATCGGTAAGTTGATCCCGGCTGGTACCGGTATCAATCGCTACCGCAACATCTCGGTGCAACCGACCGAAGAGGCGCGGGCTGCCGCGTACACGATCCCGTCGTACGAGGATCAGTACTACAGCCCCGACTTCGGCGCGAACACTGGTGCTGCGGTGCCGTTGGACGACTACGGCTACAGCGACTACCGCTAGTCAGACAGATAAGAGAAATGCCCCCGGGAATTCCGGGGGCATTTCTCTTTGAGCTGGCTCGCGAAATGGATGTTCATCCGGCACGCAACACGGGCTGGGAATCGAGTGTCCGGCGCAGGGTGGCGTCGAGAGGCCATGGGAAGACTAGTTCGCGCGCAACCCGCCGGTCGATCACCGCAGCCGAGTTCGGCGGAAGGGTCGTGGAGCCGACACGGTCCGCGAACTCGTCGAACAGAGCCTTCGGCGTGGCCAGGTAGTACAGCGGCCGTCGCGACGGCGTCTCCAACTCGGCGGCGTACAGCAGACCGCATGGGGTGATGAAGAGGCTCTCAAGTTTGATTCGCACCTGGTTGGGCTGGGTGTGGCCTAGTTCTCTTGCCGCCATGTGTATTTGATTCAGCCGACGCAGGGTGTCGTCGGACAACAACCGTTCGACGTCCGTCGGTTTCATCCGAGCGAACGTCGTGGCGCTGGCCCCGAAGTACTGCCGCAGGAGACGTTCGCGGAACGCAACCAACCTGGCGCTCATGATATCGAGTCTGCGCGTCGAGAACGGGTGCGTCAAGACCGACCAGAGGCGAGACGTCGGGGCTAACTACCTGTTTGGAGGGCTATTTCAGACGTTGTTCTTCGGCTTCTTCGAGACGCTCACGCTCCTTTTCACGTTGCTTCTCCTTCTCTTCGATTGCTTGCTCGCGCGGTGTCTTGTTGGTCATCGCGATCCTTTCTATGGCTGGTCTCGATCATGACATCTGCAGGCAAAAATCGGCAGGGGCATCCTTGCAACGTGGCCGTCATAAGTTGTGCCGTTACCAGGGATGATTCTGTGATAAAGAGTTCCGGTGACTCACGCCAATTCTGAATCCGAGACGCCCGACACCGGATATTCACGTGGGCTGTCGGCCCGCACGGTGCAGATGATCGCGATCGGCGGTGCCATCGGCACTGGCCTGTTCTACGGCGCCGGTGGTGCCATCGAGAAGGCCGGGCCGGCGCTTATTCTCGCGTACCTGGTCGCGGGCTTGGCCATCTTCGTCATCATGCGCGCTCTGGGTGAGCTGCTGGTGTACCGTCCGGTTTCCGGCAGTATCTCCGAGTACGCCGACGAATTCCTAGGCCGCTTCGCGGGTTTCGCTAATGGCTGGACCTACTGGGCTGTGTGGACCACGACCTGCATGGCCGAGATCACCGTGGCGGGGGTGTACATCCAGCATTGGTGGAAGTTCATCCCGCAATGGGCGACCGCGTTGGCGGTACTCATCATTCTGTTTGTCGCCAATCTCATCTCAGTGAAGATCTTTGGCGAGGCGGAATTCTGGTTCTCGATGATCAAAGTGACGGCGATTGTCGGCATGATCCTCATTGGAATTGCTGTGCTACTTCCGATTTCGGGTATAGGGCCGGATACGGGGCCCGGTCTTTCAAACCTCTGGAATGACGGCGGCGTCTTTCCGACGGGTTTTCGCCAAGCGCTGCTGACCCTGCAGATCGTGGTGTTCGCCTATGTCGGTGTCGAGCTGGTGGGTGTCACCGCCGGTGAGGCTGAGAACCCGAAAGTGACACTACGCAAGGCGATCAACACGTTGCCATTCCGTATTGGGCTGTTCTACGTCGGTGCACTGGTAGTGATCCTGTCCATCCAGGGATGGCGGAACTATCACGCGAAGCAGAGCCCCTTTGTCGCAGTGTTCGAGCATCTCAACATCCCCGCGGCGGCGGGCATCGTCAACTTCATCCTGCTGACGGCCGCGCTGTCATCGTGCAACTCGGGGATCTATTCGACGGGACGCATGGTGCGCAGCTTGTCGCAGCGCGGTGATGCCCCAGCTGGTCTTCAACAGCTGAGCTCGCGTCATGTGCCATGGCTGGCGATCAGTTTCTCGGTGTTGGTGATGGGGATAGGGGTATTCGTCAACTGGCTCTCACCCGATAAGGCATTCGCTTACATCACCTCGGTATCGACCATAGGCATCATTTTCGTTTGGGGCTCGATCCTGGTGTCGCACTTGGTCTATCGCAAGCGGGTAGCCGCCGGTGAGCTGCCTGCCTCGGACTACCGGCTGCCCGGCGCGCCGGTGACTTCCTGGCTGGCGTTGGCGTTCCTTGCCCTGGTGGTGGTGCTTTTGTTCTTCTCCGAGGACGGGCGTACGGCGATCCTGGTCGGCCTGGTCTGGTTCGCGTTCGTGGTGATCGGTTACTTCGTACACCGCGGCGAACCGGCGCGACGAGAAAGGAACGAAGCCTAGGCCCGTTCGGTATCCAGCCGGATTTCGACGGTCACGCGGTCGCCTGGGCCCTTGCCCAACTGTTCCTGAATGTCCTTGCGTACCCCGAGTAGATGCTTGCCTCCGTACGGCGCCAGGGAACCCGTGTAGGTCACCGAGCCGTCGAACACCGCGTGTACCGGGACTCGGGCCTTGACGCCGAAGGTGTCGACCGCCGAGAACGGGAACTCGACGAACGCGCCGGGGCCTTCGGGCTTCTCGATCTTCGCCTCGAACCTGATAACCCCGGGATCGCGGTACTCCACCATGGTGCGAGCGTAGGCCGTCCCACCGCTTACGGGCGGACGAGTTCGTCGATCTGGTTGATCGCCGAAGAGGCTCCTTCGATGACGCCCATATCCAGAACCTTCTGCAGCGCCTCGGCAGTCTCATAGGTGCTGATGTAGGTCGCGAGCGTACGGCCATCCTTCTCGACAAATGAGTACACGTTCTCTGAAATCGGCATGTTGTCAACCGGATTCAGATCCTCATCGGAGAATCCATCCTTGAAGGCGAAGCTGTTCGGCGCATCGAGCGCGGTAATCTCCCACCACCCCGCATACCGTTCGCCTTCGGGGCCCGTCATGTAGTAGCTCACACGCCCGCCCGGTGTGAACTGGTGATCCACGAATGTTGCCGGGCAAGACGGTGGGCCCCAGACCTTTTCGAGTTGGCGGGGGTCTGCGTAGATCTGCCAGATTCGGTCGATCGGCGCTTCGAACTCGGCGTTGATGGTGATGGTGCGGGTGTCTACGTCGTGAGTGACATTGGTAACGGGCATGATTCAGTTCTCCTGTGGTGATTCGGTTGCGATGAGTTCATCGATGCGGGCGATTCTGCCCCGCCAGATCTGCTCGAGCTCGGTGAGCATGGTGCCCACCGAGCGAACTGCTTCCACGTCGCCGCTGGCCAATTGCTCACGGCCATTGCGCCGTTTGGTCAGCAGCCCGGCTTTTTCCAGCACGGCGACGTGCTTCTGTACCGCGGCGAAACTCATGTCGTAGTTCGCCGCAAGTGTCGAGACCGAGTGTTCGCCGGCCAGAACTCGCCGCAGGATGTCGCGTCGGGTGCGGTCGGAAAGAGCATGGAACAGGGCATCGGCCCTGTCCTCGTCTTCCGCGGTCACGAGTCCCAATGTACAACCATTTGGTTGTATGTCAACCCGTGAAAACACGCCCGGCCTGGCGGGGGAGTGGCCGCTCGGCCTAGAACGGCCGAACCATGTCGAATCTGCTGGTCGCTACGGTATCGAGGTTGGTATGCGCACCAAAGGCTTTGACGCTCTCCAGCATGGCCATCGCACGCTCGCCAAGCTGTTGTTGATTCGAGGCGTCGTACCAGGCCAGCGGATCGGTGAGGGCCGGTGTGGGGAACTGTTCGAGAACGATCGCCGAGACCTCGGGCGCATCGGTGGTGACGGTACGGACGACCAGGTTTTGTTCGTATCCAATCGTCGACTGGAGTTCGAGCGCGTTTTGGGTGTGAACGCCCTGCCACTGTCGGCGCCAAGCCTCGAATGGCATATCAGCGGGTCTGCGTAGCAATGCGATATTAGTGAAACCCGTTGACCGCGAGCGCAGTTCGGAATGGGTGGAGGGTAACGGTACTGATTCGGTGACGAGATATCCGTGTGTGACTGCCGATGACGCGGTGAGAATGGCTTCGATCTTGCGTACCGCTGGACCGTAGGACTGTTGGACCCAGACGCTGACCGCCGCGGCGAACGGTGGGTCCAGAGTGATCAGCCGCAAGCCTGCGGCACGGACTGCGGCGTCGTGGACGCACACCGTCAGCCCGTGTGCACCTGCTGCCTGGATCCTGTCGGCGGCCTCGCTGTGTAGCTGCTCCGCCCACTCGTCGGTGGCGGCATCGGACGGTTGGCGCAGCACGAAGATGACCTTCTCCACACCTCCCTTTGTAGCGCACGCAAGATATGCGAACAGATCTTGTGCGACTGTCGCGGAAATGTAACACTGAAGGTATGGCCGATACGCATGTCGTCACCAACCAGGTCCCTCCGCTGCACGACTACAACGCCGCGACCAGCCCCGTGCTGATGGAAGCGCTCATTCGCGAAGGCGGGCAGTGGGGCGTCGACGAGGTTGTCGAGGTCGGCGCGCTCAACGGCACCGCCCGGATACAGCGCGCGGGTGAGCTCGCCAACCGGAACCGGCCCGTGCTGCAGACCCACGACCGCTGGGGCCATCGTGTCGATGAGATCGACTTCGACCCTGCCTATCACGAGCTCATGCGGGAGGCCGTCTCCCACGGGCTGCACGCCGCTCCCTGGGCCGACGAACGTCCGGGCGCCCATGTTGTGCGCGCGGCGAAGACTGGGGTGTGGACTGCCGATCCAGGTCATATGTGTCCCGTCTCGATGACCTATGCGGTGGTGCCGGCACTGCGCGCCAACCCCGAACTGTCGGCCATCTACGAGCCGTTGTTGTCCAGCCGTGTGTACGACCCGGAGCTGCGCGTGCCCACCGCCAAGGCAGGGCTGACGGCGGGCATGTCGATGACGGAGAAGCAGGGCGGCTCGGATGTGCGCGCGGGCACTACCACCGCGACCCCGAACGGAGACGGTAGCTACAGCCTGGTCGGGCACAAATGGTTTACCTCGGCGCCGATGTGCGATGTGTTCCTGGTGCTGGCGCAGGCCCCCGGCGGGTTGTCGTGCTTCTTCCTTCCTCGGATACTTCCGGACGGCACCCGCAATCGGATGCAGTTGCAGCGCTTGAAGGACAAGCTCGGTAACCACTCCAACGCATCCTCTGAAGTCGAGTACGACGGCGCCGCGGCGTGGCTGGTCGGTGAGGAGGGGCGCGGCGTCAAGACCATCATCGAGATGGTCAACATGACGCGCCTGGACTGCACCCTCGGATCGGCAACCAGCATGCGCACCGGTCTGGCGCTCGCGATGCATCATGCCCAGCACCGCAAAGCCTTCGGTGAGTACCTCATTGATCAGCCGCTCATGCGCAACGTGCTTGCAGACCTCGCGATCGAGGCAGAGGGCGCCACCATGGTGGCCATGCGGATGGCCGGTGCCACGGACCGTGCCACCCGCGGCGACGAGACCGAATCATTGTTGCGCCGCATCGGGTTGGCCGCCAGCAAGTATTGGGTGTGCAAGCGTGCTGTTCCGCATGCCGGAGAAGCCATGGAATGTCTTGGAGGCAACGGGTACGTAGAGGACTCAGGACTGCCTCGCCTCTATCGCGAGGCTCCGCTCATGGGCATCTGGGAGGGGTCCGGGAACGTGAGCGCCTTGGACACATTGCGGGCCATGGCAACCAAACCTGAATGCGTTGAGGTGCTGTTCACGGAGCTTGCGCTCGCTCACGGGCAGGATGAGCGTCTGGACCGTCACGTCAACGGATTGCGGTCCCAGCTCGACGATCTGGAGTCGATCATGTACCGCGGCCGCAAGGTCGCCGAGGACATCTGCCTCGCGTTGCAGGGGGCATTGCTGGTCCGTCACGGCCACCCCGCCGTCGCACAGGCATTCCTGGCGACCCGGTTGGGCGGAAACTGGGGCGGTGCATTCGGCACTCTCCCCACGGGATTGGATCTCTCGCCGATACTGGAGCGTGCATCGGTCAAGTCGGGTACCTAGCCATGGACACATTGAAAACGATGACCTACGAGGTCACCGATCGCGTCGCGCGCATCACCTTCAACCGGCCCGAGCAGGGTAACGCCATCATCGCCGAAACTCCGCTGGAGCTCGCCGCGCTCGTGGAGCGCGCCGACCTGGACCCGCAGGTTCACGTCATTCTGGTATCGGGCCGGGGCGACGGATTCTGTGGCGGCTTCGACCTAAGCGCCTACGCCGAGGCCAACGACGAAGGGTCGGCGCAGTATTCGGGTACGGCGCTGGACGGTCAGGCTCAGCTGCGCAACCATCTGCCGAATAGCAACTGGGACCCGATGCTCGATTACCAGATGATGAGCCGTTTTACCCGCGGGTTCTCATCCCTGCTGCATGCCAACAAGCCGACCGTGGTCAAGGCGCACGGATACTGCGTCGCCGGTGGTACCGATATCGCGTTGCACGCCGATCAGCTCATCGTCGCCGCCGACGCCAAGATTGGATATCCGCCGACCCGGGTATGGGGCGTGCCGGCCACCGGACTGTGGGCGCACAAGCTTGGCGATCAGCGTGCGAAACGTCTTCTACTGACCGGGGATTGTCTCTCCGGGAAGCAAGCGTATGACTGGGGTCTCGCGGTTGAGGCGCCGGAACCGGAAGACCTGGATGAACGTACCGAACGTCTGGTGGCGCGCATCGCGGCGATGCCGCTGAACCAGCTGATGATGGTCAAACTGGCCTGCAACTCGGTGCTCATCAACTCGGGGATCGCCAATAGTGCCATGGTCGGTACGGTTTTCGACGGCATTTCCCGGCACACGGCGGAGGCCCACGCGTTCACGACAGATGCCATCCAGAACGGTTACCGGCAGGCGGTCCGGCATCGTGACGAGCCGTTTGGCGACTACGGCCGCCGCCCCACCGATCTGTAGCGATGGCTGATTCTCTTCGCGCAAGCGGCTCATCGATGATCGAGAACCCGGTCGATCACCACCCGATGACAGCACGGTCGGTGGTCTTGAGCCTTTTGCTTGGCGCGCACCCTGCGGAGCTGACGGTGCGGGAAATCCGTTCGCTGACAACCTTGTTCGGAATCAGCGATACAACGGTGCGGGTGGCGCTGACCCGGATGGTCTCCGCGGGAGACCTCGCGCGAACCGAATTGGGGTACCGGCTTGCCGAACGTCTGCAGGCCCGTCAACTTCGGCAGGACGAGGCCTGCGATCCTCATCGGCGCTCCTGGGATGGGAATTGGACGCAGTTGGTGGTCACCAGCGTGGGCCGCGATGCGCGCGACCGTAACGATCTGCGAACGACACTGCGACAAAGACGGTTCGGCGAACTGAGGGAGGGCGTGTGGCTGCGCCCCGACAATTTGGAAATTGACCTGCCGTCGTCGGTTATCGACCACGTCTGGGTTCTACGCACCCGAACCGATGACCCCCTTGCGCTGGCTACCCAGCTGTGGGATCTGCCCGGGTGGTCCCTGTACGCGACGGCACTGTTGCAGTGGTGGGACCAGGCCGATGCCATACCCGCGCGATTCGTCCTAGCGGCCGCGATGGTGCGGCATCTTCTCGCCGACCCGGTGTTACCCGGGGAATTGTTGCCGACGGACTGGCCTGCCGACGAAATACGTTCCCGCTACCTGGAATTCAAGAATGAGTTGGTGACCCTGAGCGATACTGCCGAGATGGAGGAGGTTTCCCCGTGAATGAACCCATGACTGAATGCGCCGTTCGGGTCGAGAAGAGCGGGCCGGTGACGACCGTCATCCTCAACCGGCCCCATGCCCGTAACGCCGTCGACGGCCCGACCGCGGCAGCACTGCTAGAGGCGTTCACCGAATTCGACGCCGACCCCGACGCATCCGTGGCGGTGCTGTGGGGTGACAACGGAACATTCTGTGCAGGAGCAGATCTCAAGGCCATGGGAACCGACCGTGGAAACGGACTGCACCCGCATGGTCCCGGCCCGATGGGCCCGTCACGGCTGCGACTGTCCAAACCAGTGATCGCGGCCATCTCGGGCCATGCCGTTGCGGGCGGGATCGAACTGGCGCTGTGGTGCGATCTGCGCGTTGTCGAGGAGGACGCCGTGCTTGGTGTCTTCTGCCGGCGCTGGGGTGTGCCACTCATCGACGGAGGAACGATCAGGCTGCCTCGGCTTATCGGACACTCGCGTGCCATGGACCTCATCCTCACCGGACGTCCCGTCGAGGCGCGCGAGGCCCTGGACATCGGGCTGGCCAACCGGGTGGTTCCCCGTGGTCAGGCGCGCGCGGCGGCAGAAGCTCTGGCCGCCGAGATTGCCGCATTCCCGCAACAGTGCATGCGGGCTGACCGCGATTCGGCCCTCGCACAATGGGGTATGACCGAGGAAGCGGGGCTGGACAACGAGTTTGGCAGCATTGAGCGGGTCGCGGCCGAGGCGCTGGAGGGTGCCGGCAGGTTCGCGGCGGGTGCCGGGCGCCACGGCGCCGGCGTCTGATACGCCGATTGCCCGGCGCCGACACACTGAGTCATCGACGCACTGGGACGTATGGGAGGCACCGGGGACGCGGACGTACTGTGGACACCGTGAGTATGCGGATTGCCCCGGTAACGGCCCTGGTCGTCGCGGCCGTGGTGCTGGCGGGATGCTCGCCGCGGTCATCTTCCGGTGGTAACGGCGACAGCGGTGGATCGCCCGACGTGCAGGTCAGCGCGGTGCCCGAGGTGAACAACGGGCCCGGTAAAGGTTTCAAGCTCGGCGATTGTGGCGGTATGACGGACGCTGAAGTTACTGCGGCGGTAGGTAATCCGGCCCTCAAGCGCGATGTCGATAGCATGCTGGGCTGCCGGTGGTCCACCGGTCCCGGTAATGGGGACACGTCCATTTCGCTGTACTGGTACCGGGGGAGCTCGGCGGAGAAAGAGGCGTCGGTCGCACGGAACCTCGGACACACGGTGGATTCGGTGACCACCAAGTCCTATCCCGGCTACCGGGTGAGCAATGTCGGGCTGTGCGAGCTGTCCGCGGGATCGGGACCGGACTTCCTGCATTGGTCCTTGCAGTCAGGTGCTGCCAAGAACGACCCGTGCAAGGCCGTCGGGACCCTCATGGAATCACTGCTCGGCAAGGTGGGCAAGCGATGAAACGAATTGTCGGCGCGCTGACCGCGGTCGCGTTGTTGCTGTTGGGACCAACCGGTTGCGCACGCACAGTGGACGGCGCTGCCGTCACTCCGGGCGAGAGTCTGAACTCCAACGAGCGGGGTGAGAACGACAAGCTGGACCCATACGGATTCGCAAACGGGCAGTGCGGACCGCTCGATGAGAAGACCATCGTCGAAACCATCAAGGCCGCGCAGATTTACCAGAATTTCTTTGGGGCACTGTGCTATTGGGTGGCCGCCGACGATGGCGGAAATCTCATTGACCTGCTCTACGCGTACTACGAGGGCGGTGATGTCGACCGCGATCGCACGGCCGCCGACGGTATGGGGCAGAAGACCGCCGACATTACGATCAACGGCCGCAAGGGATTCACCAGCAGCGGGTCCAGTAGCGGCTCGGCATGCGGGGTCACCGTTCCTGCCGGAACCGGGTCGTTGACCTGGTGGGTTCAGTACCGCAAGGGTGGTGACAGCTGCGCGGCGGCCCGCCAGCTAGTCGAACACATTGTGCAAACGGTGCTGTAAGGGCTCTAGGACGCCTTCTCGACGGTGTTGTTGCTGCCGACATTGTTGACCTTCGGCTCGCCCACCTTGTACGTGAGCTTGTTTCCGTAACCGGTGACTGTCACGTCGGTCTTCAGCTCGTCGAACGAAATGGTGTTCGAGAACCCCGAGACGGTGACCTTGTCGCACGGACCGGTGATGGTCAACGTGTTGTTGGCGCCCGTGATGTTCAGGCGCTTGCCTTCCTCGCAGGCGGCGGTTGTGGTCTGGCCGAAGTATCCGATGACGGTCTCGTCCCCGACGCTGACCTTCGCAGAGGTCGGAGTACTCGGACTGGACGTACTCGAGCTGGGCGGGGGCGTCCAGGTGCCCGGTGTCGGGTTGCTCGAACCCGGCTTGATCACGCCGCAACCCGCCAATCCGAGTGCAGTGACGGCGACGGCGAGAACTGCTGCGGGGGCGACACAGTTACGGGACATGGAGCCGATTATCCCGAGATTCGGTGTCGGTGGGGGCTCAGCCAGGAACGCGGTCGATGAAATTCATCATGCCCAGCTCGCGGCCACGGTCGATGACCGCCGGCTCGCCGGATTTGTAGAGCACCTTCTGGTTGAAGCCGTACACGGTGATGTCGTTGACCACGTTGTCGGCGATGATCGTGTTCGATGATCCCTGCACCGAGATCGCGTAGCAGCTACCGAGGGCGGTGATGACGTTCTGCGATCCGTTCACGAAAACCGTGGCGTCGCTGCAATCGATGGTGGTGACGAGCCCGTATTGGGTGATGTGGGTGTCACCATTCTTGGTCAGCCGGATGTTGTCGGCCAGGTCTGAACGAATGGCGTGCGAGCTCGCCAAAGCGGCGATGCCCGCGGTCACCAGGACCGCGACCAGCAGTCTCTGTCCGGCGGAAACTAGAACGTGTGTCATTTCAGCGTCCCGATCACCAGACGAGAATAAGCCACGGTGCGCCACGACAGGCCCGATAGGCCGACGAACACAAAGGTGACGGCGGGGGAGATAGGGTCATAGGAGGCAATGTGCTCAGGATGCCGCACCAGATAGCACCGAACTAGAACGACTCACTCCAGAAGGCAGCCACACGTGACGACCGAGTCCGCAGCCGCGCACCGCAGAAGCCCTGCGCGGACAACGCGACTCAACCGCGAGGCCGTCATCAACGCGGCGCTCTCCTTCCTGGACCGGGCGGGCTGGGACGCACTGACCATCAACGCGTTGGCCGTTGAACTGGGCACCAAGGGGCCGTCGCTCTATAACCACGTGGACAGCCTCGATGACCTGCGGCAGGAGGTTCGTGACCGGGTGCTCGCCGAGATTGTCGGCATGTTGCACACCGTGAGCTCCGGTCGCACCGGCGAGGACGCGATCCTGGCCATGGCCGGCGCCTATCGCAGCTATGCGCAGCACCACCCCGGACGGTATGCCGCGCTCACCCGAATGCCGTTCCTGGACGACGCGCACCGCCCACTGACCGACGTGCGCGAGCTGGCCAAACCGGCGGTCGATGTCATCGCTATCTATGGGCTTACCGAGGACACTGCCTTCCATGCGGGTGTCGAGCTGTGGGCCGCGATGCACGGCTTTGTGATGCTGGAGATGACCGGCTTCATGGTGGGTATCGAGATCGACCCCGATATGGCATTTACGGAGATGGTGCACCGGTTCGCGTCGGGTCTCGCCGAGCGGCGATGAGCGCTTGACGCGAAGAGCGGGCAGCTCAGTCAGGCCTGTTGCCCGCGCATTGGTGAGTCGCCGATGACCTGCGCTTTGTCGCTGGTAGGCGAGTTTGTCTCACTGTGATCAGCCCTGGTATGGTAGGGCGCTGTGCCTGGCCAATGGCCACCGCTGGAAGTTCGGTGAGGGTCAAATAAGGCGCCAGGTCAATTCGCATGCCCAGAGGGTGAAGAAGGAGATTCTTCGCGGCCGCGGTGCGTGCGACACACCCGGCCTCGGGATACCGATCCGGGCGAAAACCGCAGGACAATAGGGCCTTTAGACGGGCTCGCAGTGCTAGAGCCCAGTAGTAGCTAGAGACAGAAAGCCGGTACATGCCAACCATCAACCAGCTGGTCCGAAAGGGTCGCCGGGACAAGATCGCCAAGATGAAGACTGCGGCCCTCAAGGGCAGCCCGCAGCGCCGTGGCGTCTGCACCCGCGTCTACACCACCACCCCGAAGAAGCCGAACTCGGCGCTGCGGAAGGTGGCCCGTGTGCGGCTGACCAGCGCGGTGGAGGTCACCGCGTACATCCCGGGTGAGGGTCACAACCTGCAGGAGCACTCGATGGTGCTCGTGCGCGGTGGTCGTGTGAAGGACCTCCCCGGTGTGTGCTACAAGATCATTCGCGGGTCCCTGGACACCCAGGGCGTCAAGAGTCGCAAGCAGGCCCGGAGCAAGTACGGCGCCAAGAAGGAGAAGAGCTAATGCCACGCAAGGGTCCCGCGCCGTCGCGCCCCCTGGTCAATGACCCGGTCTACAGCTCTCAGCTGGTGACCCAGCTGGTCAACAAGGTGTTGCGTGATGGCAAGAAGTCCATCGCCGAGCGCATCGTGTACGGCGCACTGGAGCAGGCCCGCGACAAGACCGGCACCGATCCGGTTGTCACCCTGAAGCGCGCCATGGACAACGTCAAGCCCGCCCTTGAGGTGCGTAGCCGTCGCGTTGGTGGCGCCACCTACCAGGTGCCGATTGAGGTCCGCCCCGATCGCTCCACCACGCTGGCGCTGCGCTGGCTGGTGAGCTTCTCTCGGGGGCGTCGCGAAAAGACCATGATTGAGCGTCTGGCCAACGAGATCCTGGATGCCAGCAATGGTTTGGGCGCTGCGGTCAAGCGTCGCGAAGATGTCCACAAGATGGCCGAGGCCAACCGGGCGTTCGCGCACTACCGCTGGTGATCTCGGTCTAAGGACAGATCAGCTCGACCATCCCCAAATTCGAAGCGAAAGAGCGGAAAACTTCTGTGGCACAGGAAGTGCTGACCGACCTGAACAAGGTCCGCAATATCGGCATCATGGCGCATATCGATGCCGGTAAAACCACCACCACCGAGCGCATCCTGTTCTACACCGGTATCAGCTACAAAATCGGTGAGGTCCACGATGGCGCGGCCACCATGGACTGGATGGAGCAGGAGCAAGAGCGCGGCATCACTATCACCTCCGCCGCCACCACCTGCTTCTGGAACGACAACCAGATCAACATCATTGACACCCCGGGGCACGTCGACTTCACCGTCGAGGTAGAGCGCAGCCTGCGGGTACTCGATGGCGCCGTCGCGGTGTTTGACGGCAAAGAGGGTGTGGAGCCGCAGTCTGAGCAGGTGTGGCGCCAGGCCGACAAGTACGACGTGCCGCGCATCTGTTTCGTCAACAAGATGGACAAGCTCGGTGCCGACTTCTACTTCACTGTGCAGACCATCGAGGACCGCCTCGGTGCGCGTGCACTGCCCATCCAGCTGCCGATCGGCTCCGAGGGCGACGTCGAGGGCATCATCGACCTGGTCGAAATGAACGCCAAGGTGTGGCGCGGCGAAACCAAGCTCGGCGAGAAGTACGAAACCGTGGAAATCCCGGCCGACTTAGCGGAGAAGGCCAAGGAATACCGGGCCAAGCTGCTGGAAACCGTCGCTGAAACCGATGAGGTTCTGCTGGAGAAGTACTTTGGCGGCGAAGAGCTAACGATCGACGAGATCAAGGGCGCAATCCGCAAGTTGACGGTGACTTCGCAGCTGTATCCGGTGCTGTGTGGCAGCGCGTTCAAGAACAAGGGTGTGCAGCCGATGCTGGACGCCGTCATCGACTATCTGCCGTCGCCGCTCGACGTCGAATCGGTGACCGGGCACGTCCCCAATCACGAGGATCAGCTGGTCACGCGTAAGCCGTCGACAGACGAGCCGTTCAGCGCGCTGGCTTTCAAGGTGGCCACCCACCCGTTCTTCGGCAAGCTCATCTACATCCGGGTGTACTCCGGCAAGCTCGATTCGGGTGCCCAGGTGATCAACTCCACCAAGGGCAAGAAGGAGCGCCTCGGCAAGCTCTTCCAGATGCACTCCAATAAGGAAAACCCTGTTGAGAGCGCATCCGCTGGGCATATCTATGCCGCGATCGGCCTCAAGGACACTACTACCGGCGACACCCTGTGTGATCCGAGTGACCAGGTTGTGCTGGAGTCGATGACCTTCCCGGATCCGGTGATCCAGGTGGCCATCGAGCCCAAGACCAAGAGCGACCAGGAGAAGCTCGGTACCGCGATCCAGAAGCTCGCCGAGGAGGACCCCACCTTCAAGGTCAGGCAGGACGACGAGACCGGCCAGACCATCATCGGTGGCATGGGCGAACTGCACCTGGACATCCTGGTAGACCGGATGCGCCGCGAATTCAAGGTCGAGGCCAACGTTGGCAAGCCGCAGGTGGCCTACCGCGAAACCATCCGCCGTGCGGTGGAGAAGGTTGAATTCACGCACAAGAAGCAGACCGGTGGATCGGGGCAGTTCGCGAAGGTCCTCATCTCTATCGAGCCGCTGGTCGATGCCGAGGACGGCGCCACCTACGAGTTCGTCAACAAGGTCAGCGGTGGACGGATCCCGCGTGAGTACATCCCATCGGTGGACGCCGGTGCGCAGGACGCCATGCAGTACGGCGTTTTGGCCGGCTATCCGCTGGTGAACGTCAAACTGACGCTGCTCGACGGTGCGTACCACGACGTCGACTCGTCGGAAATGGCTTTCAAGATCGCGGGTTCCCAGGCGTTTAAAAAGGCTGCCGGGCAAGCACAGCCGGTGATCTTGGAGCCCCTCATGGCCGTCGAGGTCATCACACCCGAGGACTACATGGGTGACGTGATCGGCGACCTGAACTCCCGCCGTGGTCAGATTCAGGCCATGGAAGAGCGCAGCGGTGCACGTATCGTGAAGGCGCACGTGCCGCTGTCGGAGATGTTCGGCTACGTCGGCGACCTTCGGTCGAGGACCCAGGGCCGGGCCAACTACTCCATGGTGTTTGACTCGTACGCCGAAGTTCCGGCGAACGTGTCGAAGGAGATCATCGCGAAGGCGACGGGCGAGTAGCCCAAACGGGCTCGCGCGAGTGAGCCCGCTAGACAAATGAAAACCCTTGCCTCTGAGAAAGTCTCAGATGCAACAGAAAGTCCAGGAGGACACCACAGTGGCGAAGGCGAAGTTCGAGCGGACGAAGCCGCACGTCAACATCGGGACCATTGGTCACGTTGACCACGGCAAGACGACGCTGACGGCAGCTATCACGAAGGTGCTGCACGATAAGTACCCCACCCTGAACGAGGCGTCGGCCTTCGACCAGATCGACAATGCCCCCGAGGAGAAGGCTCGTGGCATCACGATCAACATCTCCCATGTCGAGTACCAGACCGAGAAGCGTCACTACGCGCACGTTGACGCCCCCGGTCACGCCGACTACATCAAGAACATGATCACCGGTGCGGCCCAGATGGACGGCGCAATCCTGGTGGTCGCCGCGACCGACGGCCCGATGCCGCAGACCCGTGAGCACGTGCTGCTCGCCCGCCAGGTGGGTGTGCCTTACATCCTCGTCGCACTGAACAAGTCCGACATGGTGGACGACGAGGAGCTCCTCGAGCTCGTCGAGCTGGAGGTTCGGGAACTGCTGAGCAGCCAGGAATTCGACGGCGACAACGCTCCAGTGATCCGTGTTTCGGCGCTCAAGGCGCTTGAGGGCGACGCTGAGTGGGCCAAGACCGTTGCCGACCTGATGGACGCGGTCGACGAGTCGGTTCCGGACCCGGTTCGCGAGACCGACAAGCCGTTCCTGATGCCCGTCGAGGACGTGTTCACCATCACCGGTCGTGGCACCGTGGTGACCGGTCGCGTCGAGCGTGGCGTGATCAACGTGAACGAGGATGTCGAGATCGTCGGCATCAAGGACACCGTCACCAAGACCACCGTCACCGGTGTCGAGATGTTCCGCAAGCTGCTCGACCAGGGCCAGGCTGGCGACAACGTCGGTCTGCTGGTTCGTGGTGTGAAGCGTGAGGACGTCGAGCGTGGCCAGGTTGTGGTCAAGCCCGGCACCACCACCCCGCACACCGAGTTCGACGGCAGCGTCTACATCCTGTCCAAGGACGAGGGCGGCCGTCACACGC
>JBOGDC010000041.1:0-1740 GCA_050701835.1 Mycobacterium sp. | reverse complement strand
GGCCGATCTGCATGCGGCGGCGTATTGGACGTTCGGCCGCGCGATGGGAAGCCGCCGCGGGGATACCGAGACGCCCGCACCGAAGACCACCGCGGCCAAGCCTGCCGCGTCTAGGCCCGAACACGCTACCCCCCAAGGCCGGTGGCGCTCGCAGGCCGCCAGTGAGCTGCTGGCACCGGTGAAAAAACAGATGATCGCCGGCGGCGTGCTGCAAGCGGTCATCACCCTGATCGAGCTGGCCCCCTTCGTCGTCCTCGTCGAACTGACGCGTCTGCTGTTGGCCGGCTCGGACGAAACCCGTTTATGGCACACCGGATTCATCTTCCTGGCGCTGCTGGCGCTGGGCGCTGTACTGGGCATGGCTCTCACGCTGTGGCTGCATGTCGTGGATCTTCGTTTCAGCGCGAACATCCGCCGAAGACTGTTGGACAAGCTATCCCGAGTTCCCTTGGGGTGGTTCGCCCAACGCGGTTCCGGATCGGTCAAGAAGCTGATCCAAGACGACACTATCTCCCTGCACTACCTGATCACCCACTCGATCCCGGACGCGGTGGCAGCCGTCGTCGGACCAGTCGCGGTACTGGTGTACCTGTTCATCATCGACTGGCGCATGGCGCTCATCCTGCTCATCCCGATCCTCATCTACATGGTGACGATGGCGACGATGATGTTCCAGAGCGGCCCGAAGATCATCGAGGCCTCGCGCTGGGCAGAGCGGATGAGCGGCGAGTCGGCCGCCTATCTTGAAGGGCAGCCGGTAATCAGGATATTCGGCGGCTCGGCAGCATCCTCGTTCAAACGCAAGCTGGACACGTATCTCACGTTCCTGAACGACTGGCAGCGACCATTCATCGGCAAGAAGACCTTGATGGATCTGGCCACCAGGCCCACGACATTCCTGTGGCTCATCGCCGCGACCGGCACCCTGTTCATCGTCGCCGGGACCATGCAGCCCGTCACGCTGCTGCCATTCCTCGTACTCGGTACCACCTTCGGCACCCGGCTACTGGGAATCGCCTACGGACTCGGCGCTATTCGCGGCGGACTCGAAGCCGCCCGGCATATCGCCGTCGCACTCGACGAGACCGAGCTGGGCACAGAAGATCACGATGTCGACACCGAGGCGGGCCCGTCTGTCTCGTTCGACGGCGTCACCTTCGGGTACCGGCCCGGAGTCCCCGTCATCCACGACGTCAGCCTGACGCTGCGGCCCGGAACCGTGACAGCTCTCGTGGGACCATCGGGGTCCGGGAAGTCAACGCTGGCTTCCCTGTTGGCGCGATTCCATGACGTCGACGGCGGCGCCATCCGCATCGACGGCACCGACATCCGGGCACTGACCCCCGACGAGCTGTACACCAAGGTCGGATTCGTCTTCCAGGACGTGCAGCTGATCGCCGGAACGGTTCGCGACAACATCGCACTGGCCCGCCCCGAGGCCACCGACACCGAGGTCGAATCGGCGGCCCGGGACGCACAGATCCACTACCGAATCCTGAGACTTCCCAACGGCTATGACACCGTGCTGGACACCAACGCCCAGCTCTCCGGTGGCGAGAAGCAACGACTCACCATCGCGCGCGCGCTCCTGGCGGACACCCCGATCCTGATCCTTGACGAGGCCACCGCCTTCGCCGACCCCGAATCCGAATACCTGGTTCAACAGGCCCTGGCCCGGCTCATCCACCACCGGACCGTGCTGGTCATCGCACACCGACTGCACACCATCGCCGACGCCGA
>JBOGDC010000040.1:0-1704 GCA_050701835.1 Mycobacterium sp. | reverse complement strand
ACCTGAGCCGGTGCCCACCGATGTCGTGCGGCTCCTCACCCACGGCGACGGGTGGCCGGTCGCACATGTCGTTGAGCGAGAGCATGCACGCGAGCGGACTGTGAATTACTTCGGCGTGCGGGGCCGCAGCGAGGAACTGGTTCGTCGAGCCGCATTCGTCTGCCTCGACATGACCGAACGAGATCCAGCGCAATGACTCCAGCGCAATGACGCGTGACACGGCCCGCGAAACATTCGGATAGAGGAATTTCTGGCCGGTGTGGAAGAGGAACGGTTGGTCGCCGGTGAGCAGAAACTGGTTGAAGGTGAAGCCGTGCTCGGTGATACCCGGGACCCAGGTGGAGAACCGGAAGATGCCGTCTGCGATCTCGTCGACAGCGGTGTCCATGGCTTCAGTCTGCGCCCGTGCATGGCGCGGGGCCAGCGAATCGGCTGCGGCAGGGAGATCAAAACCCCAGCTCGGAGCCGTGGGAACAAATATGCACAGCGGGCCGTTGAGCTGTATGTCGAACTTGAGTCATGTAGGCTCAACTATGGCTTGACGAAAAGATCCGGGCAAGGCAAACTTGAGTGGATCTCACTGAAGGCAATGAGGTAACCAACAGGAGGAATGAACTATGGCTCGTGCGGTCGGAATCGACCTCGGGACCACCAACTCCGTTGTCGCCGTCCTCGAAGGCGGCGACCCGGTAGTTGTCGCGAACTCGGAAGGCTCTCGTACCACCCCGTCCGTCGTTGCGTTCGCGCGCAATGGCGAGGTGCTGGTCGGACAGCCTGCCAAGAACCAGGCGGTGACTAACGTCGACCGGACAATTCGTTCGGTCAAGCGGCATATGGGCACCGATTGGTCCGTTGAAATCGACGGAAAGAACTACACCCCCCAGGAAATCAGCGCCCGCACGCTGCAGAAGCTGAAGCGCGACGCCGAGGCCTACCTGGGTGAGGACATCGAGGACGCCGTCATCACCGTGCCGGCGTACTTCAACGACGCTCAGCGTCAGGCCACCAAGGAAGCCGGCCAGATCGCCGGACTGAACGTGCTGCGCATCGTCAATGAGCCGACCGCAGCCGCGCTCGCCTATGGCCTGGACAAGGGTGAGAAGGAACAGACCATCCTGGTCTTCGACCTCGGTGGTGGCACGTTCGATGTGTCGCTGCTGGAAATCGGCGACGGCGTCGTCGAGGTCCGGGCGACCTCCGGTGACAACCACCTCGGTGGTGACGACTGGGACGAGCGCGTGGTGACCTGGCTCGTCGACAAGTTCAAGGCCAGCGCCGGCATCGATCTGACCAAGGACAAGATGGCTCTGCAGCGTCTGCGCGAGGCTGCCGAGAAGGCCAAGATCGAACTGAGCTCGAGCCAGAGCACCTCGATCAACCTGCCGTACATCACCGTGGACGCGGAGAAGAACCCACTGTTCCTCGACGAGCAGCTGACGCGGGCCGAGTTCCAGAAGATCACTCAGGATTTGCTGGACCGCACGCGCAAGCCGTTCCAGTCGGTCATCAAGGACGCGGGTGTTTCCGTGGCCGATATCGACCACGTGGTGCTGGTGGGTGGTTCCACCCGCATGCCTGCGGTCACCGATCTGGTCAAGGAACTGACCGGCGGCAAGGAGCCCAACAAGGGCGTCAACCCCGATGAGGTTGTCGCCGTGGGTGCCGCGCTGCAAGCCGGTGTGCTCAAGGGCGAGGTGAAAGACG
>JBOGDC010000039.1:0-40304 GCA_050701835.1 Mycobacterium sp. | reverse complement strand
GCCCAGCCCGCCCACAGCCGCTGGACGGGGTTGGTGACGTACTTGTTGAAGCGCGCGACCGATTGCGGTATCTGCATTCCACCATCAAACTGTGATCCATGGCATACCTCAAGCCCCCATGGTTTGTGCGCAAGGTCTTCAACCGGGTGGCCATGGTTGCCAACATCGGCGAGACACTCACGATCACCAAACGGGTCAGCGGCGAGCCGCAGCAGATCCCGGTAGCCACCGTGGACGTCGACGGCATCAAGTACTTGGTGTCCACCCGCGGCGAGAGCCAATGGGTCAAGAACATCAGGGCCAATCCGCAGGTGACGCTAACCGTCAAGGGCGCCAGCACTGCGTACACGGCCACCGAGATCCCGATAGCCGACCGCGCGCCCGTCATCGCCGCCTACAAGCCCAAGGCCGGAAAGGTGGTCGACGGCTACTTCGCCCAGCTGCCCGACGATGCCGATCATCCGACTTTTGCGCTGACACCCGACTGATCCACTACACCCTGTAGTGGAGGATTTGGCGCCAGCTGAGACACTGGATGCCGTGTCTGATGCTCTTCGCGCAAGCGGCTCATCGCTGCCCGACGCGACGCCTAACTCCGCACGTCTGTTCGCCGACGCTTCGGCCGTCATCCCAGGTGGAGTCAACTCGCCGGTGCGTGCCTTCGCTGCGGTCGGCGGCGTGCCGCGGTTCATCAGGTCGGGCTCGGGATGCTGGCTCACCGATGTCGACGACAATCGATACGCGGACCTGGTCTGCTCCTGGGGTCCGCTGATCCTCGGTCATGCGCACCCCGCCGTGGTGGAGGCCGTGCAGCGGGCCGCCAAGGATGGGCTGTCTTACGGCGCACCCGTCGAGGGGGAGATCGAACTCGCACGCGAGATCGTCGATCGCGTAGCGCCGGTGGAAAAGGTGCGTCTGGTCAACTCCGGCACCGAGGCCACCATGAGTGCGGTGCGCCTGGCACGCGGATTCACCGGTCGGCCCAAGATCGTGAAGTTCGCCGGTTGTTATCACGGGCATGTGGACGCTCTGCTGGCCGACGCCGGATCCGGCGTCGCCACGTTGGGCCTGCCTTCCTCGCCCGGTGTCACCGGCGCCTCCGCGGCTGACACAATCGTGTTGCCGTACAACGACATCGGTGCAGTAGCCCGAACATTCGCCGAGCAAGGCGATCAGATCGCCGCCGTCATCACCGAGGCGGCCGCCGGCAACATGGGCACGGTCGCACCCGCCCCGGACTTCAACTCCGGGCTGCGGCGTATCACCGAAAACCATGGCGCGCTGCTCATCGTGGACGAAGTCATGACGGGTTTCCGGGTCAGCCGTTCGGGCTGGTTCGGGATAGACCAGGTGGCCGGTGATCTGGTCACCTTCGGCAAGGTGATGAGCGGTGGCATGCCCGCCGCGGCATTCGGCGGTCGCGCCGACATCATGGAGCGCCTCGCGCCACTTGGCCCGGTGTACCAGGCGGGAACGCTGTCCGGTAACCCGATCGCAGTTGCGGCGGGACTGGCTTCGTTGCGCGCGGCAGATGCGAAAGCCTATGAAACGCTTGATCGTAACGCCGACGCGATCATCGCTCTGATCACCGCTTCCCTGGACGCGGAGGGGGTGGCACACCAGATCGGCCGGGCCGGCAACATGTTCAGCCTCTTCTTCGGTGCCGAGCCGGTGCAGGACTTCCAGGGCGCCAAGGCCACCGAAACATGGCGTTACCCCGCGTTTTTCCATGCACTGTTGAGCCGCGGCGTGTATGCGCCGCCGAGTGCGTTCGAGACCTGGTTTGTTTCCACCGCCCTCGATGACGAGGCGTTCGACCGTATTGCCGACGCTTTGCCCGCCGCTGCCCGTGCCGCGGCCTCTGTCGAGGAGAACTGAAGATGACCCGCACCATCGTTCATTTGATGCGCCATGGCGAAGTACACAACCCCGAGGGCGTTCTGTACGGCCGGCTGCCGAATTTCCGGTTGTCGGACAAGGGGCAGGCACAGGCCGCGAAGGTGGCAGAGTCGCTGCGGGGCAACGATATTACTGCGGTAGTGGCCTCACCGCTGTTGCGCGCCCAGCAGACTGCCACGCCCATCGCCGATGCCCATGGGCTCACCATCATCTCCGACGACGACCTCATCGAGGCCGGTAACTCCTTCGAGGGCATGAAGGTGTCGGTGGGCGACGGCGCGTTGCGCGACCCCCGTAACTGGTGGAAGCTGCGCGACCCGTTCACCCCGTCCTGGGGAGAGTCATACCGCGACATCGCATCCCGGATGACATCGGCGATCGACCGTGCGCGCAGTCGTGCCGAGGGCTCCGAGGTGGTGTGCGTGAGTCATCAGCTGCCGGTGTGGACCGCGCGCCAGTACCTGCTCGGCAAGCGACTGTGGCACGACCCACGCAAACGTCAGTGCAACGTCGCCTCACTCACCTCGCTGGTGTTCGACGGAGACGAGTTTGTCGACGTCGTGTACTCGGAACCGGCAGGGTAGCTAGTGCGACGTGTGCTCGCGGCGATGTCCGCGTTGGTTCTGCTCATCACCGGGTGTTCGACCGGTGATGACGCGGTGGCGCGCGGCGGGCAGTTCCAATTCGTCTCACCCGGCGGTAAGACCGATATCTTCTACGATCCGCCCGAGGCCCGTCAGACGCCCGGTCTGATCGAGGGGCCAAACCTGCTGGATCCCACAAAAATGCTGTCGCTCAACGATTTCACCGAGAAGGTCGTCGTCATCAACGTGTGGGGGCAATGGTGCGGGCCCTGCCGCTCGGAGTTCTCGGCACTGGAAGACGTCTATAAGGCCACCCACGCGCAAGGCGTCGAGTTTCTCGGAATCAACGTCCGGGACAACGAGATCACCAAGGCGCAGGACTTTGTGACCGACCGCAAGGTGCCGTACCCATCCATCTACGACCCGTCGATGCGCACACTTATCGCGTTCGGCAGGAAGTTCCCGACGGGGGCCATTCCCGCGACCTTGGTGCTGGACCGCCGGCATCGGGTGGCGGCGGTGTTCCTGCGCGAGCTGCTGACCCAAGATCTGCAGCCAGTGGTTCAGCGCGTTGCGCAGGAATCGGCGAAAGAGCCCGTGGGAGCTACGAAGTGATTCTCGCCGATGCCGGCTCCGCGTTCCAGGACGCGGCAATCAGCGGACCGCTGCTGCTGGCCCTGGGCGCCTGTGCGCTGGCCGGGCTGGTGTCATTCGCCTCGCCGTGCGTGATCCCGCTGGTGCCCGGCTACCTGTCCTACCTCGCCGCCGTGGTGGGGGCCGACGACCGCGGTGACGACGGCGCCGGTGCCCGCGCCGCGCGACTGCGGGTCACCGGATCTGCGCTGCTGTTCGTGGCAGGGTTCACCGCGGTGTTCCTGCTGGGCACCGTGGCCGTGATGGGCATGACAACCACACTGATCACCAATCAACTACTGCTGCAACGCATCGGGGGAGTGATCACGATCGCGATGGGGTTGGTGTTCATTGGGCTGGTGCCGGCCCTGCAGCGTGATTTTCGGTTCACTCCGCGCCGCATTTCCACGGTGGCCGGAGCGCCACTGCTGGGCGCGGTGTTCGCGCTCGGGTGGACACCGTGCCTGGGTCCGACCCTCACCGGTGTGGTCGCGGTGGCATCGGCCACCGAGGGCGCCAACGTGGCGCGCGGGATCATGCTGGTGATCGCCTACTGCCTGGGTCTGGGAATCCCCTTCCTGCTGCTGGCTTTCGGCTCGGCGCGCGCGGTGCGGGGTATGGACTGGCTGCGACGGCACGGCCGGACCATCCAGATCATCGGTGGTATCGCGCTGTTGGCGGTAGGGGTCGCGCTGGTCACCGGGGTGTGGGCGGATTTCGTCGCCTGGGTTCGCGATTCCTTCGTCTCGGACGCGAGGTTGCCGATCTAGTGATGATCGCCAAGCGTCTCCTTGCTTACCTGCGCAACACCTGGCGCGGCCTGACGTCGATGGGCACCGCGCTGGCGCTGCTGGTGCTGCTCGCACTCGGCGCGATACCGGGCGCGATGCTGCCGCAGCGTGCGCTCAACCAGGCCAAGGTCGACGAATACTTGGCAGAACACTCCACCATCGGTCCCTGGCTGGATCGGGTGCAGGCCTTCGACGTGTTCTCCAGCTTCTGGTTCACGGCGATCTACGTTCTGCTCTTCGTCTCACTGGTGGGATGCATCATTCCGCGGACCGTCGAGCACGCCAAGGCCCTTCGTGCACAGCCGGTTCCGGTGCCACGGAACCTGGGGCGACTGCCCAAACACCAGGACGCAGTGGTGCGGGCCGACCAGTCCGACGTCGCGTCGACCATCGAGGGGCAGCTGAAGGGCTGGCGCAGAACCACCCGCGAAAAGGACGAGATCACTGAGATTTCCGCGGAGAAGGGCTATCTGCGCGAGTTCGGGAACCTGGTCTTCCATCTTTCCCTCGTCGGCCTGTTGGTCGCGTTCGCGGTGGGCAAGCTCTTCGGGTATGAGGGCAATGTCATCGTCATTGCCAACAACGGGCCGGGATTCTGCTCGTCATCGCCCGCGGCCTTCGACTCGTTCCGGGCCGGCAACACCGTCGACGGCACCAGCCTTGACCCGATCTGTGTCAAGGTCAAAGACTTCAAGGCCACCTATCTTGCCTCGGGACAGGCGCATTCATTCGAATCGAATATCGAATACCAGGCCGGCGACGACCTTCAGAACAACGTCTGGAGGCCGGAACGGCTGGCCATGAACCATCCGCTGCGCGTCAACGGCAACCGCGTGTATCTGCTCGGCTACGGATATGCGCCCACCTTCACGGTGACTTTCCCGGACGGGCGTAAACGCAGCGAGACCATTCAGTGGCGACCGGACGACCCCACCACCCTGCTCTCTTCGGGGGCAGTGCGTATCGATCCTCCGGCCGGCAGCTATCCGGATCCCAATGTCCGTCGCAAGAACCAGATAGCGATCCAGGGTCTGTTCGCGCCGACGGAACAACTGCACGGCACCCTGCTCTCCTCGAGCTTCCCGGAGATGCGCAAGCCCGCGGTGGCCATCAACATCTACCGCGGGGACACCGGGCTGGACTCGGGTCGCGCCCAGTCGATCTTCGAGCTCGATCCCCGGATGATCGAGCAGAAACGGCTCAATCAGGTGGCGCGCGCCAACCTGCTACCGGGGCAGTCGGTCAAGCTCAATGACGGCACCATCGTCAGGTTCGACGGCGCCGTCAACTTCGTCAATCTGCAGGTGTCCCGCGACCCCGCCCAACTGTGGGTGCTTATCTTCGCGCTGACCATGATGGCGGGCCTGGTGGTGTCGCTCATCATCAAGCGCCGTCGAGTCTGGGCGCGGCTGACCCCGGGAGCGGCCGCAGGTACGGTAAACATCGAGCTGGGAGGGCTGGCGCGCACTGACAGCTCCGGCTGGGGCGATGAATTCGAGCGGTTGTGCCACCGCTGCCTTGAGAATCTGCCCGTCGTAAGGGCCGGGAACGGCCACAAAGATGAGGATGCCGAATGAATTCGACCAATATCGATGTGAATCTGGCCAGGTTCTCCGACTACGCCTTCACCTCGGCGATTGTGGTGATGGTCGGTGCGCTGGTGCTGTTGGCCATCGAGCTGGCCTATCGGCAGAGCAGCAAGACCGCCCAGCGAGAGCTCGTCAGCTCCGGTGGTGAGGTGCTGTCCGCCGACGAGAATCAGCCCGGGCTGGTGGTGCCGCAGGGCAAGCGCCCACTCGGCGAGCGGGTGGGTGGCGCCGGGCTGGCGCTCGTGTATCTGGGCATCGGACTGCTGTTGGCGTGCATCGTGCTACGCGGCGTGGCGACGACCCGGGTGCCCTGGGGCAACATGTACGAGTTCATCAACCTGACCTGTGCGTGTGGCCTGGTCACTGCGGCCGTGGTGCTGCGCCCCCGCGCGAACAGCGCAGAAGGGCGCCGGGCGCTCTGGGTCTTCGTGCTGATTCCGGTGCTGATCCTGCTGACGGTGTCCGGCCGATACCTCTACACCTATGCCGCCCCGGTGATGCCTGCCCTGCAGTCCTATTGGCTGCCCATCCACGTGTCGGTGGTGAGTCTCGGGTCGGGTGTGTTCATGGTCGCCGGAGTGGCCAGCATCCTGTTCCTGGTCAAGATGTACTTCCCGGACAACACCCTGGTGCAGCGTCTACCCGATGCCCAGTCGTTGGACACGTTGGCGTATCGGACCACCATCTTCGGTTTCCCCATCTTCGGGTTCGGGGTGATCTTTGGTGCCATCTGGGCCGAGGAGGCATGGGGGCGGTTCTGGGCGTGGGATCCCAAGGAGACCGTTTCCTTCGTTGCCTGGGTCATCTATGCCGCCTACCTGCATGCACGATCCACTGCCGGGTGGCGGGACAAGAAGGCGGCGTGGATCAACGTGGCCGGATTCGTCGCCATGGTGTTCAACCTGTTCTTCGTGAATCTGGTGACGGTCGGTCTGCACTCGTACGCTGGGGTGAGCTAGGCGGGAGGTCTGGGGGAGCTGTTCCGCCAGATCGGTTCATCACACCTGCGATAGGGTGCGATGCTGAGTCCTTCTGAACAGTCGTTCCGGGCGCTCCGTGTCCGAACTGCACATCCAACCAATGCATTGGGGGATCGATGTCTGACTATCCCGCGCACCGCGCGCCGGATGGACCGTCGCCGTACGCCGACGAGGCGCAGGGCGGATCGACGGCCCCGCCGTGGGCAGCACAGGAGCCCGCGCAGCCGGTGATGTATGGCCAGAGCGCGCCGCAGCAGCCCCACGAGATGACCCAGCAGTTCCAGGCGATCCCGTTCCAGGATCCGTTCGCGCCACAGCAGGACATCGCGGGCCTGGGTGGGCACGATCCCTCGGTGCCGTCGCTCAACACACTCGGCGGCTCGTTCGCGCCGCTCGATTTCACCCCGTCCGGTGGGCAGGAGAACATCGATCCCACAGCGATCGGTGCGGCCGGGTCGTCCGGCGCCCACGGCGGCCCCGGAGGTTTTAGGGCTGACAACCGATTCAGCGACTCGGCCGAGCGGCCCGCACAGTTGACGCCCTTCACGGCTGATCGCTGGGGCAACGACACCCCCGCGTCGGGCATTCCCCAGCAGGCCCAGCAGCCTCCTGTCGGGGGCTCCCGGTACTACACCCCGGTCGGCGGCCAGCAAACGGGTATCGGATCGCAGATTCGGCCCGAGCTGCCGCCTTCCTCGCGTGACCTGTCCACCTCGGCGCTGTTGCGTCCGCACAAGCCGGCACCGTCCGCGGGTTGGCGCAAGACCGTCTATCGTGCGTCGTTCGGGACGATCAACCTCGGTGAGGGCACCAAGAAGACGGAGGAAAACGACCTCGTCGCTCAGGTGAATCAGCCGTTGCAGGGCTGCTACAAGATCGCCCTGCTGAGCCTCAAGGGAGGCGTCGGCAAGACCACCGTCACCGCGACCCTCGGTGCGACCTTCGCGTCCATCCGCGGTGACCGGGTCATCGCCGTCGACGCAAACCCGGACCGCGGCACGCTGAGTCAGAAGGTGCCTCTGGAGACGCCGGCAACGGTGCGTCACCTGCTGCGAGACGCCAACTCGATCCAGCGCTATAGCGATGTCCGCAGTTACACCTCACAGGGGCCGAGCCGTCTGGAGGTGCTCGCGTCGGAAAGCGATCCTGCGGTGTCCGAAGCGTTCAGCGCCGAGGACTATTCGCGCACGCTAGAGATTCTTGAGCGCTTCTACAGCGTCGTGCTGACGGACTGCGGTACCGGACTTATGCACTCGGCGATGTCCTCGGTGCTGGAGCAGGCCGACACACTCGTGGTGATCAGCTCCGGCTCGGTGGACGGTGCACGCAGCGCCTCCGCCACTCTGGACTGGCTCGATGCGCATGGGCATCGCGAGCTGGTGCGCCGCTCGGTCGCGGTCATCAACGCGGTGCGTCCGCGTTCGGGCAAGGTCGACATGCAGAAGGTCGTCGATCACTTTTCGCGTCGGTGCCGTGCGGTGCGCTTGGTGCCGTTCGATCCGCACTTGGAAGAGGGCGCCGAGATCAGCCTCGACCGGCTCCGGCCCGCGACGCGTCGCTCGCTCATCGAGCTGGCCGCCGTCGTCGCGCAGGGTTTCACCGGTACGCAGCGCCAGCAGCAGACGTTCCAGGGCTAGCCGTTGGTTGTGCGGTCGCTGGCCGCACAACCTTCAGTGTTCGGACGGATCGTCCTTACTGATGCGCCAGAGGAATTCGGGGTCGTCGTCGGGGCCGGTCACGCGGGTCTGCGGACGGGTCGGGACCGACTGACTGATCCGCCATCCGGCATAGACCAGCGCGCCGAGCACGACCGCGATGAGCACGTAATACACAAGAGCCTCCTGAACAACTAACTCCAAATATACGCGCGGCCAAGCCTGGTGTTCGGCGCAGCGATAAGGTGGTGACGTGGCTGAACGGTCGCCGGGGAGCCGGCTCGCTATCGATATCGCGTTGTACACGCTGGCGCGGTTGGGTCTCGCGGTCGTCCTGACGTTCGTCATCTTCTGGCTGGCCCGGCTCATCGGGTATGAGGACTTCCCGTTGGCGATCGCGGTTCTGTTCGCGTTGATCATCGCGCTGCCGTTGGGCATGGCGGTGTTCGCACCGCTGCGCCGTCGGGTGACCGCCAGCATCGCCGTCGTCGACGAGCGGCGCCGGGCCGAGCGCGCGGATCTGCAGGCCCGACTGCGCGGGGAAAAGCCACAAGACTGAGTCCGCGATACTCCCGTTTCTGACGTGTTTCGCAGGTAGCTCGCGCAAAGCACAGCGTGTGGACGCATCTCGAAGTGTCAATCTTTCTTGACAGCTCATGAATGTCAATCTACGTTGACAACCATGAGCGATCTCCCGATGGCACATCTGGACGACGCCGTCAGCAGTACTGATCCGGCGGTGGGTTTGCGGGCCGTGCAGGCGCTGCGGCGCCTCTGTGAACGGCTGGAAGCGATCCACGTCGCCAACGCCCGCGGCCAGGGCTGGAGCTGGCAGGCGATCGCCGAGGCGCTCGAAGTCAGCCGTCAGGCAGTGCATCAGAAATACAACCGCGCGAGGAAGTGAGCAGCCATGTTCGAGAAGTTCCAGAAGTCGGCCAAGGTCGCCGTGGTGCTGTCGCAGGAAGAAGCCCGCGAGATGGACGAATCACGCATCGGTGCCGAGCACGTTCTGGTGGGTGTCCTGGACAGCGCAAGCGGACCACTTTCGGAGCTGCTGGGCGGGTACGGGCTGACCGCCGACACTGTGCGCGACCGACTGCGTACCGGGACCCAGGACTCGCCGCTGGATGACGAGGACGCCCAGGCGCTCAAGGCCATCGGCATCGATCTGTCCCAGGTGCGTGACAGCGTGTCGAAAGTCTTTGGCCCGCAGGCCTTTGACAAAGCCTTCGAAAAGTCGGGGCGTCGCAAGGGGCGCGCCCGCGGTTGGCGCCCGTTCGGGATGATCCCCTTCAATTCCTCGGCTAAGAAGTGCCTGGAGCTGTCGCTGCGGGAAGCTATCGCGCACAAAGACAACTGGATCGGGTGCGAGCACATGGTGCTGGGCATTCTGCGCGGCGGCGATCCCGTGGCACTGGCCGTGATCACCGAGCGGGTGCCCGCCGACGAACTGCGCGAGGCCGTGGTCGGTTTGCTCGACCAGGCCGCCTAGTCGCATCGGCCGCCGGCCGAGGGTGGGCCTGAGCGGCGCTCGACTCGCGCAATATCACTAGGCCGTCTCGTGGTCAATGGGCGCTCGGCCGCGGGCAGTGCCGGAATCTGCCGATTGCGGCATACCTCCCGCGCTGCCGCGGCGTTGCTACACCTTTTGCCCAGGTGGTGGACGGTTGTAACCACATCGTGGCGGGCATACCCCTTCCGGGGTAGGGGTTTATCGAATCCTTAACTTCAGATTGAGTAAAAGTGAACAACAGGTGTACTGTGAATGACATACAAGCGGCGCCTAACGTTTTCGTTGTCAGTGGTTTCCCGGGGGCCGCACCTGAATATGCGGACTTAACGGAGTCACTATGTATGCGTTCACGAAGGCAAGAAACGTTCTTTGTTGTACGGCACTGTTAGCTCTTCCCCTGTTTGGATTGGGGATGCAGGGCGTCGATGTTCTGCGCGAGCCGGCGGTCGGGCAATCGCTGGCGGGCCCGATCGAACCGCCAATACCCGGACCGGGTGTGGGTGATGGTTCGCGTCAGTCGTTCACCAATCAGCAGCCAGGCCGGGACGGCAACAGTGGCTGGGGAACGCTTCCGCAGGGCCAGGGACATGCATGCCAGAACAGCTGGATCTTCTGCGATGCCACCGGTAACCCGAATCGCACAGATCTGCCTCCCGGCTACAACCAAGGGGGCGGCTGGGTGAGTGCACCGGACCACACCGGTGTTACGTGCCAAAACACGGGTGTTGTCTGCAAGAACTTCTCCTAAGGCCCTCCGGCCCCAAGGGATTTAGCTCAACCAGGCGAGTGCTGAGGCGGTGAGAACCGCCCAGCCGAGCATGGCGAGTCCGGTATCGCGCAGCGTCGGGATCAACGCTGGCCCTTGAGCTTTGGTGACAACCGGTCGAGCAGCCTTGACCATCAACGGCAACATCACAAGCCCGAGCAGGCGCCACGGGTGTCCGAAGCCCAGTCCGACGCTGACCAGTGCCGGAACCGTCAACAGTGCCGTGAACAGGATGCGGGTGCGTGCGTCGCCCAACCGCACGGCCAGCGTGATCTTGCCGGATTCCCGATCGGTGGGGATATCGCGCAGATTGTTGGCGACCAGTACCGCGCTGGAGAAGCTGCCGATCGCCACCGCCAGAGCCAGGCCGATGGGACTGACCGCCAAGGTTTGTACATACTCGGTCCCCAGGACCGCCACCAGGCCGAAGAATATGAAGACGGCGATTTCGCCAAACCCGCTGTATCCGTACGGTTTCGACCCGCCGGTATAGAACCAGGCGCCGGCGACGCATACCGCGCCGACAGCCACCAGCCACCAGGCGGTGGTGATGGCCAGCGCCAATCCCGCGGCCGCGGCCAGGGCCAGGAAAGCGATGGCGACGGCCTTGACTGCCGACGGTGATGCCAGGCGGGAGCCGACCAGCCGCAGCGGTCCGACCCGGTCGTCATCGGTTCCGCGTATTCCGTCTGAGTAGTCGTTGGCGAAGTTGACGCCGATGATCATGCTCACCGATACGGCCAGCGCTAGAAGCGCTTTCCACCAGACGGGGGTGCCGGCCGCCGCGGCGGCACCCGTGCCGGCGATGACCGGGGCGAGGGCGTTGGGCCAGGTGCGGGGGCGAGAACCTTCGATCCATTGCGCGATGCTGGCCATGTGGCCGATCCTGCCATGGCCACGTCCGAACATTCGCTACGGGAAGATCAAGCCGGGTGTCTTCGATAGGGCAGCGGAAAAACGTGCCTGTACGTCGGACCAATTCACCACGTTCCAGAAAGCCTTGACGTAGTCGGCCTTCACGTTCTTGTACTGCAGGTAGTACGCATGCTCAAAGACGTCCACGCCGAGGAGGGGGACGGTCCCGAACGGCACGTTGGATTGTTGGTCGTACATCTGGAACGTCAGTAGCTTCTTGCCGAGGGTGTCGTACCCGAGCCATGCCCAGCCCGAGCCCTGAACGCCGTTGGCTGCCGCGGAGAACTGTCCGCGGAACTTGTCGAAGCTCCCGAACTGCTCGTCGAGAGCGGCGGCCAGGTCGCCCTGCGGTTTGTCTCCGCCGTGTGGGGAGAGATTTTTCCACCAGATCGAGTGGTTCACATGGCCGCCGAGATTGAACGCGAGGTTCTTTTCCAGGAGCACGATCGTGGCGTTGTCGCCCTTCGCCCGAGCTTCGGCGAGCTGCTCCACGGCGTCATTGGCGCCCTTGACGTATGCGGCATGGTGCTTGTCGTGGTGCAGCTGGTTGATCTCGCCGGAAATATGCGGCTCCAGGGCTGAGTAATCCCAGTCGAGATTCGGTAATTCGTACACGCCGATTGTCTCCTTCGTGGGGGTTGTTCCTTCTCCGGGCTGATCGGCACATGAGGCGAGCGCCAGGGCTCCGGCGGATGCGGCGGTAGCTATCAGGAACTGCCTTCGATGTAGTTGAGGCCCAATCGAATTCACCTCTCCACCGTAACCTTGGTCGCAGGCGCGTCAAGGTGGGAGCGCCGGCGGCATTGTCGACAGGTAGATGTGAAGTTCCGTCAGCAATTCGTGCACCTGGCGCATAAGCGCCGGGAGCGGGACAGTTCGCTCCGCCATTCGGCTGCGGCAACTACGTTTGTATTGCTTGGTGGAATTGACAAAATTGTGCCCGAAATTTGTTGGGAACTATTGCAGATAGATGGCCGACTAATTGTTCGTATGGTGTGGCCGCACACCCCAACTGGTCGTAAGCCGAAGCGTTGAACGACAATATCGACATGCTCGCGGTGATCGGTGGTAGCGGTTTCTACTCCTTCTTCGACAAACCGATGCGGACCGTCACCCCGACGACGCCGTACGGCCAGCCCAGTGCGCCCATCACGATTGGGCTGGTGGGGGAGCGCGAGGTGGCGTTTCTGCCCCGGCATGGCAGTCGACACGAATTTTCGCCGCACACCGTTCCCTATCGCGCCAACATGTGGGCGCTGCGTGCACTTGGTGTGCGCAGGGTCTTCGCGCCGTGTGCCGTGGGCAGCCTCACCCCGGATCTGGGTCCCGGCGCCATTGTGGTGCCCGATCAGCTGGTGGACCGCACCAGCGGACGCGAACAGACATTCTTCGACAGTGGCGGCATCCACGTGGAATTCGCCGACCCGTACTGCCCCGGGCTGCGCGCCGTCTCGCTGCAACCAGAGGCCGTCGACGGCGGCACCATGGTGGTGGTGCAGGGACCGCGGTTTTCGACACGGGCCGAAAGCCGGTGGTACGCATCGCAGGGTTTCACTCTGGTCAACATGACCGGATATCCCGAGGCAGTGCTGGCCCGCGAGCTCGAAATCTGCTATGCCGCAATTGCCTTGGTCACCGATCTGGATGCCGGAATCGAACACGGCCAGGGCGTTCGGGCGGTTGACGTGTTCGCCGAGTTCGAGCGGAACATCGGCGGATTTAAGGAGCTGGTGCGGTCCGCCGTTACCGCGACCGAATCGGTCGACACCTGCGGACACTGCCGCGCACATGACGGCGTCACACTGCCGATCGAGCTTCCCTAGCGGCTGTAGCGCGTCTGTCCGTGCGGGTTCTTGGTAAAGGACAGCACCTTCGAGGGCGCCACCTTGTACACGACCGCGAACTGATCGCCTTCGCCGAAGCCGCCCTCGCTCGGTGTGAATTTCCAGTCCTCGCCGTATTTTTCGAAGTACGCGTCCGCGAGATTTTGTAGGGCTACGGCATCGAGCACGCGTTCGGCTGTTCCTTCGATGACGACGTCGTGCCCGTCGTTCCAGGTACTGACGCCGGTCGCGACGGCCACTGTGCGGTTCGCGTCGAGATTGCGGGCCTTCTGCTCGGTAGGGCCGGTGCAGAACACGAAGACGTCTGCCTGCCACAGACCGACCAGGGGGGTCATGTGTGGGCTGCCGTCGGCGCGGACGGTGGTCATCCAGTACAGCTCGGCGACGGCCAGTAGCGCCGACACATCGCGCCATGCGGGCGCGGTGGCGCCGGGCTCGCTGAACCGCTGATCGAGATGGGAGGTAAGGGTCATGGTGATACAGACCCGGCCCGTCACCGAGATTCATCGCGGGTACGGTAACGCCATGCGTGATTCGGTCACCGTGCACATCGCCGCTCCTGCCGACAAGATCTGGGAACTGGTCAGCGATATCACCAACACCGGGAAGTTCAGTCCGGAGACGTTCGAGGCCGAATGGCTCGACGGCGCCACCGGCCCTGCAGTGGGTGTGCGCTTCCGCGGTCATGTGAAGCGCAATCAGAAGGGGCCCGTGTACTGGACGGTGTGCCGAATCGTCGACTGCGACCGCGGTCGTTCCTTCGGATTCGCGGTGCTCTGGCCCAACGGCAAGACGGTGAACACCTGGCGTTATCGGTTCGAGCCTGCCGGCGACGGTACCGATGTCACCGAATCCTTTGAGCTGACACCGACGTTGCCGCTGCGCATCTACTGGGCGCTACTCGGCTGGGCACGCGGACGGACCAACCGTAACGGCATGCGGGAGACCCTCAACCGGATCAAGGCGGTCGCCGAGGCCGCGTGACTCGGTTGCCGAGGGAGGCTGATCAGGGGGCGTCCAGCGCCGAAAGGCCGCGTCCCTCGGACCATGCAGCGCTCTCGACGAAGTGGTTGTCGTAGGTTTCCTGCGCGGCGCGCAGCTCGCTGATATCGGCCTGGCCGTGGACGATTCGGTCCAGCAGCCGGAAGTAGTCGAAGCGTTGGACGCCGGGGGAGAGCACCGTGAAGATGTTGGCATCGCTGTCGCCGGTAGCGCCGAACGCGTGCGGCATCAGCTGTGGAACCAACAGTGTGTCGCCCTGTTCCAGAACCTCGATGCGATCTCCCGCCAGGATCTCCAGCCGCCCCGACACCAGGTAGAAGAGCTCGGTGGATAGTGTGTGGAAATGCGGGGCCGCGCCATTCGCGCCCTTGGGCAGATAGATGCTCAGAACGCTCACCGCCCCACCCGTCGCGTCGGAGTCCAGCACCAATCCGGTCGCATTCCCGGCCGCAGTGCTGACCATCTCGCGGTCGCCGTCCCGAACCAAAGGCGCGGAGCCCGGCACAAACTCTTCACGTGTCATGGCGTCAACGCTATGAACTCAAGTCAGCTTGAGGTCAAGAGAAGCGCTTGACGAGGGCGCGGCGGTCCAGCTTCCCGATCCCGCGCCGGGGTAGTTCGTCGAGAAGGTGCAGTTCGCGCGGGGCGGCGGTGTCTTCGAGTGTCGCGATGACGTGCGCCCGCAGATCCTCCAGCGTGGGGGTGCCCGCTGGAGAGGGCACCACCGCGACGGCGACGCGCTGGCCGAGCCGGTCGTCGGGCACGCCGAACACAGCGCATTCGGCGACCAGCGGGTGAGTGGCAAGCGCGGCCTCCACCACCTGCGGAACCACGGTGAGCCCGCCGGTGCCGATGGCCTCGTCCAACCGTCCCAGCACCCGCAATCGGTCATCCTCGAGCTCGCCGAAGTCGTCGGTATGGAACCATCCTTGCTCCGCAAATGCCTTGTGTTCTGGCATGTTTCGATATCCCGATGCCACAGTGGCGCCACCGAGACTGATCCGGCCCTCCGGGCCGATGCGCACCTGGACTCCGGCGAGGGCCATCCCGTCATACACGCACCCGCCGCAGGTCTCGCTCATGCCGTAGGTCCGGACCACTGGGACGCGGGCCTGTGCCGCCCTGATGGCGACGGAGGCGGGTAGCGGACCACCACCCAGGAGCACCGCATCAAAGTAGGCGAGCGCCTCTGATGCCGCGGGATCATCCAGCGCCTTCACCAGTTGTGTTGCCACCAAAGAGATGTACCGACGATTCCCGGTCATCTCGGCGGCCGCCCGCAGGAAGTCGGATATGGAGAAACCGGCCGAGACGTCAATGACGACGGGTTCGGTACCGGCCTGGATGCTGCGCAGCAGCACCTGCATTCCGGCGATGTGATGGGGTGGCAGCGCCAGTAGCCATTGGCCGGTACCGCCCAGGCGGGCATGCGTAGCCGAACCGCTGGCCGCGAGGGCGGTACCGCTGAGCATGGCGCCCTTAGGTTTTCCCGTTGTGCCTGACGTTGAGACCACCACCGCGACGTCCTCGGCGATCGGTTCGTCGGCGGCGAGTTCAGAGGCGAGGAAATGGGCCTGATCGGCGTCGTCGGCAGGCACGGGCAAGACCGCGTCGCCGCGGCCGTCCAGCAGCTCCGCGAGGCGTGGCAGGAGGCCGAGCATGGTCTGCCCGCTGGGTACGGGCAAGGCGCGCAGTAGCCGGGTCACGCCGGGTGGTCGGAGGCCTGACCGGAGCCCGGTTCGTCAGGATGATCCGCGGGCTCACGTGGATCATCAAGGGGCCACCCCTTTTTCGCCAGTCGCTCGCGGACGCGTTCGATATCTTCTCCGGTCGGCAGCTCATCGGTGACCTGGGTGATGAGTACGGCGATGTCGATGTTGTCGAAATCGCCCCGGGCCATCAGCTCGCGCGCCACGGTTTTGACTTCGTCATTACTCAATCTGCGCCCCAGCAGCGCCAACAGCGGGACATAGTCAGGTGGCGGGACGCCTTCGGGGTATCCGGCCCGAAGCCAGGTGACGATCTTGCTCAGAAATGCGTTCACGGCCTCAAACTCCTGTACGGACGGGCGGCCGTCCTCTTCGTATCGACTGCTAGGGATGGTAGTGCCGTTGGCTGGTGTTGTCGCCAGGCAAAACTAGCCGCAATCAGCCAGGAAGCCCGCGCGCAGTCCGAACAGTCAGCACCCGGAAGGTTAACGGAATGTGAACTCCTTGCGGGAAATATCAAACTGGCCGGTCAGCGCCCAAACTTGCTCTTCCATCAGCTGGTCAAAGTCAAGGCCTTTACCCCAGAATTAGCGCCATGGACGCAACCATGATCATTCTGGTGCTGTTGATTGCAACGGCACTGGCCTTCGACTTCACCAACGGGTTTCATGACACCGGTAACGCCATGGCGACGTCCATCGCAACGGGTGCGCTCAAGCCCAAGACCGCGGTTCTGCTCGCCGGCGTCCTGAACCTCGTCGGCGCCTTCCTCTCCGTCGAGGTCGCCGTGACCGTGACCACCTCGGTCATCAAGGTGCAGGACAGCAAGACCGGTCATCTGCTGCCCAACATCACCCCGTCCATGGGTCTGACGATCATCTTCGCGGGTCTCATCGGCGGCATTCTGTGGAACCTGCTGACGTGGCTCTTCGGTATTCCGTCCAGCTCGTCGCACGCACTCTTCGGTGGCCTTATCGGTGCCGCCCTGGCCGCCATCGGCCTGTCGGGCGTGAAATGGGACGGCATCCTGCAGAAGGTCATCGTCCCCGCGTTCGCCGCGCCCCTCATCGCGGGTCTGGTCGCCGCGGCCGGTACCTGGCTGGTCTACCGCCTCACTCGCAACGTGGTGAAGAAGCGTCGCGAGGAGGGCTTCCGCTGGGGCCAGATCGCCACCGCGTCGCTGGTTGCGCTATCGCACGGAACCAACGACGCGCAGAAGACCATGGGTGTCATCGCCCTGGCGCTCATCACCACCGGCCACCTGTCCGGAAACGTCAAGGAGACGGGCCTGCCGTTCTGGATCATCGCCAGCTGCGCGCTCGCGATCGGCCTCGGCACCTACCTCGGTGGGTGGCGAGTCATCCGCACCCTGGGTAAGGGACTCGTCGAGATCGAGTCCCCGCAGGGTCTGGCTGCCGAAGCGTCCTCGGCCGCGATCATCCTGAGCTCCAGTGCCGCCGGTATGGCCCTGTCCACCACACACGTGGCCACCGGCTCCATCCTGGGCAGCGGTGTCGGCAAGCCCGGTGCCGAGGTGCGCTGGGCTGTGGCGGGCCGCATGGTGCTGGCCTGGCTGGTCACCTTGCCTGCCGCCGGTATCGTCGGCGCGCTGTCCTACTGGCTCTCCAAGGCCGTCGGCGACTTCACCACTCCGATGGTCGGCGACCTCATCATCTTCGCCCTGCTCGTCGTACTCTCCGGTTACATGTGGTGGCGTGCTCAGCAGGAGAAGGTCGACTCCAGCAACGTCAACGCCGATTGGGACGACTCCACCAACTCGGTGGTGCCCGCCGATGTTCGCGAGGCCAAGGCCGAAGTGTCCGCCGAGAGCAAGGACGCTTCGAGGCAGGACTCCGCCAACGACACGGCTTCGGTCTAACTCAATCCAGCGAGAGAAGGAATCCTCCATGAACTACTTGGAAGCCATCGGCAAGGTGCTCGTTGTTGGGTTGGTCCTCGGTGCGGGCCTGCCTGCGGTGTTCGCGGCGGGCCTGGTCGCCTACTCGTCGGGCGTTGGCGGCACCAATGACGACGGCACCGTTACCGCACCCAATCCGGCCGTGAAGTTCCTGGGACTTGCGCTCTTCACTCTGGTCGGAGCGGTTGTCGTCCTCGCGCTGCTGTGGATCACCCGAACGACGATCATCCACCACACGGGCATCGACTTCTTCCCGTTCGTCAAGTAGTACCGCGACGTACGCAAAGACACCCGGCGGGAGTTACCGCCGGGTGTCTTTGCGTAGTGGGTGGTCCGGCGGGATCTGCACGAAGATCAGCGTGACGCCGTCGGGGGCTGCGACATGCATCTCATGCAGGCCCCACGGCTCCTGTTGCGCGGCACGGCTTATCGATGCGCCGCGGCTTTCGAGGTCGGCCTGGGCCGCGTAGACGTCGCGTACCTGGAGCCAGAGCGCACCGGGAAATGCCGTCGGGGGTCCATCCGCGCGGCCGTGTCCGGCGATCTCGATGAGGGACTGTCCGGCGAAGAACACCATGCCCGCCCCGTAGTCGCGCGCGACGGCAAGCCCCAACGTGTCCCGATAGAACGCCAGCGTCGCGTCATAGTCCTTAGGCCGCAACAATATTCGGCTGGACAATATCTCCATACCCGTGTGTATCACGGGTATGGAGATATATCAGAGGGTTTCGCGCCCGGACATTGCCACCTTTGTCACCAGGCTAGGGGCCAGCGCGTTGGTGGCAGCCGACATCACCGAGATTCGCGGGGCGATGCGCACCGGCCGGGTACGGGCCGCCAGCACCATCCAGTCGGCGGCCTCTGCGGAGGTCAGCGCCGCCGCGTTGGTGTAGGCGTCGGTCGGCGCGATCATCGGGGTGCGCACCAACGGGAAGTAGAGGGTGGTGGTGTGCACGTTGTACTTGCCGTATTCGGCATCCACGATTCGGCTGACCGTGGACAGCGCGGCCTTGGAGGCGTTGTACACCGCGAACTGCGGCACGACGTCCGTGAGCACTCCCCAGGTGGCCACGTTGATGATGTGGCCGCTACGACGTTCGACCATGCCGGGGGCGAACCCGCGGATCAGCCGCAACGGCGAGAAGTAGTTGAGCTGCATGGTCCGCTCGGCGTCGTGCCAGCGATCCAGAGACTCGTAGGTCTTACGTCGGATGGAGCGACCGGCGTTGTTGACCAGGATGTCGAGGCCGCCATGGCGTTCGTTGACGGTCTCCACCAACTTGTCGATGGCGTCGAGGTCGGACAGGTCGCATGCGATGGCATCCGCGGTGCCGCCGGCGGCGGTGATACGCGCGGCGACCTCGTTCAGCAGGTCTTCACGCCGGGCCACCACGATGACCTTGGCGCCGAGCTTGCCGAATTGGTACGCGGCTTCCTCGCCGATACCCGAGGACGCACCGGTGATGAGTACGCGCTTGTCCTTGACTGAAACACCGTAGTTGGCGTCGAGCTTCGCCCGAAGGAGCGATGGGCTGGGAAAAGGCTGCATCAGGGCGCGGGCAAAAGCGGTGTTGAGTCGCTTGCTCACCGAGTTCTTACTCACGAGTATGAACCGTATAAGCGATTGTCCCGCCGTGCGAGTTCGGGTCACGGTTTCCGCTCGGGAACGCATCTGACCTGCAACAATTCGATGCCAACAAGCAACTAGCCGCTATTCATAATCATGGAAACCACTCTCAGCGAGTTCACAGCACACCTGCGGCTACGCAACCTGACACCGAAAACCATCGAGCACCGTCTCGGCCAGATGGACCGGATCACACGCTGGCTCGGCGATACCCCCCTCCTCGATGCATCCCCCGCCCAGCTCGAGGCCTGGCAACGGTCGCTTCGAGTGTGCCCGTCCAGTATCCAGACCTACACCTCGCATGTCTGCGCGTTCTACCGATGGGCACACCGCACCGGGCTTATCGCCGAGGACCCAGCTGTCGGCCTGGTGCAGCCCAAACTGAAGCGTCGAATGCCGCGCCCTATCCCGGAGGAACATCTACGGCTGGCACTGTTGGCCGCGCCCGCTGGCTCCGACATGCACGCGTGGCTACTACTGGCAGGGTATTGCGGTCTGCGCGCTGGGGAGATCGCGCAGATGTCTCGCACCGACTTTCGCCCCGACGAGAGCGGCGGTGCGTTCCTGACCGTGCATGGCAAGGGCGGTAAGCAACGCATTGTCCGTGTGTCGCCGGAAGTGCAGGCCCGACTAGCCAATCAGCTTGGCCAATCGGGCCCGATGTTCCGTCGCCCGCTCGGGGGTCAGGTAACTCCGAACTACGTGTCGGTGGTCTCCTCGGATTTCCTGGCGGGTCTCAAGCTGCCCTACACCTTGCACACGCTGCGCCACCGTTTCGCGACTGCCCTCAACGAGTTGGGTATCGACATCCGGTACATCCAAGAAGCGCTCGGACACGAGAGCCTTGCCACCACCATGGTTTATCTCGGCTTCTCAACCCGACGCGGCGCGGTAGGTGTTGACGCGCTGGCGTCACGGCTGTGCGCTTCACCTCGAACCAAGAGGGCGGCGACCCCTCGGCGTCCAGCCACCACAAATGAGAGGCAATCAACATGACAGCCGAAGTAGTCGGCGGCGAGCTGACCGGCCAGCAGGCCGTCGACCAGGCTGCGCGCACCCACGGGTGGATTGCCATCGGCGGTGATAACGGCGAGCTCGTCTATCGCCGCCCCGGCACCCCGTCGTGGGTGAGCATCATGTACGCGCACACCGGTGTGATCTTGTGGGCCGACGGGCAGGACTCGCGGCGCGCGCCCCGACACTTCGCCGGGATCGACAAGGTAGATCGGCTGGTGGCATTCCTGACCGAAACCAGCCCGGCTCGCATTACGATCCGCGTATGAACAAGATCTCTGCGGTTGCAGTCGCCGTTTTCGCAGCGTTGACGTTCAGCCCGTCCGCCCATGCCGACGCCGCAGACGCCGCATTCATCGACGCACTCGACTCGATGAACATCCCCTTTACAACCGCCCACGACGCGACCAGCTCGGGCCGGGCCGTGTGCATCGGCCTCGACCAGGGCTATAGCACGGACACCATGAAACTGGCTGCAGCTAAAGCCGGCTCGCTACTTACATCAATCCAGCAGGCAGACAACTTCGTTAGAGCAGCCGTCCTCACCTACTGCCCTGAACACGTCAGCCCCCAGGACATTGGACGGGAGTAGCACTCTGGCATTCCAGGAGGCCGGCTACCTGCGGTCGAGGGGCTTATCCAACGCGACAGTGATCGTGAGGCCGAGCACCGACGCTGCCAGAGTCATAGCGCCCCAGAGCACCAGCACGCCGGGAAATTCGGGGCGATGGAACACGAAAGTCAACGCGGCGAAGACGACCAACGTCAGCACTGCGAACCCGATGATGCTGGCGCGGAACTTGAACGTGCTCATGCGGAGACCGTAATCCATCAGAACCTCTTCTGTATGTTCGTCGCGCAGCTCCGGCCGGCCTGTCCACAACCGCGATCGACGCTGACCAGCTCCCTCGTGAAGACGTATAGTCCTCTCAGCTACCACCAAGGGGGTACATCGTGGATTCAATGAACGTCGAGCCTGAACGCCTGCGCATGTCGGCCGACCAGATGGACATGCACCGTAAGGAGCACGTCGAGGTCCACTCGGCTACCAACGCGGCGATCGAAGCCGCTTCGACTGGTTGGGTCGGGTCGTCGGCCGCGGCGCTGCAGGCCAAGATGACCGACTGGGCGGGGCAATCACGGCATATCGAGAACGAGCTCACGCACTACCGGGATGCATTCGACACGTGCGGGCATGCGTTCACGACGACCGATGAGCAATCCAAGCTCGACATCTTCCGCACCCGGCTCTATCCCGACGCATCGGCGATGTAGATGCCGCTCACTCCCGCCGACCTCAAGAGGGTCGATGTCCAGATGATCCGCGATGTAGCCGCCGCGCTGGAGAAGCAAGCAACCTCACTGGGGGATATCAAGAACTCGTTTCCCTACCTGCCACACGTCGGCAACTGGACTGGCGTTGCCGCCAGCGCCGCCGATGACGAACTCGGGGTATTCGGCAAGCTCATCGGCGCACACTCCGAAGGGCGGCAGGCCGCCGCAGCCAAGATGCGTGCTGCCGCGGACGAATTCGAGGCGGCCAAGACGAAGCTGGGCAAGATTGAGAATGAGGCACAGGGCAAGTTCAAGATCGATTACGCCACTGGAGCGGTAAAGCCGTTGTCCGACAAGCCTGCCGATGCCCAGCAGGCCGAAGAGCTGGCAGCTGGAATCAAGCGGGCCGTAACGGACGGCGACGCGGCTGACGCCACCCTCACTCACGCCGTCAATCTCGCCGATGGCGACGAGAAACCGGCGTCGCTACCGATGTCCATGACCGGCATTCTCGGGGTGCTAGATGCCAACAAGGACCGGATCATGTCGGCGCGCGAAAACCAGGACGCAGCGTTCCGTGAGGTGTTCGGGCGGGCGCCGACCACGCCGGCCGATTGGGCCACGGCGTCCATGATGGATCCGCATTCCTATAACCCGAAGAACGGCGGGGTGCCACCAGAGATCCGGGTTGCCAAGATCGAGCCGGTACCGGGGCAAGGCGTGGTGCGGGCCAACTGGTTCATCCCGTCCAAGGAAGTCCTGTACCCGACATACCGTGACGGCAAGGGAATTGGGCACAACTTCGGCGACAACCGTGGCTTCAACGCGAAGTTCGCGCCCGAAGATGCCAGGGTATCCGCAATCGTGGACTATGAGAATGGAATTGTTGTAGTGCGTCAGAATCCGTCCGTGGAAACGGACACGGGTAGAGCGTGGGCAGGCAGTCCTTGGGCCAGCGTCTCGCAGGACACCAATGGGGCCGTCAAGCTCTACTACAACACCGCCGATCCGTGGGCGCCCGGGGGCGAGGGTATCTCCAAGCTCGCCAACTACTCAGTGAACGGCAACGTGGTGGTGCAACCTGGCGCGGCAGGGCCTTCAGTAGGCGGGCAGATGACCAGCTTCCCGGCCTTCGAGGCATATCACGACACACCCTCGGGTGGTACTTCACAGCTCGCGCAGGTGTGGCCACCGGGCCGCGCGGACCAGTTGGGGCCGATGACCGGACTGCCCTTCATGCAGCAAGTTGGAGACCAGGGGATACTTCACTCTATGGACGGAGCGCGCATGACCGAGCTCATGCCGCCGGACTCCCGTGTGCCGACTATCACCCCGGCAGCGCCCCCGACTGCTCAGGCGCCAGTACCACGCACCGAGATTGGCAAGTGATGAAAGTCGAAGTGAAGCGGTACGGTAAATTCGTGTTGATAGCAGCCGGATTGCTTTGTGTCTGTTCCTATTTCGTGTTCCTGGTTGGCACCCTGTTATCTGTGTCGGACCAACCGGGCGATGGCCGTGGACTGGTCGCGCTAATGCTCTTGTGGATGACGCCGCTGACTCTCGCCGGTGATTGGTACCTGACATTGCCCGCGATACTCGTGATCGGCGCCGTGCTCATATACGGGCGGCGCGCTCTACCTGCGCGGGTCACGTCTTGGCGCCCCAAGGGATTCTGGCAGAACGCGGTCGCGTTCCCGTTCCTCGCTTACGGCATGGTCAGCTCTGTCGTGCTGCTCATCCTGCTCGTCGTCTCCATCCCCACAAGCTGCGCATCGGGGCCTCCCCGGTAGCCCGTAAACGACGAAAAGGCCCCCGCGCTCAATCCTTGGGGGCAAGGAGAACGCGGGGGCGGCTTCGAGTTTAGCGGGGATCAGCTGTCGCGGCGTCGTCCGTGGTCGTCGCGGAGCTGTGCGTCGGCCTCTTGGCGTTCGGCACGTTCGGTGCGCACCTCGCCGCGCAGGCCGCCGATCTCGCCGCGTAGCCCGCTCACGTCTTGGCGCACTCCGCGCACGTCGCGGGCGAGACTTTCGAGCTTGCCGAGAGCGTCGTCGAGCTGGCCGCCGACGCCGTCCACGTCGTCGCGAAGGTTCGTGCTGTGGCTGTTCTTGACTTGGTGCAGGACCGCGCGAACGTCCTTGCGTGCGCCGTGGTGCATGATCCAGGCCGCCCCGAGCACGAGGGCGACAATCGCGATGAGAACCCATGTCGCGAACTCCCAGCCGTTATGTGCCAGCGGCGGCGGAGTGGGCCAGTCTACGAACCAGGTCACTCGGCCGGCCCGCTGCGGATGTCTTGGGCGAGCTTGAGACCGCCGAGCCCGGTACCGATGAGACCGGCGCCTGAGATGATCCATTGCAATCCGCTGGCGGCCTCCATTTTGCCGAGGGCTATCAGGGTGACGGTTCCGGCGAACACGGCTAGGAACATGACCGCGTAGACGATCAGGCGTGTGGTGTCGTTCTGGGGCACAGGGTTGGGCATGGCTTCGAACCTTTCAACTAGATAGATATGTGCAGGTCAATGGCCTGCACGGCTTTACAGTCGGTTTAGAGCTGAAATGGAACTCAGGCAGCGACAGCCGGAGTGCGGGTGGCCCAGTCGCGTACGTGTTGTATTGCCAGTCCGAGATAGGTTTGACCGGGCCATGTTTCGCGATACTCGTACTGGATGTGTGGCGCGGTGGGCGGGTTGGCGGTGAGGAATCGTAGGGCGATGATCGCGGCCTGTGCTGCGGCTGCGGGGCCGGTCAGCTTGTTCACATCACCCCACCCGAGTAGCCCCTGTAGGCCACCCATCACCAGTGGGAGTCCGAGCGCGGCGATGCCAGCAGGGCCGCCGGTCAGTGCGCCGAACACGGCAGGCAGTTCGATACCCAATGCCTTGCTTGCCACCTCGGGGATCTTGGGCAGGATCGCGCCCGCCGCACCGAGTGGATCGGAGAGCTGGAATGCGGTCACCATGTCGAAACAGTCGTCCATGATGTCGCCGACGACGCCGAGTGGGATGTTGCCGTACATGTCGCCGGGTTCGGTGAGCCAGCAGTGCCGGTAGTCCTTGGTGTCGCCGTAGCGCCACGACGAGATGCCTTGCCCGGCAAGGACGGGACCGCCGTAGTAGCTGCCCCCGTACGGACGGGTGGGGTCCCCGATGCTGAATGAGCACAGGTAGTTTTCGGGGTAGTGCTCCAGCAGCCATGCGCGGAACTTCGCGGCGGCGACTGCCCCCGCCGAGTAGCCGCCGATGACGACCTTGATCTTGGGATTCGCGTTGTAGCGCTCCAAGAAGATTCGTTTGGCGTCGGCGACCGCGATATCGACCGCCTTGGCCATCGAGATATCGCCGGGACCGCCTGCCGCGCCGACCGGCAGACCACCCATGGTGGCCGCGAATTCGGGGTGCACCTCTTCAACGAGGTTGGCCACGGCCTGCATAACCCGGCTGACGTAATCAAGACCGATGATGCCCCCAGTGCCACGGAACATGAGGCCGAGATGACGGTTCGCGGGTGGCGCCGGGGGTGCAATCTTCAACGCGCGCAGGTCATCGTCGGAGACTTCGCCGGTGGGGATCTGGCCGGTGCGACGCTGGTACTCGCTGGCCCATGAGGCGGCGCGCGGCCCGAATTCGTCGGTATCCCTGGGTAGTGGGCCGAGCAGCCGTGTGTAGAGCGGGCCAAAGCGGTCATTCATCACACCGCGCCATTGACGCACCGCCTCGTTGCGATCTCCAATGCGGATCACTTGGACCACACCCTGTCACGCAACGTCATACCCTTGGACGCCCATGCCGGATCTCCGGGGCCGAGTTGGGCGGCGATGTACTCCAGCAGCTCGCGGTCAGTTGCCGTCTGCGGCCAGACCTTCGCAGGGGGCGCGACCACGGGGGGCGCTGCCTGGTAGATGCCGAGGTATCCGTCTTGGAGCTTCTTGGCGAACGCGGCATTGCGGGCATCGCCCTCGGCCCAAGCCATCTGGTAGTGCATCTCGTCGGGGCGGGACCAATCGCGGCCCCAGAACACCGAACCCCCGAACAGTGCCAGGCCCTTGCGCACCTTGGCCTGAGTGGCTGCGTTCATGGTGTACTGCTGCCAGGGATACTTGGGGGCCATCACGTCAACGGCGGTGGCAGACAGGTGATTAGAGCCGTCGTTCTGGCCGGGAGATCCCAGAACATCGTTGTCGAGCGACCATCCCCACACTGGAGAGGTGATCTCTTCGACGTTGCGGTCATACCAGAACAGCCACGCGCCGAGAATGGTCAGCGGAGGCCCTTTGCGTAGCGGTGCGGTGTCCACGAGGTACAGCTCGGGAATGCGCACGATGTCGCATTCATCGCGGTTGCAGCACCGCCACCCATCCTCGGTATGCGTATTGCCGTTCACGGTGCGGAAACTCATTATTTGTTGCCTCCCTTTACCATCCGTATTTGCCCGCGCCGATGCGGGGGTCGAAGTTGTCCGTGCGGTCGCTGACGTAGTGCGATGCCCACCAACCGGCACGGAATGAGACCGCGACCACTGCGGCATAGAACGGGATGTACTTGAGCAGTTGGGCGAGCATTAGAGTCGGCCAATCTTGTTGGCGCCGTTGTCCCACTGAATGTTGATGTCGCCGCCGTTGGGGGTCACGGGAAGTCCCGTTGCTGAGTCAAGGAAGAAGATCAGCCGTGACGTTGCGGCCGTGCCGGTGTCTTTGATGATCACCACGGCTTCACCGCTGAGACCCGAGACTGCGGGCCAGGATGCATCGGCAGCGTCGAGGACGCCCAGGACGTTGGTCTTACTGGTGAGCGCCGCGGACGTAGCGATGCGCGCACCGCTGGGAATGTCCGACAGAAATTCGTGAGTAGCCGCATTCAACGTGTAGGTTCCGGTGTCCACCAAGACGGCCTTGATAGTGTCGGTGAGCCAGGCGACGCCAGCGTTCCCGAATGCTTCATATGCCTTGTCGTACATAATGTTTACCATTTGATGTTCCCTTTCTAGTTGTGTCAGCTCAGGACGAGAGCAGCTGCGCCGTAGTTCACAGACGAGTTGGCGATCTTGAAAGTTGTTGACTCATCGGCAACATTCACGGTCATAAAGACCTGCCCCGCCGATGGCGTCAGCCACAGGGCCGCGCCGCCCTCGGTGCCCGTGGGTGCCGCCGACGTGATGAATATCTGCACGATCAGCTGATCAGTGGTGCAGGTGACGGATTGTGTTGCCTGCGATGACGTGCCCGACGTTTTCGTTACTGTCCCCGATGGCGTCGTCACCCCCGATACCGCCAATCCGTAAGCACGCCACCAGTTGCCGCCGGTCGCGGTGACCGAAACGGTTTTCGCACCCGCCGAGGCCATCGCTGCAGCGCTGCGGTAGATCTTGATGAAGCCCGTCGCGGAGCCGGTGTTCCACGTCAGGGTGTCGATCAACGTCATCGCCGTCCCCGCGCAGGTGACGGCAGACGGGTCTCCCGGACCGGTTTGCCCCACGAACGCGTAGACGTAATCCCCCACTGCGGCCTGGATGTCGAATGTCTTGGTCCCATTGATGCCGTCGGCATCGGTGCCCGTGCTGTACTTCGGGATAGGCCCGGTGGGAGCCACGGCGCATAGCGGGACACCCAGGGCTGCCCAGTTGCGCGATGCACTCAGGGTGCCCGCGAATGTCGCCGCGGCGTCGGCGTCGCGCACGGACTGAGTGAGGAACCCAGCGTTGTCGAGGTAGCGGCTCGTGCCGCCAGTGAGGGCCGAAAGTGTGGTGCTCTGCTGCCCCGGGGTGAATGCGTGAACAGTCCTGCCGTTGAGCGGCACGGTGACGGGCAATGAGAACGAGGTGCCGGTACCCACAACCGATTTGGTCGGCCTATAGCCCTGCGCACCGGCGTAGGACACCGCGACGGCCTGGCCCCAGCTGGATCCGGTCTTGTTGACATTGATCGTGGCGCTACCCGCGGCGACATTCTCGATGATGTAGGCGGCAATGAGCACACCGTTAGACAGCGCTTGTCCTACGCACGTCATCGGCAGGTTGCTCGCACCGTAGGTCATGCCAGAGACCGCACCCGAGCCCACCGAGTAGAACGCGAGCACGTCCTCTCCCGCTGCCGGGTTGATCGTGCATGTCGTTGGCGAGCTGGTTGCTTCGGTGCCGACGCCCTGGGTGCTGTAGTTGACCGTGGCGGGCTGCGTGATTGTCGGGGTGCCGATCGCAACTCGGGATGGGACACCCGTGGGTGTAATCGTGACCGACCCGCGGGTCACGCTCGGCGTGCCCACAGCGACGCGGGATGGGACCCCGGTCGGTTTGATGACCTGCGCAATGCTCGGCGTGCCCACAGCGACACGCGATGGGACCCCCGTCGGTTTGATCATGACGGGGCCGACGGTGATTGTGGGGGTTCCTACCGCTGCCCGAGACGCGACGCCCGTCGGGGCGATGATCTGGACGAGGCTGGGGGTACCGACAGCGACACGCGATGGAACACCGGTCGGCCGGATATCTTGGGGCCACGTTATTTTCGGGGTACCGACCGCTACCCGGGATGGGACACCGGTCGGCCTGATTGTCAGCGCGCCCGTGGTGATTGTGGGGGTTCCTACCGCTGCCCGAGACGGAACACCAGTCGGTGAGACGGTAAACCGGCCATACCATTTACCGCCCGTGCGTTTCGTTACTGCCGCAGCCATCACGCCGTCCTAATCGCACAGAATCCGGCGCCGCCGATACGTCCACCGACACCGCCGCCGCCCGTGCCGCCATGCCCACCGCCACCGCCGCCGCCAGGAGGGCTGCCGTCTGTGTCCATCGCCGCGGCCTCGCCGCCGACGAACAACCGCCCGAAGAACGGATAGTTGACTTGCGCCTGCCCGACCGGATCACGGTTGAAGAAATTGCCGTACGCCAAACGTCCGTACGCGCCACCGGTGATCGTCAGCAGCACCGTGTACGGCGCGGCGGTGTACCGCACAATCAACGAGCCACCAACCGAACCGTTCTGCTCCCTACCGGGAGCACCGTTCCCGCCTGCGGGAACAACAACCGTCAACGAGGTGATCTCAGACGGGATGCCTACGCCGCGCTCCAAACTCAGCGCAGACCATGAGCCACGGCCACCGCCCTCGCCGGGCTTATTCCAGCCGCCATCCCCACCGCCGCCGCCACCGCCAGCACTGGAGCCCGCAATGTAGATGTAGCGGGCCTCAGTAGGTATGGCGAACGTGTACGTGCCGGGAGTCAGGAAGTCTGCCCACGGCGAATCAATCAGCGTCTCCCCGAGCGCACCCCACGCCGGGGCGGACTCTGTGCGCACCACCGCCCCTGAGATTGTGGCGGGTAGACCAGAGCCGGTGTTGTTCTTCTCGGTGATGTAGGTGGGTATCGGCTGCACGGTCTCAGTCACCTGCAAAAGCGATGGCGCAGTGAACATTTGTGCCGCCGTGCCGCCCACCTGGCGCACCGCGATGAACGCCGTCTCGCCGCGACCCACCGACAGATCGCCGGGAATCTCGAATGTTTGAACTTTCGATACAGTCAAATCCGGTTTGACGTTGCCCAGATCGACTACCCGCGTGAGTGTTCCATCGGTGGCTATCCGGTACACACCGGCATAGCAGTAGGTCATCGCTGTGCCGACCATCCCGAACTTGAGCGACTTGTACACGCGGTCGGTGTCCGGGGTGATCGGAATATAGGTGATGTCACCCAACGTCGGCGTGAACATCGACTGCGCCCCATAGATCGGGAACGACACATCATCATGGGTGCCGGTGGAATACCAGCGCGGGGATCGGCGGGGCCGCACCACCATGGATGCCGCGAAGTTCGCCGCTGCAGACGCATCAGAGGCAATAGAAGTCACATGTCCGGCAGCTTCGCGCACATCGTCGGGGGTTCGGCCGGTGGTGATACCGCCGAACACACCGTTAACGAATGCGTCCCAACCGTTCTGGACATCTTCGGCGAAACTCTGCCCGCCCTCGATGATGCTCTCGATAATGTTCGGGGCCAGCTTGTTCGACTTGAACGGCAACACATTCGAGAACCACACATCACCAGCGGTCAGGTCGCCGGTGATCGCCATCAGCACCGCCGCACGCGCCACACCGGCAGGAACCACCCACGCATCAGCGGCCATATCCACCCAGCCGCTTGAACCGGCGGGCTGCAACAAGCCCGTAAACACATCAGGCAGTGGATTGCCGGCACCGTCCCAGCATGCGAACCCCACCCGGATCGGATTAGATGCCGCCGCCGCAGTCACCGACGACCACTTGACGCCCGCCTCCAGTGTCACTACCTGGTCGGGCACCACATCGAAGATTTCGCCGCGCACCGACTTGGCAGTGCCGTCGCCGCTGACTTTGACCGAACCGCCCGAATGCCAGCCCGGCGTGCCCGGATCCCACGCGAAGAACGGGTTATCGGCCACACTCGCAACGTCCGGGAACTCGCCCGCACCCTGACTTAAATCCTCAACAACATCCGCTATCCACGACACCGGAATGATGCCGTTGAAGAACTTGCCGATGGAGTCTTGGAAGTTTTTCCATCCCGCTTCTAGCTCGGCCGCGCTGGGGAACCCGATACCGCGATCGGTTATGAGCTGCAACAGCAGCCGGATTGGCTCGAAAATTCCTTGGATCGTGAGCAGCGCCTGGTCGTCGCCGTCGTACGTACCGAGGATCGCCTCTACCAGGCCAACCAGCTGTCCGATGACCGGTAGTTCTTCGATGAAGTCCAGCAGCAGGCCGGGCAGATCCTCGGGGCCTTGAATGTCGTTCGGGTCGGCGTTGGCCACATGGGAGTTGAATCCGGCGAAGAGCTTCGTCAGGATCCCGAACGGCGACAAGTCTTCGAGCGGGTTACCGCCGGTGGAGGTGTCGAAGATCGACGGCATACGCTCACCGGCGCGGCTGCGCATCGCCGCGGGCGTCATGTCCTGCAGCTTTTCGGCCAGGTTGTCGATCGTCAGTGCGCCAACGGGAAGGTTGGGCACACCACCGGGAGTGGTCACCGCCGCACCGCCCGCGATGCCTTCGGGATCCGCTTGGGGCACTTGGGTGCGGTGGCGGTCATCTGCGCCACCGGCTCGGCCTCGGTGTGCGCGGGCTGTTCGGGGAGCTTGATCGATTCCTGTCGTACCCCGTCTGTGATCCACGCTGGCGCGTGCACCGCCGAGGGGTCCACGTGTTCGGTCTGCCGGATGCCGAGGGCCACCAGCTGGGCCGACAGGTCAGCGACCCACGGCTGCAGCACGTGCAGCGGCATTTCGGTGGCGGTCAACAGCGCCGAGGCCAGCGCCCCGCCGACAGCCTTGGTTTGGGCGTCGATGTCATCGGCGGCCGGGATCTTCTTCGGGATGACCTGCGCCTCGACAACCTTGTCGGCCAACGCTGTTGCCTCTTCCGGCGAGATACCCTCTGTCACCACAGTCCTATCTGTTGCAGGCCGCTCATGGTGCGGCTCATCAGTTCGGCCATGCGCTCGATCGCGTCCTTCTCCTGGCGGGTGTCCCCGAATGTGCCCTCGATCGCCAGCGCCTTGCCCTGACCCCACGTGATGTCCAGGGAGCGGCAGCGCCGCACAAACACCCGTGGCATCAGGTATTTGGAGGTGCCGCCCACACGGTCACCGTTCCACCAATGCCCGAACCCGTTGTCCCCGATCAGCCATGGGGAGGCGTTGGCCACGGTCAGCGTGAACGCGGTGTCCGGGTCGGTTTCGCGGCGACGTCGGCGCAGGTCCATGACGCTCGCCGCGGTGAACGCCTGCGTGACGTTGGTGCTCGTGGTCTCCAGGTAGTGACCCCAGCCCTGCCGACTTGTGCGCAGCAGCAGCGGCACCGACATGTGGGCCAGGATCGAGTCGCGGTAAATCGGCTCCAGGAACGCATTGAGCGCCCCGCCGAGCGAGCCGACCGAAATGTTGTAACCGATACCGGCACTGATGACCGCGCCGATGTTGTCGCCAAGCACGTCCCCGCCGTAGCTGATGGCTGCCTTGATCAGCTCATTGACGCCAGGCATGCTCTGGCCGCCCACAGTGATACGGCCAGGACCGCCCGGTGAGCGTGAGAAGTTCGATGTTTGAATGCCGGTGATGTCGCCATCCCGGTACACCACATAGGGGTGCGGGGCCTCGGTGCCGAGGATGCCCGGCAGCCGGTAGCCGGTCTCGTCGATCGTGTCCCCGGTAAACAGGTCGTAGCTGTCCTCAACATGATTGGAGAGAACGTCCGCGATGGTTCGGGTCAGGCCTGTGGCCAGGTTGCCGCCAATTGATGTGCCGGTGCGAAATCCCGACTTGTCGACTATTCGGACAAACAGGGTGCCGTTGCGCCAGTTGGTGCCCGCACCCGGCCACGGTTCCGGGTCGCCGGTTTTGTAGCGTCGCAGATCCCATTGCAGCTCGGCGTCTTCCATGATCGGCGCGGCGACGTCGAAGATAGATGTGTTGATACTGCCGACCACCAGGGACAGTGGCGCCACCGAATCGCCGAACGTTCGCGGCACGATCACGATTTGCGACTGCTGCCAGATGTTGAGGAATATGTCGACCAGTTCGGCGATGTTCCAGTTAGCGGGGTCCAGCAGCTTGAACAGGGTAGCGATGTCAATGTTGGCGAGCTGCAACCGAAGTAGGTTCGCGGCCATCGTCAGCAAGATTCCGTGGTCAGCCTGAGCGAGCAGCATCCACGCCTTCGGCTGCTGAATAAGGCTGATCGGCAGGAACGGATTGCCCGCGGTGTGAACGAATTTCAGCTCTTCGATATCGTCCAGGAAGTCGATGACCACCTCATCGCCGTGAGGGCCGCGCACGATAGTCACACCATTCTTGGACTTCATGCGCCCACCGATGCGAGCGCCCATCGTCTCGACGATGATGTGAATGTTGCTGGTGCCGCGGGCATCTTCGTCGAGCGCCCAGAACGCCGCCCACGTGCCACGCCTGTCCTCGAGGTCGATGGGTAGGCGCAGTGAAATAGTGCCGGTCTCGTTGACGATCGGATTGACACGCCCGCCTAGCTCGCCGCGCACCGGGCCGCGATAAACCCAATCGCCGTCGTAGAGCTCGATATGCGGCGGGTCATAGGCCCGCTCAATGCGGTACTCGCGCACCTCCCGCGCCCACAACGCGAAGTCGTCGTGATCCGTGCCAGTGAACGGCTCGGCGAACGTCGCTACCGTCATGGCTGGGCCTCGGCGTCCTCGTGGAAGATCAGGAACGGATGACGTGGGGCCGTGTCAAGCAGCCAGATCGGCACCTGGTACTCGGGATTGTCCGCGTCGCTCATCACGCCTCCAGCCCGCTCTCGGCCGACCAGAAACGGCGTTGCCGCAGTGTCGCTTTCGCGCCCGATGGACCCTGACACACGACGGGCATTACCACCGGGTCATCGGCGGTACCGGTGTACTGCGGCACCGGGTAGAGCGGTTCCACCCCGTTGAACAGGCCAGCGGCATTCGACAGGTCGGCAGACACGTAGGTGTCCATGAACGGGTCGGACATCACGGACAGCATCTGAGTCAGCTGCGGTGTGACGATCATGCGCGCCGCGTCAGCCCCAACCGGGCGATTCCATTTGCGCTCCTGCCCGAACGCGAAGTCGGGGAACTGCCAGGAGATCGCCGGGTCGAGTTCCCATTCGGGCCACAGATCTTGATCGGTGGGGTTCCACACGTCGAACCATCCGGTGTTGGGGTTGGCGACCACCCTGATCACTGGAGCAACAGCGGTCGTCTTGCCGGTGAAGAGCGCGGTCAGGAAACCGGCCAATGGTCCACTGGTGAAAGACATCACGTAGCCAAAGAACGTGCCAGAGACCGATACACCACCTACCCCGACGCTCGAAAGCTGCTCTAGGGCTTGGCGCACTGTCGCCGCCGACGACAGGAACGAGATCGGGGCGGTGCTGTGACCGCCGACCGTGAGCGTGAAAGACAGCCCGCCAACGGTGACGGAGAATGCCAGTGGCGCCAATCCGCCGCCGTCGACAGTCAGCATTCCGGGATGAGTGATTGGGGTGAGCACGGTGAACTGTTTGGATGTTCCTGTCACGGTGACATTTCCGACGCCCAGGGATGGCAGTGCCTCCAATGCGGACTGGATGGTGGCGATACTCGCGTCGACCGCCAAGTCCACGGTCGTATCGACGGTTGTGCCGTGGACGTATCCGAGTCTGAATGTGCCCGACGACCCTGCGTTGTAGACGGTGAAATTGCCCGGATTCACCCACTCGGCGACATCCTCGGCGGCCTCGTACATCGGGTTGTAGGCGTTCGCGGACACCACCGCGTGATACACCTGGTCGATCTCGGCGTCGAAACCATCCTCAGTGGTGTACTGAATTTCCTTGGCCAGCTTCAAATACAGGAACCGTGGACCCGACGGCCCATCCCAGGTGCACTTGACCTTGCGCAGGTTGTACGGAGTTCCCCACAGCCGTTGGAACCGGGGCCGTGACGCGGGGGTCAGCCAGAACGGAAGAATCGGGTTACGGATCGGCACCTCTTCGCCGACCGGCCGCCCGCCAGGCTGGAATGCCCCCGACTGTGTGCGCATCGTAAACCCGGTGTCGTACATGCTTTTCGGGTCGGTATCGAGGATGATGTCGTCGAGCAGGTACTCGTCGTTGGGTGCGGACACCACCACCGAATCCCCGTTGGACGATTCGAGCGTGATCGTTGCAACCGCCATCAGTACCTATCCAATTTCGATGCAGCAATTTCGTTTTTCTTGCGATCCCACATGGCCACCGCGTCTGTGGTATCGAAAGAACTGATCGTGGTGTTGAACACCGGGCCTGGGGCGGCGCCCCCGCGTGTGCCGTGAACCGTCGACGCGGGGAGCGCCGCGGACGGCACCGCGGCAGACGCCGCGATCGGTGCCGCACCGCCGAACCCGCCGCCATCTGGTGCGGCGCCGCCGGACTTACCGCCAACCGATATGCCACTGACGAACTGAGAGATTCCCTTCAGCCAGCCGGGAGAGTCCCCAACGCCGAGCACCCCGAGGGCAGAGGACACCTGGCCGCCGACCGCCGCACTCGCAGCGTCGCCGAACTCGAATGTCCGCTCTGGCTGACCAGGCACCTGCGACTTGACACCCATACCGCTGAGCCCGATCCCCGAGAGCCCGGAGATCGACGACGGCACAGCGAACCCCCCGCCCGACGATGCGCCACCACCTGTTGCCGCTGCTGAGTCCGTGCCGCCTGTGGAAACTGTGGCGTCACCGACAGGCGGGTTGACGCCTGCAGCGATGTTCTGCGCAGTCTCGGCACCCTTGGATTTCAGCGCGCCGAGCAGGCCATTGGTGATGCCGGGCCCCGAGAAGATGTGGACGTGATCCATGTGGTTCTGTGTTGGGTCCCCATTGGCGCGGGTCGCCATCTTCTCCGAGCGCCCGCCCGGGTACCAGAGTTTCTGTTGCCAGATGGCCCATTTCAGATCGATCGCCGAAGCGTTGTCGACCGCGAAGTCCTTGACCGCATCGCCCTTGGCCTTGTCGGATGTCATCACGTCCAGCGCGCGGCCGGTCGAGTGCTCGCCGTACTTGTCTGCCGGGCGATAGCCCCCGATGTTGGTGATTCCGAAGCGGTCGCCAATGATCTTGCGCAGCTCGGCGGAACCTGCGACCAGGCCGCCGCCCGCGTAGCCGGGCAACTTGCCCTTGTTGTTCATGTAGTCCAGCAGGCCCGGATAGGCGTTCTCGATACTCCGCTGAGACTTGGACTTGACGACGAACTCGTCGCCGTGCACCACGCCCGCGATCTTGCCGACCGGCCAGTTTCCGGTGTATCCGCCAAGACTCAGCCCGGGCAGTGGCTTACCGTCGGGGCCGATGATCTTGCCATCGGGTGAGAGGGAATAGCCGGGAAGCCGCCCGGCCTGAATTTGCGTGCGTATCTGATCCGGGAGTGGAATCCTCTTGGGCGCCATCGGCGCGTCGCCCTGCCCCACCCGCGGTGCGCCACCGAAGTCGCCAACGCCGGGCTGTTGAGGCTTCACACCAGTGTCCTGTGCCCGTCGGTCAATCTCCCATCGGGACCAATACCGTTCCTGCTGGGCCGAATGCCAGTCCTGCGTGATCTTGTCGAGCGCCTCGTACGTCACGGCCGCCGCCGCTGCGATGCTGCCCAACTTGCCGATAATGGCCGTCGCTCCAACCCCGGCCCTGCCGGGCAGGATCGTCCCCAGCAGTTCGCCCGTATCCGCGAACGTGGACTTCATGGTGGTCGCTGTGCCGACGATGCTCTGGATGTTGCTACCTACGGTCTGCAACGTCGTCGCCGACCCGTCTCCGAACTCTCGAACCCCGTCAAGCTGGAGCCCGAAAGTGGAGCCGATTGTCGCGATAATGTCGGTGGTGGTCCGCACGGTGTTGCCGATGTTGTCGGTTGCGCCCTGAATGTCACCGTTGCGCAGCGCATTAGCGATGCCGGTTGACCATTCGCTCGCACCGCTGCGCAACGCCGAGCCCATGTCCTTGATGGCGGGCAGAACCGCATCTTTGATCTTGCCGCCGATGTCGCCAGACTTGATGCTGTCGCTAATCGACCCAACGATCGACTTGCCGACGCTGACACGAGCGTTGTCGATTCCCCACTTGATGCCGTTGACAACTCCGTCGACCATCTCGTCAGCGAGAGGGCCGCCGCGCAGCTCCTCTTTCATGCCGCCCGCGATGCCCTCGACGATGACCTTCGCGGCCTCCCGACCGATATCGGCCTTGCTGACAGCGTCTTTCGTTCCCTTGGCAACTGCGTCACCGGCGGTCTTGCCAGCCCGCTCGGCGGCGCGGGTGTCGACCTTGGGCTCGACCTTGACCTGCGTCGTCTGCTTCTCGACGGCCTCGCGAGTCTGCTTGCCGACGGCCTCCGCGGCGCGCTGATCAACCTTGGGTGCGATCGAGACATTGACGACCTTGCCGTCGATCTGCTGGTCGATCGCGTCTGTCACGCCGCGCAGCGACGGGATGATCTGCAGTGTCGCGTATCCGATGGTTGTCACGTATGTTTCACCTCCACAACGTTTTTCATGGGTAGATCACCGCTCGGAATATCCGCGTTTACGTTTCAGGAACATCGCCTTAAGCGCTTCCTTGGCCAGGGCGATCGCCTTTGCCGTCATCTCCGCGCGCACCGGATGGTCGATGTTGTCGGGCACCCTGTCCGGATCACCCAGCAGCTTGACCAGGACGGCCCAGATGTCGGCGAGCAGATGCTCGACGGTTGTCCATCTCGGTTGGCCGTCATTGAGCGCGGTCATCAGCCGTGATCGCAACGGCAGTTGACGAACCAGGACGCCGAGGCGACGGATAGACAGTGTGCCGCGGTAGAAGTCGCACAGGTCGATGGTGTAGAACTGGGCTAGGTCGGCCTCCATCTCGTCGCCATGCTCAATGAGCATGCGCCAGAGGCCGATTAGTTTCCCATCAGTCCAGTGATCTTGTCGCTAAGCTCGTTGTAGTCACGCACTGTGGGCTGCGCGGCCCTGAATGCTTCCCACTGTGTGGGCCCCAGTAGCGCCTTCGTTATTGCTAGGTCGTACCTGCGCTGCTCATCCTTGCTCTGCGGTTCCGGCCTGCCGCTCAGCTCTTCGATGACCTCGAAAGGCATGTTTTCGCCGAGGCCGATTCTGAATTTGACGCCGCACTGCTCAACGGTCACGAACCCGTCGACAGCCTCATCCTTGCGCGCCTGCGCCGACTTCTTCGGATCCGGCTTGGGCGCATCGTCGGGAACTGCCTTGCGCGACGGGCTCTTACGTGGTGCGGTCATGACTGTTTGACTCCTTGACTACAGGGAAGGGGGCCGACTCGCTGAGGTGGAGCTCCGCCCCGGACGCGGGAGTCGGTTCGCGTCCGGGGCGGGTGCTTTCGACTACGAGACGCCGACAGTGCCGCCAGTGCCAGCAGCCGTCACGGTCGTGATGGGCACCGTGAATACCGCGGTGAACGGTCCGGTGCCGGTACCGGAGACGGTCACGCCGCTGCTGCCGACGCCCGCCAGCGCCCGTAGCGCGCTCTGCAGCGCCGCGGCGGTCAGCGCCGTGATCGAGGCGGTTGCAGTGCCGTTGACGGTCACCGTGTAGGCGGTCACGCCACCAGCGATGGTGAACGTCTTGGTGGTAGTGATGCTGTCCAGGTACTCGAATACGTCCCCCGCCGCGTCGGCGGTGTGGTGCACCGTGATCTCCGCGAACGACAGCTCGCCGTCCACGATGCCCCCGTGGCTCTTGAGCTCGGCCAGTGCCGGGCGCAGCGCCGCCCACACGCGGGTGATGTCCTCATCGACGTACCGATACAGCACGTAGATCTGAACATCCTTGGGGATGCCCAGCTTGCCCGGTGCAGATCCTGGTAGCACGATCTTGCGAGTAACGGGGTTGTACTCCAGGACGGTGAAACCGCTCTTGAGCTTGCCCTTGCGGAACTTGATTCGGAACGAGGGATGTCCGAACCCGTCGTATTCCTTGACTTCGCCGGACGGGTCGAGCGGGATGCCCTTCTTGTCGTCGATCAGGCCGGAGAACTCCCAGCCCTTGGCCCCGGGGTCGTCGGTGGCGTTCGTCGGGAGCATCGCGGCGATGTCCGCAACGTCAGCCTTGAGCGCCAACCAGACTTCCGCCTTGTCGGGGATGACGGTGGCATCGGGATTGATGGTTGCAACCATTGTTGATTCCCTCCTTTAAGGGCGTGAGAGCCCTTGCGGGCCAACAAAAAACCCCGCCAGATAGACGGGGTGGATCGGTGCGCTACTGCGCAGTTACCGGGTGCGCACGCGGGTACGCACCGTGAACGAAATGAGGTCGCCGCTAGTGCGTGAGTCGCGCGCCTCCAGGAACGCAGCACCCGGCAGGATCGCGGCGACGCCGGGAATCCGAGCGGTCAACAGACGTGCCATCGCCGCGTAGGCGTACTTGGTCTCCCGGCCCGACGTCCACGAGGTGATGCGGATTGTCGGGTCAGTGGCCGCGGGCCACATATCCAACGTGCTGCCGTCATCGGCGACCAGCAGCACCGGGCCGGAGTCCAGCGTCCAATCGGCCGGAAGTTCCAGACGCACCGACAGTTCGGGGAAGCGCGCCGCAAGATCGGCCTTTAGCCAGTTCTTGATCAGCCGTGCAACGTCGACGGGCTCACGTGCGGTCATTTCGGCGGATTCACTTCCAGTCCGGCAGCCGCAGCGCCGCGCGTGAGTACGCCATCCTTGGCCTGTCGTTCGGCCGGTACCGTCACTGTGGCGACAGCGCGGTCAGTGGTGTACTCGTCGATCGTGGAGAACTCGGCAACCGTGGCGCCCTCGTCGGCATGCTCGCCGACCTGTAGTGCAAGCTCCAAGATGTGAGCTTTGGCCATCTCTTTGAGGACTTCGGCGCCACCCTCGCGGTCCAGCTCGAATGTCATCCTTGCCCCCTCTTGCACAGCACCTCTAGGCCGCCCAGTATCGGCATTGAGCGCCAGTCATTGACGATGATGCGGAAGCGCTGGCCGCGCACCGTCAGTTCATCGCTGTTCACAATGTCGGTGCCGGTGTCGAAATACACGGCGCACGCAATGTCCTCGCCTGTGCGCCCGCGCTCTATGTGTTGCGAACCACTAGGTGATCCCGATGAGCCGCCGCCAGGTGCGACCGCAATCGCCACCAGGGCGGTATCTGTGGCGGGGATGATGGCGCCGTCCTCATCGCGGCCACCAGCGCGGTGACGGGTCACAGGCTCGCGCAGTGTCGGCAGACCGCCCAAGACGCTCATGTGAGGTCGATCGCGCGCTTCGGGCCGCGGTACCGGGCAAGGATCGCCTTGTCCGACTTGGAGAACCACACCCGGCCGGATGAATCGGCGAAACTCACCGTGAACGGGCCCGCGCCCATGGACTCGGCTCCGACCGCCGGGCCGGACAGTGTCGCTGCGACGACGCCGGCCACTAGATCGGCGATCGACCGAGGTACCGCTTCGGTCACCTCGAAAGTCACTTCGGCGGTGCAAGCCTTCACGCCGTAGAGCGTGCTGCCGTACAGCGTCCACCCGGCGATAGGCGTCGGTGCGCCAGTTTCGGGATTCACCGCTGAGACCGCGGTGACCGATGCAACGCGCGCCGGGATGCGTACTCGGCCGCCGTGAACCTTGCGGCGGGTGGTGTACGTACCCGGCTCGAATCGGAACCCGTCTGTTGCGGTCAGCACTGCCTCGGACGCGATCCGTAGCAGCTGCTCGACCCGGCCGGTTTGGGCCGGGTCGAGCGTGCTGCCGAGCGCTGTCGCTACGTCAGGAAGCGTCGCCAGTGTCACCGGCGGGCTTTCCCTGCTGACGACGCGCCTTGACGGGGGTTACCTCGACATCGATGAGATCCTCGCGGCGCTTGAGGGTCTGGAAGTACTCGATCTGCTCGGCGTCGGTCTCGTCGTCGAGCGTGAGCGAGACCGTCTGGTTGGACTTGTTGAGGATGGTGACCTGTACAGCGGCCATGTTGATTTGTCCTTGCCTTTGAGGGGTTGACGAATGAGGGTATCTGCCACGGGGGAAGGCCGGGCCGCTCCACGCTCTCGACTAGGCCACCGTCACAACCACCACGCACACCTCCAGCGCTTCGGCGCGAACGACCA
>JBOGDC010000038.1:0-76055 GCA_050701835.1 Mycobacterium sp. | reverse complement strand
ATGGTCACCTTCGAGGTCACCGATCAGGTGCGCGAGACCATCCAGCAGACGCTGTACCGGCTACTCGCCGGTCGGCGCAACATGTTCTTCGGCTAGACGGCTTCTTCTCTGCGCCGACACGCCGTGTTCTGCGCGTACTACTCGGCCGATGCGTCGAAAACCGTAGCCTCGCTGCTGCGATGGCGTGATCAGCAGCACCGGTGAGCTGCATCTCCATGCGGTGACTTCTTTTGCCCGCTGCGCCCATACTTCAGGTGAAAGGGGGCTCGATCAATGAAGATCGTTCTCGCCGGCGGCAGCGGATCGTTGGGTCGCCGCATCGCCGATGACCTTGGTCCGCGGGGCCACGAGATTGTGGTGCTTACTCGCCGCCCGAATCCGGATCTGACTGTGCGCCAAGTACATTGGGATGGTCAAACGGTGGGCGAATGGGCCGCGGAGCTGGAGGGTCCGGGTACCGCGGTGATCAATTTGGCGGGCAAGCTGGTGGACTGCCGGCCTACAAAGCGCAATATCGCCGAGCTGACCAGTAGCAGGGTGTTGGCCACCAGGGCGCTTGTGGATGCCAGCCGGCAACTGAATACGCCCGTCGCGCATTGGATCCAAGCTAGTACCACCGCTATCTGGTCGGACGCCGGTGAGACCCGGTGCACGGAGAGCACCCCGTTGCCCGCCGTGGGACTGCCGCAGATGACGGGGGTGGCGCGCCCCTGGGAAGAGGCATTCAGCGGCGCCAACACCCAACACGGGACCATCCTGCGCACGTCGATTGTGCTTGATCCGCAGTCCCCGGCCTTGCGCAGGCTGGCCACTCTGACCAAGTTCGGGCTGGGCGGCCGCGTGGGGCCGGGGCAGCAGTGGTTCTCGTGGATTCACCTGTCCGATTGGCTGGCCATCATGCGGGCCGGCCTTGGGCTTACCGCCGGCATCGAGCTGCCCAGTGGCCTGGTGGTCGCGGCCACCGACCATCCCGTGCGCAACGCCGAACTGATGGCTGCGCTGCGCGCACAGCTGCACCGTCCCGGGTTGCCGACGCCCGCTTTCATGCTCCGCGTCGGAGCCATCGCGTTACGCACCGATCCCGAACTCGGCCTCACCGGCCGACACGCGACATCAAAGAGATTGGGGCAGGCTAACTTTCAGTTCCAGTACCCAACCTTGCAGGCTGCGCTCGTAGATCTGTTGTAGCCGTTCTGGCGAGAATCGAAGTCCGGGTTCTGCCAGATGAAGGTCCTTGCAGGTGGCGCTCATGCGGCTGGTATCCGCGGTTGGGTCGGTTCGTCGGCGTAGGTTCGTCGGGTGATCACAAACAGGGTGACCGAACTGTTGGGCATTGAGCGGCCGATCGTGCAGGCCCCAATGGGCTGGATCGCGCGATCGCAGCTGGCGAGCGCGGTGTGCAATGCCGGCGGGCTCGGCATCATCGAAACCAGCTCCGGCGAGCTCGACGCCATCAAGGGCGAGATCCGCGCTATGCGAGAGCTCACCGACAAACCGTTCGGCGTCAACATCGCGCAGGCCTTCGTGCGTGACCCGTCCATCGCGCAGTTCGTGATTGATCAGGGCGTGAGGTTCGTGACCACCAGCGCCGGAGATCCGAACAAGTACACCCGCATTCTGAAAGGCAACGGGCTCACTGTCTTTCACGTAGTACCGACGCTGGCCGCGGCGCTCAAGGCCGTCGACGCCGGGGTTGACGGGTTGGTGGTGGAAGGTGTCGAGGGCGGTGGCTTCAAAGACCCCAAGGGTGCCTCCACGATGGTGCTGCTGCCATTGGTACGGTCCCGTGTCGATGTTCCGATCATCGCCGCCGGAGGAATCTGTGACGGCGCGTCGATGGCCGCCGCGTTCGCGCTCGGCGCCGAGGGTGTGCAGATGGGCACCCGAATGATGTCGGCCGCGGAGTCGCCCATCCACGGCAACTGGAAGGCGGCGGTGGTCGCCGCCCGCGAGACCGACACGGTGCTGCTCAACCGGCTGACCAAGCCCGGGTTGCGGGCGCTCCGCAGTGAGCGCACCGAGGAGATGGAACGCCGAGACCTGGTGTCACTCATGGAAACCGGAAATCCAATGGACCTGTACTTCGGCGGAGACATGGACGCCTTCGTGCCGCTCGGTGGGCAGGTCGCCGGGCGTATCGGCACGGTGGAATCGGTCAAGGACATCCTCGACGCCACCATGGACGAGTTCACGGGTGTGATCGGCAAGCTCGCCGCCCAGTACAGCTAGGGGTTGCAGCCGTTCGCGCTGACCCAGCGCCCGTTGTACCCCACGCACGCGTGAACATTCGGTGCAGGCGGCGGAGGCGGGGGATCGCCCGGGAGTGGCGCGTATTCCTCGGGCGGGGGAGCGTATCGCTGCACGGTGTCGGCGATATTGGTGCAGCCGCTCACCGAGATCCTGCGTCCTCCGCCGACGCAGACGTCGGCATTGGCTGCCGGTTGTGCCACCGGCAGCAGACCGGCGAACGCCACCGCGACGATGGCCAAACCCGTTACACGCCTCACGGCTGCTGCTCCGGCGACAGCTGGCAGCGCTCACGGAAATCGACGATCGGCTGGCGGATGGAGCGCAGATCGTTCTCGGCATCCGAGTTGGTGCTGAAGTAGGACTTCACGGCACTCTGCACCTCGCTACGCGGCTTGCCCGCCAGACCGGTGAAGAAGTCGTTGACGTCCGGATGAGTAAACAGATAACTCGATGTGGAGGCGGCGACGCCCGCTGAGATTCCGGCCAGGTCGGCCGCCGTGCAGTTCGGTGGCCGCTCGGGTTCGGCGTTCGCGGCGACCGCTGTGAAGAGCGCCGCGGCGCCTAGGGCGGTAAACAGGCTTGTGACAATCAGTTTCATGTTCGACTCCTTCAGCTCAGGGGACGCGTTGCACAGCGGGCGGTTTCCACGTGCCGTCGATGATCGACGGTGGAGTTTCTTTGGGCCAATACAGACGAAGCATGAGATTGAACTTTCCGGTGGGAACGGGGAGCCAGTTCGCCTCCTTTTCGGGCCCCGGGTTCTCATGCTGCAGATACAGATTGACCGAGCCATCGGCGTTCGGCGTGGGGTTGTTGCGCTGGCTCAGCGTGTAGCGGTTGAGCGGGTTGTCGACGAAGAAGTAGCCCTCGTCGTACATCGTCAGCGACCAGAATCCCTGCGCGGGCGGCAGCTGGTCCTTCGCGAAGCGCAGCACGTATTTGTTGGCGCCGTCATAGGGCTTTCCGGTGCTATCGACCTCCGAGGTGGGGTAGACGGCGTCCTGAGGCAGGTTGGCTCCCAGGCCGACCGCGGTGACGGCGGCCCGCTGCAGATAGTCGGTTCCGTAAAGCCCGGTCTTCGTGGTGAATATCCACCCGTTGATGTTCTCGCCCGCGTCCTTGAAGTGGGCCATGATCTTGCCGACCGCTTCCTTGGGTACCGACTCCAGCGCGTTGACGGTTTCGGTGCCGAGTTTGTCGATATCAAAGGGTTTCCCGGCCGCGAGGCCGATCTTGGCCATTTTCTCCACCATCGACTTATCGGCCTCGGCGGTCGGATTGTCCTTCATCAGCGTAGCCAGCAACTGGAAGTACGCCGTGGTGCTCAGGTTATTGACCTGTTCGCGCACAGGCGTTTTCATGTCGATGCTGGGATCCACTGTGCCGGCGGGCGCGGTGTACGGCTTGCCGTACGAGCTCAACGGCACCAGGGAGATGCCATCCTGCAGCTTGTGGACGGCGGCATAGTCCTCCGGAGTGCCGGTGCAGTAGATGCGGCCGAGTAGCCAGACGATGGATGTCGGCGACTTGTATTCCTCGACGCCTTGGGGCAGCGTGCCTTTCCAGCCGGGGCCGGTGATGGCATAGGTCTGTGGGCCGGTGCCTGTCGTGCGCTTGCCAGGTGCCTCGAAGACATTGGTCCACCCGTCCAGCATGGGGAACAGGTAGTACCGATCGTTCGCCTCCGGCACGCTCAGCACCCACGGTTCTTTGCCGACGTCGACGAAGCCATTGGTGTAGAGGGTGTCGGCGTTCGGGGCGGTGACGTCACGGAAGGCAGCGTTGGGATATTCACGCATCCGCATGAGCTGTCCCATTGGTGCGCGCGGGGATTCGACCGTCGCCACATTGGTCATGACGCGCCGGGTCATCTCCACGGTGACCAGGGAGTAACCGTAGACGTAGGCGTCCATCGCGATGGACTTCGCTTCTTCGGTGGAAAGCCTCTGGGAACCAGACCCTTTCGAGCAGCCGGCGACTCCTACCGTCAAGGCGACAGTACTCACCACGACCAACAATTTGGTCCACCGTGTACACCAAATCTTCACGGGCCCACCCTTTTCGGTTGGGACGATCTCGATCGTCGAACGTTGATCGTGCAGCACTTCCGACCTGCTTGTCTCGACAATGGAGGACAAATATTGACAGGTGGCTTCATGCCGTTGATCCGGGGCTCGGCGCGGCGGTTGCCGGCTCGTGCGTGTTTTTACCCGATCGTGTAAGCGCTGGTTCGGAACCACCCCAAGCGATTACCGGCTCGGCAGGAAACCTTTCTAGGCCTTGCGATGTGAAGCGATGTTGGCGGCCATGGAGGCTGCGTCGGTTTCGTGCCCCTCCGCCTCGCCGATCATCGTCACGATGCTCGTCGCGACGGGTTCTCCGTTCGCGTCCGTCACCTCGGCGCGCACTTCGGCGGTCACCATGCCGTGCGATTCCAGCACGCTGTCCAGGTAGCTGTCGAAGTACAGTCGGTCGCCGACCTTGACGGGGCGGTGGAACTTGAGCTTCTGGTCGCGGTGCAGCACCCGCGCCACGTTGATGGGCAGATCCATCTCGGTGAAGATCTTGTGCTGCACGCGCCGGCCCGCGACCGCCAGGAAGGTAATTGGGGCGACGACACCGGAGTTTTCCTCGCAGTCGTCCTTGATGGCCGTCGCGAACTCACGCATCTTCTCGCGGCCCACCTCGAAGTAATCGGGGTAGCGGTAGTGAGTTCCGATGATGTCTTGGCGGATGGCCATGGATTAACTCATTTCGCTGCAAGGTCAGTGACGAATCTAGACGGTTCAAGCGGCGCTGAGCCTATCAGCAGTGATATAGGCAATTGTTACTTCTCGCGACGGGCCAGCGCCGCTGCCAGCGCTCCGCCCGCGGCCCCCAGCAGTACCGCCGAGGGCACGCCGATGCGAGCGGCCTTACGGGCCGTGCGGAAGTCTCGGACCTCCCAGCCCCGGCGCCGTGCCACATCGCGCAGCTCCGCATCAGGGTTGATCGCCACGGCGGTGCCTACCAGGGAGAGCATCGGCACATCGTTGACGCTGTCGCTGTAGGCGGTGCAGCGCTTGAGGTTTAGCCCATTGCGAATGGCCAGGTTGCGTACGGCTCGCGCCTTGCCCGGTCCGTGCAGGATGTCGCCGACCAGCCTTCCGGTGAAAACCCCGTCCACCGATTCGGCGACGGTGCCCAATGCGCCGGTGAGCCCGAGCCGTCGCGCAATGGTGTCCGCCAGCTCCTTGGGTGTCGCGGTGACTAGCCACACCTGCTGTCCGGCATCGAGATGCATTTGAGTCAGGGCCCGGGTGCCCGGCCAGATCTTCTCGGCGATCGTCTCGTCGTAGATCTCCTCGCTGAGCGTCACCAGCTCATCGACGCTGCGGCCTTCGATGAACGACAGAGCCTTTTGTCGTCCCGCGGCCACGTCATCGGAGTTCTCGCGGCCGGTCAGCCGGAACTTCGCTTGTGCCCAAACGAACTGAAGCATGTCCGAGTACTTGAAGTAATCGTGTTCCGCCAGGCCGCGGCCGAAATGAACCAGCGAGGAGCCGTGTACCAGGGTGTTGTCGACGTCGAAGAATGCGGCCGCCGTCAGATCGGCGGGGGGAGGACCTGATGTCTCTTCGCTCGCCGACGCCGCGTCGGCCTCGGCGAACGAGGCGGCCCGTGCGACATCCTCGGCCAGATCCTGGGTAGCAGCGTCCGTAAGGAGCTGCTCTTCAGTGGAGTCTTCGGCAGGGCGGTCGCCGTTGATCTGGGGGCTGGTCATGACTGGCTTACCCGCCCTTCCTGTCCGCCGATTGCGAATGCTGTCCAACCCTACTGAGGGTTGGGGGCCGTGGGGGGACCCGGTGGCAGAATTGGCCTATGACGGCACTAACGCTGCTGACGCGTGCGGGCTGCTCGGCGTGCGAGCGAGCGCAGCGCGAGTTGACGACCCTGGCCGACGAGTTCGATATCTCGCTCACCGTGACCGATGTGGATGAGGCGGCGGTCACAGATTCGTCGCTGCGGGCAGAGTTCGGCGACAGACTTCCGGTCGTATTGCTTGACAGCCAAGAGCACAGCTACTGGGAAGTGGATGGGCCTCGGCTGCGTGCGGACCTGAAACGCCTCCGATAACAGGCTGTTTGGATTTTGCCCGCTGGCCATTTTGGGGCTACCGTTCTAGACGTTCGACCCTCACCAAAGCAAGGGAGCTGGCCGGTGATGAGCCGCTTGCGCGAAGAGCCTCACGCTGGGGACGCAGCTTGTCCGTGCTGTTTTCGGAGTGACCTGCGGTGAGTGTGCTGCTGTTCGGAGCCTCGCACCGTAGCGCCCCTGTGCCGGTGCTGGAGAAATTGGCGATCGGCGAGGCCGATCAGCCCAAGATCATCGAACAGATTCTGCAGTCCCCCCTGGTTACCGAGGTCATGGTTCTCTCGACCTGTAACCGGGTCGAGGTATATGCCGTGGTCGAGGCCTTTCACGGTGGTTTGACCGTCATCGGCGAGGCCATCGCGCGCCATGCCGGGATGGGTATGAACGAGATCACCAAATACGCCTACGTCCGGTACAGCGAGGCCGCCGTCGAGCACCTGTTCGCGGTGGCCAGCGGCTTGGATTCCATGGTGGTCGGCGAACAGCAGGTGCTGGGCCAGGTGCGCAATGCTTACGCCACCGCCGAATCGCACCAGGCGGTCGGCCGGGTGCTGCATGAGCTATCGCAGAGCGCGCTGCGCGTGGGCAAGCGGGTGCATTCAGAGACCGGTATCGACGCTGCCGGGGCCTCGGTGGTGTCGGTGGCGCTGGGTCTGGCCGATGGCAAGCTCGACGGCCTGCCCGGGCGTACGGCCGCCGTTGTCGGTGCCGGCGCTATGGGCTCACTGGCTACCGCACAACTGATCCGTGCCGGTATCGACAACTTGTGGGTCGTCAATCGCAGTGCTGAGCGTGCTCAACGGCTCGCCGCGACGGCGCGGGAGGCCGGCGTGAACGCGCAGGCGATCACCCTGGATGGCCTGGACCAGGCCTTGGCGCAGGCCGATGTGGTGGTTTCTTGTACCGGAGCGGTCAGCCCGGTGATCTCGCTGGCCGATGTGCACCGTGCCCTGAACGGTGGGCGTCAACTGGTCTTCTGCGATCTGGGTATGCCGCGCGATGTCGACCCGACGGTGGCCGGTCTGCCCGGCGTGGTCGTGGTGGACATGGAACGCATCCAGCGTGAGCCGACCGCACGCGCCGCCGCCAATGATGCGGGGGCGGCCCGCCAGATCGTCAACGATGAGGTCGCCCGGTATCTGACCGGTGAGCGGATGGCCGAGGTCACCCCGACGGTCACCGCGTTGCGTCAGCGGGCCGCCGAGGTGGTGGAGGCGGAGCTGCTGCGGTTGGACGGCCGCCTACCGAGCCTGGCCGGAACCGAGCGGGACGAGGTCGCCAAGACAGTTCGCCGTGTTGTCGACAAGCTTTTGCACGCCCCCACGGTGCGGGTGAAGCAGCTGGCGTCGGCGCCCGGCGGTGACAGTTACGCCGAGGCGCTGCGGGAGCTTTTCGAGCTCGATCCGCACACCGTAGAGGCGGTGGCCACTGCGGGTGAATTGCCCTTGGTCACAAAGGAATTACGCGAAGAGAGCCGATGATCCGAATTGGTACCCGCGGCAGTCTGTTAGCGACGACTCAGGCCGGGGTAATACGGGATGCGCTGCGCGCCAAGGGGCACGAAGCAGAGCTGGTAATCGTGGTGACGGCGGGCGACCAGTCGGCGGCACCGGTTGAGCAAATCGGCGTCGGGGTGTTTACGGCGGCCCTTCGGGAGGCCATTGCCGATAAGGTCGTAGACGTTGCAGTGCACTCCTACAAGGATTTGCCGACTGCCGCCGATCCGCGGTTCAGCATTCCGGCCATTCCGGCACGTGAGGACTATCGGGATGCCCTCGTGGCCCGTGACGGACTGGTGCTGGGAGAGTTGCCCGTGGGCTCCGTGATCGGTACCTCGTCCCCGCGGCGGGCGGCGCAGCTTAGAGCACTGGGTCTCGGTTTGGAAATTCGCCCCCTAAGAGGCAACCTGGATACCAGGTTGAGCAGGGTCTCCAATGGTGATCTTGATGCTGTGGTAGTCGCCCGGGCGGGTTTGGCCCGTATCGGACGTCTTGACCGCATCACCGAGACACTGGAACCGGTGCAGATGTTGCCCGCACCGGCTCAGGGAGCGCTGGCGGTGGAGTGCCGCAGCGCGGCTACCGATCTGGTGGCTGTGCTGGCGGAACTCGATCACACCGACACGCGCGCCGCGGTGACCGCCGAAAGAGCTCTGCTTGCCGAACTGGAGGCGGGATGTACCGCACCGGTTGGCGCGATCGCCGAGGTGGTCGAGTCAATCGATGAGGACGGCCGCGTCTTCGAAGAATTGTCGTTGCGCGGATGTGCGGCGGCGCTAGACGGATCTGACGTGATTCGGGCCTCTGGGATCGGCAACCCCGAGCGGGCCGCAGAGCTTGGGCTCGCGGTCGCGAGGGAACTGCTGGATCTCGGTGCACGAGCACTGATGACAGCTGAATAGGCGGCGCAAACCGCCGATATGGGAGGCAGTAGTGACCCGAGGGCGCAAGAAGCCAGGGCGCATCCTGTTCGTTGGTTCCGGGCCGGGCGACCCTGGTCTGTTGACGGTCCGGGCGCGTGCGGTGCTCACGGGTGCCACGCTGGCGTTCACCGATCCCGACGTACCGCAGGCAGTGCTCGATCTCGTCGGTGCTGCGTTGGACATACCAGCGCTTCCTCCCGCCGGGTCTGCGCCCGTCAATCCCACACCGGATGACGCCGACGCCTCCGGTGATGCTGCGGCTGAGCCCGCGCTCACCATCGATATCCGCCCGGCGCTGGGCGATCCTGCCGATGTCGCCAAGACTTTGGTCGCCGAGGCCAAGAACGGCGTGGACGTGGTGCGGTTGGTCGCCGGCGATCCGCTGTCGATCGATTCGGTGCTCGCCGAGGTCAACGCGGTAACCCGTACCCAGGTGGCCTTCGAGATCCTTCCCGGGCTGCCCTCGAGCACTGCGGTACCCGCGTATGCGGGTCTGCCGCCGGGCTCGGCCCACACCGTCGCCGACGTGCGTGGTGACGTGGACTGGGCGGCCCTGGCCGCCGCTCCCGGCCCGCTGATCCTGCACGCGACCCCCACACATGTACCGGATGCCGCCAAGGCACTCCTTGAGCACGGCCTCTCCGATCAGACCCTCGTCGCCGTGACCGCACAGGGCACCACCTGCGCGCAGCGCACGGTCGAGACCACGCTGGGTTCACTGATCGACGGCGTACCGGTGGATGCCAATGATCCGCATGGACCGATGACCGGCGCGTTGGTGCTGACGATCGGCCGGGTGGTTGCCAGCCGCAGCAAGCTCAACTGGTGGGAAAGCCGTGCGCTGTACGGCTGGACCGTGTTGGTGCCGCGCACCAAAGACCAGGCCGGCGAGATGAGCGAGAAGCTTGTTGGGTACGGAGCGCTGCCGGTCGAGGTGCCCACTATTGCCGTGGAGCCGCCGCGCAGTCCTGCTCAAATGGAAAGGGCCGTCAAGGGTTTGGTCGATGGCCGGTACCAGTGGGTGATCTTCACCTCCACCAACGCAGTGCGTGCGGTGTGGGAGAAATTCGGTGAGTTCGGTCTCGACGCCCGAGCGTTCTCCGGTGTGAAGATCGCGTGCGTGGGTCAGGCAACCGCCGACAAGGTGCGGGCCTTCGGTATCAACCCCGAGTTGGTCCCGGCCGGCGAGCAGTCCTCGCTGGGTCTGCTCGACGAGTTTCCGCCGTACGACGACGTATTCGATCCGGTGAACCGGGTGCTGCTGCCCCGAGCCGATATCGCCACCGAAACCCTCGCTGAGGGACTGCGTGAGCGTGGTTGGGAAATCGACGACGTGACGGCTTACCGCACCGTGCGTGCGGCACCGCCTGCGGCGCAGACCCGCGAGATGATCAAAACTGGTGGCTTCGACGCTGTGTGCTTCACCTCGAGCTCGACCGTCCGCAACCTGGTGGGTATTGCCGGGAAGCCGCATGCTCGCACCATCGTGGCGTGCATCGGGCCGAAAACCGCTGAGACCGCAATCGAATTCGGCCTGCGGGTGGACGTGCAGCCGGAGACTGCTGCTGTCGGTCCGTTGGTCGAGGCACTTGCCGAGCATGCTGCCCGGCTGCGCACGGAGGGCGCGCTGCCGCCGCCGCGTAAGAAGAGCCGCAGAAGGTAAAGCGGAGGCCATTGCTGTGTCTTTTCCGAGCCAGCGTCCGCGTCGGCTGAGGACCACCCCGGCGATCCGCCGGCTGGTGGCCGAGACCACGGTGGCACCAAGGCAATTGGTGCTGCCGATGTTCGTGGCCGACGGTTTGGTGGATTCACGCCCGATAGCTTCTATGCCGGGGGTGGTGCAGCACAGCATCGAATCCCTGCGTAGGGCCGCCGAGGATGCCGTGAAGACCGGTGTCGGTGGGCTGATGCTGTTCGGGGTTCCCGAGGAGAAGGACAAGGACGCCAGCGGAAGTGTCGGACTGGCGCCGGACGGCATCCTCAACCGGGCGCTGTCGATCCTGTCGGCGGACCTTGGTGATTCCACGGTGCTGATGGCAGATACCTGCCTCGATGAGTTCACCGATCACGGCCACTGCGGAATCGTCGACGAGTCAGGCCGGGTCGATAACGACGCGACGCTCACGCAGTACGTGGACATGGCTGTGGCGCAGGCGGATTCGGGTGCGCACGTGGTGGCTCCCAGCGGAATGATGGATGGCCAGGTGGCCGCCATTCGCGATGGGCTAGACGTCGCCGGGCATACCGACGTCATCATTCTGGCGTATGCCGCGAAGTACGCCTCGGCGTTCTATGGGCCGTTCCGCGAGGCCGTGGGTTCCTCGTTGCGCGGAGATCGGCGCACCTATCAGCAGGATGTGGCCAATGGGCGCGAAGCGCTGCGTGAGGCCGAGCTTGACGTTGAGGAAGGCGCCGACATCCTCATGGTGAAACCGGCGATGGCCTACCTCGATGTGTTGCGACAGGTGGCAGATGTGTCGCCGGTACCGGTGGCCGCCTATCAGGTGTCGGGTGAGTACGCGATGATCTGCGCCGCCGCGCAGAACAACTGGATCGACTTACAGGCCATGGTGCTGGAGTCGCTGACCTCCATCCGTCGTGCGGGGGCCGATATCGTGCTGACGTACTGGGCGGCCGACGTCGCGAGCTGGCTGGAGTAGGCGTTCTGTTTTTCTCCATTACCGTGGTCGCGTGATGTATCCCGATCCGCACAATCCCGGCGGATTGGCTGGACAACGCCAGACAGGTCCCGCCAAGCCGCGACCGGTCGATGTCGATACCGGTTGCTGGCTGTGGCTCGCCGCGCTGCCGTTGATGATCGTGAGCTACTTCGCCGCGAACGTCGGCCAGTGGCAGCAGGACCCCGAGGTGCGTAAGGCCGCTCCGCTGTGGACGGTGTACGCCTTCAACGCCTTCATCGTCGTCGTGGTTGGTGCGCTGGTGGTTACCGCGATCTTCCTGATGCGCGCGGGATACCGGCTGGCCCGCACCTTCTTGACCGGCGGAGCCGTGGGGTCGGTGGTGTTCACCGCAACGCGGTTGTTCGGCCTGGAGGGAGTGCCGGCGATCGTGCAGGCCCTGTCGGGGATTACCGCGGCCGTCTTGATCTGTGGCGGGCTGTACCTGCTGCACCGTGAGGACTCCACCGCGTACCTGACGAGGCAGCGATAACGCCCCGTTACGCTGCCCGAATGACGAAGGGGCCCGAATGACACCCGAACAACCGCGCCCGCGCATTGTCGACGTGGCCTTCTGGTTCTGGGTGCTCTCGGCGGCCGCATTGTTCCTGAACGGGTTGGCGGGCGTCGCGCAGCGGTACGACGCGGTGCGGGCGGCCGCGAAGCCCGAGCTGACCGATGAGCAGGTACGAAATTTTGTCACCTACTTCCGGGCATTGGGTGTGCTGTGCATTCTGCTGGCTATTGGCATCGCATTTCTTGCCGGGCGGACGCGGCGGGGGGACAAGCGTTTTCGCCGGGCATTGATCGCGCTCTCGGCCGTCGCGGTGCTCGGCGCCATTGTGATGGCCGCGTCCGGATCGGTGACCTGGCTGCTGCTCATCGCGGCGCTGTCGCTGATCCTCGCCAATGTGCTGATCATCAGGCCGACCGCGCAGGCCTGGTTCGAGGGGAATGATCTTGACTGAGCAGTCGACGGAGCAGGAATCCCGGCTGTTCTACGAACCGGGCAGCAGGTGGCGTTGGCTGCTGCTCGGCCCGCTCGCCGGATTGACCATGTTCGGCCTGCAACTGTGGGGCAAGGTCGGGGTCCATTTCTTGATGCCGGTCATCGTCGCGGCGGTGGTCGCCTTCTTCATCTCATTGCAGATTTATGCCGCGCGGGTCCATGCCAGTGTGGAGCTGACGCCCACCGAGCTCCGACAGGGCGGTGAGACCCTCGCTGTCAGCCAGATCAAATGGCTGTACCCCGACGCCGACCGTCACGTCTGGGAGGAGGCCCGTGCGCTCGGGGAGTTGACGGGTGTGCCCAAGGGACGCAAACCCGTCGGCCTGCGTCTCAACGGCGGGCGTCGTGCGCAGGCATGGGCGAAGAAACATGAGGAGCTGCGGGCGGCGCTCGCCACGTTGGTGCCCGCGCCGCCAGCCGGCATGGATCTGGGTGACGATCCGGAACTCGATACCGAAAGTGAGAAGTGGTGAAGTTTGGAACGCGGGTAGCGGTGGATCTCGTCATCGCGGTAGTGGCGACTGCGTTCGCCTGCTGGTCGGTGGTGGCCTCTCGGATGCCGACCGAGGTGGCTCCCGTCGCGAAGGGCGAGCCGACCATGTACTTCACCGCACTGGACGGCGGGTACGTCGCCAGGGCGCTCGCACTCACCGCGGTCGCCGGAATATTCCTGGTCCTGGGGATATCGCGAGGTGTTCGTGATCACCGCGCAGCAGCTTGCAACGGTACCCCTAGGGGGTATGATTACGGTTATGGAGACCACTGATCTACAGCTACACGGGATGACGTGCGCTTCGTGCGCCTCCCGTGTGGAAAAGGGATTGAACAAGATCACGGGTGTGACCGCGCGAGTGAACCTGGCGCTGGAGAGCGCACGCGTCGAGCATGACGGTTCGATCTCCGATGAGGATCTGGTAAAGGCCGTCGAGTCCGTGGGCTACCAGGCCAAGGTGATCGGTGGCTCACCGCACAGTTCGCACCGGACGGGCCACGAGTATCACGGCGACGGCGAGCACGACCACATGAACCACGATGCGTCGAACGATCAACTCAAGTGGCGGCTCATCGGCTCACTGATCTTGGCCATCCCGGTGGTGGCCATCTCGATGTTGATGCCCTGGCATTTCCCGGGATGGGAAATCGTGGTTGCGGTTTTGACCCTCCCGATCCTGGTGTGGGGCGGCTACCCGTTCCACCGCGCCGCTTTCGTCAACGCACGCCATGGCGCCTCGACGATGGACACCCTGGTCTCGCTGGGCACCCTCTCTGCCTACCTGTGGTCGCTGTGGATGCTGTTCGCTAGCGCCGGGCACACCCACGGAGAGGTGCACGTCTACTTCGAGGTGGTGGCCGCGGTGACCGTCTTCCTGCTCGCAGGCCGCTTCGCGGAGTCGCGTGCCAAGCGGTCGGCGGGCTCGGCGCTGCGCGCATTGCTGTCCCTGGGGGCCAAGGACGTCGCGGTATTGCGGGGCGGGCAAGAGGCGCGTATTCCCGTCGAGCAACTGGCGGTGGGCGACGAATTCGTCGTACGCCCGGGGGAACGTGTCGCCACCGACGGAGTGGTTATCGATGGACACTCGGCATTGGACACCGCCACTATGACGGGCGAATCGATGCCCGTCGAGGTAGGGGCGGGCGATCCAGTGGTAGGCGGCTACGTCAATACCCACGGACGGATCGTGGTGCGGGCCACCAAGGTTGGCGCCGATACGCAGCTGGCCCGGATGGCACAACTGGTGTCCGACGCGCAGACCGGTAAGGCGCAGGTCCAGCGGCTCGCCGACCGGGTCTCGGCGGTGTTCGTACCCGTCGTGCTCGTCATCGCGGCATTCACCTTCGTGGCCTGGACGGCGCAGGGGTATCCGCTGTCGTCGGCGTTCACCGCCGCCGTCGCCGTGCTGATCATCGCGTGTCCCTGTGCGCTCGGATTGGCGACGCCCACAGCGATTCTGGTGGGCACCGGCCGCGGCGCCCAGCTGGGAGTGCTGATCAAGGGTCCGGAGGTCCTCGAGAACGTCAAGAACATCGACACCGTGGTGCTGGACAAGACGGGCACCGTGACCACTGGAGCCATGAGCGTGGTGGCGGTGCGCCGCAGCATCGGGTCCGGTGTCTCCGACTCCGACGAGATCCTGCGTATCGCCGCCTCGGTCGAATCGGCTTCCGAGCATCCGGTCGCCAAGGCGATCGTTGAGGCGGCCCGGACGTCGGAGCTGCGGCTGTCTACCGTCACGAAGTTCCGCAGCGAACCTGGCCTCGGCGTCGAGGGCGTCGTTGACGGTCACGAGGTTTCGATCGAGGCCATACCCGGTTGGAACACTACGGCGGCGGTCAGCTGGGGCGGATTGCGCCGTGGCGAGATAGAGGTGGCCGACACGGTGAAGCCGTCGAGCCGGCGGGCAATCGACGAGTTGAAGGCCATGGGCATCACCCCGGTCCTTTTGACGGGCGATAACGCCGAGGTGGCCGGTCGCGTCGCCGAGGAAGTCGGCATCGCTGCCGGCAACGTGATTGCGGGGGTCAAACCCGCAGAGAAGGCTGATGTCGTCAAACGCTTGCAGTCCGAGGGCAAGAAGGTGGCGATGGTCGGTGACGGTGTCAACGACTCCGCCGCGCTGGCCACCGCCGATATCGGGATGGCGATGGGCACCGGCACCGACGCCGCGATCGAGGCCAGCGACCTGACCTTGGTCCGAGGCGATCTCACCACAGTGCCGACGGCACTGCGGTTGTCACGCAAGACACTTGGCACCATCAAGGCCAACCTGTTCTGGGCGTTCGCCTATAACACCGCCGCCATTCCGCTGGCCGCGCTGGGTTTGCTCAACCCGATGATCGCGGGGGCGGCGATGGCCACGTCATCGGTCTTCGTGGTACTGAACAGCCTGCGGCTGCGCACCTTCCGCTAGGTTCCTTACCCGAATGCTGTGAATCGGCAACAGGAGGAATCGTCGGTGTTTTCGCGTGTGGTTGTGCTGGGTGTCGCATTGAGTCTGACGGTGGTCGGTTGTTCCGATATTCGCCGTAAGGCAACCGACGCATTGGAATCCGCTGCCTCGCAGGCGGTGGGCCAGTCTGGGACTCAGAACGACATCACCAAGTGGAATGGCGACACCCTGAGTAAGGCACTTACGACGGTCAACGAGAAGATCGGCGCGAATCCGGCCGACTACGTGAGCGTCCTCGTCACCGGCTACTCCGTTGCCGTGAAGGCCATCGACCCGAAGAAACGTGAGAATGTCGACGAGTACCGGTACAACTGTGCGCAGGTGCAGACTTCCCCTGTTGACGTCAGCAGCAATGAGCCGGGTGTGATCGAGCAGAGCGTGTTCAAGAGTGACACCGTCGATCCGGCCGCACTGGTCGCGGTATTGGGCTCAGCGGTTAAAGATTCAGGTGTCGGGGAGGGCAAGATAGTCAGCCTGTCGTATTCGAAGACCTGGGCCAACGACGCCGAGCCGATAATCAGGGTCCTCGTCGAGAGTCCGCGCGCCACAAAGAACTTGCGCTATACACAGGCGGGCGTCTTCCAAGACGCCTCATAAGCATCGATGGTCAGAACAGTAAGCGCCACAGGCCAATCAGGCCCACGGTCACGATCACCACACGCAGCGCGCCGGGCGACAGCCTGCGTCCCCAGCGCGCGCCCGCCAGACCGCCCACGAACGAGCCCGCCGCGATGATCCCCGCCACCGTCCAGCTCACCCGGTCGTAGGCGACGATGGTATAGGCAAGAGCTGCAACAATATTCGTGACCATTGCGAGCACGTTCTTGGCGGCGTTCATCCGCTGCATGGATTCGGGCAGTAGCGCGCCCATCACCGCGATCTGCATGATTCCCTGGGCTGCGGTGAAGTATCCGCCGTATATCCCGACGAGGAAATTGCCTCCGGTGAGCGCGGCCATGCGGCCGGGGGGAACGTGGTCGGCGTCGAGACCCTGCGCGTCGGAACGCCGGCGCGCCCACGCCTGGATGCGCGGGCCGACCACTACCAGAATTAGCGCCACGATCAGCAGCACCGGCACGATGGTGACGAATGTCTTCTCGGGCAGATGCAACAGCAGGAACGATCCGATGAGGGCCCCGAGCAGGACCGCGGGTATCTGCCACTTGAGCCGGGTCCACTGGCCGGTGAGTTCCCGGCGGTAGCCCCACACGCCCGTCATGCTGCCGACCGTGAGCCCGACGGCATTCGACATCGTCGCGATCACGGGCGGATAGCCGAAGGCGACAAGCGTGGGGAAGGTGATGAGCGTGCCCGATCCGGCGACCACGTTGATCGCGCCGGCCCCGAATGCGGCAAGCGCTACGAAGAACATCTCCTGCACCGGCACCCGTGCCAGCGTACGACCGTTAGCCAGTCGAACCAATTGCGGTGCTGAGTGAAACCCGCCACAGCTAGATACTCGACGTGGCCGCATAGATGGGCAAAATGGGGGGCATGCGTGTGAGTCGATCCGCCGGTGCGGCGGTATTAGTGCTGGCCATGTCCATTTCTGGGTGTACCCGTGATCAGCCGACCGCTCCGGTGGTGGCGAGCACACCGGCCCCTACGTTCGATAACGCACAGCTGAGCATGCGTTTTGCGGCGTGCGCCGACCTCAACGGGTTTGTGAATGCCAAGTGGGTCGAGCAGGCCACCATCCCCGCGGACAAGTCGAGCTATGGCAGCTTCGACATGCTGTCCGATGAATCCCGCCAGGTTCAGCACGAGATCGTCGACGGGGCGGTCTCGGGGCTCGGCACCGCAGACCGCGAGTCGGTCAACTACCAGGTCGGTGCCCTCTATCGTGCGGCCACCGACGATGCGAAGCTGGATGCTGCGGGATATGACCCCATCCGTCCGACACTCGCCGCGATCGATCAGATCAAGTCGCCGGAGGAACTCGCCGCGTTCCTGGCCGCCGACGGAGCCACCGGACAGCATCTGGTGTTCGATTTCACGGCCGGAGCCGACTATGCCAACGCTACCGAGCAGATCGGCTACGCCAAGGCCGATGCGCTGGGCATGCCCGCGAAGGACTACTACACCGATCCGAAGTACGCGACGGTGTTCGACGCCTACCGCTCCTACATCACGTCGACTTTCGCGTTGATCGGAGCGGACCCGGAGGCCGCCAAGGCGCGCGCGGCGCAGGTGGCCTCACTCGAATCGGCTTTGGCCGCAGCGACTTTGAGCCCGGTGCAGCAACGCGATCCGGCCAACCAGTACAAGCTGGTGAACGTCGAGCAGGCCGATATGGTCACACCCCATTTCGAATGGAGTGCCTATTTGAAGGCGCAGGGGGCTCCGGACAACAGGCCGTTCTCCCTGGCCGAGACCGAGTTCTTCACGACGTTCGATCGGCTGCTCACCACCACCGATATGGACACCTGGAAGTCGTATCTGACGTTCCATGCGGTGCGTCGCTCGGCCGATGCGTTATCGAAGGCATTCCGCGACAACGCCTTTAAATACAAATCGGCGCTTACCGGAACCACGGCACAGAAGCAGCGCTGGGAGCAGGGCCTCGAGGCCGTCAACAAATTGGTCGGCCCGGCACTGGGACAGCTGTACGTCGACCAGACGTTCAGCGATCGCGACAAGCGCGCCGCCACCGAGGTGGTGGGGAACGTCAAGGAGGCGTTGCGCAAACGCATCGAGGCCGTCGACTGGATGAGCCCGCAGACCAAACTTGCCGCAAAGGGCAAGTGGGACAAGCTGATCCTCAAGGTGGGTTTCCCCGACAAGAACCGGGACTTCTCGAAGTTGAAGCTGACCGGCGATAACTTCTATACCGACCGTGCCGCTGCGTTGAAGTTCAACCAGGACTTCGAGATGGCCAAGATCGGGCGCCCCACCGACCGGTCGCTGTGGGGGATGACGCCGCAGACGGTCAACGCCCAATACGACCCCACCGAGAACAGCATCACCATTCCCGCGGCGATCCTGCAGGCGCCGTTCTATGACCCCAAGGGAGATGCGGCGTTCAACTACGGCGGCATCGGTGCGGTGATCGGTCACGAGTTCACGCATGCGTTCGACGACGAGGGCAGCCAGTTCGACGGTGAGGGCAATCGGGTCAACTGGTGGACGCCGAACGATCGTGAAGAGTTCGAGAAGCGTGCGAACCGACTGGTAGAGCAGTTCAATGCCTACGCACCGATCCCGGGCCATCCGGAGCTGCATGTCGACGGCAAGCTCACCTTGGGGGAGAACATCGCGGACCTCGGCGGTATCAACACCGCCTATGACGCGCTGGTCGCCGAGCTGGCCAAGAAGGGCGACGGCGACAAGATGAGCGGCATCGTCGGGTTCGATGCCACGCAGCGGTTCTTCCTGAACTACGCCAGGATCTGGCGTGACAAGCAGCGCCCCGAGGCCGCGATTACGCAGCTGGCCAGCGACCCGCATTCACCGCCCGCGTTGCGTGTCAACGGTGTGGTACCGAACGTCGCACCGTTCGCGGCGGAATTCGGTTGCCTGCCAGGTGATCCCATGGTGAAGCCGCCCGGCAAGTTCGTGAAGATCTGGTAGCTCAGGCGTAGGTGAGCAGCACCGCCTGGTCGAAGGGGAGCTTCCCGAAGGTGCGGCCCTTCACCAGTGGCGCGGCTTCGTCGCGGCTGACGACCCGTGGGTTGACCACGTCGTGCCTCTTGCCACGGCGGACGAGCTTGCCGCCGCCTGCGGCTTGCAGGTTCTTGAGCCAGTCTCTGTCTGGCCCGTAGGTCAGCAGGATGGCCACGCCATCGGGTGTCTGGAACGCCGAGACCGGGGTCCGGAACTCCTTCCCGGACTTACGGCCCTTGTGTTCGACGATTGCGAAGCTGGGTGCCCAGCCCGCCCACAACCGCTGGATCGGGTTGGTGACGTACTTGTTGAAGCGTGCGACCGATTGCGGTATTTGCATACCCCTATCAAACTGTGATCCATGGCATACCTCAAGCCCCCATGGTTTGTGCGAAAGATTTTCAACAGGGTGGCGATGGCCGCCAACATCGGTGAGACGCTCACCATCACCAAGCGGGTCAGCGGCGAGCCACAGCAGATACCCGTGAGCACCGTCGACGTCGCGGGCATCAAGTACGTGGTGTCGACGCGCGGCGAGAGCCAATGGGTGAAGAACATCAGGGCCAATCCGCGCGTGACGCTGGTCGTCAAGGGCGTCAGCGCGGCTTACACCGCCATCGAGGTTCCCGTAGCCGACCGTGCGCCCATCATCGCCGCGTACAAACCCGCAGCAGGGAAGGTGGTCGACGGCTACTTCGCCAAGCTGCCCGACGACGCCGATCACCCGACCTTCGCGCTGACACCCGCCTGATCCACTACACCCTGTAGTGGACGATTTGGCGCCAGCTGAGACACTGGATGCCGTGCCTGACGAGCTGCCGAACTCTGCGCGACTGTTCGCCGACGCCAATGCCGTCATCCCCGGCGGTGTGAATTCACCGGTGCGTGCCTTCGCCGCGGTGGGCGGCACCCCGCCGTTCATCCGATCGGGCTCCGGATGCTGGCTCACCGATGTCGACGACAATCGTTATGTCGACCTGGTGTGCTCGTGGGGTCCGATGATCCTGGGGCATGCCCACCCGGCCGTGGTGGACGCTATCCGGGAGGCGGCCCTGGGTGGAACGTCCTATGGGGCGCCCACCGAGGGTGAGATCGAGTTGGCGCGCGAGATCATCGAGCGTGTGGCGCCGGTCGAGCGGGTGCGGCTGGTGAACTCCGGCACCGAGGCCACCATGAGCGCCGTGCGCCTGGCCCGCGGATTCACCGGACGGCCCAAGATCATCAAGTTCTCCGGCTGCTATCACGGGCACGTGGACGCCCTGCTTGCGGACGCCGGTTCGGGGGTCGCGACGCTGGCGCTGCCCTCCTCGCCGGGTGTCACCGGCGCCGCTGCTGCCGACACGATCGTGTTGCCCTACAACGATCTCGGCGCGGTGGCCCGGGCGTTCGCCGAGCACGGTGATCAGATAGCCGCGATCATCACCGAGGCCGCCGCCGGCAATATGGGCACCGTCGCCCCGGCCCAGGACTTCAACGCCAGGCTGCGCCACATCGCCGAAAGCCATGGCGCACTGCTCATCATGGACGAAGTGATGACGGGATTCCGGGTGAGCCGCTCCGGCTGGTTCGGGGTCGACCAGGTAGCGGGCGACCTGTACACCTTTGGCAAGGTAATGAGTGGTGGGCTGCCGGCCGCGGCATTCGGTGGTCGCGCCGACATCATGGAGCGCCTTGCGCCGCTGGGGCCCGTGTACCAGGCGGGCACGCTGTCCGGCAATCCGATCGCGGTTGCTGCGGGGCTGGCCTCATTGCGTGCGGCAGATGCGAAAGCCTATGAGACGCTTGATCGCAACGCCGACGCGATCATTGCGTTGCTTACCGCATCGCTGGACGCCGAGGGTGTGTCGCACCGCATCGGTCGGGCCGGCAACATGTTCAGCCTCTTCTTCGGCGGCGAGGCGGCGCACGACTTCCAGACCGCTAAGGCGACCGAAACGTGGCGTTATCCCGCGTTTTTCCATGCGCTGCTGAGCCGCGGCGTGTACCTGCCGGCGAGTGCCTTCGAGACCTGGTTCGTTTCCACTGCCCTCGATGACGAGGCGTTCGACCGTATTGCCGACGCTTTGCCTGCCGCAGCCCGTGCCGCGGCCTCTGTTGAGGAGAGGTAAGAAACCTGTGACTGACGGTCTTCGCGCAAGCGGCTCATCCCCGACCCGCACGGTCGTTCATTTGATGCGCCATGGCGAGGTACACAACCCCGGGGGAATTCTGTACGGTCGGCTGCCGAATTTCCGGTTGTCGGACAAGGGGCAGACACAGGCAAAGGCGGTGGCACAGTCGTTGGCGGGCAACAAGATCGTTGCGGTGATCGCCTCGCCGCTATTACGCGCCCAGCAGACTGCGACACCCATCGCCGAAGCCCACGGGTTCAGCATCGTCACCGACGACGACCTCATCGAGGCCGGGAACTCTTTCGAGGGGATGAGGGTGTCGGTGGGCGACGGCGCATTGCGAGACCCCCGTAACTGGTGGAAGCTGCGCGACCCGTTCACCCCTTCCTGGGGAGAGCCGTATCGCGATATCGCGCATCGGATGACGGCGGCGATCGATCGCACCCGTGCGCGCGCCGAGGGCGCCGAGGCGGTGTGCGTGAGCCACCAGCTGCCGGTGTGGACCGCGCGTCAGTATCTGCTCGGCAAGCGGCTGTGGCACGACCCGCGTAAGCGTCAGTGCAATGTGGCGTCACTCACCTCGCTGGTGTTCGAGGGGACTGAGTTGGTCGACGTCGTGTACTCGGAACCGGCAGGGTAGTCGGTGCGGTGTGTGGTCGCGGCGATGGCCGCGCTGGTTCTGCTCAGCTCGGCGGTGTTGACGGGCTGCGCTACCGGTGACGACGCGGTGGCGCGTGGCGGACAATTCCAATTCGTCTCGCCCGGCGGCAAGACGGACATCTTCTATGACCCGCCCGAAGCCCGCCAGACGCCCGGCGTCATTGCGGGCCCCAGTCTCCTGGACCCCACGAAGACCTTGTCGGTCAACGATTTCAACGGAAAGGTCGTCGTCATCAACGTCTGGGGCCAATGGTGCGGCCCTTGCCGCTCGGAGTTCTCGGCGCTGGAAGACGTGTACAAGGAGACGCACACGCTGGGGGTGGAGTTCCTCGGTATCAATGTCCGGGACAACGAGATCACCAAGGCGCAGGACTTCGTGACCGACCGCAAGGTGCCCTACCCGTCCATCTACGACCCGTCGATGCGCACACTCATCGCATTCGGCAAGAAGTTCCCGACCGGGGCTATTCCGGCGACGCTGGTGCTTGATCGCCGGCATCGTGTGGCGGCGGTGTTCCTGCGTGAACTGCTGACGCAGGACATTCAGCCAGTGGTGGAGCGGATCGCGAAAGAGTCAGCGGGAGAATCGAAGTGATCCTCGCCGATGCCGGCTCCACCTTTCAGGACACGGCCACCAACGGACCGCTGCTGCTTGCACTGGGGGCCTGCGCGCTGGCCGGCCTAGTGTCCTTCGCCTCGCCGTGCGTGATCCCATTGGTGCCCGGCTACCTGTCCTACCTCGCCGCCGCGGTGGGTGCCGATGACCGGAACGATGACGGCACCAGTGGTCGCGGTGCCCGACTGCGGATAGTCGGATCGGCGCTGCTGTTCGTGGCCGGATTCACCGCGGTATTCCTGTTGGGCACCGTCGCCGTCATGGGCATGACGACCACGATCATCACCAATCAAATTCTGCTGCAACGTATCGGCGGCGTCATCACCATTGCGATGGGCCTGGTGTTCATCGGCCTGGTGCCCGCTTTGCAACGCGATATCCGGTTCACGCCGCGCCGCATCTCCACAGTCGCCGGTGCGCCGTTGTTGGGCGCGGTATTCGCTCTGGGGTGGACACCCTGCCTGGGCCCGACCCTCACCGGGGTCATCGCGGTGGCGTCGGCCACCGAGGGGGCCGATGTCGCCCGCGGCATCGGGCTGGTCATCGCCTACTGCCTTGGACTGGGGATCCCGTTCCTGCTGTTGGCGTTTGGATCGGCTCGGGCCGTGCGGGGCCTCGACTGGCTGAGGCGACACACCCGCACCATCCAGATCATCGGTGGGATAGCACTGTTGGCGGTCGGTGTCGCATTGGTGACCGGCGTATGGGCTGACTTTGTTGCCTGGGTGCGCGATTCATTCGTCTCGGATGCAAGGTTGCCGATCTGATGAGAAGCCTCCTGGCCTTCGTGCGGAATACCTGGCGCGGACTGACCTCCATGGGCACCGCGCTCGCACTCCTGGTGCTGCTGGCCCTGGGTGCGATACCCGGCGCGATGCTCCCGCAGCGAGCACTCAATCAGTCCAAGGTCGAGGAGTACCTCGGGGAACATTCGACGATCGGCCCCTGGCTGGACCGTGTGCAGGCTTTCGACGTGTTCTCCAGCTTCTGGTTCACGGCGATCTACGTCCTGTTGTTTATCTCGCTGGTCGGATGCATCATCCCGCGCACCGTCGAGCACGCCAAGGCGCTTCGCGCGCAGCCGGTTCCGGTGCCCCGGAATCTGGGGCGGTTACCCAAGCACACGACGAGCACCGTAGCGGCGGCCCAATCCGATGTCGCCACGGCGATCGAGGGCACGCTCAAGGGCTGGCGCCGGACGACCCGCGCAGATGGCACCACCACCGAGATATCGGCCGAAAAGGGTTATCTGCGCGAGTTCGGGAACCTGGTCTTCCATCTCTCACTCGTGGGCCTGCTGGTCGCATTCGCTGTGGGCAAGCTTTTCGGGTACGAGGGCAATGTCATCATCATCGCCAACAACGGCCCGGGATTCTGTTCGTCATCACCCGCGGCATTCGACTCGTTCCGGGCCGGCAACACCGTCGACGGCACCAGCCTCGACCCCATCTGCGTCAGGGTCAAAGATTTCAAGGCGACCTATCTGGCGTCGGGGCAAGCACATTCCTTCGAATCCAATATCGAGTACCAAGCCGGTAGCGATCTGCAGTCCAACAGCTGGCGCCCGTATCGGTTGGAGATGAATCACCCACTGCGTATCAACGGCAACCGCGTGTACCTGCTCGGCTATGGATACGCACCGACCTTCACGGTGACCTTCCCCGACGGGCGTCAGCGCAGCGAGACCATTCAGTGGCGTCCCGACGACCCCACCACGCTGCTCTCCTCGGGGGCGTTACGCATCGATCCACCGGCCGGTACATATCCGGATCCCAACGTTCGGCGCAAGAACCAGATCGCCGTCCAGGGACTATTCGCACCCACCGAGCAGCTCCATGGCGCGCTCCTGTCGTCCAGTTTTCCGGAGATGCGCAAGCCTGCGGTGGCTATCAACATCTACCGAGGAGACACCGGGCTGGACTCGGGCCGCGCGCAGTCGATCTTCGAGCTCGACCCCCGGATGATCGAGCAGAAGCGGCTCAATCAGGTGGCGCGCGCCAACCTGCTGCCGGGACAGTCGGTCAAGCTCAACGACGGCACCATCGTCAGGTTCGACGGCGCCGTCAACTTCGTGAATCTGCAGGTATCGCGCGATCCCGCCCAACTGTGGGTATTGATCTTCGCGCTCAGCATGATGGCCGGCCTGGTGGTGTCGCTGATCATCAAGCGGCGCCGGATCTGGGCGCGGCTGTCCGCGGGCGCAACCGCGGGTACGGTAAACGTCGAGCTCGGAGGGCTGGCGCGGACCGACAGCTCCGGCTGGGGCGATGAGTTTGAGCGGTTATGCGACCGCTGCCTTCAGGGCCTGCCCGGAACCAATGAGGGCCAGAAAAATGAGGAGGCCGAATGAACTCGACCGATATCGACGTGAATCTGGCCAGGTTCTCTGACTACGCGTTCACCTCAGCGATTGTCGTGATGGTGGGCGCGCTGGTGCTGCTGGCCATCGAGCTCGCATACCGGCAGAGCAACAAGGCCGCCCAGCGGGAACTTGTCAGTTCCGGCGGCGAGGTGGTGTCTGCCGACGAGAACCAGCCGGGCCTCGTGGTGCCGCAGGGCAAGCGTCCCCTTGGCGAGCGGGTGGGAGGCGCCGGGTTGGCTCTTGTCTACCTGGGCATTGGGCTGCTACTGGCGTGCATAGTTTTACGCGGGCTGGCCACCACCCGGGTGCCCTGGGGCAACATGTACGAGTTCATCAACCTGACCTGTGCCTGCGGTTTGGTGACGGGGGCCGTGGTGCTGCGCAAGCGATACGACCGCGCACTCTGGGTATTCGTGCTGATTCCGGTGCTGATCCTGCTCACGGTGTCCGGCCGGTACCTCTACACCTATGCCGCTCCGGTGATGCCTGCGCTGCAGTCGTACTGGCTACCGATTCACGTATCGATTGTCAGCCTCGGCTCCGGCGTCTTCCTGGTCGCCGGAGTGGCCAGCATCCTTTTCCTGGTCAAGACGTACTTCCCGGACAACACAGTGGTCCAGCGGTTGCCCGACGCCCAGAGCCTCGACCGGCTGGCGTATCGGACCACCATCTTTGGATTCCCCATCTTCGGGTTCGGCGTGATCTTCGGGGCGATCTGGGCCGAGGAGGCATGGGGGAGGTTCTGGGCGTGGGATCCGAAGGAGACGGTCTCCTTCGTCGCCTGGGTCATCTACGCCGCCTACCTGCATGCACGATCCACCGCCGGGTGGCGGGACAAAAAGGCGGCCTGGATCAACGTGGCCGGATTCGTGGCCATGGTGTTCAACCTATTTTTCGTCAACCTGGTGACCGTCGGTCTGCACTCGTACGCTGGGGTGAGCTAGGCGTGAGGCCTGGGCCACTGTTCCGCCGGATCGGTTCATCACACCTGCGATAGGGTGCGATGCTGGGTCGTTCTGAACAGTTGTTCTGAACTCTCCGAGTCCAACTGCACATCCAACCAATGCATTGGGGGATCGATGTCTGACTATCCCGCGCACCGCGCGCCGGATGGGCCGTCGCCATACGCCGATGAGGCGCAGGGTGGGCCCACGGCTCCGCCATGGGCAGCGCAGGAACCGGCGCAGCCCGTGATGTACGGCCAGGGTGCGCCACAGCAGCCTCACGAGATGACGCAGCAGTTTCAAGCGGTCCCATACCAGGATCCGTTCGCGCCACAACAGGACCTTGCCGGCCTGGGCGGGCACGATCCGTCGGTGCCTTCGCTGAACACGCTCGGCGGCTCGTTCGCACCCTTGGACTTCACTCCGTCCGGAGGGCAGCAGGTGCCTGACCCCACCGCGATCGGTGCGGCCGGATCGTCCAGTGGCCACGACGGCTCGGGAGGCTTTCGGGCCGACAACCGATTCAGCGATAGCGGCGAGCAGCAGCAGGCTCAGCCCACGGCCTTCACGGCGGATCGGTGGGGTGGCGACACCCCCGCGTCGGGTATCCCGCAGCAAGCCCAGCAGCCCCCTGTCAGTGGCTCCCGGTACTACACGCCAGTCGGCGGGCAGCAGACCGGTATCGGCGCCCAGGTTCGGCCCGAGCTGCCGCCCTCCTCTCGTGACCTCTCGACCTCGGCACTGCTTCGCCCGCACAAGCCGGCGCCATCGGCGGGATGGCGCAAGACCCTCTACCGCGCGTCTTTCGGGTCAGTCAATCTCGGTGAGGGCACCAAGAAGACAGAGGAAAACGACCTCGTCGCCCAGGTGAATCAGCCGCTGCAGGGCTGCTACAAGATCGCGCTGCTGAGCCTCAAGGGTGGCGTCGGTAAGACCACCGTCACCGCAACCCTCGGTGCTACCTTCGCCTCGATCCGGGGTGACCGGGTCATCGCTGTCGACGCAAACCCGGACCGCGGGACGCTAAGCCAGAAGGTGCCGTTGGAGACGCCGGCGACGGTGCGTCACTTGCTGCGCGACGCGAATTCGATCCAGCGTTACAGCGATGTCCGCAGCTACACGTCGCAGGGGCCGAGCCGCCTGGAGGTGCTGGCATCGGAGAGTGATCCGGCGGTGTCGGAGGCGTTCAGCGCCGAGGACTACTCGCGGACCCTGGAGATCCTCGAAAAGTTCTACAGCGTGGTGCTCACGGACTGCGGTACCGGACTTATGCACTCGGCGATGTCGTCGGTGCTGGAGCAGGCCGACACCCTAGTCGTCATCAGTTCCGGGTCGGTGGATGGTGCGCGTAGCGCCTCGGCGACGCTTGACTGGCTCGACGCGCATGGCCATCGGGAACTGGTGCGCCGCTCCGTCGCGGTGATCAACGCCGTGCGGCCACGCTCGGGCAAAGTCGATATGCAGAAGGTCGTCGACCACTTTTCGCGTCGGTGCCGTGCGGTGCGTTTGGTGCCGTTCGATCCGCACCTGGAGGAGGGCGCCGAGATCGGCCTGGAACGGTTGCGGCCCGCGACGCGTCGCTCGCTCATCGAGCTCGCTGCCGTCGTGGCGCAGGGGTTCACCGGTACTCAACGCCAGCAGCAGAACTTCCAGGTCTAGCCGGTCATTCCGGCGGCGCCTCGATGGCGCATCAGTGTTCGGACGGATCGTCCTTGCTGATGCGCCAGAGGAATTCGGGGTCGTCGTCGGGGCCGGTGACGCGAGTCTGCGGACGGGTTGGGACCGACTGGCTGATCCGCCATCCTGCGTAGATCAGCGCCGCGAGTGCGGCCACGATGAGCACGTAATACACAAGAGCCTCCTGAAACAACTACCTCTGAATATACGCGCGGCTCCAGGCGGTGTTTAGTGCAGCGATAGGGTGGTGACGTGGCTGAACGGTCGCCGGGTAGCCGGCTCGCTCTTGATGTTGCGTTGTACACGCTGGCGCGTTTGGGGCTCGCGGTCGTCTTGACGATCGTCATCTTCTTCCTAGCGCGGCTCATCGGTTACCAGGACTTCCCGCTGGCCGTCGCGATCTTGTTCGCGTTGATCATCGCGCTGCCGTTGGGTATGGCGGTGTTCGCGCCCCTACGCCGTCGGGTGACGGCGAGCATCGCCGTTGTCGACGAGCGCCGCCGGGGCGAACGTGCCGACCTGCACGCCCGCCTGCGCGGAGAAAAGCCTGAGGAGGCCGCAGGGTCGGCGACTTCCGACAAGGACACCGAGGACTCGTAGCCCGCCGGGGGTCATCCCAACATCCGCGCTGCCACTGCGGTCTGTCGCGCGGCGATGCGGGAGCGCCACTGCTCCGTCGTCACAACGCTGTCCGCGGAGAAGGGCAATGCGTCTTTGACCCGGTCGATGTCCACTACTTCGGTTCGGGGGCCGTCTTCGTCGAGGATCGGGCGGTCGGTCCGCTGCCATCGGAACTTCAGGAACCCGCGGCCGTGTCCGACGGTTTCGATCCAGTTGGCGACCCCTGGGTTCTCGTCACTGATCACCAATCGAATCTTGCCGTCGGGATCGACATGTGACTGATGCGCGTTCAACGAGGTCTGATGATTGATGTAGTCCAGCGATACATACCACATGCTGCCCAGTTGGAACCCCTGGTAGGGCGCATCGGATTTCGGCACGGTGACGATGAGGGCCTGGTGGGGCTCGAGCTCGAAGTAGCCCACCGAAGAGAACTGGGTGGAGAGTCCCCCGGGTGTAATACGTGGCGGTTCAAAGGCATTCGCGGGATTGTTCATGTAGAACCACTGTGGGAACTGTAGCCAGGTTTTCACCCGGTTGATCAGGTGTAGGCCGGCGCCCAGGTATCGCCCGGCGATGAAGTCCCTGGTGATCGGCGAGGTGCCGGTGCCGAGCGTGTCTGCTCGGCTGATTACCACCGTCCCGCGGTTCTCGGACCAGTCGTTGTACGCCTCGCGAACGATGAGTTGAACGGGTCGTGGGGCAATGGGAATGTGCGTAAGGCAGCCAGTGACGGGCGAGGCTCCGATGCTGATTCGGTAACTGCCGTCTGTGGCGATCGCCAGGCTGCGATCATCGAAGGCCGCCACACTTCCCGGCACGTCGCGATCGGTGTACTCGTTGTCCAGCAGCTGAAAGTTCAGGTCAACGGTATCGCCACGCTTGCCGCTGAGCACATAGTCATGACGTCCGTCGATCTGAGTTGCGAAATACAGAAAATCCGGATTGTCCAGTCCCATTTTGGCGAATGGTCCTGTCCCGCTGAGCAGTATGGGGTGCTCCGCGCTGAAGTTGAACACCAGATGCTGTGAAGCCGCGATGCTCCCGGCGAGATATTCGAGCCCCTCGAGCAAATCGGATTCCGATTCGATATGGGGTGCGGAAACGACCAGCCTTTCCGCCTCGGCGATTGCCTCGGTAAACGGTTGCGTCACTGAGTCATCGGCCGTCACGGACTCCGCCCCTTTCACGTTCGATCGAGAAGTGGTCGACGTAGCGGTGGTACGCGTTGTCCACTTCGGTTGTCGTCAGCCCGAATTGCTCGAGGCTGTACCTGTGCTCGCCATGCTTGTGTTGCCGGTTCTCGCGCAGCGATGCTTGCATCGCCGCGACCGCATCGCCGGATAGCGGGCGGCCGGCAGCCGAATAGATGCGCTCTACGGCGGCGATCGGATCAGTAAGTAAGTCAGGGTAATTGATGTCGACGAACGAATGAGGCTGCTGATCCCGGACCGCGATTGCGCGGTCGATGATCTGTGCGTTCTTGCCGAGCCAGTAGCGGGCGAGCCGGCGATGATCCACGTGGTCGCTAAAGAGCGCCTGATAGTGCGCAAGCATGCTGGACGATGACGCGGTGGTCTGTACGGGGTCGCGATGCGTCCAGACCACCACTGCGCCCGGATACACACGGAGCAGCACATCGAGGTGCTCCAGGTGCGCTGGCGTCTTGAGTACCCAAGGCCCGCGTGGCCGCTGCCACTGCAGTACCTGCAGGAGTAGTCGATGTAGCTCGTACGCGGGCCCTATATCCTGCTCGGCCAACCATCTGGCGTAACCCGGGACGTGAAACATCACCTCCGGCATCTGGCTGTGTAGCGCGAAATCAAGGAGAAGTACGTCCTCCTCGGGAGCCTCCGCTTCCGCGGAATGGATCGCGAAGAACTGTGGTGCGAGATAGCGCAATGAGCGTTCATTCTTGGCGGCCTTGGCTATTCGCCGGTCGGGCGCGTCAACGGGCTGTCTTGGATGGGGGAGTGGCTGGGCGCCTTCCCATGAACTCATCGAGCCTGCTGCCGGATCCGCGGCAAGGAGCCGGTGCAACAGAGTGGTCCCGGTGCGCTGGAGACCGACGATCACGATGGGCGGTTTGACGGGGAGGTCATTGATCCCGGGATTCAGTGTGATCAGTTCACGTAGTCGTAGCCGGGTGCCCAACATCCCGACAAGCCTTACCTGCACCATCTTTCGGCCCAGGAGGCTGAGGTGTGCGTCATTGTGCAGTGAGCTGACCAACACATCGAGTGCATTGTCGAGATATTGGTCGGGAACCCAGTCGAGTCCCGTGGCGCGACTGGCCGCGTCGCGTAGCCACCCTGGGTCGAGCATAGGTGCGACGCCCATCCCGGTCAGGGGTCTACCGATCCGGTTGAGTGTGCGAATCGGCCACGGCCGCGTGACTTCGAATCCGGCACGCATCATGTTCCCGTTCGGCGTCGCGCGAAGTGAAGGTTGATGTCCTCGACCGGCTGCGCGCGCGCCATCCACATGTCCCGGTAATAGTTCATGCTCAACCGCCACGGGGGCTTGGAGCCCTGGCGCGGCAGATCGGCCAGCACACGCTGCACGTAGCCCGGACGGTAGCCGGTGAAGGGTTCTAGGTCTACCGACTCGTCGTTGAGATGTGGTGTCACAGAGGAAATCCCGTTGTCGAACAGATGGCCGAGCAACCTGCTGACATACCGCGACACGATGTCTGCCTTGAGCGTGTAGGTCGCCGCCTGGTATCCGACGGTGAACGCGAAGTTCGGAACCCCGTCGAGCATCATGCCCTTGTAGCAGACGGTGCTACTGAAATCGATTGGCTCGTCGTCGCGGAAAAACTCGATGCCACCGAACAGCCGCATGTGAAATCCGGTGGCTGCCACCACGATGTCGGCGGGTACGTGATCACCGGAGGTGAGTAGGAGGCCATCCTCGGTGAACCGTTCGATCTCCCCGGTCACCATGGTGACGTCTCCGCGCCCTATCGACTGGAACAGATCACCGTTCCGGATCAAACAAAGCCGGTTGTCCCAGATCTTGTACCGTGGCCGGAAATGCGTTTCGCTGTCATACCCGGCCGGTAGCTCGCGCTTCGCACGGTCAATGATGGCTTCGCCCATGCGCTGGGGTGCCTGGCGTGCGAGATAGAGCGAGAACGTCATCAACGAGATGTTCTTGGCGCGGATGACCGGCAATGCGACCTTACGGGGCAGCCAGCGCAACAGCAGATTGGCAATGCGATCGCGCTGCGGACGGCTGATGACGTAGCTCGGCGAGCGTTGCACGACGCTCACGTGACTGGCCGTGTCGGCCAGTCGAGGAGCGAGGGTCATCGCCGTGGCGCCACTCCCGATGAGGGCCACTCGCTTACCGGCGAAGGCGAAGTCGTCGGGCCACTCCTGCGGATGTATCACCGGCCCGGGGAAGCTGTCGATTCCGGAGAAATCGGGCAGATAACCGCCGTCATACCGGTAGTAGCCGGTGCACACCATCAGAAACGAACACGTGATGGTCTGGCAGCCGGTCGGGGTGTCCACCTGCAAGGTCCATCGTGAGGTTTGTGATGACCACCGTGCCTCACGGACCCGGTGATCGAACCGGATGAGGCGTTCGAGATTCTCCTGTGCGACGACGTCCTTCAGGTATTGCAGGATGACGTCGCCGTCCACGATCGCTTCGCGTCCGGTCCACGGGGCGAAGGAGAAGCCCAGCGTGTACATGTCTGAGTCGCAACGCACACCTGGATATCGGAACAGACTCCAGGTGCCACCGATCTCTGAACGGCCTTCCAGCACTGCGATGTTCAGTGACGGAAGATGGTGTGCGAAGTGCCACGCCGCGCTGATTCCGGCGATGCCGGCTCCCAGGACGAGGACATCGACGTCTTGGCTCTGTGTGGAGTTCACGTGGTTCTCCCGGCTTGGTGTAATAGGGATGATATTGGCCGTATATTCCTGATCCATGGGTCGAACCAGCAGCTGTTCGCTCGTTCTGACGGGTGCCACGTCGGGATTGGGGCTAGCACTGGCCCGCCTCCTCGCCGAGTCCGGGGCCTATCAATTGATCTTGTTGTGCCGCAATGAAGAACGTCGGGATGAGCTGGCTTCTCGGCTCGGTGCGGAAACAGCGCATTACGTCGTGTGTGATCTCTCCGCCTTGGCGAGTATTCGGCAGGCCGCCGCGGAGATCACGGAAGCCGTGCGCGTGGGTGATCTTGCGCCGGTCGGGGCGGTGGTGCTCAATGCCGCGGTTCACCCCGGGCGTCAAGCCGGTTCCACATCCGAAGGCCTTGACCCCACCATGATCACGAATCTCGTCGGCCCACACCTGCTCTTGGCGTTGTTGTCGTCGGGTATGAGTGACACCACGCGGTTGGCATTTGTTGGTTCGGGGGCACACGATCGACGGCGTTGGTGGACCGGGCTTCCTGAGCCCGCGGCTCTTCCGCTGGTCGATGCCTGCGAGCCCGGTGCCTTGAGCGGGTCGCAGGCGTACGTCACCAGCAAGCGGGGCACGGTGTATCTGAGTCACGCCTATTCCGAACGTGTCCCTGCCGGCTACGCGGTGCTCGCCTACGATCCCGGGATAATGCCGGCGACGGACATCACCAGAAACATGAACACGTTGTCTCGATGGCTGTTCCGGAACGTACTCACCAAGTTCGCCGGCGCCGAGGGGTTCAGCACGCCGGAACGATCCGCGACTTGGCTGCATTCCTACCTCGTGCGGACAGACACTCCGAGAGGGCTGTCGTATAGCAAGGTGGATCGTTACCAGCGGTGGCCGAGCGCCGCGTGCCACCCGGATGCCGCGCGCATCTTGTTTCATGAAGCGAATGAAATCGCGGGTATCACAGCAGATTCGACGGCAACGTGGTGGTTCAACGAGCCGTGACGGGCGATGCGCCATCGCACTCTTCCCTGTTGCACTGGAGCAGGCCTGACTGGGGTAGGAGCCGCTTCACCTGTCTTTTCAGCATGAAGACGGCCAGTCCTCCCACGCAGCGCATCAACGTGCCGTACACCGTGGCCGGCGTGACGCCCTCGAACCCACGTTCCAGGCGGGCGACGGCCTCGGCCATCATGCCCTCCGGAGGGAACAACGGAGGAAAGAACCGGCCCCGCCCCAGGACCACGTGGCAGCGTCTAAGGATCAGGTCTTCCATTGCCTGACCGAGTAGTTCACCCATCAGGGTGTTCTCCCGGAAGGGAAAATACCGTGAATCCGTGATCAGTCTCAGATGTGCCCCGTGGCCCTCCACTGACTGATACAGCGGTGAATGCGCTGTGAGTCGCCGGAGGCCGTCGGTGAGCACGGCACGCTCGGCACGGCGCAGGGTGTGCGACTCCGGGGTGTTGACGGCGCGGAGGGCGTGCCAGGCGATATGGGCACCGAGATTGTTGCGATAGCGTTTTTGGAGATCGGCGAGGGCCTGCGCGTTGGTGCCGCGTGCCGCCTCGACGACGCCAGCTGTCGCCAGCGTGGCCGCCATCGGAAACATCATGTCCGACAAGGGTTTGGCGATGGTGACGATATCCACGGCGTCGGGCATCCAGGTTTGCTGCAGGAGAAACGTTTCGGCGCTGCGCCAGACACCGGTCAGCACCTCATCCACACCCACAAGGAAGCCCGAACGTTGCTTGGCATCGGTCACGATACGCAGTAGCTCCGGCGGTATCGCGATACACGACATGCCCTGAATAAGCTCGCACCACACCAGGCCGACGTCCGGGTGATCCAGGGCCGCGGTGAGCTTGTCGGCAGCGTCGGCACTGAACGGGTCGACGAACACAACGTCTGGGTAGTAGGGCTCGAATGCGCCGTCGATGCTGGCCGAACGTTGCGGGCCATAGCGACTCACGTTGAGGGTGGCGATGGTCTTGCCGGAGAAGTTGCCGTGGAACGTCACGATCCGGGGCTTGTCGGGGCGGGCCAGGCGTGCCAGACACAGCGCGTTCTCGACGCTCGTTGCCCCGCTGACCGCCGGAAACATCTCGTCGAAACCACTGAGCTCACAGAGTAATCGTGAGAGCCGACCGGTGTAGTCGGTGTGCTCGTCATGGTCGGCCAATTCCGTGGCAAGGTCGGATGAATTGTGCCCACGCAGGCTTGCGCCATTGCCCAACGCACAGTCGAGCAGCGTGGTGCCGTCGCGCAGCAGGATCTGTCCGCCGTCGGCTCCCGTGAGATCGAAGTCGAGCCCGAATGCCTCCATCAAATCCGCAGCCGACGGATTGGAGAACCGGCGGAAGTAGTCGTTGCGTACGCGGCGAGACGCGTGAATCTCGGCGACAGTCCGCTCTTGCGACTGACTGACTTGTCCGTGGCGGCGCAAGTTCGCGATCACCAGTGTCAGCGCGGTCGCGTTCGCCGCGAACGTTGAGGTTTGCGCCATGGCGTCGAGCGGATTGTTCCAGACCCGGTATGCCTGCTGCGATATCGAATACGAGCCGAATGGCGACTGGAAGTCGGTGAGGTTTTCCCCGAAGACGAATATGTCGCCATCCGGCAATAGGCGGCCTCCTTCGATTTCAGCGAGTGCGCGGCTTTCTGCCACTACGCGAATCATGTTGTACCGCTGGGCAGCCGACAGCATCTCTGCCGAGTTTGCGTCCGGATCCAGGACGACGAGCCCGGACCATGTTCGTGTCGCCAGCGCCTTGAGTGCTTCCGAGGCGGACTCCACGAACCTCACATGTTGCGTCAGCGCTCCGCGGTCGCCCTCCGCGAGGGGGTCGAAGTATCGACGCAGTCGTTCGTCGCGGTCCAGTACCAGGATCCAGCTTTCGGGGTCTCGACCGTTCTCGACCTTGCTGGTGTGACGGATCAGGCGGATGGCGCCCGACAGTGCCTCTTCCAACGAGTTGGCGTAATAGGTCACGTACTCGGCGGCGGCGGGCAGCAAGTCGTTGATCAGGTATCCCGTTTGTGCGCTCTCGGCGGTGATCGCCAGTCCCGCCACAAGAATATTGGGCCGTTTAGAGCTGTTGAGGTCGATCAGGGTATCGATGGTCTCCTGGGTGGCGGCGCGGTACCGGCCGGAATTCAGGGCGGCACTCGGCCCGCTCGGCTCGGTAAGACCGGTCATTCGGCTACGGCTCCGGCGGTATCCAGCGCCGCCGCCAATTCGGATAGCGCTGCTTGGTAGTCGGCGGCGATATCGGCGAGCGCAGGGATGATTTCCGGGCAGGCGATCAGGCCGACGTTGAGTCTGTCCTCGTAGGAGGCAACCGTGACGAAGAGCGCGCCGCCGTCGAATGGCGCGCCGAACGGGTAGAAACGGGTGATCCGCGCCCCGGCGAAGTACAGGTCCTGGTGTCGCCCACCGATATTCGACAGCACCAAGTTCTGCATCACCTTATGCCGGTCGGCCATCCGCAGACGGGAGTATGCACGGAAAAGCAGCCCCCAGTACCGCGCGCTGAAGTCGAACCAATCGTGGATCCGCCCGGGGCCCAGTGCCTCGGCGTGCACCTTGGCGGCGTCGGTGATGGACGCGATTTCCCGGGCCCGCTGCGCTGGGTCTTCCGTGAGGGTTTGCAGGCTGGTCAGCAGGCCCGTGGTGCGGTTGCGGCCGTGTTGACCGGGCTTGTCGTGGACAGAGACCGGAACGAAAGCGCGTAAAGGTTGGTCCGGGAGTTCGTCACGTTCGATGAGGTACTTGCGCATCACGGTCGCGGTCAAGGCCAGCATCACGTCGTTGAGCTTGACGCCCAGCCGCTGTTTCACCTGCAGCACATCGGCAATCGGCAGGCTTACCCACGCCAAGTTGCGATGTGCCGTCAGCGTGGTGTTGAACGACGTCCTCGGCGCCGACATCGGCTCGGGCACGCCGGGCGGTAGCTCCGGGGCATCCCCGCGGCGGCGTGACCTGATGTTCTCGGCCAGCATTCGCACCATCTTGACCGGCTTACTCGCCAGGGTGCGTAGACCCCCCAGCGTCAGTGCCAATGGCTGGACGGGACCGGCATCGCGGACCACGGCCAGCTCGGTCGCTTCGTTACCGCACAGCTGTCCCAGTTGCGAATTGCCGCGGACTCCATCGAGACTGGCGTTATGGCGTTTGATCAACACTGCCACGTTGCCGTCGGACAGACCCTCCAATACCCAGATTCCCCACAACGGATAGTGCTGGTTCAGAGGCAGCGAGGCGATCTCGGAGCAAGCCTGGGCGAGCTGCGCTTCGGTCCCGGGTGACGGGATGACGACACGGTGCACGTGGCGATCCAGGTCGAACGAGGTATCGGCTACCCAGAAGGGATGCCCCAGGTTGTACCAGGGGTCATAGGCCTTCTCGGTGTAGGTGGGGATCTTGTCGATCCGGGAGGCCAGCCACTCCCGAATCGCCGGAAAGCTGTATCCGCCTGGCATGGTGGATGTGTCGAGAATGACGACGCCGTAGCCCTGGTGGTAGTGCGTAGGTGTTTCGAGGTAGAGGAAGCTCGCGTCGTATCCGGTCAGCTGTTCCATGCTCAATTCTTCCTATCGGTTCATAGTGGAATTCGCTTGGCCACAAGGGCCCTGGGTACCTCTGGCGTCGGTTTCACATCAGGCGCTATCGTCATAGCAGTATTCGTGGAGCTGAATTCCGGAGGTCGACATCAACTCATCGGCTGATACATCGCAGGAGCGAGGCGGGCTCGTCGGGGTGATCCGCAGGGCCGTGCTGGCAGTGGGGCACCATGATCTTGCCGCGCCGATTAGGCGGTCATCCGTCGTGGCAGACCGTGTGCTGTACCGGCTTAGTGGTGGCCGCTGGACCATCACAGCCGTTTCCCGGATTCCGTCGCTGACGCTGCTGGTGACCAACGGGCGCGGTGAGGATGTTGTTGTACCGTTGCAGTACTTGATGATTGACGGGAATCTGTACATTGTGGGCACCAATTGGTCCCGCCCCAACCACCCGGTGTGGTCATCATGGCTGATGAAACGGCCACATTGCCGGGTGAACATCGGGGGCCAAGAAAGTTCCCGCGCAGCGATGCTGATGCAGGGGATCGACCGTGACCGCGTCTGGGTACGGATTCTGGAGGAGGCCCCGTACCAAGCGAACTGCGAACGTAAGGCAAATCGGCAGCCGCGCGTGTTCCGATTGGATGATTCTCTCACTGGCGCGAACTAACTACGCGTACAGCGAATTTGGGGGAAGGTGAACTTGACGACACCCGATTGGATAGACGGTACGACGGGGAACTGAGTTCCAGGGCCCGGCGATGGATGATCCGAGCCAGCATGAGCTGCATCAACGACTCGGCCAGCCCTTTGCCGACGCACATATGCGGCCCGCGACCAAAGGGAGAATACGCACCGGGTGTGCGGTTGGGCCCGACTGTTTCGCCATACCTGTCGACGTCGAACTTCATCGGATCGGTGTAGAAATCGCTGAGGAAGTGCGGGACTGTGGTGCCGACGAACACCCCTTCGCCGCTCCGGATGAGATGACCGTGGAACTCGAAATCTCTTGCAGCAACACGAATGATGAATGATGCGATGGGGCGAAGGCGCATCGCCTCCATGACGGCACCATGTAGTACCGGAGTGGATTGGAACAGGCCGTCGTGGGTGATGCCGCCCCGCGCGAACATGGTGTCGACCTCGTCCTGTATCCGCTCTAGCACTTCCGGGTGTTTCAGGATGAGGTGTAGCGCGTAGGTCGCAGTTGCCGAGGTGGTCTCGACCCCGGCGAAGTACGGCAACACCGAGTGAAACAGCATGTTGCGTTGGTTCGTCGCATCGGGATCGTTGCGGCAGGACTCGAGAATGTCCTCTAACAGTGTCGACTGCCCCGGGTGGCCGCTCTCACTTGCGCGCCGTGCCAGCGCGATTGCACTCTGGGCGACTCGCTCCATGCGTGATCGCGCATTGACGTATTGGGGGAGTCGCAGCATGAACTTCGGAATATGTTGCACCGGAGCGATCTTCAATATGTCCCGAGTGACGAGCGCGATGTCCTCGATGTCGTCGTCCGTTGGTCGGACGCCACCGACGAAGGTGCCGACTTGTGCGATCGACAATTTCTGCATCGCCGGGAGGACCGGTACCGAGTCGCCCGGCCGCCAGTGCTTATCCACGGAGTCGTCGATCACCTCGACGGCTTCGGAGTATCGGTCAGCGATAGCCTCGCGTGAATAGCCACGCTGCAGCAGAGTGCGCCACTGCTTGTGCTGTGGTCCGTCGACGGCGACCAGTGAGTCCTTGCCGCCAAATTGTTCCTCGACGAATTGCCATGAGCTGCCTACCGTCAGGCATTCGCGACCGTCCTTGCTGCTCATGAAGGTCGCGGCTTCGGCACCGGCCAGAACGGTGTACGTCTGATACGGCGTCTTGACGGTGAACACCGGGCCGTGTTGCAGGTACTTTTCGAAAAGATAGAAAGTGGGATCCAACATCAGCCCGACGGTGTCCCCGAGTCTCGGCAGCCTGGACAGTGCCCGTGCTACTCGCAGTTTCGGCGGGCTGACATAGGTCGTCGTCTGTGCGGCGCATGGAATGCTCGCGTTTCGTGCCATTTCCACCCCCATGGTGTCCGGCCGGGTTGATCGGTCGGATGCATACCGTCGGTCGACGAGTCCAACACTAGAACGTGTCCTAGTTCTTGTCCGGGCATTGGTCGACTTGGGTGTCGGTATGGGCTGAATCGACCCGTCGCTCGATGAGGCGGCCCGAAAGGCGGCGATGCTTTACAGCTGTATTGAAATCGAAATACATTGCAGAGGAATAGATTTCATTCGGTCTGTAGTTGGCCATCGGTGGTTTTGTCGATTGGCCGCCTCGGTCCCGTGTGGCGTCCTATGCTGCCTGGGTATTTGACTAGAGGATCTATTTTCTTGCCCTTGGGGGAGCTATGAATGCCGCGCAACCGCCTCAGCTGCCGTTTCCGCGGGATGGGCTGTTTTCGCCCGCCGCTCAGCAGCGAGAGTTGCAGCGCGCGGGAACCGTGCACCGGGTGACTACCGCGGCCGGTGACCCCGCATGGCTGGTCACCGGGCACACCACGGTCCGTCAGTTATTCGATGATGACCGTGTGGGCCGGTCGCACCCTGCACCCGAGACCGCCGCCCGATCCGGGAAGTCGGCATTCTTTGGGGGGCCGATCGGTAACTACGAGACTGAACGTGACGACCATGCGCGGGGGCGGCGGCTGATGCAACCGCATTTCACGCCAAAGCAGATGCGGGCACTCGAAAGTCGCGTGCACGAGCTCGCGGACGAGCTGATCACCGCGATGCTGGATCAAGGGCCGCCCGCCGATCTGTACGCCGCTGTCGCCTTGCCGCTGCCGATGATGGTCTTGTGCGAACTCCTCGGCGTGCCCTATGCCGATAGGGAGGAGTTTCACGAATGGACCACGGCCGCGTCGAACACCCGCGATCGGAGCCGGTCGGAGTGGGGCATGGGACAGCTCTTCGTTTATGGAATGCAGCTTGTCGAGCGTAAGCGTCAGCATCCGGGTGACGACGTCATCTCCCGTCTCTGTGCGATAGACGGCGTCGCCGATCACGAAATCGCCTCCCAATCCATGGCATTACTTCTCGGTGGCCACGAGACCACCGTCGTTCAGCTCGGCCTGGCCACCTTGCTGCTGCTGGCGAATCCCGAGCAGTGGGCTTTGCTTGTGGCGCAACCGGATCTGGTACCCAATGCAGTCGAGGAGACCTTGCGGGCCTCGCGCTCGGGAGGCGGAGAAATCCCGCGGTACGCGCGTGAAGACCTCGATGTCGACGGGGTGAACATCGCCGCCGGTGAGCTCCTGCTGCTCGACGTCGGAGCGGCCAATCACGACCCGTCGGTGTTTTCTGGTCCAGATCGGCTGGATGTCACGCGTCGTCCGGGGGCGCACATCACCTTCGGTTACGGCTCGCGCTACTGCGTGGGCGCACCGCTGGCCCGCCTGCAGCTCGTCGAGGTGCTCGGGCAGCTGGTCGAACGGTTGCCCGGGCTGCACCTGACCAAGGACATCTCGGAGCTCACGATGCGTGCCGACCTGCTCACCGGTGGTCTCTTCGAACTACCGGTCGGCTGGTAGCTCGCCCAAGGCCTGCCAACTCTCAGGGTTGTCAATTTTTCTTGACAACCCTGGAATGTCAATCTATGTTGACGGGCATGGGTGACCTCCCGACGGCTGACCTCGACAATGCCGTCAGCAGCACCGACCCGGCCGTGGGTCTGCGGGCCGTGCAGGCGCTGCGGCGCCTGTGTGAACGGCTGGAGGCGATCCACGTCGCCAACGCCCGCAACCAGGGCTGGAGCTGGCAGGCCATTGCCGAGGCGCTCGAAGTGAGCCGGCAGGCGGTGCATCAGAAATACAACCGCGCAAGGAAGTGAGCAGCCATGTTCGAGAAGTTTCAGAAGTCGGCGAAGGTCGCCGTGGTGCTGTCGCAGGAAGAAGCTCGCGAGATGGACGAGTCGCGCATCGGGGCCGAACACATCCTGATCGGCGTGCTGGATAGCGCGAGTGGGCCGCTGTCGGAGCTGCTGGGTGGGTACCGTTTGAGCGCTGATGTTGTCCGCGATCGGCTGCGTGCGGGTTCACAGGTGCCACCGCTCGATGATGAGGACGCGCAGGCGCTCAAAGCGATCGGCATCGACCTGTCCCAGGTGCGTGACAGCGTCTCGAAAGTCTTTGGCTCGCAGGCCTTCGACAAGGCATTCGAACAGTCGGGGCGGCGTAAGGGCCGCACCCGCGGCTGGCGTCCGTTCGGGATGATCCCGTTCAACTCATCGGCGAAGAAATGCCTGGAGCTCGCACTGCGGGAAGCCATTGCACACAAAGACAACTGGATAGGGTGCGAGCACATGATGCTGGGCATCCTGCGTGGGGGCGACCCGGTGGCACTGGCCGTCATCACCGAGCAGGTACCCACCGATGAACTGCGGCAGGCCGTGGTCGGTCTGCTCGATCGGGCCGCTTAGCTCAACCAGGCTAGTGCCGAGGCGGTGAGAATCGCCCAGCCGAGCATCGCTAGGCCGGTGTCACGCAGTGTCGGGATCAAGGCTGGCCCTTGGGCTTTGGTGACTACCGGCCGAGCAGCCTTAACCATAAGGGGCAGCATCACAAGCCCGAGAAGACGCCATGGGTGCCCGATGCCCAGGCCGATGCTCGCCAGGACGGGAACCGTCAGTAGCGCAGGGAAGAGGATGCGGGTCCGTGCGTCGCCCAGCCGGACCGCCAGGGTGATCTTGCCGGACTCTCGATCCGTGGGGATATCGCGCAGATTGTTGGCCACCAGCACCGCGCTGGAGAAGCTGCCGATAGCCACCGCCAGGACTAGTCCGGTGAGGCTGACGGTCCGGGTCTGCACGTATTCGGTGCCCAAGACGGCCACCAGACCGAAGAATACAAAGACTGCTACCTCGCCAAAACCGCTGTATCCGTAAGGTTTCGACCCGCCGGTGTAAAACCAGGCGCCGGCGATGCAGACCACGCCCACCGCCACCAGCCACCAGGACGTGGTGACGGCCAGTACTAGGCCAGCCGCCGCGCCAAGTGCCAGGAACCCGAGGGCGACAGCCTTGACCGCGTTCGCCGAGGCCAGCCTCGAACCGACCAGCCGCAGCGGGCCCACCCGGTCGTCGTCGGTCCCGCGGATACCGTCTGAGTAATCGTTGGCGAAGTTGACGCCGATGATCATGAACACCGATACCGCCAGCGCCAGCAGAGCTTTCCAGCAGACGGCCGAGCCGGCCACCGCCGCGGCGCCGGTACCCGCGATGACGGGGGCCAGCGCATTGGGCCAGGTGCGGGGGCGGGAACCTTCGATCCATTGCGCGATGCTGGCCATGGCCAAATCCTGCCACGGCCCCTTCAGGCCGTCCCGGCGGCTAGGGGAAGATCAGGCCCGGAGTCTTGGACACGGCTGCGGCGAATCGGGCCTGAACATCGGCCCAGTTCACTACGTTCCAGAACGCCGTGACGTAGTCAGCCTTCACGTTCTTGTACTGCAGGTAGTACGCGTGCTCGAAGACGTCCAGGCCCAGGAGCGGGATCGTGCCGAATGGCACATTGGACTGTTGGTCGTACATCTGGAAGGTCAGTAGCTTCTTGCCGAGTGTGTCGTACCCCAGCCATGCCCAGCCCGAGCCCTGAACGCTATTGGCCGACGCGGAGAACTGGCCCCGGAACTTGTCGAAGCTTCCGAACTGCTGGTCGATGGCCGCCGCCAGGTCGCCCTGGGGTTTGTCGCCGCCATTCGGAGACAGGTTCTTCCACCAAATGGAGTGGTTGGCGTGACCTCCGAGATTGAAGGCGAGGTTCTTCTCCAGCAGCAGGATCGTGGCGTTGTCGCCCTTCTCGCGTGCCGCGGCAAGCTGTTCCAGGGCGTCGTTGGCGCCCTTGACGTAGGCGGCGTGGTGTTTGTCGTGGTGCAGTTGGTTGATCTCGCCAGAGATATGTGGCTCCAGGGCCGAATAGTCCCAGTCGAGATTCGGTAATTCGTACACGCCGGTTGTCTCCTTTGCGGGGGTCGTTTCCTCCCTGGGCTGACTGGAGCATGAGGCGAGCGCCAGGGCTCCCGCGGATGCCGCCGTCATTATTAGAAATTGTCTTCGATGTAGTTGAGACCCAATCGAATTCACATCTCAACGGTAACCGCGATGTGCGGAACGTCAAGGCATCCGGCACGAATCTGTCGGAACGGAATTACTAACTGAGAGGAATTAATTCCTATCAGCAATTTGTGCCGTTACTGCTGTTACCGGCAGGAACAGCGGATTTCTCGATGTTGTTTGCGTGCGGCAACTTCGCAAGTGTTACTTGGCGTAATTGTGGAAATAATATTCGAAAGGTGTTGGGAACTATTGCATGCATTTGGGCGACTAATTAATAGCGGGTAGGGTCGCCCACCCCAGCTGGCAGCAGGCCCGGACGGTAAACGACAATAGCGGCATGCTCGCGGTGATCGGTGGTAGCGGTTTCTACTCGTTCTTCGACAAACCCGTGCGGACCGTCACTCCGACGACGCCGTACGGTAACCCCAGCGCGCCCATCACAATCGGGCTGGTGGGAGAGCGTGAGGTGGCGTTTCTGCCACGGCACGGCGGTCAGCACGAATTCTCGCCGCATACCGTGCCCTATCGCGCCAACATGTGGGCGCTGCGCGCGTTGGGTGTCCGCCGGATTTTCGCGCCATGCGCCGTGGGCAGCTTGACCCCCGATCTGGGGCCCGGCGCCATCGTGGTGCCCGATCAGCTGGTGGACCGCACCAGTGGACGTGAGCAGACCTACTTCGACGGCGGTGGCATCCACGTGGAATTCGCCGACCCGTACTGTCCCGGACTGCGCGGCGTATCGCTGCAACCCGATGCAATCGACGGCGGCACCATGGTGGTGGTGCAGGGGCCGAGGTTCTCCACCCGAGCCGAAAGCCGGTGGTATGCCTCGCAGGGTTTCACCCTGGTCAACATGACCGGTTACCCGGAGGCCGTCCTGGCTCGCGAACTCGAAATCTGCTACGCCGCAATCGCCTTGGTGACCGATCTGGATGCCGGCATCGAACACGGCCAGGGGGTACGCGCCGTCGACGTCTTCGCGGAGTTCGAACGGAACATCGGCGGATTCAAGGAGCTGGTGCGTGCTGCGGTCACCGCCACCGAATCCGTCGAAACCTGTACCCACTGCCGTGCACACGACGGGGTGAAACTCCCGATCGAGCTGCCCTAGCGGGCGTACCGCGTTTGTCCGTGCGGGTTCTTCATGAAGGACAGCACCTTCGACGGCACCACTCGGTACACCAGCGCGAACTCCTCACCTACACCGAATCCACCCTCGCTCGGTTCGAATTTCCAGTCCTCGCCGTACTTTCCGAAGTAGGCCTCCGCGAGGGTCCGTAGCGCGGGAGTTTCGATGATCCGTTCGGCGGTTCCTTCGACGACCACATCGTGCCCGGCGTTCCAAGTATTGGCGCCGGTAGCAATGGCCACCGCGGTGTTCGATTCGAGGTTGCGGGCCTTCTGCTCGGCGGGGCCGGTACAGAACACGAACGCTTCCTGATGCCACAGGCCGACTAGCGGGGTCACATGCGGACTGCCATCGCCTCGGACGGTGGTGATCCAGTACAGCTCGGCCTCAGTGAGCAGCACTGATACCTCGCTCCACGGAGGCGCGGAGGCTTCGGGCTGGCTGAACCGCTGGTCGAAATGCGCGATGAGGGTCATGGGGATACAGACCCGTCTGATCACCGAGATTCATCGGAGGTACGGTCAACGCCATGCGTGATTCCGTCACCGTGCACATCGAGGCTCCCGCGGACAAAATCTGGGAACTGGTCAGCGATATCACCAATACGGGGAAGTTCAGCCCGGAGACGTTCGAGGCTGAGTGGCTCGACGGCGCCACTGCTCCCGCGGTGGGTGTGCGCTTTCGCGGTCACGTGAAGCGCAATCAGAAGGGGCCGACGTATTGGACGGTGTGCCGGATCGTCGAATCTGACCGCGGCCGTTCCTTCGGCTTCGCGGTGCTCTGGCCGAACGGTAAGACGGTAAACACCTGGCGCTATCGTTTCGAGCCCGCCGGTGACGGTACCGATGTCACCGAATCCTTTGAGCTGACACCGACATTGCAGCTGCGGGTCTATTGGGCACTGCTGGGCTGGGCGCGCGGACGGACCAATCGCAACGGAATGCGCGAGACCCTCAACCGGATCAAGGCCGTCGTCGAGGCCAGTTGAGATTCGGGCTACGTGACGTTCAAGGTCGACAGACCGCGTCCCTCGGCCCATGCCGGGCTCTTCGTGAAGTGGTTGTCGTATGCCTCGGCGGCTGCTTCTAGTTCACCGATATCGGCTTTGCCATGGACGATTCGGTCCAGCAGCCGGAAATAGTCGAAGCGCTGTACGCCGGGGGAGAGCACCGTGAAGATGCTGGCGTCGCTGTCCGCGGTGGCGCCGAATGCGTGCGGCATCAGCTGCGGTACCAGCAGGGTGTCACCCTGCTCAAGTACCTCGATGCGATCACCTGCCAGAACTTCGAGGCGCCCCGACACCAAGTAGAACAGCTCAGTCGAGCGGGCGTGGAAGTGCGGGGCCGCACCGTCGGCACCCTTCGGCAGATAGATGCTGAGCACACTCACCGCTCCACCCGTCGCGTCCGAATCCATCACTAATCCGGTCATGTTTCCGGCAGCGGTGCTCACGATCTCCCGGTCACCGCTGCGAACCAAAGGCGCGGCCCCCGTGTCGAACTGTTCACGCGTCATGCTGACAACGGTATTAACTCAAGCGGGCTTGAGGTCAAGAGAAGCGTTTGACGAGGGCGCGGCGGTCCAGCTTCCCGATCCCGCGCCGGGGAAGCTCGTCGAGGAGGTGCAGTTCACGCGGCGCGGCGGTGCCATCGAGTGCGGCGGTGACATGGTCCCTGAGGTCCTCCAGGGTGGGCGAGCCCTGCGCGGAGGGCACCACCGCGACGGCGACACGCTGCCCGAGCCGATCGTCGGGGACGCCGAACACGGCGCACTCGGTGACCAGCGGATGTGCGGCAAGAGCGGCCTCGACCACCTGCGGCACAACGGTGAGCCCTCCGGTACTGATTGCCTCATCCAATCGCCCCAACACCCGCAGCCGGCCGTTGTCGATCTCGCCGAAATCATCGGTATGGAACCATTCGGGATCGGCAAAGGCTTTGTGGTCGGCGATGTTTCGATAGCCCGCGGCAACCGTGGCGCCGCCGAGACTGATCCTTCCCTCCGGTCCGATGTGCACCCGGACGCCGCTGAGCGCGACGCCGTCGTAAACACATCCCCCGCACGTCTCGCTCATGCCGTAGGTCCGGACCACCGGGACGCGTGCCTGCGCTGCCCTAATGGCCACGGTGGCGGGCAGTGGCCCGCCGCCCAGGAGGACCGCGTCGAACGAGGCGAGCGCCTCCGACGCTTCCTGGTTATCCAGGGCCTTTACCAATTGTGTTGCCACCAAAGAGATGTAGCGCCGACTCCCCGTCATCTCGGTGGCTGCTCGCACGAATTCGTGTACGGAGAAACCCGCGGAGACATCGAGTACCACGGGTTCGGTTCCGGCCTGGATGCTGCGCAGCAACACCTGCATTCCGGCGATGTGGTGTGGGGGCAGGGCCAGCAGCCATTGCCCGGTGCCGCCCAGGCGTGCATGAGTCGCCGACCCACTGGCGTTCAGGGCGGATTCGGTCAGCATGGCGCCCTTGGGATTTCCCGTCGTCCCGGAAGTGGACACCACTATCGCGACGTCCTCGGCAATAGGCTCGTCGGCGGCCAGCTCGGAGGCAAGGAAATGCGCCTGGTCCGGATTGTCGGCGGGCACCGGTAGCACGGCGTCGCCGCGCCCGTCTAGCAGCTCAGCCAGGCGGGGGAGCAGGCCGAGCATCGTCGGCCCGCTGGGGACGGGCAGGGCGCGCAGCAGCCGCGTCACGCCGGATGGTCGGAGGCCTGATCGGAACCGTTCTCGTCCTGGTCCGCAGGATCGCGCGGATCATCGAGGGGCCAACCCTTTTTCGCCAACCGCTCGCGGATGCGCTCGATATCGTCTTCGGTGGGAAGCTCGTCGGTGAGCTGGGTGATCAGCACTCCGATGTCGATATTGTCGAAGTCGCCACGTTCCATCAGCTCACGGGCCACCGTCTTGACCTCATCGTTGGAGAGGCGTCGTCCGAGCAGCGCGAGGAGCGGCACGTAGTCCGGTGGCGGGACGCCTTCGGGATATCCCGCCCGAAGCCAGGTGACGATCTTGTGCAGAAATGCGTTCACGGCCTCAAACTCCTGACAGGGACGGTCTGCAGTCCTGGTTCTTGTCGACTGCCTAGCGATGGTAATCCTGACGGCTTCCATTGTCGCCAGGCAAGAACGTAGCCGCAATCGGTATCGGAGCCGACAAGCAGTCCTAACAGTCCGCACCCAAAAGGTTAACGGAATGTGAACTCCTTGCGGGAAATATCAAACTGGCCGGTCAGCGCGCCAACTCAGATTGTCATCAGCTGGTCAAAGTCAATGTCTTTACCCCAGAATTAGCGCCATGGACGCAACCATGATCATCTTGGTGCTGTTGATTGCCACAGCATTGGCCTTCGACTTCACCAACGGGTTCCACGACACCGGCAACGCCATGGCGACGTCCATCGCGACGGGCGCCCTAAAGCCCAAGACCGCGGTGCTGTTGGCGGGCGTCCTCAACCTCGTCGGTGCGTTCCTCTCGGTGGAGGTTGCCCTCACCGTCACCACGTCCGTACTTAAGGTGCAGGACAGCAAGACGGGGCATCTGCTTCCCTCGATCGACGCGTCCACGGGCCTGACGATTATCTTCGCCGGCCTCATCGGCGGCATTCTCTGGAACCTGCTGACCTGGCTGTTCGGCATCCCCTCCAGCTCCTCGCACGCGCTCTTCGGTGGCCTGATCGGCGCGGGTCTCGCGGCCATCGGTACGGCGGGCGTCAACTGGAGCGGTGTCATTCAGAAGGTGCTGATCCCCGCCATCGCTGCCCCCCTCATTGCGGGCCTCGTTGCCGCCGCCGGAACCTGGCTGGTCTACCGCATTACCCGGAACGTGGTGAAGAAGCGTCGCGAGGAAGGTTTCCGCTGGGGGCAGATCGCCACTGCGTCCCTGGTTGCGCTGTCGCACGGCACCAACGACGCGCAGAAGACCATGGGTGTCATTGCCCTGGCGCTCATCACCACCGGACACCTGAGCGGCAACGTCAAGGAGCAGGGTCTGCCAGTCTGGATCATCGCCAGCTGTGCGTTGGCCATCGGCCTGGGCACCTACCTCGGTGGTTGGCGCGTCATCCGCACTTTGGGCAAGGGCCTCGTCGAGATCGAATCGCCGCAGGGTCTGGCCGCCGAGGCATCGTCGGCCGCCATCATCCTGAGCTCGAGCGCCGCGGGTATGGCCCTCTCGACCACGCACGTGGCGACAGGCTCCATCCTCGGTAGTGGCGTTGGCAAGCCGGGCGCCGAGGTGCGCTGGGCCGTCGCGGGTCGCATGGTGTTGGCCTGGCTGGTGACCCTGCCCGCCGCCGGAATCGTCGGCGCGCTGTCCTACTGGATCTCGCACACCGTGGCCGGCTTCACCAGCCCGCTGGTCGGCGCGATCGTCATCTTCCTCCTGTTGGCGGCGCTGTCCGGCTACATGTGGTGGCGCGCCCAGCAGCAGAAGGTGGACTCGAGCAACGTCAACGCCGACTGGGACGATTCGACCAACTCGGTCGTGCCCGCCGCCGAGGTCCGTGAGGGCGAGGTGGAGGCGGTCACCCAGTCCTCAAGCAAGGACAACTCCGCCGACACAGCTTCGGTCTGACTCAACCCTGCGAATAGAAGGAATCTTCGATGAACTACGTAGAAGCCATCGGCAAAGTGCTGGTCGTGGGTCTGATTCTCGGCGCGGGTCTGCCCGCGGTTTTCGCGGCCGGGCTGGTCGCCTACTCCTCGGGCTCGGGCGGGGCCAATGACGATGGCACCGTCACCGCTCCCAATCCAGTCACGAAGTTCCTGGGATTGGCACTCTTCACTCTGGTGGGCGCGGTAGTGGTGATCGCTCTGCTGTGGATCACCCGGACGACGATCATCCATCACACGGGAGTCGACTTCTTCCCGTTCCTCAAGAAGTAATCAGGCGCGTTCAAGACACCCGGCGGGCGCTACCGCCGGGTGTCTTTGCGTAGGGGATGCTCCGCGGGTATCTGCACGAAGATCAGCGTGACGCCGTCGGGTGCGGCGACATGCATTTCATGCAGGCCCCAAGGCTCCTGTTGCGCGGCACGGGTTATCGACGCCCCGCGGCTTTCGAGATCGGTCTGGGTTGCGTACACATCGCGTACCTGGAGCCACAGTGCACCCGGAAATGTGGCCGGGCAGTCTTCGGAGCGGCCATGTCCGGCGATCTCGATCAGCGACTGTCCCGCGAAGAACACCATCCCCGCCCCGTAGTCGCGTGCGACGGCGAGGCCCAGCGTGTCTTGGTAGAACGCCAAGGTGGCGTCATAGTCCTTAGGCCGCAACAATATTCGGCTGGACAATATCTCCATACCCGTGTCTATCACGGGTATGGAGATATCAGAGGGTTTCGCGCCCGGACATCGCCACCTTTGTGACCAGGCTAGGTGCCAGAGCATTGGTGGCGGCCGACATCACCGAAATCCGCGGGGCGATGCGCACTGGCTGGGTGCGGGCTGCGAGCACCATCCAATCGGCCGCCTCCGTGGAGGTAAGCGCCGCCGCGTTCGTGTATGCCTCGGTCGGCGCGATCATCGGGGTGCGAACCAGGGGGAAGTACAGCGTGGTGGTGTGCACGTTGTACTTGCCATACTCGGCGTCCACGATGCGGCTGACCGTCGATAACGCGGCCTTGGAGGCGTTGTACACGGCGAACTGCGGCACCACGTCGGTGAGTACGCCCCAGGTGGCGACGTTGATGATGTGACCGCTGCGGCGCTCGACCATGCCGGGGGCGAACCCGCGGATAAGCCGTAGCGGTGAGAAGTAGTTGAGCTGCATGGTCCGCTCGGCGTCATGCCAGCGATCCAAAGATTCGTAGGTCTTGCGCCGGATGGACCTGCCGGCGTTGTTGACCAGGATGTCGACGCCGCCGTGGCGTTCGTTGACGGTCTCCACCAGCTTGTCGATGGCGTCCAGGTCGGAGAGATCGCACGTGATGGCATCTGCGGTGCCGCCGGCAGCGGTGATGCGCGCGGCGACTTCGTTCAGTAGGTCCTCGCGCCGCGCCACTACGATGACCTTGGCACCGAGCTTGCCGAACTGGTAGGCGGCCTCCTCGCCGATACCCGAGGACGCACCGGTGATGAGGACACGCTTGTCCTTGACGGAGATTCCGTAGTTTGTGTCGAACTTGGCCCGGAGCAGCGATGGGCTGGGCCAAGGCTGCATCAGGGCGCGGGCGAAAGCAATGTTGAGCCGCTTGCTCACCGAGTTCTTACTCACGAGTAAGAACTGTATGCCTCTGGAGGAGAATACCTACTGCCGGGCCCGCGTGACATACGTCTCGATGTCGGGTAACGCTTCGGGGCGGTACGAAGGCCACCCGCATCGGCTGGCCGCTTCGAGGCAATTCCCAAGGGGCGCAGCCTATCCCAATTTTCAGACACGTCGTTCAAGAAGTGTGACCCAGGTGACCTAGGCTTACCTCACTCACCCTATGACGACAAGGACGTGGCTATGGGATCGCTGGCAGGTAAGACCATCATTATGTCGGGGGGCAGCCGCGGAATCGGGCTGGCCATCGCATTGCGCGCGGCGCGGGACGGTGCGAACGTCGCGATCATGGCGAAGACCGCCGAGCCACACCCCAAGCTTCGGGGCACGATCTACACCGCCGCCGAGGAGATTGAGGCCGCCGGCGGACATGCCCTGCCCATTCTCGGTGACGTCCGTGACGACGATGTGGTGACGTCGGCGGTGGCCCAGACGGTCGAGAAGTTCGGCGGGATCGACATCGTGGTCAACAATGCGAGCGCCCTGAACCTCGCTCCCTCGGAATCGATTTCGATGAAGGCGTACGACCTTATGCAGGACATCAATGCGCGGGGCGCTTTCTCGCTTTCCAAGTCCGCGATCGGCGCGCTCAAGGAGTCCGGTAATCCGCACATCTTGACGCTGTCGCCGCCAATTAGCTTGGACCCCAAGTGGTTCGCGCAAACCACCACCGCATACACCATCTCGAAGTTCTCCATGAGCCTGGTGACGCTTGGGCTGTCCCAGGAATTGCGCGACTATGGGATCGCGGCGAACTCGCTCTGGCCGCGCACCTTGATTGACACCGCCGCCATCCGAAACGTCGTCGGTGCGGAGCTGGTTGCCCGCTGTCGTTCCGCCGAGATCATGGCCGACGCCGCGTACGAGATCCTCACCAAACCCAGCCGTGAGGTCACCGGAAACTGCTTCGTCGACGACGAGGTGCTCACCGAGGCGGGCGTCACCGACTTTTCGAAGTATCGCCAGTGCGCCGAAGAGGACCTCGAACTCGACTTCTGGGTGGAACGCGCCTAGTACGGGGCGTTCCATCTCGGCGGCGGCTTAATAGTGCCAGGGGTACGGTGACCAGTCCGGTACGCGCTTCTCCAGGAATGAGTCGCGGCCCTCGACGGCCTCATCGGTCATGTAGGCCAATCGCGTTGCCTCCCCGGCGAATAGCTGCTGTCCTACCAGTCCGTCATCGGCGAGGTTGAAGGCGTACTTCAGCATCCGCTGTGCCTGAGGCGACTTTTCGTTGATGGCGGTAGCCCACTCCAGCGCGACCGTCTCCAGTTGTTCGTGGTCGACGACCTCGTTGACGGCCCCCATGCGATGCATCTGTTCGGCGGTGTACGGCCGGCCCAGGAAGAAGATCTCGCGGGCGAATTTCTGACCGACCATCTTGGCCAGGTAGGCGCTGCCGTAGCCGCCGTCGAAGCTGCCCACGTCGGCGTCGGTCTGCTTGAAGCGGGCGTGCTCCCGGCTGGCCAACGTCAGGTCGCACACCACGTGCAGGCTGTGCCCACCGCCGGCAGCCCAGCCATTCACTAAGGCGATCACCACTTTTGGCATGAAGCGGATGAGCCGCTGTACCTCCAGGATGTGCAGCCGTCCGGCACGTCCGGGATCTACGGTCTCGGCGGTTTCACCGCCGGCGTACTGGTATCCGGTGCGGCCCCTGATGCGCTGATCGCCGCCGGAACAGAATGCCCAGCCGCCGTCCTTGGCGCTGGGGCCGTTCCCGGTGAGCAATACCGCACCGACATCGGACGTCATCCGAGCGTGGTCGAGGGTGCGATATAGCTCGTCGACGGTGTGGGGCCGGAAGGCGTTACGTACCTCGGGCCGGTCGAAGGCGATCCGCACGGTGCCCTTTTTGACGCCCTGATCGACGTGCCGGTGATAGGTGATGTCGGTCAGGTCCTCGAATCCCGCGACCTGCTGCCAGCGCGTGGGGTCAAAGGGATTGGCGGTCTGCCCGTCGTCCTGAGTCATGGCTCCGACTCTAGAGGCCGCGCATACGCGGCCGGTCGAAGCTACCCGTGAACTATTGAGCCGACGATTGTGCGGACGTGGACGTCGTCCATTGGGTGAAGATCCCCGGTGGCGGCTGCTGGCACCACGCCCACTTGCCGTTCTCTTTCCGGAATTGGTTCGGCTTGGTTTGGGTCTGGGTGGCGGTGCCGCCGAGGCTGTACGTCGCGGTGATATCGCCGGTGCCGATGTCACCGACGATTTTGATGTTGTCGATCGCGAACTTCTCGACGGTGGTGGACGCGCGGATCACCTGCAGGACGGTGGCCGTGTACGCGAACTGGTCGCGGTTGACGATCGCCTTGACGAGGGCTGCGCGGTCGCTCCCACCGGCGCTCGGGAACCGTTGCGAGACGTCGCTGGACAGCGTGGAGGTGTCGCCGTACATCAGCGCTTCCTCGGCGCCCTTCCAGGAGTTGATGGAGGGGACGAGGCTCTCGTCCGCGGTCCGGTTGGACACCTGGTAGCGCGAGCAGGTGAGCGCGTTGGCGGCGTCCAGGTCGAGACCGCCGAGTGCCTTACCCACCTGGGCGGTCACTTCACGGATCTGGTCTTGGTCGCTGGCCTGTACGGCGGTGGCCGTTGTCGGAGGGGTCTCCGCGGGCTTCGTGAGGGTCTTGTAGACGGTGCACCCCGACAAGGCCGTGGCGAGCGTGGCGGCGACTACCACCGAGCGCGCTGTCTTACTGAGATGTGTGGCACGCACCTGAGGCATCGTCGAATACCTTCCCCGTGAGATATATCGGTGACCAGATCATTAGCCCGGCTTAAGAAATCTAACTCATGATCTTTGGCGCATATTCCCGGCCTGCGTGACCGCTTATCAGTGCTTCTTGATTGGGTGGCGGCTGAGGATCGAGATCCGGTTGAAGGTGTTGATCATGATGGCCGACCACACCAGCACCGACACCTGATCACCGGACAGATGCTCCCGTGCGGTGGCGTACTGCTCGTCGGTGAGGTGATAGTCGGTGACCTCCGTCACCGCTTCGGAGATCCGCAGGGCAGCGCGCTCTACATCGCTGAACAACTCGGCTTCTTGCCACACGGGGAGCACCGCGATCCGCTGGGCGGACTCGCCTTCGTCCAGCGCGACTCGGGTGTGTAGGTCCAGGCAGAACAGGCAGCCGTTGAGCTGAGATACCCGAATATTGACCAGTTCCAACGTTGTTCGCGAGAGTCCGGTGTCGGCGGCCTTGGCGCGGAGCTCGGCGGCGGTCTTGGTCAGGGCCTGGTAGACGGAGGGAGTTTGCTTGTCGATGTAGACGCGCCGCGCGGTCATCCCTGGCGCGCCTCGACCGCTGCCAGCGCCTCCGGGGTCACCGGCCCGACGACGTCCGCGAACTCATGGTGCTTACCGACGAACTTTCTGACGTACGGGCAGACCGGGATGATTCGTCGTCCCGTCTCCCGAGTCACTGTCAGCGCGGACTGGACCAGCGTGCCGGCCAGGCCGCGTCCGCCGAACTTCTCGTCGATTTCGGTGTGGTAAAAAATCCGGACTTGCGTGGCGTTCAGCGATGTGTCGAGGTACTCGGTGAATCCGGCGAGTTCTCCATCGGCCGTGATGTCGAATCGGTGCAGATCGGGGGCATCGGCGACTGTGGTTGCGGGTTCGGATCCGTCCATGCTCACCAACTATGCCGCACACGCCGCGCGTACGGTCGATGATGATCACATGAGCAATACCGAGGCCACACCGACGGAAACTCGCTGCGAAGTCGGTCCCTGTCCCCGTGACGGGGACGGACGCCCCGTAGTCGAAATACTCACTCCCCGAGAGGTTCCGCTCGGCGGGCCGCGGGCGATGACGGTGTTGCGCACCCTTCCACAGGCGCAACGATCGCTGATCGGTGCCTGGTGCTTTGCCGATCATTACGGGCCCGACGACGTCACGCAGACCGGCGGGATGGATGTGGCGCCCCACCCGCATACCGGGTTGCAGACGGTGAGCTGGCTGTTCGCCGGAGAGATCGAGCATCGTGACAGCCACGGCGTGCGCGCGACGGTGCGCACTGGGGAGCTCAACCTGATGACGAGTGGTCGCGGGATATGTCATTCGGAGGTGTCGACGGCGCAGACCACCGTGTTGCACGGTGTGCAGCTGTGGGTCGCGTTGCCCAATGAATCCCGTGGCGCCGCAAGGGATTTCCAGCACTACGCACCCGAGGCCGTCGTCGTTGGCGGGGTGAGTCTGCGGGTGTTCCTGGGGACGTTGGCGGGGCAGATATCGCCGGTGCGTACGGCGACTCCGTTACTCGGGGCCGAATTGCTTCTCGATCCGCGGAGCATGGCGCGGTTCGATGTCGATCGAGGCTTTGAGCATGGGCTGCTGGTGGACACCGAGGCCATCGAGATGTCAGGTACGGCGTTATCCCGAGGTGAACTCGGCTACGTCGGTACCGGAGTTGAGCAGCTCACCGTTCTCAACCCCACCGACGCGCCTGCGCGAGCGATCCTGTTGGGCGGCAAGCCGTTCGGCGAGCAGATCGTGATGTGGTGGAACTTCGTAGGCCGTGATCATGACGAGATCGCAGGGTTCCGCGAGGAATGGCAGGCCGAGTCCGAGCGCTTTGGGCATGTGGAGGGTTACGTGGGCGCGGTGGCCCGGTTACCCGCTCCTCCGCTGCCGACCGTGCGGATGGTGCCGAGGCGTAACCCGCCGACGGCAAACCCGCAGAGCTAGATCGGGTCGAACCGGAACACGGCGGCTGTTCCGGCGAGCGCCTCAAATTCGTCGGGGGTGCCCTCCTTGACCAGCCCCGCGTTCCTGATGAAGCCGACTCCGGTGGGTACCTCGATGGGGAAGGCGCGCAATACGGGACGGGAGTCTGCGGGCGACAGCTCGACGATGCGGACCTGCTGGGAGTGACGACCCTGGGTAATGGTGCCTTCTTTGGCCTTGCGGGCGTTGGCAATCCAGGATGAACCCGGCACGCCCCCCACGGCATAGCGCTGTCCGCCGAGTACGAACGGCGTGATGGGGGTGGATCGCGGTTTGCCCGACTTGGCGCCGGACACGGTGAGCACCACCATGGGCAATTTAAGGCCCACCTTGTGTCCGCCGATGACAACCTTGTTGAAGTACTTGAGCCACCGGGGAAAGGGCTTGATGTCAACTGACATGACATGACCGTACGCCCTTGCGGACGCCCTGGCTAGGGGGTATTGCCGCGCAAGACGTCGGCGAGCATCCGGTTCACTTGTTTCTCGGCAACTATCGCGTTAAGGCCCAAGCGAAGTGCTGTGTGCAGCGTTGCTGCCAGTGCCTCCTGGGCGTCGCCATCGAACTCCGTGGTGGGCAGGGACGGCTACTTCCATTCGCCCTGGCGTGCGACGATCGCACCGTGGAGCTGCCCGCGCTAGACGATGTGCTCGACCGACTGCATGTCGTTGCGTTGCCCATGCGGGTGCGGTTCCGGGGCATCACCACCCGTGAGGTGGCCCTGATTGACGGCCCGGCCGGTTGGGGAGAATTTGGCGCCTTCCCGGAGTACGAGCCTCCGGAGGCCGCCGCCTGGCTGGCGGCCGCCCTCGAGGCCGCCTATACCGAGCTTCCTGCGCCGCGGCGTGTACGGATCCCGGTCAATGCGACGGTGCCCGCGGTCGATGCCGCAGCCGTACCGGAGGTGCTGGCCCGCTTCCCTGGCGCCCGCACCGCCAAGGTGAAAGTGGCCGAGCCCGGGCAGACCCTCGAGGAGGACATCGCCCGCGTCGACGCGGTCCGTGCGCAGATCCCCACCGTGCGTGTGGACGCCAACGGCGGCTGGACCGTCGAGCAGGCCGTCCAGGCGTTGACGGCCCTGGCCCGAGGTGGCGGCCTCGAGTACGCCGAACAGCCCTGCGCCAGTGTGGAGGAACTAGCCGAGGTACGTCGGCGTCTCCCGGACGTGCCGATCGCCGCCGACGAGAGCATCAGGCGTGCAAGTGATCCGCTGCGCGTCGCGCAGGCCCATGCGGCCGATATCGCCGTGCTCAAGGTGGCCCCGCTTGGCGGTGTGGCCGCCCTGCTAGCTATCGCGGACCGGATCGGCATGCCTGTGGTGATCTCCAGCGCCCTGGACAGCGCGGTGGGCATCGGCATCGGTCTGCGCGCGGCGGCAGCACTGCCGGTGCTGGAGCATGCGTGCGGACTGGGAACCGGAGGATTCTTCGTCGAGGACGTGGCCGACGCCCCCACGCCCGAGGATGGTTATCTCCCGGTGGGGTCATGCACGCCCGACCCCGCCCGACTGGCGGCGCTCGCCGCGCCCGCGGACCGGCGCGATTGGTGGCTTCGCCGCCTCGCCGACTGCTTCCCGTTACTGAACCGGTAGGTTCAACCAGCGTGCCTCTCGCGAATGTCAACGGCATCCAGATCAGCTACGACGACCGTGGTCCCCTGGCGCTCGGTGCCTCGGGTGATCCCGTCGTCTTCATCTCCGGGCGGGGTGGTGCCGGCCGGAGCTGGCACCTGCACCAAGTGCCTGCCGTCCGTGCCGCGGGATATCGCGCCATCACCTTCAACAACCGGGGGATACCGCCGACTTCCGAGTCGGCTGATGGGTTCACTCTGCAGGACATGGTCGCCGATACCGCGGCGCTCATCGAGCACCTCGACGCCGGGCCGGCCCGGCTGGTCGGCTTCTCCATGGGCGCGCTCATCGCACAGGAGCTCACGCTCACGCGCCCCGATCTGGTGACCGCCGCGGTATTCATGGGAACTCGCGGTCGGGAAGATCTCACACGATCGTTCTTCCGTGACGCTGAGCTGGAGCTGGCCGCATCGGGTGTCGAACCACCGGCGTCGTACCAGGCGGCCATGCGATTGATGGCGAACTTCTCGCCGAAGACGCTCAACAACGATGCCGTCATCAAGGACTGGATCGACATGTTCACGATGTGGCCCGAGCCTGCTTCGGGGGGTATTCAGTACCAGCGCGGCGCCATCCCCGAGCCCGGCCGGCCTGCGGCCTACGCGGGGATCACCGCTCCAGCATTGGTCATCGGGTTCTCCGATGACCTCACGCTGCCGCCTTACCTCGGCCGGGAGGTGGCAGACGCGATCCCCGGTGGTCAGTACGTCGAGATCGCCGACGCCGGCCATCTGGGCTTTATCGAACGCCCCGACGAGGTCAACCGCGCGATCCTGGAGTTCTTTGCGGGCACCTCGCGAGTGGTGTGACACCCTGATGGCATGAACCCGTCGACCGCGCAGGCCAATGCCGTCGTCGACGAGCTGATCCGTGGTGGCGTCCGCGATGTCGTGCTGTGTCCCGGATCGCGTAACGCGCCGCTTGCCTTCGCGCTGCACGACGCCGACAAGGCCGGTCGGCTGCGGTTGCATGTGCGGATCGACGAGCGCACCGCGGGCTTTTTGGCTATTGGATTGGCCGCTGCCAGTGGGGCACCGGTGCCGGTGGCGATGACGTCCGGGACGGCAGTCGCCAATCTGGGACCCGCCGTAGTCGAGGCCAACTACGCGCGCGTTCCGCTGATCGTGTTGTCCGCCAACCGCCCCTACGAACTGTTGGGGACCGGCGCCAACCAGACCATGGAGCAACTCGGCTATTTTGGAACCCAGGTTCGCGCCACGGTAAGCCTCGGTCTGGCCGAGGAGGGGTTCGAGAAGATCGAGGCACAGAACCCGCACTGGCGCTCGGCGACATGTCGAGTCCTGGCTGCAGCCAAGGGATCTCGCACTGCCAACGCCGGCCCCGCGCAGTTCGATATTCCGCTGCGGGAACCGCTGGTGCCCGATCTCGACGGGGGCGCGATTCCCGCCGGACGTCCCGACGGCGTGCCCTGGACGTACACCCCCGAGGTGACGTTCGATGAACCCGTCGACATCGATCTCACTCCCGATACCGTGGTGATCGCGGGGCATGGTGCCGCAGCCCACCCCAACCTGTCGATGTTGCCGACGGTGTCTGAACCGACTGCGCCACAACCTGATAACCCGGTGCATCCACTGGCGCTCGCGTTGCTACATCCGCGGCAGGTGATCATGTTGGGGCGGCCAACCCTGCATCGTCAGGTGTCGTCGTTATTGGCCGACAGCCGGATTCCCGTGTACGCGTTGACCACCGGTCCGCGCTGGCCCGATGTGTCGGGCAACTCGCAGGCCACCGGGACACGAGCGGTAACGTCCGGAAACCCTGATCCTGTCTGGCTGCAACGGTGCGCCCATGCGCATCAGAAGGCACTCGACGCGGTGCGTGACCAGCTGAGCACTCATCCCCTGACCACGGGTCTGCATGTGGCGGCCAAGGTCTGCGGGTCATTGCGCGACGGTGACCAGCTGGTGCTCGGTGCCTCTAACGCCGTGCGCGATGCCGCGTTGGTTCCCTGGGGAGCCAAAGATGTTCGCGTGCGCTCCAATCGGGGAGTGGCCGGCATCGACGGCACGGTTTCCACCGCGATCGGCGCGGCGCTGGCACATGAGGGTGGCCGCACGATCGCGCTGATCGGCGATCTCACCTTTGTGCACGACAGCTCTGGCCTGTTAATCGGGCCGACTGAGCCGCGTCCGGAGAATCTGACGATCGTGGTCTCAAATGACAACGGCGGAGGCATTTTCGAGCTGCTGGAGCAGGGAGATCCACGATTCCGCGACGTCTCCTCGCGTATCTTCGGCACCCCGCATGATGTGGACATCGCGGCCATCTGTCGTGCCTACCACGTGGATTCGCAGTCCATCTCCGTCGACGAGCTCGGCCAGGCACTTGATGAACCCGCCGATGGCATCAAGGTTCTAGAGGTCAAGGCCGACCGTTCTACGCTGCGCGAGCTGCACGCCGCCATCAGGGCGGCTTTGTGAACCGGCGCTCCCGGATTATCAGAAGATTCCGCATCGGTGTGCTGATCCTGGCCGGTCTGCTCACCCTGCAGTCGCTGCTGCTCGTCGCGGGTGCCTGGCGTAACGACAAGGCCATTGAAAGGGATATGGGTGTCGCGCTGGCCGAGGTGCTCAGCGCGGGGCCCCGTCGCTCTACCATCGAATTCGTCACACCCGAACGGGTCACGTACCGGCCGGAATTGGGAGTGCTCTATCCCTCCGAGCTCAGCCCCGGCATGCGCATCTATGTCGAGTACGACAAAGCCAACCCGGATTTGGTTCGCGTACAAGGACGTAACGCGTCGTTGTCGATCGTTCCCGGGGGGTCAATCATCGTTGTGGTGTGGGTGGTCGCGGGGGCCGTGCTGTTGGGCCTCGCCTGGATACAACGTCAAGGCCCGGCCCCCGTTCACGCTTAAGTTTGCGTGACGTATGCCTGGGGGCAACCTAACTGCCAGCTGACGCTGACATGCTTTCACCGTGCGCATCGCGATCGTCGCAGAGTCGTTCTTGCCGAACGTCAACGGCGTTTCCAACTCGGTGTTGCGGGTGCTGGAGCACCTCCGCCGCACCGGGCACGAGGCCATCGTCATCGCGCCGAACACCCCGCGCGGGCAGGCGCCGGCCGCCGCCGAGCATGACGGTGTACCGGTGCATCGAGTGCCGGCGATCATGTTCCCCAAGGTGAGCACCCTGCCGCTGGGTGTGCCGCAGCCGCGGATGGTGCGCATCCTGCGGCAGTTCGCCCCCGATGTGGTGCACTTGGCCTCGCCGTTCGTCCTGGGCTACGGAGGACTACGCGCCGCGCAGCATCTCGACATCCCCACCGTCGCCGTCTATCAGACCGATGTGGCGGGGTTCGCAGATAGCTACGGTGCCGGTTTCGCCGCCCGAGCCGCGTGGCGGTGGACCAAGCATTTGCACGGCCGTGCAGATCGGACCCTGGCACCGTCCACCTCTGCGATGGAAGACCTTGCTGCGCACGGTATCCCGCGGGTGTTCCGATGGTCGCGCGGTGTGGACATCGAGCGCTTCGCGCCATCGGCACGTGATGAGGACCTGCGTCAGAATTGGTCGCCCGAGGGCAAGCCGATCGTTGGCTTCGTCGGGCGGCTGGCTCCCGAGAAGCATGTGGAGCGCTTAGCGGTACTGGCCTCACGCGATGACCTGCAGCTCGTCATTGTGGGCGGTGGCGTGGGTCGGGATGCGCTCGAAAAACTGATGCCCACAGCAATTTTCACCGGCGAACTGAGGGGCTCGGCGTTGTCGCGGGCATACGCCAGCCTCGATGTGTTCATCCACCCGGGCGAGCACGAGACGTTCTGCCAGGCGGTGCAGGAGGCCCTGTCCAGCGGGGTACCGGCCATCGCGCCGGATGCCGGTGGCCCGCGCGATCTGGTGATCCCGGGACGCAATGGGATGCTGCTGCCGGTGGCCGACTTCGAGGCACGGCTGGGTATGGCAGTCGACCACCTGGTACAGCCGGCCACGCGCAGTCGTTTCTCGGCGGCCGCCCGAAGGGGAGTGCTATCGCGCACCTGGCCCGCCATCTGCGATGAGCTGTTGGAGCACTACGCCGCCGCGGCGGGCACCACGCTGGGTCGCGGCATCATGACGGCCTAGTGCCGCACCGACACACCTAAGCGGACCCCCTGTACGGTCACGGTATGAACCGCGCCACCCTGCAGAAGGACCCGCACGAGGTCGCGTCCATGTTCGACGCGGTGGCCAAACGGTACGACATCACCAACACCGTGCTCTCCTTCGGCCGCGACCGTTTCTGGCGCCGCGCCACCCGTGAGTCACTGAAACTGAAGCCCGGGGACAAGGTGCTCGACATCGCCGCGGGTACCGCGGTCTCGACCGTCGAACTCACCCAGTCCGGGGCGTGGTGCGTGGCCGCAGATTTCTCGGTCGGCATGCTCAAGGCGGGAGCGCATCGCAATGTGCCCAAGGTCGCCGGGGACGCGACCCGGTTGCCGTTCGCGGATCACTCGTTTGACGCGGTAACCATCAGCTTCGGTCTGCGCAATGTGGTCGATCATGTCGAAGGGCTGCGGGAGATGGCGCGCGTCACCAAACCCGGTGGTCGCCTTGCCGTCTGCGAGTTCTCGACGCCGGTAAACCGGCCGTTTCGCACGCTGTACATGGAGTATCTGATGAAGACGCTGCCGGAAGTGGCGCGCGCAGTCAGCAGCAACCCGGACGCCTATGTGTACCTGGCGGAGTCGATTCGGGCGTGGCCCGATCAAGCGGCATTGGCCGAACAGATCCTCGCGGCCGGGTGGTCGAATGTCCGGTGGCGCAACCTCACCGGCGGTATCGTCGCCCTGCACGTCGCGACCATCTAACTCGAAGCGCTCAGCTGAACGGGGGCCGCGAATCGAGACGGCGCGAGCCGCCGCCGGCGACCCGCCAGGCGCGCGCGATCATGTCGTGATCCTCGTCGGTCACCAGGTTTCCCATGAGCCGCACCGCAATTCGCATCATCGCCGGTGACAGCATGCCGACCGGGCCCATGACGGGCAGGAAGTGCGGCAACGTCAGTAGCGCGCCGAGCCGCCGCGCGATCGAGAACGACCGGCCGTAGCGCTCGCGCAACAGCTCCGGCCACAGCTGCGAGTAGTCATCGGTGTCAAGCACGTCGGCGGCGAGGTGGCCGGTCTCCAATCCGTAGTCGATACCCTCGCCGTTGAGTGGGTTCACGCAGGCCGCCGCGTCGCCGATGAGCATCCAGTTGGGCCCTGCTACCCCGGACACCGCACCGCCCATCGGCAGAAGTGCCGACGCGATCGACTGCAGCCGGCCGCTGAGACCGAAATCCTCGCGCCGCAGCTCCGTGTAGTACTCGATGAGCGGACGCAACGCGGCCTCGGCGGGGCGTTTCGAGGTGGCGAGAGCGCCGACCCCGATGTTGATCTGCCCACCACCCAGCGGGAAGATCCAGCCGTATCCGGGGAGCACGTCACCTTCGGGGGAGCGCAGCTCCAGATGCGAGGTCATCCATTCCTCGTCACTCCGGGTCGAGTCGATATACGCGCGCCCCGCGACGGCATACACGGTGTCCTTATGCCACTCGCGTCCCAGGACTTTCCCGAGGGTGGAGCGCACTCCGTCGGCGACAATGACAGCCTTGCAGGCGATTTCCCTAGAACCGCCGTCGTCGAGCACCCGGACCGCGGTGACCCGCCCGGCTGAGTCACGTTCCACGTCAACGGCCTTGGTGGACTCGGCCATCGTCGCCCCGGAGTCCACCGCCACCTGCCGAATTTTGTCGTCCAGCTCGGTGCGCCGCACCGCGCTTCCAGTACCACCGAAAGACTTTCCAGGCCAAGGCACTTCGAGGTTCCCGCCAAAACCGTGGAGCCGTAGACCCTGATATCGGATGTGTTTGTCAAGCCACGGTTCGAGACCGAGTAACTCGAGTTGTTCGACGGCGCGCGGGGTCAACCCGTCACCGCAGGTCTTATCCCGGGGGAACACCGCCGAATCGATGAGGACCACCTCACGCCCGGAGCGCGCTGCCCACGCCGCGGCCGCCGATCCGGCTGGTCCGGCACCGACGACGACCAGGTCCGCTGACGTCTGCACCTTCCCAGTATGTTGGACCGGTGAGTAACTCGACCACGGCGGCCGGAGTTGACCTTGGCGATCCCGTCTTCGCCGCAAAGGTGCGCGGCCATTTGGGCGCCATCGAAACACTCATCGTGTCCGAGCTGGGGCAGGCCGACCCGCTGCTGACGGAGTCGGTGCTGCACCTTTTCCATGCCGGCGGCAAGCGATTCCGCCCGCTGTTCACGGTGCTCTCCGCCCAGACCGGGCCCGACCCGGACAACGACGAGGTGATCCTCGCGGGTGCGGTGTGTGAGCTGATTCATCTGGCCACGCTGTACCACGACGACGTGATGGATGAGGCGCAAAAACGCCGCGGGGTGCCCAGCGCGAATGCCCGTTGGGGTAACAACGTGGCGATCCTCGCCGGGGATTATCTGCTGGCCACAGCGTCGCGGCTGGTATCCCGGCTGGGCCCGACGGCAGTGCGGATCGTCGCCGAGACCTTCGCCGAGCTCGTCACTGGCCAGATGCGGGAAACGGTCGGCGTGCCGGAAGGTGGCGACGAGACCGAGCATTACCTCAAGGTCATCCACGAGAAGACCGGGTCATTGATCGCCGCGACGGGGCGCTTCGGTGCGATGACGTCCCGCTGCGATGACGAGCAGATCGAACGGATGAGCCGCTTAGGTGCCATCGTCGGCACCGCCTTCCAGATCTCCGACGACATCATCGACATCGAGAGCCTCACCGACGAGTCGGGCAAGACACCCGGCACCGACCTACGAGAGGGTGTCCACACCCTCCCCATGCTCTACGCGCTGCGCGATACGGGACCCGGCGCCGACCGGCTGCGCACCCTGCTGGCTGCGCCCATCACTGATGACGCCGAGGTGGAGGAGGCGCTGACCCTGCTGCGGGCATCCGACGGACTCGCCCAGGCCAAGTCCGTCGTCGTGGACTACGCCGACCGAGCCAAGGCCGAGCTGGTTGAGCTGCCGCAGGGCGAGGCTCGCGACGCGCTGGGCGTGCTCATCGAATACACCGTTCGGCGGCACGGATGAGCCGCTGGCGCGAAGACCAGCAGTACGGCTAATTGCGCCGGAACCTGGACGGGCCGTTTTTCGTTAGCTTGAGTAACACCGAGTAATCGCATCGAGCGAACGAGAAGGATTGAGCATGCACGGCCACGCCAACGGACTTAAGACCGTGCTGCTTCTGGGCGGCATGTCGGCGATGATCGTGTTCATCGGCTCGCTCTTCCACAGCCAGACCATCCTGCTGCTGGCCATTTTGTTCGCAGTCGGCATGAACGCGTTCGTGTATTTCAAGAGTGACACCCTGGCGCTGCGCGCCATGCATGCCCAGCCGGTGACTGAGCTGCAGCAGCCCGCCATGTACCGGATCGTCCGGGAGCTGGCCACGGTCGCGCGTCAGCCGATGCCGCGGCTGTACATCAGCGATACCAACGCGCCGAATGCCTTTGCGACGGGCCGTAATCCCCGGAATGCGGCAGTCTGCTGCACCACCGGAATTATCGACCTGCTGAGCGAACGTGAGCTGCGCGCGGTACTGGGCCACGAGTTATCGCACGTCTACAACCGCGATATCCTGATCTCCAGCGTGGCGGGCGCGTTGGCCGCCGTCATCTCGGGTCTGGCCAATATGGCGATGTTCATGAACTTCTTCGGCGGCGGTGGCGAAAACCGCCCGAATCCGTTTGCACTGTTCCTGGTTTCGATGTTGGGACCTATCGCGGCCACGGTGGTGAAGATGGCAGTGTCCCGTTCGCGGGAGTACCAGGCCGACCAGTCCGGTGCCGAGCTGACCGGTGATCCGCTGGCCCTGGCCTCGGCGCTGCGCAAGATCTCCGGCGGGGTGCAGGCGGCTCCGCTGCCTCCGGAACCCCAGCTGGCCAGCCAGTCTCACCTGATGATCGCGAACCCGTTCCGTGCCGGCGACCGGATGGCTTCGCTGTTTTCGACGCACCCGCCGATGGCGGATCGTATTGCGCGCCTTGAGGACATGGCCCGCTACTGACGGTTCGGGCGCAGGTCTTATCCGACCGAACGCCCGCTCAACGCGGCCAGTCGGTCGAGTACGGGTGCGTTCGCGGAGACGGGCTGCGGAGTGCCGAACCTTCCCGATCGCGCGAAAGCCCCGGCAACCCTCTCCACGAAAGCCAATGCGTTCTCCACGAGATCGGCGGGCAGGTCCGCGGGCAGTCCGGTGACCTGCGCCAGATCCCAGCCGTGCGTCAACAGGTCCGCCAAGCGGGTCTGCAACTGCTTGTCGCCGGTCGTGTGGGCGAAGGGGCCGGGGTAGGTCTGATCGAGCACGCCCGGAAGTGCCAGCGCATCGCTCAGTGCTTGTGCCGAGGCGCGATAGGCCGCTACCGGATCATCCTCAGCGCTGCCACCCGGGCCGCCGAAGCGCACCGCGAGCGCGTAGTTCACCTCTACGAGATGGTCCACCAACTGGCGCAGGTTCCACTCAATACACGGCGTCGGAGCCGTCCACTGCTCTGGCCGCACCCCGATCAGAAGCTTCTCTACGGCAGCCGACGCGCGCCCGAAATCGGCGGCGGACATCAGCGGTAGATCATCACGGTCGTGGTGCCGTGCGCCACCAGCTTGCCCTGGGAGTCCACGACCTTGCCCTCGGCCGTCGATACCCGCCGGCCGGGATGTAGGACCTGTCCGGTGGCGATCAGACGTTCGCCGTCGCAGGGCACCGTCCGGACATAATTGACCTTGAGTTCAAGTGTCCCGTAACCGATTCCGGGTTCTAGTGTGGAGTGCACGGCGCAGCCCATTACCGAATCGAGCAATGTCGCGCAGATGCCGCCGTGCAGGGTGCCCAAGGGGTTGGCGAACTCCGGCCGGGTGCGGAGACTGAACGAGACAGAGCCGAACTCGATCTCCTCGGGCTGCATGCCTAGCAGGCGGCCGATATTCGGTGCCGATTCGGGCCAGGCACCCATCGTCCTGATCAGCTCAAGCCCGGACAGATTCTCGATTTCCGTGGTCATGGCCACCCTTCCGCGTAGACTGACTGGTCCATACCGACGGTAGCAGTACATGGACCGATTGGTCCACATCGGAGGAGGAGGCCATCGTGGCGGCAGGTCCGCGACAACGACTGATCGACAGCGCGATCACCATGATGCGCGAGCGTGGCGTGCACGCGACAGGCCTCGCCGACCTGCTCAAACGCAGCGGAGCGGCCCGTAACTCCATTTATCAGCACTTCCCGACGGGCAAGGCCGAACTTATCGCCACGGCTACCCGAGAAGCGTCCGTCCAGACGGACGCGTTCTTCGACGCGCTGCGGGCGCGGGGTGACTCCGAATACCTCATCACCAAGTTCATCAAGTGGTGGGTCAACCAGCTCGAGACGCACAACTTCGACACCGGCTGCCCGCACGCCGCCGCAGCGCTGGCCGGCCCGGGGGAGGAGCAGATCCGTCAGGCCGCACACGATGCCTTCGTCGGTATGCGCGCACGCCTAGCGGTTTCGCTACGCGATTCCGGAGTGAGCGAGGATGTCGAGAGTCTGGCCTCGCTCATCGTCAGCGCGATCGAGGGTGCGCTGCTGCAAGCACAGGCGGCACACTCGGTGCAGCCACTGCGTGATACGGAACGTGAGCTGGTGGCGCTTATCCATTCGCGGCGAAGGTGACCGCGAAAGCCCTTAGTCCGCTTCGATTTCCGCGAGGTCGGTCGGAACATGGAACGGTGGGGTGCTCTTCCCGATTACCCGATATCGGTTCCACGGGTCGGGATCGCCGATGAAGGCCTCGCGCGCGCTATGGGTGGTACGGATCGTGGCCTTCACGCGTGCCTCGTCACCGACGATCTCGGTGAGCTGATCATTAGGCCTGATACGGCCGATCCATCGGTATATGCCGTCGATCGGCTCGCTGTACCCCTTCAGCTCCAGATTGACGGGGATCTCGACACCACGAACAGTCACCGTGGCCTCGCCGATGTAGTCCGAATCGTCATGCGGGCTGTGGTTGAAGACGTTGTTGGCGTCGTCCTGCCGGGGAACGCTCATATCTCTCCTCGGGTCTGGGTTGGCGGCCTCTTGACAATCGGGACGCCGTCCCGACAAACTCGCTGATATATACGTAACAAACAGTACCCCATACTGTTCGGTACGGATATTGAACTTGGCTGATCGGAAGGCGATGACGTGACATCCAACAGCTACAAGGACATCAACTACACCGAGCGTGAGTTCAGTCCGGCCACCACGGTCGAGGGCGGAGTGCCGACGCGACGGCGCCGAGTGGGTGATCGGCTCAAAACGGCCCGCCGCCTACTGTTCGAGGCGACAGAGCTCAGCTATGACCCTGAGTTGGACATCGACTGGGATGCGCCGCTGGACTCGGGTTCGCATTGGCTGGCCGCTCATCGGGTATCGCTCTACGGCACCCCGGAGTGGGACGCGCTTTCGGTTGAGCAGCGGGGCGAGTTGGCGCGTCAGGAACTGGTCAGTCTGCTGAGCTTCGTACTGGACGCCCAGGGCGCGCTGGCGTCGCTGATGTTCCGCGATGTCATCGAAGGCAACACGCTGGCGGACGATTACACCCGTTTTCTGTTGGCCAGCATCCGCGATATCAGTCGCAACGCCACCATGGTGGGCAGGCTGATCAACAAGACGGGATTGGAGCTCCAGCCCGCCCCGGTGGCCGTGCACCGCCTGCAGCGGCTCTTCGTGCCGCTCATTCCCCATGGCCCCCTCGGTCGCGGTTTTATTCTCTTGCTGCACAAGTTGATTCATCAGCTGATGCGTGAGCTCGAGGCGGATGAGCGGGCTCAGCCCGTGGTCCGGCAGGTCGCCAAGATCTGTGTTCTGGTCAGCCGTCGCCAGCTTGAGTTCGCCGAGGACGACCTGTACCGCGCCGTGGACGCCCGCAGGTATCTCCCGTGGGCGTTGGCCGACGTTTCGCTTGCACTACTGACGGTGTTGGCGACGTCGTTGATCGTGCGTCCGCAGGTGTACCGCAGCGTGGGGCTGAGCCGGCGCGCCGGACGCAGGGCGGCGGCGCGGAGCGAGAGCGCCCGACACCGAAACGAGGTGTTGCTGCACCCGTACTTCGAGATTGCCGAGGATGCGGGAATGCTCAGAACCGGCAGTGCGCGAGCGATTCTCAGGGGCCGAGGCCTTCTTTGACGTTGCGCAGGGGATTGACAAACCGAACCGCGAAGATGAGACTCATTTTACCGGTATGACTAGTAACGTGTACTTCAAGTAATGAGTAAAACTGGAGGGCGGGATCAATGACGACCATCGACCAGCCAACAACGGCTCTTCATGAGAGTGGAGCCTCCTCGGTGCACGGTAAGTCCGTGGGCGATCGCCAGAAGACCGCACAGCGGCTCCTTCGCTCGGCTGCGGATCGGGCGTATGACGGCGAGGTGGACATCGATTGGGATGCTCCCGTGGTGCCCGGGTTGTACTGGACCACGCCGCGCCGAACGTCGCTGTACGGCACCACGCTGTGGGACAAGCTGACTCAGGAGCAACGCATCGAACTGACCCGGCATGAGCTCGGTTCTGTGTTGAGTTTCGGTATCTACGTCGAGACTGGGCTCAGCGCCATGCTGTGGCAGCAGGTCGTCGACCAGAACGGGGGGGCGACGGATCATGGCCGCTACGCGTTGACCGAGGTCAGCGAGGAAGCCCGGCACTCCACCATGTTCGGCCGCCTGGTGAACAAGCTCGGGGTTAAGCCGTACACCTATCCCAAGTTCGCGACGCGTGTGGTCCGGCTCCTGGGTCTGGCGCCAATGGGCCCCTCAGGGATCGGTGGTCTGCTGTTGGTCGAGGAGGTGCTGGACCGTGCGCAGCGTGAGGCGATGCTGGATGAGACGGTGCAGCCGCACGCTCGTCAGCTCATGAAGATTCATGTGCTGGAAGAGGCGCGGCACATCACCTACGCGCGTGAGGAACTGGTGCGGCAGATCGCGGAGCGGGGGCCGATCTCCAATGCGTTCCATCGGGGGGTCTTCGCTCTCGCCGTGATCGGTATCTATCCGGTGCTCGTCAATCCGCTGGCCTACCGGTCGGTGGGTATCCATCCGCTGCGCGGCCTGTATGCCTTCCTGACATCACCGAACTATCGTGAGAATGCGACGTGGGTCGCGGAGCCACTGATGCGCTTCATGCACGAGATCGGTTTCCTGGACGGCAAATTCACTGGTCGACTGCTGCGGATGTCGCGCGCGATGCCGGAGGACATTCTGGCCGAGATCAAAGCGCGGTAGGCGCGCGCCAACGAATCGTCTTCATGGCTGAACTGGCTCGGTGCCGGTGGCATTGAGCCAGTTCAGCCATGTCAAGGGTCTCCCTGCAACAGAAAGAGATTGCGCCACATGACTGTTACCGATACTCCGCCCGCAGAGCAGCAGACCGACACCGCGATCGATAGCACGTCGTCGGAGCCCATCCGCATCCGTGCGGTGATTGTCGGCACGGGGTTCTCGGGTATCGGGGCAGGTATAGCGCTGCAGAGGATGGGGGTGCCCTTCCTCATCCTCGAAAAGGCGGGCGAAATGGGCGGCACGTGGCGCGATAACACCTATCCTGGCGCAGCCTGCGACGTGCCGACCCACCTCTACTCCTTCTCGTTCGAACCGCGGTCGAACTGGGACCAGCTCTTCTCCCGGCAGCCCGAAATCTTCGACTACCTCAAGGAAGTCGCCGCCAAGTACGACCTCTACCGGCACGTCAGTTTCAACACGAGGGTCACCCGCGGGTACTGGGATGAGGACGAGTACCGCTGGCATGTGTTCACCGAGAGCGGGCAGGAGTACATCTGCCAGTTCCTCATCTCAGGAGTCGGTGCCCTGCATGTCCCTAGCATTCCGGAGCTCGAGGGCCTGGACCGCTTCGAGGGGCCGGTCTTTCATTCCGCGCAGTGGAACCACGACTACGACCTGACCGGCAAGAAGGTCGCCGTTATCGGTACGGGCGCCAGTGCTATTCAGTTCGTCCCCGAGATCGTTGGGCAGGTCGGCCAGCTGAAGCTGTTCCAGCGCACGCCGCCGTGGGTCTTGCCGCGCACCAATGTTGACTTTGGCTCGCTTGCCAAGCGAGCGTTCGCGAGCGTTCCCGGTTTACGTGCGCTGTTCCGCAGTGGCATGTACTTCGGGGCAGAAGCCGGTGCGTATGCGATGAACAGGCGCCCGGCTCTGCTCAAAGGTGTTGAGCTCCTTGGTCGTGCGTATATCAAGAGCCAGATCTCGGATCCGGAAGTACGCCGAAAGGTGACACCCGATTACCGTGCCGGATGCAAACGCCTCCTGGGGTCGGGGACGTATTACAAGGCCATCGAGAATCAGAAGACAGAGTTGGTTACCGAGTCCATCGCGCGAGTAACCGCCGACGGCGTCGTCACCAGCGATGGGAAGGAGCGGCAGGTCGATGCCATCATCTTCGGCACCGGCTTCCACGTCACCGACTCGTACAAGTATCTGGACCTGAAGGGGCAGAACGGCGAGGACCTAGGCGAGCGCTGGTCTATGGAGGGTGTCGCCGCCCACCGCGGCATCACCATCGCCGGTATGCCGAATCTGTTCTTCCTGCTGGGGCCCAACACCGGCCTGGGGCACAACTCGATCGTGTTCATGATCGAGTCGCAGATCCACTACGTCACCGAGGCGATAAAGCATGTCGAGGAGGCCTACGCCCAGGCGATTGTGCCGCGCCGCGAGGCCCAGGACCGGTTCAACGCCGAAGTCCAGCGCAAGCTGCAGGGTTCGGTGTGGAACACGGGCGGCTGCCAGAGTTGGTACCTGGACGAGCACGGCAAGAATCGAACCCTGTGGTCGGGGTTCACTTTCGAATACTGGTCACAGACAAGAAAAGTCGACCCCGCCGAGTATGAGTTCGAGGGTGCGGAGCGTCCGGCCGTGCGCAAGACGGTTCCCCTCGCGGACGGTCCCCGGCAGACCTCGCCAAGTATGGCCGCACATTAGCATTCCGCCGATCAGAAGCGAGACACGATGAAAGACTTCGTTGACAAGGTTGCCGTAATCACCGGTGCCGGTTCGGGTATCGGCCGCAGCCTGGCGTTGGCACTGGCGCAGCGCGGTGCGCGGCTGGCGCTTTCGGATATCGACACCGCCGGAGTGGCCGATACCGCCGGGCGTTGCGAGAAGGCGGGGGCGACCGCCATCCCGTTCGAACTCGACGTTGCCGACCGGGCGGCCGTCTATGCCCATGCGGCTGACGTCAAGAACGAATTCGGCCAGGTCAATCTGGTGTTCAACAACGCCGGCGTGGCGCTTTCGGCCGACGTCACGGATATGGAATGGGATGACTTCGACTGGTTGATGAACATCAACTTCTGGGGTGTCGCACACGGCACCAAGGCATTCCTGCCCCACCTCATCGAATCGGGTGACGGCCACATCGTCAACGTGTCATCGGTGTTCGGATTTATGGGCATTCCCTCGCAGAGTGCCTATAACGCAGCGAAATTCGCGGTGCGCGGCTTCACCGAAGCGCTGCGCCAGGAGATTCGGGCGGCAAAGTACCCGGTCGGTGTCACCTGTGTGCACCCCGGTGGGATCAAGACCAATATCGCCTCCAGCGCGCGTGGCATTCCGGAAGGCGTGGACCGTGAGACCGTGCGAAAGGGGTTCCAGCTGGCGGCGATCACCCGGCCAGACTCGGCGGCCCGGATCATCCTGCGCGGAGTGGAGAAGAACAGGCCACGTGTCCTGATCGGCCCAGATGCCCGGGTGTTCGACGCCATCCCGCGCATCATCGGACCGCGTTATGGGGACCTGATGGCGCCGTTCTACGGAATCGGCAAGTACGGCATCGGCAAGAAGGTCGCGGCTCGCTTCGGTATCGAGCTCTAGGCGGTTGTCGATGACGGACTCCGTCTTGCCCGATACGCGCAAGGTGACCGGCAATCCTCACGTTCATTCCCTGGAGGTCGTCGAGATCATCAGGGAGACAGGGGATGCGGTCTCCCTGGTGTTCGAAGTTCCGGATGCGCTCGTCAATGCCTTCCGCTACCGGCCGGGCCAGTTCCTCACATTGAAGATCCCTAGCGCACGGACCGGCTCGGTCGCCCGGTGCTATTCGCTATCCAGCTCGCCCCATCTCGATGACGCCCTCGTCGTCACCATCAAGCGCACGGCCGGTGGGTACGCGTCGAACTGGCTGTGCGACAACGTCGGTGTGGGGGACCACATCACCGTGCTCACTCCCTCCGGAGTCTTCGTCCCACGCTCGCTGGATGGCGACTTCTTGCTGATCGCTGCGGGCAGCGGCATCACCCCGATGCTGTCCATCGCCAAATCGGTTCTGCTCGGTGGTGCGGGAACGGTCTATCTCTTCTACGCGAACCGAGACGCGCAGAGCGTGATCTTCGGCGCCGAGATCGACGAGATCATGGTGGAGTTCCCCGATCGACTGCGCGTGGTGCATTGGCTCGAGGGCGAACGCGGACTGCCTACCCGTGACTCCATGGCAGAACTGTTCGCCGCCTACACGGGATACAGCACATACATCTGTGGCCCGGCGCCATTCATGGATGAGGCCCGCGCCGCGTTGTCGGCCGTTGGGACTCCCGCCCGTCACATTCATGTCGAGCTCTACCAGTCGCTGTGCGGCGACCCGTTTGCCGACATCGTGGTTCCGCTGGGTGGCGGGGATGCGGCCCAGGCGAGCGTGGAACTCGACGGCGCTCAGGTCACCGTCGAATGGCCCAGGAACACTCCGCTGCTCGACGTGCTGCTTGCCCAGGGCATCGACGCTCCGTACTCATGCCGCGAAGGCGCGTGCAGCGCGTGTGCCTGCACGGTGCGCCGCGGCGAGGTGCGGATGCTCCGCAACGACACCCTGGTCGATGCCGACCTCGCGATGGGGCTGACCCTCGCCTGCCAGGCCGTTCCGGTCACCGACAGCGTCGATATCGTCTTTGACCAGTAGATGCGAGATTGCGGGCGATCTTGGATATGGTCACGGGATGCGCACCCTGTCGATCATTGGCGCTCTGACCAGCGCGGTCGCCGCCGTCACTCTGGCGGGCACGGCGTCCGCCGATCCGGACACCCCGAATCCCCTTGACCCGTCGGGACTTCCGAACGTCAACGGGCTCACTGCGGTGTCGCCGCTCGACTACAGCGCCATGGGGGAAACGGCATACGGCTTCACCATTCCCGGTGGAATCTCGTGCCTGATCAAGCGTGCCGACGCGAGCTACGGGTGCAGCGGTCCGCTACCCGGTGCGCCGAATGGAGCGAACCTTGTCAGCGGCAGTAACGCCCCCGGTTTCGCCAGCACCGATCGGCCGATCTACGGCATCGGTGGCGAGCCGTTCAAACCTCTGCCGCCGGGGCATCGCCTGAGCTACCGCGAAGTCAGCTGCGGCCTCGACGGTGGTGGCACGTTGACCTGTGTCAACAACCGCTGGCGGAACGGTTTTGTGGTCGGCCCGGGCGGCTCGTACACGGCGTAGCGGCCAAGAAACCTCCAGCTAGATTGGTTCCATGCGTCCCTCGAGGTCTGGGTATCTGGTGTCTGCCGTCGTGTGCGGTGTCGTCCTCGCCGGCTGCAGTAAGGCAGATACACCCGCGGTTGCCCCTGTTCCAGCGCCCAGCGGCGCGATCACCACTACAGCCGTCGCCAATCCCGCCGACCAGGCCGCTTGTCCCAAACACGGCGGTCGCTGGGATTCCGCCGAGGGGTGCGTCATCGACGAGGTCACGCCACAGGCCACCCAACGCCTGCTCGTCCCCGTCCAATGGGATTCGTCGTTCCCCGAGCTGCAAAAGGCCGCCGACGAGACGGTGGCCGATATTCGTGCCCACTTCCGCAAGTCCGTCGAGCGTGCGGGGGCCCCGCCGGAGGGAAAACCCTGGGCGCTCAAGGTCACCTTTGACGCGTACCAAGGCAGGGGCTCGCATCCGTCCGACGGGGTGAGGTTCTCCATCAGCGAGTCGCTCGGTGGCTATCACCCCGGATTCGCGTTTCGCACTCTCTCGTACGATCGCATCACCCGGCAGGCCATCACTGTGGAGACACTGCTGAGTGATCCCACGGCCTCCCTGCCCAAGCTCTCCGAGCTGGTCCGGGCGGATCTGCGCGCGCAGCTGGGAGGCGTCGGAACCGAATTCGTCGATACCGGAACGGTTCCGGAAGCCGGAAACTTCAGGAACTTCTCACTCGACGGCGATGCGCTGATCTTCTCGTTTGAGCCGTACACGGTGGCTGCCTACGCCGAGGGGCCGATGCAGAGCCGACTGCCGTTCTCCGAGCTGCGCGATGTGGTGAAGCCCGAATACCTGCCGGCCTGATCAGAATCCGGTGCCATGCACCTCGTGGCCGGGGGTCTCGGCCATAAGACCCCGGTAGGCCTGCTCCACCGTGGAGCCATGGTTGATCACCCCGTCAACCTCGCGGGCGATCGGCATCTGGATGCCGTACTCCTCAGCAATGGTCATCACCACCGACGAGGCCTTCACGCCCTCGGCGACCTGATTCATCGCCTTGATGATCTCGTCAATGGTCTTACCCTTGCCGATCTCTTCACCCACATGCCGATTGCGGCTGCTGGCGCTCGTGCAGGTGACAATGAGGTCGCCGAGGCCCGCCAGGCCCGGGAACGTCTCCGGGTTACCACCCATGGCCACACCGAGTTTCGTCATTTCCCGAAGTGCGCGTGCGATCACCATGGCGCGGGTGTTCTCGCCGATCCCGATCGCGTAACCCATGCCACTGGCGATGGCGAAGACGTTCTTCAGGGCGCCTGCCATCTCCACGCCCACCACGTCATTGGTGCTGTACACACGAAAACGGGACGTGCGGAACAGCTCCCCCAGACGTGCCGCCTGATGCTGGTCGGGCATGGCGACAACGCCGGCTGCCGCGTACCCGCGAGCCACCTCCTTGGCGATATTCGGCCCGGCCAGGATGCCCGCCGGGTGCCCTGGCAGCACCTCCTCGATGATCTGAGACATCCGCATCCGTGAACCCTGTTCGAGTCCCTTCACCAGCGAGACGATCGGCACCCAGGGGCGCAGTGATTGCCCGATCTCAGTGAGGACTTCGCGGAAGCTGTGCGAGGGCACGCCCATGATCACCACATCGGCCTGTTCGACGGCCTCGTGTACGTCCGAGGTAGCGCGCAGGCTCTCGGTCAGCTCTACCTCCTCGCCGAGATACCGCGAATTACGGTGCCGCTCATTGATATCGGCAACCGTCTCAGGGGAGCGCGCCCACTGCAGGGTGGGGCTACGACGTGCCACAATCGAGGCAACCGCGGTGCCCCATGATCCGCCTCCGAGGACGACAACTTGTGGTTCACGAAGTGCTGGCATGCACGCCAGGGTATGGGTCCTGTCGGCCTCGAACATGGACTTCGGCAATATGAGTGCGGTGTTGATTGATATAACGCTCACGACCGGGTTGAACACCATGGCTGTCGATGCCGCCGAGGCCGAGAGGGCCGGATATGCCGGCGTCTGGACATTCGAGGGCGCGCACGATCCGTTCCTGCCGCTGCTACTGGCCGCCGAACACACCCGCGAGGTGACGCTGGGTACCTCGATTGCCGTTGCGTTTGCCCGAAATCCGATGCTGTTGGCCAACATTGGCTGGGACCTGCAGGCCTACTCCGGGGGACGGTTCGTCCTGGGGCTCGGCACCCAGATCAAACCGCATATCACCCGCCGATTCGGCATGCCGTGGAGCAGTCCCGCCGCACGGATGCGGGACATGGTGCTGGCGGTACGTGCCATCTGGCAGTCCTGGCAGGAGCGCGGGCGTCTGGACTACCAGGGTGAGTTCTACCAGAACACCCTGATGACTCCGATGTTCATGCCGGACCCGGCCGAGGTGAGTGCCTTTGGCCCGCCACCGATCTGGCTGGCGGGTGTCGGCAGTGGAATGACCGAGGTGGCCGGCGAGGTGGCCGACGGGTTCCTATCCCATCCGTTCTGTACGCCGGAGTACCTCGCGCAGGTCACCGTACCCACTCTGGACCGTGGTGCGGAGAAATCTGGAAAGGCACTCGGCGACATCCACATCCACCACTCGCCGATGATCGTCATCGGTCGCGACGATGCCGAGCTGGCGACTGCGCGGGCGGCGGTGCGCAAGCAGCTGGCCTTCTACGGGTCGACACCGGCCTACTGGCCGATCCTGGAACTGCACGGCAGAGGAGAGGTCGGCCCGAAACTGAAAGAGCTGTCCAAACAAGGCGAATGGGACGCCATGGCCAATCTCGTCGACGACGAGTTCCTCGATGCTGCTGCCGTCACCGTGACCTCGGCGGTCCAGGGTGCGCGTGAATTGCAGGACCGCTACGGCGATCTGGTACACCGGTTGGGCTTCAACACCCCGTATCGGCCCGACCGCGAGCTACTCGCCGAGCTGTTGCGAGCATTTCCGCCGAGTTGACATCTACACAGGTACTTTGCGGGAAAATGGCCGCGCCAATGTCATCTCGGGCACTAGGAGGAGCTCACCGCCACACCGGCGCCCAGCCCGACGATCATCAACCCGCCGGTCGCCCCGACCGCTTCGAGACGCTTCGGCGAGCGGGCGAACCAGTTGCGTGCGCTGCTGGCCAGCACCGCCCACAGGCTGTCCGAGACCACCGCGAAGAGCACGAAGATCGCGCCCAACAACGCCATTTGCACCGGCACCCAACCCGCGGCGGGATCGGTGAACAGTGGCAGCACC
>JBOGDC010000037.1:0-106558 GCA_050701835.1 Mycobacterium sp. | reverse complement strand
GCGTCATCAAGACCGACTTCAAGGAAGAGACCGAGACCGACCTGTTCGGTGAGCAGGCCGTGCTCTGCGGTGGCACCGAGGAACTGGTCAAGACCGGGTTCGATGTCATGGTCGAGGCCGGATACGCCCCCGAGATGGCGTACTTCGAGGTACTGCACGAGCTCAAGCTGATCGTCGACCTCATGTACGAGGGCGGCATCGCGCGCATGAACTACTCGGTGTCCGACACCGCAGAGTTCGGCGGGTACCTGTCGGGTCCGCGCGTCATCGACGCCGGGACCAAGCAGCGCATGAAGGACATCCTGAAGGACATCCAGGACGGCACCTTCGTCAAGCGCCTCGTCGCTAACGTCGAGGGCGGCAACAAGGAGCTCGAGGGTCTGCGCAAGGAGAACGCCGAGCACCCGATCGAGGTCACCGGCAAGAAGCTGCGCGACCTGATGAGCTGGGTCGACCGGCCGATCACCGAGACCGCTTAGTTTCAGTCAAAAGCCCCCGACATGCCAAGGCGTGTCGGGGGCTTTTGCGTCGATGGTTCCTGCAGACCCTGAAAGTGCTGGAAGATGAAGGCTAGCTTGGTGATTGGATCGGCCCTATTGTCGATGGCCACTCTCTCCGGCTGCCATGCGAGCGTCGATGTTGGTAACTTCAACCGTATCTCCAAGAGCAGTCTGGAGCAGGGTTTGAAGGACGCAGTAAAGGAGAAGCAGCACTTCGAGCTTCAGAGCTCCGTCTGTGATGGTCCGCTGGATGGCAAGGTCGACGCCACGCAAAAGTGCACCGTTGTCGATGACGAGGGAACCAAATACACCGTGCTGGTCACAACAACGTCGGTCAATGGTGACGACATCAAATTCAAGTACAAGGCCCAGCCGGTAAACAAGCCCGCATAGAGGCGAACATGAAGGCTAGCTTGATAATTGGGTCCCCTGCCCACCAGTGCAGCTGCCCTGGTGGGCAGGATGAACAGAATTTCAGCAGACTCCGACTGGAGCAACGCGCTGTGTTGTAAATCTTGCCGATCCAGTACTCGACTCTCTAGTTTTACTTCCTGTACTGCAGACCGCCGAGCAATGCGACAGACGCCACGGCATACGAGTTCCCGGTCTACTCCTCCGATCCCAACCTTTAGCGCGGCTAGCGGCGCTCGTCAACGTCGATTGGGTTGCCGCCATCGTCAATTGGCCAGGGTGGGCCTGGCGGTGTTGGTAGAACTCAAGACTTGGAAACCCGTACCCGACCTCTCAGCCGCATTCGAGACTTGACATTGGACGGCAGCTTCTCTCAGTGTTGCCGGGCTTGTACTTCGTCAGCGTGATCGATCTAGCCGCGAGCGTCGATGAAGAGAAAGTTACGCCAGTCGCCTTACTGTGGCGCGACCCCAGGGCAATGCGAAATGCTGACGATATGTCGAAAAGCTCCGTGCATGGCACTGAAGACACCGCGCCGTCCATTGTCGAGTTTCTCGAACCCGATTATCGATTCACCCTTGCTAACGAGCGCACATTTCTGGCGTGGTTGAGGACCGGTCTTGGACTATTGGCCGCGGGGGTCGGATTCGCTCATTTTGTTCCGGCGGTCGTGCTGAACGCATCGCCGCATTTTATCGGCGCCGGGCTCGCGTTCCTGGCAGCGTTAACGATAATGGCTGGTCTGCGGCGGTGGCGAACGATTGATGACGCGATGCGTCGTCGAGGCCCATTGCCGGCGCCGCGTATGCCGGTATTTCTGAGCCGGATAGTTGCGTTGATCGGATTAGCGATTGCTTTTCTTTTGCTGATGTCGATCGGCGTCCACTGATGACGTCGCTGGATCCCGACGGTGGCCTCCAGGCTGAGCGGACCGCGCTGGCTTGGAACCGGACGTGCTTCGCGGTGATTGCCAACGGAGTGATCTTGATGGTCGTACCGTCAGGTGAGCGCCTCAGTGCCGGGTACACGTTGTCCGGCTGCTTGGCCCTGGTGTCGGCGGGGCTGGTGTGTCTCGTCGGTGCCCGGCGTCGTCGGACGTTCAATGGCTGGCCACTGCCAACTCTGCTTCGTGCGCCGCGCTCGGTCTTCTTCGTGGGCTGGGCCGTCGCGGCGTCGGCGGCGATGAGTGCAGTGATGCTCGCGTTCTGAGCCCCGGTCAGGCTGCAAGAACTCCACCGCGGATCAGGATCATGCATCCCAATCCGATCATCACGGCGGGCATGATCTGAGCGTTCCAGTTCGACAACAGTCGTGCCACGAGCGGGCGGGAGGCCAGCGCCCAGCCCAGCACACACCACACCGCGACCCCGAGCAGGAAGAGCGCCGAGTAATCCGCGATTCCGGTCACTCCACCGGTGGAGAAGGCGGGTGCATACATGGCGATATTGTCCCCGCCGGTGGACACGCAAGTCGTCGCGACGCCGATAACGCCGACCTGCGGCTGTGTTGCGAATGGTGCTGCGGCGCGCTCGCGTATGAGCGCGAGCGCTGATCGCAGTCCGATCGCGAGGGGGACGACACCGAGGTAGGGGAGCACCGCGGCCGCGTTCACGGCGATCGCGCTGAATGCGACAGCGCAGGAGGCGACGAGAATGAGTCCGAAGCCGAGATACTGGCCGATGATTACGCGCCTGATGGATTGTCGCCGGTTTCCGGCTGTGGCGAAGAACATGCCGAGCATGACCAACGAGTCGATATTCGTCACCGCGAACATCGGTGCGGCCACGGCGACGAAGCCGAGGTTCATCACAAATCCAGGAATCGAACGTCTTTGGCGTTACGTGTGATGAATCCGCGCCGGGCCTCGACATCGTCGCCCATCAGGATCGAGAACAGCTCGTCGGCCGTGGCGGCGTCATCGAGGGTCATCTGCCGTAATGTCCGCGCGCGGGGATCCATCGTGGTTTCCCACAGTTCCTTGGCGTTCATCTCGCCCAGGCCCTTGTAGCGCTGGATTCCGTCGTCCTTGTTGATTCGTTTTCCTATACCTGCCCCTGCTCGCAGGAGTGCGTCTCGATGGCGGTCCGAATAGGCGAACTCCGGCGTCGCGCCTTTCTGCCACTTGAGCTTGTACAGGGGCGGTTGCGCTAGATAGACGTGACCGTGCTCGATGAGTGGTCGCATGAACCGGAAGAGCAGTGTCATGAGGAGGGTGGCGATGTGCTGGCCGTCGACATCTGCGTCGGCCATGAGAACGATCTTGTGGTAGCGCAGCTTCGTGATGTCGAATTCGTCGTGAATACCGGTTCCGAATGCGGTGATGATCGATTGGACTTCGGTGTTCTTCAGTACTTTGTCGATGCGTGCCTTCTCGACATTGATGATTTTTCCGCGGATCGGCAGGATCGCCTGGTACATCGAGTCGCGACCGGATTTGGCGGAGCCGCCGGCAGAATCACCTTCGACGATGTAAATCTCCGACTGGCTTGGATCATTGCTGCGGCAGTCCGTGAGCTTCCCTGGAAGGCCGCCGATATCTGTGGCACTCTTTCGTCGGACCAATTCGCGTGCTTTTCTCGCTGCGTTCCGCGCCTGCGCTGATGACGCGGATTTCTGGATCACCACTTTCGCTTCGGCGGGATTCGCGTCGAGCCAGTGCGTAAGCTGCTCGTGGCAGGTTTTCTGGACGAATGATTTCACTTCGGTGTTTCCGAGCTTTGTCTTCGTCTGGCCCTCGAATTGTGGCTCGGTGAGTTTTACCGAAACGACGGCAGCTAGTCCCTCCCGGATGTCTTCACCGGTAAGATTGGGCTCTTTTTCCTTGAGGAGTCTCTTGTCTTTGGCGTATTTGTTGACGACCGATGTCAACGCGGCGCGGAAGCCCTCTTCGTGTGTTCCGCCCTCGTGCGTGTTAATGGTATTGGCGAACGTATGGACCGATTCGGAGTATCCGCTGTTCCACTGCATCGCGACCTCCAGCTCGTGTCCGGGCGCTTTACCGCTGAAGCCGATGACGGTGTGGTGGATGGGCTGTTTGGTCCGGTTGATGTGGCGCACGAAGTCTTCGAGTCCGGCCGGGTAGCAGTAGGTGTGAGCCGATTCGCCGTCAGCGCGTTCGTCCGTGAACGTGATCGTCAGGCCCTTGTTCAGGAAGGCCATCTCCTGGAGACGTCGGGCGACCGTTTCGAATGTGTAGTTGGTGACTTCGAAGACGTCTGGGTCGGCCCAGAATCGGACGGTCGTACCTGTCTCGCGCGTGGCGCCGTGGCGCCGCAAGGTACCGGGTACGGATCGGTCGTAGCTTTGCGACCAGTGGTAACCGTCGCGTGCGATATCGACTTCGAGTCGGGTGGACAGCGCGTTGACCACCGAAACACCCACACCGTGCAGGCCGCCGGATATTGAGTAGGCGCCATCCTCTGCGTTGAACTTGCCGCCCGCATGGAGCTGCGTCATCACCACGTCGACAGTCGGAATGCCCGAGGCGTGCAAGGCAACCGGGATGCCACGGCCGTCGTCGCTGACCTGTACTCCACCATCGCCGAGCAGGCGCACGTCAACGGTCGTCGCGAAACCCGCCATTGCTTCGTCGACTGCGTTGTCCACGACTTCCCAGGCCATGTGGTGCAGTCCGCGCTCGCCTGTCGAGCCGATGTACATACCCGGGCGCTTCCGTACAACGTCGAGGCCTTCGAGAACGGTGATCGACGAAGCGCCATACTCCGGATTCGGATTCTTGGTCATGGGTTGCCCTTTATCGTGCGAGGAATGGTGAACCCTGCGGGCCGGGGGAATCGCTGAAACACCCCGGTCCGCAGGCGGTATGCGGCTAGCCCGTCAGTTCGTGGCGCTTGGGGACGAAGTCCTTCGGCGAGCCGGCAGGAATCAGATCCTCGATTTCGACGCTCTCCTCGAACTCCCGGATGATCCGGCGGGCATGCTGCATGACCCACCAGCGCACGTGTGTCTGGTTGACCGCTTCCCGTTCCTTCGGGTCCTCGAGCAGATTGGTGATTCGCGCGAAGCCGAGCGGCATCTCCGGGTCGTGGAAGTGCTGCTGGCGCTTGAAGTTGACCTTGAACTGCGACCACTTCACGGCATGCAGTTCCTCGTTGAGCCACACCATGCAGCCCTCGCGGTTCGACTTTTCGGTCTCGCCCTCGAAGAAATTGCGCTGGTCGATGCCGTCGATGGTGCGGTCCGTCGGCGTCTCGCAGCCGGCCCAACGCAGGATGGTCGGGAACATATCGGTGACGTGGACCATGTCGTTGCTCTCGCGTCCCGGCTCGATCTTGCCGGGCCAGCGGATCAGGCACGGCGTCCGGATTCCGCCCTCCGCCGAGCTGAAGTACGAACCGTCGAAGAAGCCGGCCGTTCCACGGCCGAGTAGGTGATCCTCGGGTCCGTTGTCTCCGGCGAGGATGACGATGGTGTTGTCGCGGATGCCGAGCTCGTCGAGGTAGTCGAGGATGCTGCCGAAGTCATAGTCGAGCATGAGCAGGCTGTCGCCCCACTCGCCGTTGATGCTGGCGCCCTTGAATTCCGGGCGCACAACCATGGGGAAGTGCATGAGTGAATGGTTGTGATAGAGGTAGAACGGCTTGTCGTCGTCGACGCTGCGCTTCATGAATTCCTTTGCGCGGCGGTCATATTCGCCGTCCACCTCACCTTTGAGCTGGACTGTCAGCTGTTGGTCGGTGGCGACTACACCGCCTTCTTTGGTGCCGTCGTACATGTAGGAGTAGCCGTCGCGCTCGCCGTCGTACCACGGGTCGTCGGGCCATAGGCATTCGTCATAGGTCCGGGCGGGCCCGTACCACTCGTCGAAACCGTGATCGGTGGGCCAGCGACCGTCTTCGGCGCCGATATGCCATTTGCCGTAACACGCCGTCGCATAGCCGGCCTCCCCGAGAATGTCGCCCATCGTGCGCTCCCAGGAGACCAGACCGCCGTCGTTGCCGCCGAGCGCGATGGTGTGGTTACCCGAACGGATCGGGTAGCGGCCGGTCATGAGCGCCGACCGGGTCGGCGTGCACTGCGGCTCCACGACGAAATGGGTGAGGCGGAGCCCTTCGGCGGCGAAATTGTCCATTCGCGCGGTATCGGCACCGCGCAGCATTCCGCCGCCGAAGCAGCCCAATTCGCCGAGTCCGAGGTTGTCGACGTGAAAGTAGACGATGTTCGGGCGATCGGGGGTGGACGGTTCAGACATGAGGGTCCTCACTTTCTTTTTGACATACTTGTGGCGTAAAAATGGGTTGAGCTGGGCTTTTAGCTGGGAGCCGACCGAAGAGTGGTGCTGACGAGACAGAACCGGTCACCGCGGTATCGAATTGATTCCAGATCGAATGGTGTGCCGTCTTCGAGGTAGGTAAGGCGATGTAACAGCAGCAGTGGAGAGCCGGTACGGGTCTGGAGATAACGGGCCGTCTCGGCATCGGCGGCCACCGACTCAATGGTGTTTTCGGCCCAGCCCAGCGAGACCCCAAGCTCGCGTTCGATGAGGGAGAACACGTCGTCGTGCACCAGATCGGCGTCTTGGAGCACCTGAATCGCCTCTGGACGAAGCGAGGATGTATCCAGCGACAGGGGCACGCCGCCGACCGAACGTAAGCGCTCGACAAAGAGGATCGGCGAGCCCTCGGCCACGCCGAGCTTTGCCGCGACGAATCCCGTTGCGGTCGACTCGCAGACCGATAACACCTTGTTGTCGACCGGAAGGTGATGGCCGGCAAGCGATTCGGCCAGGCCCTCGAGGCGGCCGAGGTGCTGCCGCAGTTTTGCCCCGGTCACGAACGTTCCGGCGCCTTGAACACGCGTGACCAGACCTTCGGCGCGAAGGAGGTCGAGGGCTTCGCGGATCGCGTTGCGGCTGACGCCAAGCTGCTCGGCGAGAGTGAGTTCCGGCGGCAGTGCGGGACGGGCCGCGGCAAGGCCGCCATACACGCCATCGAGGATCTGATTGCGCAAGACGTCGCGAACCCAGCGCGCCGCGTCGGCGCGAGTTCCCGCGTACTTCCGCTGCGGCGGCCGCGGAAACTCGGGCGGGGGAAGGTTCGGACGACTGGGCATGTACTCACTGTGCCACCCGAAATCGGGGCTGGCGGTAAGCGGAATGTTACGCCACCTGAAACTATAGAAACGGCCTGGCCAGTGGTTTTGCCGTGGCGTTAAATGCTTTGTTACGCCGTCTACGCGGGATGGGTACATCAAGGCCGGACGATGCAGCGGAAGCCGATGTGACAGGTCGAGGCGTCTTCGGTCTGCCCCTGACGGGCGGACGGACGGTACCGGAGGCAGTAGTTGGGCGCGCACAAGTGCGAGCCGCCCTTGATCGCCCGGCGTGGGTACTTGTCCCCGGTTGTGTTGTCGATGCGCGGATTCCGTGGGATACAGCAGCTCTTGACTGGCGCGATGTTCCTGCCGTCGTGGGCATGACTGGCGTGGAAGATATCGGACGTCCATTCCCAGACGTTGCCTGCGACGTCGAACAATCCGTAGCCGTTAGGTCGGAACCTCCCGACGGGCGCGGTCCCGGCATAGCCGTCCTCGCGGAGGTTTTCCCAGGGGAATCGGCCCTGCCAAACGTTCGCCTGGGGCCGCCCCTTCGGTGAGTGCTCATCACCCCATGCGAACGCCTTGCGGTCGAGTCCACCTCGGGCCGCGAACTCCCATTCCGCTTCTGTAGGAATGGTTTTGCCCGCCCATTGGGCGTAGGCAACTGCGTCGGGGTACGACACGTGGGTGACGGGGTGGTGATTCCGTCCGCCGATATTGCTGCCCGGCCCTTCCGGGTGCCGCCAGTCGGCACCCGGGATATAGGACCACCAGCGGCGATAGTCGTCGAGCGGAACGGGACCGTCGGGCGCCGTGAAGATCAGGGACCCGGGTGCCAGCAGGGTTGGGTCGGCGCCGGGGTAGTCCGCCGGATCGGGGTGTTGCTCGGCTGTGGTGAGGTAGCCGGTGTCACGCACGAACCGGCGGAACTGCGCCACCGTCACCTGATGTGTGTCCATCCAGAATCCGTCGACCACGACCTGGTGAACGGGCCGTTCCTCGGGATAGAAATCCTCCGAACCCATCCAGAATTCATCGCCGGGCACCCATGCCATTCCCTTTGGCGGGACTTTGATCTGGGCTGTCTGCATGACCACGCGGTCACTCTGTCAGTGGCGAGTCGCCCGGCGGTTATGGACGGGTTACGCCACTTGCCTCTAGGTAAACTCGCTCGTCGAGCGGGTTTTCGGTGGCGTTCTGCGTGACGTTACGCCGGTCGCGTCGCGCGCATAACCGGACGGCCGCATGGGCAATGACACCCGCGATGACGCCGTAGGCGAGATTGTGGGTGGGCACGGTAACGCCAATTGTCACGATCATCGCCAGTGAGTCGCGAAAAGGAGCTCGCCATAGCGTCACGGGGGCGAGGGACTTCCAGTTCATGGTCGTGAAGGCGACCATCACCATCACGGCGACGAGCGCAGCCATGGGGATCGACGCCAGAACCGGGCTCGCGACCACGACAAGCAGCAGGATCGTCAGACCGGCGACGAACGTCGAGATCCGGGTGCGGCCGCCACAACCCTTGACGTTCATCATCGTCTGGCCGATCATCGCGCAGCCACCCATTCCGCCGGCCAGGCTCACAACGATGTTCGTCACACCCTGGCCGCAGCCCTCGCGTCGCAATTCAGAAGGTTTTGAGCCCACGGCGTCGTCGACGATTTTGGCGGTGATGAAGGACTCGAGTAGGCCAACGAGTGCCATCGCAAGCGCATAGGGGAGAACAATCGCGACGCTCCCAGCGGTCAGCGGTATATAGGGCAGGGCAAACGTGGGCAGCTCAGCGGAGAGGTTCCGCCCGGTGCCGACATTCGGCACGTGCAGGGCGCACAGGACGGCCACCGCGGTGAGGATGACCGTCGACACGACCGGCGCAGGGACTGCTGGTGCGACCCGCGGCAGCACAACCATGATGAGCACGCCGACGACCACGATCGGGTACACCAGCCAGGGAACGCCAACCAATTGGGGCAGTTGTGCTGCTGCGATGAGGATTGCGAGACCGTTCACGAAGCCGGTCATCACGGCGTCCGGGACGAACCGCATGAGCTTGGCTGCGCCGAGTAGCGACATGATGACCTGGAGGAACCCGCCGACCAGGATCGTTGCGATCAGGTAGTTCAGTCCGTGGTCATGCACCAGCGGAGCCAAGATAAGCGCGACCGATCCCGCGGCGCCGGAGATGACGGCCGGACGACCCCCAACGATGGCGATGGTCATGGCGAACACAAATGAGGTGACCAAACCGATCTGGGGTCCGACGCCGGCGATGACGGCGAACGAGATCGTCTCGGGGATCAGCGCGAGCGCGACGACAAGACCCGCGAACACCTCGATCCGGAGCAGGCGGATGCTCTTCAAGGCATCGAGCACGCTCGGCGATTCAAGCGGCTGACTCTCGGGCATAGGGTTGTTGGTGCCGATGGACATGGAACCTCCGATGAGGGCAGGACGAACGAAGGTGCCCACCGGTGGGTGTGGCACCTTCGTTCGAAGAAAAGTCAGACCTTGGCGGTAGTGCCGTGGCCCAGGAACTCGAGGATGTCGCGCCGTCGCTGCTGGTACAGCTCCGTGAACGGCGCCTCCTGATTGCGTGGATCCTCGATGGTGATGACATCGGCGACGGTCGCCGGTCGGTGGCTCAGCAGTACCACCCGGTCGGCGAGTAGGAGCGCTTCGTCGACGTCGTGGGTGACGAAGAGAACTGTCATTCGGTGGGTTTCCCACACCCGAATCAGCAACTGCTGCATGTCAATCCGGGTCTGGGCGTCGAGCGCGCCGAATGGCTCGTCCATCAGCATGACGCGTGGTTCACACGCCAGCGTGCGGGCCAGCTGGACGCGTTGGCGCATCCCACCGGACAGTTGCAGTGGCAGGTGGTCGAGGTAGGCGCCAAGGCCCACCTGCGCGAGCAGCGAGGCTGCGGTTTTGGTGAGCTCCTTACCGCGCAGGCCACGCAACTTGAGCGCGTACTGGACGTTCTTGGTGGCCGATCGCCAGGGGAGTAGCGCATCCTCCTGGAAGACCATCGCGCACTGCGCATCGCGCCCGGTCAAGGCCGCGCCGCCGATGGAAATCGTTCCGCCGATCGGCGGGAGCAGCCCCGCGAGGGCCCTGAGGATTGTGGATTTACCGCACCCCGAGGGTCCGAGGAAGACCACGATCTCACCGGGTGCGACGTCGAAATCGACACGTGCAGCGACTTTTCCGTCGAAACCCAGCTGCAGGTTCCGGAGGCTGACGGCGGCACCCGGGCTCATCGTTTGGTCCTCGGCAGCCAGTGGTTGACGCGATGCCCGATCAGTTCGACGACCCAGGCCGTCACGAGTCCGAGCGCGCCGATCGACAACATGCCGACGATGACACCCGGATAGTCGAGCAGACCATAGGACTGCCAGGTGTAGTAGCCGATGCCGAACTGCCCGGAGATCATTTCGGCGCTGACCACGCAGATCCACGCGACGCCCATGGAGACGGACAGGCCGGCGAAGACACCGGGGAGCGCGCCCGGCAGCACGACGTGCCACAGGATCGACGCCCGGCTCGCACCGAGGGTCTTGGCCGCGTCCTCCCAGACCTTCGGCAGGGAATCCAGGGCGTGGATGGTGCTGACGATCACTGGGAACACCGCGGCGAAAAAGGTGATGAACACGATGCCCTGCTCACTCGTCGGGAACACGAGGATCGTGAGCGGTACGAGGGCGATTGCGGGTATGGGCCGGATGATTTCGATGAACGGGCGGAGCATCAGCCGGGCCGTTTCGGATCTTCCGATCAACATGCCGACGCCTATGCCGGCGACGGCGGCGAGCCCGAATCCAAGCAGGATCCGCTCGATGCTCGCGAGTAGGTCGGAGTAGTAACTGCCAGCCGTGAGTCGCTGCGAGAAACTATCGAGAACACTTGCCGGAGTGGGCATTCGGTCGAACCGCAGCCACGCCACCACATGATTGGTGGTGAGTACCTGCCATAACAGGATGAAGGCCACGATCGGGATGAGGGGCAGGACGACGGCCATCGTCCTGCGGCGAATGGATTTCAGCGCAGCCGGATCGAGCACCGGAAGGTGCCCGGAGCTGGTCTGTTTCGATCTGCGGTCGCCCCTGATTAACGCACTGTCGCGTTGAGCGGTCAATGTCGCCATTGCAGTGTTCTCCTTTCCAATCGAGGGTCTAGGTGGCCGTACGCGACTGCTGGAGTGCGGCCTCGTACGAAATCGGTTGTGCTTCTGGATGTTGCGCGCGGTAGGCATCGGCGCCCGCCGTCGTGGCGAAGGGCTTGAATCTGTCCGTGGAATCGACAGCCGCATCGGTCAGCCAGGTCGCGTGATCGGCGAAGATCCGCGTTCCGGTCGCCGCGTCGGGCACGTAGGCGGCGCGAGGGTGTGCCGGACTGCCGGCGAGTGCGCGCAGCAGGCAACTTGGTGTTGCGGAGACCTTCGTCGATGATTCGCCCTCGAACCAGGTCTCGGACGCCTTGGTCGGGTCGTTGACGGGAATGCCGCAGACGTCGTCGTTGCCGGCAAGAGTGGCGGGATTGGTGGTCTGGGCGCGCTGGCCCGGGTACATGTCACCGAATTCGGTCTGGACGTATTTGTTGTTAACGAAGTCCTTGACACTGAAGTTTTCGGCCACGGCTCCGTGCTGCACGAGGAACGGTTTGTTCTTCTCGAGCGCCGCGATCAGTTGATCCTTGATCGACATATCAAACGTCACGAGTCCGTTGGGGCCGTTATAGAGATAGATGACCTCGGGTTCGATACCGGTGACCGCGCTGACGCGTTGCGCGGCTTCGAGTGGCTTGGTCTGAATGAACTTCGTCGTCGCTGCCATCGCGTCCATGAACGCGGACATCACATCGGGGTTCGCATCGGCGAACCTCGTCCGCACGACGACGCCATGGAAGGTAGGGATGCCGTTGTCGCCGCCGTCGTACAACAGCCGGCCTTCCTTCCGGAAGATCGCGAGCTGTGGCCACGGTACGAACTGCGCGAAGGCGTCGACCTGCTTGCCTTGTAAGGCCGCAGCACCGATGGAGGGATCCTGGTTGACGACGCCGAGATCCTCGGCGCTCATTCCGGTCTTCTGTAGGCCGACAGTGAGCATGCCGTCCGCAGCCGACCCCAGGCTCGTCGACACCTTCTTGCCGCGCAGATCCGCCAGGGTGGCAGCGGGAGAATCCGGGGGTACGACAACCTGGTTGAGCGACCCGCGCAGGTTGTAACCGGTGACGGCGACCAGCTCGGTCTTCGCGTCGGCAATCGCGCTGGTCTTCGAGCCGTTGGTGAGGAGCGGATAGTCGCCCATCGAACCGATATCGACGTGCGAGGCGATCATCTGTGCGGTGAGCGGTGCGCCAGATGCGAAGTCCTGCCAGACAACTCGATAGTGCTTTCCGGTCGTTCGACTGGCCTGTTCGAGAGCCTTTTCAAGTTCACCGCGATCGCGCATGAGCGTGCCCGCGTTGACCGTGTTGATGGTCTTCGATTGGTAGCCGACATTCACCACAACGGCGTCGCTGTCGGCTCGACCACAACCCGTCATCACAGCGGACGCGCACGCTACTGCCGCTACTGCCGTTAATGCTTGCGCTCTTGGCTTCCACACAGTGACCAGAATCGGTGTGGGCCGTTAAATCTGCGCGATTCGGGATTTCTGGCCGGTTAAGCCACTGGTCACGCCTGGAGTCCCCGGGGACCCGTATGGCGAAACGCCACCTGATTCGCCGGAAAGCGGCCGTCGCCGGGCGTTGTAGATCCGAATGTGCTGGACTAGGGAGTGAGTCCGGGTGGCGACATCAATCCACAAACGCCACTCTGCGAATTGAGGTCCCTTGTTGGACTTCGGTGGATACTGGAACTCAATGACCGCCCCCCGAGCGACCTCCACCGCTTCTCGACTCGTCGCCCCCGCCGCCCTGGTGGGTGTGACGGCAGCGGGTTGCGTCGCTATCTGGTTCGCCGACCCGACGACGCCCGGGGGAGTACTTCCGGTGTGCCCGTTCAAAGCACTGACCGGACTCGACTGCCCCGGCTGCGGCGGCCTGCGCATGGTCTACTCGCTGATGCACGGCGACGTGCTCGGCGCATTGCGCTACAACGCGGTTGCGTTGGTGGCCTTAGGTTTTCTCGCGGTCTGCTTTGTTGCGTGGACGCGCAGCCGCTGGCGCGGAGAGGTCGATTGGAATCCACCATGGATCCGCGGATGGGTGCCGACGGTCACCCTGGTGGTGTTCGTGGCGTGGTTCGTCGTCAGGATGATTCCGATCGCGCCGTTCACCGCGCTGCGGGTGTGACGGTCTAGGCGGTCTGCTCCATGAGTTCACGAGCATTCTCGCCCAATGTAATTCCGTCGCTGCCGATGAACAGGCGCGAGATCTCCCGGGCAATCGGTTCGACGGTGAAGGGGAGGAACGCGGGCTGCGCGACTCGTAGCAGCATGGCCAATACGGGATCGGCGATGCGGGGGATTCCCAAATGGCGTCGCACCTTTGGCGGTACCACCGCAACAGACGGTACGGCGGTAACCAGGGTGATCGCGGCGACGGCCGCCGCCGTCAGCCCACCAAAGCCGCGGGCGTTTCTGATCACCGACAGCGCGAATCGCATACCGCCCGGCACGAACCCTTGCACCATCCGGTATTCGGATTCGATCGAGTCGTAGTAGGCCGCCACCTCCTGGGAAGTAACGGGCACCGTGTCGGGATCGGCTCCCATGAGTTCGGCGAACGTCTTGACCTCCGAAAAGAATTGGTCGCGTTCGGCTTTGGGGAGGCGGCGGGGGAGGAGGCGTCCCGGCGCGGGTGTGTTCTCGTAGATCCGTAGCGCCGCATGCATGATCGTCACGTGCGCGAAGAGGATCAGTCCGGGGCCCTGCGCGTCGTAGGGCCGGTCGGTGCCGGGGATGACGCCTTTCATATTGCGGTGATAGTGGCGTAGGTGTGCGGCGAGCACGTCGGCGCTCGCGGTATCGCCGAAGATCATCGGGATCGGGACGCCGGCGGTGCGCTGTATGCGTTTGACGGTGTCGTCGAAGTCGACCTGATTGCGCTTGCTCTTGGTGAACACCGGATCGTGGTTGATTTCGACGGCCTGGAGGCCTTCGTGGCTGCCCTCCAGGAGCGCCGTCACCAGGACGATCATCGGCGCGACCGAGGGGTGCAGGAACACCTTCCAGGTCACCGAGCCCGGTCCGAAGTAGCCGTAATCCTTCTGTCCGTCGGGGCCGGTGCTGTGGCCTGCGGGGGTGGCACCCTCCCCACGCCGCCAAATCTTGGTCCGGGAATCACCTCGTGGCGGTAGGCCCGCCGAGCGCGGTGTCGTGGCGTGTGCGGCTGTGCTTGGCATCGTTGCCTCCAGGGAGCGGTTCGCGTCCTCCAATAGAAACGTTAACAACCGCCGTTGTCAACGATGGCACGTCCAATCGTTACCGAGGTGCCTCCTGCGTTGTCATCTCCGCCGGTGCTGCGGCGGCTACCGACGGTTCGCGTCGATGAGGTCCAGGCCCAGCGCAGTGGCGTCGTGAATGACCGCTTTGCCGTCGCGGCGGCTCCGTACCAACCGCGCTTGCCGCAGCACCGATGTGTGTTCAGACGCAGACGCGGGGCTGATACCGAGGCTCCGGGCGATATTGCCGGTGGTGTGCTCCTCGGTCAGCACGCGCAGCACGGCCGCACGGGTCGATCCGAGTATCGCCGCGAGCGGGTCAGATTCGGCGTCGATGCTGAAGGTCAAATCGATTGGCGCAGGATAGGCGAGGATGACTGGTTGGTCGCCAAGTTCGCCGACAAGCGGTGGCCCTGCCCAGAAAACGCTAGGTGTCAACACGATGCCGCGGCCGCGCAATGCGATGGTGTGGCGTTGTGGACTGTCGATCTCAAGGCAATCACCATTCCATCGTGCGCCGGGGATCACCTTGCTGAGCGCGGCCCGCACGCCGAGGCGCGCCATCATGCGTCCCTGCCTGACGAGTTCAATCTGATGGTTCGCCTGGATATCGGGCCAGTAGGGTTCCAGCACCGCCCGGTAGGCGCTCTTTGTCATGCGCCCCAACGCCAAGGTGGCCTCGCGATCGCCTGCGATAGCGTGCCGCAGATAGTGTGGCGCGCCGGCACCTTCGGTGGGACCGCGCCCGAAGGCGGCCAACTCCGCGGTCGCTTGCCGCCGGTCCAGTTCTTGGATGGACTGCATACCCTCATCGAAATTCTCGCTCAGCACGGTTGGCGACAATGACCACGAAAAGTGGCTCACGACTTCCCGTCCCGGTGCCGCCGAGATGGGGAATGCCGCCAGTGCGCGACAACGCCATCGCTCACCCCACGGTGTGTGAATACCTTGCCGCAGCGCGCGCGTCGCGAACTTCATCTCCAACAAGGGAGCAGGCATAGGCAGAAACCGCGCCAAAGCAAGGTCATTCGCGGTGAATACGAGGCGCAACACGCTGGCCTACAACCCGCTGCGGAACGCTGTGACGAGCATTTCAACACACTATGCCCATACCTTTCGGTACGCCCATGAAACATCGCCCTGCGTGGGACCGTCGGGAGCTCTCGCACTGCGATGAACGTTTCGGCGTCGGTCGAAAGGTTGTACCGCTCGCGTACGTCGCGTTTCAATCAAGCAAGCGGGTTACGGCACGCGCCGGTCGCCCTGGCGGCCGATGTGAGGGGGCACTCATGAGCGTTAATCCCAGCCAGACATTGTTGTCCCTAGACCTGCTCGATGACGATGAGCAGGCCCAGCTTGCTGTGTGGGGCAATCGGGCGGTGTTGCGAGAGCGACCGCAATCGGTGCTGTCGATTCCGGCGGTGTTCGCCCTGCAGGTAGAGCGTGCTCCGGGGGCTATTGCGCTGACATTTGAGGGCCGGTCTCTGACGTACCGCGAGCTTGACGAGGCTGCCAATCGGTTGGCGCACTTGCTTGCCGGACAGGGTGTGGGTCCGGGACGGATTGTGGCGCTGCTCTTTTCGCGTTCGGCCGAGGCGATTGTGGCTATCCTGGCGGTGCTTAAATCGGGGGCGGCCTATGTGCCGATCGACCCGGCGCTGCCTGCCGCCCGGATCGAGTTCATGCTCACCGATGCCGCCCCGATTGCCGCGATCACCACCGCTGCGCTGGCAGGCACGCTTGACGGGTTCGGCGTGCTAGTCATCGATGTCGACGACCCGACTGTGGCAACTCAGCCCTGTACGGCGCCGCCAGCACCGGCCCCCGATGACCTGGCCCACATCATCTACACCTCGGGCACCACGGGTGTTCCCAAAGGTGTTGCAGTGACGCAGTACAACGTTGTCCAGCTATTCGACGGACTGGATATCGGCGTGGAACTGGCGCCCGGGCAGGTGTGGACACAGTTCCACTCTTACGCCTTCGACTTTTCGGTCTGGGAGATCTGGGGAGCGCTGCTGCACGGCGGCCGTCTGGTGGTGGTACCCGATTCGGTGGCGCGCTCGCCAGAAGAATTCCACGCCTTACTCGTGCGCGAACAGGTCACAGTCTTGACCCAAACCCCGTCGGCGGTCGGGATCCTCTCACCGGAGGGGCTGAACGCGGCGGCGTTGGTGATTGGCGCCGAGCCCTGCCCGCCCGAGTTGGTCGATCGATGGGCCCCCGGCCGAGTGATGGTCAACGTCTACGGGCCAACCGAAACCACGATGTGGGCATGCAAGAGTGCACCGCTGATCGCAGGATCAGGGCCACCGCCGATCGGTTCACCGGTATCGCGGGCAGCCTTCTTCGTCCTCGACGGGTGGCTGCGGCCGGTCCCAGACGGTGTGGTGGGCGAGCTGTATCTGGCCGGCGCGGGGGTCGGGGCCGGCTATTGGCGCCGGGCTGGTTTGACGGGGTCGCGGTTTGTGGCGTGCCCGTTCGGGAGGCCGGGCGACCGGATGTATCGCACCGGAGACTTGGTGCGCTGGCGCACAGATGGGCAGCTGGACTATCTGGGGCGGGCCGATGAGCAGGTCAAGATCCGTGGCTACCGCATCGAACTCGGCGAAATCCAGTCTGCTCTAGTGCGCCTCGATGGGGTGGATCAGGCGGTGGTAACTGTCCGCGAGGGCCGACTCGGTGACAAGCGGCTCGTTGGCTACATCACCGGAACCGCCGATCCACTCGAAGTTCGCGCCGCGCTGGCCGAACGACTCCCGGCGTACATGGTTCCGGCCGCAGTAGTGGTGCTGGCGACGTTGCCGTTGACGGTGAACGGCAAATTGGACAAGCGCGCCCTGCCTGCGCCCGAATACCGCAGTGGGGGAGCGGATTACCGGGCGCCATCCACCCCGGTCGAGGAGGTCCTGGCCGCCATATATGCCCAAGTGCTGGGTATTGATCAGGTCGGCATCGACGACTCGTTCTTCGACTTGGGCGGGGACAGCATCTTGTCGATGCAGGTAGCCGCTCGTGCTCGGACGGCCGGTGTCTTGTGTCGGCCGCGCGACATCTTCGTCGAGCAGAGCGTGGCGCGGCTGGCCCAAGTGGTGACGCTGGCCGACAGCGAGACCCGGGTCATCGATGAGGGCATTGGGCCGGTCGCGGCGACCCCGATCATGCGCTGGCTGCGCAGCGTGCGGGATCCCAGTGGGGCAGTGGCGCAGTTCAACCAGACGGTAGTGCTGCAGGCTCCCATCGGCACTGCCGAGGCCGACATAGTCGCTCTGCTTCAGGCGCTGCTGGATCGGCATGCCACCCTGCGACTCCGCGTGCGGGAAAACGTAGAGAACAGTGACGGCGGCTGGTCACTGCACGTGCCCGACAAGGGTTCTATCGATGCCCACGGGTGCATTCGCACCGTCGAGGCATTATCCGATGAGGCTTTGGCGGCTGCGCGTTCACGGTTGGATCCGGCGGCCGGGAGGATGCTCAGCGCACTGTGGGCGCCCGACACGGGCCAATTGGCGTTAATGATCCACCATCTTGCTGTGGATGGGGTGTCGTGGCGAATCCTGTTGGAGGACTTGAATATTGCCTGGATGCAGCGTCGCGATGGCCGGGACGTGATCCTGCCGGACGGAGGGACATCGTTCGCTCGGTGGGCATCGCTGTTGGAAGAGCACGCTCGAACCGCGGACGTGAGGCAGTTGGCTGATGCCTGGCGAGGGGTGTCCGCGGTTCGAGCGGCGACGCCCCAGGTGCAACCCAACCTGGACACCTATGCCACCGCCGGCTCCCTGTCGCTATCGCTGGATGCCGCGACCACGGGGCTGCTTCTTGGCGAGGTGCCGGCGGCGTTTCATGCTGGGGTGCAAGACATTCTGCTGATCGCATACGGATTGGCATGGAATGAATTCCTGGGAGCGGGTGGGGCCCCAATCGGTATCGACATCGAAGGCCATGGCCGTGCCGAAGAACTGTTCGCCGATGTTGATCTGTCACGCACGGTGGGATGGTTCACCGCCAAATACCCGGTGGCATTGTCCGTGGGTGAGCTGTCTTGGGCACAGGTGATCGACGGCGACTCTGCTCTGGGCGCGGCCGTGAAGGCCGCCAAAGAACAGCTTCACGCACTCCCGGATCCCCTGACTTATGGCCTGCTGCGTTATCTGAATCCGGATGTTGACCTGGCGGGTCCGGAGCCAACCATAGGGTTCAACTACCTTGGGCGCCTCGGTGTCGGAGCTAACGGCATTTCCGACGAACTATGGCGGATCAGCCAGGAGAACCTGTCATCGACCGACGCATCCTCAGCGGTATCGATGCCCATGATGCACACCGTGGAGGTCAACGCCGGCATCCTGGAAACAAGCGCAGAGACCGGCCCACGCCTACAGGCGGGCTGGACATGGGCGCCTTCCGTGCTTGACGCGCCTGCGATCCAGCGGTTGAGCAGGCTGTGGTTTGAGGCTCTCACCGGGATCTGCACCCATGTTCGCAATGGCGGTGGCGGGCTGACTCCGTCTGACATCGTTCCCGCACGCCTGACCCAAGACCAGATCGATGAACTGGCGCACCGACACCACATCGTTGACGTGCTGCCGCTCACCCCGGTACAGCAGGGCCTGTTGTTCCACTCCACCATCGCGACGACTGCGGGCGATTCCGTAGTGGGCTCCGCGGTGGGTGATGTCTATGCGGTGCAGCTGGATATCACCGTCACCGGCGCCATCGATCCGCACCGGCTGCGTGACGCGGTGCACGCCGTTGTGAAACGCCACCCGAACCTGGTGGCTCATTTCTGTACGGAGTTCGGCGAGCCGGTGCAGGTTATACCGGCGGACCCGGTGATCTGTTGGCAGTACGCCGAACTCGAATCCGACAAGGAGATTGATCGGCTGTGCGTCGCCGAGCGCATGGCGGTGTGCGATCTCGTTGACAGGCCGACTTTTCGGGCGGCGTTGATACGCATTGACGGGAACAAGCACCGATTCGTCCTGACGTTCCATCACGTCGTGATCGACGGGTGGTCGCTGCCGATTCTGTTGCAGGAGATCTTCGCAAGTTACTTCGGACAGCGCCTTTCGGCGCCGCCGTCGTACCGTAGCTTCGTCAGCTGGCTGGCTGACCAGGATCGTGACGCCGCACGCGCGGCGTGGGGTAAGGCATTGGAGGGTTTCGACACGCCCACGCTTGTCGCCGCACCGGCTCCGCCCGGACCGCGCGGTGTCGAGTCGCATCGCGTATCGGCCGAGATCACCCAGGCCCTGGGCGATCTGGCGCGGTCGCAGCGCACCACGGTCAGCACGGTGTTGCAGGCCGCATGGGCGCAGCTGCTCATGGTGCTGACCGGTCAGGACGACATCGCCTTCGGCACAGCGGTGTCGGGTCGCCCGGCGGAGCTATCCGGGTCCGACTCGATTGTCGGTCTACTGATCAACACTGTGCCGGTGCGGGCGCGGGCGATGGCGGCAACCACGGTGGCTGAACTGCTGGGGCAGATGCAGAGCGCCCACAACGACACTCTTGAGCACGAACATTTGGCGCTCAACGAGATTCATCGTCTCACTGGTCATGATCGCTTGTTCGACACCCTGTTTCTATATGAAAACTATCCGGTGGAAACCAGTGCGTTCACGGGTGTACGGGAGTTGGCGATCACCGAGTTCGCCAGCCGCGAATACAACCACTACCCGCTGTCGGTTATGGCACTACCGGGCCACGAGCTGGGTCTACGCGTCGAATACGACACCGGCATATTCGACGTGGCAAGTATCGAAGCGCTAGTGCAGCGATTCCGGCGGATTCTGGTTGCCATGACCATCAACCCCGCGCGGCAGGTCGGGTCGATTGATGTGCTTGACGCCGATGAGCATGATCGACTCGATGGCTGGGGCAATCGGGCGATTTTGGCAGCGCCGCCGAGGGTATCGGAGTCGATTCCGGAGATGTTCGCCCGCCAGGTTGACCGTGCGCCACGGGCGGTGGCACTCACCTTCGAGGGTCGGTCGATGACCTACCGCGAGCTCGACAATGCGGCCAACCGGTTGGCGAACCTGTTGGCCTCGTTCGGTGCCGGACCGGGGGAGTCGGTGGCGCTGTTGATTCCGCGTTCCGATGAAGCGATCGTAGCGATCTTGGCGGTACTCAAGACAGGCGCCGCCTACCTGCCGATCGACCCGACGGTGCCGAAGGCCCGGCTGGAATTCATGCTCACCGACGCCGCGCCCATCGTTGTCGCCACGACAGCCGAGCTTCGCGTCCGCCTGGCCGGATCGATTGTGCCCGTGATCGAAATAGACGATCGTGGTGTCGATGGCCGGGGCAGTATTACGTTGCAGACACCGGAGCCTGATGACATCGCGTACACGATGTACACCTCCGGTACCACGGGTGTCCCGAAGGGCGTAGCCATTACGCACCGCAACGTCACACAATTGATCGCGAGCACCCTGCCCGCCGGGGAAGGGCAGGTGTGGTCGCAGTGGCACTCCCTGGTTTTCGACGTATCGGTGTGGGAGATCTGGGGCGCCCTCCTACATGGCGCGCGTCTGGTGATCGTCCCCGAGTCGGTGGCGGGCTCGTCGGAGCACTTGCACGACCTATTGGTCACCGAAAAGGTCAGCGTCCTGCACCAGACACCCTCTGCAATAGGAATGTTGGACTCCAACGGCCTGACCGACATGGCTGTGGTGGTGGCAGGGGAGCCGTGCCCCGCCGACATAGCGGACCGGTGGGCACGCGATCGCCTGATGCTCAACGCCTATGGCCCCACCGAGTCGACGATCTACGCCGCGATCAGCGCGCCGTTGGTTCCCGAAACAGGCATGGTGCCCATCGGTACTCCCGTTCATGGTGGCGCGGCATTCATCCTCGATGGCTGGTTGCGGCCGGTGCCGCCGGGCGTGGTCGGCGAACTGTATCTCGCCGGCCGAGGACTCGGGGTCGGCTATCTCCATCGGTCTGGATTAACCGGATCAAGTTTTGTGGCATGCCCATTCGGAGACCGTGGAGCACGGATGTACCGCACCGGAGACCTGGTGCGGTACAGCGACTCCGGCTCTATGATCGGTCAGCTGCAGTATTTGGGCCGCACCGACGAGCAGGTCAAGATCCGCGGATATCGCATCGAACTTGGTGAGATCCGGGCGGCACTCGCCCAGCTGGACGGGGTGGATCAAGCGGCTGTCATCGCGCGCGAGGATCGTCCTGGTGACAAGCGTCTCGTCGGTTACTTCACCGGAACCGCCGATCCGGCCACGCTGAGAGCCGCACTGGCTGGGCGACTCCCGACGTACATGATCCCTGCCGCGGTGGTCGCGGTCGAGGCAATGCCCCTGACGGTCAATGGCAAGCTCGACAAGCGCGCGCTGCTTGCACCCGTATATCAAGACGCCGCTCATTACCGGGCCCCAGCGAACGCGGTCGAGCAGACCATCGTCGACATCTACGCCCACACACTCGGCATAGAGCGGGCTGGTACCGACGACTCCTTCTTCGATCTTGGCGGGGATTCGATCTCGGCAATGAGGGCCACCGCCGCGATCAACACCGCGCTCGGCGCCAACCTCGCGGTGTGGACGTTATTCGAGATGCCCTCGGCGAGAAGCCTGAGCGCCCATCTGAGCGGGGCCGCGTGCGCGGTGGCGATGGCTGAAACCACGGGACCGAGCTTTGCGTCCGTACACGGCCAGGGAGTCACCGAGGTGCGCGCAAGCGATCTCACGCTGGACAAATTCATCGATGCAGCGACGTTGGCGGCCACTCCCGCGCGGCCACGTTCGAGCGGCGGTGCGCGGAATGTGCTGCTTACCGGAGCCACCGGCTTTCTCGGTCGCCACCTGGTTCTGCATTGGTTGAGGGAGATGGAGCGTGTCGGCGGCACGCTGATCTGCTTGGTGCGGGCCTCATCTGACGAAGACGCGCGGCGGCGTCTCGATAAGACTTTCGACAGCGGCGACACCGAGCTGGTAAGGCACTTCGAGAAATTGGCGGCCGATCGGCTGGAGGTTGTCGCCGGCGATAAGGGCGAGCCAAATCTGGGTCTGGAACAGCAGACGTGGCAGCGACTTGCCGACTCCGTCGACCTGATCGTCGACTCGGCGGCTTTCGTTAACAGCGTCCTGCCCTACAGCGAGCTCTTTGCACCCAATGTCGTTGGCACCGCCGAGTTGATCCGATTCGCACTCACCACGAAGCTCAAGCCGTACACATTCGTGTCAACGTCAGATGTCGGACGCCAGATCGACCCGTCGAGGTTCACCGAGGCTGCCGACATTCGAGATATCAGTTCCACCCGCACCGTCGACGGCAGTTACGCCAACGGATACGCGAACAGCAAGTGGGCCAGTGAGGTGCTCCTCCGGGAGGCGCACGACGAGTACGGACTGCCGGTCTCGGTATTCCGCTCCAGCATGGTCATGGCCGACACCAGCTATGCGGGCCAACTGAACGTCGCCGACACGGTCAGTCGGATGGTGCTGAGCATCATGGCCACCGGTGTCGCGCCCGAATCGTTCTATCAGCTCGACGCTCGCGGCAATCGGCAGCGCGCGCATTTCGATGGGCTGCCAGTGGAATTCGTCGCGGAGGCGATTGCCACATTGGGTGCTCAAGTGGTCGACGGCTTCGAGACCTATCACGTGATGAACCCGCATGACGATGGCATCGGGATCGACCAGTACGTCGACTGGTTGATTGAGGCTGGTCATCCGGTCGAGCGCATCAGTGACTTCGGAAGTTGGTTGCTGCAGTTCGAAGCCGGTCTGCAGGCGTTGCCGGATCGGCAGCGTCAGAGCTCCGTGCTGCAGATGCTGATGGTGGTGAAGCAGCAACAAGAGCATCTGCAGGCCCCGGAGCCGGCACGCGGGTCCTCCGCTCCGGCGGACCGTTTCCAAGCTGCCGTACAACGGGCGAAAATCGGCCCGTGCCAAGATATTCCGCACGTCTCGGTGCCTGTCATCGTCAAGTATGTCACCGACCTGCAGTTGCTCGGGTTGTTGTAGTCGCGTGGACGAAATCGCGATGCTGTCCGCAAGGAGCGGATCACTGCGTTAGTCTCCGCCGGTGACCCAGTCGGCAGCCAGTGTCCCGAGGAGCCGGATCGTCATCGCCTCCATGGTGGGCACGAGCATCGAGTTCTTCGACTTCTACATCTATGCCACCGCGGCGGTGCTGGTATTCCCAACGTTGTTCTTCCCCAAGGGCAATGACACTGCGGCACTGCTGTCCTCGTTTGCGACGTTCGGGTTGGCGTTCGTCGCGCGCCCGGTCGGATCCATGCTGTTCGGTCATTTCGGCGATCGGATCGGCCGCAAGGCCACCCTCGTGGGGTCGCTGATGACGATGGGGATCGCGACCTTCGCCATCGGACTGCTGCCCACCTTCGGCACCGTGGGCTACTGGGCTCCCGCGCTGCTCGCTGTCATGCGGTTCTGTCAGGGGTTGGGGCTGGGCGGGGAGTGGTCGGGGGCGGCCCTGCTGGCGACCGAAACCGCCGAAGAGGGTAAACGCGGCTGGGCGGCGATGTGGCCGCAGCTCGGGGCGCCGATCGGCTTCTTCTTCGCCAACGGAACCTTCCTGCTGTTGATGCTCCTGCTGGACTTTGATGCCAAGACCGCCGCGACCAATCCCGCGTTCTTGTCCTGGGGTTGGCGGGTTCCGTTCCTGGCCAGTGCCGTCATCGTGGTCGTCGGCCTGTACGTACGTCTCAAGCTCACCGAGACGCCCGTCTTCACCCGGGCTGTCGCTGAGGGCAAGAAGGTGCGCGCGCCGCTGGCCGAGGTGATCACGAACTCCTGGCGCCAGCTGGTGATCGGCACCTTCGTCATGCTGGCCACGTACACGATCTTCTACGTGGTGACCACCTGGGTCGCGTCGTACGGAACAGGCAAGGTAGTCGACAAATCCGGGGTCAAACTCACGATCAGTTACGTCGACTTCCTGCAGATCCAGCTGATTTCGGTGCTGCTCTTCGCCGCATGTGTGCCGATATCCGGACGGCTCGCGGACCGGTACGGCCGCAGGCCGGTGCTGCTGACGTTCACTGCCGGAATCATCACCTTCGGGCTCTCGTTCGGGTGGTTCCTGAATCCGGCCACGGTGGACAAGCCCACGATGCTGGTGTTCCTGAGCCTCGGAATGGCATTGATGGGCTTGTCCTTTGGGCCGATGAGCGCCCTGCTGCCTGAGTTGTTTCCGACGAACGTGCGCTACACGGGATCGGGGATCGCCTACAACTTCGCCTCCATCATCGGCGCCGCTGTCGCGCCATTCATCGCGACGTGGCTTGTGCACGATTTCGGCGTGGGGTGGGTAGGGGTGTACCTGTCCGTCGCCGGTGTGCTGACGTTCGTGGCGCTATTGGCTGTCCGTGAAACACGTGGGGTCGACCTCGCTGAGGTGTGAAATCACTTCTGCCCCAATAACTTCATGGGTAACAATCGGCGGATAATTGTCGGTGGGTGTCTATACGATTCACACATGTGTTCGATTGAAGCGTTGGAGGCGGCGGTTGATGCCTTCTGCGCTGAGTCGATCGATCAGCTGACCACCGCAGAAGCATTGACAGTTCTGGCGCGCCTAGAAGTAGTGCAGCGCCGGTTGTCTGCTCGGGGGCTGGTTTTGATCCCCAAAGTGACTGCGGAGGCCTCTCCGGCGGAGTTGGGTGGCACTTCATATGCGGATGTGATTTCACTGCGGCTGCATATCAGCAAGGGTGCGGCCCGGCGCCGCATCGGCGATGCCGAACAGTTGGCGCCCCGACGGGCCCTGACGAGTGAAGCGTTAGCGCCGGTGTTGCCGAATGCGGCTGCCGCCCTTGAGCGGGGCGAGGTCGGCGAGGAGCACGTGCGGATCATTCGGCAATTCTTTGACCGGCTGCCTGTCGTGGTGGATGCGCCGACTCGCGGTGCCGCCGAACAACAGCTGGCTTCGATGGCGGTGCGATTTCGGCCCGAACAACTCCGCGTCGGTGCCGATCGCATGATGGCGCTGTTGAACCCCGACGGAGAGTTCTCCGATGTGGATCGCGCGCGACGTCGCGGGGTCACCGTCGGGCAGCAAGGCTTCGACGGCATGTCCCCGATCTCAGGACTGTTGGACCCGGAAACCCGCGCCTACGTAGATGCGGTGTTCTCGAAGCTGGCCGCCCCCGGCATGTGCAACCCGAATGACCAGAGCCCAGTGGTTGACGGCGAACCGTCACCCGAAGGCGCCGAAAAAGACGGCCGCACATCGGCGCAACGCAACCACGACGCCCTGCGCGCGTGCCTGCGCTCGACATTGGCCTGCAGCGAGTTGGGTTCGCACCACGGCTTGCCCGTGACTGTCGTTGTCACCACCACACTCGGTGAGTTGGAAGACGCTGCCGGGATCGCCACCACCGGCGGCGGTACGAGGCTGCCCATGCGTGACCTCATCCGCATGGCCGCACACGCTCACCACTACCTGAGCATCGTCGATGACGACGGCCGACCGCTCTACCTGGGCCGCACCAAGCGAATCGCGTCGGCAGATCAGCGGATTGTGTTGCACGCCAAGGATCGCGGTTGCACCCACCCTGGTTGCCACGTGCCCGGCTACCTGTGCGAGGTCCATCACATCGACGAATGGGCCGACGGCGGCCTCACCGACATCGACAATCTCACCTTCGCCTGTGGGCCCCACCACCGGCTGCTCGGTCAGGGCTGGGTCACGCGAAAACACAAAGACGGCACCACCGAATGGATACCCCCACCACACCTAGATCTGTGCCTCGCCGACGTCTAAGTCAGCTACCCAAGTCGATCGACGGGAAATAGATGACCTGGCCCACGGATATGTCATTGGGGTCCTCGATCAGGTTGGCCGCCGCCACCATCTCGACCGCAGTCTGTGTCCGGACGTCGCCGTAGTCGCCGTAGTTCTGACTCGCCAGCTTCCACAGCGTGTCGCCGACGACAACGGTGTGGCGTCGGTTGAGGCGAGGCTGGATCAGCACCGAACCGGGTTCCGGGTTGTCTCCGCTCAGCTGGTTCGCGATCGCGATCACTATCCACAACGACCAATCGCCGTACCACCGATCCGCGAGCACCTGGAGCGTCTCGCCCGAAGCCACGGTGTGATGTCCCACGTTCGCGAGATCGGGGATCAGCAGCCATTCGCCGACGATGAGGTCGCGTTGCGATACGCCGCTGGGGCTCTCGAACACTCCGCTCATGGAGAAGCTGCCGTAAAAGTGCTCGGCGATCTTCCCCTTGGTGTCACCGGCCTTGACCTGGTATCGGAAGGTGACGTTGGGGATCCCAAGTTCCTTCCCGACCTCGATGAGGTCGGGATCGGACAAACCGTTGATCACCGCGATCACGCGGTATCGACGTCCGTCGCCATAGAACCGCTCGGACAAATTCCACAGCGTGTCACCGCTTCGAACCGCATATTTGCCACTTGTCGGCAGCACATCTAGTTCATTCATGTACTCGAGCGTGGTTCAGTGGGGTGCCATCGGTCGCGCGTAGTGCGCTACCCGATGTGCGGGCCAGCACCCCTCCTACCACTGTGATGTCCGCCGCATCGGAGGGCACACTAAGCTATGACGACGTGAGCGAACGTCCAGTCGTGTTGATTGCCGACAAACTTGCCCAGTCGACCGTCGAAGCACTTGGAGATGGTGTTGAGGTGCGCTGGGTCGACGGTCCCGATCGCCCCGCGCTGCTGGCCGCCGTACCCGACGCCGACGCACTGTTGGTGCGCTCCGCGACCACGGTGGACGCCGAGGTGCTGGCCGCAGGAACCAAGCTCAAGATCGTCGCGCGCGCCGGAGTCGGACTCGACAATGTCGACGTCAAGGCCGCCACCGCACGCGGTGTCCTGGTAGTCAACGCGCCCACCTCCAACATCCACAGCGCCGCCGAGCACGCCGTCGCGCTGCTGCTGTCCGCGGCACGGCAGATCCCGCCCGCAGACGCCTCGCTCAAGGAGAAGACCTGGAAGCGGTCGTCGTTTAACGGCACCGAGATATTCGGTAAGACGGTCGGCGTGGTGGGCCTGGGCCGCATCGGCCAGCTCGTCGCCCAGCGACTCGCTGCGTTCGGCACCCACATCGTCGCCTACGACCCCTACGTGTCAGCGGCCCGCGCCGCGCAGCTCGGCATCGAGCTACTGACCCTCGACGAACTTTTAGGTCGCGCAGATTTCATCTCGGTGCACCTGCCCAAGACGCCGGAGACCGCGGGGCTCATCGGCAAGGACGCGCTCGCCAAGACCAAGCCGGGTGTCATCATTGTCAATGCCGCGCGTGGCGGCCTGATCGACGAGGCAGCCCTGGCCGATGCGATCCGTAGCGGTCATGTCCGTGGCGCCGGGCTCGACGTGTTCGCCACCGAGCCTTGCACCGACAGCCCGCTCTTCGACCTCGCCGAGGTTGTGGTGACCCCGCACCTGGGTGCATCAACCAGCGAGGCGCAGGATCGCGCCGGCACCGATGTGGCCGCGAGCGTGAAGCTAGCGCTGGCAGGCGAATTCGTGCCCGACGCCGTCAACGTCGGTGGGGGAGTCGTTAGCGAAGAGGTCGCGCCGTGGCTAGAGGTCGTGCGCAAGCTCGGCGTGCTCATCGGCGCCGTGTCCGATCAGTTGCCGACCTCGCTGTCCGTCGATGTGCGTGGCGAGCTGGCCTCCGACGATGTTGCGGTGCTGAAGCTTTCCGCACTGCGCGGACTGTTCTCCTCGGTCATCGAGGATCAGGTGACCTTCGTCAACGCGCCCTCGATCGCTGATGAGCGCGGCGTGAGCGCCGAGATCACCACGGCCACCGAGAGCCCCAACCACCGCAGTGTTGTCGACGTGCGCGCTGTGTACGCCGACGGTTCGGTGATCAACGTCGCGGGCACCCTGTCCGGTCCACAACTGGTGCAGAAGATCGTCCAGATCAATGGGCGCAACTTCGATCTGCGCGCCGAGGGCCTGAACCTCGTCATCAACTACGCCGACGAGGCCGGTGCGCTGGGCAAGATCGGCACCGTATTGGGTGCCGCAGGCGTCAACATCCAGGCCGCGCAGCTGAGCCAGGACGCCTCCGGTGAGGCGGCCACCATCATCCTGCGTCTCGACCGCAGCGCGCCGGATGCCGTGCTTGACGAAATCCGCGCCGCCGTCGGTGCGACAACCCTTGAACTGGTGGATCTTTCATGACGAAGCTGGCAGTGATCGCGGGTGACGGCATCGGGCCCGAGGTCATCGGCGAGGCCGTCAAGATTCTCGACGCCGTGCTGCCTGGCGTCCAGAAGACGGAATATGACCTGGGTGCCCGCCGGTACCTGGCCACCGGCGAGCTGATGCCGGATTCGGTGCTTGACGAGCTGCGTCAGCATGACGCCATTCTCCTTGGCGCCATTGGCGATCCGGCTGTCCCCAGCGGCGTGCTGGAGCGCGGTCTGCTGCTCAACACCCGCTTCGCACTGGACCATCACATCAATCTGCGCCCCGCCAAGCTGTACCCCGGCGTAGTGGGCCCGCTGGCCGGGAACCCCGCCATCGACCTCGTGGTGGTGCGTGAGGGCACCGAGGGCCCGTACACCGGGAACGGTGGAGCCATCCGCGTCGAGACCCCGCATGAGGTGGCCACCGAAGTCAGCCTCAACACCCGCTTCGGCGTCGAGCGCGTGGTGCGCAACGCATTCCAGCGTGCCGAGGCCCGCAGCAAGAATCTGACGTTGGTGCACAAGAACAACGTGCTCAAGTACGCCGGTTCGTTGTGGACCCGGACCGTGAACGAGGTGGCCGTCGAACACCCGGATGTGCAGGTGTCCTACCAGCACATCGACGCCGCTACCATCCACATGGTGACCGACCCGGGCCTGTTCGACGTCATCGTCACCGACAACCTGTTCGGTGACATCATCACCGACCTGACGGCCGCCGTTACCGGTGGAATCGGTTTGGCCGCAAGCGGAAACATCGATGGTTCGGGTAAGAACCCGTCGATGTTCGAGCCCGTGCACGGGAGCGCGCCGGATATCGCGGGCGAGGGGATCGCCGATCCAACGGCCGCCGTGGTGTCGGTCTCGCTGCTGCTGAACCACCTGGGCGAGACAGAGGCCGCGGCCCGTGTCGAGAAGGCCGTCGAACAGCACCTGGCCACCCGCGGTGACGAGAAGCTTTCCACCTCGGCGACCGGAGATCGGATCGCCAGCTTTCTGTAGGACACTGTCAGTGGCTCGGCGATCCGGCAATCTCGTGCGTGCGTAGCTCGCGTAGTGCCCTCAGGTGGATTGCGGCCCAGGTTCTCAACGGACGCCACAACTCGGCGACGTCCTCGAGTGCGCGGCTGTCGCCGTACTGTTCGGCGATCTCGGCGTCCAGGCGGCGATCGTGATGGGGGATTGCGTCCGGAGCATTCGCCCCGCGCAGCACAATGAGTTCGGCCGCGAATGGGCCGATGCCCAGGATGGTTTGGAGCTGACGGACCGCATGTGCGGGATCTGCGATCTGCAGCTTCGCCCCGTCGAGCTGCCTGTCGAGTGCGGCTTCGGCGACGGCATGCAGATATTCGGCCTTTCGTCCCGGCAGATCGAGATCGAGGCGTCGTAGTCGGTTTGGCGCGGGGAAGGCGCCGTCGTCTCCGTGGTCCCGCACCAGTTTGGCGCGCAGTTTGGCGGCTTGCGCGATCCCGATGCGCTGAGAGAGCACGGCCCATGCGGCGGCCTCATAGGGAGAATGGAATCCGCAGGGGCGCAGGCCGGGCAGTCGCCGCTGAGCATCGGCGATCACGGCGTCTCGCTGGCCGACTTGGGGCCAATCTGTTGCATCGACATCTAGAGACAAGAAGCGGCCCACTTGGGCTGCTGCGGCGTCGAGGTCGCCGTCGCCGGTCACCCGCACGATCGCCATCTGTCCGTTCTGCGTCACTTCGGCCCGGGCGTGAGACCAATCCTTGTCGACGCGAAATACCGTGTGCAAGCTATCGTTTGGCTCATCTAATCGCTCGGGAAGGGCGGCTGGCGCGAAGCCCTCCCAGAACATGCGGCTGGTGATAAGCGACCAGCCTCCACGCACCTGTCTGCGAATCGTGTGTTGACGCATCGGCTTCTCCTCCTCAACGCCCGCCAGCTAGTCCTTCGCGTGCACCGATTCGACGGTGTACAGACGAGGGTCGAAGCTGATCGCCAGTTCAACGCAGGCGCTCATGTGCTCCCTCGCCTTGGGGTCGTTCAGCATCGCCGCGTATGCGTCGGCACTCTCCCATTGGGCATAGTTGACCACCTGCTGTCCGTCTAGGGATCGGTGGATATTCGCAGCGACGAACCCTGGGACATATTGGATGACTTCGTCGGTGGCTCTGATGAGTAGTTCCACTAGCGCGTCGATGTTGTCGGGGGCCACCGTGAACACGTTGATCAACGTGGCATGTGTGCTGTTCTGCGCGATAGTGGTCATCCGATCCTCCTATGTCAGGTTCCTTACATTCAACACTAACACACATGTAAGGTTCCTGTCATGACTTTCGGTGTGGAGCGGGCTCCGGGCTATTTGGTCAAGCGTGTGCAACTGGCGCTACGGCGACGATGCGATACAGCGTTGCGGTCTACGGGCGTGTCAATGGCCCAGTACGCGGTGTTGCGGGCGTTGGCTGATCATCCGGAGGCGTCCGCCTCCGAACTGGCCCGGTTATGTTTCGTGACACGTCAGTCGCTACAAGACGTGTTATCCGCCCTGCGGGATGGTGAGTTGGTCGAGCCCACTGGTGCGCCTCCGCGGGGGCGCACCAAGGCGCTTCGTCTCACAACGGCCGGGGTCAGGCAACTGCGCGCATGTGCGACGGCGATTGAATCGGTGGAATCGGTTATGGAGGATGGGATTTCGAAGCCGGAGCGCGAACAGCTCGCCGACCTGCTTATCCGTTGTGCGGAGAATCTCGAAGACTCAGCTCCAGCTTGACCGGGACCAATCCGACTGCCAGCAAGGGAAACACCGCGCACACGGCGAACACCGCCGAGAACCCCGCCACCGTAGCGAGTGCTCCGAATAGGGGCGGCGCGACCGCGGCTGTGAGCAGTTGACTGGTGTTCTGCGCACCGAGCGCACGTCCGCTCCAGAACGGTCCGGCGATCTCGGCGATTGAGGTGAACGCCAACCCGTTGTCGGACACCGTGATCACCGATGCCGCGACCATCACCAGCACGCTGATCGACCAGTCCAGCTGGTTGGTGAGGGCCAGCAGCGCCATGGTCGCCGACGCCGCAAGAGCGATCACCCGTATCGGCCGCATGCGTGACCCCCAGCGGTCGGACCACATTCCGGCCGCGACCCGGCCCAGCGCGCCGGCCAACTGGGCGACCGTGACCATGATGCTTGCGGCCCCGATGCTCCAGCCCCTGTCGGTCACCAGCCACACCAGGGTGAATGTCCATACGACTACCTGTGGAACCACCAGCAGCACCGACACCCCGTGGATGAGCCACAGCACTCGTGACCGCCGGTATGGATTGGCCAGATGTTCCTCGGGTGCCTCCGAACGGGGCGGCCGTGGTGGATCGATGATTCCCACCAGGCACACGACCGATGACACCGCGCACACGATCGCCGGAAAAATCAAAGCCGTTGCCACACCCTGGCCTTCGGCGATCCGCGGGATGACAAGCGCGCCCACCGCCACACCGAGTGGCTGTGCCATCTGGCGGATCCCCATCACCGTTCCGCGTTGATGAGGGGGGAACCAGCCGACCACCACCCGACCGCTTGCCGAATTGCAGGCCGCGGCAGACGCCCCGCCCAGCAGCAGGAACACGCCCGTCAAAACCAGTGAGGGTGACTCGGCGGCCGCAAGGGCGGCCAATGCCGTCAACGCGAGACCGCTCACCAACGCGATCCGCTCGCCGAATCTGTCGATGAGGGCGCCCCATGCGATGAGCGTCAGCACCATGCCGAAACTGGGCATCGCGGAGAGCAGCCCCGCGTTGGCGAGGTTGAGTCCACGCTCGGTATGCAGGGTCGGTATGAGGAAGGCGGCACCGTTGATGAAGACATTGGCGCCGGCAGTGGATCCCAGGGCTATGGCCAGCATCGCCCAACGACGTGCCGTACCAACCTCGTCGACTGAAGCCATGTCCCCATGGTTCCATATCCATCCCAATATGTTGAACTGATGTCTCAATATATGGGAAGTACCAGGACGTGTTGCCCGTTCTCCACTATGAGGTAGGTTCTCTGTCATGCAGAAAGGGGACGAGTCGTCGACTCCGCAGTATCCGATCGAGTCCGTCGACAAGGCGCTGCGGCTGCTGCTTCTCCTGGGCGAACAACCGGAGATTCGGTTGAGTGAGGCGGCGAGGTTCCTCGGCGTGGCGACCTCGACGGCGCACCGACTGCTCGCGATGTTGCAGTACCGCGGATTCGCGCGGCAGGATCCCGTATCGAAGGCGTATCTGCCGGGTCCGGCCCTGACCGGCGTCGCATTCGCGATCTTTGGCCGCATCGATATCCCCGGCGCGGCGACTCCCATCATGCGCACCTTGAGCGAGCGTCTGCGTGAGTCGGTGCACCTAGGCTTACTGGACGGGTCCACGGTGCGATTCGTTGCCGCGGTGGAGGGGCCGACGGCCGTGCGGGTGGCCTCGCGGCTCGGCCGGATCATGCCTGCGCACTGCACCTCGACCGGCAAGGTCATGTTGGCCGAGTTGACCGAAGCCGAACTCGTTCAGCTGTATCCGAACGAGGACCTCGACCGTGTGACACCGCACTCGATCGGCAGCCGCAGTGAACTCGAACTGGAACTGCGCAGGATACGTAAGCAGGGCTACGCGGTGAACCGTGAGGAGAGTGAAGAAGGTGTTGCCTCCCTGGCGGTTACGGTTCCTACCAGGGCGCCGGGGCTGCGTCTTGCGCTTAATGCCGCCGCTCCCGTACACCGGGTCAGTGCTTCCCAATACGCAGAGTTCACCGATGCTTTACGTGAGGCGGCCCGCCAGATCGGCGACCAGCTGGGCTGAAAGGCCTCAGAGGGAGCGGAGGCTCGCGACCTCATGGCGCCATGCCGCCTCGGCCGTGAAGGCTTGCCCGAGGTCGGGCAGATCGGCCCAGTCCTTGTCGGCGATGGTGTGAAGGGGCCCACCGGCTGAGATCACGCGTAACGACATCTCCGACAGCCGCTCCAGACTGAGAGCCTGTAACACCGACTCTGCCACGGTGGATGCGGCGCTGACGATGCCATGACCGCGGCAGATGACAACGGGGCGCTGCCCCATCGCGGCAACCAATTCCTGTGCCAACAGGGTATTTCGGATGAGAACGGCTCGCTCATATACCGGCACAACGCCCCTGGCCAGCCATGCGCCCGGAATGTCATATGCCCCGTAGATCGGAAGGATCGGTATACCGGCCAGATCAGCAGCCACGGTGGCCGGCGGGTGCAGGTGCGCCACCGCACGGCGATCCGGATCGGCCAGCAGTGTTTGGGTGTGGATGGGAAGTTCGTTGGGTACCCGGTATCCGTCGAGTTCACCTGCGGCCGCTGAGCTTCCGTCGAAGTACACGAGTCGAATATCCGAGGCCCTGCTGAAGGCGACACCGTTGTCCGCCTCGCTGCGGCAGCGGACAAGCAGGCGATCCTCGTCGATTCGCAGGCTGATATGCCCAAGGATCCCATCCACCAAACCGCGGTGCGCCGCCACCCGGCAGCCCTCGGCGACCAACGCGCGTTCGGCGGCGTAGGACGTCACGACGACAGCCCCCTTGCCGCAATGCCGAATCCACCGTCGGAGTGGGTGCTCGTTCCGGTGATCCCGCGGGCTCGATCGCTGGCCAGGAACACATAGCTCCACGCGTGATCGGTCCCGGTCAGTGCAACCTGCAGGGGGGTCCTTGCGGCCAGGCTGCAGGCTCGGTCCGGAGTGTCGTCGAGTCGGTCTTCTTTCTGGCCAAGGCTTTCCAGCCCGCGCAGGTCCGTATGCAGGGTTCCGCCGGGCGCCACACCGTTGACCCGAACTTGGGGCGCCAGCTCATGGGCCAGAGATGTCACCAGTCCCCGAACGGCGAACTTGGATGCCACATACAGGGCACCCCCGCGTCCGGGGTAATACGCGGACGTCGATTCGGTCAATACGACGGATGCGCCCCGAGCCGCACGTAGTGCGGGCAACGCGGACTTCACCGACTGCAGGTGGCTCAACACGTTGGTCCGGAACATCTCGTCGAAGGCCTGCCGCAGATCTGCGGCGTCGAGATCGGCGATACCGCGGTAGAAGTCGAAGATCCCCACACAATTCACCAGGGTGTCCAGCCCGCCGTATGCCGCAACAGTTTGAGTCACCGCCAGATCGTTGGCCTCCTGGGTGACCGCATCTCCCTCGATCACTGGAAGGTGAGGCAATTCCTCCCGTAGCGCACGACATTTCGATTCGTCTCGCTCCAGTATCGCCACCGCCGCGCCTTCGGACAGGAATGCGTCGACGACGGCACGGCCGATGCCCGATCCGGCGCCGACGATGAGCGCGCGTTTACCGGCGAGCCACGTCACGGTAGATTCTCCTCGTCGGTGAGCAAGGGCGCGTTGACGTTACCCACCATCGCGGCCAACGTCCGGGTGTTCTGCCAGGTGATCGCCTCCACCTCTAGGGCGTCGAGACTGATCCACTGACCGGTTTTGGGAGAGAGGATCAGCAGCCGAGTTCCGTTGCGCGTCTGGACCTTGCGCACCTGCACCTCGGTGAATTCGTTGGCGATGACCAGCGTTTCACCGCTGGCTCCCTCGAGCAGCGAGGCGAGCTGGTCGGCATGGTTCATAGGAACACCGCCAGGTTTTGCATCCTGATCACCGATTCATCGACGGAGATGATCCGACGGGCGAGTTGCCACTCCTCACCGGTGCGACGTAGCAGGTCCTCGCGTCCGCAGGACAGCAGCGCATGCTCATTCACATCACCGCGACTGCGAAACAGCAGGACGGCGGACTCGACGACAAGGTGAGCATCGTGCTGGGTAGCGAATGTCCGGATATTGGTGACGAAATGCCGAAGCCGCGACGGCGGGTCCTCGGTCCAGGCGTGTTCGGTCAGGAACCGGGCGACCCGACGATCAAGCGAGTACTTGTTCTCATCGAAGTGCGCCATACCGGGTGAGGTGTCGAACCCCGCGCCAAGCGCCGTTGTCACGCGTACCGGCATCACGTAGTGGATGTCCTCGGTCAGGGTGGCAAGCCATTGTTCGTACTCCTGGCCATCGAACAGGTATGCCTCGTCGACCAGGAACTGATGGGCCTGCAGATGTCGGATATCGTTGAAGGGGAGGGGTTTTCCGGCCCGCGTGTGGCGCGGGGCATGTGCGCCGAGCGCCGATTGCTCGGAATAGCTGCCTTCCCCGGCCGCACGGTGGTACTTACCGACGGTTCTCATGCCGGACGCTCCTGCTGGCATGGTGTCTGCAGGTAATCGGCCCATAGATTGAGTAGCTGCCGTTGATTGTGTTCGTTGTATCCGACTTGCGCACGTCCCGGGCCGTGAAAAAGATTGGCCGGCAACGGCTCGACGACAGCGCTGTCGTCTTCGAGCAGGCCCATTCGGCTGTTCAGCAGGAGACGTCGCGCCATCGATCCGGCCGCGGTGTTGGTGAGCGACACCCAATTCTCGACATCGTCCTGCTCGAACATCCCGGTCGAACCGAAGCACATAAGGTAGGCCTTGTATGACTTCTGCTTGTACTCGTCGGGAGCCGCGGAATCGACGGCGAACCAGGAATAGACCTCGGTTTCGTTCTCGCTCACCGGCTGCCACATCCTGATGGAGATGAAGGGCAGGACGTCCTCGCCATCCTCTACCTTGGGCCAGTTGTGCACGAAGCTCAGATTCGGAAAGCAGGTCGCGGCCGAGAACATGAAACCGTCTTCGGCGACCACCTGTTGCTGTAGCGGGGTCCACACCTCTTTGATCCGGTCGATCATGTCCTCGGTGTATCCGACATACCGCATGCGTTCGTCGAAATCGCCGGGCGGCAACTTGTAGGTGGTGCCGCCGCCCGGGCCGGCCCAGTACGTGGCTCCGTCCTTACGTTTCTCGGCCTTCGGTTCGCGGAACAACCCGATTTCGACGACGGAGGAATGGGTTTGGGGTGTGTGGTACATATCGCCGGCGAAGTTCTCGGCTCCGATCTTCCAGTTCGCCTTGACCCGCCAGCGCTGTGGTCCGTGTACCTCGAGTCCTTCGCGGCTATGGCGCGTGTAGAAGTCCAGATAGAACCGGAAGTCCCCGAGAAACTCCTCTAGGGGGGGTGCCTGCGGATCCAGACTGATGAAGATGAGCCCGTTGTACATCGCGAGATTCGGTGCGGGGACCAATGTCTGACCTTGCCTGCGGAACCCGTCCTCGCCGCCGTAGGCGTCGTTGTGGAAGGGCAGTCCGATGATGCGACCGTCATTGCGATAGGTCCAGCCGTGGTACGGGCACCTGAAGTTCGACGCGTTTCCCATCTCTGCGCGGCACACCTGCATGCCCCGGTGCAGACACATGTTGAAGAGCGCGCGCACCTCACCGTCGGATCCTCTGGTCACGATGAAGGAGTCGTCGAGTACTCGCCGCACTACATAGTCGCCGTTATGCGGCACCTCGGACTCGTGCCCGACGAACATCCACGTCCTGCCGAACACTCGTTGTTTCTCGAGCTCGAAAATCTCGCGGTCGTTGTAGATGTGGGCGGGGATCAGACCACGGCGAACGCTGTCGAACACCGTGTCGGACATCCGGCCCTCCCCAAAGAGATTCTGAATAGCAGAAACTATTTCTGCTATATCAGAATGCACCACGGCTACCGGGCAGGTCAACCAGGACCGCCTGGCCGATATCTCTGCACAACCGGTTGAATCTTCCGTTCAGCAGAGAAAGCCGCTACCGTCCTTCTCATGGAGGCACGTACGGAGCCCACCCAGCGTGAGATTGATGAGCAGATGGCTCGTATCGCCAGCGCCGGCGGGGCGGCGGAAATGCGACAGCCTCTCCTGGACTACCCGCCGTACCGCAGCAGTGTGCTGAGGCATCCACTGTCGGCGCCCGTATTGGTAGATCCTGAGGCGCTGGAACTCGCCGCGCCCTGTTTCGGCGAGCGCGATGTCGGTCCGGTCGACGCTGATTTGACCGCGGGGGCGCCCGGCGAGCCGCTCGGGGAGCGCATTGTCGTGACCGGACGGGTGGTCGACGGCCGCGGCAGCCCGGTTGCGGGACAACTGATCGAGGTGTGGCAGGCGAATGCCAGCGGGCGGTATGTTCATGCAGGGGATCAGCATCCGGCGCCGTTGGACCCCAACTTCACGGGAACGGGGCGGTGTCTGACCGCGGCCGATGGTACGTATCGGTTCATCACGATCAAGCCGGGGCCGTACCCGTGGCGAAATCATCTGAATGCATGGCGTCCCGCGCATATCCACTTTTCGTTGTTCGGAACGGCATTCACGCAACGCCTCGTGACGCAGATGTATTTTCCCGGAGACCCCCTGTTCGACCTGGACCCGATATTCCAGTCGATCGTGGATCCGGCCGCGCGACGGGGACTTATCGCGCACTATGACCACGGCGTGTCCGAGCCCGAGCACGCCACCGGATATCGGTGGAACATCGTGCTATCGGGGACGCAACGCACCTGGATCGAGGCCGACGGCCATGAGTGAGCCCGCGAGGACGACCGGGCAGACGGTTGGCCCGTTCTTCGCCCCCGCCTTGACATTTCCCGGCGACTGTCGCTTGATTCCCCCCGGCAGCCCCGGTGTCGTTGTGTTGCACGGGTTTGTGTACGACGGCGAGGGTCGCGGTATACCGGACGGACTTGTCGAAGTGTGGCAGCCCGATTCCGCAGGAGTCGTTTCGCGGCAGACGGGCTCATTTGGGCGCGCTGCCGATGCGTTTAGCGGCTGGGGACGCTGTGCCACCGACGATGACGGGCACTACGAGTTCACCACGCTCGCGCCGGGTTCGGTCGCAGGTACGCCCCCCTTCTTCGCCCTGGTGGTCCTCGCGCGGGGCCTGTTGAACCGGCTGTTCACGCGTGCATATCTTCCGAGTGATTCCCCCCTGGGCGATCCGCGTCTGGATGTCCTTGAACCCGCACGGAGGAACACGTTGATATGCGCTCCGGAGCTGAATGGATACCGCTTCGACATACATATCCAAGGGCCGGGCGAAACCGTGTTTCTTGAATATTGCGAGGTCTCCGAATGACGAATCTCCTGTGGCCAGGTGATCAGCGCGCGGGCGACCTCATGTCGGACGAAACAGTGTTCGACAATATGATTCGGGTCGAAACCGTGTGGCTGGCAGTACTTGCTCGTGCCGGCATTGCCCCCGCGCCGTGTGCCGGAATCGGCATGCATCGGTGGGTCGCCGCCGAGGACCGTGTTGCGCTGGCACGGGGCGCGGAAGAAACCGGGAATCCGGTCCCGGAGCTGGTGGCACTGCTCCGGGAGCGCGTAGGTGGGGAGCACGGCAGGTGGATTCATCGCGGTCTTACCAGTCAGGACGTCCTCGACACCGCGTTGATGCTGGCCTTCCGGGCTGCGACCGAGGTCATCAAATCGCAGCTGGCGCGACAAGCCTCGGCTCTCGTCGTCCTTGCCGAGAAATACCGCGAAACACCCATGCTGGCACGGACTTTGACGCAGCCCGCGGTACCCACCACCTTCGGTGTCAAGGCGGCGGTATGGCTCGATGGTGTGGTTGACGCCTACGAGCGAGTCTTGGTGGTCACGACACCGATTCAGATCGGAGGGGCGGGCGGAACACGCAGTGCGATCGGTGAGCTGATCGCGCTCAGCGATACCGCCGCGTCACGGGCCATGAGTCCCGAGGATCTGGTCGAGGCCACCGCCGCCGAATTGGATCTGGACTCGTGGCGTCCGTGGCATACCGCCCGGGCTCCGATCACGAATGCGGGGGATGCCCTCGTCGGATGCGTGGATGTCTGGGGGCGGATCGCCTCCGATGTGGTGACCATGGTGCGCCCGGAGATTGGCGAACTCAGTGAGCCCGGTCTGCCCGGTCGCGGTGGATCCTCGACGATGCCGCAGAAGCGGAACCCCGTGCTATCCATACTGATCAGGCGCGCGGCGATCTCTGCGCCGCAACTTTCTGCCACCTTGCACATCGCGGCAGCGTTTGCCAATGACGAGCGCCCCGATGGTGCCTGGCACGCGGAGTGGGAAACGCTACGGACGCTCACCCGCCAGGCGGTGATTGCGGGTGACCAGTGCGCCGAACTGTTGAGCGGCCTGCAAGTACACGATGAGCGCATGGCCGCCAACCTCGCGCGCTTCGATGTCCTAGCCGAACAACGTGCTATCGCCGATCTTTCGGGGAAGCCTGCCAGCGCAACCTATTTCGGTGAGTGCTCCCGGCTGGTGGACGGGACAGTGCTGCGTGCCCGCCGGACGATCGCAGATCTATGACCATCCCCGCCGTCACCGTGACGCATCTGGGCGGCAGGAAGGGCCTGCCTGTATTGCTGATCGGACCGTCCCTCGGGACATCCGTCACGCAGCTGTGGCGTGATGTGGTGCCCGGGCTCGAGGAGACCTATCACGTTGTGGGATGGGATCTTCCGGGCCACGGAGCAAGCGAGCGGACGACGGCCACATTCTCCATGGAAGAGCTCACAGTCGGGGTACTCCGCGCAGTGAACGTCTCTGTCGGGGCGGCTCCGCTGTACTACTCGGGAGTGTCCGTGGCGGGGGCTGTCGGCTTACAGCTGCTGCTCGACCATCCCGGCAGGGTGCACGGGGCGGCACTGATATGCACGGGTGCGCAGATCGGCGATAGGGCCGGCTGGCGGCAGCGGGCACAGCTGGTGCGAGACCAGGGGACAGTCGCCGTGGCGAAGCAATCTGAAGAGCGCTGGTTTGCACCGGGATTCACCGGCAGGAACTGTGAAGCAGCCCGACGATGCGCCGATGACCTGGCCGGCACAGACCCCGAGTCTTACGCGCAGGTATGCAACTCACTCGCGGAATTCGATGTGAGATCACGGCTCCCAAGGATCTCCACACCGTTGGTGGCGGTGGCCGGAGGCCATGATGTGGCCACCCCGCCGGCATCGCTGCGCCTCATCGCCACGGAGGTCCAGTGTGGGTCCTATCTGGAGATGTCGAACTGTGGTCATCTACCGCCGGTAGAAGACCCTCGCGCGATCGCGCATACGTTGACGGACATGGTGAATGGGGAAAGTCGATGACCAGCGAGGAATCCGAACGTTACGAATCGGGAATGGTGGTGCGGCGTGAGGTGCTAGGCGACGAGCACGTCGATCAGGCCACCGCGGGTATCACCGACCTCACCCGGGACTACCAACGGTTCATCACGGAATACGCGTGGGGCTCGGTGTGGAACCGACCGGGCTTGGACAGGCGCAGCCGCTCCATCGTGACGCTGACGGCGCTGGTGGCGGGTGGGCATGACGGCGAGTTGGCCATGCATCTTCGTGCCGCCCTACGAAATGGCCTGTCGCGACAGGAGATTGTCGAGGTGCTGCTGCAGACCGCAATCTATTGCGGGGTCCCGCGTGCGAACAGGGCGTTCCGTATCGCGCAGGAAGTCCTGGAAGGATGAGCCTGTACATCACCGATCGGCCCGAGGACGCCGTCGCCGGAATCGAGGATGAATCCACAATTTTGGTGGGCGGGTTCGGCATGGCCGGTATGCCGGTGCGGCTGGTCGATGCGCTCATCGCCCAGGGCGCGACGGGGCTCACGGTGGTGAGCAACAACGCGGGAAACGGCGATACCGGACTGGCCGCACTGCTGGCCGCGGGGCGCGTCCGCAAGGTGTTGTGTTCCTTTCCCCGGCAACATGACTCGTGGATTTTCGACGAGCTCTATCGCTCAGGAAGGGTGGAACTCGAACTCGTGCCGCAGGGCAACCTCGCCGAGCGGATGCGGGCGGCCGGAGCGGGTATCGGAGCGTTCTTCACCCCGACTGGAGCAGGGACGTCACTGGCAGAGGGGAAGGAAACCCGGATGATCGGTGGTCGCGCGCATGTTCTGGAGTTCCCGATTCACGGTGACTACGCACTGATCCGTGCGCACCGCGCCGACCGGTTGGGGAACCTGGTGTACCGGAAGACCGCACGCAACTTCGGGCCGGTGATGGCGACTGCCGCCCGAATCACGATCGCCGAGGTTTCGGAAGTGGTCGACACCGGTGCGATCGACCCGGAAGTGGTTGTTACACCGAGTATCTACGTTGATCGGCTGCTGGTATGACGGGCCCGCTGACGCGCGAACAATTGGCCGCAGCGGTGGCGTGTGATGTCCCCGCGGGTGCCGTAGTCAATCTCGGCATTGGACAGCCGACCATGGTGGCCGAGTACCTCGACCCCGCTGCCGGGGTCCTCTTGCATACCGAGAACGGAATGCTCGGCATGGGGCCGGAGGCGCGGGGTGAGGAGATCGATCCGGATCTGACGAATGCGGGGAAGATCCCCGTGACCGAGCTTGCCGGTGCGGCCTACTTCCACCACGCTGATTCCTTCGCGATGATGCGCGGCGGTCACCTCGACGTGTGCGTGATGGGCGCGTACCAGGTTTCCTTTCATGGCGACCTGGCCAACTGGAGCACCGGTGATGGGAAGGCAATCCCGGCGGTGGGCGGGGCGATGGACCTTGCCGTCGGCGCCCGGTCGGTGTTCGTCATGATGACGCTGTTCGACAAGGATGGCGACCCCAAGCTCGTACCTGAATGCACTTACCCACTCACCGCGCCGCGCTGCGTGACCCGCCTCTACACCGATTACGCGATATTTCACCGTGATTCGCACGAACGACTGTCGATCGTCGAGACATTCGGCATTACCGCACCGGATCTGGCGCGACGGCTCGGCCTCTAACTGACCTTCGCGAAATTATCGTGTCGCCGGTAGGTCCGGTCACCGCCGGACTGCGACATGCCTTGCGAGACGATTTGGCGTCGCGCGAACTGTCCGATCTCCTCGCTGATGCGCGTCATACCGGGCAGGACATTGCGGCGCTCGAAGAACCAGTTCACCACCGAGGTGCCGACAACGGCCGCCTGCATCGGCTTGCTATCGGGGAGGCCCAGGCGATCGGCGTTGGTCTTTCCGAGGATGAGCCGGCTGTAGGAAGACAGGTACGTGCGCGAAAGACGCATGAACACTGGTTCGCCGGGCACTGCGGCGTGCAACGCTTGGGTGAGCGCGTACGAGTCGTCATCCGGGAGGAACTCGGTATCGGCCTCCAGCCAGAACAGCCGCCAGGTGTCTTCCTCATTGGTCGGCACGAGTTCGGGGTGAATTCCCATGAGCAGCCCCACATATCGCCAGAAATGGAACACCGCCTCACGTTCGGTATCGGAGAAGCTCATGCCCATGGCCTGGCACCCGGCGAGGTTCGCCAGCGAGAACAGCATGAGTGTTCCGGCGAGCTGAATCTGATTGACGGGTGCATCCCACTCGTTGTAATCCCAGTCGTCACGCCGGTTCATTGCGGCGCGCACCAGCGCATGCATGAGCCGTACGCGTGGAATTCCCTTGAACCCGGCCGAGAATCGGTCGAGTCCATCGGGGGAGGTGACGTCGATCAGCCACTGCGCGGTCTCATTGAGCCTGCGCGGCGCCATGGCTTGTAGATTGCCCGTGCCGACAAGGGGTTTGTCGGCGCGGGAGGACAGATAGCCGCCGGTGAGGGCCAGGCCGGGCAGCGCCAGACCGAGTCCCACCACGCCGGTGCGCATGCTGACCCGCGCGGCCAGTTCGAGTTTGTTGTCGTCGAGCCAGTAGGGGCGGGTGTCGATCTGCTCGAAGAATGCGATGAGTTCCTCGGGCGGGTTTTCGACGGCGCCGATGCCTTCCTCGATGGCTGTTTCGAACATGCGGCGCCCCTGCCCGGCGGGGAACCGGGTGAACATCGCCACGACGGCATCAGCGAGCGGGTCGCCGGCATGTGCGAAACGGCGGAAGGATTCGCGCTGTTCGGCGGTCGCGCGGATGTCGCGTCCGGGGAGGAAGCGTGCGAACACGTTGAACGGGAACTCGCGAAGCTGCGGTGGGTTGGGGAGCTTCTGCCAGTTCGACGCCATCGATAGGGCCCTTTCCTCGTTGAATCGACCATCTGGTGACATGATTCACCATCTGGTGAGAATCATCACCAGAAAATGCCGTGAGGTCAAGCACCAAAGTGCGAGAATCGGCAGATGGCATCCCGGACGTACGGCGGCGCCACCTCGGGTGAGCGACGCGCTCGCAGACGTGAGGCGCTCCTGGATGCCGCGCTAGACCTGGTCGCTGGAGCCGGCGTGAAAGGCCTCACGGTGCGTGGTGTGTGCGCTGAGGCGCGCCTCAACGACCGGTACTTCTACGAGAGCTTCCGCAGCACCGATGAGCTGGTCCTCGCGATGCTGGATGAGCAGATGCTCGCGGGATCGGCCGCCATCTTTGAAGCCATCGCCGCGAGCTCGGACTCCACGGACCCGGTGGTGCGCGCGCGTGCGGCAATCGGCAGTGGACTGCGGTTTCTTACCGCCGACACGCGACGGGGCAGGCTGTTGGTTCAATCGCAGGCCACCGAGGGGCTGGCCGCGCGCCGCAGGGATCTGGTCAAGACGCTGGCGCAGGTGATGGCCGACCAGGGCCGCGTGTTGCTTCCCGCCGACGACGCGCTGGATCCCGACCTCGATCTGGCGACGTTCACACTGGTCTCGGGCGGACTGGATTTGGTCACCACGTGGTTTCGTGGCGAGCTCGATATCACCCGCGACCGGCTGGAGGACTTCCTCGTGGCGCTGGTCACCCGGGCGAACATCAAGGAGGAAGAGCAGGAAACTAGGCTCATGTAAATGCGCCTAGGACGTATTGCCAGCCCCGACGGTGTCGCCTTTGTCAGTATCGAGGGTGACCCGGAAAAAAGCCCAGAAACGGCGACCGCACGCGAAATCGCCGAACATCCCTTCGGTAATCCCACTTTCACCGGGCGGCAGTGGCCACTCGCCGATGTCAGGCTGCTGGCACCGATCCTGGCAAGCAAGGTGGTGTGCATGGGTAAGAACTACGCCGCCCATGCCGCCGAGATGGGTAGCGCTCCACCGGACTCGCCGGTGATCTTCATCAAGCCCAACACCTCGATTATTGGGCCCGGTCTGCCGATCCAGTTGCCGTCCAACGCATCCGAGGTGCACCACGAGGGTGAGCTCGCCATCGTGATCGGACGGCCCTGCAAGGACGTGCCCGCTTCCCGGGCAGCCGAGAACATCCTGGGCTACACGATCGGCAACGACGTTTCCGCACGCGATCATCAGCGCGCCGACGGTCAGTGGACCCGAGCCAAGGGCCACGACACCTTCTGCCCGCTGGGGCCGTGGATCGTCACCGACCTGGATCCCTCCGACCTGGCGATCCGCACCGAGGTCAACGGGGAGGTTAAGCAGAGCAGCCGCACCTCGTTGATGCTCCACGATGTCGGGGCGATCGTGGAGTGGGTCTCCGCCGTGATGACCCTGCTGCCCGGTGACGTGATTCTCACCGGAACCCCTGAGGGTGTGGGACCCATTGCCCACGGCGACATGGTGAGCGTCACCATCGAAGGAATCGGCACCCTCTCTAATCCTGTTGTGCGGAAGGCGAAGTAAGAATGAGTGGCGATAGAGTTCGGGTCCGTTTCTGCCCCTCACCGACGGGTACCCCGCATGTCGGACTGGTTCGTACCGCGCTGTTCAACTGGGCGTACGCGCGACACTGCGGAGGTGACTTCGTATTCCGCATCGAGGACACCGATGCGGGGCGGGATAGCGAGGAGAGCTATCTGGCGCTTCTCGACGCGCTGCGGTGGCTGGGGATGGATTGGGATGAAGGTCCCGAGGTCGGCGGGCCGTACGCGCCGTACCGGCAGTCGCAGCGCAAGGAGATGCACCTCGACGTGGTGCGCAAGTTGGTCGACGCCGGGGAAGCCTATGAGGCGTTCTCGACACCCGAGGAGGTGGAGGCCCGTCACCTCGCCGCGGGGCGCAACCCCAAACTGGGGTACGACAATTTCGACCGCGATCTCACCGACGAGCAGCGTGCCAACTTCCGGGCGGACGGACGCAATCCGGTCATCCGTCTGCGCATGCCCGATCACGACATCACCTGGAACGACCAGGTGCGCGGGGAGACCACGTTCGCGGCCGGCGTGGTGCCCGACTTCGCGCTGACCCGCGCCAACGGAGATCCGTTGTACACGTTGGTGAACCCGGTGGACGACGCCCTGATGAAGATCACGCACGTGCTGCGTGGTGAGGACCTGCTGCCGTCGACACCGCGGCAGATCGCCCTGTACGAGGCCATGATCCGGATCAGGGTGGCCGACTCGATACCCACATTCGCACACCTGCCCTCCGTGCTCGGGGAGGGCACCAAGAAGCTTTCCAAGCGTGATCCGCAGTCCAATCTTTTCCTGCATCGCGACCGTGGATTCATTCCCGAGGGGCTGCTGAATTACCTTGCGCTGCTGGGGTGGTCGATCGCCGATGACCACGACATCTTCAGCCTGCAGGAGATGGTCGCCGCGTTCGATGTCACCGACGTCAACTCGAATCCGGCGCGGTTCGATCAGAAGAAGGCCGACGCCATCAATGCCGAACACATCCGATTGCTTTCTCCAGAGGAATTCGTGGCGCGGCTGCGGACCTTCTTCGCGGCGCACGGACACGAGCTCGGACTCGATGACAGCGCCTTCGCCGCGGCGGCAGATCTGGTGCAGACGCGGGTCGTGGTGCTGGGAGACGCCTGGGGACTGCTGAAGTTCCTCAACGACGATGCCTATGCCATCGACCCGGCATCGGCGCGTAAGGAACTGGGTGATGCGTCGCTGCCGGTGCTGGATGCCGCGATCGGGGCACTGGAGTCGATCGATACGTGGACCACCCCGGCAATCGAGGAGGCGCTCAAGGGCGCGCTCATCGAGGGCCTGGAACTCAAACCCCGGAAGGCGTTCGGTCCGCTGCGGGTTGCCGCTACCGGCGCCTCGATCAGCCCACCGCTTTTCGAATCGATGGAACTGCTGGGCCGCGATCGAACCCTCGAGCGTCTTCGAAATGCCCGGACCTGGGAAAATGAGGTGCCTGGCCAAGCCGATTCGGGTTAATCGCTCTTGGTTTGGTAGTCTGCTCGTCGGCCTTGAAGTCCGCAGTCAGTGCGTTGACCTGCGGTTCTTTGAAGCCAATGGGGTATGGTGTAATTGGCAACACTAGGGATTCTGATTCCCTCATTCTAGGTTCGAGTCCTGGTACCCCAGCGCAAATCACTTGCGTGACAAGTGATTTGGTGGATGTGCGCCGGTGGGCTAGACTGTCAAGTCTGCGCGCCTCGTGCGTCGCACGGAATGTTCTAGCCCCCGTCGTCTAGCGGCCTAGGACGCCGCCCTCTCACGGCGGTAGCGTGGGTTCGAATCCCATCGGGGGTACCAGTTCTCTAGCGCCAATTCTCGGCGCCGTGTCTTCCCAGCGCGCGCAGCGCCTCCTCGGTCAATTCCGGGTGATGGTTCCGCAGGGACCAGACCGCGAATTTTCGGGCCTTTTCGGTACCCACCTTGACCAGATCCACCTCGATATCGAGGACTTCCGCGCAGAGCTCATTGATGCGTTCGGCATGTTGTCCGGGCGCCTCGCCGGTATCGAGGTGGTGGACCAGCGCCTCGCTCAGCGGTCGTTTGATCTTCTTATGCCGCAGACCCTCGCGGAAGGAGTCGAGCACATCGCGTGCGAGCTGGCCCACCGTCACACCTACTGTGTGGGGGCTGTCGAGCCGCCCACCGGCATCGCGGGCATGCCGAGCTTGCGGTGATCCCAGGACCGGATCCGAGCGGTGCGCACCCGGACCGCGATGCGCTTGTTGAGCATCGTCTCGACGAACGGCTTCATTTCCTCGGTGTAGGGAGCGGTGTAGCGCTCGAAGACGCTGATGCCTACCTGGAACAGTTTGTCGGCGTCCTCGATGATTTCGGCTTGGCCCTCGATCGACACGCCGCGCAGGGTGTCATAGGTCAGCCCGTCCTCGATGAGGCACGTAATGGTGGGATTGCGCTTGAGGTTGACCACCTTCTGCGACTTGGCCTTGGTCTCGAACCACAGTTCACCGTCGATCACCGCGTACCACATGGCCACGAGGTGCGGCTGCCCGTCGGCGCCGACGGTGGCCATGGTCGTGTTGCGTGAGTTGTTGATGAACTCGGTGATCTCGTCGTCGGACATGACGATCTGTGAGCGTTGATTGCTTCCCATAGTCGGAGCATAAAGGCCGCCCAAAAGCTGCCTAAAGCCGGAGCGTTATCGCCTCGGAGGCGGCAAGGAGATCGGCTGCCCAGCGTGCCCCCGGTCGCCGTCCCATCCTGTCGATGGGACCGGAAACCGATATTGCCGCAACGACATTGCCGTGGCGATCGCGAACGGGCGCCGACACACTGGCGACCCCCGCCTCGCGTTCGGCTGCGCTCTGCGCCCACCCGCGCTTGCGCACATCGGCCAGTGCGCGTTCGGTGAATGTCGCGCCCGGCAGCACGGCCGCCTGGGTGGCCGGATCGCTGTGTGCAAGGAGAACTTTGGCGCCGGACCCGGCTGACATCGGCAGGCGCGAACCGACCGGCACGGTATCCCGAAGGCCGGCGGGTGGTTCCAGTGCCACGACGCAGACACGCACGGTGCCTTCGCGGCGGTAGAGCTGCACGCTCTCGCCGGTGATCTCCCGGAGCTTCGGTAGTACCTGGCTGCCGGCGCTCAGCAGCGGATCGCTGACGTGCGCGGCGAGTTCGGTCAGGCCGGGGCCGAGCTGCCACTGACCGTCACTGTCTCGGGTGAGCAATCGGTGGACCTCCAGCCCTGCTGCCAGCCGGTGGGCGGTGGCGCGCGGCAGGCCCGTGCGCTCGCACAATTCCGCGAGCCCACAGGGGGAGTCGCCTATGGAAGTCAGGACCTGCACTGCTTTGTCGAGGACGCCGATACCGCTATGCTGTCTCACAGAACGATACTAACGTTCCAAATATTGAGACGCAATCAGTACGGAGCTAATCATGACTACGGTCCAACAGCCCAGGACCTTGGCAGAGAAGGTCTGGGACTCCCACGTAGTGGTACAGGGAACCGGTGAAGGTGCGGCCCGCGAGCCCGATCTCATTTACATCGATCTGCATTTGGTCCATGAGGTGACCAGTCCGCAGGCGTTCGACGGTCTGCGGCTTGCCGGGCGTCCGGTGCGTCGGCCAGATCTGACGATCGCGACCGAGGACCACAACGTGCCGACGGTCGACATCGATAAACCCATCGCCGATCCGGTGTCCCGCACTCAGGTGGAAACTCTGCGACGCAACTGCAAGGAGTTCGGTATCCGCCTGCACCCGATGGGTGACGTGGAACAGGGCATCGTGCACGTGGTCGGCCCGCAGCTCGGGTTGACCCAGCCGGGCACCACGGTCGTGTGCGGCGACAGTCATACCTCCACGCACGGAGCGTTCGGGGCGCTCGCGATGGGAATCGGGACCTCCGAGGTCGAGCATGTGATGGCCACGCAGACCTTGCCGCTAAGGCCATTTCGGACCATGGCCATCAACATCGACGGCCCGCTGCCGACGGACGTCACCAGCAAGGACGTCATTCTGGCGGTCATCGCGAAGATCGGCACCGGTGGCGGACAGGGGTACGTCCTTGAATATCGTGGGCAGGCCGTCGAGGAGATGTCGATGGAGTCCCGAATGACTATGTGCAATATGTCTATTGAGGCGGGCGCTCGGGCGGGCATGGTGGCGCCCGACGAAACGACATATGCGTATCTCAAGGGCCGCGCACACGCACCCACGGGAGAGCTGTGGGATGCCGCTGTGGCCGAATGGGACTCGCTGCGCACCGACGAGGGCGCCTCGTTCGACGCCGAAGTGCACATCGACGCCAGTACTTTGACTCCCTTTGTCACCTGGGGCACCAATCCGGGACAGGGCGTGGCACTGGGTGCCGAGGTTCCCGATCCGGAGCTGATGGCCGACGAGGAGGAGCGGCAGGCAGCGCAGAAGGCGTTGACTTACATGGATCTCACGCCGGGTACGCCGATGCGTGAAATCCCGGTGGACACCGTCTTCGTGGGATCTTGCACCAACGGGCGGATCGAGGATCTGCGTGCGGTGGCCGAGGTACTGCGCGGCAGGAAGGTCGCCGAGGGCATCACCATGCTGGTCGTCCCCGGATCCATGCGGGTGCGGGCACAGGCCGAATCCGAGGGTCTGGGCGAGATTTTCACCGCTGCCGGGGCGCAGTGGCGCCAGGCGGGGTGCTCGATGTGCCTGGGCATGAACCCTGACCAACTGTCCCCGGGGCAGCGGTGCGCTTCGACTTCTAACCGAAATTTCGAGGGACGTCAGGGCAAGGGCGGCCGCACCCACTTGGTGTCACCCGCCGTCGCCGCGGCCACCGCGGTGCGGGGAAAGCTCTCGTCGCCAGCTGATTTGGCAAAATTCGCGCTCTAGGCCAGCAGGAAGAGGAAATAGTGGAGTCATTCGACACTCACACCGGAATTGGTGTGCCGCTGCGTCGTTCCAACGTCGACACCGACCAGATCATCCCGGCGGTGTACCTCAAGCGTGTCACCCGAACGGGTTTCGAGGACGGGCTCTTCGCCAGCTGGCGTGCCGATCCCTCGTTCATTCTCAATCTGGAACCGTTCAATCGCGGCAGTGTTCTCGTCGCCGGACCGGATTTCGGCACCGGATCATCCCGCGAGCACGCCGTTTGGGCCTTGATGGACTACGGATTTCGAGTAGTACTGTCGTCCCGTTTCGGAGATATCTTCCGGGGCAACGCCGGTAAGGCCGGTCTGCTCGCGGGATTGGTGGATCAGTCCGACATTGAGCTGCTGTGGAAAATTATTGAGCAGAATCCGGGCTTGGAACTCACTGTGAATCTTGAGGATCGGACGGTGACCGCCGGAACGGCGGTGGTGCCGTTTGAGATTGACGACTACACCCGGTGGCGGCTGCTTGAAGGATTGGACGATATAGGCCTTACGCTGCGGAAAGTCGATGAAATTGCCGAATTTGAAGCTGCGCGACCGGCCTTCAAACCGCAGACGCTGACACCTTCTGAGTAGCTGATTGGGCGCCCTTGGGGGGCAAGGGCATTGCTTTTGGTCGCTATATGGCTTGGCAAAAGGCTTAGAGAATTTTGCCGAAATTACGCGTGGCACTTGGAAATCAGGTGGTGTTGGGTTTACCGTGTTCGAAGTCGGTTCAAAGTGGACCACTGGCTTCGGAGGGTTTTACATGAACAAAGCAGAGCTCATCGACGTTCTCACACAGAAGTTGGGCTCGGATCGCCGGCAAGCCACCGCTGCGGTGGAGCACGTCGTCGACACCATCGTTCGCACCGTGCACAAGGGTGAGAGCGTGACTATCACCGGATTTGGTGTTTTCGAGCAGCGCCGCCGCGCCGCTCGTGTCGCCCGCAATCCGCGTACCGGTGAGACTGTCAAGGTGAAGCCGACGTCGGTCCCGACGTTCCGACCTGGTGCACAGTTCAAGGCGGTTGTCTCTGGCGCACAGAAGCTTGCGGCCAGTGGCCCCGCTGTGAAGCGTGGCTCGACCGCGGCGCCTGCCAAGAAGGCTGCTCCCGCTAAGAAGGCCGCAGTCAAGAAGGCTGCACCTGCTAAGAAGGCTGCTCCGGTTAAGAAGGCAGTCGTTAAGAAGGCTGCTCCTGCTAAGAAGGCTCCGGTCAAGAAGGCCGTAGTCAAGAAGGCTGCACCTGCTAAGAAGGCTGCTCCGGTTAAGAAGGCAGTCGTTAAGAAGGCTGCACCTGCTAAGAAGGCTCCGGCCAAGAAGGCTCCGGCCAAAAAGGGCCGCAAGTAGTTTCAGCACCAAATATCGGGTCCCACCCTCGGGTGGGACCCGATATTTGTCTATGGGGTGACGGCAGGCAAGGGGCTTTCCAGATGATCTGCGGCCAGTAGCTTCTGGCCACGCAGCGACAGCACCCACATGCTGCCCTTGCGGTTACGTGACTTGTCAGGGCGGACACCGTCGCGGTGCGCCCACCACTCGATGAGGTCCGGGATGACCCGGCCCTGTGTGCATACCACCCGGATCCCTTCTAGCCCGGCGATTTCAAGAATTCTGTGATGCGCGCGCTTTCGGTCTGCCCAATAGGCTTCTTCACTGAGTGCGGGCTCGCTATAGATCACCGTGTTCAGCTCCTCGGCAAGCGGTTCCACGGTCTGACGGCAGCGCAGTCGATCGGCGGCGTGAATAGCGCTCGCACCGAATGCAAGTAGTGAGCCAGTGAGCGCCTCGGCTTGGGCGAGGCCTTTTTTGTCTAATGGTCGGAGAGCATCGTCGCCCGAATAGCGTTCCTTCCGTCCCGCTTTTGCGTGACGCACAATAATCACTGTCCGGGTGTCAATTTCGTGCTTTGCGAAATTTCGAAGCACTTTCCGGTCAACGGCATAGCTGACTGTCTTGATCGCGCGAGCCACAGGAAGCCATTGAATCTCATCGACTTCATGGTTGGGGACAAACTCGCCATCCAAAGCTTTTGCCGCCCAGTATTTGACGCGTTTGGTTCCCTGAGCCACCGGATAAGTCGCCGACGGTAGTCGTCTGCCCAGCCTCGCGGTAAATCCGGTCTCCTCGGCGATCTCACGGACCGCGGCGATCGCTGCCGTCTCACCCGGATCGAGTTTTCCCTTGGGTAATGACCAGTCGTCATATCGCGGCCGGTGAACCAGTGCTACTTCGATATCACTTGCAGTGTCTTCCTGGTCAGGGAATCCCTTATATCGCCAGAGCGCGGCTCCGGCGGCAAGGACCGCTGCACCGGTCCGGGTGGTCGGATCGGGCACGAAAGCTCCTTCGGGCGAGGGTTGTTCAGCCAGGGATCAACCAGTGACCAGCTTATGTATGCGAGCGATGCCGTTTCATCATCTCGACCTGGTGGTCGCGTACTTCCTCGCCGTCTGCGGGCGAGGCCAGCCACTGACCGTCTGCCTGCAGCTCCCAGCAGCGGGACCGTGGATCCAGTGCCGAGGTGAACATGTCATCGAGTTGTGCGGTGAGCTTGGGATCGGTGACCCGCGCGAGGACCTCGACCCGCCGATCCAGATTGCGATGCATCATGTCGGCGCTGCCGATCCAGAATTCGTCGAGCGCGTTGAAATGAATGATGCGCGAATGTTCAAGGAAACGACCGAGAATGGACCGCACGGTCACGGTGCTCGAGTACTCCGAAACTCCGGGCCGCAGCGCGCAGATCCCGCGCACCACCACCTCGACGGGAACGCCCGCCTGCGAGGCCCGGTACAACGCGTCGATCACCTGCTCGTCGACCAGCGCGTTCATTTTCAATCGGATTCGCGCGTCCTGTCCGGCTCGATGCGCGGCGATCTCACGGTCGATGCGGTCGATGATCCCGGCGCGAATGCCGTGCGGGGCCACCAATAGGTTGCGGTAGGCAACCTTTCGTGAGTATCCGGTGAGGGAGTTGAACAGGTCGGTGAGGTCGGCCCCGATCTCCGGTGCGCTGGTCAGCAGGCCGACATCCTCATACAGCCGCGCGGTCTTCGGGTTGTAGTTACCCGTGCCGATGTGGCAGTACCGGCGGATCGCCGAGCCCTCACGTCGTACCACCAGGGCGGTCTTGCAATGCGTCTTCAGACCGATCAAGCCATAGACGACGTGCACACCGGCATCTTCCAGTGCGCGGGCCCACTTGATGTTGGCCTGTTCGTCGAAGCGCGCCTTGATCTCGACGAGTGCCACCACCTGCTTACCCGCCTCGGCGGCGTCGATGAGCGAGTTGACGATGGGGGAGTCGCCGGAGGTGCGGTACAGCGTCTGCTTGATGGCAAGCACCTGTGGGTCGGCGGCAGCCTGCTCGATAAACCGTTGCACGCTGGTGGAAAACGAATCGTAGGGGTGGTGAACGAGTACATCCCCATCCCTGAGCGTCGAAAAAATGCTCTTCGGGGTCTCGCCCTGTCCGAACGCGTGATGGGTCGCGGGTACGAACGTCGGGTCCTTGAGTGCGGGACGATCCACGCCGTAGACCTGCCACAGGCAGGACAAGTCGAGGAGTCCGGGAACCTGCACCACGTCGCCCGGATGCACATCCAGCTCACGCAATAGCAGTTCGAGCATGTGCTCGGTCATATCGTCGGCGACCTCGAGCCGCACGGGCGAGCCGAATCGCCGTCGCGCCAATTCCCGTTCGAGCGCCTGCAGTAGATCCTCGTCCCGATCTTCCTCAACCTCGAAATCGGCGTTCCGGGTGATGCGGAAGGCATGATGCTCGACGACCTCGAGGCCTGGGAACAGCGCCGACAGGTGAGCCGAGATGAGCTCCTCCATGGGCAGGAAGCGTGCGGTGTGGTTCGTCTCGGCACCGTCCGGGCTGCGTAGTCTGACGAATCGATCGACGTTGTCGGGCACCTTGATTCGGGCGAAATGCTGACCACCCGTCTCGGGAACCTGGACGGTAACGGCCAGGTTCAGGCTCAGACCCGATATATAGGGGAACGGGTGGCCCGGGTCGACGGCCAGCGGAGTCAGCACCGGGAAAACCTGGTCGGTGAAATACGAGGAGAGGTAGCTCCGTTCGCTTTCCGATAAGTCGGCCCAAGTGACGACGAAAATGCCGTCCTCGGCGAGCGCCGGGCGCACCGACTCACTGAACACCCGGGCATGCCGGATCGAGATCTCCTGGGTCCGCTCGCCGATCAGCTTCAGCTGCTCACGCGGTGACAGGCCGTCGGCAGAGCGCACCGACAGCCCGGTCTCGTCGCGGCGTTTCAGCCCGGCGACGCGGACCATGTAGAACTCATCCAGGTTTGAAGCGAAGATCGCCAGGAATTTGGCGCGTTCCAGGATGGGCAGCGACTCATCAGCTGCCAGGGCGAGAACGCGTGCATTGAAATCCAGCCACGAGAGTTCCCGGTTGAGATATCGGTCTTCGGGCAGTTCCTCGCCCGATACGGTCGTTGTTGCCGCCGGGGGAACGCTCGGTGTGGTCACCCTTGTGATCATAGGGTCAGAGGAGCAGGGATGCCCCCAGCTCGCGAGCAGCGGCCAGATCTTCCGGGGTATCTACGTCACAGCGCAATCCGGGCCACTTCCCGGTCAGCTCGACGGCCCCCGAATCTCGGTGTCGCCGTGCCGAATCGGTACCGAACAGCGGGTTGAGATCTCCTTCGGTGCTGAATAGCGCCGCGGTGCCGGTGCCGTGTCGGTCGGCGACGAAGCTGCGGGCGTGACCGCGTGCCGCTTCCAGCGCTGTCGCGAATTCCTCGGCCGTCACTGCGGGAAGGTCGGCTTGCAACACAACAAGATTCGGGGACGATGCGCGAAGCTGCGTCGCGGCGTTCCGGAGCGCATTGTTGAGTGGATCAGGGTGGCGCTCGGGGGTGTCGTCGAAAATGAACCGTGCCCCCGCCGCTCCCGCCGCCGCCTTGGCAGCAGGGTCGGGACTGATGACGGCGACGGTTCGGGCAGCGGTGAATGCCACGGTGATGGCGTGCGTCAGCATGCCCAGCACCAGTCGTTCCCGCTCGGGTGCCGGGAGCGACGGCGCCAGGCGACTCTTCGCGGTCGACAAGTTCTTGACCGCGAAGATCACGCCGAAGTCTGTGTCTGCCTGTCTGCCCACATGGTGCGTGCCCACACGTCCATGGTGCCAGCTCCCGCTAGGGTGTCTGCCATGGCCACGGCGGCGGTGATGGGTGCTGGTTCCTGGGGGACCGCGTTGGGCAAGGTACTTGCCGACGCCGGTCACGATGTCCGTTTGTGGGCACGCCGATCCGAACTGGCTGATGAGATCAATGCGACACACCGGAACTCGGTGTACCTCAGTGATGTGGATCTGCCCACCTCGATAGTCGCCACCGGGGTGGCTGCCGATGCCCTCATAGGTGCCGACCTGGTGTTGTTGGCGGTGCCCTCGCAGTCGCTGCGCGCCAACCTGACACCCTGGGCCGACCTCATCGAACCCGGGTCCTCCGTGGTGAGCCTGGCCAAAGGTATCGAGGTGGGCACGCTCATGCGGATGAGTCAGGTGGTCACTCAGGTGCTCGGCGCCGATTCGAGCCGCGTCGCCGTGCTCACCGGCCCGAACCTGGCCAGTGAGATCGCCGCGGGCCAGCCGGCCGCGACCGTCATCGGGTGCACCGACTCGACGAGAGCCGTCGCGCTGCAGCGTGCGTTCTCCACACGCTACTTCCGGCCGTACACCAACTCCGATGTCGTCGGCTGCGAGGTGGGTGGCGCATGCAAGAACGTGATCGCCCTCAGCTGCGGCATGGCTGCCGGAGTCGGTCTGGGGGAGAACACGATAGCCACCATCATCACCCGCGGGTTGGCCGAGATCACCCGACTGGGCCTTGCGCTGGGTGCCAGTCACACCACCATGGCGGGCCTGGCAGGGGTGGGGGACCTGGTGGCCACCTGCACCTCGACGCACTCCCGGAACCGGACCTTCGGCATGCGACTGGGCAGCGGTGAAACGCTTCAGGAGGCGCGCAATGCCGGCGGCGGTAGAGTCGCCGAGGGAGTCACCTCTTGTGAGTCAATCCTGGCGCTGGCGTCGAGCTATGACGTCGAGATGCCGCTCACCGAGGCTGTCCATGGCGTCTGTCATCGCGGACTGAGCGTCACCGATGCCGTCGCCCAATTACTGGGACGCAGTACCAAACCGGAGTAGATATGCCAGAGCCAGGGATCTCGACCCGGGCCGTTGTAGCCGCCACTGCCGAACCCGTTGCCGGGCAGCCCTTCCTCGCTGGCCCGGTATTCGCCTCCGCATACCACCTACCGGTGCCCGAGGATGACAGCCTCGACACCTACGGGCGGGCATCCAATCCCAGTTGGCGACAATGGGAGTCGGGGCTGGCGGCTCTGGAGCGTGCCGACAGCGCCCTGGTGTTCGGCTCGGGCATGGGGGCCATCGCCTCCACCCTGCGGGCGCTGGTCCGCCCTGGACAGACGCTAGTGGTCCCCGCGGACGGGTACTACCAGACGGCGCGATACGCCACGGAAAACCTTGCGGCGCTGGGAATCAACGTGATCGCAGCTGCTGTGGGCGAGATCATGGATGCCGCCGCGCAGGCCGATGTGGTGATGGCGGAGACGCCCTCGAACCCGCGGCTCGACGTCGTCGACCTGGCGGTACTGGCACGGGTGACGCATGCGCGCGGTGGCGTCCTGGTGGTGGACAACACCACGGCCACGCCGATGGGGCAGCTTCCCCTGGAGCTGGGCGCCGATCTGGTGGTGGCCAGCGCGACCAAGGCGCTCTCGGGCCACAGCGATCTCATCGCCGGATACGTCGCGGGAACGCGCGAGGACCTCGTATCGGTCGTCGCGCAGGAACGGTCCCGCGCCGGAGCGATCCTTGGCCCGTTCGAAGCCTGGCTGGGTGCGCGCAGCCTTGCCACCGCCGGATTGCGGTTCGACCGTCAATGCCAGAACGCGCATGCGCTGGCAACGATGCTGCGCGAGCATCCCGCGGTCGCCTCGGTGCGGTATCCGGGGCTCGCAAGCGACCCATCCCATCGGGTGGCCGCGGCACAGATGAGCCGATTCGGCTCACTGGTATCGATCGAGCTGGCCGACGCCGACGCCGTGCACGCGTTGGTAAGGGGGAGCGAGCTGCTGGCGGCGTCGACAAGTTTTGGCGGCGTGCACACCTCGGTGGACCGCCGGGCACGCTGGGGAGACGCAGTTCCGGAGGGGTTCGCGCGGATCTCTCTGGGTATCGAGGACACAGACGATCTGCTGGCCGATATCGAGGCTGCGTTCGCCGGTATGCGATAGCCGGTACGGTCTTAAGTTTGTGAACGCCCCACGGATGAGCCGCTTGCGTGAAGACCAACAGCGGATCAAGGTCGCGCTCGTCTTCGGAGGGCGCAGTAGCGAGCACGCGATTTCCTGCGTGTCCGCCGGCAGCATTCTGCGCAACCTCGACCAGCAAGCATATGAAGTGGTGGCGGTCGGGGTTACCCCCGAAGGCGGCTGGGTCCTGACCAACGGTGATCCAGCGCAGCTGTCGATCAGTGACCGCACTCTTCCCCAGGTCACCGACGCGTCCGGTCCCGAACTAGTGCTCACCACGGATCCGCGTCGTGCGGGCCAGTTGGTGAGCGTCGACGCGAGCGCCGCCGGTCAGGTACTGGCCTCGGTGGATGTGGTTTTCCCGGTGCTGCACGGGCCGTACGGCGAGGACGGCACCATCCAAGGGCTGCTGGAGCTGGCCGGGGTGCCCTATGTGGGTGCGGGCGTACTCGCGAGCGCGGCCGGTATGGACAAGGAGTTCACGAAGAAACTCCTCGCCGCCGAGGGCCTTCCGATCGGCAAGTACACCGTGATTCGTCCCCGCGACACCACGCTGACCCTGGATCAGCGCGAGGACCTCGGGCTTCCGGTTTTCGTCAAGCCTGCCCGCGGCGGCTCGTCGATCGGTGTCTCCCGGGTGATGACGTGGGAGGAGCTGCCGGCGGCCATCGAGCATGCCAGGCAGTTCGACCCCAAGGTCATCGTCGAGGCGGCCATTGTCGGACGTGAGGTGGAGTGCGGCGTGCTGGAGTTCCCCGACGGGGACGTCCGGGCCAGCGTGCTCGGCGAGATTCGGGTCGATGGTGTGCATCAGGATGAGACGGGCGCGGCTTCCTTTTATGACTTCGAGACCAAATACCTGGACGACACCGCCGAACTGGACGTGCCGGCCAAGGTTGACGATGCGGTGAGCGATCACATCCGCGAGCTGGCGGTGGCGGCGTTCCGGGCGATCGATTGCCAGGGGCTGGCCCGAGTGGACTTCTTCCTCACAGAGGACGGCCCATTGATCAATGAGATCAACACCATGCCCGGGTTCACCACTATTTCGATGTATCCCCGGATGTGGGCGGCCAGCGGCGTGGACTACGCGACGCTGCTGGACGCGATGGTGCGTACCGCGCTAGCGCGGGGCACCGGTCTGCGATGAGCCGCGTGCGCGAAGAGCGTTAATCGATGAGCCGCGTGCGCGAAGAGCCTTCAGCGCGGTAGCGGCGCGGGGTCGGGATTCACGGCTAGCAGTGTCTTTCCGATCGTGTCCGACATCTCCGTAAGCGGCTCTGAACCTGCACCGTTCGGCATCGTCAACGCGATGTAGACGCCGCGATCGACGGCGAACCAGGTGGTGACCCCGATCGTGGCATCGGTGACCCGGAACCACTGCACCCCGTTGATCTGCTCGACCGAGGTGCCAACGGCGTACTCGGCCGGTCGGTCGACTCCGCAGCGTGCGACCACCGAGTCTTCGCCACGACGCCATGCCGCCACGGAGGGCGGCGCGGGTTGGACGATCTCAACCCGTTTCCAGTCGCCCGCCATACCTACGGGATAGGCCTTGCTCATATCTATGCATTTCGATGAATTCGCTTGCGGTGATGGGATGTCCGGTACCACGATCGGTCTTGAGTCATCCCGCAAGTGCGCGTACTTCAGGACGCCGATGAGCACTGCCAGGACCGCGATCGCCCCGAAAACCGCAATACCAATCAGCAGTTTGCGTGGCGGGCCGTCTTCGGGTTGCACGGGCCTAGACTATCCGAGTGCCAAATCTGGGCGATACCGGCGAGTTCGACATGATCAGCCGGATCACAGCGGGTCGTGCGCTTGGCGCCGACATTCAGCTCGGCCCGGGTGACGATGCCGCGGTGGTCGCCGCCAACGACGGCCGGGTGCTGGTGTCGACCGATATGTTGGTTCAGGACAAGCATTTTCGACTGGACTGGTCCTCACCGTCGGATATCGGTCGAAAAGCGGTAGCGCAGAACGCCGCAGATATCGAGGCGATGGGCGGACGGGTCACGGCCTTCGTCGTCGCGGTGGGCGCACCCGCTGACACCGATATCGCCCTACTCGAACAACTCAATGAGGGGCTCTGGGCCGAGGCGAGCCGGATCCAAGCATCGATCGCGGGCGGAGATCTGGTCGCCGCGCGCCAACTGGTGATCTCGGTGACGGTGCTCGGGGACCTACAGGGGCGCACGCCCGTGACTCGCAGCGGAGCGGAAGCGGGAGATGTACTCGCGGTGTGCGGTGCGTTGGGCACCTCGGCGGCGGGGCTCCGGTTGTGGCAGGAAGGGATTGACGAATATCCCGAGCTGCGTCACGTGCACCTGGTGCCGAGTCCGCCATACGGCCAGGGACCGGTCGCCGCGCTGTCCGGGGCCACCGCCATGACGGACGTCTCCGATGGTCTGTTGGCCGACCTGGGGCATATCGCGCAGTCGAGTGCCGTCCACATAGATCTGGGCTCATCGAACCTGGAGCCCTATCTAGTGCCGCTGGCCGGTGCGGCGGGCCTGTTGGGCGCCGATCCGTGGGAGTGGGTGCTCACCGGCGGGGAGAATCACCCGCTGGTGGCGACATTCCCGGATACCATCCCGGCTGGCTGGACCGTCATCGGCGAAGTGCTGGCGGGAGACCCCGGAGTGACGGTCGATGGAACTCGCTGGACTCGCGCAACCGGTTGGGACTCTTTTCGGCTAAGTTGACTCTCCGTGACCGCCCGACCTCTCACCGATCTGATTGATCCCGGCTGGGCCGATGCGCTGGGACCCGTCGCCGATCAGGTGACCACCATGGGGGAATTTCTGCGTGAGGAGAATTCCTCGGGACGCGGATACTTGCCTACCGGGGCAAATGTGCTGCGCGCCTTCACGTATCCATTGGCCGACGTCAAGGTGCTCATCGTCGGACAGGATCCGTACCCGACGCCCGGCCATGCGATGGGGCTGAGTTTCTCGGTAGCCGGCGAGGTGCGGCCGGTGCCGCGCAGCCTGGCCAATATCTTCGATGAGTATCAGAAGGACCTGGGGCTGCCCAAACCCGCCAATGGCGACCTCACGCCGTGGTCGCAACAGGGCGTGATGCTGCTGAACAGGGTGTTGACGGTGCGGCCCAGTAACCCGGCATCACATCGCGGCAAGGGCTGGGAGATCGTCACCGAATGCGCGATCCGTGCGCTCGTCGCACGCGACACCCCGCTAGTCGCAATCCTGTGGGGACGTGACGCGTCGACACTCAAGCCGATGCTGGGGCCCGATGTGCCCACTATCGAATCGGTGCATCCCTCACCGCTGTCCGCCTCCCGCGGATTCTTCGGCTCAAGACCCTTCAGCCGAGCCAATGAACTGCTCGCCGGGTTGGGTGCGCAACCGATTGACTGGCGGCTGCCGTAATGCGTTGGTCGACGGGTGCATTGGCCGCGCTGGGCGGTATGACTGCCGCGCTGGCAACGGGTGGAACGGCCTTGCGCAGCCCGGCCGCGGTTGACCGGCTCAACGCCTGGGCCGCCCGACAGCTCACTGAGGAACAGCGGGCGGACCCGTACTGGGCGATCCTTCCGACCCCTATCGCGGGCGACGACTTCTACAGTGACCCCGGTGATCTGAGCCTGCTCCAACCGGGTGAGGTGATCCGTACCGATGAGATGTCGCCGCGGCTTCCGCTGCGCAAGGCCACCATGCAGCGGATCATGGTGCGCTCCACCGATACCGCGGGCAACGCCGTTCCCGTGACCGCCGCGTTGATCGAGCCGCTCCGTCCATGGCAGGGTCCGGGTCCTCGTCCGGTGGTGGTGCGCAACCAGGCGATCAACTCCCTTGGCCTTAAGTTCACGCCGTCATATCGTTTGGCGCACTTGTGGTACCGCGATAATCCACCCATGTTTCCGTTTCTGTCCGCGCAGAACTATGCCGTGTTGTTCCCCGACCACGAGGGGCCCCGGATGTCCTATGCGGCCGGGAAGATGGCGGGGCATGCGGTACTGGATTCGATACGCGGAATGCATTCGGCGCGTCCGGATCTCGCCGATTCTCCCATCGTGATGCACGGATACAGTGGCGGCGCCATCGCTACCGTGTGGGCGGCGCAGCTGCAGCCGACGTACGCGCCGGAGTTGCGCATCGCGGCCGCGGCCGCCGGCGGTACACCCACCGATTACGCGCTGCTGTACGGCAGCATGAACCGCGGTCTGGGAGCAGGACTTTTCGCCGCCGCGACCATTGGTCAGGCCCGCGAATTCCCGGAACTGGTACAGATTTTCGGCGACTTTGCGCTGTACTGCGCGATCCGGGCCAAGGATATGCCGCAGCCCCCACTGGCCGCGGCGGGTCTGCTGCGATTCGACTTGGATCTGCTCTCCGCTATCGAGAAACCCTTTGAATCCGAACTTGGCCGGCACGTCATCACGGCCAACCGGCCGGGTGAACTCACACCGGCCATGCCGGTGCTGCTGTATCACGGCTCACGGAGTAAGGCCGTCGGTGACCTGTTCATCCCCGAAGAGGGTGCCATGGCGTTGCGCGATACCTGGCGTGCCAACGGCGCCGATGTCGACTACTGGGCACTACCCGGGGAGCACATCACCGCGGATATGGTGGCGATTCCGTGGGTGGTGAACTGGATCCGTAAGAAGCTGCAGGGATGAGCGCCTGCGCGAAGAGCCTCGAGCAGGGCTAGATCAGGGCCACTCGGGCTTACGCTTCCCGACGAAAGCGTCGACACCCTCGATACCCGTCGGGCTAACCGAGGCTTCGGCGATGCTGGCCTGCTCGAGGTCCAGCTGCGCGTCCAGCGTGTTGTTCGCACTGAGACGTAACAGGCGGCGAATGCGGTTCTGCGCCTCACGGGGACCGGCCGCCAACTTCTCGGCGGTGGCCACAGCGGTGGCTTGCACCTCGTCGTCGGCCACCACGCGACTCAGCAGTCCGATGGATAGCGCCTCGGGGGCTTCCACGACGCGATCGGTGAGCAGAATATCCGCGGCGCGGGCCTTGCCAACCACCCGGGGCAGCGCCCAGGACATGCCACCATCGGAGGAATACCCGATCCCGGGATAGGCGGCACGCAGCTTGGTCGACTCGCCACCGATCGCGATATCGGCCAGCAGCACGAGGCTCAGGCCACCACCGGCGGCCCAACCGTGCACCGAAGCCACCACCGGACGATCGGCGGCGTTCACCGCACGGACGAATTCATGCAAACGACCGGCGAGCTCATTGAGCTTGGCCTGGCGATCATCGGCGGCGGCGAAATCACGGACATTGCCGCCGGCGCAGAAATTGCCCCCGCTGCTGGTCAGCAGGATGGCGCCTACCTCAGCGGGAAGATCACCCAGCACCGGAACGGCGGCGTCTACACCTGCGAAATCGAGCGAGGTACCGGCCGCCGCAGTCGCGATGGTGATGTGCAGAACGCCGTTACGAACGGCGACGTAGTCAGAAGACTGCGAAGACACGGAAGACACGGTGGTCACGGCCTTATGCGCCGCGGACTACCTTGCCAGCCTTGATGCAGGAGGTGCAGGCGTTGACGCGCTGCTTGTTACCACCGGGGGAGGCGACGGCGTGCACCGTCTGGATGTTCGGGTTCCACCGGCGATTGGTACGCCGGTGCGAGTGCGAAACCGACTTACCAAAGCCGGGGCCCTTGCCGCACACGTCGCAGACGGCAGCCATAGTGAAACTCCTCAAGCTCGCGATTCTGGCCAACAACCTGATGAGGGTGGCCGACAACCCTGCAAGAATAGCCCGACCGGCCGGTGAACGCCAAAATCCCTCCTGTCAGCTCCCATAGATAGGCTTTCCGACATGCAGCTCTCGGAATTAGACAGTGCTGCGCTGCTCGCATGGGCGCGCGCCTCCGTCGAGGGACTGATCGCACGTAGCGACGAGATCAACCGGCTGAACGTGTTCCCGGTCGCGGACGCCGACACCGGCACCAACATGCTGTTCACCATGCGATCGGCGGTCAATGCCGCCGAGGCGCTGGAAGAAGATTCTTCGGTTGCGCAGGTTGCCGCTGCGCTCGCCCGCGGAGCGGTCCACGGTGCCCGCGGGAACTCGGGGGTCATCCTGTCGCAGATCGTGCGGGGGATCGCCGGCGCCGCCGAGGACCACGACGCCCTCGGGGCCGAAGTAGTCCGCCGCGCATTGCACCAGGCATCGCAGTTCGTGATCGCGTCGATGAGCACGCCTGTCGAGGGCACCATCGTGTCGGTGCTGCAGGCGGCCGCAGATGCCGCCGACCGAGTGGAGGTCAACGATCTGTCCGAGCTCGTCGTCACCTCCGCGGATGCCGCCGTGGCTGCCCTGGAGAAGACGCCCAAACAGCTCGACGTGCTCGCCGACAACGGTGTGGTGGATGCCGGCGGCCGCGGCCTCGTTGTCATTCTCGACGCGCTGGTGTCGGTGGTGGCCGGGGCATTGCCGAATCGTCGCGAGTACAGCCCGTCACCCCCCAAAAGCGTGTCCTCACAGGTATGGGTGGCAGGGCCCGGCGCCGGGCTCCGTGGCCTGAATCTGGATCCGCCGCGGGAACTACCACCCGAGTTCGAGGTGATGTATCTGCTGTGCGGGTGTGACGAGCTGCAGATCGCCGATCTGCGGACGCAGCTCGATGCGATGGGCGACTCCATTGCCATCGCGGGCGACGGCGCGATGGGGTACTCGGTGCACGCCCACGTCAATGACGCCGGCGCGGCTCTCGAAGCGGGAATGAAATTCGGTGTTCCGCAGTCGATTCAGATCTCATCTCTGCGCGGCGATGTCGGCGGCGGACATCACGACGGCCGGCACCGGCACCGCCGGGTGCTGGCCCTGGCGGAAGGCGACGGAGCGGCAGGTCTCTTCTCCAGTGAGGGCGCGCAGGTGTTGCGGGTCGATGAACCCCCGGCGAGCGCGAAACGTCTGCTGGATGCGGTGATCGACAGCGGCGCTCATCAGATCATGGTGTTGCCCAATGGATTGATGCCCCCCGAGGAGCTGGTGGCGGTCTGTGCCGCGGCGCGCGGCTGGGGGATCACGGTGATTCCGCTGCCCTCGGCGTCCATGGCCCAGGGTCTGGCAGCATTGGCGGTGCACGATCCGGAACGAATGGCCGTCGACGACAGCTACAGCATGGCGCGTGCGGCAGGCGCCACCCGATTCGGGTTGGTGCGGGTGGCCACCGAGCGTGCGCTCACGTGGTCCGGAACCTGCGAGCCGGGAGATGCGATGGGCATCATCGGCGATGAGGTGCTGGTGCTGAACCACGATATCGCCAATGCCACAAAGGCTTTGGTGAGCATTATGTTGTCCTCCGGTGGGGAGCTGGTAACGGTCCTGCTATCCGATGAGGTGAACGACTCGCTTGCCGAGGCGCTGGGAGAGCACATCCGATCTCATCATGGCGGCGTCGAGGTGATGACCTATCGCACCGGTCAGCACACCGATGTCGTTCACATCGGTGTGGAGTAACAGGGCGTAGATGAAATTATCCGACCGCCTGGATCACGTGCTGGGACACAAGGCATCCGATGTTCTCGACTCGGAATTCGGCCTGCTGACCGTCGAAGATCTACTGCATCATTACCCGCGCCGCTACAGCACCGACTTCAGTCTGCGCGATGAGCAGGACGGGGACCGCGCCAAACCTGGTGAGCACACGACTCTGGTGGGGTTCATCACCTCGGCTGAGCTGAAGAGCATGAAGAACCGCAAGGGGCAATTCCTCTCCGTCATGTTGGGCAGCGCCCCGCACGCGGTGCAGGCTACGTTCTTCCATCCGCACAAGGTGAAACGCGATCTGCAAGTGGGTAACCGGGTGATGCTCTCGGGTGCGGTCGGCGAATTCCGCGGCAAACCCCAGCTGACACACCCCGACTATCTGGTGCTGGAAACCGCACTCGGAGAAAGTGCAACGGCACGGGGAAGCACCGCGCTGCGTGGCATCGCCGGAGCGGCCCGCGACGCATCCACGGCCATTTCGGCGTTCCAGCGCAACGTGTTTCCGATCTATCCCGCAACCAAGAATCTGGAAAGCTGGGATATTTACCGTTGTGTCGAACAGGTGCTGGCCCAGCTGGATCCGGTGCCCGAGGCGCTGCCGGAGGCTGTTCTGGACGAGCACGATCTGATGTCCCTCGACGATGCCCTGCGCAAGATCCACATGTCGGAGGACGCCGCCGAACAAAAGCAGGCTCGTCGTCGTCTGGCCTTCGACGAGGCGCTGGGTCTGCAGCTGGCATTGGCCATGCGACGGGGCAGCGATATCGGGTCGGCGGGTCCCGCGATGCCGCTCAGCGAAGGGCTGCTACGTGCAGATCTGTTGCACCAGTTGCCCTTCGAGCTTACCGTGGGGCAGCAGGAGGTGGTCACCGAGATCGGTGCCGACCTCTGCGGAGTCAAGCCAATGAATCGGTTGTTACAGGGCGAGGTGGGCTCCGGTAAGACCGTGGTCGCGCTGCTGGCGATGATGCAAGCCATCGATGCCGGATATCAATGTGCCCTGCTGGCTCCTACCGAGGTGCTTGCGGTTCAGCACGCCCGGTCGTTACGCGCGATGCTCGGATCCTTGGCCACCGCGGGCGAATTGGGCGCGCCCGACGACGCGACGAGTATCGCGCTGCTGACGGGATCGATATCGCCGGCGGCTAAAAAGCAGATCAAGTCCGACGTTGCGACCGGGCTGGCGGGCATCGTCATCGGAACACACGCGCTGCTGCAGGATTCGGTGGACTTTCAGAAGTTGGGCCTGGTGGTGGTCGACGAGCAGCACCGCTTCGGAGTCGAGCAGCGAGATCGGCTGCGGGCCAAGGCGCCCGACGGTATTGTGCCGCATCTGCTGGTGATGACCGCGACGCCGATCCCGCGCACGGTGGCGCTCACGGTGTTCGGCGACTTGGAGACCTCGACACTGCGGGAGCTGCCACGCGGGCGCCAGCCGATCACCACCACCGCGGTGTTCACTCGCGAGAAGCCGGGCTGGCTCGCTCGCGGCTGGGAGCGGATCGCCGAGGAGGTGGCCGCAGGTAGGCAGGCCTACGTGGTGGCCTCGCGGATCGATGCTGACGATAAAGATGCCGGACCCGATGACGAATCCGAGAAGCGCCCGCCGCCGGTGCCGGTTACGGAGTTGTACGAGACCATTCGCGGCTCGCTGCTGCCCGGGCTGCGCGTTGGGCTACTGCATGGACGTCTGCCCTCGGAGCAGAAGGACGCCATCATGACGGCGTTCGGCGCGGGTGAGATCGACGTTCTGGTGTGTACCACCGTGATCGAGGTCGGTGTGGATGTCCCGAATGCGACGGTGATGTTGGTGATGGATGCCGACCGGTTCGGCATCAGCCAATTGCACCAGTTGCGTGGCCGCGTCGGCCGCGGCGGCAACAAGGGCTTGTGCCTTTTGGTAAGCCCTTGCAGCCCAGGCGGGTCGGCAGGTCGGCGATTACGGGCAGTACAGGACACCCTCGACGGGTTCACCCTGGCCGACCTGGACCTGGCAGAGAGACGCGAGGGCGATGTCCTTGGCCGCGACCAGTCGGGACGGGCAGTGAACCTGCGGCTGCTATCACTCATGGATCACCGCGACATGATCGAGACGGCCCGGGATATGGCGGTGCGGGCCTGCGCGGAGGATCCGGAGCTGGCGAGACATCCGGCGTTGGCGGGGATGGCGCAGCGGTTCCTAGCGACCGACCAGATCGAGTACCTGGATAAATCGTGAGGAATCGCGCCCTTCTCATTGTCGCCATTGCCGTGGCGATCGCGGTGGTGGTGGCGTTCCAGGTGTCCAATCGGTACCGGCTTCAACGTGCCAATGCCGTTGCGGCGCAATCAAATATTCCGACTCTGGCACCTGGTCATGATCCGCTGTCGGGGGTAGCCGTGGTGCCGAAACGTGTTCGGAGCAAGGACTATCAGCGCACGGAGTTCGGCGACGCATGGTCCGATGACACCGATGCTCCCGGCGGGCGTAACGGCTGCGATACCCGCAACGACATCCTGAACCGCGACCTCACTGAGAAGAGCTACGTATACACCCGAAGATGTCCCAACGCGGTTCGTGCCGGCACCCTCCACGATCCGTACACCGGACTGCAGGTGGCGTTTACCCGCGGACCGAAGAGCGGTGAAGCCGTTCAGATCGATCACATCGTCCCGCTGGCGTATGCGTGGGATATGGGCGCACGAGAATGGCAACCATCGATGCGATGGCGCTTTGCCAATGATCCCGCCAATCTCATCGCGGTGCAAGGGCAGGCCAATCAAGACAAGGGAGATCAGGCGCCATCAAGTTGGATGCCGCCCAATCGGGCGATCTGGTGTCAGTACTCCATGCAGTTCGCCGAAGTGGTGCGTGGATACCATCTTTCGATCGATGAGCGTTCCGCGAAGGCTATCCGGGAGGCGGCTCAGGCCTGCCCGCAGTGACTCCTGTGGGCGGTTGGCAGCGCCCCGCCAACGACTGCCTGACCTACGATTAATTGTTGAATTGCGGTTCCGTGCCTTGGGCGAATGCGAAGACGGCCTCAAGGAAGTCCGCACTCATTAATAGCTGCATTTGACCTTCCCGTTCCCGCTGCAGGGCGGTATCGAGTTGACCGATCGTCGCCGCGTTGACCGCTTGTTTGGTGAGTTGAAGTGCTCGCCGTGGTCCGCGGGCGAACTTGCGGGCAAGTTCGTTGACAGTTGTATCGAGTTCGTCGTCGGGGCATGCCCGATGTATCAGCCCCATGCTTTGCGCTTGAGGTGCGCTCAGTCGTTCACCCAGCATGGCCATCGCGGCAGCTCGTGCCCGTCCGATTGCGGCGGGTACAAGGAGACTGGCCCCACCGTCGGGCATCGCGGCTCGCTTGACGAACGACAAAACAAACTTCGCGCTGTCAGCAGCCACGACAAGGTCCGCGGCGAGTGCGAGCGATAGCCCGAAACCTGCTGCGGACCCGCGAACTTTGGCGATCACCGGAACCGGGAGATCCAGGACGGCCCGGACGAGGTCGGCTGCGCCGTCCATCGCCTGTTCGACTGTCGGCTTCTCCGGGTCGGTCATGATCGACTGCAGATCGGCACCCGCGCAGAACGCTTGTTCGGTCCCGGTGAGCACCACCACCCGGACATCGGGTTCTCGTGCGCGTCCAGCGCACACTCCGATGAGTTCTTGGAGGCTGCGGTAATCAACTGCATTCCGTCGCTCCGGACGGTTGATGGTGATGGTGAGTACGCCGCCATCGTAGTCTGCGATGACGGCGTCGGAACCATTTATGTTGTGTCCCATGGTATCTGGCCTCTGTTCGTATCTCTGGGTTCGATGATTGTGCGAAGAAATTCGTCAACTCACCTCAGCGATTCCGGGAATGGGCCTTTGCCCGCATCGCGGTCCGTTTGTTTACGTTTCGTCAAACAACGTCCATATAGTACAAACCGATCAGATGGTTTGTAAATACTTGGATTATGCTGTCCGCAGTGGCAGCCAGCGCACAGATCCGGCGGCGAGACTTGAACAAGGGGTGTGGCGATGACGGAAGAGGCACCCCGGGCCGTTGAGGAGGGTCGAGCTAGGGCTCGGCCGCGCCGAACCCAGGCCGAGCGGCGGGATGACACGACCCGCAAACTGCTTGAGGCAACAATCGAGTCGATCCTCGAGGTGGGTTATGCCGCCACTACCGTCCGCGGTGTTGCTCAACGAGCCGGAGTGTCGGTGGGAGCGCGTAGCCATCTGTTCCCGCGGCGTATCGACATGGTGGTGGCGACTCTGGAGTACTTGTGCGCTGAGCGGCTGGCTGCCGCGCGAGCCGGGATCGAACGTATGTCCGCCCAGGGGCCGGACCGGCTGCGTGAACTCTTGGACCTCGCCTGGCAGGACTACACCAGCGATACGTTCGTCGTCGGGATGAAGCTGTGGGCGGCCGCCGCTGACGACCCCGAACTGCACGCTCGTCTGCAGCCCACCATGGTCGCCTTGGACGTTTCGCTGCTGCAGTGGTACCGCCAGGCCATCGGTCCCGAACTTGCCGACACCCCTGACATCGCCATGAGGGTATCGATGGTGCGCGATCTGCTTCTCGGCCACGCCTTTTCGCGCACCTTCGCCCCTGTCCCGCTGTCAACGCAGCCCTTCGACTGGCCAAGGGTCCGCAACGAACTTGTCCGGCTCGTCCTGGACGGTCGCCTCGGTCCGGGCTAGAAAGCCTGCCCGCATTGACTCCTGCCGGGTTTAGGTTGGTTCTGGTAGGTGCTGTAGCACGAAGAACGGATGTCTTTCCGGCTCTGGTGTTCTGCGGTGGAATGGGTACAGCCCGAGTCTGATTGCGCGCTTTTGCGCAAGGCGGTGACGTTGGGCCACCACCGCTCGCAGAGATCTGCCCGTGCGGGTGGCGACATCACTATTGGCCAGCGTGCCGTCACCGAGGAGTGCGATCTCGGCGGTTGACCAATGCGTGAATTTGGTCATTTCGTTCTGCGCGGTAGATCCCTGGCCCGTCGGCTTGAGGCGTACTCCTGACTGTAGAGAGATTCTCTGTCATAGAGGCCCAACCTGCGTCCCACGACCGGGAGGGTGCGCGTGAGCCACGCCACGAACCGTGTGGTGCCGCCGGCAAATGGCAGCATCTGCATGAGGGCGGCCAAGAAATCCTGGTCGGTATCGATCCGCGCAATCCGCCATTCCTCATCCTCCTTACGAAGGATGTACCGGTCGACGCCGCAGCCGCGAACTGGCCTGCGTGGCCATGGGATTGCGCTGTTCCAGAAGAAACGCGTCGATCCCGAGTATGGGAAAGCTGCCCTTACCTGTCCGTTGAAGAAGTCGTAATACGGCAGGTGGGTGTCTGTTCCGTCCCATGGGAAGAAGCCGAGTTCTCGTGCGAACAGATACCCGAGTCGCGCAAAGTCGCCGGTATAGCTACGCCCGTGGAATTCTAGTTGGCCGGTATTGGACATGGTCCATACGAGGTCTTCTGCCCAGCAGTCCTCGAGTGCTTCGGGGGAGTCGTCGTTCCAGGCTGCGAACCACTTGCGCCAGAACTCCGCGATCCCTTCCAGCGGGAAGCCGGCATCGACGTACATGTCTTCCTGCTCCTTGCAACGTCGCAAGAAGGGCTCGATAAGTGCCTCGGATTCGGCGACCGTTGCGTGCACCCGCCCGGGGGGAGCCTTCATGCCCCAATCCGACCGGCGCGAATTCTGATTCCTTATCTCGGTGTTGGTCATGTGGTTCCTTTCTCGTGATGGCTTGTGTGAGAGGTGTTTCAAACTTTTGTGATGGTGGCGGGCACGCCGCCCCTGACCAACGTCGATAGGCTGAAGAATTGTTGGGGTTGCCATCCTGGTCGCAGGTGCAAGCGATAGCGCTGGAAGATGATGGCCAAGAGATATTGAGCCATCATGTAGGCCATACCGGTGCCCATGCAGTGGTGCGGCCCGGCCCCAAAGGCCTGGAATGCCAGGCGTGGACGTGCATTGACTCGGTCCTGATCGAAGAAGTGCATCGGGTCGTACACTTCCGCGTTCTCGCCCCACCACCGCGGGTCGCGGTGAACCACATACAGCGAGCTTGCGACCAACGTGTATTTGGGTATGGGGTAGCCGCCGAGTTCGGTGTCTTCCATGGCGTATCTCGGATTGATGGGCGCGCCTTGGAGCCGCTGTCCCTCGTCGAAGCATGCTCGAGCCCAGCCTAACTTGGGTAGATCGTCGGGAGTGGGCATGTTGCCGTCAAGAACGGCGATCTCGTCGTAGAGACGCTCCAGATGTTCCGGATGTTGTAGGAGCAGTGCCAGTGTCCACGACATCGATGCGACGATCGTTTCGTAGCCGCCGCCGATTGCCGACATGATCTCTGAGTACACGTCGATTTCGGTCAGCGGCTTGCTGGTGTCGCTGCGCGCTGCGAGCAATATGTTGAGCAGGTCCGCGTCGTCGCTCGGGTTGGCACGTCGGTCCCGGACCATCCGACGCATGGTCCGGATGAGACGAACCCCAGAAACCGTCAGATTCTCCTTGCCGGGCAGTGGAATGATGTTCGGCGGAGTCGCGAGAAAGAGCCCCGATGCGATGGCACGCATCACAGATCGAGTCGCCGTATCAGCATGTAGGACTTCGTCATCGGACAGTTTCGTAGAGAACATCGCGTACATGAATGCCGGTAGCACAACCTTCGGCAGTTCGGCCTGGAGGTTTACCTCCCGGCCGGTGCCGGCGATCGCGAGCCATCGGTCGATGCGGTCGGTAAATACCTCGACGAACTTGTCGGATACCACCGCGAGGTGCCTTTTGCCGAACATGGGCATGAGCTTTTTGCGTCTGTCGCGAAGGGCCTGGCCTTCGAGGGCCTGGACCGGGCAGCCCACACTGGTGATCGCCTTTTGCATTCGCCTGCCCTGGACCGGGGCGGACATGCTGTATTTGAGTTCGGTGTTCTCCATGAACTCGCTCACCAAATCGGGATGATTGGCCAGGACTAAAGGATGTATCGGCAGGGGCACCCGATAGATGTCCCCGTATCGGCGATGGCAGTCCTGCAGGAACTTGTACGGGTTGCGCGCCATGGGAATTGCAGAGCCTATGAAGGGTAATCCGATGGGGCCCGGTGGAATTGGTCGTTCGCGGCCCCGGCCGGTGAGCAAGCTGACGGATGCGCGCAACGGCTTACGGGTAGGCCAGAACGGATCTTCCCTGAGGGATGCGATGACAGCGCGACGGCCGGTGGTCCACCGAGGTGACGTGGTCGCTGGAACTTCAGGGTCGGCCGATTCGGCATCGCTGTTGTGACGGTGTGCCGGGCACTGAGCTGCAGCAGTAGTCAACATCAGTCCTTTCCGCGCTGGATCTCGATCGCCCCGGAGGGGCAGATCTGACTGGCTTTAGTTGCGTTGTCAAGAAGTTCGGCCCTGGCCGTCCCCGTCGCGCGGCCTGTGCCGTCCGGGTTTTCCGTAAAGAGCTGCGGATAAGAGCCGTAGCAGTAGCCGGCCCCCATGCACACGTCACCATCCACGGTTATCGAGAGGAGTTGATCCGCCATGAGACATTGGACTGTAGATGTAACAGTGTCTCTACGTCAAGAGGTAACATATGCGACTGTGGATCTAGGCGCGATGTGGTCGCAGTGGAGTTCTGGGCAGGTCGCCCCGGAGGGTGACGAGCGGGAGCGGCTTCTGGACGCCGCGCGTGCGGAATTCGTTGCGCATGGGTTCCGTCGGGCAGCAGTAGCCGATATAGCGAAGCGGGCCAAGGTTTCTCGGCAGACTCTGAACCGCCGATGCGGCGACAAGGACGATATGGTGTCGGCGGTTGTCGGTCGTGAGGTACTCCAGTTCTTTCTTGGACTAGCGCCGTTGCTGGATGCAGGCGACAAGGTCGAAGACCAGGTCGTCGAGGTGTTCGTTACTGGAATGCGTGAATGTCGGGTGAACCCGGTGGTCGCGGCCCTGAAGGAATATGAGGCCGAGTCGATGTCGATGAGACTGTTTGAGACAGAACACGGCAACTACCAGGCAGGGCTTTCAGTTCTTGCCATGCGGTTGATGGGGGATGGGTATCCCGAAGTTGGCGCTAGGCAGGCGGCCGAGCTCATCATGCGGATTACCGCGACTCTCCTGCTTGCTCCGTCGAGGGTTCTTCGCGCCGAGACTGACGACGAGGTAAGGAATTTCGCCGTCACCTACTTTGTGCCGATCTTGGCGGCGGCCCGCGCGGTTACGGAATAACGCGTCGTTGCCGGGATGTTGCGCGCCACGAACGTCCGCACTGTTGAATCCGGTTGCTGTTTGTGGTGCGAGTGTTAGAAGCCAGCGGGGAGCAGGCGAGCGGCGACGGCGGTCCGATCGGATAACAGGCCATAAAACGGATTCACCCTTTATCTAGTTGACGTCATTCCAGTAGGGGCGATGCATGGGCCGGACGCTAAGGCCCATCTTCTCGGAGGATGGTCGTTCTCGATCACGTCTCGTGGAAGTGATTTGCAGATAACGGTTTTCGTCCTGAGGTGAGCTTTGCCTCACCGCTGAAGGGGCGACGTACACCTGTCCACAACCGTTGAACTTGTGGTAGACAGGGGCAGGAGAGCCCAAACAGGTGGTGGTCGTTAATGAAGAGAATTCGGTGGGGCTGGTTACTCGCTGTAGTCATGGTTTTCGCGCTGTTTAGTTCGCCGGTCGGCATTCCCTCCGCGGTTGCCGCTGCATGCCCCGATGTTGAAGTCGTGTTCGCGCGTGGGACTTTTGAGCCACCAGGTGTGGGCGGGACCGGAGAGGCGTTCGTCAACGCGTTGCGTGCGCGTACCAAGGGCAAGACCGTCGAGGTCTACCCCGTCGAGTACCCCGCATCTATCGCCTTCGCCACCGCAGCCGATGGGGTGATCGACGCCAGTAACCGCGTCAAGGACATCTCCGCTCGGTGCCCCAATACGAAGATTGTGCTGGGTGGTTTCTCCCAGGGCGCGGCCGTCGTCGCGTACACCACCGCCGACACGGTGCCCGTAGGCTTCGACTTACCGGAGGGGCTCACCGGGCCAATGCCACCCGATGTGGCCGACCATGTCGCGGCAGTGGCATTGTTCGGCAAGCCGTCCAACGGGTTTTTGCAACGCGTTGACAACATGGCCCCTCCGATCAATATTGGGCACCTGTACACGGGCAAGACCGTAGACATGTGCGTCCCCGAGGATCCGATCTGTTCCCCGGACGGCAGCGACAACGCCGCGCACGGCTCGTACGGAGACAACGGAATGACCAACCAGGCTGCCGACTTCGCCGCCCGTCAGATCTCCTCTACCGCGGAGTTGGCTAGCGCGTCTGGATGAGTTCGATCGTCGCCTCGATCACGGCGATATCGGATGCCCCTGGCACCAGGATGAATTCGTCCAGTCCCGCCGCTTCCGCGCCGTCAAGGGTGCGGTTGAGTGCGCCGGCGTCGAAGTTCGTCAATGTCTTCGGGACGTTCTCGGCTATCTGGGATCCGAAGATCGCGAGGTACTCGCTGGTGAACTGTTTGAGTTCGGCCTCGGCGCCGGGGATTCCCAGCGTGTAGAAGCACCCACTCGACAGGGGCGGGGGATCGGAGCGCCCGGCCTCCTGCCATGCGGCACGTGCGGCTTGCGCAGAGTAGGAGAGTTCGGAGGGCGATCCGGACACGCTGAAACCGGTGATGCCGTCGGCCCACCGGGCGGCACGGGCGAGGGATTTGGGACCGATCGCGGCGGCAACGATCGGAGGACCACCGGCCTGTACGGGCGCTGGCCCCACCGGGTCGGCACCCTCGAACGGGGGCTCGCCCCGCCATAGCCGCCGCAGCTCGGCCACCTGGTCGTCGAGGCGCTGATGACGCCGCTCGAAGGATGCGTCCAATGAGCGGTAGTCATGTTCGCGGCCGCCGACACCGACCCCGAGGATGAACCTTCCCTCGGACAGCACATCGAGCGTCGCCGCCTGCTTGGCGACCAACGGCACCGGATGTGCCGGTAGCACAGAAACATTCGCGAGAATCCGGACCCGTTCGGTGACCGCCGCTGCGGCCGCGAGCGTCACCCACATCTCCTGGTTGTGATACGAGATGCGCTCACCGGAGGAGACCGTCGAGAACGGGCCCTCATCGGCGAGACGAGCCCAGGTGATCGTCGACTCGCGGGTGTATTCGCGACACATGAAGGGCAGGGCGATGCCGATATCCATGTGGGCACCCTATCTGGGCGCGGAAACCGCTGCGCCGCATTGACTTCGGCGGTCTAGTTTCTAGACGCGGGTGTCGAAAGATACGGTTACCGTGTGAGTGCCTTCAAAGATGTCGCCCTGCGTGTCAGCACCGCCGCGACACCGCACATCCCGATTCCGGTACGTCGCGCTATGGCGGGGCGTCAGGTGATCATCGACGGCAACATCCTCGACCCGTCAACCCAACTCCTCCTACGCGGGATGGCGCTCATGGGCGAGGGGGACATCACCCAAGGTCAAGATGTCGCAGAGAATCGTGCGGTCATTCGTAAACAGTCGGCATTACTGCATTTCAGCACCCCAGTCGGTCAGGTGCGCAACTTCTCGATTCCCGGTCCCGCAGGCCCCATCCCCGTCCGTCACTACCGGCCGCTTGTCGAGGACACCGGCGCATTACTGGTCTTCTTCCACGGCGGTGGCTGGGTGATCGGAGATCTGGAGACTCACGACCAAGCCTGTCGGCAGACCTGCCGCGATGCCGGTGTCTCGGTGTTGTCGGTGGACTATCGGCTGGCTCCCGAGCACAAGGCGCCGGCCGCCGCGCAGGACTGCCTGGCCGCCTATCTGTGGGCGGTCGAGCACGCCCATGAGCTGGGAGCCGCGTCGCACCGGGTGGCGGTCGGTGGTGACAGCGCGGGCGGCAACCTTGCTGCTGTGGTCTCGCAGCAGGCCCGCGACACCGGAGCGCAGCTGCCGCTGCTGCAATTCCTCATCTATCCGGCCGTCGACTTCACCGTGCGCAGGCCATCACGCGATCTGTTCGCCGAGGGCTTCTTCCTCACCAAGACGGCCATGGACTGGTTCGAAGGTCACTACCTGGACGGGTCCGAGGTCGACAAGGCCGACCCCCGAGTGTCACCAATTCTGGCCGACAACCTGGCGGGATTGCCGCCTGCGCTCATCACGACGGCCGGATTCGATCCGCTGCGCGATGAGGGCAACGAATATGCGGAGAAGCTGCGGGCCGCCGGAGTGCCGGTGGACCTGCGGGTACAGGGCCCGCTGATTCACGGTTTCTACAACATGGCCCGGTTGGGTGGCGCTCCATCGGCCGCCGTGGACGAGCTGACATCGGCGCTGCGCGCGCACCTGTCTCGCTAATTCTGCCCGGTAGGCTGTTCGAGTGGCCAAACCGAAGCAACCCCCCAGCTACAACCTCAAGAAGGCGGAGCAGCGCCGAAGCCAGCTGATCCAAATCGCGCTCACGGCGATTGTCGTGCTGTTCGCCGCGGGACTGGTGGGCTTCATTGTCGTCAAGAACAAGAAGGATCCGGGGCCGCCGGCGCCACCCGCGGGAGAGGTCAAGGCGGTTGAGGTGGTCACCCCCGGCCCGGCCAAGCTCATCACCAAGGAAGGAACCACCGAACCCAAGGTGGTCCTGACCCTGATCGAGGATCCGATTTGCCCGGCCTGCGCCATGTTCGAGCAGCAGTTCGGGCCCACGGTGAACAAGCTCATCGACACCGGGGCGGTGAAGGCCGACTACGACATGGTGGCGATCCTGGACGCACCGAAGTTCAAGCGCGACTACTCGTCACGGGCATCGGCGGCCGCGTACTGCGTGGCCGACCAGTCCCAAGACCTGTTCCGCAAGTTCCACAAGGCGCTCTACGACAATCAGCCGAGCGAGGTCGGTCCGACGTGGCCGGATGACAAGAAGCTGATCGAGCTCGCCAAGAGTGTTGGCGCGTCCGACGCGGTCTCCAAGTGCGTCAAGGACAAGAAGTACATCAACATGGTCAAGGAGCTTGGCCCGAAGCTCAACCTCCAGGCCACACCCACCATCCGGATCAACGGCAAGGACTGGGAGCTCGGGCAGACGACCGCACCGGAGGACCTGATCAAGGCCGTCACGGACATCACCGGACCGGTTCCGGGACTGAAGTGACGGTCCGTCCGGCAAGCGCTTGGTACGTACTTGTCGCGGGGGTTGCGGGCCTGGCCGCCGCATTTGCCCTGACCATCGAGAAGATCGAGATCCTGCTCGATCCGAACTATGTTCCCTCGTGCAGCCTGAATCCGGTCATCTCCTGCGGCTCGGTGATGACGACGCTGCAGGCATCGGCCTTCGGGTTCCCCAATTCACTTATCGGCATCGCGGCGTTCACTGTGGTGCTGGTCACGGGCGTGCTTGCGGTCGCGAAGGTGGAGCTGCCGCGTTGGTACTGGGGCGGTCTGGCGATCGGCACACTGCTCGGGGCGGGCTTCGTCCACTGGTTGATCTTCCAGAGCCTGTACCGAATCAACGCGTTGTGCCCGTATTGCATGGTGGTGTGGTCGGTGACGATTCCCTTACTGGTAGTGAGCACCTCGATTGCCTTGCGGCCATTGGGAACCCATCGCTGGGCGAGGGTGCTCTATCGGTGGCGGTGGTCACTGGTGGCGTTCTGGTTCACCGGGCTCATCCTGATGATCCTCGAACGATTCTGGGATTACTGGTCCACACTTTTGTGAGAGTTCGAGACACCGTCCTCACCGTGGCCTCGGTGTTTTTGTGAATCCAAGCGGACGCGCATCCACTGAATCCTCACGGTAGCGTCTCTGTTTATGTTCTCGAAGGTTCTTGTCGCCAACCGCGGTGAGATAGCAATCCGGGCATTTCGTGCCGCCTATGAACTAGGTGCCGAGACCGTCGCTGTCTACCCGTATGAAGACCGCAACTCAGGCCATCGGCTCAAGGCCGATGAGGCCTACCAAATTGGCGAAAAGGGCCACCCGGTCCGGGCGTATTTGTCGGTCTCGGAGGTCGTCACGGCAGCCAAGAACGCCGGTGCTGACGCGATCTACCCCGGCTATGGATTCCTGTCCGAGAATCCCGAACTGGCCGCGGCATGTGCCAAGGCGGGTATCACATTCGTCGGACCGCCGGCCGACGTGCTGGAGCTGACGGGTAATAAGGCCCGTGCCATCGCCGCCGCGCGCGAGGCAGGGCTGCCCGTGTTGACGTCCTCGCAGCCTTCGGCCTCGGTCGAGGAACTCCTGACGGCCTCCGAATCGATGGAGTTCCCGGTATTCGTCAAGGCGGTCGCCGGTGGCGGTGGCCGCGGTATGCGCCGGGTCGCCGAGCGGGGGCAGCTGCGCGAGTCGATCGAGGCCGCGAGCCGCGAGGCCGAGTCGGCGTTCGGAGACCCGACGGTCTTCCTGGAACAGGCCGTCATCAACCCCCGGCATATCGAGGTGCAGATCCTCGCCGATACCGCGGGCAACGTCATCCACCTCTACGAGCGGGACTGTAGCGTCCAACGGCGCCATCAGAAGGTCATCGAGCTGGCCCCCGCGCCCAACCTGCCCGCCGAGCTGCGTCAGCAGATTTGTTCGGATGCTGTCGCTTTCGCCCGTCACATCGGGTACAGCTGTGCCGGCACCGTCGAGTTCCTGCTCGATGAGCGCGGCCGTCACGTCTTCATCGAGATGAATCCCCGGATTCAGGTGGAACACACGGTGACCGAAGAGATCACCGATGTGGACCTGGTGGCCAGCCAGCTGCGCATAGCCTCCGGCGAGACCCTCGACGACCTTGGCCTGGACCAGGATTCGATCAAGCCGCGGGGTGCCGCGCTGCAATGCCGGATCACCACCGAGGACCCGGCCAACGGTTTCCGCCCGGACACCGGCCGCATCACCGCATACCGCAGCCCAGGGGGCGCGGGCATCCGGCTCGACGGTGGGACAACACTCGGCGCCGAGGTAGGCGCACATTTCGATTCGATGCTGGTGAAGCTGACCTGCCGGGGGCGGGACTTCGACACCGCGGTGGCTCGTGCCCGCCGTGCCGTTGCCGAGTTCCGCATCCGTGGTGTCGCTACCAATATCCCGTTCCTGCAAGCGGTTCTGGATGATCCCGACTTCCGTGCCGGACATGTCACGACCTCGTTTATCGAGGAGCGTCCCCAGCTGCTGACGGCGCGATCCTCAGCCGACCGCGGCACGAAGATCCTGAACTACCTGGCCGATGTCACGGTCAACAAGCCGCATGGGGCCAAGCCTTCGAAGGTGTACCCGGCCGACAAGCTGCCTGCTATCGACCTTTCCGTACCGCCGCCCGACGGGTCGCGCCAGCGACTGCTGGCCTTGGGGCCAGAAGGTTTCGCGAAGGCACTGCGGGAGCAGAAGGCGGTCGGTCTGACCGACACCACCTTCCGTGACGCGCACCAGTCGCTATTGGCCACGCGCGTGCGCACCACCGGTCTGCTGGCCGTCGCGCCGTATGTGGCGCGGATGACTCCCGAGCTGCTGTCGATCGAGGCCTGGGGTGGTGCGACATACGATGTGGGCCTTCGCTTCCTGAAGGAAGATCCGTGGGAGCGGCTAGCTGATCTGCGTGAGGCCGTCCCGAATATCTGCCTTCAGATGCTGCTGCGTGGCCGGAACACGGTGGGGTACACGCCGTATCCGGAGACGGTGACCAAGGCGTTCATCCGCGAGGCGAGCGCCACCGGCGTGGACATCTACCGAATCTTTGATGCGCTCAACAACATCGAGGCCATGCGTCCCGCCATCGACGCGGTGCGTGAGTACGGAACCTCGGTGGCCGAGGTAGCCATGTGTTACACCGGCGACCTGTCCAATCCCGGTGAGAACCTTTACACGCTGGACTATTACCTCAAGCTCGCCGAGCAGATCGTTGACGCAGGTGCACACGTGCTGGCGATCAAGGATATGGCGGGGCTGCTGCGCCCGCCCGCGGCGGCGACGTTGGTTTCCGCTCTGCGCTCGAGGTTCGACCTCCCGGTACACGTACATACGCATGACACTGCGGGTGGGCAGCTGGCCACGTACCTGGCGGCCTGGCAGGCAGGGGCCGATGCGGTGGACGGTGCGGCGGCACCAATGGCCGGAACCACCAGCCAGCCCTCATTGTCGGCGATCGTGGCGGCGGCGGCGCATAGCGAGTACGACTCAGGGGTGTCGCTGACCGCGGTATGCGATCTGGAGCCATACTGGGAAGCGCTGCGAAAGGTCTACGCTCCCTTCGAATCCGGGCTGCCGTCGCCGACGGGCCGGGTGTACACGCACGAGATCCCGGGTGGGCAGCTGTCGAACCTGCGCCAGCAGGCCATCGCGCTGGGGCTGGGCGACCGGTTCGAGGAGATCGAGGCACGGTATGCCGCCGCAGACCGGATGCTCGGTCGACTGGTCAAGGTGACTCCGTCCTCGAAGGTGGTGGGCGACCTGGCGCTGGCGTTGGTGGGTACCGGCGTGGGCGCCGATGAATTCGCTTCGGACCCGGGGCGTTTCGATATTCCGGAGTCGGTAATCGGATTCCTGCGCGGAGAACTCGGCGATCCGCCGGGCGGCTGGCCCGAGCCGTTCCGGACTCGCGCGTTGGAAGGTCGCGGTCCGGCTCGCGCAGAGGTCGCGCTCACGGCCGATGACGAGGCCCAGCTCGATGGCGATAGCGCCACCCGGCGTGCGGCGTTGAACCGTCTGCTGTTCCCCGGTCCCACGAAGGAATTCCTGGCGCACCGCGAGCAGTACGGAGACACATCGAGGCTTTCGGCGAACCAGTTCTTCTACGGCCTGCGGTACGGCGAGGAGCACCGCGTCAAGCTGGAGAAGGGCGTCGAGCTGCTCATCGGGATTGAGGCGATCTCGGATGCTGACGAGCGCGGTATGCGCACCGTCATGTGCATCCTCAATGGTCAGCTGCGTCCCGTGCAGGTGCGGGACAGGAGCATCGACAGCGCGGTGGCCAGCGCAGAGAAGGCCGACCGGGCGAACGCGGATCACGTGCCGGCGCCCTTCGCGGGTGTGGTGACACTGAATGTGGTTTCCGGTCAGGAAGTCTCGGCGGGGGAGAGCATAGGCACCATCGAGGCCATGAAGATGGAAGCTTCCATCACCGCGCCCAAGGCGGGAACCGTCGCGCGGGTGGCGTTGTCCGAGACTGCCCAGGTGGAGGGTGGCGATCTGCTGGTGGTGATCAGCTGACCCGGATCATCGCCGGTGCCGCTGGGGGGCGTCGGATCGCGGTGCCGCCGAAGGGAACCCGTCCCACCACGGATCGGGTAAGGGAAGCGTTGTTCAGCATGCTCGAGGCACGTCTGGACTTCGACGGGATCGCGGTGCTCGATCTGTTCGCAGGTTCCGGTGCGTTGGGGTTGGAGGCACTGTCGCGCGGTGCGGAGCACGTGACGTTTGTGGAGTCGAATACCGCCGCTTCCAAGGTGATCTCGGCCAACATCGCGACCGTGGGGCTGCCGGGCACTGAACTGCGCCAGTCTCCCGTATCGACATTTCTGTCGACCTCGCCCAACCGTGCCTACGATCTCGTCGTTGCGGATCCGCCGTATTCGGTTTCGGCCGAGGAAGTTTCGGCTCTGCTGTCGCGGTTGACGGAGCATTGGGTAAACGACGACGCGCTAGTAGTGCTGGAGCGTGACGCTTCGGGCCCCGAGGCCGTGTGGCCGGCGGGCTGGGAGGTGTCGTCCCGGAAGTATGGCGGGACGCGACTGGAGCTGGGTTCTCTGTAACCCTCCAGGCGATCCACAGCGGGCGTTCACCTATCGGGCGCACACTTCCCGTCATGACTCCGCTGCAGCGGTATATCGCCGAAGAGATCGCCACAGACCACGTCGAGGGGCTGCTGAGCAGGCGTGAGGCCTTCCGGCGCCTGGCCCTCCTGGGCGTCGGCGCCGTCGCCGCCAGTGCGCTCATCGCGGCATGCGATAGCGAGAACAAACCTGCTGCGCCGTCGATGTCGTCCCCCTCTTCGCCTCCGCCTGGTAGGGACAAAGCCGTCGCCACGGAGCCGATCACGTGGAGTGGCCCCAACGGCAACCTGCAGGGTGCATGGGCGGCGGCATCCCAACCGCACGGTTCCGTGCTCGTAATCCATGAGAACAAAGGTCTCAACGATTGGGTTGGCTCCGTTGCGGGGCGGCTTGCGGGCGTGGGATATTCGGCGCTGGCCATCGACCTGCTATCCGAAGAGGGAGGCACATCGTCGTTCAAGGACCCGGCCGAGGCAACGGCGGCGCTGGGCAAGATATCGCCCGATCGCTTCGTCGCGGACTTGAAGTCCGGTGTGGACGAGATCGTGCGCCGGCTGCCCGGCAAGCCCGCCGGCGTAGTGGGCTTCTGCTTCGGTGGTGGCCTCGTCTGGCAGCTCTTGGCGGCGGGGGAGCCGAGGCTTGCGGCGGCTGCGCCCTTCTACGGGCCGCTACCGGACAACCCTGACTTTTCGCGGTCGAAGGCCGCGGTGCTGGCCTTTTACGGGGAGCTGGACAAGCGGGTCACCTCGTCAAAGGACGAGGCTTCGGCGGCCCTGCAGCGAGCGGGACTGGTTCACGACATCGTCATCGAACCCGGCGCCGACCACGCCTTCTTCAATGACAGCGGGCCGCGGTACAACCCCGTTGCGGCCGCCGATGCCTGGCGGCGCCTCACCGGGTGGTTCAGTCAGCATGTCGGCTGAATGGCGCTTAGGCTGATCCGCTATGTGGTGTAAAGCGGTAGTAGTGGCAGTGGCTTCTGGCGCGATGTCGGTCGCTGCTGCCGGTCTCGCGCTGGCTGATGATGGTGACCCGCCGGCACCGCCCGCGCCTTCGTCGCCCGTTGCCCAATTATTGCCCGGCGGGACGATGGGTCCGGTAAGTACGCAAGCTAGCGACGCACTGTCCACTGGACTGCCGGCGCCGGTTGCGGGCCTGGCGTCGCCCGGTGGCCCCCTATCAGCCGAAGGGCCGTTGTTGTCACCCACAGGCCCGCTGTCGGCTAACGGACCCCTGACCGCGTCAGGCGGCCCGCTGTCGAGCGATGGCCCGGTGCTGTCTCCGACCAGTCCGGTGTCACCCCTCAACGAAATTTGCGGGTCCGGTTCTCTACTGAAATCCGTGACCGACAGATTCTCTGGGGTAATCCCCGATAGCACCTTGAATGTGGCGCAAAAGCAACCCGTTGGCACCTCGAAGTGCCCCGCGAGTCCGCTGCCCGATGATCAGGCCCCGGCCGCGGATCAACCCGGGAATTAGTCGCTCAGCTAATCTGCCGGGCCAGGGTCAAAAGGGCGAGTCTCGCTGACTGCAATTCCAGCAGCGGCGCGATCCGGGCCATCGCGGACCATTCTGATTCCCTATCGAGCCGCTCAACAACCATCCGTACGTTCACTTGATTCGGTCTGTGCCGAAATGATCTGTGCCTTCACTTGATTTTGGGTGGCACCGGGAGCATCATCATTTCCTGATGAAATGAGTCATAGCCAAGATGGCGGGGTCACGTGATGAGGCCAGTCGATCAGCTGCGGGGCGTGTGAATGGCCGGGTACTGAGGTTAACCAAATAGCGGGTATCGGCAACGCGAGGAGTTTGACGTGGTGGTCCGGGGTGTCAAGGCATTCAAGAAAATCATGCAGACAACATTTGATCCAGAGCTGGTGATTCCGAAAGAAGTCAGGGTCACAGAATTCACCGGCGATAACAGTCTGTCACGGAAAGATCTTTGTCAGCATCCGATTCCTGCTGGTTCCCTGATATGGAAGTACTGGGGGCGCCTCGATGTGATGTATTTCGGCAGCGGGGTGTTGGGCCCCATTGCGGGGGCGTGGCCGCAGATGGGGAGAGCGACCGCGGGTTCTGTTCTTTTCAGTGGTGACAGTTCTTTCGGTGCACGCACTAAGATATATAAGAAACGGCGTCTGCAATCTCGTGAGTACATTTATGGCTCGGTGTACGGCACTCCGGAAGATGCGAAGAAATACGGACTGAAGACTCGGAATATGCATAAGTCTGTCAAAGGCACATTGCAGGGCGGGACGTTTCATGCTTTGAATGCGGAAACCTTCTATTTCGCGCACGTCACCTTCTTTTATTACCTAGTGATAATAGTAATCGAGCGGCTGTATTTCGGTGGGGCCATGCCACGGGCGGTGAAGGAGCAGATATTTGAGGAGTCGAAGGAGTGGTACAGCGTGTGGGGGGTGGACGATAGTCCTCAGCCGGATACGTACGACGATTTCGAGCGGTATCTGGAAAACATCGAGCGTAACCATTTGGTGAGCTCACAGGTAACGCAAGTCATGCTGGAGCAATTTATGGAGCGTCGCCTGGCCCCGCGGTGGTGGCCTCCGGTCATGAAGAAATTTGTGTGGCCCTGGCTGGTGGGGCGGCGGCAACTCGTTGTCAGTAGTTATCCGCCCCGGGTGCAGGAGTTGTTCAATTTGGAGTGGACCCCCGAGGACGAGGGGATGCTGCGCCGCTTTATGGGTATGTATCGGCGGCTCTACGCGGTTCTTGAGCGGCTCCTCCCACTGAAGTTTTTCTACTTGCCGATTGCGGTGAGAGGCTTTGAGCGGGAAGGGATCGATCCGCGCAACATCACCCTGGAGTCCGCGCAGCAAGCACTCCGGGAAAACCGCGCCCGCCGCGCCGCGCGAGAAACTGCACCATTAGATGAGACGAATGGGATGGTGGCTTCCAGCTAATAAGGTTGCAGGGCCGCCGGTTTCACCCCAGCTCCACTGTCTGTCCTGCGCGTACGGCGGTTCCGCCGGGACCTGTGTGAGCGCCTTTCGGTCGTCGCGCCGAACTTGGAGTTTTGGTGAGACTAGCGCTGTGGCCGAATTAGTCTGGACCGGATAAACGGACGGCGTAGAGGGGGAGCGCGAACATGCGCTACAGCGGGGTAGTGGTTGGTGCGGCGGCGTTGGCTGCCCTTTGTCTCGTCGGCTGCTCCTCGGGCGGGGGCCTGCGCCATGATGCGCAAATCAATCCTCCGGTATCGAGTTCGGCGAGTGACGCCCCGGCGGCCGGCCCGCGGGTTGTTGTCAACGGCGTCGTTCGACCGGTCAAGAATCGGGTCGAGTGTGTGACCGCTGCCGATATGACCTTCGTGAATGTCGGTAGCGATGACGATGGAATCGCCGCCCGGCTTTCCGCGGGAGACAACCCGACACTGGAGAGTCTGACCCTCGGCATCATTGACGGCCAGCCGGTGATGTATCACTCGGCGAATGGCGTGACCAAACCGGTGGTCACCAAGTCCGGGCAGTTCTACAAGATTGCCGGCGGCGCGACGGCCGGCCTGAACACGCCCGCCACCTTCGAACTTGAGTTCACCTGCCCGGCCAGGAGATAACAGAAGCATGTTGAGCGCGTAACGCACTGTGCCCATTGCGGCCCATAAGTCCGCATCCGCGTTCCCGAGGAAATACGCTAGGCGGCATGACTACAAGTGTCGGGCAGGACCTCGTCAAGCATCTCTGGAAAACGGCGGTGGTATCAGGAATTTTGGCGGTAATCGTTGGCGCCGTGGTACTGATATGGCCTCAAGCCACCGTGCTCGTCGCCGCATACGCGTTCGGCGCATATCTATTGATATCCGGTATCGCCCAGATCGTCTTCGCCTTCACGCTGCCGGTGTCATCCGCCGGAATGCGGGTGCTCTTGTTCCTCACCGGCGCGATTTCGTTCGTCCTCGGCGTGCTGTGCTTCAAAAATGAGCTGAATTCGATTCTGCTGCTGGCTATCTGGATTGGCGTCGGCTGGATCGCTCAGGGCATCGCGGGCACCATCACGGCTATCGGCGATAAGGACCTACCCGGCCGTGGCTGGCAGATCTTCAGCGGGATCATCTCGACGATCGCAGGCATCGTGCTCATCGTCTATCCGATCAGCTCGATCGTCACCCTCACCCTCGTCGTCGGCATCTGGCTCATCGTGATCGGTGTGCTGCAAATCGGAAGCGGCGTCGGCATTCGCTCGGCCACTAAATCGTCCGCATGACGGGAGCTGTGTGCCCCGGCTCGTTCGATCCGGTGACCCTCGGGCATCTGGATGTGTTCGAGCGAGCCGCGGCGCAGTTCGACGAGGTGGTTGTTGCCGTGCTGGTCAACCCGAACAAGGCGGGCATGTTCACCATTGATGAGCGCATCGAGATGATCCGTGAGTCCACGGCCGACCTGCCCAATCTCCGTGTGGAGTCGGGGGAGGGGCTGCTGGTGAACTTCGTGAGAGAACGCGGCCTGGGTGCGATCGTCAAGGGGCTGCGCACCGGTACCGACTTCGAGTACGAGCTCCAGATGGCTCAGATGAACAAGCACATCGCCGGCGTGGACACCTTCTTCGTCGCGACGGCCCCCGCGTACTCGTTCGTTTCTTCCTCGCTTGCCAAGGAGGTGGCCACGTACGGGGGAGATGTCTCGGCGTTGCTGCCTCCGGCGGTTCATGAACGGCTTCTCGCGAGAGTCCGCGGCAGCGGATGACACTGCAGAATAGAAGAATGGCCGCGCAGAAATAGCCGACACACCGGTCAGCTAGCACGGTCACAGCTGTCACACCAGGCACACTGGTAACAGTGGAAACTCGCGTGAAGGGTGGAGCCGTGTACCGAGTATTTGAAGCGCTCGATGAACTGGGCGCCATCGTGGAAGAAGCGCGCGGCGTTCCGATGACCGCTGGCTGTGTCGTACCTCGCGGCGACGTCCTCGAGCTGATCGACGACATCAAGGACGCCATCCCCGGCGAGCTCGATGACGCCCAGGATGTTCTCGACGCCCGCGATTCGTTGCTGCGTGAGGCCAAGGAACATCACGAGACGGTCATCAGCAAGTCGAACGCGGACGCCGAGCAGACGGTCAGCCATGCACTCAGCGAGGCAGACCGACTGCTGGCCGATGCCAAGGCGCAGGCTGACCGGATGGTTGCCGAGGCGCGTAACCACGCCGAGCAGACCGTCGGGGAGGCGCGGGAAGAGGCCGCACGTACGGCTGCCAACGCCAAGCGTGACCAGGAGAGCGCCGTCGCCCGCGCCAAGGCAGAGGCAGAACGCCTGGTCGAATCGGGTAATGCCTCCTATGACAAGGCCGTGCAGGAAGGCATCAAGGAGCAGCAGCGCCTGGTGGCACAGACAGAGGTCGTGCAGGCGGCAACCTCCGAGTCCACCCGGCTGATCGACGCGGCACACGCCGAGGCCGATCGACTGCGCGGCGAATGCGATATCTACGTCGATAACAAGTTGGCCGAATTCGAGGACTACCTCAACGGGACGCTTCGCTCGGTAGGCCGTGGACGCCACCAGCTGCGTACCGGTGCTGGTACCCACGATTACGTGCAGCGCTAATATTAGGTTTATGCCAGGACCTTTCATTCTCGACGTCCTGGCCCTCGGGCTCGGACGACGCCCCGGATCGATGCTGCCGCTGGAACGGACATTCCCCAGCCCGGTGCGCATCGGCGTCGATCTGATCGCCATTCCCGAGGGCGCGGACGTGGATATGGATCTACGGCTCCAGTCGGTCTCGGAAGGTGTCCTCGTCACCGGGGCCATCACCGCGGACCTCGAGGGACAATGTTCACGCTGCCTGGAGCCGGTCATCGGCCACACCGACACCACCATCACCGAGCTCTTTGCGTACCCGGACAGTAAGACCGAGGCGACCACCGAGGAACACGAGATTCACCGTGTTGTCGACGGGATGATCGACCTCGAACAGACGATCGTCGACGCCATCGTGCCCGACTTATCATTGGCTCCGTTATGTCGTCCGGATTGCCCGGGACTGTGCCCCGAATGCGGAATCGCCTTGGCGACAGCCGAAGCGGGCCATCGCCATGACCTGATTGATCCGCGCTGGGCCAAGCTTGCCAACTTCGGTGACGATCAGTGAGCCCGTCTTACGATGACTTGCGTACCGCGATAGGTGTGCAGGTCGGTGACGAGATCCTCACCTTGGCGCTCACACATCGCAGCTACGCCTACGAAAATGGTGGCCTGCCCACCAACGAAAGGTTGGAGTTTCTCGGGGATGCCGTTCTCGGGCTTACGATTACCGAGACGCTGTACCACGACCATCCCGATCGACCGGAGGGGGATTTGGCGAAGCTGCGGGCCAGCATCGTCAACACCCAGGCGCTCGCGGGAGTCGCGCGTGGCCTGACCGGGGCCGGACTGGGCGCGCATCTGCTGCTCGGCAAAGGCGAGGAGAACACCGGCGGTCGAGACAAATCCAGCATCCTTGCCGACGGCATGGAATCGATTCTCGGCGCGATTTATCTGGAGCACGGCCTAGAGATCGCCCGGACGGCGGTGCTACGGCTGTTCGGCCAGCTGCTGGAGATCGCGCCCAAACTCGGTGCCGGCCTGGACTGGAAGACCAGCCTGCAGGAGCTGACCGCGGAAAAGGGTTGGGGCGCACCGTCATATGTGGTCTCCTCGACGGGGCCGGATCATGACAAGGAGTTCACCGCCACGGTGATGGTCAATGACGCCGCGCACGGCGTCGGCGTCGGCCGGTCCAAGAAGGAGGCCGAACAGAAGGCCGCTTCGGGGGCATGGAACGCCATTAACAGCGATGAGCTCTCAGGTACATAGGTGCCCGAGCTTCCCGAGGTGGAGGTGGTCCGCCGTGGACTGCACCATCACATCGTCGGTAGGACCATTGGGTCGGTTTCGGTGCACCACGACCGCGCCGTGCGCCGACAGCCCGGGGGCGCCGTCGAGCTGACGGGATTGCTTGCCGGACAGCAGATCAGCGGAACCGGTCGCCGTGGCAAGTACCTGTGGTTGACCCTCACGGATGGTCAAGCGCTGGTGGTCCACCTCGGGATGAGCGGCCAGATGCTTATCGGACCGATCTCGCGGCCTCAACATCTGCGCATCGCCGCGACCCTCGATGACGGGTCGGTGCTGAGCTTCGTCGATCAGCGCACCTTCGGCGGCTGGATGGTGACCGATATCGTCACCGTCGACGGAAGTGAACTCCCGGAGCCGGTGGCGCATATCGCACGGGATCCGCTGGATGAAGATTTCAAGGTCGAGGCCGTCGTTACCCGAATGCGCGGTAAGCACACCGAGATCAAGCGCGCGCTGCTCGATCAGACCATGGTGTCGGGTGTCGGGAACATCTACGCCGACGAGGCTCTCTGGCTCGCGCGGGTGCATGGCCGCCGTCTCACCGCCGGAATGAGCCGCGCCAAGCTCACCGAGGTACTGGGCAGCGCGGCCGACGTGATGCGCCTGGCGCTCAAGCAGGGCGGCACCTCATTCGATGATCTGTATGTGAACGTGAACGGTGAATCCGGCTACTTCGAGCGCTCTTTGGAGGCTTACGGACGGGAAGGCGAGCCCTGTCGACGGTGTGGACGTGCCATGCGCCGGGAGGCATTCATGAACCGCTCGTCGTACTTCTGCCCGGGCTGTCAACGGCTGGTTGAACCCCGTAAATAGCGCGTCAAGAGCCCCGATAGGTGCGTCAAGGGGCCGTAAAGAACGCAGGTGAGGCGCCTACCGGGATTCATGATCCTTGGCGTGACAGATTTCTGGTACCTCGTCCTGACGGTCGTGCTGTTCGCCGTGTGTGTGGTCACTGTGCGGGGGTTGCAGTCTCGATGACAAGCATCCTGCTGATCGTCCTGTCGACCGCCCTTGTCGTGTATCTGGTGGTCGCGCTGCTCGACCCGGAAAGGTTCTAACGGTGAATTCCGCTCTGGCGGCCGGTCTTCAGATCGGCTTCGTCCTCATCGTGCTCGCCGTCGCGTATGTCCCGTTGGGTGACTACATGGCGCGCGTATTCACGATCATCAAGCACTCGTTGGTCGAACGCGTCATCTACCGCGTGGGCCGCGTCGACCCGGAAACCGAACAGACCTGGGTGGGGTACACCCTGTCGCTGCTCGGGTTTTCGTTCATGGGCGTGCTGTTCCTTTACGTCCTGCAACGCATCCAGGGCGTACTGCCGCTCTCGGGTGGCCTCGAAGGTGTCAGCCCGGCGGTGGCCTTCAACACCGCCACCTCGTTCGTGACGAACACCAACTGGCAGTCATACGTGCCCGAGACAACCATGAGCAACCTGACCCAGATGATTGGGCTCGCGGTCCAGAACTTTGTCTCGGCGGGTGTGGGCCTGGCCGTCGCGATCGCCCTGATCCGCGGCATTGTGCGGGTCAGCACTTCCGGCGAACTGGGCAATTTCTGGGTGGACGTGGTGCGCGGCAATCTACGGATTCTGCTGCCTATCTCGTTCCTGGTCGCCCTGATCCTGTTATCGCAGGGCGTGATCCAGTCGCTGCACACGCACTTCGATGCCACCGCGCTCGACGGGGCCAGCCAGCAGGTAGTGTTGGCACCAGTCGCCTCGCAGGAGGCCATCAAGGAGATCGGCACCAACGGTGGCGGCATCCTGGGGGCCAACTCGGCCCATCCGTTCGAGAACCCGACTCCGCTGTCGAACATTGTTGAGATCCTGGCGATCCTGATCATCCCGGTGAGCCTGACCCGCACGTACTCGACGATGGTCGGGGACAAGCGCCAAGGCCTGACCGTCCTTTCCGTGATGGTATTCCTGTGGGGCGGGCTGCTGGCGTTTGTCGCCTGGGCAGAGTCGAGCCCGCGCGGTATCGCCGCTCAGGCGGCCGGCGCCCTGATGGAGGGCAAGGAGGTCCGGTTCGGAATTCCCGGGTCGGTGCTCTTCGCGGTCAGTACCACTGGAACATCAACGGGTGCAGTCAATGCCGCGCATGACAGTTTCTCCGCGGCCGGCGGCGGCGCGCTCATCCTGAACATGCTGTTCGGCGAGATCGCGCCCGGTGGAGTGGGCACCGGCTTGTACGGCATTCTCATCCTCGCGATCATCGCGGTGTTCGTCGGTGGGCTGCTGGTGGGCCGTACGCCCGAGTTCCTGGGCAAGAAGATCGGGCGACGCGAGATGACCATGGCCGCGCTGTCAGTGTTGGTGATGCCGGCGCTGGTACTGATCGGCAGCGGTATCACCCTCGCCCTGTCGACGACGCCCGGATACCAAGGCAATAGCGGCGATCCGGGTACCCCGCAGTCGATTCACGGCTTCTCCGAGGTGCTCTATGCGTACGCCTCGGCAGCCAACAACAATGGCAGCGCGTTCGGTGGACTAACGGTGACTAGCCACTGGTTCCAGGCATCCCTTGGGGTGGCTATGGTGCTGGGCCGGTTCCTGCCGATTATCTTCACGCTCGCGCTGGCAGGGTCGCTGGTCACCCAGAAAAGGACCCCGGTTTCCGCCGGAACCCTGCATACCCATGGCCCCATGTTCGCCGGATTACATGCCGGCACAGTGCTTCTGGTGGCCGCATTGACCTTCTTCCCGGCGCTCGCACTGGGACCGATCGCCGAGGCGGTGCTGTAGATGTCTGCCAAAAAAGCGGTTGTGAGCTCGGGCGTCTTCGACCCCATACAACTGGTAAAAGCACTGCCGCTGGCGGTGCGCAAGATCGATCCGCGCCACATGGCCCGCAACCCGGTCATGTTTGTGGTGTGGGTGGGCTCGGTGGCAACCACGGTGCTGGCCGTCATGCACTCTTCGGTGTTCTCGTGGTCGGTCACGGCCTGGTTGTGGTTCACCGTGGTGTTCGCGAACCTCGCCGAGGCCGTCGCAGAGGGGCGTGGCAAGGCGCAGGCCGCGAGCCTGCGCGAGGTCAAGCGCGACACCATGGCGCGCAAACTGGTTGGGGACGGCCAGGGAAATGAGACCGAGGAAGAGGTGGCCGGCAGTAGCTTGCGTCCGGGTGACCGGGTGGTCGTCGAGGCCAACCAGGTGATCCCCGGCGACGGCGATGTCGTGGAAGGCATTGCCACGGTGGATGAGTCGGCCATCACCGGTGAATCAGCACCGGTGGTCCGCGAATCCGGCGGCGACCGTTGTGCCGTCACCGGCGGCACCACGGTGCTGTCCGACCGCATCGTGGTGCAGATCACTGCAGCTCCGGGCGAATCCTTCGTGGACCGGATGATCGCCCTTGTCGAGGGCGCCTCGCGGCAGAAGACTCCGAACGAGATCGCGCTGAACATCCTGCTGGCCTCGCTCACCATCATCTTCCTGCTGGCGGTAGTCGCGCTCGGACCGATGGGTAATTACGGTGGCAAGCAACAGGATCCGATCAATCTCATTGCCCTGCTGGTCTGTCTTATCCCCACCACCATCGGCGCCCTGATGTCGGCCATCGGTATCGCGGGCATGGACCGGCTGGTTCAGAAGAACGTCCTGGCTAAGTCGGGACGTGCCGTCGAGGCGGCAGGCGACATTGACACCCTGCTGATGGACAAGACCGGCACCATTACCTTCGGCAATCGGCAGGCAACGGGCTTCGTCCCGGCGCCGGGTGTGACGCAGGAAGTGCTGGCCGCAGCGGCCCGTGCGTCGAGCGTCGCGGACGAGACGCCCGAGGGTCGTAGCATCGTGGTGCTGGCAGACCAGCAGCCTGCCGGCGGCGGCGAGGATGCGGCCGTGACCGGTGGCGAGTTCGTGGCCTTCACGGCGGCCACCCGCATGAGCGGTGTGGATACCACGGGCGGCCGGCAGATCCGCAAGGGTGCCTCAGATGCGGTGTTCAACTGGGTGGCAAGCAATTCCGGAGGCGGCGAAGGTGCCGAGGCCGATGACCCGGCGGTCGTTGCGGTGCGCAAGGCGGCCAACGAGATCGCCAGCGAGGGTGGTACCCCGCTGGTGGTGGCCGAGAAGGACGCCACCGGCACCCGGCTCTTAGGTGTGATCCGGCTGTCCGATGTCGTCAAGCCAGGAATGGCCGAGCGGTTCGAGCAGCTGCGTGCGATGGGCATCAAGACCATCATGATCACCGGAGACAACCCATTGACCGCCAAGCAGATCGCCGCTGAGGCGGGTGTGGACGAGTTCGTTGCCGAGGCCACCCCAGAGGACAAGCTGGAGCTGCTTCGCAACGAGCAGAAGGCGGGACGTCTGGTCGCGATGACCGGTGACGGCACCAACGACGCCCCGGCGCTGGCGCAGGCCGACGTGGGTGTCGCCATGAATACCGGAACGTCGGCGGCCAAGGAGGCCGGCAACATGGTGGACCTGGATTCGGACCCCACCAAGCTCATCGACGTGGTGGCGATCGGTAAGCAGCTGCTCATCACTCGCGGTGCGCTGACGACGTTCTCGCTGGCCAACGACCTCGCGAAGTACTTCGCGATTCTGCCCGCGATGTTCACCGGCATCTACCCACAGTTGGATGCGTTGAACATCATGCGACTGGCGACGCCGACATCGGCGATCCTGTCCGCAGTGATCTTCAACGCGCTCATCATCATCGCGTTGGTGCCTCTGGCGCTCAAGGGTGTTCAGTACCGGCCGGTGGGTGCGGGCGAGCTGCTGCGACGCAACCTGGTGGTTTACGGCCTAGGCGGTGTCATCGTCCCGTTCATCGGAATCTGGTTGATCGACTTGGTGATTCGTTTCATTCCGGGAGTTGGGTAGCGATGGGCGTTCGCGCGAAGAGCAGATTGGATAGGCAATGAGCAAGATCACGATCGCGTGGTTGCGGCAATGTGTGGCCGGTTTTGCGGTGCTGCTGGCACTGACCGTGGTGCTGGGGCTTGGATACCCCGCCGCGGTGTGGCTGGTGTCCCGCATCGACTCGTCCTCCGCGGAGGGCTCACCGCTGAAGGATAAGAACGGCTGCGTCGTCGGATCGAGCATCATCGGCGTCGATCCGAGAGCCGGCGACGGTAGCTCCGATCCCTACTTCCACACCAGGCTGGTGGGGTCGGTCGCCGACAAGGACCCCTTCACTGTCGGTGACCCAGCGGCGGGCTCACCGACCAATCAGGGGCCCAACAGCGACATACTCAAGACGTTCGTGGACGAGCGTCGCGCGGCGATTGCCAAACGTGAGAATGTCAATCCCACACGGGTTTCTCCCGATGCGGTGACCGGATCGGGATCGGGGCTGGACCCCGATATCAGCCCGGAATACGCGGCTCTGCAGATTCCACGGGTTGCGGCGGCGACGGGCTTGGATAAGGCGAAGCTCGAGGAGTTGGTCCAGGCGCACACGTCCTCGCGGCAATGGGGCATTCTGGGGGAGCCGCGCGTCAACGTCCCTACGCTGAACGTGGCACTGGGCCTCACCGGCCCGCCCTGCCGATGAAGGAGAGTATGTGCGCGGGACGCTGCGGATCTACCTGGGGGCCGCACCCGGAGTAGGTAAGACCTACGCCATGCTCAACGAGGCGCACCGTCGGGCCGGACGCGGCACCGACGTTGTCGCGGCCACCGTGGAGACTCATGGCCGCAGCAAGACGGCGGAACTGCTTGACGGGCTTGACCTGATACCTCCCCGCGAAATGACATACCGCGGAACCGCCATGTACGAGCTTGACGTGGACGCCGTACTGGAGCGCAAGCCGGCCTTGGTGCTTATCGACGAAATGGCGCATACCAATGTGCCAGGTAGCCGGAATGCCAAGCGCTGGCAGGACATCGACGAGATCCTCGATGCCGGGATCGATGTGCTGACCACCATTAACGTGCAGCACCTGGAAAGCCTGAACGATGTCGTCGAACAGATCACCGGGATCGTGCAGCGCGAGACCGTGCCCGACGCTGTGGTGCGCCGCGCCGAGCAGGTCGAGCTCGTCGATATCACGCCGGAAGCGTTGCGACGTAGGATGGTTCATGGAAATGTGTACGCGCCGGAGAAAGTGGGTTCGGCGCTGAGTAATTACTTTCGTACCGGCAACCTCACCGCATTGCGTGAGCTCGCGCTGCTCTGGCTCGCCGACCAGGTAGATGCCGCGCTTGCCAAATATCGCTCCGACAATAGGATCACCAAGACCTGGGAGGCGCGTGAGCGCGTAGCCGTCGCGGTCACCGGCGGCCCCGAGTCGGAGACTCTGGTGCGCAGGGCAAGCCGGATCGCTGCCAAGTCAAGCGCCGAACTTCTGGTGGTGCACGTGGTCCGCGGTGACGGCCTCGTCGGGGCCTCGACAGCGGTCATGACCCGGGTACGCCGATTGGCCAATGACATTGGGGCCTCGGTGCAGACCGTCACCGGGGACGATGTGCCGCAAACGCTGCTGGACTTCGCGCGCGGGGTCAATGCCACGCAGTTGGTGATGGGCACCTCCCGCCGTTCACGGTGGGCCAGGATGTTCGATGAGGGTGTGGCCGCGGCCGTCATCCGGGACTCAGGCGCGATCGATGTGCACATGGTGACGCATGGGCACACGCGGCCCGCAAGGCTACGTGGCTGGTCAATGCCCCAGGAAGGGCGCAAGCGGGTGATCATCAACTGGCTTGCCGCGATTCTGGTACCTCTGGCGACCGCATTGTTCATCCACTTCTTCGACACCGCGCTCGGCGTCGGCAGCAAGAGCGCTCTGTTTCTTATTGCGGTACTGGGAGTTTCACTGCTTGGTGGCGTATCCACCGCCCTGGTATCGGCCATCGTCTCTGGGTTGCTGCTCAACTTTCTTTTCGTCGCTCCGCGATACAGCCTCACCATCGGCGAGACCGATAACGCCCTCACCATCCTGATGATGATGGTGACCGCCGTCGCTGTTGCGGCATTGGTAGATGCCGCCGCCACCCGAGCCCGGGAGGCCCGACGGGCCTCCCGGGAAGCGGAACTGTTGGCGCTCTTCGCCGGCGGTGTCCTGGTCAACTCGGACCTTTCGGCCCTCCTGGAAAGGGTGCGCACCACGTACAACCAGACGGCGGTCAGTCTGCTCTGCGCCGAGGGGCCGGCCATCGCGAGCGTGGGGGAGAACTCGCCCACTCGGGAGTCGGCGGCCGACTCGGTGTTCCGGGTGGACGATGGTGCATTCGCCCTGGCGCTCAATGGGCCGCCGGTGCCGTCCAGCGATGCGCGTGTGCTTCAGGTGGTGGCCGGAACCGCTGTCGGCCTGGTTCGTTCGACGCGTCTCGCAGAGGAGGCATCACAGGCGTCGGCGCTGGCCGAGGCAGACCGGCTACGGCGGGCGCTGCTGTCGGCGGTCAGCCACGACCTGCGCACTCCACTCGCTGCGGTGAAGGCCGCCGTGTCCAGCCTGCGCAGTCCCGATATTGAGTTCTCGCCCGAAGACACTGCGGAACTGCTTGCCACCGTGGAAGAGTCAACCGATCAGCTCACCGCGTTGGTGGGCAATCTGCTGGACTCCTCGCGGCTGGCTGCGGGTGCCGTGAAACCCCGCGGGGTACCGGTGTACGTCGAGGAGATCGCGCATCGCGCACTGCTCGGTACCACCGAGAACGACCGCAAGCGGGTGCACCTGGACCTGAGCGGTGCGGTGGTGCGAGCCGATCCGGGCTTGCTCGAACGCGTCTTGGCCAACCTTGTCGACAATGCGCTGCGATACTCACAGGAGCAGGTGCGGGTCAACTACGAGGAGGTGGACGACCGCACGCTGGTGATCGTCGCCGATCACGGCAAGGGATTGGACGCATCGAAACGCGGTGCTGCGTTCGAGGCCTTCCAGCGGCTAGGCGATCGTGACAACACAGTCGGTGTGGGACTTGGTCTTTCGGTGGTGAAGGGTTTTGTGGAAGCAATGGAGGGCACGGTGAATGCGACCGACACGGCAGGCGGTGGTCTGACCATGATCGTCGATCTGCCCAGTGCTGGGGTACTCCGGTGACCCGGGTGCTGGTGGTGGACGACGAGCCTCAGATTCTGCGTGCCCTGCGGATCAACCTCTCGGCACGCGGCTACGACGTGGTGACGGCCTCGTCGGGGGCGGGTGCTCTGCGTGCGGCCGCCGAGACCCAGCCCGAGGTGGTGATCCTGGATCTCGGGCTGCCCGATATGGACGGCACCGAGGTACTGGCAGGCCTGCGCGGATGGACGGCAGTTCCGGTGATCGTGCTGTCGGCGCGCACCGATTCGGCGGACAAGGTGGAGGCACTCGATGCGGGCGCCGACGATTACGTGACGAAACCCTTTGGTATGGACGAGTTCCTGGCCCGGCTGCGGGCAGCGGTACGTCGTGGCACACCAGATAGCGCCGAACCGGTGGTGCATACCGAAACCTTTGATGTGGATCTGTCCTCGCACAAGGTGATCCGCGACGGCAGGGAGGTGCACCTGACGCCCACCGAATGGTCGATGCTGGCCGTGCTGGTGCGCAACCGTGGAAAGCTGGTGGGCCAGAAGGAGCTACTACACGAGGTTTGGGGGCCGGCATATAGCTCCGAAACTCATTATCTGCGCGTGTATCTCGCGCAGCTGCGGCGCAAACTGGAAATCGATCCCGCACACCCCAAGCACCTGCTCACCGAGGCAGGGATGGGTTATCGCTTCCAGGAGTAGCCCTCAGAAGGGCGGTCGGCCGAGATCGATCTGTTGGACGTCGGGATCGCAACCGGGCCGATAGTTGGGCACCAGCTTGCCGTAGCTCGCCTTGAACTGGTCGGCGCCTACCTTTTCCACAGTTTCGGGCGAGGCGAGCAGCACATAGATGCCCATCGGGGTGATCCGCTTGGTGAAACAAGTGTCGACGACCGTATAGGCCTGCCGCATTGCCGAGGTCGGCACAATCTTGGGGTCACCCGGGGGGATGTACACCAGCTCTTCGATGCGCGGTGCCCACGAACCAGATAACAACTGCGCCCGCACCTCGCTGTACGGACGCAGCAGAAGAGACTCTAACGTCACCACCGGCTCTGCCGCGGCACTTGGCGCACACAGGGTTGATACACCGAATGTCGCAACCGCTGCGAGCGCGGCGATTACATAGCATGGCGGGCGTGACGTCATTATGGGTAGAGCGTACGGGCAACCGGCGCTACACGGGATACAGCTCGCGAGGTGCCGAAGTACTGATCGGATCGGAGACTATCGACGGGGTCTTCACCCCCGGTGAGCTCCTCAAGATCGCCCTCGCGGCTTGCAGCGGGATGTCCAGCGACCAACCCCTCGCGCGCCGCCTCGGCGAGGACTATCAGGTGCGCATCGACGTCAGCGGTCTCGCCGACCGAGATCAGGAGCGCTACCCGGCTCTTGACGAGAAAATGGTCATCGATCTGAACGGACTCAGCCCCGAGGAACGCGAGCGCGTGCTCACCGTCGTGGAACGCGCCGTCGAACAGGTATGCACCGTCGGGCGCACCCTGAAGGCGGGAGCCGAGGTGAATTTCAGTATTGAGTCCTGAGGTCCGTTTATCCGCGTGGGTACACGGCCGCGTACAAGGGGTCGGGTTCCGCTGGTTTGTGCGTTCCCGTGCACTTGAACTGGGCTTGACCGGGTATGCCGCGAACACGCGCGACGGCCGAGTGCATGTGGTGGCACAGGGGCAGAGGTCCGCGTGTGAACAGCTGCTTGCGCAGTTGAACAGCGGTGAAACGCCAGGTCGAGTGGATCTCGTGGTGGACAGCTGGCAAGAGTCCGGCGAGCCCATCTCCGGGTTTAGCGAGCGTTAGCTCTTCAACCGGTATTCTGGCCCGTCGTGCACCTCAAGAGTCTGACGCTGAAGGGCTTCAAGTCCTTTGCTTCGCCGACGACTCTGCGCCTGGAACCGGGTATTACGTGCGTCGTCGGCCCCAACGGTTCGGGGAAGTCCAATGTCGTGGACGCCCTGTCCTGGGTGATGGGTGAGCAGGGCGCCAAGGCCCTGCGCGGCGGCAAGATGGAAGACGTCATCTTCGCGGGTACGTCGAGCCGCGCCCCCCTGGGCCGCGCCGAGGTCACCTTGACGATCGACAACTCCGACCACGCGCTGCCGATCGAGTACTCCGAGGTGTCCATCACCCGCCGGATGTTCCGTGACGGCGCCGGCGAGTACGAGATCAACGGCCAGAGCTGCCGCCTGATGGACGTCCAGGAACTGCTGTCCGACTCGGGTATCGGCCGGGAAATGCACGTCATCGTCGGCCAGGGACGGCTGTCGCAGATTCTGGAGTCTCGTCCCGAGGACCGTCGCGCCTTCATCGAGGAGGCGGCCGGGGTGCTCAAGCACCGCAAGCGCAAGGAAAAGGCGGTCCGCAAGCTCGAGTCGATGGCCGCCAACCTGGCCCGTTTGACGGATCTCACTACTGAGCTTCGGCGCCAGCTCAAACCCCTTGGGCGCCAAGCGGAAGTCGCGCGCCGTGCCGCCACCGTGCAGGCCGATCTGCGAGACTCGCGACTACGATTGGCCGCCGACGACCTGGTGGCCCGACGGGCGGACTTCGACGGAACCAACGATGCCGAGTCGACGCTGCGCAAGGAACACGCACAGATCACCGAGAAGCTCGACATCGCAACCGCGCTGCTCGCCGAGCACGAGACGGCCCTGAACGAATTGATGCCGCAGGCCGAGCTGGCCCAGCAGACCTGGTTCCGGTTGTCGGCCCTCGCCGAACGGGTCAGTGCCACCGTCAGGATCTCAGGGGAGCGGGCCAGCCATCTCGATGCGACGGTGGCCGCGCCGACCGGACCAGACCCGGAGGAGCTTGAGGCACAGGCCGAGCGCGTCGCCGAGCAGGAACGCCTGCTGATCGCGCAGCTGGAGACGGTCACCGAGCAGCTGATCGCGGCGAAGGCCGAGCTATCCGCCAGGGAGGCTGCGGTCGCCGGGGCACAGCGCCAGCACCTGGCGGCCGTCGCCGCCGAGGCCGATCGCCGAGAGGGCCTGGCTCGGCTCACCGGTCAGGTCGACACCATGCGCACCCGGCTGGAATCCGTTGACGGCCAGGCGGACCGGCTCACCGAGGCGATCGCGGAGGCCACCGTGCGCGGTGAGGCCTCGCAGACCGAATTCGACACCGTCAGGGCCCGCGTCGCCGAGCTCGACCAGGGCGAGGTGGGGCTCGATGAGCATCACGAGCGATCGGTCTCGGCACTGTCGATCGCCAATGAGCGTGTCGCCGAACTACTGTCGGCAGAGCGCCAGGCCGAACGCCAGATCGCCTCGCTCAACGCCCGTATCGACGCGCTGGCCATCGGTTTGGAACGCAAAGACGGTTCGGCCTGGCTCACCGAGAACCGCAGTGGGGCAGGAATATTCGGATCAATTGCGCAGCTCGTCAAGGTGCGCCCCGGTTACCAGGGTGCCATCGCAGCGGCAATGGGACCGGCCGCCGACGCGGTGGCCGCGGAGAACCCGTCGGCTGCCCAGGCCGCCGTGGCCGCACTGAAAGCCTCCGACGGCGGGCGGGCGGCGATCGTCTTCGGCGAGTGGCCGGCTCATGCGCATGTACGTCCGACGGTCGTGCTGCCGCACGGCGCACATTGGGCCACCGACTTGGTTGATGCGCCGGCCCGATTGGCGGGCGCCGTCTCGGCGATGCTGAGCTCGGTGGTGGTGGTCGAGGAGCTCGGCGCGGCTATCGAAGTGGTGCTGGCCAATCCGCTACTGCGTGCCGTGACCATCGATGGCGATCGAGTGGGTGCCGGGTGGGTCGCCGGTGGATCGGACAAGAAGCAAAGCACCCTGGAGGTCCAGGCCTCCATCGAGGCGGCGCGGGAAGAGTTACGGACCACCGAATCTCAGGTGGGCGAGATTTCCGCAGCGTTGGCCGGTGCACTCACCGAGCAGGGCGCGCGACAGGACACCGCCGAGCAGGCGTTGGCCGCACTCAACGAATCCGATGCCGCCATCTCGGCGGTGTATGAACAGCTGGGCCGCGTCGGCCAAGACGCACGCGCTGCCGAGAACGAGGTGAAAAAGCTTACGCAGCAACGCGATCAGCTGGAAGTCAATCGCTCCAAGACCATGGAGGAGCTGGCCGAGGTCGAGAGTCGGTTGCGTAACGCCGAAGAGGCCCCCAACCTGTTCGATGACGAGCCCGTGGATCGCGAAGACATGGCTCTCGAGTTGGAAGAGTCTCGCTCCGTGGAGATCGAGGCGCGCCTGGCGGTGCGCACTTCCGAGGAGAGGGTGAATTCCGTTCGCGGTAAAGCTGACTCGTTGCGCCGGGCCGCGACGGCCGAGCGTGAAGCGCGCGCCCGGGCCGAACGCGCTGCCGCCGCCCGGGTGCGCGCGGCCGCCATGGCGAGCACGGTCGCTGCCCTCGGCCGTGAGGTTGCTGCCCGTCTCGAACATGTGGTGGCAGCCGCATCCGCGCGTCGAGACCAACTCGGCGCGACCCGCGCATCGCACACGGCAGCGATCGGTGCCGTGCGTGAGCAGGTCCGCGAACACGCCCAGAGTCAGGCTCGTCTCACCGACGCATTGCACCGCGATGAAGTCGCTAAAGCCCAGGCGGTCCTGCGTATCGAGCAGCTCTCGGAGCACGTGCTCGAACAGTTCGGTATGGCCGCTGACGATCTCATCGCCGAGTACGGTCCGCATGTTGAGCTGCCGCCCACGCAACAGGAGATCGACGAATACGAGCAGGCGCGCGAACGCGGGGAGCAGGTGAGCGCACCACAGCCCATGCCGTTCGACCGGGACACCCAAGAGCGTCGCGCCAAACGCGCCGAGAAAGACCTGCGGGAGCTCGGCAAGGTGAATCCCCTCGCCCTGGAAGAGTTCGCGGCTCTGGAGGAGCGGTACAACTTCCTGTCCACACAACTCGAAGATGTCAAAGCCGCCCGCAAGGACCTACTTGAGGTCGTCGCGGACGTGGACGAGCGCATTTTGCAGGTGTTCACCGAGGCCTACGCCGATGTGGAGCACGAATTCAAGGGGGTGTTCGCGTCGCTATTCCCCGGCGGCGAAGGACGGCTCGTGCTCACCAATCCCAACGACATGCTCACCACCGGAATCGAGGTGGAGGCACGCCCACCAGGCAAGAAGATCAAACGCCTCTCACTGCTCTCCGGTGGAGAGAAATCGCTGACCGCGGTCGCCATGCTGGTGGCGATCTTCCGGGCCAGGCCATCGCCCTTCTACGTCATGGACGAGGTCGAGGCCGCGCTGGACGATGTCAACCTGCAGCGGCTCATCGGTCTGTTCGAGCAACTGCGTGAGAAGTCGCAGCTCATCGTGATCACCCACCAGAAGCCGACGATGGAGGTCGCCGACGCGCTCTACGGCGTCAGCATGCGTGACGACGGCATCACGCAGGTCGTCTCACAGCGCATGCGTGGACTAGAGACCAAGCTCTCGGGCCAGAACGCCTAGCGTCTGAGCGCGTTTCGTGGGATCGCCGAGCACCTGGATGGCCACCTGGTTGGCCCCGGCGTCCCGGTGTTCCTGCAGCCGGGTCGCGATCTGCTCCGGTGTGCCATATGCGACAAGGGAATCCACCAGCTTGTCGCTGCCGGGCTTGACCAGATCCTCCGTGCTGCCCGCGAAACGCTCCAGCATCGTCAAGTAGTTGGTCAGGCCGAGGTACATGTCGAGGGCTTGGCGGCCGAGCGCGCGTGCCTCGTCAGCATCGGTGGTAAGCACCACCTTCTGTTCGGGCACGATGATCGCGTCGGGTCCCAGAAGCTCACGTGCCCAACGGGTATGTGATGGCGGCGTGAGATACGGATGCGCGAGCGCCGATCGCGCCGCGGCGAGTTTCAGCGATTTCTCCGCCAGCGCAGCCAGCCCCCGACCCTCCTTTGGGACCCCTACCTCGTCGAGAATGTCGAGGTACTCGACCAGTCCGGTGTACGGCTTGTAGGCGACGCCGCTGTCGATCTCGGGGTGACCGGCACCAATGCCGAGAATGAACCGGCCGGGATGAGCCGCCTCGATGCGCTGCCAAGAACGGCCCGCCTCGCGCGCGGGAGCCGACCAGATGTTCACGATCGCGGTCACGATCCGGATCCGCTCGGTGGCGGAGAGCAGCGGGTCAACCCACGGCAGATCGGCGGGAGGAGAACCGCCCAGCCACGCAGTGTCGAAACCGGCGTCTTCGACGGCACGCAAAAGGTCTGCGTCCACCGCCGAGTACAGGGTGAAGAATCCGTAAGGCGCGAAATCGAGTGTCGTCACGAACCTACGTAACGCCGGTGGCCTTGGGCGCTATTCCTTTGGCTCAGGCGGGGTTACTTGTCGGCACCACAGCTGCAATTTGCCCCACACTGACAATCGGTGCAGGTGCAGTTCGGGTTGTCGCAGCCCTTTTGCACAGTCTCATTGCTAGTCATGCATATGATGCTACGCCCGGGCGGACTATTCCTTGGCGGTATTGCGCCACCACATGGCGGCGCCGACTGCCACTAGCCCGAGGACGAGCAGCCACGGCCAGGCACCGTGCAGATACACCCAGCTGGAGATCATGCGCTGAATCTTCCCGGCCGCGTTGATGATCGGGTCGTCCGGGTTGCCATTGGCGTGGAACAGCCTGACCTCGTAGCTGCCGTAGTAGCCCACGTAGGCGCCGACCACGAGGAGGATGGCGCCACTGATCCGGTTCAGGTACGGCAGCAGGCGCCGCATGCCGTTCAACAGCACTGTGCTGGCCAGGGCGGTGGACATGGCCAGCGTCCCGACCACCAGAGTGATACCCGACGCATAAGCCAGATAGACCATGACACCGTCGACGAATGAGCCACTCTCGAAGGTCGTGCTGGTGACGGCAAGAAAGGGACCGATGGTGCAGGACAGTGAGGCCACCGCATATCCCACGCCGTAGCCGAACATCGAGCCCAACCGGGTGGTGGGGGCGTTGGCATCCAGCACCTTGGGCATGAGCGCGATGATGGCGCGACCCGACAGCAGCCACAGTCCCAGGATCACCAAGCCGATTCCGAAAACCACCGTCACGAAGGGCAGATAGCGCTGCACCACGGACGCCACTGACACCGTCAGCAGCCCGAAGACGGTGAACACCGCGACGAATCCACCCGCCATCACCACGGTGGCCACCACGGCGCGGGCCACCGCCCGCGACTTGCCGATGTCGGCACCAGGCCCGCGCACCACGAGCGCGAGGTAGACCGGAAGTAGCGCGAAACCGCACGGGTTGAGTGCGGCTATCAGCCCGGCTGCAAAGGCCAGCGATGTCAGGTGAGTGCCTTCACCCGGTCACTGAGCTCCTGTTCGGACATGGACGACGTCGGGTTGTTCACGAAATCCGAGGTGCCGTTGGAATTGATGAACAAATACGCCGGTTGCCAGGCCACTCCGAACTGTCGCCATAGTGAGCCGTCGGAGTCGTTGAGATTGGTGAAGTGAAGGTTGTAGCGCGAGATGAACGCCTCCATTTCACCGACGGAACCGCGGCCGGAGACCCCGACGAAGGTGACCCGTGGATTGGCCGCAGATACCGCACTGACATGCGGTCCCTCGCCATTGCAGAACGGGCAGTATGCGGCCCAGAACCACAACACCACCGGCTTGCCCTTGAGGCTTGCGCCGTTGAACGGCGCGCCCGAGACGGTGGTGCCGGTGAAATCGAGCAGGTCATCGGCTCGCGCTGTAGGCGCACCGACAGCACCGACCGACATCAACAGCACAGTGACCACGACCGCCAGGGACCGAGCTACGGCCCGAAACTTATTACGTCCCCCGAATCGGATATTCATGCGAAGAACCTCCTGGGACGAGATGTGACTCCCGAAGTGTATGACGGTTGTCTCCGGTTTAGCGGGGGCTTGAACGTGGACGCAGTGAAATTCGCCTCAGACCTGCGATCGTGCTGACGTCGGCGCAGTGCATGACGATGCGCAGCTCATCGAGGAACTGTTCGAGCCAGGCGATCACCGCCTGCGGGGACTGCACCGCCGGTGCCAGCAGGGGGAGCGCAACCGCAACAACATTGGCTCCCAGGGCGATGGCCTTGGCTGCATCCATGCCGGTACGTATCCCACCCGAGCCGATGAGCGGCATATGCGGTAGTTCGGTGTGCACTTCGGCGAGTGCATCAGCCGTCGGGATACCCCATTCGGCGAGCTCGGGCGAGGTGATCGCGCCAAACCGGACGAACTGCTCGACCCGGGCCCATGAGGTGCCGCCCGCTCCCGCGACATCGATCGCGGCCAGTCGGCATCCGCCGAGCCGGCGTGCGGCCGCGCCGCTGATCCCGTGGCCGACTTCCTTGAGCAGCACGGGGAACTCGACAGCGTGGGTCAGCTCCGCGAGCCGATGTACCTGGCCGATGAAATCGGTATCGCCGCCGGGCTGCACGGCCTCTTGTAGCGGGTTGGTGTGTACCGCCAGTGCGTCCGCGCCCACCCGCTCCACCAGGGTATTCAGCCGCGCGGTGTCGGCGATATTGCCGATCTGTGCCAGCCCGATATTGCCGATGAGCAGGATGTCGGGTGCCACCTCGCGCACCGTGAAGGTGCCGGCGCTCTCGGGGTCGACGAGCATGACCCGCTGCGACCCGAGCATCATGCCGATGCCCAGCTCCTGGGCGGCCGCTGCCAGGTTGCGGTTGATGGTGGCAGAGAGTTTCGCGCCACCGGTCATCGCACCGATGAGCACCGGCGCCGCCAGCTTCTTGCCCAGGAACTCGGTGGACAGGTCGATGCCGGCGAGGCTGGAGTTCGGCAGCGCCAGGTAGGGCAGGTCGAATCGGTCCAGGCCTGTGGTGCGAGTGACGTACTGCACTGGATCACTCAGGCAGGCGTCAATGTGGCGCTTCTTGCGTTCCTGTAACAATGCCCTGGTGCCTCTTGAAGTGTGGATCGCTATCGCGATCGTTGCCGTCGTGGTTGTTGCCGCATTGGTCTTCGGACTGGTGCGTTATCGCTCCCGCCGTATCAGCCTGACACGGTCCTCCGAGATCACCGAGGGTGCCACACCGATAGACCGTTCTGGTGGATATACCGCCGGTTCCACCATCACCTTTAGCGAGGGTGGCGCGCAAGCCGTCCCCCTTCCCACGGTGGGTGATGACGCCGAGATTCCTCGGGACGCGCCTCGACGCACCATCTCCAATGTCCAGCTGCCAGAGCCTGTTGTCGAGCCCGAACTCGAACTTGAGCTCGAACCGGCACCCGAACTCGAGCCCGTCATCCCTGCCGAGGCAGAGCCAGAGCCGGATCCTGAGCCTGCACCGGTGCTGGACGAGATCGCGCCGGTGGCGGGTCGCCTGGACCGGCTGCGGGGTCGGCTGGCCAGCTCGCAGAATGCCGTGGGCCGAGGGTTGCTCGGCCTACTCGGCGCCGGGGACCTCGACGAGGAATCGTGGGAGGAGGTCGAGGACACGCTGCTGATCGCCGATCTGGGCACCGCGGTCACCACCTCGATCGTTGACCGGTTGCGCAGCGAAATGGCGGCACGCAGCGTGCGGACCGAGGCTCAGGCCCGATCGCTGCTGCGCGAGGTGCTCATCGACGAGCTGCAGCCCGAGCTGGACCGGTCGATCAAGGCGCTGCCGCATGACGACAAGCCGTCGGTGCTGCTTGTCGTCGGGGTGAATGGCACCGGTAAGACGACCACCGTCGGCAAGCTCGCCCGGGTCCTGGTGGCCGATGGGCGCCGGGTGGTCCTCGGGGCCGCCGACACGTTCCGGGCGGCCGCGGCCGATCAGCTGCAGGCCTGGGGTGAGCGGGTAGGTGCGCAGGTGGTGCGGGGCGCCGAGGCGGCCGACCCCGCGTCGGTCGCCTTCGATGCCGTTGACGCCGGGATCCGCGAGGGTGCCGATGTGGTGGTGGTCGATACCGCCGGACGGCTACACACCAAGACCGGCCTGATGGACGAGCTCGGCAAGATCAAACGCGTCGTGGAACGCCGCGCCGACGTCGACGAGGTGCTGCTGGTGCTCGATGCCACCATCGGGCAGAACGGTTTGGCGCAGGCGCGGGTGTTTGCTGACGTGGTGAAGATCACCGGTGTTGTGCTTACCAAACTCGACGGAACGGCCAAGGGTGGCATCGTCTTTCACGTGCAACGTGAGCTCGGCGTACCGGTGAAGCTAGTTGGCCTGGGGGAGGGGCCGGACGATCTGGCTCCGTTCGAGCCGCCCGCCTTCGTCGACGCCCTATTGGGCTAGGAGGCGATACATCTCCGGGGCGCTGCGAGACATCCCGTCGAACCGGTAACAGACGCGAAACACACGCGCGCCCTCTCGGAAACATCCGCTGCGCATTCTTCACAGCGCAACGTCCTGAGTTTGTCTGAGAGGAATGCCGCTTGTGGATGGTTTCCCGTTGATGGGTGTCCCGAATACTGGAGATACTGCGTGGATGCTGGCCAGTGCCGCGTTGGTGTTGTTGATGACGCCCGGTCTGGCTTTCTTCTATGG
>JBOGDC010000036.1:0-28263 GCA_050701835.1 Mycobacterium sp. | reverse complement strand
CCGGCGCGGCCACGGCGCCGTGGCCGGCGGCGGCAATTCTGGTAGCCGCATCCTGCACCGCCGGGCACGTCAACACCGGCACGAGCACGATCGCGACGATCAGCAGCGCCCGCAGCAATACCGAGCCCTCGGCGGGATTGCCCCGCCACGGCGGGCGTTCGCCGGTGAGCGCCATGGCACCACCGTACACCTACACCCCGTACCCGTAGCGGGTATCCGACCTCGCGTTCAGACGACCGCGGGTATTTACGCCGCTAGGCTCCATCCACTTCGCCGCGCGCGGCGCGTTGCAATGCGGCGACTTCGGCGTCGATACGCGGCAGGATCTCGGGAGCGATTCCACGTACCGGGATCTCACCGAGCGGGGTCGAAAACACCGGTTTGATCCACCGCGTCACTCCGACCCAGCCCGGACAGTTGATGCGTCGACGGCGGCCCTCGATGCCCTTCACGAACGCCTTGCCACATGCTTCGACCGAGGTCACCGTGCCCAGCGGTGGTGGCAGCCGAGTCAGCATCTCCGAGAACGCCGACAGGTTGGCCTTCTGGTCATTCACCATCGACGTATCGATCCAGGACATGTGTGCTGAACCGACGTCGACGCCACGATGCGCGACCTCCAGGCGCAGCGCGTTCGCGAAATGTTCGACAGCAGCCTTGGAGGCGTTGTAGGCCGTGACACCCGGGGCAGCGGCATAGGCGGCCAACGAGGACACAATGAGCACATACCCGCGGCGTTCAATCACCGAGGGGAGCGCCGCCCGCACCGTGTGAAACACCCCGAGCACGTTGACATCAATCAGCTTCTTGAAGGTGGCCGGATCGATCTGCAGCACCGAACCGAATGCCAGCAGTCCGGCATTCGCGAGCACCACATCGATACCGCCGAATCGCTCCACCGCCTGAGCGACCGCCTTCTCCATGGCCGCCAGGTCGCACACATCTGCGGTCGCGACAAATACCCGATCGTGGCCCAGCTCATCGGCAATCGCGGCCAGCTTGGTCTCGTCAAGGTCGGTGAGTACGAGGTTGGCGCCCGTGGCGTGCAGCCGGTGCGCGACATCTACACCGATCCCACCGGCTCCCCCGGTGATCATGACGGTCTTACCTGCCAGAGAACCCATAAGCAGACGCTACAGCTGCACTCCCAGCAGGGCGTCCACCGCGTCGCGCACCTGTGCGCCGGCCTGAACATCATGCCCACCGTACGCCAGCGCATCGGTTACCCAGTTATCCAGGGCAGCAAGTACTTTCGGCGTATCTAGATCGTCGGCAAGGTAGCGCCGCACCCGAGAAACCACATCGCGGGCGCTCGGTGCGGTCGGCAGCGCCACCGCGTGCCGCCAGCGGGCCAAGCGGCCCTGCGCATCCGAGAGCACCGCATCGCTCCAGTGCCGGTCCGCCCGGTAGTGGCCGGTGAGCAGCCCGAGCCGAATCGCCGCAGGATCGACCCCGTCGGCCGTCAATCCCGACACCTTCACCAGGTTCCCGCGGCTCTTGGACATCTTGTGCCCGTCCCACCCGATCATCCCGGCGTGCACGTAGTGCCGAGCAAAACGACGTTGGGACGTCACGGCTTCCGCGTGCGCGGCACTGTATTCGTGGTGCGGAAAGATCAAGTCACTGCCGCCACCCTGGATGTCGAAACCCGCCCCAAATCGGGTCAACACGATCGCCGAGCATTCGACATGCCAGCCAGGGCGACCCGCCCCGAAGGACGCCTCCCAGCTGGGCTCTCCCGGGCGCGCGGCGCGCCACAGCAGCGCATCGAGTTCGTTGGCCTTTCCGGGACGGTCCGGGTCGCCGCCGCGTTCGGCGAAGAGCCGCGACATGGTCTCCACGTCGTAGCCCGACTCGTACCCGAACTGCTCGGTGGCATCGACACGGAAGTACACGTCTGGATGCTCGGGATCGTCTACCACGTATGCGGCTCCCGAGGCGAGCATCTTCTCGACGAGTTCGATGATGCAGTCGATCGACTCGGTGGCCCGCACGTAGTCCCGAGGCGGCAACACCCTCAGCGCCGTCATATCGCCACGAAACAGCTCGGTCTCCCGGTCACCGAGCTCACGCCAGTCAATGCCGTCGCGATCGGCGCGTTCGAACAGCGGGTCGTCGATATCGGTGACGTTCTGCACGTAATGCACGTCCAAACCCGCGTCGAGCCACTGTCGATAGATCAGGTCGAAGGTGAGATACGTTGCGGCATGGCCCAGATGGGTGGCGTCGTACGGCGTGATACCGCACACGTACATGGTGGCGGTCGGTCCGGTGGTTACCGGCCGTACCTGACGGTCGGCGGTGTCGTACAGCCTCAGCTGCGGACCACGACCGTCGAGTTCAGGAACCGGCGCCGACGCCCACGACTGCATGCCATCACTGTATTGGGCCGCCGGGTGGCCTCGGTGCGTGAGGTCCGTACGGAGCAAGCCGCAGGTAGAACCGGCCGTTGTCGGCGCTCCGCCCCTTCCCGCATACGCCCCGGAGATCGGCGAGTACTTGACCTCGGGTATATCGACTGGTCTACTTCCGGTATACCGATCGGTATTCCACGTTGCCGACCGCCCTAAGCGACACATCATCACGACCACCGAAGGAGCCTCAATGCAGAGGACAGCAGAAAACTGGGATGCGATCGTCATCGGATCCGGTCTCGGCGGCATCTCTGCTGCTGCCCACCTGGCAGCTGTTGGCCAGAAGGTGCTGGTCCTGGAGCAGTACGACGTTATCGGTGGCTCGTCCCATGTTTTCCGGCGCAAACGTGAATGGGAGTGGGATGTCGGGGTGCATCACATGGGCGACTGTGGCCCGGACGGCATCTTGCCCGCGTTGTTCAAGAGCTTGGGTGGCGAAGGTCGAGTGCAGTTTGCCGAACTCGACCGCAAGGGTGTCGAGACGTACACGCTGCCAGGGCACACATTCACGACTCCGCGCGGATGGGACGACTACCTCGCCCGGCTGATCGATGCGTTCCCTGAAGAGGAAAGAAAGATTCGGCGGTTCGTCAAGCTTGTTCGCCGCGCCGGCCGCGGGCTGGACCGAGACCGTGGCCTGTCCAGCCCTGGCCGCACCGCCGCGGGAGTTGTGCGCTCGGGTATCGCCGCCCCGCTGCTGGGCCTCCCGATGTCGCGCGTCTTCCGGCTCTTCGGATTCTCCCCGGCCCTGCAGATCATCCTGTCCCCGCCGTTTGGCAGCGTCGATACACCGCCCGGCAGACTCCCGTTCGCCATCTACGCGGTGTTCCAGTGCATGTTCATCGAGGGCGGAACCTGGTACCCGAAGGGCGGAGGCCAGGTACTTTCCGCGCACCTCGCCGATGTCGTCCACTCATTGGGCGGCATGGTGCTCACGAACGCATCGGTCTCCCGGATCACCGTCGAATCCGGCGCGGTAACCGGCGTGATTCTCGATGACGGTCAACGATTCTCCGCACCAGTCGTCGTCTCCAATGCCGACATCAAGAAGACCTACCGCGAGCTCGTCGGGGACGACCACCTCAGCCGACGCACGGTACGGCGAGTCGAGAAGTACCGGATGGCCTCACCCTTCTTCAACGTATACATCGGCTCCAGCCTTAATCTCGCCGAGACAACACCACCCCGCGACGCGTTCGTTTTCCCGACACTTGTCGACTTCGATGAGCTGGAGCGGCGCATGAGCGCGCCCGGGCTGACACCTCGGGAATGGCTGAACCTGATTCGCGACTTCGCCCCCGCGTACATCCATTGCTCGAACTTGAAGGACCCCAATGGAACCCGCTATGCGCCGCCCGGGCACTCGTCGGTGGAGATCATGCTGCCCTTGCCCTATAACCCGCGGTTGTGGCATATCGAGCCCGGAGCGGAGTCCTCGTATCGTCGCGTGCCCGAATACCAGCAGATGAAGGAAGACCTCACCGACATCCTCATCGAACGCGCTGCCACGGTGTTCCCCGGTTTCGAAGACTCGATCGTGTACCGCGAGGCCAGCACACCGCTGACCCAGGAGCGCTACACCCGCTCCTCGGAAGGATCCGCCTACGGAATCGAATTCAATACACGGCAATTCGGCCCGCTGCGGCCGGGTGTTCGCACCGAGATCACCGGGCTATTCCTCGTGGGCTCAAGCACCTCGTGGGGCCCCGGCACCGAAGCAGCGCTGCTCAGCGGGCGGTGGGCAGCCAGCGCAATCACCGGGCGAGACCTGCAGCGAGAAGTACGCGGAGGCGCGCAATTTGTGACCCCCGATGATCTCACACCAGTCGAAACTGGTTGGGATGCATTAGAATTCAGCAAAGAAATCGCGATACGAAATCGCCCGGTAAGTGTCGACGCGACGGAGTGAATCGATGACCCACTCGATAACCGCTAATACCGGACCCAAAACCGCTCAGCGCCACCGCACTCGCACACTTGAGCGGGTAATGCTTGCACTGACCATTGTCAGCTTCCTGGCGCTTAACGGCTCTGCCATCGGATTCTGCATCGAGCATGGCCCCGACCTGAAGCTCTTCTTCACGTCCTGGTTCGTCAACTGGCCCGCCTCGCACCTTTTCGGCGATATCGGATTCGTGCTGGTGGCATTCTGGGCCTGGGCAATTGGCGATTATCGGCGCACCCGTACTCCGTACTGGTGGCTCGTGTTTCCGATATCACTCCTCGTGGGGATTGGCTGCGCGATTCCCCTCTATCTCTGGCTACGCGAGCGCCAGCTCCGCATCGACGAATCCGCGGCGCGAAGCAGTTAGGCGCGCCCGGCCACCGCGTCGAGCAGCAGCGGTGCCAGGTCCTGCCGGCACATGAGCAAGTCCGGCAGGTACGGGTGGGGCTCGTTGTACTTGAGCGGTGAACCGTCGAGCCGAGAAGCGTGCAGCCCAGCGGCCAGCACTACCCCGGCGGGAGCCGCCGAATCCCACTCCCATTGGCCACCGCCATGCAGATAGGCGTCGGCCTCGCCGCGCACCACCGCCATCGCCTTGGCCCCCGCCGAACCCATCGGGATGAGTTCCATATTGAGTCGCTCGGCCATATCGGTGACGAACTTGGGTGCCCGGCTTGCGCTGACGACAACCCGGATGGGGTCCGACTCACCACGTGGTGCCGGTGTCACCCGCGTCTGGTCCGTGCGGAACACCGTGCCCACCGCGGGCAATGCCACGGCAGCGTCGGTGATGGAGCCATCGCTGCTCGTCCCCTCTGAGCCTGCCTGCCACAGCGCGACATGCACTGCCCAGTCGTCGCGGCCCGCCAGGCCGAACTCGCGGGTGCCGTCGAGCGGGTCGATGATCCATACCCGCTGCGCGCCGAGCCGGACCTTGTCGTCGACGGCCTCCTCCGAAAGCACCGCGTCTCCGGGACGCGCGGCTGCCAGCCGCTCCAGCAGCAGCGCGTTGGCGCGCTTGTCACCGGCCGCGCCGAGCCCCTTCGGGTCGTCGAATCCGAGCTCAGTGCGCACCTGTAGCAGCAGTTGTCCGGCATCGTGGGCGAGCTCAGCGGCAAGCGCGGCATCGGTGGAAGGAGTCACCTGGTCAGTATTACCCGATCCGGTTTTGTCGCACCCCGTCGGCATACTCGCGGGCATGAGTGGCATGCAGTACGGAATTGTCCTGACTACCGGAGATGCAGCCGATGTCGCCGAGCTGGCGGTGCTCGCCGAGGAAGCGAGCTGGGACGCGGTCTTCGGCTGGGAGCCGGTGTGGGGTGTCGACGCCTGGGTGGCGCTGACGGCGGCGGCGATGCGCACCACTCGGATCAAGCTGGGCACCATGCTCACGCCGCTCTCGCGACGGAAGCCCTGGGATCTGGCATCCACTACCGCGACGCTGGATCGGCTGTCCGGCGGCCGGGTCATCCTGTCGGTGGGGATGGGTGCGCTACACGACAATTGGCTGGCATTCGAACGGGACCAGGGGCGCCAGATGCGTGCCGAACTACTCGATGAGGGGCTCGACGTGATGTTCGGGCTGTGGGCGGGCCAACCTTTCCGCTACGAGGGCAAGCACTATCAGGTGACGCCGACGACACATATGGTGCCCGATCCGCCGGTACAGAAGCCACGCATCACCACCTGGTGCGTGGGGTTGCTCGGTGCACGCAAGTCCATGTCCCGCGCGGCCCGCTGTGACGGACTGCTGCCGAACATCACCACGGCCGACGGACAGTTCGACCCGAATCCACCCTTGGCGCGCTGGGTCGATGCCGCACGCGAAGTGCGGGCGCTACGAACCGAATTGGGCCATACCGGCACCTACCACGCGGTGTACGAGGCGACCACCGATTGGCACGATCTCGACGCCACCCGAGAGAAGATCAACACGCTGAGCGAGGCCGGCTACACCTGGTATCTGGACTCGGATTGGCAGACCGAGCACGAGGATCCGATCGGCGCGCTGCGTAAGCGGATCGAAAACGGGCCGCCACGTTAGCGGTTAGTGCTTGACGTCAGGGCACAAGGTCTTTGGGGCGATATCGACGATCGAAGACACTTCCCATCGAGGCTGAATTCCGGGAAACACCGTGGCGGCAGCGATCGCGTCGTCCTTGGACGCCCCTGCCCTCAGCGCATCACAGGCCCGGTAACCGCTGGCAAGGTATCGAGCGGAGGCACCGCCGAAGATGGCAGTGCCCGGTGTGGTGTCGTTCAGCATCTGCAGGAACTCGCCCTCACCGTCGGCGTGGGCCGGTACGGCAAGACCGATACTGACGACAAACGATGCCGTCAATAAACCGGCAGCCGAAGACCTGCGGAAATTTGTGATCATGATGCCCCCTCTGATGAGGAGACGAGCCTATCGAGCGATAGGCACAGCTCGAGAGTGTTTTTCCGTAAGTCGACTGATCCAAGATTTCAAGATCACGGAGCGAACTCGCTCGTACAGATCGCCATCGGCGGATCAGGGAAGGCGAAAGCGTGCACCACGCCCGGCTTGCCCTTGCACTGCGTCGACTCCTTGGTCCCCGGAATCACGAACAACACGGCGAACGCCTTCGGCGCCTGACAAGAATCCGCAGCCACAAAGACGGTACTGCCCATCACCACAGCGGTCTGGTAGCAGGAACCGATACGCAGTTGCGGGGTAATGCAATACGAAAAATCGCCGGCCGTGAATCCCGTATAGGTCTGCCGGCACTTGCCGCCGGGGACCACTTCGATCACCCGCCATGCGGCCTTGGGGTCCGCACATGCCACGGTCTTGTAATCCGAGGGAGCTGCCAATGCGATGCAGTCGCCGACGACCGCTACCTGTCCCGGAGCCTTGGGCGGGCCCGTCGGTACCGGGGGCGGGACGGGCGCAATCGGAGTTCGCGGCGGCTGTGCGGTCGGAATCTGATAGGTCGGTGCACCGCTGGCCGTCGGCAACTCGGGCGGCGCATACGACACCGTCGTGGTGCTCGGCGAGGCAGCCGACTGGCGTGGATCGCTGTTCCTGTTGAGGATCAGCACCAGCACCACCGCAAGCACAACGACGACGGCACCCGCGATCGAGGCGATCAGAATCCACGGTTTGGGCTGCTTATGCGGCCCATGAGGGTCCTGTCCCGGGAGCCCCGGATACATGGGAGGAACCGCATAGTCATGCGGGACTCCGTCGTACAGGCGGCCGATGGAATCGTCGGGGTAGTCGGACGGTGGATACCCGTACGGAGCCGCCGGCGGCGCTCCCTGCCATTGACCCTCGGGTGCACCCCACTGCCCCGCTCCGCCCTGCTGGTACGGGTCGTACGGTCCGGTCATGTCTGCACCCCCTCTGCCCCGTTCCTTTCCGGAACATCACGCTTTGCCGAACAGGTTAGACGATCGGCAATTAAAAGGCGGGCCACGGTATGGGCCTGTTGCGATCCGGCATCGGCATCACCGGCTCATCCAGCATCATCGCAGCACGCTGGCGCAAAGCAGTCACTTCGTCCGTAGTGATATGAGCTGCCAGCGTGGCGCCCAAATCCTCCTGCAACGCCTCCGCAAGGCGAACCATGTCGGCAACCAAGTCGGGCTCGACGGGCTTGCCGGCCCATCCCCACAACACGGTGCGTAGCTTGTCCTCGGCATGCAGGCAGATCCCGTGATCGACGCCGTAGACACCGCCATCGGCACCCCGAAGGATGTGGCCGCCCTTGCGGTCGGCGTTGTTCACCAAGACGTCGAAAACCGCCATCCGCCGCAGCAGGTTGTTGTCGGCATGCACCAACACAATCTCGGCTCCATCGGCGTCCAGCGCGCGCAGGATTGGCAGGTAGTCCGCCGGGACCGCCCCGGGCAGGCAGATATCGACCAAATCGAGGGTGCCCTCGGCGAGCTCCGGTTCGTGAATCCACCGTTGCACCATGCCGACGCCTGCGGGGCCGTCTCGAAATACGGTATACGGCACCACATTCCAACCTAACTCGGCCGAAATCAGATACGCCGCCACCTCACGTCCGGCCAATGTGCCGTCCGGGAAATCCCAGAGCGGCCGCTCCCCCCGCACCGGTTTGTAGACACAGTGCACGCTGTCCCCCGCCTTGCTCTGAGCTTCGCAGAGAAACGTGGCATTACTCGCCGACCGAATACGGCCGATAACGGTGAGCTCTCCATCACGGACCGCGGCGGGATCCTCGGAGCTATCGCTGGGAACCAGATCGCTAGGACCCAGATCGCTAGGACTCTGCGTCATCGGGCGCCTCCGGCACCGTTCCCCGGCGGTAGCCGTTGGTACGGACGCAGATATGCCCGGCCGGGTCGAGCGGCTCCTCACACAGCGGGCACGGTGGCCGTCCCGCCGACACCACCCGGGTGGAACGTGTCGCGAACTGGCGCGCTTCCTCCAACGACAGGAACACCCGCACGGCGTCGGGGCCGTCCTCGGAATCATCGAGCACGACCGAGGCATCGAACTCCGTCTCGCTGACTGCCAGCAGTTCCACCACCACCGAGTTGGCCTCGGCGTCCCAGCCCAGTCCCATGGTGCCGACCCGAAATTCCGCGTCGACGGGCATCGCCAGCGGATCCAGATCCTCGACCACCTCGGGTTCGGGCGGGATGGCCGTTCCGAATCGGCGATGGACCTCCGCCAGCAGAGTTCCGATGCGTTCAGCGAGCACCGATACCTGCTGCTTTTCCAACCTGACGCTCACGACACGGCTCTCATGCACGGCCTGCAGGTAGAACGTACGGTTCCCTGGCTCTCCGACTGTTCCGGCAACAAAACGGTCCGGGGTACGGAATACGTGAATCGATCGCGACATGGTGTCTCCAAAACTACCGGTCGAAGAGCCTCTCGCGCGAAGAGGATCTAATCGGTCGTACCGCCTACGGGAGCATCGGAGGCCTCCCCGGCAGGCTTTTCTGGCGGCCGGGCGCTCAGTGCACTCGACAGGTCGGCGCCCGTGTGATTGACATGTAGGACGAAGGGCCGCAGCTCGGTATAGCGCACCACGCTCATCGATGCGGGGTCAGCCACGATGCGCTGGAACGCGTCCAGGTGAGCGCCGAGCGCATCGGCCAGCACAGATTTGATGACATCTCCGTGAGTGCAGGCCACCCAGACACAGTCGCCGCCGTGCTCCTCGGACAGCCGCTTGTCATGCTCACGCACCGCTGCGACAGCGCGCGCCTGCACCTCGGCAAGCCCCTCGCCGCCTGGGAACCGTGCGGCACTGGGCTGCTGCTGCACCACCTTCCACAGCGGCTCAGACAGCAATTCGGCGATCTGACGGCCGGTCCAGTCCCCGTAATCCACCTCGGCGAGCCGATCCTCGGTGACCGGCGTCAGGTTGAGCTCCGCGGCCAGCGGCGCCACCGTCTGCTCGCATCGCAGCAGCGGGGAGGTAACGATCGCCTGGACGGTCACCGAGTCAAGACGGCCGACCACGCCGCGGGCCTGGACCTGACCCTTCTCATCGAGTTCGACACCCGGGCTGCGGCCGGCGAGAGTATGCGCGACATTCGAGGTCGAGCGCCCGTGGCGTAGCAGGATGACGGTCACGACGCACTCACCACCCCGGCGGATAGCAGGCCCATCACCGTCAGGCCCACGACAACGCGGTAGCCGACGAACCAGTACATGCTGTGATTGCTGATGAAACGCAGCAGCCAGGCCACCGCGGCGTATCCGATGATGAAGGCGATCACGGTGGCCACCAGCAGCTGCGCGCCCGTCGCGCTCATGCCCTCGGTCACCGGATGAAAGGCATCCGGCAACGAGAACAGCCCGGAGGCCAGCACCGCGGGTATGGCCAGCAGGAACCCGAATCGCGCGGAGGCCGGGCGGTCCAGTCCCAGGAAGAGTCCGGCGCTGATGGTGGCACCCGAACGAGATACACCTGGGACAAGTGCCAAAGCCTGTGCGCTGCCAACGATCACAGCGTCCTTCATGGTGAGCTGTTCGGTGTGGCGCACCTGACGCCCGTAGTACTCCGCAGCAGCAATGACCACCGCGAAGACGATCAGCGAGGCTGAGATGAGCCACAAATTCCTTGCACCGGAACGAATTTCGTCCTTGAACGCGAGCCCCAGGAATCCGATGGGCATGGTGCCGACGATGACGTACCAGCCCATCCAATAGTCAAAGTTCCTGTGCGCCTTCACGAATAGCCCGTTAAACCAGGCCAGCAGAATGCGCCAGATGTCCTTGGCGAAATAGAGAAGCACCGCGGCCTCGGTACCCAATTGGCTGACCGCGGTGAATGACGCGCCCGCATCTTCGTGAAAGAACACGCGCGACACGATGGCCAAATGGCCGGACGACGATATTGGCAGGAATTCGGTGATCCCCTGGACCACCGCCAGCACGATGACTTGCAACCAGGACATTGCCGCTACCGCCGTATCCACGACAGCGACCGTACTGGACGCTCCGGCGGATCGCCCTAGCCGGCCAGCAGCCGGGCGAGGCGACCGACGGCCATCGGCTGCGCACCGGCCACCAGATCGCGCACCGCGGCAACGATGCTGCGTTCATCGGTAACGTCGAGGTCGGTGATCGGCCGGGTTCCCACGGCCACCACATCGCTCTCGTCGGGTACTAGTTCGGTTCGAAAGGCTCGGTAGACCTCGACCTGCAGCAACGAACCTTCGATGCGGAAAGCGAAGCTACGACCATCGCCCACCTCACCAAATCCGTTCGCGTGCACGCCCGTCACGAGGACCTCGACGGTGAAGACCTGACTGTCGGCAAGCGTCATGGTCCCCACGATAGCCCCCAGCTACCGACTGCTAGCACCGAACGCGCCGACAAAGTCAGGTCCTGTCCGGCAACCCCAGGTCAGTTGCGATGATGGGTGCGATGAATCGTCTATGTGGCCCGCTCAACAGCCCTCACCTGCGCGGCATGAGGGGCGCTGTCGTCGTCTTAACAGCCGTCATCGCGGTGACTATGTCGGGCTGCTCGTCCGACGGAGACTCGGACAATTCCGCCGGTCCTCCCGTCATCACCCCGGCCTCCGCGGCGCCGGCACCCCCGTTGACCTCGGCTCCTGCCGGAACCGTGCACCGATTCGCCGGACGGGCCGGTGGTGTGCTGCAGGACAGATCAGCCCATACCGTGTTAGTTCTGTCCGATGACGGCCAGATCGTGACGTTGTTCACGCTGCCGAATCTGGATGCCCCGCGTCACACAGTTCGGCTCCCGTCGCCGGCGACCGCAGCCATCGGCGACGGCGCGGGGGCTGTGTACCTGTCAACTGAGGGGGGGTACTTCCGGCTCGACATCGCCACCGGGCGCGCCGACAAGGTCGGTATCGACGGCCACGATCGCACCAAATTCACGGCTGTGACCCGTCGCGCCGACGACCGAATTGTCCTGGGAGATTCCGAGGGCACCGCCTACACCCTGGACACCGAAAATCGTGTTTCCGCCCGAGCCACCGGCTTCGCGCGCATCGATTCCCTTGCCTCCCAAGGCAACACCGTCGCGGTCCTGGATCGCGCACAGAGTTCGGTGACCACACTTTCCGAGGCAGGCGATGGCACCCAACATGCACTGCGGGCCGGCGAGGGTGCCACCACCATGCTCACGGATGACAAGGGACGTCTCCTAGTGACCGATACCCGCGGTGGTGCGCTGCTGGTGTTCGGTACCGACGCACTCATCCTTCGTCAGCGCTACCCCGTGCCCGGCTCCCCATATGGCCTGGCGTATTCGCCGAAGCTTGTGTGGGTGTCGCAGACTGCGGCGAACACGGTTATTGGCTACGATCTTTCCACCGGTATCCCCGAGGAAAGGGCGCGATTCTCGACTGTGCGGCAACCCAATTCACTGGTCAGCGACGGAGACACGCTGTTTGTAGCCTCTGCCGTGGGCGACGGAATCCAGGCGATCGATATCAGGAGCGTCGGGTGAGAAGGGCCGCCCGGGCTGGCTTCCCGACCGGATGGGAAACCGGTCCCGATGACGACTATGACTACTACCCGCTGCGGCTGCCGCCGGAAATCACCAGGATCACCGCTTCACTCCGGCTCTCGATCCAAGCCGAGTTCGGCGGATGGGAATTGACTCGCGTCCGGCTGTACACCGATGGAAGCCGCCGAGTCCTGTTGCGCCGCAAAAAGTCACGCGGCGACCTCGCGGATGGGCCGCTGACGGCCCCGGTGCTGTAGTGCTATACGGCATCCTGTTGCGGCTGTTCTTCGTGGTGCCGCCCGAACGTGTGCACACCCTGGTGTTCGCGACCCTGCGCACCGCGGCCGCCTTCGCACCGACCCGGTGGTTGATGAAACGCCTACTCGCCCCCACCGACTCCCTCCTGGCCAGCGAGGTGTTCGGGGTGAATTTCCCCGCACCGCTGGGGTTGGCTGCCGGATTCGACAAGGACGGCGAGGGCCTCAAGGTGTGGGGCCCGTTGGGATTCGGCTACGCGGAGGTGGGCACCGTGACCGCAATCGCCCAACCCGGCAATCCGAAACCACGGCTGTTCCGGCTCGCGGCCGACCGCGGCCTGCTCAACCGGATGGGCTTCAACAACCATGGCGCTGCGGCGTTGGCGCCCCGGCTGGCGACACGAAACGCCACCGTGCCGATCGGAGCCAATATCGGCAAGTCGAAGATCGTCGAGGCCGCCTTCGCGGCCTCGGACTACCGCGTGAGCGCGAGGCTCGTGGGGCCCGCCGCCGACTTCCTGGTGGTCAACGTGAGCTCCCCCAACACCCCTGGGTTACGCGATCTTCAAGCCATCGGCGAACTACGCAAGATTCTCTCGGCAGTCCTTGAGGAGACCAGTACACCGGTGCTCGTCAAGATCGCACCGGACCTATCCGATACCGATATCGACGAGATCGCGGATTTGGCAGCGGAATTGGGTCTGGCCGGGATCGTCGCCACCAATACCACCATCAGCCGTGCCGGACTCCAGACACCGGATGCCGAAAGCCTTGGCGCCGGAGGGGTTTCCGGCCCGCCCGTCGCCGCGCGATCACTAGAGGTACTGCGCAGGCTGCACCGCCGGGTGGGCGACCGTCTGGTACTCGTCAGCGTCGGCGGTATCGAGGACGCGGACGACGCTTGGGCTCGGATAACCGCCGGCGCTTCGCTGTTGCAGGGCTACACGGGTTTCATCTATCGGGGTGGCTTCTACGCCAAGCGAATTCACGATGGCATCGCCCAGCGCCTGCGCGATGGCGGATTCAGCAGCCTGCACGAGGCCGTCGGCTCGGCAGATTCCTGACCGCAGAAGCGTCAGTGCTGTTCGTAGGTGCCGCGGATGACCGCGCGCGCGATCGCATGCCCGAACAGGTTGAAGCCCAGGTACGCCGGGGTAGCATTCTCCGGTAGCTCCAGCTTGGGCACGCTGACCGCGTGCACGGCAATGTAGTAGCGGTGGGGGCCATGCCCGGCCGGCGGTGCCGCTCCGATGTACCGCTTGAGACTCGCATCATTGGCCAAAGTGATTGCGTCGCCTGGTAATCCACTTCCGTCACCCACGCCGGCGGGCAGCTGCGTCGTCGTCGCGGGCAGGTTCGCCACCGCCCAGTGCCAGAATCCCGACGCGGTCGGCGCATCCGGGTCGTACACCGTGACGGCGAAGCTCTGGGTTTCCTCCGGGAATCCTGACCAGCTGAGCTCGGGTGAAACATCCTGTCCCCCGGCGCCCATGATCCCACTCACCTGATCCACACCGAGCGGCTGCCCATCGGTGACACTTGTTGAGGTCAGGGTGAAGGTCGGGAGCTGCGGCAGCGCGTCATACGGGGAAGCCATCCGGGAAGACATAAGTGTCCTTTCGATCGTTTCAGTGATTGAGCAGGAAATGCTGAAGAACCTTGGTGCCGAATGTCAATGCGTCCACGGGCACTCGCTCGTCGACGCCGTGGAACAGGGAAGCGAAATCGAGGTCCGGCGGCAACTTCAGCGGCGCGAAACCAAAGCAGCGAATACCCAAACGCGCGAATGCCTTTGCATCGGTGCCGCCTGACAGCATGTACGGCACCGTGCGGGCTTCGGGGTCGAACTCCAGCACCGCGGCATTCATCGCATCGACCAGGTCGCCGTCGAATGTGGTTTCGTAGGCGGGAAGCAACTGCACCCATTCGCGCTCGACGTCCGGGCCGATGATCTCGTCGATCTCCCGTTCGAAGGCCTCCAGCCGGCCAGGCAGAACCCGGCAGTCGATCACTGCCTCGGCGGTCGCCGGGATGACGTTGGCCTTGTAACCCGCCTTGAGCATCGTGGGGTTGGCGGTATCGCGCAGGGTGGCGCCGACGATCTTTCCGATCGATCCGAGCTTGGCGACCGTGCCCTCCAGATCCGGCGAGTCCGGGTCGAAGTCATAGCCGGTCTCCTCGGCCACCGCGGCGAGGAACTGGGTGACCGCTTCGGTCAGCACGATCGGGAACCGATGCCGACCGAGTTTCGCGACAGCTTCGGCGACCGCGGTGACCGCGTTGTCCTCATGCACCATCGACCCGTGCCCGGCACGCGCCTTGGCGGTCAGCTTCATCCAGGCGATACCCTTCTCCGCCGTCTCCAGCAGATACAGACGCCGCTCCCCGCCCTCCTTGCGAGGCACGGTGAGCGAGAAACCGCCCACCTCACCGATGGCCTCGGTAACCCCGTCGAAGAGATCGGGGCGATTGTCGACGAGCCATTGAGAGCCCCATTTGCCGCCGTTCTCCTCATCCGAGACGAACGCCCAGAGGAGATCACGCGGCGGTACCGTCTCGGATCGTTTGAAGTGCCGTGCGATGGCGACCATCATGCCGACCATGTCCTTCATGTCAACGGCGCCGCGGCCCCATACGTAGCCGTCGGTCACCGCCCCGGAGAAGGGGTGCACGCTCCAGTCGGCCGCCTCGGCGGGGACCACGTCCAGATGTCCATGGATGAGTAGCGCGCCACGGTCCGAATTCGCCCCCGGAAGCCGCGCGAAGAGGTTTCCGCGCCCGGGCGCGCCCGCCTCGACGTATTCACAGGTGTACCCGACCTCTTCCAGCTGCTGCTGAATCCACCGGGCGCAGTCGGCCTCGCCCTTGGTGGTTTCCAGCTCTCCGGTGTTGGAGGTATCGAAGCGGATCAGCGTGCTGACCAGATCGACGACCTCGTCCTCGGGCGCCTGGTTATCAGAAGTCACAACTACCTTTCCTACCATCGTCCGACGCCGCGCATCGGGCGCCGGGTACCCGCATGGGCCAACTCAGCCAACGCGCCGATAACCGGTTTGGGCCTGGTGCGGGGTTTCCGCTAGCCTATGACGGCGACCACGGGCCGTAGTGCCCGAGTTTGTCCGAGTGGCGGAATGGCAGACGCGCTAGCTTGAGGTGCTAGTGCCCTATTAACGGGCGTGGGGGTTCAAGTCCCCCCTCGGACACAAAGTTGAGGCGAGAGAAACGAGAGTCTGACTCTCGTTTCCCAGCCGATTCACTGTATTGCTCGGCGAAGCCGCGATCACACATCCGGCGACACGAATCAGGTCGGCTGTTGCTTTGACTCGTCGAAGATGCAGGCCGCAATCAAGACGCAAGCCCAGACTTGCGTACACCAGCCCCGTCGGATCATTCGAGCAACACGGCCCTTGCCTACCCCTCGGCACCGACGTCGGTGCCGAGATGTCGCCAGTTTCCGAGCCGACGTCGCTCGCACAAGGCGGTCTCGGTGGGATACCGCCGGTAAAGCCGCAAACCGGTCGACGACATGGCAACCCTGTCAGGCGATGTCGGCGACGAACACCGGTTCCCAGCGCCCCAGCAGACGTGCCATCCACGGCAGCCCGTCGCCCTCGGAGCCGACAGGCAGGATCCGTGGGTTGGTGATGTGCGCATCGCGGCGGATGAAGTGCACGTCGGCCTCACCGGAGACCAGCACGTTTTTGACCCAGTCGGCTTTCCCGTGGCCCAGTGCGATCGCCAGTACGTTGCCCTTGACGTAGGCGGTCACGATGGTTTCGTACGGTTTGCCGGATTTGCGGCCGCGGTGCTCGATGATCGAGAACCCGGGCAGGTAGCGCGCGACCGGACGCACCACCGGGTTCATGTATTTGATCTGCAGCCGGCCCAGCCAGGGCGGGAACAGCACCGGCACATTCGGGGTGCTGTCGGGTTGATCCATTGCGGCCATGCGCCTTAGCTAGTACGCCAGCGCGAGGCCGACGATGCCGGTTCTCATCCGTACCTCCTGCGAGCGGAGCGGTAGTAGTATAATAGCACTATGCAATAGTTGCACTAGGAAACTCAGCGGGTTCGGCACTATACGAAGGCAGTCCGACTAGCGATGTGATACGGCGATCCCGCCCCAGATGTTGCAGAGGAGTCGTTGTGCTGAAGGAACTTACGTGCGTGCCTGCCGGCATTCAGGGCGTGGAGGCCGCCGGGACGGTGACAGCAATGGACTACGAACGGGTCTTGGTGCCGCTGGGCGATCAGGCCCGGCGAACAGGAGGCCGGATGCGCTTTCTTTACCAGTTCGGCCCAGACTTTAGGCGGATCACAATCGGTGCGCTGTGGGCAGATGCCCGGCTCGGGATGGGTTACGCCCGGTTACTTGACGGCTGCGCGGTTGTCAGCGATATCGAGTGGATTCGCAAGCTAGCCCGCATCTTCGGCGCGTGGATGCCGTGTCCTGTCCAGGTGTTTCACAACGCCGACCTCGGCGTGGCCGCCACATGGCTGAACTCGCTACCCGGGGCCGCGGACGTGTCCAACGGGACCTAGCCGAGGCCTATGTCAATGAAACGGGCGCTGCGCTCACAAGCCTTGGCGCCCAGGAAGTTTCGACGGATTACGGCGATCACTACCTCATCGCACAGGCCCCCTAGACAGCGGCGAACGCCATTCTCGCCGACACCGGACAACAGTTACTCGCCGCCGGCCCCGCGGCATACAGAAGGGGTCTCTACAGACGCCGCGGCAACGGCCTATGGCCGTAATCCCCCGGGGGCTGCTACGGCCCCGTAGCTCTCCCCGACATGCTCGCGGTGCTGGGCGAGATCAGCTGTGGCCGTTCAGATATCCGCCGCGGCGGAAGTACTCTTCGCCGCTGAATTCGATCCCGTCAGCGGCACGAATACGAGTAATCACCAGTCCGCGGTTTCCAGCCCGGTGGGCATCGCGCCCGCACACCACTGCGCCGCCCTGTTCCTGCACAGTCACCCGCCCGGGCGTACCTCCATAGCGGGCCTCGGACACACGCGCCTCCAGGACCTCTATCCGCTCCCCGTCGTAGTAGGTGAACGCGCGGGGGTACGGGTCAGATAGCGCACGAACGAATCGTTCCAAATCCTCCGCCGGCCACGTCCAATCGATCGCGCTATCGCGCTCCGATCGCTTGTGGCAGTACGTCCGCTCAGCCTTGTTCTGCGGTCGCCCTACGGCCGCGCCGGACTCCAGCGCAGCCAGCGCTTCGGCCAGCACCCCCGGAATCAGTTCCATCCCCCGCAATACCAGCTCGGTGCCGGTATCAGTGGGGCCAATGGGCAGCGAATGCTGCACCAGAATGTCACCGGTATCGAGCCCGCTATCCATCCGGTGGACGGTTAACCCGAACTCGGACTCACCGCTGATCAATGTCCATAAAACAGGGGAAAATCCGGTGAATTTCGGTAGCAACGAGTCATGGAAGTTTAGGGTGCCATGTGGCGGAAAATCGTAGAGTTCGACGGGCATCCGGTTATACCAGCTATTGACGACGATGACGTCGGGCTCGGCACTTTTGACCAAATTGATGGTCTCGGCATCCACCCGTTTGGTGATATGTACGGGAATACCGTGCTCGCGCGCGAGTTCATCGACCGGTGCGGACCATATCGCTTTGTACGCGTCTTCACTAGCCGGGTGCGTGACAGCCAGCACAACCTCGTGCCCCAGGTCGATCAATGCTTGCAAAGTCCGGTAACCCCAAGTCTGATACCCGAACGAAACGATGCGCATAACAGTCCCTTCAATTCTTCACGGCTTACTAGGGGCTGACGTCCGCCTGTTGAACACGACCCTGCAAATCAGCTTATGAGTTTATTCAGGTTATACAAGCCCTACCTAAGTCGCGAAAGGCGCAACTCGATTGTGGCTAGCCAGGTTTGAACCGATTCGGCTGCACACTCATGCAACGGATTCAAATGACCGTGCACCGGTTTATGTCTTCACGTGCGCCACAACCGGCAGCATGCTGCGCAGCGCGGGAACCCGAAGGAATAACGGCTTGAGTAGATTCAAGGCTCCGTGAACTGCGCCGAAACTCTGTACCTCAACACTTGAAATACCCGTATGCCATCGCTGAAGCAGTGGGGCGATATCGTCCCGCTTAATCCCCCACGGCGCTGGCGGAAATCGATAATTTTCGGTCGGACTGTAACCTTTAACCATTTTCTGGGAAATTACCGGCGAAATCGTGTCGAAAACTATTTCCACGCCAGGAAATCTGTCGATGATCGCAACGATCAGCTGCTGCACCTGCTCTTCACGCAAGAACATGAGGAAACTTTGCGCTGTGATGAGAACGGGTCCGGACTTTACTTGGTCAAACCACGACACGTCGCACGCATCGGCAGCAATGCAGCGATACCGTTCGGTAGGGGCCAGGAATCTTTCTCGCACCGCAATCACGTCTTCGAGATCGACACATATCCACGAAACTGTTCCGTTATCGAGGCGCTGAAACTGAGTTTCCAGGCCAGCACCCAACTCAACGACCGTTCCGCTGGGGTTTTCGGCCAGCCACGCCCGCACTACGGTGTCGAAGTTCCGAGATTTCTCACCATGCAAGCCGGTCTGATCTTTTCCGAAGTTGCGTTCATAGTCGTAGTCAATCGCTTCGAATACCTCGACACACTTTGGGTCCTTCAGGACGCCATCGGGCCGTTGGGCTTCGTTGGCGCGGGTGTACAGCGTCCACATTGCAGTCTCGGCCACACCATTCAGATCGATCTGTGCCATCTCATCACTCCTCATATCAGTACAGAAAGAAAACTCAGTACAAGTAAGAACTCGCCTGCGGGATCTAATGTGCGCGACGGCGGCGCGCTTCCTTGCGAATCCGGGCGCGATCGCTACCCACGCCGGGGCTCGGGTTTCCGGACTCGCCAGGGTTGGGATTGCCTGGCTCCGAGGCGATCTCGCTACTCGACAGGTACACGGCCAGACTCGATACCGTCGGATAGCGGAACAGGTCGACAAGAGCGATCGGACGCTCGAATTCCTCCTGCACCAGTCTCTGCGCCATAGCCAGCAGCACCGAGTTTCCACCGATATCGAAGAAACTGTCGGTCACTCCGAAGTTGTCAGACCCGAGCACCTGCCGCCAGATCGCCGACACCCGCCGCTCGGTGTCGTCACGCGCCGCCACCCACCGACGAGCAATACCTGCCGACTCAGCCCGCGTCGGTACGAAGCAGTCATATCTGTCGCGTAGCGGCATATCTGCGAACTCCGGAGCGGCCTGCATCAAATCTGCCACCAGGACCTGGCCTGCCGGTGCCACACCGCTCAACCGAGCGCGGATCGCGGACTTGGTGTCATCCAGACCGACTAACACATGCGGCTCGTCGTGGGCAAGTGCAACCAGCAGCGAGTTCAGCGCTTCGGTACGGCCGAGGACACGGTATCCCCCGGCCCGAGTGCCCTCCAGGTGCTCCACATGAGCCGACATTCCCACGCGGTCCCACATTGTCCACGCAATACTGTGCGCGGTGATACCGCAGTTGCGGCGCTGATATAGAGCGAATGCATCCAAATAGGCATTCGCAGCCGAGTACCCGCCGACGGTGGAGCCGCCGAAGAACCCGTTGACCGACGAGAAGGATACGAAGCGAATATCTTTCCGGCGCAAGGCAACACGATGCAGTACGCGGGCTCCGGAAATCTTGGCCGCCGAGACGTCGGCGAGTTCGGCGTCTGTCGTGGTAGCCAACGGTTGCTCGCGATACGCGCCTGCCAGATGCCAGATGCCCGACAGCTGGATGCCCCAGTCATCCTCCGCGGACGTGACCGCGTCCCACACCTGGTCGATATCGCGCACGTCGGCGACCTTGAGCCGGATCGTCTCCTCCCCCGCGATATCGCATAACCGTTGGTAGGCCGCGGATTGCCGCTCATCCGGATCGCGATGCCCTATGAGTAGCACCCGTCCGTCGAACCGTTCTATCAGCAGCCGGGCCAGCTCATAGGCGAGCCCGCCCAGGCCTCCGCTAATCAGGTGCAGAGCACCAGAAGGAATCTCGGCACCCGCGGTGGGCTCACCGGGCAGCCGTTCCAGCCCCTTCACCCAACGAAGACCAGCCCGATACGCGACCTCGATGTCGTTGGTGGAGTAGCCCAGTTCGCCCGCCACTTGGTCGGCACCGGCAGCCGGGTCACCCCGATCCAGGTCGACGAAGCGCACCCGCAACCCGGGCATTTCGGCCACCGCACTGCGCAGCAGCACCGGAATCGGAGCGAGCTCAGGATCGACCTCATCCGTATCGGTGACCTGCTCGATCCCGCCGCCGATTACGTACAGTGCCGGCGGCTGCCCATCGCCCCCTTCGTCAAAGATGGTTCGAATTATGCGGACGACATCGAAAATGCTGTCCGGCATCGGTTCTAGCGAACTGTCCTCGTTCTCGGTCTCAGCCCGCGGCGCGGCGAAGTACACGACGGTACGAATCGGCGTTGTCCCAGCGGACGAGCCGAGCCCCGCAGCGACATCCGTTACGGCGGCACGCACCACGTGAACACCCTGCGCGCTCAGCCGGTCCGCCAATTGGGCGCTGAGGTCCCCCGATTCACCAAGTATCAAAACGGCACCGTCAACCGGCACACTGGGCCGGAGGCGATCACGCCGGTGCCACACCGGCCGGAAGAACCAGTTCGGAATGGTGTTCGCGGACGCACTGGACGTCTGTACCCTGCGCACGATATCGGCGAACTCACCGTCATCGAACCGTTGTCTCAGTAGGCTCCGCTGAATCTTTCCGATATCGGTTTTGGGAATGCTTTCCGGCGCAACGGGAATGAGTAGGTCAGGGTTGGGGCCGACCGCCAACACGCGGACACGGACGTCAGCGAGAACCTCCTCTTCCGTGACCCCTGCCCGAGGGCTGAACACGATCGCCAGCGCGTCGGTATCGGTGCCCGGCGGCCGTACCGCGATCGCAGCGGCGTAGCTGCTGATCACCAACGGGGATTCCTCAACCGCGGACTCGATCGCATGACAGGTGTAGTTCACGCCGTTGACGATGATGATGTCCTTGGAACGGCCCGTGAGCGTCAGCGCACCGCCGTGCATACGGCCAAGATCGCCCGTGTCGAACCAGCCGTCGGCGGTGAACGCCTCCCCAGTGCGCTCTGGGTCGGCATAGTATCCACGCGTAACCGTGGATCCACTGATCTGCACCCGACCAATCTCACCGACGGGAACGGCGGTGTCGTCCATATCGACGACACGCAGCGTGGTGCCGGGAATCGGCTTTCCAAGCTCGGTGAATTCGTCGGCGTCGGTAGTTGTTTCCACCGAAAAGTTCTGGGAGAAAACCACACCCGACGAGGTCTCCGACATCCCCCATGATGGCCGCATCGCCGTGCGCGGCAAGCCAAAATGCTCCAGCATGCGCAGGAATCGTCGTGCGATACGCGGGACGATCGCCTCACCACCGTTGAGAATGAACCGCAGTCGTGTCAGGTCGAACCGGTCGGCGTTGGGCGTCTCCGCAAGCCGGTCGGCGATCAGCCCGAACGCAAAATTGGGTGCCCAGGTGTTGGTCACGCGGTAGCGGTCGACGATGGTCAGCCAGCGCAGCGGATCGGCCAGCACCCATGAGGTGGCCGCGTGTACCTGCTGACAACACACATACACGTCCTGTAGGTGGGACATAACGATGCCCCCGACATGTTCCAGCGGCATCCAGTTGAAGGAGATATCCGCCGCACTGAACGCGTTCGTCTGCGCAGTCGCCGCCGAGCGGCTCAGGATATTGCGGTGCGTCAGCTGCACGCCTTTCGGCTGTCCCGTACTGCCGGAGGTCAGCAAGAGCAATGCGAGCGCATCGGGATCAGGCACATGGTGCTCGGTGTCCGGGTCGTGCGCCAGCAGATCGCCGATCAGGACAACCCGTGCCGTCTGGTGTACCAGCGGCTGCGCCACCTCGCTGATAATCACTGGCTGGTTGAGCGTGTTCCAGGCCGTCACCGCCTTTTCGGCGCCGCCAACCACGTTGGGAGCCACTGGCACCGGCACGATGCCACCAAGGAAACATCCCCAGATAGCGGCCACGAACTCGTCGTTACGGGACAAGCGAACAATCGCCAAATCTCCCGGAGCCAGTCCCGCCGCGCGCAGTCCCCCGAGCACACGCCCCGCCGCATCGAGTACCTCCGTGTACGTCAGCGTGCGCTCGGCACCCGATTCGTCAAGAAAGACCAGCTCTGTCGCCGCTGCATCACGCGCCGCACGAACCAGCGCGTCGGGCAGGGATGCCACTACCGGCACGACTGCGGGTCCGCCATCGAGCACCGAGGGCTCGTCGACATCGAGTGGTGTCGCGTCCGCTGTCCGCGTCTGCTTCGGCTGTGGCGTCGGATCGCCCACAAGAATGCGCGGCGTCTCGGCAATGACGGGCACAACCTGGATCTGGGTGGCCTCGGGTAGCCGCGCCGACCACTGGGCAATCAGCTCGTCGTCGATCACCGGCAACCGGTACAGCGCCGCGATATTGAGCGCTCCGGTCGTGATCACCGGCAGTGTGGCGACAGGAACGAATGCCCGCGGCACCAACGCCGGCGGCAGCACGGTGCGCGCGAACTGCGACAGCCTCCGCGCGGTGAGCGGCGCCGAAGTGGCGATATAGGCAACTAGCTCGGTGGCGCCCGCGCCGGTCCGGCGTGACAGCACCGCGCAATCGTCGATCAATTCGTGGTCCATCAGCACCGCATCGATAGTCACTAGGTCGGCCCAGCGATAGCCGTCCCACGCACGCCCGCGAGGAGTGTGCGCGATCTGTACCGAAGAGTCCCTGCGCATGCGTGCCGGTATCCCGGTAGGAAGCACACCGTCACCCGGTCGGCCGACACATAGTTCTCCCAGCACTCCTGGTGGCGCCAATCGGCGGTCGGCGGTCAGTACCGCGTGCGGAACTGGTTCCGGGTCAACCAGATTGACTCTGCCGGAGCGCAACACCGTGACAAGAATGTCGGCAAGAGAGCTGTCGAGAAGTCCTATCGACGCATCCGTGTTCAGCGGCTCGGGCTCACCGGTAACGCGTGCGTCGCCCGCTGCGAGTTCGGCCACTCTGGCGTCATCCACGACGTATGCGGGCGCCAGCTCCCGCAATGAGCGCTCTCGGTACGGGGTCGGTAGTGATGCCGGTAGCCACACGACACGCCTAGCGCCTGCGGACACCGCCGCTACCAACGCGGCCACGAGATCTGGTCCACGCTCGAGTGCGAGCATGACCGTCCCACCGCGCGCAGCTGGCATCGCTGCGGCCAATCGCGCGGCGGTCGTGCGCAATTCGGCGTGCGTAACCTCCACATCACTATCGACGATCGCGACAGAGCTCTCGGCATGCTGGAGCATCGGCGCCAAGCTCTGAGCCAAAAGTGCCTCGTCAGCACCGAGCGGCAGATGGTCGATCGACAGGTGCGGCGACGCGAGTGCCGCGCGCAACAGCGCGACATAGTCGTCACGCATTTGCTCCATCGTCGCCGCATCGAATAGTTCGGTGCTGTAGACGAACTGCGCCCCGATGCGCTCTCCGAGGGGCCAGAAGTGCAGTTCCACATCGGCGCGGGTGGTGCCTGTCGGCACCCCAACGAAGGACGCGGGCGTTCCCGCGAAGTCAAGGTCGGCCGGTGGCGGACTCTGCATCGCGAACAGCACAGCGACCATTGGATTGCGTCCGGGAAGACGCGCGGGAGCAACCTCGTCGATGATCTGCTCGAGCGGCAGCTCCTGGTGTTCGTACGCGCCGAGGGTTACCTCGCGGACGTGGTTCACCAATTCCGCGAACCCCGCGGTGGGATCGATCCTGGCACGCAGCGGAATCGTGTTCACGAACAGTCCGATGAGCGCCGAGACCCTGTGGTCTTCCCGATTCGCCATCGGGGCGCCGACCACCTGGTCATCAGAGCCGCTGTAGCGGTACAACAGCGTGTAGAACGCCGCGAGCAGCGTCGCAAAGACAGTCACGTCCATGTCTCGCCCGAATGCTGCCATCGCCGCCGTATCCGCGGGCGACAAGGCGAAGTCGAGGGTGGATCCGTGAAAAACGTTGTGTAACGGTCGGTCTCGATCGAACGGAAGCGCGGGCGAGCTCAGTTCGCCTGCCAACTGTGACCGCCAGTACGCCAGATGACGCTCGCGCGCGGGCCCGGACATGAGTTCGTGCTCTTGCTCGGCCAGGTCGCCGATTTGTAGTTCCAGTGGCGGCAATGTTGCGGGAAAACCTGTTATTTCGGCCGCGTACAACTGACGAAGCTCTTCGCACATGATACCGATGGACCAGCCATCGACGATGATGTGATGCATCGTCAGCACCAACAGGTATTCGCCGTCCCGCAAGTCGAGCAGATGCGCCCGCATCAACGGTCCGGCGCTCAGGTCGAACGGCGCGCACACAAGGTCGAGCACCTCCGCCCGCACCTCGGGACGTTGCATGGGCGGTACGGACCGCGTGCCGGAGTAATCGATTTCCTTGAGCGGCAAGGTAACTGCCGCATCGCCTGTAACCGCCTGCATCACCTCGCCGTCCACCTCGACAAAAGTTGTGCGCAGGACCTCGTGTCTGGACACCATTTCGGCGAGCGCGCGCTGCATAGCGTCCGGGCGTACTGCTCCGCGAAAATGCAGAACAATCGGCACGTTGTAGTAGTGGCTACCGGGGTCAAGCCGACTCAGGAACCACATTCGCTGCTGGGCAAAGGATGCCCGGAAGAGGATGATCTCCTCCCCCGATGTGGATGCGGGAAGATAGTCGATAGTCGTCAATCTCGTACTCCCTCAAGAAGTATGACGCCGTCCGCGGTACGCAGCGCGGCGCGCCCACGACGAGCGGGCGGTGCGGGTTTCGATAACGTCTCAGGCGCCACCTGCGGTCTCGCCGCGGCTGAGGCAACGTCCGCCACGGTCACAGATTCAAGCAATTGACGCATGCTCATTTCGATCCCGAGCGCATTGCGCTGTTCCGCAGCGATCTGCATGGCCAATAGCGACTCGCCACCCAGTTCGAGAAAATGATCGTTGACACCAATCCGGTCGTATCCGAAGAAGCGCTGCCAGATCGCCGCAATGCTTTCCTCCAACTTCGACCGCGGCGCGCAATACTCCGTCGACAGCGCCGGGCGGTGGTTGAACGACGAATTCGCCGATGAGACTGCAGACATATCCGGCGCCGGGGCCACCTCCTGCTCGACACGTACCGCGGCCGTCGTCGGACCACTCAGGACCACCCCAGGCACCGGGGGAGCACCAAGAACCTCGCCGAATCGGTCTGGCGGAACGATCATCTCGTCATATGCCGAGGTGTCGACAAAGGTCCAGTCTCCGACACCGGCACGGTGCCGGACGGCGAGTGTGCCGTGGGCATACGCTTCGGCCAGCGCAGCCTCGATGGAGTCCTCGACTGACCCGGTGAGCAGAGTGCGCTGCACCGACGGTTCGGACGCCGCGATCTCGTGCACCATGGCGATGGCGCGATCGAAGTCCGGATCGAGGACGAGCACCGGCTCAGGACGTTCAGCGACGATCAGCGCATGGTCACCTGCCGGACCGGAATCGTAGATGGTCGCGTCGGTGAATCCGTTCGCGTCGAGCAGCGTTGCCCACTGCTGGGGCGCCACCAGCGGTGAATCGGTCCGCAAGTCGTCGGCGAAATCGAGCCAGCCGGTCAACAGCGGATCGATCAGCGAATCGCAACGCTCCTCGGTCTTGGCTTCCAGAATGAACACCTGGCCGCCGGGGGCGATGAACGCAGCGGCATTGCGGATAGCGCTCGGCAGATCCGGCGCCACATGCAACACGTTGAATGCCAGGACAACGTCGAACCCGGCAAGCGGCAGACTCTGCCCGGCCGGATCCGCGACGATATCGAGGGCGGCGAATCGGACGAAATCGAGGCCCTCCGATTCGGCCTGCCGTTGGGCGCCCACCACAAACGAGCGTCCGATATCGGTGAAGTGATACTCGACAGAGCCGGCCGGCAGACCGCGCAGCGCGTCGACCACCGGCCAGGTCAGGTAGCCACGGCCAGCACCGATTTCAAGAATCCGCAACGGCCGCGCCGGGGTGGCTTTAGCGGCAAGCCCGGCGAGCGTCGTACCGATCAGATCGCGGTACGTCGCGAAATCGCTGTGCGCGATGCGCTGTTCGGTAAGGCTCCGATACAGGCTGTCGTCCCCGTTAGGCGTGACGACCTCATTGCCAGCGATCTGCCCGCGCAGCACCTCTCCATAGCCACGCATGCACTGGTCCAGTAGCTGCGCCCACGTCGCCAGCTCGGGGTTATCGGCGCACCAGCGCCCGAGTTCAGGCACATCGGCCACCACCGCCACATCGAGCACGCGGAGCCGGCCGTTCTCGTTGGAGACAATGCCGTCCTCGCTCAGTATGCGCAGGAAGGCGTCAACGATCTTGTGATGGTCCGGCACCACCCCCAGCCGCGCGATCAACTCATCACGCGAGAACTCGGTTCCCGGGGTCAGCACCATACCGGCGCTTCGCAGGTGCGCGCATACGTACCGGGTGCACAGGTCATCTAGCGCATTCGACACCTGGACCGAACCTTGCGGCACCACAACATCAATCGGCTCGGCACGCAACCATGCTCCGGTGTTCGACCACACTGCGACCGCCCCCTCGACCGGCTCGCTGCCGAGGATCCATCGCCGCCCGTTGCGATGAGCGACCGTTCGATCGGCACCCGGCACCGACAACTCGGCGACCAGCGCCCGGACATCGGCCCGGTCCATATCCACCACGTCCACGGTGCGCGTTACGGCGTTACGGCGCAGCCATTGCGCAGCGCCGACCGCCAGCCATTGGCTGATATCGAGCTCCTCGACCCCGGTGACATCGAAGGCGTTGCAGGCGCACACGTGCACCGTCACACCTGAACCGATGGCATCGACGGCACGCGCCAGTTGCAGATAACGCTCGCGATCCGGTTCCGTTCCGTGAGCATCGGCAAGGAAGACGATGCGCTCGTACTCGATCGACGGAAGTGGCAGACCTGGCCCCAGCAGATCGACTGCAGCGCCGACGGTTTCGGCAAGCTCCTGGGCATACCGCTGAGTCGCCGGATCCTCGTCGACGAGAACCAGCCATCGTGCGGCGGGCAACTCTGCGGCGGGGGCTACCGGCGTGCTGCTGCGCCACACCGCAACGGTGGCATTCGGACGGTCGGCCGGCTGTGCACCGTCGGACGGTGCGATCCAGTACCGCTGTCGTTCGAACGGATAGCCGGGTAACTCGACGCGTGCTGGGCGCCGGCCTCCCGACAACAGGTTCCAGTCGATGTCGATGCCGTGCTCCCAGGCTTTGCCCACGGCCGCGAGTAGGGCGCGCCCGTCGCTGCGGCGGTCGTCGCGGTGCCGCATCGTGGCATAGGCGGCAAACGACGCGTCACCCTGCGGCTGGGCAAGTCGCGTCAGCGTCTGCCCGGGGCCGACCTCCAGGAGGACAGCGCCCGGGAGGCTGGCCAACTCACCGAATCCAGCAGCCAACTGCACCGGCTCACGGCTGTGCCTGATCCAGTAGCCCGGGTCGGTTGCCTCCTCAGGCCGAATCCAGCTGCCGGTGACATTCGACAGGTACGGCACTCGCGGTGGACGCAGTGTGACGCCGGCCAAGATGTCGGCGAACTCGCCGAGCACGGGATCCAACTCGGGCGAATGCACCGCCATCGATACCCGCACTCG
>JBOGDC010000035.1:0-476283 GCA_050701835.1 Mycobacterium sp. | reverse complement strand
TTGTGGTCAAGCCCGGCACCACCACCCCGCACACCGAGTTCGACGGCAGCGTCTACATCCTGTCCAAGGACGAGGGCGGCCGTCACACGCCGTTCTTCAACAACTACCGCCCGCAGTTCTACTTCCGCACCACCGACGTGACCGGTGTGGTAACACTGCCCGAGGGCACCGAGATGGTTATGCCCGGTGACAACACCGACATCTCCGTCAAGCTGATCCAGCCGGTGGCCATGGACGAGGGCCTGCGTTTCGCGATCCGTGAAGGTGGCCGTACCGTCGGCGCCGGTCGTGTGACCAAGATCCACAAGTGATCTGAAGACGCCAAGAAAACGGCGCTCACCCTTCGGGGTGGGCGCCGTTTTCGTTGTGCGGCAAGGTCCTGTCGGTCGGTAGGTTAGCGGGCGAACGCGTGCCCGGTGGTGTTGTTGTCGTGCATGGTGTACGTCGAGGCCACCTTGGCGCGTTTCTCGATCAACTCGGACAAAAGATTGTTCACCGCACTCGGATTGGGGTTGAAAGCGTCCAACTGCCGACGCACCAGACCGATGCCGGGCAGCCGATCGAGGACCGCGGATGCGTTGGCATTGACGGTGGCCGCCGTGCTGAACAGTCGGCCCGACAGGCGGTGGTTGACCCCTTCGAAGGTTGTGCCCTGGAAGAATTCGTCCATCGCGGCCGGTCCCATCAACATGCTGCCCGGGCCGGCGAGCACCTCGGCAAAGAGGCGCCGGACGGGTCCGGTGCGTGCGCCGGACATGCCTGTGGCTAGTGCCTCGATCAGCTCGACGCGCCAGCGTGACGCATCCCCGGAGCGGGCCAGCAGGTAGTCGAGATTGCGCATGGCGTCGATCCCGGTCCGCGGCAGCAGGTCTTCGGTGACGCCGAACATCAGTGCCCACCGCAGCAGGTAATGCCACACATCGTCGATTTCTCTTAGCGTGCAAGACCTTCCGAGGCGATAATCGACAAGGAGTGCCCCGAGCATTGCCTCAATGAATCCGCACATGGACGAGTTGGAGATGGGAGCACCATACTGGGCGAAATTGTCTTCGCCCCAGGCGCTGCGCAGACCCCGTCGGGCCAGTGAGTGCACCAATCGAACTCGCATGGTCAGCTTGATCTGTTCGGAGCCCGGCGCCAATCCGTCACGGTCGAAGATCATGGAGAAGAACCGGTTCGTCTCCGCCAGCCGTTGGGCGCTCTGATAACGGAACCGGCCAGTGGCTCCCGTGGCCGCCGACACGTCGGAGTTCATGACGGTGTCGAACACCGCGAAGGTGGCCATGACCGCGGTGGTCGCAGTCGTCACCTGGCGTGCCCGCAGCCGACCCCGTTCTGCCTTGGCCGGATCCCACCACTGCGGCACGCGGTAGGCATCCGCGAACAGCGCGCGTAGCGCCTCGGGAGGATCGTCCAAGCTGTCGATGCCATGCTCGACGGCCTGTTCGAACAGTGCCCGGGCTTGAGCGGACCCGAGCTCGTGAAACAGCCCCACGACGGCGTCCATCGGCTCGTCGCCCTGCCACATGTGATCGTCGAACAGGCGGGTCGCCGGCGTGGGGGTGACCTCGTCCTCGACATCGAACCAAGGGTCGAATAAGTAGTGTCGGCAGTGGCGCCAGATCCAGCCGAATTCGTTCTTGCCCTCGGGAATTGGACGCAGGTCCATACCTGGACGGAAGTAGTGGTCGAACGGGTGCGGATCGCCTGACAGTGGTTTGTCGACCACGGTGAGCTTGGGCATCCGGGCGCCTCCTGGGGTGTTGACGTCGACATCATTGACAACGCGTATTGTCAATATTAGGTCGCGCGACGAGGCCTCACAAGTGCCGACATTGCGACCTACCGAGCGAAGGCGTGCCCTGAGGTGTTGTTGTCGTGCATCGTGTAGCTGGAGCTGACTTTGTTGAGCTTCTCGAGAATGCCGAACGCTGGATTCAGCACCATGCTGGGGTTCGGGAGCAGGGTGCCATAGACAATCCTGCGAGCCAAGCGTGTGCCGGGCACGCGGTCGCGAATCGCCGCAGCCCGTGCGCTCACCGACATCGCGGCCTGCAGGACCATGCCGGGGAGCTGCCGGGGGAGCCGTTCATAGCTTGTGTCACGGACGAATTCGTCCATCGCCTTGGGTCCCATGAGGACCCAGCCGGGTGCGCCGATACCCGCCACGAACATCAAGTCGCTGAGCAGCTTCCGGAAGCGCTCTACGGGTAGTGGAGCAATGACTGCCGAGGGGAGCGCCGACAGGACTTCGACGAGTTCAACTCGCCAGCGTGAGGCATCGCCGGAGCGCGCCAGCAGGTAGTCCAGATTGCGCATGGCGTCGGTCCCGGTCTTCGGGCACAGTTCGTTGGTGATGCCGAAGAGCAGTGCCCATCGCGTCATGTAATGCCATGCGTCATCCAACTCATCCAGGGTGCACGGCCTGCCGAACCGATGCTCAATGAGCATCTGCCCCAGCGATTCGGCTTCGATGAATCCGCACATCGACGAGTTGGAGATGGGCACCCCGAAGTCAGAGAAATTATCTGGTCCCCAAGCGGCGCGAAGTCCCTTGCGGGCCAAAGAATGTACGAGGCGCACGCGCAGTGTCATCTGTATCTGCGGTGATCCGGGGCGCATGGCATCGCGGTCGCGCAGGGCCGCGAAGAAGCGCGCGGTCTCGAGGAGTCGTTGTTGTCCTTGGTCCCGGAACCGGCCGGAGGCGCCGGTGGTGGCGGACACATCCGAGTTCATGACGGTGTCGAAGACCCCGAACGACGTCATCAGAAGCAAGGTGGGCGCCCCCATCTGGTTCAGTCGTACTCTTCCTCGTTCCGCCTTTACCGGGTCCCACCATTCTGGAACCCGGTATGCGTCCTCCAGGAGTGCTCGCAGTTCGTCCGGCGGATTGTCCAGCGAATCAATACCGTCGGTGATGGCCTGTTCGAACAAGGGGCGTGCTTGTGTGGAACCCATCCGATCGAACATGGCTACCACTGCATCCATCAGCTCGTCGCCCTGCCACATGTGATCATCGAAGAGGCGGGTCAGTGGCGTCGGGGTGACGTCGTCGTCGACGTCGAACCAGTTGTCGAACAGTGTGTGTCGGCAGTGGCGCCAGATCCAGCCGAATTCGTTCTTGCCCTCGGGAATTGGGCGTAGGTCCATACCCGGGCGGTGGTAGTAGTCGTATGAGTGGGGACCACGGGCTGACGAGCGATCGGCGGCGGTGAGCTTGGGCATTGCGAGTGCCTCCTGTCGGGCGATGTCGGCATCGTTGACAACATCTATTGCCAATATTAGGGGCCGGACGGATCCCGCACAAGATGCTGCGTGGGTGGAGGATGATGAGCGCCATGAACGTGGTCGCTCGCTTTCTCAAAATCCTGGCATTCTCGCTGATCTGCGGGATTGTCGGGCCGATTTTCATCGTGATGTATTACGTGATCGGCCAACCCGGGACGAGCTGGATGCTCTACAGCGGTGTGGGTATCACCATCGGGATCGTGGTGTTGGCGTTCGTGTTGACACTGATATTCACCAGAACGGCCGAGGCGCGCAAGCTGTTGGAGGCCAACGGTATTCTTGCGCTGGCCGATGTGGTGGCGGCCAATGAGACCGGAATGACGGTTAATGACCAGCCGGTTATCAAGCTGACGCTGCAGGTGCACGGGGACGGGATCAGCCCGTTCCGCGCCGAGACGCGGACGCGGGTGTCGGTACTGCAGGTGCCCACCATCTCCCGCGGCAAGCTTGTCGTCCTGGTCGCTCCCGGCACCGAGCAGTTTCAGATCGATTGGCAACGCAGCGCGTTGCTCAGCGGGCAAGTGCCGGCCAAGTTCACCAGCTCGTCTCAAGGCCGTGAGTACGACCTCACCGGGCAAGCCGGCCCGCTCTTCGAGATCATGAAGATTCTCAAGGCCAATGGCATAGGCGCCGACGGCGTGGTGGATATCCGTTCGAATCCGGTTGTCCGCCAACAGATCGATACAATCCTACGCAAGACGGAGGGGGCCGAGCGGGCTTCCTCTGCAGACTCCAGCTCGAGTGCGTCGGTGACCGACCGGCTTGCCGAACTCGATCGGTTGAAGCTGGCCTCACTGGTATCCGAGGCGGAGTACAACGCCAAGCGCGCGGAGATCCTCGGGGATCTCTAGGCCGGTTCTCGGCGTTCTCCCCAAAAGCCTTGTACCGGAACAAGCGGGGGCGGATCTTCATCAGCATTTCCGCCCGCTGAGCGGTCCCCGATCTGGAACACGTTCTAGAAATGCTGCTAGCCTGGGTGTCGATTGCAAAGGAGCAACACACATGGCAGATCAGCCCCTGGCCGGAAAAGTGGCCTTCGTAACCGGTGCGGCCCGCGGGCAGGGACGTCAGCACGCCGTGCGACTGGCACAGGCCGGCGCGGATATTGTCGCGATCGATGCCTGTGCCCCCGTGTCGGAGTATGCGGCGTACGAGGCCGCGACACCCGGGGACCTCAAGGAAACGGTGCAGCTCGTCGAAGCGACCGGGCGCAAGATCATCGCTGAGCAAGCCGATGTCCGCAACGGAGCTGCCCTGCAGAGCGTGGTCGAGGAGGCCGTTGCGCAATTCGGGCGCATCGACATTCTCATCGCGAACGCTGGGGTGCTGAGCTGGGGACGGCTATGGGAGATGCCGGATCAGCAGTGGGAAGACATCATCGACACCAACCTCACCGGCACCTGGAAGACCGTGAAAGCCGTTGTGCCGACAATGATCGGGGCCGGTAATGGGGGCTCGATTGTGATTGTGAGCTCGGTTTCGGGTCTCAAGGGCACCCCGGGTAACGGCGCCTATGTTGCTTCCAAGTTCGGGCTGACCGGACTCACGAAGTCCTTGACGATTGAACTCGCTGAGTACGGCATCCGGGTCAACTCGATCCACCCGTACGGAGTGACCACTCCGATGATCACCGGTGACGCCATGATGAAGATCCTTGGTGACCACCCCAACTATCTCCCGAGCATTGCGCCAATGCCCTTGTCGCCCACAAAGATGCTCGAACCCGATGAAATCTCCGATGTGGTGGTGTGGTTGGCCAGTGACGCGTCGGGCACCCTGGCCGGTGCTCAGGTGCCGGTCGACAAGGGCCACCTGACGTACTGATCGTGAGGCTCGCGAGACCGAGGTTATGGCGAAAATGTGCGAGACGAAACCGCCACAACCTAGGTTTCGGTGGGAGGACTAACCCGGCATCACCACAACGGGAACCGGGCTATGCCTGACGATCTTGGTGGCCCGGGAGCCCAGGAAGACGCGGGCGACCGTGCTGTGTGGCCGACTGCCGAGGACCAGCAGCTCGCCGTCGAGCCACTCGGCGTTGTCCAATGCGTCATCCCAACTGTCGCCGGTGACAACCTTCAGTTCCACGTCGGGGCCCAGGATGCCCTCGCGACTCAGCCCGGCCAGGGCCTCCTCGGACTGGGCGACCCAGCTGGCAAGCACCGCGTCCTCGGCTTCGGGGCCCACGCCGGCGGTCAGCATGGTGCGGCCGCGCACGGCGAAGGTGACCACGCGCAATGGCGCGTGCAAACGCTGTGTCAGTCGAACCGCTTGTTGCACAACGTCAACCGCGTCCTCAGTGCCGGGGTACCCGCAGGTGACCCGGCTGACCGTGCCGGCCTTGGAGCCGCGGTAGCCGCGGGGACTGATGGCCAGCGGGACAGTGGAGGAATGCAGCAGCCGGTCACCGGTCGAGCCCAGGACCACTTGCCCAAGGCTTCCCTCCGAGGCGGAGCCGACGACAAGCACATCCGCGTCGGACGCCTCTACGGCTTCCAGGAGCCCACCGGACACCGAGCGATGCGCCACGTTGTGGAACGTGACATCGACTCCGGCGCTGATCTTTTCGAGATACGCGGCGGCCTCGGACTTCGAATCGTCGGATAGTTTCTGAGCCCATTGGGCGTACTCGGCGTCGATCTTGGCTTTCGACAGTGTGGTCCATGGCTTCGGTACCACGGTGGTGACAGTCAGCGAGGTCTCCAGGACGCGGGCAGATTCGACGGCCAAGTGCAGGGCGCCTTTGCCGCCCTTGCCGGAGAGATATCCGACGACGACGGTCATATCTGTCGCTCTTCGCCCGAGCGGCTCATCGCACCGGCTCCTCGACTAATTCGGCTGGGTCGCTGGGTAGGTTGTTCAGCGCGCTGTGGTGTCGGCCCCACACCAGATAGAAGACCAGCACCACAGCAACCCAGGATCCGAATGCGATCCAGGTGACCCAGGGCAGGCTGAACAGGATGTAACCGCAGGCGATGACGGAGAGCACCGGTGTGACCGGGTAGCCGGGAACACGAAACGCGCGCGGCAGCTCGGGTTCTCGCACCCGAAGGATGATGACGCCGATCGATACGACGATGAACGCGGTGAGTGTGCCGATCGACACCATGTTCGCGAGGCTGTTCAGGGGTACGAAGGCCGCCATCAAACCCACGACGATTGCGACGATGATCGTGTTGTTCACCGGCGTGAGCGTGCGGGGATTGACCTGTGCGAAGACCGAGGGCAGCAGGCCATCGCGGCCGATGGCGAAGAGAATGCGGGTCTGCCCGTACATCGAGACCAGGGTGATAGAGAAGATCGAAATAACCGCGCCCGCGGCGAGGAACGTACTGGCAGCGGTACTTCCGGTGACGTGGTCCAAAATCAGGGCCAGGCCGGCGGACTGTCCCTCGAACTCCTTCCAGGGTTGCGCACCAAGAGCCGCGAGGGCCACCACCAGGTAGAAAACAGTGACGATAATCAGTGCGGCAATCAGCGCCCGCGGCATGGTCCGCTGCGGATCCTTGACTTCTTCGCCCGCGGTGGACACGGTGTCTAGCCCGACGTAGGTAAAAAAGATCGTCCCGGCCGCAGCGCCGATGCCGCTGACGCCGAACGGCGCGAAGTCGGAAAAGTTGCCCGCCTGAAAGGCCGTGAACGCGATGATCGCGAACACCGTCAGGACGGCGAGTTTGAGGAGCACCATGACCGTGTTCACCAGTGCGGATTCACTTGTCCCGCGGATGAGCAGGATTGCGCACATCACGATGAGGGCCACCGCAGGCAGGTTGAGCCAGGCATGGGGAAGCCCGGGATCGACATTGTCCCAAGGGGCGGCGCTGATTGCGTGCGGCAGATGCGATCCGAAGACGTTGACCAGAAGCTTGTCGAGATACTGGCTCCAGCCCACCGCTACCGCTGCTGCTGACACGCCGTACTCGAGCAGCAGGCAGGCAGCCACCACCATCGCCGCCAGCTCGCCCAGAGTGGTGTACGCATAGGAGAACGAGGAGCCCGATACCGGTACCGCGGAGGCCAACTCGGCATAACAGAGCGCGGCCAGTCCCGCCGCGAGGCCCGCGATCAGGAATGAGACCATCACTGCCGGGCCCGCCTTGGGCACGGACTCGGCCAAGATGAAGAAGATGCCGGTGCCCACCGTGGCGCCCACGCCGATCATGGTGAGCTGGAACGTCCCCATCGACTGTCTTAAGTGTCCGCCCGCGCCGTGGGCGGTGGGCGCCCCGGACGTAGGACGGCGCCGCAACAGCTGCTGGGCAAGGCTGGGTGACGAGGGTGCCATAGTGCCTCCTGTGGCAGGGCGAAAGCTATCGGTTGTTGGCCAGCGCATCAGCGAACTGGTCTATTGCCCAATCGATTTCGTCCTCGGTGATGACAAGGGGGGGTGCAAACCGCAGTGTCGCTCCGTGCGTGTCCTTCACTAAGACGCCACACTCTGCCATGCGCAGACTGATTTGTCTTCCGGTTGCCAGATTCGGATCGACGTCGACCCCGGCCCACAACCCCAGCGAGCGCACCTCGGTGACACCGTGGCCGATCAGGGCGTCCAGACGCCCTCGCAGGTGTCTTCCCAGAACGGCTGCCCGGCGCTGGAACTCGCCGCGTTCCAGGATTGCCACGACGGTCGATCCGATGGCCGCGGCCAACGGATTTCCGCCGAATGTGGAGCCGTGTTCGCCCGGATGCAGCACGCCAAGGACATCGGTATCGGCGACCACGGCTGAGACGGGGACCACGCCGCCGCCGAGCGCCTTGCCCAGTAGGTACACATCCGGGACCACGTTCCAGTGGTCGCAGGCGAACGTCCGGCCGGTGCGGGCGAGCCCGGATTGGATCTCATCTGCGATGAACAGGACGTTCCTCTCGGTGCACAGTGCGCGAACCGCCGGCAGATAGTCATTGGGTGGGATAACGATGCCTGCTTCACCCTGGATGGGTTCGAGCAGGACGGCGACGGTGTTGTCATCGATTGCCCGTGCCAGGGCAGCGGCGTCGCCGAACGGCACTACTCGGAAACCGGGGGTGAATGGGCCGAATCCGCCGCGCGCCGTCTCGTCTGAAGAGAAGCTGACAATGCTGATTGTTCGCCCATGGAAGTTGTTATGTGCCACCACGATATTGGCCTGGCCCGCGGGAACCCCTTTGACGTCGGTACCCCACTTGCGGGCGACCTTGATCCCGCTTTCCACCGCCTCGGCGCCGGTGTTCATTGGAAGCACCACGCCCTTGCCGCAGAGCCGGGCAAGATTTCGACAGAACATGCCGAGACGATCCGAATGAAATGCTCGGCTCACCAACGTCACCTGGTCGAGCTGCGCGTGGGCGGTCGCGAGAATCTCGGGGTTGCCATGGCCGAAATTCACCGCCGAATAGGCGGCGAGGCAATCCAGGTACCGATTGCCCTCCACGTCCACGATCCATGCGCCCTCGGCGCGCTGGGCGACGACCGGCAGGGGCGCATAGTTGTGGGCGCCGTACTGTTCGGCCAACTCGATGAATTCGGCGCTGCTGTGCGAGTGGGGTGACATGCCGGGGGCCTGCTCCATGACCGTCACGAGTGCAGTTCCAGTGTGCAGCATTTCACCGATCCGCCACCCTTGAGTAGTTCGGACAGATCGATGCCGACAGGTTCGAACCCGGCCGTGCGAAGCTGCTCGGCGAATCCGGTCGCCGCGGCCGGCAGCATGACATGGCGCCCGTCGGAGACCGCGTTCATCCCGAGGACATAGGCATCGGCGGAGCTGGCGACGATCGCGTTGGGGTACATGAACCGCAGCCTGGCCTGCGAGGCCTCACTGAATGCCGGTGGGTAGTACGCAATGGTCTGCGGATCCAGGACGGCCAGGGCGGTATCCAGGTGATAGAAGCGCGGATCGACGAGTTCGAGCGTGACGACCGGAATATCGAGCATCCGCGCGATTTCGACATGCGACCGGATGTCGGTGCGAAAACCCGTGCCCGCCAACATGATATCGCCCGAAAGCAGGAAGTCGCCCTGCCCCTCGTTGGTGTAGCGCGAATGCATGGTCCGTAGGCCGTGGTGGCGCATCCACTCGGCGTGCGCCGTGGACTCCCCGGCGCGCTCGGCATGGGTGAATCGCGCGACAACGGCGTTGCCTCGTAACATGATTCCGCCATTTGCTGCATACACCATGTCTGGAAGCCCGGCGACGGGGGACAGGATGTCCACCGTGTGGCCGAGACGTTCGTAGGTGGCGCGCAGCGCATCCCACTGGGCGGTGGCGAGTGCCGGATCGACGGGATTGGTGACATCCATCCAGGGGTTGATCGCGTACTCAACGGTGTAGTGCGTCGGAGGCACCATCACGTAGTGACGCGTCGTCGGTGTTCTGTCTGGTTGCTGAATCGGGAATCCGGATGGGTGTCCACCCTCACGCACTGCGGTCATGCCCCGAGCGTATGAGACCCCTTTTCTGCAATCAATCTCCATTCGTTGTCTTTTCGTGCGCGATTCATTGCGTCCAGTCGCCAAATTTGACATTCTGTTGCTTGGGCGGGTCGAATCGCCGAAGGAGGGTCGTGAATGGCCGAGCTGGATGCCACTGATGAGCGCATTGTGACGCTGTTGATGCGCAATGCCCGAGCGACATTCGCCGAGATCGGTGAAGAGGTGAACCTGTCGGCCCCTGCAGTCAAACGCCGCGTCGACCGTTTGGTCGCGACGGGGGTGATCAAGGGTTTCACCACGGTCGTCGATCGCGCTGCGGTCGGCTGGAATACCGAGGCGTACGTCCAGGTCTACTGTCAGGGCACCATCACGCCGGAAGTGTTGCGGCGCGCGTGGATCGACATACCTGAGGTGGTGAGCGCCGCGACGGTGACCGGAACTTCTGATGCGATGTTGCGGGTACTGGCACGCGATATCCAGCACCTCGAGCGCGCGTTAGAACGTATTCGTGCCAGTGGAGATATCGAGCGCACCGAGAGCATCGTGGTGCTTTCGAATCTGGTGGACCGCGCACAGGTGCAGGGGTAGGAGGCCGGGGCAATAGCCCTGACATCTCGTATGTCCAGTCGTGTATGAAGAGACCGTGAGTGATGCGACTGGGAGCGACGCGGAGCAAGGTGTACTGATCATCGGTGGCGGGCTGGGCGCGGTACGAACCGCCGAACAGCTGCGCCGTTCGGAGTTCACCGGGCCGATCACTATCGTGAGCAGCGAGACCCATCTGCCCTACGATCGTCCGCCGCTGTCCAAAGACGTCCTGCGTGATGCCGAGAAGACCATCGACGCGGTGGTGCTCAAGCCCAGAGAGTTCTACGACGAGAAGAAGATTGAGCTGCGTCTGGGTGCGAAGGTGGTGGCCCTGGATCCTGACGGCCGGACGGTGACCCTGGACGACGGAAGCACGGTCGAATACGGCGAGGTCATCATCGCGACCGGCCTCGTCCCCCGTCGCATTCCGACCTTCCCGAACTTGGAGGGCATCCATGTCTTGCGCACCGCCGATGACAGCTTCGCGCTGCGGGGCGACGCCGCGAATGCGCGTCGGGCGGTGATTGTCGGGGCCGGATTCATCGGATGTGAGGTCGCATCGACATTGCGAGCCAACGGAGTTGACGTAGTTTTGGTCGAACCGCAGTCGGCCCCGCTGTTGGCCGCGATCGGCCAGCAGCTCGGTGATCTTGTTGCGCGGCTGCACCGTAATGAAGGTGTCGACGTTCGGGTGGGCATCGGCGTGGACACCGTGCAGGGGGAGGGGCGGGTCCAATCGGTCACCCTGTCGGACGGGACGCGGCTGGATGCGGACCTCGTCGTGCTGGGAATCGGAAGCCGACCCGCGACCGATTGGCTCGAGGGGTCGGGCATCGAGGTGGACAACGGTGTGGTGTGCGATGCCGTGGGCGGCACCGGTACGCCGCATGTCTGGGCGCTGGGTGATGTGGCCGCATGGGCCGATGCCACCGGTCGCCCTAGCCGCGTAGAGCACTGGAGCAATGTCGCCGAACAGGTCCGGGCCCTGGTGCCGGCGCTGCTTGGTGAGGGACCTGCGGCGAATACGGCTGCTGTGCCGTACTTTTGGAGTGACCAGTACGACGTGAAGATTCAGTCGCTCGGCCATCTTGGTGACTCGGACACCGTGCATCTCATCTCCGACGACGGTCGCAAGTTCCTGGCGTACCTGGAGCGCGACGGTGTGCTCACCGGAGTCGTCGGCTGCGGGATGGCCGGTCCGGTGATGAAGATGCGAGCCAAGATCGCGGCGGGAACTCCCATTGCCGAGGTGCTGGAGCAACCCGCTGCTCGCACGAACTAACCCAGGGCTCGGAGGCCGGCTTCGGCGGCATCGAATCCCTGGCCGAGCAGTGTGGTGAGCGCTGACGATCCGTCGGCTAGCCATTGCTCATACGCGGCGAGCGCCACGCCCAGCAGTGTCCAGGCAACCGTCTGCGGCAACAGAGCGTTGGGGTCGGCATCGCTGCGTCTGGCGACGAACTGCGCGATGACGTCGCGCCAGCCGGTGTACATCAGCATCGAATATGCCTGCAATGCAGGGATTTCCAGGATGAGCCGCATCCGCATGCGGTGCCGAGGGGTTTCGTCCGGAGGAAAGTCGTTGAATGTCAACAGTGCCTGACGCAGTGCTGTGCTGATGTCCACCGTGTCGGGAGTCTCCGCCAACAGGGTGCGCATCACCCCGAGGTGAGAGTCGAAGTCTCCCCACACGATTGCGTTCTTGGAGCTGTAGTACCGAAACACCGTGCGCCGCGCTATGCCCGCCGCTGCGGCGATGTCGTCGACGCTTACCTCGTCGAAGCCATGCTGTGCGAACAGCGCCATGGCAACCGCGGTGATCTCGTCCCGCGTTGTCGAAGGGCGTCGGCCCACGCGCGCCGGCTGCGCATTCATGCCGAAAACTCTGCCATTTCCTGCCACCCTCTTTCTTTTCTGCACTCGATGCCATTATTATCGTGATCGTTGCCACAGTCCAGACTCACAAGGGAGTGAACAGATGGCCGAGCCCACCACTGTCGCCGGACAGACCACGAACACCGAGCTGGTGCAGGAATCGCTGGTCGAAGAGGTGTCAATCGACGGGATGTGCGGCGTCTACTGAGACGCCCCGTCTCGATGAGTGCCATGACTGATGAGGCGCCCGCCGGTTTCGACTCGGCCCGGCCCTGGCAGTTGCATCCGCAGGTGTCGTTGCGTCCCGAGCCGTTCGGTGCGCTGCTGTATCACTTCGGCACCCGCAAGCTCTCATTCCTGAAGAACCGCACGTTATTGCAGATCGTGCAGTCGCTGTCCGATCACGGCAGCGCTGAGAGTGCCTGGCGGGCGGCCGGTGTCGACGACAGTCAAGCCGGCGCATACCGACAGGCTCTTGCCGTATTAGCGGATTCGAAGATGATCGTGACCCGAGAGGACGCCCCATGAGCGCTCCGGCAGTACCTCGCCTGGTTGAGCAGTTCGAGCACGGACTGGATGCCCCCATCTGCCTCACCTGGGAGCTGACCTACGCCTGCAATCTGTCCTGTGTGCACTGCCTGTCCTCGTCGGGCAAGCGTGACCCACGCGAGCTGTCCACACAGCAGTGCAAGGACATCATCGATGAGCTTGAACGCATGCAGGTGTTCTACGTGAACATCGGCGGCGGTGAACCCACTGTGCGATCGGATTTTTGGGAGCTCGTCGACTACGCCACCGAGCACCACGTCGGCGTCAAATTCTCGACCAACGGTGTGCGGATCACCGAAGAGGTGGCGGCGCGGCTTGCCGCGAGCGACTACGTCGACGTGCAGATCTCACTGGATGGCGCGACCGCGGAGGTCAACGACGCGGTACGTGGTCAGGGATCGTTCGCGATGGCCATTCGGGCGTTGGAGAACCTGGCTGCCGCCGGATTCAAGGACGCCAAGATTTCGGTGGTGGTCACACGCCAGAACGTGGACCAGCTCGATGAATTCGCCGCTCTGGCGGCAAAATATGGTGCGACGCTTCGAATTACCCGACTTCGCCCCTCCGGTCGCGGGGCAGACGTATGGGACGACCTACACCCGACCGCGGCGCAGCAGCGTCAGCTGTACGACTGGCTGGTAGGGAACGGCGAACGGGTTCTCACGGGTGATTCGTTCTTTCACCTGTCGGCCTACGGCGACGGCTCCGGGGGACTGCCCGGTCTCAACATGTGCGGCGCCGGACGGGTGGTGTGCCTGATTGACCCGGTGGGTGACGTATATGCGTGCCCCTTCGCCATCCACGATCGGTTCCTCGCTGGAAATGTGGTGTCAGATAACGGATTTGACATGGTGTGGAAGCATTCGCGGCTGTTCAACGAGCTGCGCGAGCCGCAGTCCGCGGGTGCGTGCGGCAGTTGCGGACATTACGACAGCTGTCGGGGCGGCTGCATGGCGGCCAAATTCTTCACCGGGCTCCCGATGGACGGGCCAGATCCGGAATGCGTGCAGGGCTACGGCGAGGCCGCACTGGCCACTGACCGTGTGGTGCCGAAACCCAGTGGTGACCATTCGCATTCGAAGAAGAAGGGCAAGTCGACCACGGGCCCTGTTGCGCTGACCTTGACGCGCCGGCCACCCTCGCGCGCGTGCGATGAGAACCCCCTTTCCAACTTACGAGCAGGACAGTAGATGGCCCGCAGCACATGGTTCGAGACGGTTGCGATTGCCCAACAGCGGGCGAAGAAGCGACTGCCGAAGTCCGTCTACAGCTCGCTGATCTCTGCCAGCGAGAAGGGGCTGACCGTAAGCGACAATGTCGAGGCTTTTGGTGAGCTCGGATTCGAGCCGCACGTCGTCGGCATTCAGCCGGACCGTGAACTATCGACAACTGTTCTTGGACAAGAGATCTCACTTCCAGTGATGATCTCTCCCACCGGGGTGCAGGCCGTCGACCCCGATGGTGAGGTGGCCGTGGCGCGTGCCGCCGCGGCTCGCGGGACCGCCATGGGATTGTCTTCGTTTGCGAGCAAGCCCATCGAGGATGTGGTCGCTGCCAATCCAAAGACGCACTTCCAGATCTATTGGCTCGGCGGCCGTGACGACATTGCTCAGCGTATTCAGCGTGCGAAAGATGCTGGAGCGGTTGGCCTTATCGCCACTCTCGACTGGAGTTTTTCACACGGACGCGACTGGGGCAGCCCGGCGATCCCCGAGAAGATGAACCTGCGGTCGATGATCCGGCTGGCTCCGGAGGTTGTCACCAAGCCCGGCTGGCTGTGGTCGTTCGGGAAAAAGATGAACATCCCGGACCTGCGGGTGCCCAACCAGGCTGCCCGGGGCGAGGCAGGCCCGCCGTTCTTCGACGCCTATGGGCAGTGGATGGGAACTCCAGCGCCAACATGGGACGATGTCCGATGGATGCGCGACCAGTGGGACGGCCCGTTCATGCTCAAGGGCGTCATGCGTATCGATGATGCGAAACGTGCTGCAGATTGCGGAGTTTCAGCGATTTCGGTGTCTAACCACGGTGGCAATAATCTCGATGGCACACCCGCGTCGATTCGTGCGCTGCCCGGCATTGCCGCGGCCGTTGGAGGGGACGTCGAGGTGCTGCTGGACGGGGGCATTCGCCGGGGTAGCGACGTAGTCAAGGCATTGGCTCTCGGTGCGCGCGCAGTGATGATTGGACGGGCGTACCTATGGGGTCTGGCCGCGGGTGGTCAGGCGGGTGTGGAGAACGTCCTAGACATCATGCGCGGCGGGATCGACTCGGCATTGATGGGTCTGGGTAAGAAATCTGTGCACGAGCTCTCCCCAGACGATCTCTTGATCCCCGAGGGATTTGCCCGGGGTCTTGGAAGGCACTAGTTCAGCGCACCGGGAATCGAACGCCTCGTTCGTACTGTCGGTGTGGCGCCAGGGACTGGCGTGACAATCGGGGCGAAAAAGCCGACAGCGCATAAGCCGACGGCCAGCAAGGATGTGAAGACCTCGATCGGGTGCGCCAACTTTGGATGCATTTGAGGTGAATTCGGCCTACCATCGGCGGGTGGCTGTTCCGACTGTCTTGAGCACCGCCACCTCTCGGGAGCTCGCAGACGAGGCCCTCACCCTATTTACTCCCCTCGGCTCAACCGAACAGCACGGGCCGCATCTGCCGTTGGATACGGATACGCGGATTGCGGGTGCTGTGGCAACCGCCGCGGCCCAAGATCTGGCAGCCAAGGTGGGCGATGACCGGATGGTTCTGGCGCCGGCCATCACCTACGGAGCCAGTGGGGAACATCAATCCTTCGCTGGAACGATCTCGATCGGTACTGCCGCGCTGACCCAGGTTCTCGTGGAGTACGGGCGCTCGGCTACACAGTGGTGCCGACGCATCGTCTTCGTGAACGGCCACGGCGGCAATATCGAGGCGGCGGTCTCCGCGGTGCGGCTCCTACGCTCGGAAGGTCGGGACGTCGCGTGGTGGGCGTGTGCTATCGAGGGTGGTGACGCTCACGCCGGGCATGTGGAAACTTCGCTGCTGCTGCATATTTCACCCGATACGGTGCGCCATGAGGAAGTGCGTGTCGGGAATTCCGCGCCGCTACGCGAGCTGATGGCGCCTATGCGTGCGGGCGGAGTGGCAGCGGTCAGCGCGATCGGGGTGCTCGGAGATCCGACCACTGCGAGTAGCGAGGACGGCGCCCGGATGCTCGCGACGATGACTCGACGGTGCGCCGACGCGGTGCTCCGATGGACACCCGATGCCGACGGGCGGCTGGTATGACCACGAGTGGCGAAGACACGCAGGACGTGTCCACTCCGCAGGGCAGGCTGCCCGACGGGTTCGCGGTGCAGGTGGACCGGCGCGTTCGGGTTCTTGATGAGGGCTCGGCGCTCCTTGGCGGCTCTCCGACTCGGCTGTTGCGATTGGCGCCCGCCGCACGGACACTGCTCACCGGTGGACGGCTCGAGGTTCGGGATGCGACCAGTGCGCAGCTCGCTCGGACCCTGCTGGATGCCACCGTCGCCCATCCCCGTCCTACCGGCGGTCCCGGTTACCGCGACGTGACTGTCGTTATTCCATGCCGCAACAACGGATTTGGATTGCGTAGGCTGTTACGCGCATTGCGCGGGATGCGAGTGATCGTCATCGACGACGGTTCCACTATTCCGATCATGGCGGCCGATCTGGAAGGGATGCACTGTGATGTGCGCGTGGTACGTCATGACGACAGCCAGGGCCCGGCGGCCGCGCGTAACACCGGGCTAAAGCTCGCCGCCACGGACTTCGTTGCCTTTCTCGATTCCGATGTGGTGCCCAGGCGTGGCTGGCTAGAGGGGTTGCTCGGCCACTTCAGCGATCCGGCGGTGGCGCTAGTCGCTCCGCGCATCGTGGGATTGGTGTTGAGCGACAACGCTATTGCGCGATATGAAGCGGTTAGGTCCTCGCTCGATCTCGGGCTTCGTGAGGCGCCTGTCGTGCCCTACGGCCCGGTGTCGTACGTACCCAGTGCGGCCATCGTCGTCCGTCGGTCCGCGATCGACCAGATTGGCGGCTTCGACGAGTCTCTGCGATGCGGCGAGGACGTCGACCTATGCTGGCGGCTGGTCGAAGCCGGGTCCCGGCTTCGGTACGAACCGGTGTCTCATGTTGCGCACGATCACAGGCTGACCCTACGAGAGTGGTTTGCGCGCAAGGCATTCTACGGAAGAAGTGCGGCGCCGCTATCGACGCGTCACCCCGACAAGGTGGCGCCGATGGTCATCTCGCGGTGGACACTGTTGGTGTGGATTCTCGCGGCAGTGGGTTCGGGGATGGGGTATCTGGCTGCGGCGGGAATGGCCGCACTGGCTGCCGGACGCGTGGCGCGCACGCTCAGGGGAGTGGACACCCCGACACGTGATGTTGCGCGGGTGGCCGCTCAAGGGGTGGGTGGCGCTGCGTTACAAATCGCCTCGGCGCTATGCCGTCATTATTGGCCGCTTGCATTGGTCGCGGCCGTACTGTCGCGGCGGAGTCGGCAGGTGCTCGTCGTGGCGGCAATTGTCGACGGTGTGGCCGATTGGATAAAACGCAACGACAATTCAATCTCACCCGATGATCGCATCGGTCTGGTCGAGTACGTATTACTCAAGCGTCTTGACGACATCGCCTATGGGCTTGGCCTGTGGACCGGCGTCGTGCAGGAGCGCGATCTTGGCGCGCTCCGACCGGAACTACGGCCCTGAGCAGGCCGGTTCACGCGGATGCGCTCATCGTGGGCGCGGGTAGCGCGGGTTCCGTTCTGGCAGGGCGGCTTTCCGAGGATCCGACATTCCGGGTAATGCTTGTCGAGGCGGGCCCCGCATCCTCCGCAGACGAGGAAGGTGTACGCGACGGGTATCGCCTCCCGATTGGACCGGGTAGCCAGATAGCCGCCTACTACTGGGCGACGTTGACGTCAACGGGCGACCAAGCCGAATTGGTACGGGGTTCGGTGGTGGGCGGTTCTGGCGCGATCAATGGCGGTTACTTTGTGCGTGGCCGGCCCGCGGACTTCGATGGCTGGTCGATACCCGGGTGGACCTGGGCCGAAGTGCGTGAGCACTTTCGCGCGATGGAGACCGACCGAGACTTCCGTGACGACCCGCTGCACGGTTCGTCGGGTCCCATCCCGATCGGCCGTCGGCACGAACAGAGCAGCGCCGGAAATGAACTGATGGACCTGGCGGCCCAACGTGGGTATCCGGTGGTGTCGGATCTCAACGGTGCCGCCGGTGTCGGAGTGGGTCTGGTGCCGCTCAACATCGATAGTGGCGTGCGGGTCGGGCCGGCGCGCGCCTATCTGGAGGGGGCCGGTTGGCGTCCCAACCTCTCCCTGTACTCCGGCACCCGCGTTCTCAGGGTGTTGTGCAGCGGCGGACGCGCTACTGGGGTGCAAGTGGCGGTCGGGAACTCGGTGAGGACATTGACTGCCGATCGAATCATTTTGAGTGCCGGGGCAATTGAGAGCGCAAAGCTGTTGTTGCTGTCCGGCCTTGGCCCGGCAGACGATCTGCGGGCAGTGGGTGTGGAGCCCGTCGTTGACCTGCCGGGTGTCGGCACCCGCGTCATGGACCACGCGGAATGGGTGCTGGACACCGGAGACGAAGGGCAGTCCGGCTGTCCAGTCCTGGACACCGTGCTGCACACCGATCGGCAGATGGGTATCGAGATACGGCCCTATACAACCGGATTCGCGGCCATGGCGGGGGTGGCGGTGAATGGCCTTGACGCTCGGCAGATCGGCGTTGCGTTGATGACACCGCAGTGCCGCGGCCGTCTTGAGCTGCGCTCGGTCGATCCTCAGGCGCCGGTGTACATCGACCTGCGCTACGACAGTGAGACCGCGGATATGGATCGGCTACGCGAAGGGGTGCGCTTGGTGTCCGAACTGTATGGACAGCGATTCGGCGGGCCGCGGTGGTCCACCTCGCAGCATCTGTGTGGAACCGCCCCGATGGGTAACGACGACGACAAGGATGCGGTTGTCGACAAATATTGTCGCGTCAGAGGAATCGACGGACTGTTCGTCATCGACGGGTCGATCATTCCCGCCATCCCGAGCCGCGGGCCGGCAGCCACGATCGCGATGATCGGGCATCGCGCTGCGCAGTTTGTTGCGTGGTCGTAAAGCGGCACTAAATCTTGCCGTCTACCACACACGCGCAGGCCATCGGCCGCACAATTGGACGATGGCCAGCCCGGATGAAACCGCAAATGCCCCGCAGGACCATGCGGGAGTGCAATCGCACCTCGAGGGTGCTGACTACCTCGCCCGGCGCACCCTGAAGTCGGGCACCGCCGGTTGGGTGCTGCTGGCCGGGCTCGGGGTGAGCTACGTGATTTCCGGCGACTACGCCGGCTGGAACACGGGCCTCGGCAAGGGCGGGTTTGGCGGACTGGCGATCGCCGCCGTCTTCATCGCCGCGATGTACCTATCGATGGTGCTGAGCATGGCGGAGATGTCGTCGGCGTTACCCACCGCGGGCGGCGGGTACACCTTCGCCAGGCGGGCGATCGGCCCCTGGGGCGGATTCGCCACTGGGACCGCGATTCTCATTGAATACGCGATAGCCCCGGCAGCCATCGCCACCTTCATTGGGAGCTATGTCCAATCACTGCATCTGTTTGGCCTCAAGGATGGATGGTGGGTTTACCTGGCGGTGTACGCCATCTTCATCGGGATTCACCTCAGTGGAGCGGGTGAGGCGCTTAAGACGATGTTCGTCATCACCGGAATTGCGCTGGTCGGTCTCGTCACTTTTGTCGTCGGAGCTGTCGGACGCTTCGACATACACAATCTGACCAACATTCCTGTCGACGAAACAGCCACGGGCGCATCGGCATTCCTACCCTATGGATACCTCGGAATCTGGGCGGCGGTGCCGTTCGCGATCTGGTTGTTCCTGGCCATTGAGGGCGTGCCGTTGGCCGCCGAAGAGGCTCGTGACCCCGCTAAGAACATCCCGCGCGGCATCGTGATGGCCATGCTGGTGCTCGTCATCACCGGTACGGCCGTACTGTTCCTGGTTCCCGGTGCGGGTGGTGCCGAAGCCATGGGACAGTCGGGCAACCCTTTGGTCGAGGCGCTCGGAACCACGACAGTAGCCAAGGCGGTCAATTACGTCGGGCTCGCCGGACTCATCGCCAGTTTCTTTTCCATTGTCTACGCCTACAGCCGGCAGACCTTCGCGTTATCCCGTGCCGGATACCTACCAACCGGGCTGTCGGTGACCAACAGTCGCAAGGCACCCGTACTGGCACTGATCGTCCCCGGAATCATCGGATTTCTCTTGTCGCTCACCGGGAAAGGGGCGATGTTGCTTAACATGGCGGTGTTCGGCGCGGCGCTGAGCTACGTGCTGATGATGGTGAGCCATATCGTGCTGCGCGTTCGTGAGCCCGAGATGGAGCGGCCGTACCGCACCCCGGGCGGGATCGTCACCAGTGGGTTCGCGCTGGTCATCGCCTGCGCTGCGGTGGTGGCGACGTTCATCGTCGATACCACCGCAGCGTTCGCCACGTTCGGTGTATTCCTCCTGTTTATGGCGTACTTTGGGTTGTACAGCCGTCACCATTTGGTTGCGAACTCCCCGGACGAGGAGTTCGCGGCGCTTGCCGAGGCCGAAAAAGAGTTGCAATGACCACCTTTAGGCAGACCGTAGGACCCGCGACCTACCAGTTCGGATCCCTCGCGGAGGTACTCGCGAAGGCATCGCCGCCTCGATCCGGTGACGAGCTCGCGGGATGTGCCGCGCAGTCCGATGCGGAGCGGGCCGCCGCGCGTTGGGTGCTCGCCGAGGTGCCGTTGGCAGCGTTCCTGTCCGAAGAGATCGTCCCGTACGACACAGACGAGGTCACCCGCCTTATTTTCGACAGTCACGACGCTGAAGCATTCGCCGTCATCTCACATCTGACCGTGGGTGATTTTCGTGATTGGTTGCTGGAAACCATCACCAAACCCCATGGGGCGCAATCGCTGAAGGACTTGTCGCCGGGACTGACCCCCGAGATGGTGGCGGCCGTCAGTAAGCTGATGCGTAATCAGGACCTCATCGCAGTCGGTGCCGCGGTGCGCAATCGCAGCGCGTTCCGCACCACCATCGGTCTGCCGGGAACACTGGCGACCCGGCTGCAGCCCAACCATCCCACCGACGACGCGCGAGGAATCGCCGCAGCCACACTCGACGGCCTGTTGCTCGGATGCGGCGACGCCGTGATTGGCATCAACCCCGCAACCGATTCCCCGCACGCCGCGGCCGACCTGCTGCGCCTCATCGACGACATCCGATTGAGATTCGATATCCCCACGCAGTCGTGTGTGCTTGCGCATGTCACGACGACCATGGAGCTCATCGAACGAAATCTACCGGTGGACTTGGTGTTCCAGTCGATTGCCGGAACCGAAGGGGCCAACGAAAGCTTCGGGGTCAACCTGGCGCTGCTGCGCGAGGCGAATGAGGCCGGACGTTCGTTGGGGCGCGGCACGGTGGGTAACAACGTCATGTACCTGGAGACCGGTCAGGGATCGGCGCTGTCGGCCGGGGCGCATATCGGCGTGGGCGGTGTTCCGGTAGACCAGCAGACGCTGGAGGCCCGCGCCTACGCGGTTGCCCGTGAGGTGGAGCCGCTCCTGGTCAATACCGTCGTGGGGTTCATTGGGCCGGAATACCTTTACGACGGAAAGCAGATCATTCGGGCGGGCTTGGAAGACCACTTCTGCGGCAAGCTCCTGGGGCTTCCGATGGGGGTTGACGTCTGTTATACCAACCATGCCGAGGCCGACTCGGATGACATGGACGTCCTGCTCACCGTGCTTACGGCCGCCGGTGTCGCGTTCGTCATCGCGGTGCCCGGAGCCGATGACGTCATGCTCGGTTACCAGAGCTTGTCCTTCCACGACGCGTTGTTCGCGCGCCGCACGTTCGGCCTGCGACCGGCCCCAGAGTTCAACGACTGGCTCGACCGCATGGGGATGCTGGAGCGGGACGGCGGGCTGCGTGAAATCCCGGTCAACGACTCACCGTTGCGGGCGCTGATATGAGCGATGTCGCCAAGAATGTTGCGGCACACGATATCTGGGACACGTTGCGCCGTTCCACGCAATCGCGAATCGGGCTGGGGCGCAGCGGTGATGCGCTGCCCACCTCCAGAGTGTTGGAGTTTGGGACCGCACACGCTGCTGCCCGTGATGCCGTGCACACGCCGCTGGACGCGCGTGCTTTGGCCGGCCGGATCGATGGGCTTGGATTGGGCACGCCGCTGCTGGTCACCAGCCGGGCCGGCGATCGATCCGAATACCTGCGCCGCCCCGACCTGGGGCGTGCACCCGGCGAAGGTGCCCTCGATGTGCTTCCCGAGTCCGGCGCCGATATCGGAATAGTGCTGGCCGACGGGTTGTCACCACGAGCTCTCGACGACCATGGGGTGCAGCTGCTGCAGGCGCTGCACCAGCGCCTGCGTGGGTACTCGATCGCGCCGCTCGTCGTTGCGACCCAGGCGAGGGTGGCCCTGGGCGACCACATCGGTGCGGCGCTCGGTGTCGACACGCTGCTGGTGCTCATCGGAGAGCGTCCGGGGCTGTCGGTTGCCGACAGCGTCGGGATATACCTCACGCACAATCCATCAGTCGGATGCACTGATGCACAACGCAATTGTGTGTCCAATATCCATCCACCCGAAGGGTTGGGCTATGACCAGGCGGCGCAGGTGGTGGCCGCGCTGGTGGCGGGAGCGCGCCAGATCGGGCGCTCCGGCGTCGCCCTCAAGGACATGACGGGCGCAGGTAACCAGATCGAGGGGACCGGGCCCGCCCTGCCCATCTAGCGGGACGACGCCCGTCGATCGGGAGGACCCACTGGGGGCCAACCGGGCGGTTGGTTACCATCGGCGCATGGCCATCGACCCTCGCACTCCGGTCCTCGTCGCTACCGGACAGGTCAACCAGCGGACAGACGCCGACACCCCATTCTCCGAGATCCCCGAGCCCGTCGATCTCATGGAGCGGGCAGCCCGGCTGGCAGCCGAGGATGCGGGGGTGGCCGACCTACTCACGGCCATCGACACGGTGTCGGTGGCGAACATCTTTTCGTGGAAGTACCGCGACCCGGGTGCGCTACTCGGCGAGCGTCTGGGTGCGGCACCCAAACGCACCTTTTACACCGGGCCGAGCGGTAACTCCCCACAGCTGCTGGTCAACCACGCCGCCGCCGACATCCTCGCGGGAGACGCCGATGTGGTCCTCGTCGGCGGAGCAGAGATGTGGCGTTCGCGCAACAAGATGATGGCCACCGGTGTGCAGCCGGTATGGACCACCCAAGACGAATCCATCGCTGAACCAACGACTCTCGGTGGCCGCATGGATCAAGTGGGTGGTGCCGAGACTGCGATCGGCCTTATTTCTCCCGGGCATGTCTACCCACTTTTCGAGCACGCTATCCGCATCGCCAACGGTGCGTCGATCGCATCGCATCGGAGCGCGATCTCGCAGTTGTGGCAGCGGTTCAACGCGGTGGCGGTGAACAACCCGCATGCCTGGTCCAATGACGCCTACACCGCCGAGGAGATCGCTACCCCCGGCCCCGACAATCGGTGGATCAGCGCGCCGTACACCAAGCTGATGAACTCGAACAATATGGTCGAGCAGGGTGCGGTCGTGCTGCTGACCTCGGTGGAAACGGCTACTCGGCTGGGAATCCCCAAGGACCGCTGGATATTTCCGATCGCCGGCGGTCACGCCAACGACACCTTTGCGCTTAGCGAACGCCACGAGCTGCACCGGTCTCCGGCCATCCGTCTCGCGGGCAGGCGTGTGTTCGACCTCGCCGGGCTGGGAACCGATGATGTCGACTTGATCGACATCTATTCGTGTTTTCCGTCGGCGGTGCAGGTCGCGGCCACCGAGCTGGGGCTACCGCTCGACGATCCGGCCCGGCCGCTCACGGTCACCGGGGGACTGACGTTCGCCGGCGGTCCGTGGTGCAACTACGTCACCCATGCGATCGCCACCATGGCAGAGCGGTTGCGCGAACGGCCCGGCGCCAAGGGGCTGATCACCGCGAACGGCGGATACCTGACCAAACATGCACTGGGCATCTATGGAACAGAACCGCCAGCGAGCGGATTCAGGTACGAGGACGTGCAGGCCGAAGTCGACCGTGAGCCCAAAACCGAGGCGGCTGACGGTTATTCGGGCGCGGCCACGGTCGAGGCGTGGACCGTCAACTACGGTCGCGACGGGTCGCCGTTCCAGGCGTTCGTCAGCGTGCGTACTCCAGCGGGGGCGCGGACCTTCGCCAAGATCGACGATCGGGATGCCGCCGTGGCGATCGCGGACACCGATATTGCCGGTGCGTCAATCGAAGTCGCCGCAGACGGCACTGCCCGACTTACCTAGCGCAGCGTGTAGCGGATCGGTAGGTGTTTGATGCCGCCGACAAATATGGTCGACGTCCGCGCGACATCGCCGTCGATCTCGATCGACTCCAATCGCGGCAGCAGCGCCGAGAAGAAGCTGTTGACCTCCATCCGTGCCAGCGCCGCACCTAGGCAAAAGTGCACTCCGAACCCGAATGCCAAGTGTTTGTTGGGATTTCGTCCGATATTGAACGTAAACGGGTCATCAAAGATGTCCTCGTCCCGGTTGCCCGACGGGTAGGACAGCAGCACAGATTCGCCCTCTGCGATGGGCACGCCGCGAATCTTGGTGTCGGCGGTCGCCGTCCGCATGAACTCCTTGACGGGGGTCACCCAACGGATCATCTCGTCGACGGCCAGCGGCATGAGATCGGGATTCTCGCGCAGTCGCTCGAGCTGGACCGGATGTTGGAGAAGCGCTTCGAGCCCACCCGCAATGGTGGCGCTGGTTGTGTCGTGCCCTGCGGTGGCGATGATCGTGTAGTACGAGGCCGTGTCGACATCCGACAGCAGCTCGCCGTCCACCTTCGCGTTGGCGATGGTCGATGCCAAATCCTCGGTGGGATTCTCGCGCCGCGAGGCGGTGAGTCCGCTGAAGTATCCGAAGAAGTCGAGCAGCGCCATGAGCTGCTCCTCCGGACTGGTTCCGCGTTGGAATTCGGTGTCGTCGCCGCCGAAGAGCTCCTGGGTGAGTTTGAGCATCCGGTCGAAGTCCGATTCGGGAATGCCGAGCAGCGACATGATGACGTAGAGAGGAAAGTGCACCGCGACGTCTTGGGCGAAATCGCAGGTTCCACCCGCGTCTATCAGCTTGTCGACGTACCTGTTGGCCAGCTCGTCGGTTCGGATCTTCATATCCCGCATGGCCTTTGGCCGAAACCAGTCGGCGCCGATGGCGCGCAGAACGCGGTGCTTGGGGTCGTCGATATGGACAAGGGTCTTGAGCTCGATGCCCATGGCCTCCTGCTTGGCCATCTCGGCCTCTTGCTCGAGGTTCATGAGCAGGGGACGCGGTTCGTTGACCCAGAGTGCATTGTCGCGCTCGACGTCCATGATGTCGTCATGTTTGGTGATCGCCCAGAACGGTCGATAGTCGTCGGTAATGACCTTCGCGACGGGCTGTTCGCGCCGCAGCAGGGTCATCGCGGCGTGCAGTCGAGGCTCGTCGGCATAGGCGGTCGGATCGGCCAATAGTCGGCCGGCTTCTTCGATTTCAGATAGGGCAGTGGCCATTGCCGGAGTGTGCGCGCGGCACACCATAGATTTGGTCCGAACGACTCAATTCGGGCGAGTTGTCGGCGGGGTGCCCGGTTAGGCGGGGGTCACCCAGGTAGTGATCTCTGCCTTGACCACTTCCTTGCCGTCACGATCGGTGATGCTGATCGGCACGACGACGTCGGTGCCCTCCGTGATCGACGCGAAGTCGAGGTTGTCCAGCTTGGCAACCGCCCGCAACGACGTCGTGGCCTTGCCCAGGTACTGGACGTTCATCGCCTTCGGGATCCAGCGATGCGAGGACGGGGTCGTGGCCTCCATGAGCATCCCCATTGAGACCTCGGCGAGGTTGCACGCGGCGATCGCATGGAACGTCTTGAGATGGTTGTAGACGAAGTACCACTTGGGGGCGGTCACCTCGCAGTAGCCCGGTTCCATTCGGTGCACATGCGGCACCACCGAGGCGAAGTAGGGGACACGGGCCATCATGGCGGCGGAGAACAGGGCGGAGCCGCCGGGCTTGTTCTGCAGACGCTGCCAGATTTTGTAGGTCGGAGATGCGCTCACGTCACGTACCTTACTCGAAAGTAAGATTCGTGTTGAGTCGGTCCTGTCGACCGGACGCTCACGGCCAGAGCTGCGTGCGCTCCCATCCCTCGTCTACTCGGTGATAACTGAGCCGTAGATGCTTCCGATCGGGGGAGCCCTGCCAGAACTCAACCTGGCTGGGCTGTACCGCGTAGGACATCCACTCGGCCGGTACAAGATCGGGATCGTCCACTAGCTTCCGGTGCGCCTTATCGATCTCGGCATCGAGTTCTGAGACATCTACCAACGGCTGGCTCTGCCGCAGCGTGAGCGCCATCGCGCGCGAACCGAGTGGCCTTGCCAGGAAATCTGCCGCACTCGCTTCAGCGCCATTGTCGACAACAGCACCCACCACCCGCACCTGCCGAACCACCGTGGGCCAGTGGAAAGTCAGCGCTGCGGAAGGATGTACGGACAGATCGTGTCCCTTCTGGCTCACCGAACTGGCCGCGAAATGCCACCCATGCTCATCGACGGCCTTCAAGATCAGTACCCGCGCTCTCGGCACCCCTTGGGCGTCGACCGTCGAGATCGTCATCGCGTGGGGTTCGGGTACACCGGTCTCGGCTGCATGCTCCAGCCATTGGACAAATAGCGAGACGGGTTCGCTCGGGGCATCGGAGACATCGAAGGTCGGCGCTTTCCCGGATAGAACGGGCAGGGACCGCAAGAATGAACGTCCACTATCGGAGCTCGACCACCGCATACGAATCCTCCTTTAATCGGGATCCGCTCTACGATCTCAAACGCCCCCAGAACGCCAGGTCAGGGACTCTCGATCGGCATCGCCGATGACCTTGGGCCGGGATTTGGCCGTACGCGCTGGATGGGGCATACTGTTCGGGTTGCCGTGAACCGGCCGCGACGTCTGTTTATAGCGCGCGAACGGGGACGGCGAACCACTAGCGCCCTTACGGGCGCTTCGGCCCAGTCCAAGCGACGAGAATTTTCGCCGCGGACGACTGTGCGTGAGGGCGACACGCCCGACCGCGGGGGTCGGTGAACTAAGACAGGTAAACAGCGGCGGTATCGGGTTGCGCGCGAGAGTGTGCCCCGGACCAGTGACAGTAGAGGTAGGAAGCGTGGCGGGACAGAAGATCCGCATCAGGCTCAAGGCCTACGACCATGAGGCCATTGACGCCTCGGCGCGCAAGATTGTTGAGACGGTGACCCGTACGGGCGCGAGTGTCGTCGGGCCTGTGCCGCTGCCAACCGAGAAGAACGTGTATTGCGTTATTCGGTCGCCGCACAAGTACAAGGACTCGCGCGAGCACTTCGAGATGCGTACTCACAAGCGGCTCATCGACATCCTTGACCCGACGCCCAAGACGGTTGACGCGCTCATGCGCATCGACCTTCCGGCAAGCGTCGACGTGAACATCCAGTAGGAGATCCAGAAACCATGGCAAGAAAAGGAAGTCTGGGCACCAAACTGGGTATGACGCAGGTGTTCGACGACAAGAACCGGGTTGTCCCGGTCACCGTTGTCAAGGCCGGCCCCAATGTGGTGACCCGCATCCGCACCCCAGAGCAGGATGGCTATAGCGCCATTCAGCTGGCGTACGGAGAGATCAGCCCCCGCAAGGTGACCAAGCCGGTCACCGGTCAGTTCGCCGCCGCGGGCATCAACCCCCGTCGCCATCTGGCCGAGCTGCGGTTAGAGGACGAAGCTGCCGCCGCCGAGTACGAGGTGGGCCAGGAGCTGACCGCCGAGATTTTCAGTGACGGCGCATATGTCGACGTCACCGGTACCTCCAAGGGCAAGGGCTTCGCCGGCACCATGAAGCGTCACGGCTTCGCCGGTCAGGGCGCCAGCCATGGTGCCCAGGCTGTGCACCGCCGTCCCGGCTCGATCGGTGGCTGCGCCACCCCGGGTCGTGTCTTCAAGGGCACCCGGATGTCCGGACGTATGGGTAGCGATCGCGTCACCACCCAGAACCTGGTGGTGCACAAGGTGGATGCCGAGAACGGTGTGCTGCTGATCAAGGGTGCGATCCCCGGTCGTAAGGGTGGTCTCGTTGTGGTCCGCACCGCTGTCAAGCGAGGTGAGAAGTGAGCGCTTTGAAGATTGACGTCAAGGCCCCGGGTGGCAAGACCGACGGCTCGATCGAGCTGCCGGCCGAATTGTTCGACGCCCCAGCCAATATCGCGTTGTTGCACCAGGTGGTGACCGCTCAGTTGGCGGCCGGCCGCCAGGGCACCCACTCCACGAAGCGTCGTGGCGAGGTGTCCGGTGGTGGCAAGAAGCCATACCGGCAGAAGGGAACCGGTCGCGCCCGTCAGGGTTCGACCCGCGCCCCGCAGTTCACCGGTGGTGGCGTCGTGCACGGCCCGCAGCCGCGTGACTACAGCCAGCGGACCCCGAAGAAGATGATCGCTGCCGCCCTGCGCGGTGCGCTCTCGGACCGGGCTCGCAACGGCCGCATCCACGCCATCACCGAGCTGGTTTCCGGTCAGGAACCTTCGACCAAGGGCGCGAAGTCGTTCCTGGCCGAGATCACCGACCGCAAGCAGCTGCTGGTGATCCTGGGCCGCGACGATCTGGCTTCGGTCAAGAGCGTCCGGAACCTGCCGAACGTGCACGTGCTGGCCTACGACCAGCTCAACACCTACGACGTGTTGAAGGCCGACGACCTGGTGTTCAGCGTCGAGGCGCTGAATGGCTTCATCAACGCGGCCGCCAAGAAGAAAGAGGAGGTGTCGGCCTGATGGCAACCATCGCTGACCCCCGCGACATCATTCTGGCCCCGGTGATCTCGGAGAAGTCGTACTCGCTGATCGAGGACAACGTCTACACCTTCGTGGTCCACCCGGACTCGAACAAGACGCAGATCAAGATCGCGATCGAGAAGATCTTCGCCGTCAAGGTCGCCTCGGTGAACACCGCCAACCGGCAGGGCAAGCGCAAGCGCACCCGCACCGGTTTCGGACAGCGCAAGAGCACCAAGCGCGCCATCGTCACCCTGGCACCGGGCAGCAAGCCGATCGACCTGTTTGGAGCCCCGGCCTAGCGCTGGGAGTAGAGGACTAGAGACATGGGAATTCGCAAGTACAAGCCGACGACCCCGGGTCGCCGCGGCTCGAGTGTTGCTGATTTCTCGGAGATCACTCGCTCGACTCCGGAGAAGTCGCTGATTCGTCCGTTGCACGGCACTGGTGGCCGTAACGCCCACGGCCGCATCACCACTCGTCACAAAGGTGGTGGCCACAAGCGCGCCTACCGATTGATCGACTTCCGTCGCCACGACAAGGACGGCGTCAACGCCAAGGTCGCGCACATCGAGTACGACCCCAACCGCACTGCACGCATCGCGCTGCTGCATTTCCTGGACGGCGAGAAGCGTTACATCATTGCGCCGGTGGGTCTTTCGCAAGGTGACGTGGTGGAGTCGGGCGCCAACGCCGACATCAAGCCCGGTAACAACCTGCCGCTGCGCAACATCCCGACGGGTACCACCATCCACGCGGTGGAGCTGCGTCCCGGTGGTGGAGCCAAGATCGCCCGTTCCGCCGGTTCGGGTATCCAGCTGCTGGGTAAGGAAGGCGCATACGCCTCCCTGCGTATGCCCAGTGGTGAGATCCGCCGTGTCGACGTGCGCTGCCGCGCCACCGTCGGCGAGGTGGGCAACGCCGAGCAGGGCAACATCAACTGGGGTAAAGCCGGCCGTATGCGATGGAAGGGCAAGCGCCCCACCGTCCGTGGTGTCGTGATGAACCCGGTCGACCACCCGCACGGTGGTGGTGAGGGTAAGACCTCCGGTGGTCGCCACCCCGTCAGCCCGTGGGGTAAGCCCGAGGGCCGTACTCGCAAGCCGAACAAGGCGAGCGACAAGCTCATCGTCCGACGCCGGCGCACCGGCAAGAACAAGCGCTAGGAGTAGCCAGCGATGCCACGCAGCCTCAAGAAGGGCCCGTTCGTCGACGACCATCTGATCAAGAAGGTCGACGTGCAGAACGAGAAGAACACGAAGCAGGTCATCAAGACCTGGTCACGTCGGTCGACGATTCTCCCCGACTTCATTGGCCACACCTTCGCGGTGCACGACGGGCGTAAGCACGTCCCCGTCTTCGTCAGCGAAGCGATGGTCGGTCACAAGCTCGGCGAGTTCGCCCCGACGCGGACCTTCAAGGGTCACATCAAGGACGACCGAAAGAGCAAGCGGCGATGACAACTACCGAATTAGTGGCCTACCCATCGGCCAAGGCCGTGGCCCGTTTCGTGCGGGTCTCGCCGACCAAGGCGCGCCGGGTCATCGACCTGGTGCGGGGCAAGTCGGTAACAGACGCGATCGACATCCTCCGTTGGGCTCCACAGGCGGCCAGCGAGCCGGTGGCCAAGGTCATCGCCAGCGCTGCTGCCAACGCGCAGAACAACGACGGCCTGGACCCCTCCACCCTCGTGGTGTCGGAGATCTTCGCCGACGAGGGCCCGACCGCTAAGCGCATCCGTCCCCGCGCGCAGGGTCGGGCTTTCCGGATCCGCAAGCGCACCAGCCATATCACCGTCGTGGTGGAGAGCCGTCCCAAGAGCGAAAAGGGCGGTAAGGCTGCATCCTCGCAAGCTGGTTCTCGTGCCCGCCGGGCAGAGGGCTCGAAGGCTGCATCGAAGAAGGCCGGAGCCGCACCGTCGGCGACATCGAAGACAGCCGCTGAGGCGAAGGGAGGCTCGCGCTAGTGGGCCAGAAGATCAATCCGCACGGTTTCCGTCTCGGTATCACCACCGACTGGAAGTCCCGCTGGTACGCCGACAAGCAGTACGCGGAATACGTCAAGGAAGACGTGGCCATCCGTCGTCTGCTGGCCACTGGCCTGGAGCGTGCCGGTATCGCCAAGGTGGAGATCGAGCGCACCCGTGACCGGGTCCGCGTTGATATCCACACCGCGCGTCCGGGCATCGTCATCGGTCGTCGTGGCACCGAGGCCGACCGCATCCGCGCTGACCTGGAGAAGCTGACCAAGAAGCAGGTGCAGCTGAACATCCTCGAGGTGAAGAACCCCGAGGCCGAGGCGCAGCTGGTCGCCCAGGGTGTCGCCGAGCAGCTTTCGAATCGTGTGGCCTTCCGTCGCGCGATGCGCAAGGCCATCCAGTCGGCCATGCGTCAACCGAACGTCAAGGGGATCCGGGTGCAGTGCTCGGGCCGCCTCGGCGGTGCTGAGATGAGCCGCTCGGAGTTCTACCGCGAGGGCCGGGTGCCGCTGCACACGCTGCGGGCCGACATTGACTACGGCCTCTACGAGGCCAAGACCACCTTCGGCCGCATCGGCGTGAAGGTGTGGATTTACAAGGGCGACATCGTCGGTGGCAAGCGTGAGCTCGCCACCTCGGTGGCCGCGCCTGCCGGTGACCGTCCGCGCCGTGAGCGTCCGGCCGGTGCCCGTCCGCGTCGCAGCGGAGCTTCGGGTACCACCGCGACGAGCACCGAGGCCGGCCGTGCCGCCGCTGAAACCCCGGCCTCGGAGGCACCCAGTGCTCCTTCCGAAGCCAGTAGCACGGAGAGCTAAACATGCTGATTCCCCGTAAGGTCAAGCACCGCAAGCAGCATCACCCGAAGAAGAAGGGCACCGCCTCGGGCGGTACCACGGTTGCTTTCGGTGACTACGGTATTCAGGCGCTGGGGCACGCGTACGTCACCAACCGGCAGATCGAGGCCGCCCGTATCGCTATCAACCGGCACATCAAGCGTGGCGGCAAGGTGTGGATCAACATCTTCCCGGACCGTCCGCTGACCAAGAAGCCTGCCGAAACCCGCATGGGTTCCGGTAAGGGTTCGCCGGAGTGGTGGGTTGCCAACGTCAAGCCCGGTCGTGTGCTGTTCGAACTGAGCTACCCCGATGAGGCGACCGCTCGGCAGGCCCTCACCCGGGCGATCCACAAGCTGCCGATCAAGGCACGCATCGTGACACGAGAGGAGCAGTTCTGATGACAGTGGGAATTTCCGCTGGCGAACTGCGGGAAAGCAGCGAAGAAGAGCTGATCACCAAGCTGCGTGAGTCGAAGGAAGAGCTGTTCAACCTGCGCTTCCAGATGGCCACCGGTCAGCTCGCCAACAACCGTCGGCTGCGTGCGGTGCGCGGGGAGATCGCGCGCATTTATACCGTCATGCGTGAGCGTGAACTGGGCTTGGCCGCCGCACCCGATAGCGAGGACAGCAAGTGAGCGATACCAAGAAGGCCGCCGGCCCCAAGCACACCCCGGCCACCGAGCAGCCGCGCGGGCGTCGTAAGACCGCCATCGGCTACGTCGTCTCGGACAAGATGCAGAAGACCATCGTGGTCGAGCTCGAGTCCCGTGCACGCCACGCGCTGTACGGCAAGATCATTCGCACCACGTCGAAGGTCAAGGCCCACGACGAGAACGGCGACGCCGGCGTCGGCGACCGCGTCTCGCTGATGGAGACTCGTCCGCTGTCGGCCACCAAGCGGTGGCGGCTGGTCGAGGTTTTGGAAAAGGCCAAGTAGTTAGATACAAAACAAAGCGCGCCGTTCCCGAAAGGGGCGGCGCGCTTTGCGTTGGGGAAGTGGGCTAGCGCCTCAGGAAGTCGACGACCGTCTGCTCGAAGGCCTGCTTGGCTTCGATCATCACCCAGTGGCCGCTGTTGGGGAAGATGTGCAGCTCGGCGTTGGGGATGAGCCGCATCGGCACGATCGCCATATCGGGCGGGCTGACGCGATCGTCGCGACCCCACGTGAGCAGCGTGGGGCACTTGATCTTGTGCATCATCGCCCAGTACGGCGGGATGTCGGCGTTCGCGAGGAACTGCTGCTGCATCGCAAAGGCTTTTGATCCGTACATCATCTGCGCGGTCTTGTGCGCGTCCGGGTTGATCGCGGCTTCCCAGCGCTCCTCGATGAGCTCCTCGGTCACGATCGCGGGATTCCACACCATGGAGTTGAGCCAGCGGATGAGCTTGTCCCGGTCAGGACCGTCGGTGAACTCCTGGAGCAGGCGCAGTCCCTCGCTGGGGCTCGGGCTGAAAAGGTTGGGCCCGACACCGCCGATGGTGACGAGCTTGTTGATGCGATCGGGGTGCTTGATGGCCAGGTTGATGCCGACGACACCGCCCATCGAGTTACCGACGATGGCGGCGGATTCGATGCCCAGTCCGTCCATGAAGCGGATGACCGAGGCGCCGGCAGTCAGTACCGGGTGGCCCTGAACGGCATCGCTGACGCCGAAGCCAGGGAACTCCAGGACGTAGGTGTGGAAGTGCTTGGCGAAAACCGCGAGATTTCCGCGGTAGTTACGCCAGCCCGTCACGCCAGGTCCGGAGCCGTGCAGGAGGATCAGCGGCTCACCACCGGCCGGGCCCGCCTCGTGGTAGCGCAGCGTTCCCTGATCGGTGGCCAGTTCTTTCTTGGTGCCCTCGTATGTCACGTCCACGAGACAACAGTAGAACGTGTTTCAGTTTCGGGTGACGGCGGTGTCCGCTGAGCGGGTTGCGGCGCACCGGTCGTCGGATAAGAGCCCGGTTAGAGTCGTTTCGGTATTGCTCCAACCCTGCCAATGTGTGCGCGATGGTGTCTACGCTGGATGAATGAACCGATACGTCACACGAGGATCGGTCGGGGTTGGAGTATTTGCAGTGTTGGCGGCGACTGCCGCGGTATTCGCCACCTATAACGAGAGCTTCTCCATTGCGAGGGCGGCAGGCTGTCCGGATGTGGATGTGTCCTTCGCGCGCGGGACCAACGATTCACCGGGGCTCGGCGACGTCGGGAAGGCGTTCACCGACGAGCTCGTCGAGCGCCTGCCTAATAAGTCAGTCGACATCTACGCGGTGAACTACCCGGCGAGCTTCGACTTCGTGCGCGCCGGAGACGGTTCCAATGACATGAGCAGCCATGTCCAGGATGTCGCTCGGGCTTGTCCCAATACTCAATTCGTGCTCGGTGGGTTTTCCCAGGGCGGTGCCGTGGTCGACGTGCTGATGGGAACCAACGGAACCGGGCTTACCTTCAACAACCCGCTCCCTCGCGACCTGGAACAGCGGGTTGCTGCGATTGTGCTGATCGGAAACCCCAAAAATTGGCCGGTCAATGGCATGAATCTCGATCTGTCGATCAAGGCGGACCAACGCAGCAAGGTCATCGACATTTGCAACCCCGGCGATGGGATTTGTGATCCGAATGGCGGCGGCCTGGGTCCACACATGCAATACAAATCGGACGGATCGGCCGACCGCGCCGCCGATTTCGTCGTCAACCGACTGGCGACCATTGCCGCCAGCAGTAGCGCCGTCGCTGCGTCCAGTAGCAGCACCTCGACGACCGCTCCCAACTCGACATCCAAGAGCGCGAATCCATTGAGCGGGTCGACGACACCCTCCAGCACTGCGCCGGCGCCCTCCAGCACGACCACGCCACCCTCGCCGTCGACGCCAAAGCCAGCGGCGGCAACGGGGACCAGGCCACGTCCGGCATGGATGCTGCCGGCCACGGGCGCGCCCGCTACCGGCGTACCGGCTACGACGGAAGCTGCCGCGGATCCCGGGCGGCACGGTCCACCTCCGGGGCCGGCGCCGGGCGGCGGCCAATAGCCCCCAGTTGCATTAACGTTGCCGTCGGCCGGCCAACGCCAACCGTCTGGAGACGTGGATGACCGTTTCGACCGCTGACGCTCCAACTCCCTCGGGCCGTGCGGAAACCCGTCGCGCCATCTGGAACACCATCAGGGGTTCGTCGGGCAACCTCGTGGAGTGGTACGACGTCTACGTCTACACCGTCTTCGCCGCGTATTTCGAGAAACAGTTCTTCGACGAGGCCGATCAGAATTCGACGATCTACATCTATGCGATCTTCGCGGTCACGTTCATCACCCGGCCGCTGGGGTCGTGGTTCTTCGGCAGGTTCGCCGACCGGCACGGCCGACGCGCGGCCTTGACGATCAGCGTTTCGCTGATGGCGGCCTGCTCGTTGGTCATCGCGCTGGTCCCATCGCGCACCAGCATCGGGATGGCCGCGCCGATCGTTCTGATCCTGTGCCGCCTCGTCCAGGGCTTCGCGACAGGCGGCGAATACGGCACCTCGGCCACGTACATGTCCGAGGCGGCCACACGTGATCGACGCGGGTTCTTCTCGTCCTTCCAGTACGTGACCCTGGTGGGCGGCCATGTGCTCGCTCAGTTCACGCTGCTGATCATCCTCACGGTCCTCGACAGTGAGCAGGCCCACGAATTCGGTTGGCGCATAGCCTTTGCGGTCGGAGGTGTGGCCGCGATCGTCGTGTACTGGTTACGGCGCACCATGGATGAATCGCTCAGTGTCGAACAGCTGGCGGCCATCAAATCCGGTGCGGACACCAGCTCCGGATCGATGCGAGAGCTGCTCACCCGGTATTGGAAACCGCTGCTGCTGTGCTTCCTCATCACGATGGGTGGCAGCCTCGCGTTCTACACCTACAGCGTCAACGCCCCCGCGATCGTGAAGACCGCTTACGCGGGGCAGGCGATGACCGCGACCTGGATCAACTTGGCCGGACTCATCTTCCTCATGCTGTTGCAGCCCATCGGCGGAATCATCAGCGACAAGGTAGGTCGCAAACCGCTGTTGCTGTGGTTCGGGTTCGGCGGACTCATCTACACCTACATCCTCATCACGTATCTGCCCCAGACACATTCGCCGATCATGTCGTTCCTGTTGGTCGCCGGTGCCTACGTGATCTTGACCGGTTACACGTCGATCAATGCACTGGTTAAGTCCGAGCTCTTTCCGTCTCATGTGCGGGCTCTCGGCGTGGGAGTTGGATACGCCCTGGCCAATTCGGTGTTCGGTGGCACGGCACCACTGATCTATCAGGCGCTCAGGGAGCACGGGCAGGTGTCGCTATTCATCGCGTACGTGACGGTGTGCATCGCGATCTCATTGGCGGTCTATCTGTTCTTCCTCAAGAACAAGTCCGATACGTACCTGGACCGCGAGCAGGGCTCGGCCTTCTCGCGGTGACGATGCGGTGACACTCCGGTTTTCGACGCATCGTGCGAGAGGCCCAGGCAGAACGCGGCGTGTCGGCGGGATTTGGGTTTCACCTGCGGGTTCGCCTACACTAGGGCGGTTGTCTTGTGGGTGTTTCGTGCCCAGGGGCAGGTAGGCATTCCCACCAGGTGAAATCCGGGGGATGGCGCGTGCCCTGAGACAACATGACCGCGTGCGTCGGGTCGGAATCCGCCGCACATACACATCCAGGTCTGTAAGGAGTGACCAGTGATTCAGCAAGAGTCACGGCTGAAGGTCGCCGACAACACCGGTGCCAAGGAGATCTTGTGCATCCGCGTGCTCGGTGGCTCGGGGCGACGCTACGCCGGAATCGGGGACATCATTGTGGCGACCGTTAAGGACGCCATCCCCGGAGGCACCGTTAAGCGTGGTGAGGTAGTCAAGGCCGTCATAGTCCGCACCGTCAAAGAACGTCGCCGCGCCGACGGCAGCTACATCAAGTTCGATGAGAACGCTGCCGTCATCATCAAGGCCGACAACGACCCGCGTGGTACCCGTATCTTCGGGCCCGTCGGTCGTGAGCTGCGCGAGAAGAAGTTCATGAAGATCGTTTCGCTCGCCCCGGAGGTGCTGTAAATGAAGGTGCACAAGGGCGACTCCGTTCTCGTCATCGCAGGCAAGGACAAGGGCGCCAAGGGCAAGGTCATCGCGGCCTACCCCGAGCGCAACCGGATCCTCGTCGAGGGCGTGAACCGGATCAAGAAGCACACCCCACAATCGGCAAATGAGCGCGGCGCATCTTCCGGTGGCATCGTCACACAGGAGGCCGCCATCCACGTGTCGAACGTGATGGTGATCGACTCCGACGGTAAGCCGACCCGCATCGGCTACCGCATCGACGACGAGACCGGCAAGAAGGTCCGTATCTCCCGCCGTAACGGGAAGGACATCTGATGACCACCACAGAGAAGACACAGCCCCGCCTGAAGCTTCGCTACCGCGAAGAGATCAAGCCCGCGCTGAACGAAGAGTTCAAGTACGCCAACCTGATGCAGATCCCGGGCATCGTGAAGGTCGTCGTCAACATGGGTGTCGGTGACGCCGCCCGTGACGCCAAGCTGATCAACGGTGCCGTCACTGACCTGGCCGCGATTACCGGCCAGAAGCCCGAGATTCGCAAGGCCCGCAAGTCCATCGCCCAGTTCAAGCTGCGCGAGGGCATGCCGATCGGTGCCCGCGTCACACTGCGCGGCGACCGCATGTGGGAGTTCCTGGACCGCCTCGTGTCCATCGCGCTCCCGCGTATCCGCGACTTCCGTGGCCTGTCGCCCAAGCAGTTCGACGGCAAGGGTAACTACACCTTCGGTCTCACCGAGCAGTCGATGTTCCACGAGATCGACGTGGACTCCATCGACCGCCCGCGTGGCATGGACATCACCGTCGTCACCTCGGCGACCACCGACGACGAGGGACGGGCCCTGCTGCGCCAGCTCGGCTTCCCCTTCAAGGAGAACTGATATGGCAAAGAAGGCTCTGGTCAACAAGGCCGCCAGCAAGCCCAAGTTCGCGGTGCGCGCGTACACCCGGTGCAACCGGTGTGGCCGTCCGCACGCCGTCTTCCGCAAGTTCGGCCTGTGCCGAATCTGCCTGCGCGAGATGGCACACGCAGGCGAGCTGCCAGGCATCCGCAAGAGCAGCTGGTAAACGACTGAGCAATAGGCCGGGACGCATCTGTCCCGGCCTATTGTCGTCTTGCCGCACTGGACCGCCACGCCCGTTACGCTTCTGCGCGTGCCACAGAATGGTGGGTGGGTGACACTGACGCGCCTGGTGTTGGCCTTGTTGGTTGTGCTTGCCTCGACGCTGTCGTGCAGCCCAAACGCAGGGGACCCGGCGATCGTCGATACCGCTGGGGGCGCAGTGCGTGGGCACGTCGACGATGAAGTACGTGTTTTCAGGGCCATTCCGTATGCGGCACCGCCGGTGGGCCCGCGGCGATTCGCCGAACCGGCACCTGTTTCGCCGTGGACGGGCGACCGGGATGCGACGGGGCCGGGCGTGGAATGCCCCCAGCCCGGAAATGACAGCGACCTGCCACAAAATGAGGACTGCCTGGTTCTCAACGTCACCACGCCCCGGCACACCAAGGGGAAGGTGCCCGTATTGGTGTGGATACATGGTGGCGCCTTCGTGGCAGGTAACGGTGTCGACTACGACGCGCGAAAGCTAGCTATCCAGGGTGGAATCGTCGTCGTCACCATCAACTACCGGCTCGGGACGTTGGGGTTCCTGGCCGTGGATGGCCTATCCGATGTGATTGGCAACTATGGACTGCTGGATCAGCAGGCAGCATTGCGCTGGGTGCGTGACAACATCTCCGATTTCGGGGGAGACCCCCAGCAGGTGACCATCGGGGGACAGTCGGCGGGTGGAGCGTCGGTGTGCGACCTCATGGTGGCGCCGAAGGCCGCGGGATTGTTCCGATCCGCAATCATGGAGAGCGCCCCCTGCCAGGCACAGGCTTCCGTCTCGGGAGCCCTCCGCGATAGTGCCTCCTATGCGGCCACGGTGGGTTGTCCGCCCGGGGCCGACCGCGCCAGCTGTCTACGCGCATTACCGGTTGCCGCGCTACGAGATTCCCCGCAATTCACCGGGATAGGGCTGCCGGTGAGTCCGGTGACGGGGACACCCGAACTTCCGGTGCGTCCATTGGACGCTTTCACCAGTGGCTTCGCTCCCTCTGTCCCCGTACTCATCGGGAGTAATGCCAATGAGGCCACGATATTGGAGGCCCAGCAATACCAACACACGCCCGTGCCCCAGGGCGCTGAGGAATACCGGCACGCCCTCGAAACCAAATACGCGGACCAGGCGACCGAACTTGAACGGCGATACCCACTGTCTGCCTATGGCGGCAATGTACTTGCTGCACTCGCGGCGATCGACACCGACAAGACCTTCGCGTGTCCCACACTTGATATGGCCGAGGCATTGGCGGGGACCGGGCCGGTATATGCATATGAGTTTGCCGATCCCCATGCCCCAGTCAAGGCGGAGTACCGGGACTCGCCTTTGCCGCTGGGGGCCTCGCATGGCGCCGAACTGGGTTACATCTTCCATATGTCCAGACCATTGAGCCAGGAGTCCGCGGCCCTATCCACGCAGATGATCCTGTACTGGACGCAGTTTGTGAAGACTGGGAATCCCACCGTGGATGGTCAACCCCCGTGGCCTCGATACGTACCCGGAGGCATATTCCTACGACTAGCGCCGCCGGCGCCGAAGCCAGCCGAACACTTCGCCGACAGTCATCAGTGTGGGTTCTGGCGGTAGGTTGACCGACGCAGAGATATTCACGGCGTTTGAGCGGTAGTCATTCTCCGGGCCCATCGCCTTGCCTTCGCCAATAACTCGGTGAAACGCTGCATCGAAGACCCACGATGACGGCGCAGAGCGGGCTGATCCTCGCGCAGTACGGCCTGCGGCCCTGATCGCGGTCAGCAACCCTTATCCCTGTGCCGGGTGAGTTCGTGTTCGCAGCGGTGTAGGCCAAGGCTGATTCCCGATTGCGCGACCGAACTCTTTGCTGCCGATTCGGCGTCGTGATCGGGTGGCGCCGTCGGAAGAGCGGATAGTCCGTCGTTCTGCGCCCGACGCGTCGACCGGCGTCCCGTCTGATCCGGCCCATACGGTCTCCAAAGCTGCATAGTGACGTTGCGCACGGAATCGCATCTATGCGGGATGGCTGGGTTCGCGGCGGTTGCGGTGCTGGTATACCGTTGTGACGGTCGCATTGCTGATACACCGGCAGCGGCCGAACACGCTCGCTGATCTCGAGGGTCGGATGGCGAGAGGTGTCGAAGAATTCATGTCTGAGCAAAGTATGACGAATGGACAAACCGATGCAGGTCTCGCAGGGTCGACGAGAAATCTCCAAGGTTCGGACGCGTAGAACGGGTGCTGCGGCGCTCGCGGCGCTGGCGCTAGTTGTATTGCCAGGGGTGGCAAGTGCCGATCCTGAGGTGCTGCAGTCCGGTGACAAGCTTGGTCTGCGTTTCGAGACGTCTAGCACGCCTCAGCCCGAAGGTCAGACCACCACCATTACGGTGCGTGCCAGCGACGGCAAGGTGGTGCAGACAATCGCGGAACCGTTCAAGGGCTTCCTCGGCAACGCCGCGGTCGAGCTGCTCGACATCGACCAGGACGGACGCGACGATCTGCTGGTCCAGGTGGATGCACGCGTGAAAGACCAGAAATGGGCGATCTGGCATGCGGTGGGCACTAACCCCAAGTTATCGCGCGTCGGAGTGGTTGACGGCCATCCGGAGAGCGCTGGACCAGGCCTGATCAAGACGGACACCGAGCAGGGCACGTCCTTCTACACAGTCAAGGGCAACGCACTGGTTTCAGCTCCCGCGCCTGCCGCCTAGCTTCGGGTTAGATACCGCGTCGTTAGCCAAATGTGCTGTGGTGCACCCTATTAGGTATGCCAGAGGCACTGCATTCCGTTTTCCAGCCGCGTTTCGAGACGGTTCTCGCACGTAACCCGGGGGAGGCGGAGTTCCAGCAGGCCGTCTTCGAGGTGATGGCCAGTCTGACGCCGCTGGTCGGCAAGACACCGGACTACGAGCGCTGGTCGATCCTGGAAAGGATCTGCGAACCGGAGCGGCAGATCATCTTTCGGGTTCCGTGGATTAAGGACGACGGCTCCGTCGAGATCAACCGCGGCTACCGGGTGGAGTTCAACTCCGCGCTGGGGCCGTACAAGGGCGGCCTGCGTTTCCACCCGAGCGTGAACCTGTCCATTGTGAAGTTCCTCGGCTTCGAGCAGACGTTCAAGAACGCACTTACCGGGCTCCCCATCGGCGGCGGCAAGGGCGGATCCGATTTCGATCCCAAGGGGCGTTCCGACGCCGAGATCATGCGGTTCTGTCAGTCATTCATGACCGAGTTGTACCGGCATATCGGTGAATACACCGACGTCCCCGCCGGTGACATCGGCGTGGGCCAGCGCGAGATCGGATATCTGTTCGGGCAGTACAAGCGCATCACCAATCGCTACGAATCGGGCGTGCTTACGGGTAAAGGATTGCCCTGGGGCGGATCCCAGGTGCGCACCGAGGCCACCGGATACGGTGTGGTGCTCTTCGCGCAGGAGATGTTGGCGACACGCGCACAGTCCCTGGCCGATAAGACCGTCGTGGTGTCGGGCGCGGGGAACGTCGCCATCTACGCCGTCGAGAAGGCTCAGCAGCTGGGCGCGAAGGTCATCGCCTGCTCGGACAGCGACGGCTACCTCCTCGATGAGCGCGGCCTGAATCTCGAACTCCTCAAGGAGATCAAGGAAGTCCGGCGGGGTCGGCTCTCCGAGTACGTCGAGGTACACGGCGGCGGGGCACGCCAGGTCACCGACGGAACGATCTGGGAGGTTCCCTGCCAGATCGCCTTGCCCTGCGCCACCCAGAACGAGCTCGACGGCAAGGACGCCCGTCGGCTCATCGAGAACGGTGTGCAACTTGTAGCCGAGGGCGCCAACATGCCGTGCACCCCGGAGGCGGTGAAGTACTTCCAGGAAGCAGGGGTGCTCTACGCGCCGGGCAAGGCATCGAACGCTGGCGGGGTGGCCACCAGCGCGCTGGAAATGCAGCAGAACGCCAGTCGCGATTCATGGACTTTCGAGCAGACGGAGACGCGCCTGCGGTCGATCATGCGGTCCATTCACGCCACCTGCATCGAAACAGCGGACCACTACGGGGATCCGGGGAATTACGTGACGGGCGCCAACCTCGCCGGATACACGCGGGTTGCCGACGCGATGGTGGCCCTCGGCGTGATCTGACGTTTTCGTTCGATCGTTCGGCCCCGATCGTGCGTGCCCTGTGTTATCAGTGACGTATGCGCAGCTGGTGCGGGCTCGCGTTCGCGATCATCGCGGCGTGGTCGGGTGCCGGGGTGGCGCACGCCGACCGGCCCGAACCGGTTCCTCTGTACGGAACCTACGACACCTACCTTGACCATTCTCGGCAGACGTTCGACGGAAGGCCCGATGCCTCTGCCCCGTCGACGCAGGCAGCAAGCTTCACCACCACCTGCGTGGCGGATGGGTGTGTGGCGCATTGGTTGCGGCTTGCCGAGCTGGCCGACAATCCCCACGCGCCCGCCCTCCTCGACTACCGGTGGAACGGTGACCGGTGGGAATCGGCCTCCGACTACCCATTCCATTGCGGTGATGGCAGCGCGGTGATCGCGGCCAGATCCGACTTCCTGGTGCCGGACGGCGATGGCAGCTTCTCGGGCGAACGGACGTTCACCGTGGGCGCGCCCGGTTGCCCCGATGACGGCCCCGGCACCTATTGGCTGCCGTTCACGTTGACACCCACCGGGTGACCCGTCGAGGGCCTCGCCACCGATTTGGTCCGTACGTCCAGGTCACCTACACTGGGTCGGTTGCCTGGGCTGTATACGCCCGTGGCCGGTCGGCATGTGCTTTTTCGTTCTACGGATAGCACTACCGATGCACGACCCCTGACCGAACCCGGTCAGATACGGAAGATCACTTCGCAGTAGGCCCACCATGGGATGTACCAGGCCCTTTCGGGAACCGGTACGAGCATGCTGCATGGGAACCGCAGCGAGAAAGGTTGATGGACTCTGTCATGACTATGACCGATCCGATCGCAGACTTTCTAACACGTCTGCGCAATGCCAACTCGGCATACCACGATGAGGTGACCCTGCCGCACTCGAAGATCAAGGCCAACATTGCCGAGATCCTCAAGCGCGAGGGCTACATCACCGACTACCGCACCGAGGACGCCCGCGTGGGTAAGAGCCTGGTTGTCTCGCTCAAGTACGGCCCCAGCCGTGAGCGCAGCATCGCCGGCCTCCGTCGCGTGTCGAAGCCCGGTCTGCGTGTATACGCAAAATCCACCAATCTGCCCAAGGTGCTCGGCGGCCTCGGCGTGGCGATCATCTCCACGTCCACCGGCCTGCTCACCGACCGCCAAGCATCCCGACAGGGCGTGGGCGGCGAAGTCCTCGCGTTCGTCTGGTAGCGGGAGGACTAAAAAACATGTCACGTATTGGTAAGCAGCCGGTGCTGGTTCCTGCGGGAGTGGACGTCAACATTGACGGCCAGAATCTCTCCATAAAGGGATCCAAGGGCACCCTAGAATTGACAATCGCCGAGCCGATCACGGTCTCGCGCAACGACGATGGCGCCATTGTCGTCGCCCGCCCCGATGACGAGCGGCGTAACCGCTCGCTACACGGACTGTCTCGCACCCTGATCGCCAACCTGGTGACCGGTGTGACGCAGGGCTACACCACCAAGATGGAGATCTTCGGTGTGGGTTACCGCGTGGTGGCCAAGGGATCGAACTTGGAGTTCGCGCTCGGCTACAGCCACCCGGTGCTGATCGAAGCACCCGAGGGCATCACGTTCGTCGTCGAGACCCCCACCAAGTTCTCGGTCAGTGGTATCGACAAGCAGAAGGTCGGCCAGATTTCGGCCAACATCCGCCGCCTGCGCCGTCCCGACCCATACAAGGGTAAGGGCGTGCGTTACGAGGGTGAGCAGATCCGCCGCAAGGTCGGAAAGACAGGTAAGTGACCATGGCTCAAGCGAAGACATCAACTGGACCAAGCGGAACCAAGCAGCACGAGCCGGTGGGCAAGAGCGTCTCGGAGGCGCGCCGCACCTCGCGTCTGCGCCGTCACACGCGTCTGCGCAAGAAGGTATCGGGCACCGACGAGCGGCCGCGTCTGGTCGTCAACCGTTCGGCCCGCCACATCCACGTGCAGCTGGTCAACGATCTCACCGGCACCACCCTGGCCGCGGCCTCGTCCATCGAGCCCGATGTGCAGGCGGTCGAGGGCGACAAGAAGGCGCGCAGCGCTCGGGTCGGCCAGCTGATCGCCGAGCGTGCCAAGGCAGCCGGCGTAGACACCGTTGTATTCGACCGCGGTGGTCACACCTACGGTGGCCGCATCGCCGCACTCGCCGACGCCGCCCGCGAGAGCGGACTGGTGTTCTGATGTTCGAGACTTTCAACGGAAGGAATGCATGATGGCGCAGCGCAATTCGGGCGCTCCCGGTGCAGCAGGCGGCGCCAGCGACAACCGCGATGGTCGCGACGGCGGCCGTGGGCGTCGTGACAACCGCGACGACCGTCGTGGTGGGCGTGACAACGCCGAGAAGAACAATCACATCGAGCGCGTCGTCACCATCAACCGCGTCTCCAAGGTCGTCAAGGGTGGTCGTCGCTTCAGCTTCACCGCACTGGTGATCGTCGGCGACGGCAACGGTCTGGTGGGCGTCGGCTACGGCAAGGCCAAGGAAGTTCCGGCCGCTATCGCCAAGGGCGTGGATGAGGCTCGTAAGAACTTCTTCCGCGTTCCGCTCATCGGCAGCACCATCACTCACCCGGTTCAGGGTGAGGATTCCGCCGGTGTCGTCATGCTGCGTCCGGCCTCGGCCGGTACCGGTGTGATCGCCGGTGGTGCCGCCCGTGCGGTGCTGGAATGCGCTGGTGTGCACGACATCCTGGCCAAGTCGCTGGGTAGTGATAACGCCATCAATGTGGTCCACGCGACCGTCGCGGCGCTCAAGATGCTGCAGCGTCCCGAAGAGGTCGCGGCTCGCCGCGGTCTGCCCATCGAGGATGTGGCTCCGGCCGGCATGCTCCGGGCCCGGGCCGAGTTCGCAGCCGCGGCAGCACGGGGAGGCAGTCATGGCTGATCTGTTGATCACCCAAGTGCGCAGCACCATCGGATCCCGGTGGAAGCAGCGCGAATCGTTGAGGACACTGGGACTGCGCAAGATTCGTCAGAGTGTTGTCCGTGAGGACAACGCGCAGACCCGCGGCCTGCTCCAGGTGGTTCGCCACATGGTCACCGTCGAGGATGTGAAGTAATGACCATCAAATTGCATCATCTGCGCCCCGCCCCGGGCTCCAAGACCGAGCGCACCCGCGTCGGTCGTGGTGAAGGGTCCAAGGGTAAGACTGCCGGCCGCGGCACGAAGGGCACCAAGGCACGCAAGAACGTGCCGGTGACCTTCGAGGGTGGGCAGATGCCCATCCACATGCGGCTGCCGAAGCTTAAGGGCTTCAAGAACCGCTTCCGCACCGAGTACCAGGTGGTGAACCTGGCCGACATCGAGCGGCTGTTCCCCGCGGGTGGCGACGTCACCATCGAGGATCTGGTGAACAAGGGTGCGGTACGCAAGAACCAGCTGGTTAAGGTGCTCGGCAACGGCGACCTCACGGTCAAGGTATCGGTAACTGCCAACAAGTTCAGCGAGGCGGCCCGCGAGAAGATCACCGCCGCAGGCGGATCGGTCAACGAGGCCTAGTACTCGATTAACAGAAAAGGGCGTCCACCTTCGGGTGGGCGCCCTTTTCTGTTTCGGTGTTCATGGAAGCTATCGCGAGAATTCGGCCGGAATCTGGCTCATCGCATAATCTGCACTCTGACCGATCGCATTAGTCAGTATTCGTTACTAAAGTGGTTATACTGCAGTACTGATGAGAACAGGAATAGCGGCGAAGTCGCTGTGGTGCAGGTGGCGCGTCCGGAATGCGACGCACCCAAAACTGCGCTTCCGCCGCTGCGGCCGGGTCGGCGTCGATCTGCCTCGGCAGCGTTGACGTAGGGTGTGAAACTTGTCTGATCAGGTGGGCGAACGGAGCTGAGAGCGGCATGGACGACGAGGAGCGGGTCGATCTGGGAGTGTCGTTGTTCATCCCGTACCGGTACGCCGAGGACCGGATATTCCGGGCCCTACAGGAGGCCGGGTTCGACGACTGGACCCTCGCCCAGTGTCGGGTGTTTCAACGCATCGCACCCGACGGCTCGCGCCTTACGGACCTCGCTGAACAGGCGCAAATGAGCAAGCAGAGCGCCAGCGTGATGATCGATCAACTGGAACGCCTGGGCTATGTCCGCCGGGTCCCCGACCCCGCTGATGGCCGCGCCCGGTTGATCATGATTGAGCAACGCGGGCGGCGGGCGGTCGAGGTAGCCAAGGCGGCACTCGGCGAGACTCTATCGGAGTGGAAGGCCTACTTGGGCACCCGCAACTTCACGTTGTTGCAGCAGATCCTGGATCAACTCCGCGAGATCACCGACACCCACGCACGGTAAACCCCAGCCGTCCACCTCTCGCTTCCACTTCTGCCCGTAGGAGCACCAGCGGGACTCGGCTTCGCCTTGACAATAGTCAGTATTATTGACTAAAATCGGTAATGGTTCTGCCGCCTTTCCGTCGACGGGCGGGCAGCTACCGCACGCAGACCCGATACCGCTCAGCGCGATGGGCCCTGATGGGCAGCTCCATCGCCGCAGCACAAGCACGCCCATACGTCCCCTCAAGAGAGAGCGAAATATCATGAAGTTTCTTGTCCTTGGAGCGACCGGCCGCACCGGCGTCCTCTTCGTCAAAAAGGCACTCGACCAGGGGCACCAGGTCACCACCCTCATTCGGAGGGCCGACGCCACCGTTGACCCGCGCGCACAAACCGTCACCGGCGATGTCACGGACGCCGCCGTGATCGCGGCGGCCGCCCGAGGTCACGATGCGGTCATCAGCACGCTCGGAGTGAAGAGCGCCCGCGAGACTCCGACGCTGATCACCGACACCGTCCGTGCAGTCATCACATCCGCGAAGACGTCCGGCGTGGACCGTTTCGTCATCCTGTCTGCGTTCGGAGTCGGCGACTCCCTCGCGAAAGCCTCGTTCCTCGTGGGCCCCCTATTCCGCACCGTGCTCCGGAAGACGTACGCAGACAAAGCGGCGTCGGAAGTGCTCTTGAGGGCCAGCGATCTGAAATGGACCCTCGAATACCCCGGAGCGTTGAACGACAAGGACGCCGCCCACTACAACGCGGTCGTGCTCGAGGACGTCACGAAACTGCCGATCTTCCCCTCAACCTCGCGTGCAAACGTCGCCGACTTCCTCCTCTACTCCGCCGTCGAAGGTGCCTTCATCCATCAGATCGTCGTCGTCACCGACACCAAATAGGTTCAGACGAGAACGGGCCACCGTCACGACTCAATAAGACAAGCCACAGTCCCGCAGTGACTGCACTCTTGGCGCTTACACGAGCTGCGGGATAACCTCGGCGGCAAGGCGTTCCATCTGTTCGCGGTCGGCTGCGACATCCTCGCCGACAGGGTTCAGCAGAATCATCTGCGCGCCCGCGTCGGCCACCTCGCGCAATGAACGGGCCACCTCATCCGGAGAGCCCCAGACCGGCACGGCATCGATACCCTTCATCTGGCCGTAGATCCGGCGCAGTCCTTCCTGGACGCGCTCCCGGGCTCGGTCCCGGTCATCATCGATCATCAGATAGACGCGCTTGCCAATCGTGAAGCCATCCACGTCCATACGCTGGCTTTCCAATTCGCGCCGGAGGGCCGTCACCACCTCGGCGAAGGCCGCCGTTGTGGAGGATCCCGCTCCGAGGAAGGCATCCCCGTGGCGCACCGCTCGAGCCAACGCGGCCGGCGCGTGTCCGCCGAACCAGATCGGCGGATGCGGGCGCTGCACGGGCTTGGGCTGAATCGCCAGATCATCGACATCGCGAAAACGGCCATGGAACGTGATGCGCTCGTCATCCGACCACGCCCGTTTCATCAGCTCCAGGCCCTCGGTGAAGCTCGCGATGAAGGTCTCCTTGTTCACTCCGAAGGCTGCGAAATTGCGGAATCCACCCCCCGGGGCCACACCCACATCCAGGCGCCCGTGGCTGAGGCGGTCCACCGCGGTGACTGCAGAGGCTAGTTGTAGCGGATCGTGCTGTGAGGCAACGAGTACCGCCACTCCAAGCCGCAAGTGCGTGGTGCATGCGGCCGCATACGCCAGTAACTCCAAAGGGGAGATGATGGGCGAGGATCCAATGGTCTGCTCCAGGGTCCAGCCGCCAACGAAGCCAAGCTCCTCGGCGCGCCTCAGGTAGGAGCGGACGCCTTCGGCGTCGAAGCGACCGGTGTCGAACTGGGGAATGGAGATCGAGAACCGCATCCCATCACGGTACGTCCGGCTAGCGTTTCTTGTAGATTTCGGCGACCCACGACTGTTTGCAGAAGCGGTCCTGCGCGGTCGGCGGGTCGACGCCCGCCTCCGTCAACGCTTGGTTTCTTGTCGCGGCTCGCCCGGGAGGAACGTCGTCATAGTTGAAGGAACACAATGTGTTTCCGTTGATGTACCAGGTGCGGGTGGGATCGGGTGGTTCAGGCCAGTCTGCGGCCTGTACGAACGCCGAACCCAATTGCAGCACCTTGTCATTGACGAATCGGTAGATGGAGACTCTTCCCGACCCGGCGCCGGTACTCGCATAGAAGGCGGTGAATCCTTCATCGGTGATCCGGAAATCCGGATAGCCGAATACCTGACCTGCGGCGGAGAACTTCCCCGAATCCTTGTGCGCTCGCCACACCTCCAGGGTGTCGCCGTCGGACCCAACGTTGTACACCACCACCAGCTCGTCGCGGCCGTCCCGATCGAGGTCGGCAAGGAAGGGCGGAGTTCGCTCCGGCTTGTTGACGGGAACGGTAAAGGTTTGACGCAGAGTCCCATTGGGTTCGTACACCTTGATGGTGACCGGTGGTGTACCCAGCGCTTCGAACGTCAGCTTTGCTGAATCCTTAGATCGCAGAACACAGTCAAGTGCTGGATCTGGATCGGGTTCGATGGCCTGTGCCTTGATCGACGAACACAGCGGTAGCGAGTCGAGCCGATTGGGCGCCGAGCTGGTGGACGTGTCGGTGCGATGGATACCACCATGAGTGCACGCCGTCAGGGTCATCCCCATAGCGAGAAACACTGCAGCAGAGGAATTCTTCATGTCAGACGTCTTACCGTGTGCCCTGACGGTAGAGACCCGCCACCCATGGCTGTAGACAGAAATGCTCCTCGGCCGTCGCTGGGTCGACACCCGCTGCACGTAGCGCGTCCATGCGCGCGCCCAAGGCCCCCGCCGGGTCATCGGACAAGTTCATCGCACATTTGACATTCGCATTTAGCCGCCACCTCGGATCGAGTGGCTTGTTGTCGACTCGCCTTTCGGTGTCCAGCAGTGTCAGCACAGCCAGTTTGTTGTCGACGAACCGGAATAACGCGGCCACGCCGGCGTCGGCCCCGTTGCGCGAGAAGATCCCGATGAATCGATCGGATGTCATCCAGAATCTTGGGACGCCGAAAATTGTTCCGGTCATGTCGAATTGGTCAGAATTCGGTCGCGCGCGCCAGACATCCATGAGCTCGCCGCCAGGGTTGCCGGTCGACGTGACGACCAGCAGCTCTTCGCGCTTGTCCTGGTCCAGATCCTGCAGGATCGGAAGGCGCTGCTGAAATATCGGGTTCGGTACGCGGATGGATTGCTGTTGTGCGCCATTGCCATTGAATACTCGGATGGTTCCTGAGGGTGTACCCAGTACTTCGAAGATCACGCCACTGCCATCGGAGGTGCGCACCGTGCAGTCGAGCGCCGGATCTGGTTGCGGATTCCCGGGCTGGAGCGCAACGGTATCGCAGGCGGGTAGCGCGGCTAGTCGGCCGGCGTTCTGTTCGGGGGGAGGCGGGGCATGCTTGGCGTTCGCAATCGTGGTGGCCATCAGCTGGTCCAGCATGGCGGCGTCCACCTGGTCGGTGCCTTCTACCTCGAATACCACCGAGCGCACCCGCGCGAGCAGAATGCGCTGGCCACGAACTCCCGATTGCTGCTTGCCGGCCGAGGCATCGTCCAGATCGGTGCTGGCAGTTGTGTACACGTAGGTCTGCGCGCCGTCGACGATCGCCCCCGGGGCGAAGGTGTCGGTGACGTGCCGGCTGCGCACATCCGGCTTGGCGAACGTCGGGAAGGCCTTGTCGTATTGGCCGCATTTCTTGATCCAGTCGGCGGTCAACGCGAATACATCGGTGTTCTCGCGTTCACGGTTCACCGTGACGATGATGTGGTTACCGGCGGGGTCTGCCTCATGAAATACCGAGGCCGCGTAGTACAGATTCCAGTCCGAACCGTCGGGTGCCCTGGAAAAGGACTTGCCGAAGGGCGTGTACAGGCATTCGGGCGGACGTGTCTCGCCATCGGTCTGGCCGTGCAATCCCAGCCCCGATCCGTCGTCGGAGGCGATATCGGCGGGACGGGTCAGACCCTGCGGAGGGAAGTCGGCGGCGACCGGCAGTAGACCGGCGAGCTCGGCATTGTTTCGCCCACCCAGATCCGTATGGTTGGGATGGAATTTGCCCCGATACTCCGGGAACAAGCCGGGATAGCTGCGGGTGGGCGCCGCGGCCGCCGTGGACGTCGACGGTGGGGGTGTCTCCTCGCGGGACCCTGACGTGTCGATACATCCTGAGACCGTCGTCACCGCGAGCAACGCGGCGACCTGTGCCAATACCTTTTGGACTGTCAGCCTCTGCGCACGTTTCATCGTTGCCCCTCCGCCAGCGAATGGTCCGACCCTACGCGTCGAGTGATCCGGCAGCACGGATTTGTAGCCGAGAGCATCGCCGCATTCGTCGGTACGCTCAAGGCATGTTCGCTTTCACCGCACCCACGGACGTCAACGATCTCCTGGCCAAGGTCGACACCGCGCGTCACCGGGGCGTGCCACGGGACTGCATCCTGGAACTCGATCTTCTGGAGATCCCGCCCGAAACCGTCAACTTCGACCCACTGGGCCTGGTGTTTTCGGGTGCGAGTCGGCCGCTGTCACTGCGGCACACCATCGCTGCCATCCACCGGGCGATTGACGATCCGCGGGTGGCCGGGTTGATCGCCCGGGTGCAGATCCCACCCGCCGCTGCTGGGGCGGTTCAGGAGCTGCGGGCAGCCATCGAGGCGTTCAGCGCGGTCAAACCCAGCCTGGCGTGGGCCGAGACCTATCCGAGCACGCTCGCCTACTACCTGGCGTCGGCGTTCAGCGAGGTGTGGATGCAGCCCTCCGGCACCGTGGGACTCATCGGATTCGCGGCCAACGGCACCTTTCTGCGCGGCGCACTCGACAAGGCCGGGGTGGAGGCACAATTTCTCAGTCGCGGTCAATACAAGTCGGCGGCAAACCTTTTCACCGAAGACGGCTACACCGACGCGCAGCGGGAAGCCGACGGGCGGCTGCTGGAGAGCCTTTCGGAACAGGTTCGCGACGGTGTCGCGGCATCGCGCAAGCTTGAACCGGCCGACGTGGATGCCCTGGCAGACCGCGCGCCGCTGCGGCGCACCGACGCGGTGGCCGCTGGATTGGTCGACCGCATCGGATATCGCGACGAGGCGTATGCGCGCATCGGTGAGCTGACAGGTGTGCAGGAAAGCAGTGAGCCCCCGCTGCTGTTTCTGGCGCGCTACGCCAGGGCCACCCGGCCGCAGGTACCAAGCCTTCCGTCCTTGCCCGGCCGTCCGTCGCGGCGGACCATCGGTGTGGTCTCCCTGACGGGGGCGATCGTGAGCGGTCGCAGCGGACCGCGGCTCGTTCCCCCGGGGCCCGCGAGCGGGGGTGACGTGATTGCGGAGGCGCTGCGGGATGCTGTCGCCGACGATTCGGTGGCCGCCATCGTGTTGCGCGTCGACAGCCCCGGAGGTTCGGTCAACGGCTCGGAAACCATCTGGCGGGAAGTGATTCGGGCGCGCGAGGCGGGTAAACCGGTCGTGGTGTCCATGGGTGCGGTGGCCGGCTCGGGCGGCTACTACGTTGCCATGAACGCGGATGCGATTATCGCCAATCCCGGAACCATCACCGGGTCCATTGGGGTGATCACCGGAAAGTTCATCACCCGGGGACTGAAGGAGAAGCTCGGCGTCGCGTCGGACACATTGCGTACTAATGCCAACGCCGACGCATGGGCGAGCAACGAACCGTTTACCGATGAGCAGGTCGATCTCGTCGAGGCCGAGATCGACATGCACTATGACGATTTCGTGCAGCGTGTCGCGGACGGGCGAAATCTCACCGTCGATGCCGTGAAAGCGGTTGCACAGGGCCGGATCTGGTCGGGCAAGGATGCGTTGGAGCATGGCCTGGTCGATGAGCTCGGGGGATTCCGCGAGGCACTGGCCAAGGCCAAGGAACTCGCGGATATCGATGCCGACGAAGACGTGCGGATCACGAGCTTCCCGAACTCACCGTTCTCCTCGATGTTGCGGCAGCGGTCCTCGTCCCAGCCCGCCGCAGCTGCTGTCACCGATGCCGTGCTGGGGAGGGTGGCGCAGCTGGCCCTGGAAACCGTGCGGCGCGCTCAGCGGTCGATCGGCAGCGCCCAGGCGATGATGTTGGGGGACTACCGCTTCTAATTGCGCCGCACCCGCCCTCATTCGCCTGTGATGAGGTCGGCACGGACTAACGTGTCGAGTGCATTCGCCGGCGGAAGGGGCATCGGTGAACACCGAGCTGACGGTATTCCAGAAACGCGTGCTCGCCGTGCTCACCGGAGTGGGCATCGTGTTCGGCGCCTACTTTCTGCGCGGCTACTTCATTCTGATTGTCGTCGCGGCGGTGGCCGCCTATTTGTTCACACCGCTGTACCGGCGACTGGGGCAGCGATTCGGTACCGGCGTCTCGGCAACACTGACACTGCTGTCTGCGCTGGGTGCGGTGGTGGTTCCGGTGGGGGCGTTGATCTTCGTGGCGACCATTCAGATCACCCGAATGGTCGAGAGCGTCTCGAACTGGGTGGGGGACACCGACATGACGACGCTCGGGCAGAAGGCGCTCGCGGTGGTCAACGACGTCTTAGAGCGAGTTCCGTTCATGCATGTCCAGCTGACCCCGGACACAGTGCGGAACTCGATCGCATCCCTGGCCGAGAATGTCGGTCAGGGGCTGCTGCAGGTGCTCCAGAGCGCTGTCGGCAGCGTGGCTTCGGCGGTCGCGGCCTCCATCATCTTCCTGTACGTGTTTATCTCGCTCTTGGTCAAGCAGGACAAATTGCTCACGCTGCTGCGACAGCTCAATCCGTTGGGCGAGGAAATCACCGATCTGTACCTCGACAAAATCGGGGCGATGGTGCGCGGAACAGTCAAGGGGCAGTTTGTGATTGCGATGGCGCAGGGGGTTGCGGGTGCCGCATCGATCTACGTCGCCGGCTTCCGTCAGGGATTCTTCTTCTTCGCGATACTGCTGACCGCGTTGTCGATCATCCCGCTCGGGGGCGGCATCGTGACGATTCCATTCGGTATCGGCATGATTGTTTTCGGCCACCCGGTGGGCGGACTATTCGTCATCGCCTGGCACATCCTGGTGGTCTCCAACATCGATAATGTGTTGCGCCCCATCCTCGTACCGCGTGGAGCACGCCTGGATCCCGCGCTGATGCTGCTGGCGGTCTTTTCGGGGATCGCGGCCTTCGGATTCTGGGGAATCGTGCTGGGTCCGGTGCTGGTGATCGTCATCGTGACCACGATCGACGTGTATCTCGCTGTTTATAAAGGGGTTCCGTTCGAAGACGCCGAAGACGCCGAAGCCGGCGAATCCGATGAGCCGAGACGCCGCTGGTGGCGGCGAGGGCGTTCGCGGTCGCGGCCTAGCCGAGGGTAGCGTCGACGTAGACGATGTTGGGAAATATGGCGCGCAGCAACGGGTTAGGCGGTTCGAGGCCGAGCCGGGCATAGAGCGCCTCGTTCTCCTCGGTCACTACCGTCCAGCCATGTTCGGCCAGCCAGTCCGCAGCCATTTGGCGCTCACCGGAGTACACCAGCGACTCCATATCCAGATCCAGCGTGTCTCCGCCGAACTGACGGGTGAGCTCGCGCGCCTTGGAGAAGTCGGCGGTTTCCAGGCCGGGAACCTGTTCGCACACGAGGCGGCTGCCGGGCGCACTGAGTTCGGTGATTGACGCAAACAACCGATCCTGCGCCTCCGGCGGCAGGTAGATCAGCAGCCCCTCCGCCGACCACACCGTCGGCAGTCCGGGGTCGAAACCGGCCGCCTGCAACGCGGTTGGCCAGTCATCCCGCAGGTCGATCGCGACTGTCTGCCGTTCTGCGCTCGGTGTAGCTCCCAGCTCGGCCAGAGTGTTGGTCTTGAACGCGATCACCTCAGGCTGGTCGAGCTCGTACACGGTGGTGCCCGCAGGCCAATTCAGGCGGTAGGCACGGGTGTCCAGACCGGACGCGAGGATGACGGCTTGGCGCACACCCGCCGCGGCGGAGGACTCGAAGGCGGAGTCGTAGTAAGTGGTGCGGCTCGCCATACCGTTGGCCATGCCGTCGGCCGTGATGCCGAGCTGCACCAGCCCCGCCATCTGCTCGGGATCGAAATCTCCCGAGGCAAGTTTGGTGAAGTACTCGATGCCGACGGCGCGCACCAACGGCTCGGCATACGGATCGTTGATCAATGCATTGGGTACGTGGCTGGCGAGGGCGCGCTGCGCGGCCACCATCGTCGCCGTCGCTCCCACGCTCGATGCCAGATCCCAGCTGTCGTCATCGGTCCGCGCCATCGAGACTCCTTAGTCAGGGGTTGGCACAGTCACGGTGCCCCGACCATAGTGCGCCGCGGTCTGCGATTGCGCACGTGCGCTCCCGTGAACTGCGAAAACTCTCTCGTGGGCCCGCAGATCAAGGACCTCATCGTCATCCTGCAGGCCCATGGCGTCAGCACTTGGGTGATCTCGGCGGCCGCAGCACACGGACCCATACCGTTGTGGAACCGACGGCGTGACCGATTCCGACGGCAGCATGGGACCGCTGCTGCGTTCCGATGGCGCCGTCATCCCCGACCGGAACGACACCGTCTTTTCCACGGGTACGTAGCGAACTGTTAGTCTCGTGAACGGCCCGGGCGTGCCCTGACGGCCGCCGAAACGGTTATCCAACGCTGGGATCACCAGCCGATTCATCTAGCAGATCACATGGCGAGCTGCAGGATGCGCAGGAGGATGTGTGCTTTCCGCTTTTGTCTCTGCTCTCAGGACAGCTGACCTGAGGCGGAAGATCCTCTTCACCATCGGTGTGGTGATCCTTTATCGAGTCGGTGCGACCATGCCGTCTCCCGGCGTGAACTACGCCAACGTGAAGTATTGCGTTGAGCAGGTCAGCAGCGGCGACTCGGCGCAGATCTACTCGCTGATCAACTTATTCTCCGGTGGAGCGCTGCTACAGCTGTCGGTATTCGCGGTCGGCGTCATGCCGTACATCACCGCGAGCATCATTGTTCAGCTGCTCACGGTGGTTATTCCTCGGTTCGAGCAGCTGCGCAAGGAAGGCCAGTCCGGCCAGGCCAAAATGACGCAGTACACGCGCTACCTGTCGGTGGCGCTGGCACTGCTGCAGTCCACCTCGATCGTCGCTCTTGGTGCCAGCGGAAACCTGCTGCAGGGCTGCGACCGCAAGGATGAGATCGTCGCCGACCAGTCGATCTTCACGCTGACGGTGATGGTTCTGGTCATGACCGCCGGATCCAGCCTGGTGATGTGGCTCGGCGAGATGGTCACCGAACGCGGAATCGGCAACGGCATGTCGCTGCTGATCTTCTCCGGCATCGCGGCGCGGATCCCCGCAGAGGGCAAGACCATCCTGGACAGCCGCGGCGGCGTCGCCTTCGTCGCGGTGTGCGTGGCGGCACTTCTCATCGTGGTCGGGGTGGTGTTCGTCGAACAGGGGCAACGCCGTATTCCCGTCCAGTACGCCAAGCGCATGGTGGGCCGGCGCATGTACGGCGGCACCTCCACCTATCTGCCGTTGAAGGTCAACCAGGCCGGTGTTATCCCGGTCATCTTCGCCTCCTCGCTGCTGTATATCCCGGGCCTCATCACCCAGCTCGTGCGCAGCGGCAGCCGGGAGAAGACCGGTTGGTGGGACCGATTCGTCAGCACCTACCTGACCGACCCCAGCAACTACTGGTACGTCACCATCTACTTCTCGCTCATCGTGTTCTTCACGTTCTTCTACGTGTCGATCACCTTCAACCCCGACGAGCGCGCCGACGAGATGAACAAGTTCGGTGGCTTCATCCCCGGTATTCGTCCCGGACGTGCGACCGCCGACTACCTCCGCTACGTGCTCAACCGCATCACGTGGCCGGGATCGATCTACCTGGGCATCATTGCGATCCTGCCGAACCTGTTCCTGCAGATCGGGAGCTCGGGCGGCGCGCAAAACCTGCCCTTCGGCGGTACCGCGGTCCTGATCATGATCGGCGTCGGCCTCGATACTGTGAAGCAGATCGAAAGCCAGTTGATGCAGCGTAACTACGAAGGGTTCCTGAAGTGAGAGTGGTGTTACTCGGCCCGCCAGGTGCAGGTAAAGGTACGCAGGCGCAACTGATTTCGGAGAAGTTCGGGATTCCGCAGATTTCCACGGGCGACCTGTTCCGGTCGAATATCAGCGAGGGCACCGAACTGGGGATCCAGGCCAAGCAATACCTGGATGCCGGTGACCTGGTGCCCAGCGAGGTCACCAACAGGATGGTAGAGGCGCGTCTCGACCAACCCGATGCGACAAACGGATTCATTCTCGACGGATATCCCCGCACCGTGGACCAGGCCGATGCGCTGGCCACGATGGAAGAGGCCCGCGGAGTCAAGATCGACGCCGTGTTGGAGTTCAAGGTGCCGGTGGAAGAGCTCGTGCAGCGACTGCTGGGACGTGGCCGTGCCGACGACACCGAAGACATCATCCGTAACCGCCTGAACGTCTACCGCGACGAGACCGCACCACTGCTGGAGTACTACAAGAACGTGCTGCAGACCATCGATGCCGTCGGCACGGTCGATGAGGTGTTCGCGCGGACCTCGCAGGCTCTAGGCCGGTAGGTCGTTCGTGGGGCTGTTCGGCCGCAAGAAGACCGTGGAGCAGCGCACCGCCGGTGAGCTCGATGCCATGGCCGCCGCGGGCTCCATCGTGGGTGCGGCATTGGTCGCCGTGCGGGACGCCGCCAAGGCCGGTGTTTCGACGCTGGAATTGGATCAGGTTGCCGAGGCCGTAATCCGGGATGCTGGCGCGGTACCCTCATTTCTCGGCTACCACGGGTTTCCGGCATCCATCTGCTCCTCCGTCAACGATCAAGTTGTTCACGGAATACCTTCTGCGACAGCCATCTTGGCCGATGGCGATCTGGTCTCCATCGATTGCGGAGCCATTCTGGATGACTGGCACGGGGATTCCGCATGGACCTTCGCGGTGGGCACCGTCATTCCCGTTGACGAGGCATTATCGACGGCCACTCGGTTGTCGATGGAGGCTGGTATCGCGGCGATGCTCCCGGGGAACCGGCTCACTGATGTGTCCCATGCGATCGAGCAGGGCACCCGTGCGGCCGAGAAACAGTTCGACCGCGCGTTCGGCATCGTGGACGGATACGGCGGCCACGGCATCGGCCGCTCGATGCACCTGGACCCGTTCCTGCCCAATGAGGGAGCACCCGGTAAGGGTCCGCTCCTCGGCGTCGGGTCTGTGCTCGCCATTGAACCGATGCTGACGCTTGGTACCACGCAGACGCGGGTGCTCGCCGACGATTGGACCGTCGTCACCACCGACGGTTCCCGGGCTGCGCATTGGGAGCACACGGTGGCGGTCACCGAGGACGGCCCCCGCATCCTGACATTGCGCCCGTAGGCGAAATGCCTACTTGCCCTTGATCGAGTCCGATCGGTCGGTGGGGAAGGTGGCGATGCAGGTGATCGAGTGATCACCCTGCTTCCAGGATTGCCGGGTCGGGTACAGGTAGGTCACTTCGACGGCGTCATCGTCGTATGCGCTGGGCGAGTATCGTTCCAGCGCGCCCCCACATCCTTGCGCAGTTTTCTCCATGGTCGACATGTCGGGAACCGATGTGCCTAACAATGGAAGCAACGCATAAACCTCGGCCTTGTGCGGTTGCAGACACGGGATGGCTTTGGTTGTGGTGTAAAACTTTTCGTCACCGAGTTCAGCCACACAATCACCAACGCGCAACTTCGTCACGTCCATCTGGCCGGGCTGGGTTATGTGCCCGGTGTCGTCGCGCTTAGGTGAGTTGCTCGCGCCGACTGCCACACCCACCGCCACCACGGCGATCCAGACGAACCCGAGGACGATGCCGGTAATCGCCATACCGCGTCCTTTTTGGCCGGTCTGCTTAATTTGGCTCAGGCTGACGAACCCGAACACGATGCCAAGAATGCCAGCGCAAATCGGGATGATGCCGAGGATGAGGGCGGCGATCGCAAATCCGTTGGTGCCCCGCGCACTTTCGATAGGTGGATATGTGCCCGCGGCGGGGTAGCCATATGGCGACGGTTGTGACGGATACCCGGGTGGCGGATAGCCCGACGGATTGGCCTGAGGGTACGGCGGGTACGGGGGATACGGCTCGAAGCCTGCGGGACTGGTCGGATGCGCGGGTGGAAATCCGCTGGCGGGAGGAGGCCCGACGGGAGGGTACGTCGGGTACGCGGGGTACTCCGGTGGCCCGGGATCCGAGGGCGGAGGTCCGACAGGCGGTTGCGTCATGTAGGGACTTTAGCAACCACCGGGTCGGTGTCGCCCTGTTTGCTTATCTGCCACCGAGGCCGTGGAGGTACGCCTGTACGTCGGTGGCCAACGGTAGCAAACCGGAGTCTTTCGCCTCTTCCAATGACGGTGCAGCCAGGTCTTTTTCGGAAATGAGGAGGGGGAGGGCGGTGCCGTCTGGAGCCGCCGTGGGCCACCTGACGCCGACAGTTGAATCCAGCGGGTTGACACCGTGCTCCCGGCCCGGGGCATATCCAGAGGAACACAAGTAGACGACCGTGGAGTCATCTTCGAGGGCAAGGAAGGCGTGGCCGACTCCCTCTGGGACATACACGGCGCGACGGTCTTGGGGATCGAGTAGTACGGCGTCCCACGCGCCGAAGGTCGATGAGCCGACACGAATATCGACCACGACGTCATACACGGACCCGGTGAGGCAGGTGACGTACTTGGCTTGTCCGGGTGGCACATCGGCGAAGTGGATACCGCGCAGCGAGCCGGCCGCCGATACTGAGCAATTGGCTTGTTGCAGGTCGAAGGCATGCCCGATGGCTTCGGCGAGCACAGGGCTCTTGAACCATTCGAGGAAGACCCCGCGGTCGTCACGATGCTGCACCGGGGTGATTTCGAAGGCGCCCGGCACCGAAAGTTCGCGAACCTGCATGTCAATGCCCTCTGTTCTTCGCGCTCATCACTGTCCCCGCGTGGCGTATTGGGCTTCAACCGAATCCTTGATGGGGCGCCACCACTCCTCGTTGTCGCGATACCAGGAGATGGTGGCAGTCATTCCGCTGGCGAAATCGCTATGTGTTGGATGCCAACCCAATTCATCGCGCAACGGTGTTGGGTCAATGGCATACCGCAGGTCGTGGCCGGCCCGGTCGGTGACGTGGTCGAAGTCGTCCTGGGCTCGGCCCATAAGTTCGAGAATGATCCGCAGCACCGACAGGTTGTCTCGTTCTCCATCCGCCCCAATGAGATACGTGCGTCCGATGGTTCCCGACTCGATGATGCGCCACACGGCGCTGTTGTGGTCGTCAACGTGAATCCAGTCCCGGACGTTTGCACCGGCTCCGTAGAGACGAGGGCGGCGGCCAGTCAAGATGTTGGTGATCTGTCGTGGAATGAACTTCTCCACATGCTGATACGGCCCGTAATTGTTGGAGCAGTTGGAGATCGTGGCGCGCACGCCGAACGACCTCATCCATGCCCGCACCAGCAGATCGGCCGAGGCCTTGGTGGCCGAATAGGGGCTAGACGGGTTGTACGGGGTGTCCTCGGTGAACCGGTCCGGGTCGTCCAGCTGGAGGTCGCCGAACACTTCGTCGGTGGAAATATGGTGCAACCGCACATCGTGGCGGCGCACCGCCTCCAGCAGCGTGTAGGTACCAATGATATTGCTGCGCAAGAACGGTGACGGATCGGCGAGCGAATTGTCGTTGTGCGTTTCGGCGGCAAAGTGCACCACCGTATCGCTGCTCGCCACCAGTCGATCCACCGTCTCGGCATCGCAGATATCGCCCTGCACCAGATCGACTGATGCAGCCACCGACGCCAACGATTCGCGGCTACCCGCATAGGTAAGAGCGTCGAGGACTGTTACCGAGACATCGGGACGTTCACGGACCGTCGCGTGAACGAAATTGGCCCCGATGAAACCGGCGCCACCGGTCACCAGCATCCGCATGCTGTAACCCTAGTGGGCGATTACCGAAGCACGTCCGCCAATGAGGTCAACGTGTCGACCAAGCCCTTATCGCCCAGAACCTGAATCAGCACCTGGCTGGCGCCGGCGTCGAGGTGTTCATTGAGACGGCCCGCGATTTCTTCGGCAGTGCCGTGTGCGACTACGGCGTCGATGAATGCGTCGCTACCCGGCGACGTGACATCCTCCTCGCTGAAACCGAGTCTCTTCCAGTTGCTTACGTAATTGCTCAACTGAAGATAGAAGTCGACGGTGCGCCGGCCTATCGCACGCGCATTTTCCGTGTCGGTGGTCAGCACCACCTTGTGCTCGGGAATGAGCAGCGCGTCCGGACCGATGATCACTCGGGCCTGGCGGGTGTGTTCAGGCGTAGTCAGATACGGGTGTGCGCCGGCAGTGCGGTCCGCGGACAGCTTCAGAACCTTGGGCCCCAATGCGGCGAGCGCACGGCGCTCCCTCGGAACTCCGGCGGCATCCAGCCCGTCGAGGTACTCGACGAGGGCGTCATAGGGCTTGCGGTACTCGGCAGATGCCTCAGGATGCCCGGCACCGATCCCGAGCAGGAATCGCCCGGGGTAGGCGGCATCGATGCGATGGAAAGAAGCGGCGATCTCTTCGACGGGGGAGGTCCAGATGTTGACGATCCCGCTAGCGACCGAGAGATTCTCGGTCGCTTCGAGCAGCGGTTCCACGTACGCCAGATCGGAGGTGAACACACCTCCGATCCAGACCGAGCCATAGCCCAGATCCTCGATGGCCCTGGCCTGCTCCGGTGTGACCGGACCGCCCTTCCACACACCAAATCGGCTGAGGTTCGATTCGCTCATGTCGCGTCCCAACTCCGAAGAAGGCGATGCTATTCCTCGCCCGTTCTGCGGGTTTGGGTGCCGGTACCCGGGAGTGGACGGCTATTCTGCGGCCTGCCGGGTGCGATTGAGGAGCTCAGGTACGTCAATACCCGAAACCTTAAGACTCTCAATCACTTTCGCAACCGCCTGCGGGCCCACCCCGAAGAGGGTGCCCAATGCGTCCTGGGCATCTCCGGCGCCACCGATGATGGACAGCTTTTCGATCTCGCCGAGCGGTTTGGCCGCCGCCTCGGTGGCCTGCACCACGGACGCCAGAATGTCCGGGAGGGTGAGTAGCCGGGCGGCTTCCGGTGTGTAGGCATTGAGCGCCGCGGCCACCTCCTTTTTGCCGTCGGCCTCCGCGAGCAGTTTGGCCTTGATGCCGTCGGCTTCGGCGATGAGCTTGGCTTTGGATCCCTCGGCTTCGGCGATCAGTTTGGCCTTGGCGCCGTCGGCCGCGGCCTGCTGTTCCACCCGGAATGCATCAGCGGCGGCCTTGCGGGCGTCGGCTTCCGCGGAACCCTTCTGACGCTCCGCCTCGGCATCAGCCTGAGCCTTCAGGATTGCGGACTGTCGGCTGCCTTCCGCGATGGCAATGTCGGCTTGACGACGTGCCTCGGCCGGGGCAATCACATCGGCTTGCAGCGCGGCCTGCGCCTGCTCGGTGCGTCGCAGCTCCACCTCGGTGCGGGCCTGCATGCGTGCGGCCTCCGCCTGCTCGCGGGCGATGCCGACGTCCTTCTCGGCTCTCGCCTGGGCGAGCGGGCCGGCCTGGTCTGCCTGCGCATTCTCGGCTTCAGTTTGCGCACGCAGCCGTGCCAGCTCCACATCGCGTTTCTGGGTGGCGGTCGCGATCGCGGTATCGGCCTCGGCCTGCGCAATCGAGCCGGCCTGCCGCGCCTGTGCGGACCGGATCTGTGCGTCCCGCTCGGCCTCGGCTGTGCCCACTGTCGCGTCGCGGCGGACCTCGGCGATGCGGCGCTGGCCGAGCGACTCCAGATACCCGTTACGGTCCGAGATGCCCGCGATCTTGAGGACATCGACTTCCATCCCGATACGGGAGAGGTCGCCGCCGGCCTCCTCGACCACGCTGCGCGCGAGCGAATCACGATTGGAGTTCAGGTCTTCCACGGTCATCGTGGCGGTGATACCGCGCAGGCTACCGGCCAAGATCTCGTTGATCTGCCGCTGGAGTTCGCTGAGATCGGAGGTGAGGAAGCGCTGGACCGCGGTCTGCACGGCCTCGTCGTTGGAGCCGATCCGCACCAGGCCGACGGCCTCGACGTTGACCGGAACACCATTGTTGGACAACGCATTCTGCAGGTTGATGTTCACGTTGAACGGTTCGAGCGACATGATGTCCACCCGCTCGATACCGGGCATCTTGAAGCGTGCACCACCGCGCACCACCTTCGGCTGACCGCGCCCGGTGAACACCGCGACCTCGTTCGGCGGCACCTTGACGTAGTTGCGCACATAGATCAGTGGCAGCGCTACGAACAGCACCAGGGCCGCGATGGCGATGATGACGATGATGAGAAGCGAACTCATGCGGTTTCCTTAAATGGTTGCATCAGAAGGTGCATCGGGAATGCTGACGACGTGCAGGTATTGCTCGTCCACATCGGCGATGTAGACGGCGGTGTTCTTGGTTAGCCCCTCGGGCTCATCGGTGATTGCGCGTGAACGCACCCGGTTCCCGTCGGCATCGGAGAAAGCGATCTCGCCCCAGCCGCCTCCGGCGGGCACGTCGAGAGTCACCGTGCCCAGTCGGCCCACATAGGACGCACGTCCGGAATGTGAGTTTGCCTGCTGACGTCGTAGGTATGTCAGGAAAAGTTGCAGGACCGACACCAAGGCGATCGCGCATACGGCGGCAACGATTGCTGACGGCAGCGGCCCGACGCCCAGCGCGGAGCCGACGAATCCTCCGGCGCCCGCGCCGGTCAACGCGGCGGAAAGTGAGGTCAGGCTCAGAAACGGCATCCCATCGCCGTGGCCGATATCGGTGAGCAGCAGCGCCGAGAGCACGGCGATGCCGCCGACGGCGAAGGCCGCTAGGTACGCAATCGTCAAACCGTCCACCCGACCCCCTCCCCGTTGCCGACGGCAATGTTCGCCACCACCGACATAGGTACCACGAATCCACGTGGCTGGCTACGGTGCGCTGAGCCTGAGCAGGCGCCCGCTTGCTCCCTCGCGGTACCGTCATGGTGTGCCTCACCTCGCGGCGGTATCGACGGACGCACGTCGGGACATCACCGATGACGCTGTTGTGGTGGTCGGCGGCGGACCTGTCGGGTTGCTTGCCGCCGTGATGCTGGCACGCGGGGGAATTCACGTGGTTGTGCTGGAAGCTGCCGAGTCGAAAGATCGGCAGCGGCACCGGAACTGCGCCACCTTCGTCGGGCATTCGACATTGCGGAGATACGACCGAGTGGCACCCGATCTGGGCGCCAGGCTGCGCGCGTCGGCGCTTGCCGTCCACGGCGTCCAAACCTTCTATCAGGGCCGGCCGGTATTTGTCATGTCCTCGTACGCTCCATCGCGAGTACCTGGACCGTGGAACCCGGCAGCCTGGGGAATGTGCTTGTCGCAGCGCACAATTGAAGACGAGACACTGGCCGAGGCGCTGAGCTTGGGCGTGGAATACCACCCGGGGACAGCCGTCACCGACATCAGCACCGATCACACCGGAGTGCGGCTCACTCTGGCTACCGGCGACCGGGTGCGCGCGAGCTATGTCATCGCTGCCGACGGCACCAGGTCGGCCATTCGTCAGGCGCTGGGCATCGGCATGTCGGAGCGCCCGCCATCCCCGCTGTGCGTGGTGATCGACGTCGAACCTCACCCGGACGGTACGACGGTGGATCTGCCCGTACAGATTCAGTACCACCACCCGGACCTCGGCGAGCGGCACGCCATTCGATTGCCGTATCCGGACGGTCTGCGCTTGGACATCCAGTACTTGCCCCAGGACGATGCGGCCGCGCCGACGACAGAACAAACGCGCTCCTGGGTGACGGCACTCACCGGCGACGAGTGGTACGCCGACCACATCAGGTCGGTCGAACTGCATCAAACAGTCCAGGGAGTGGCCGCCAGCTACACCGATGTGAATCGCCGGGTGCTGCTCGCGGGCGAGGCCGCCCACCAGTTCGCGCCGCTGGGCGGACGGAGCCTGAACACGGGTGTGGCAGATGCGGCCGCGGCCGCGGCCGCCATTGCGGAGGCGTTGGGGGAGTCCAGCGACCTTGCCGCAGCATGGTTGGCGATCAACCGAAGCGCCCGCGAGCGACGCCGCTCGGGGGCGCGCAACCGGCTCCTCTCCGTCCGGGCCCAGCGAGTCCTCGACGGTTCGGACGTATCGACGCGGGCCAGACGGACCGTGGCGGCCAAATCCGCACCCCATATCTGGCTTGCGGGTGCCTGGCTGACCGCCGGTCTGGTGCGACCCACGGCGATTCCGCATATCAGCAGGTCGGGAGTCACCTGGTCCTAGGGACCGACGGCGTCTTCGCCGGTTTGGTTTGGGGGCGTTACGCGAGTATCCTTGACCAACGGTGCGGCTTACGTGCCGACTATCTGTGCGCCCAGTCCTGGATTTTCCTGTCACCGGCTCACTTTCGAGGGTCGGTGAGGGTTTGCCGCGTCACGCCGGCGATAGCCGGAGCAGGTAATCAGAATCGCGGAGGATATGGCTAAGAAAGACGGAGCCATCGAGGTCGAGGGCCGGGTGGTCGAACCCCTGCCCAATGCGATGTTTCGCATTGAGCTGGAGAACGGACACAAGGTACTTGCCCACATCAGCGGCAAGATGCGGCAGCACTACATCCGCATCCTGCCCGAGGACAGGGTGGTAGTGGAGTTGTCTCCCTACGACTTGACTCGTGGTCGGATCGTCTACCGGTACAAGTAACTACAACTGCAAGACAGGATCGAAGAACGTGAAGGTGAACCCGAGCGTCAAGCCGATCTGCGATAAGTGCCGCGTGATTCGCCGGCACGGGCGCGTCATGGTGATCTGCCAGGACCCCCGCCACAAGCAGCGGCAGGGCTAGCCCCAAGGGGCAAGTCCGCACACAACTGAATGATGACCTCCCAGAACCAATAGTCGGAGTTGCCGGCTAGCGATGAGGCGCTTGCACGAAGAGCGACGAATCCACACCCCCGGAACGGAGGCCGGGGCCCCAACCTAGAGGGGGCGGACTGGGAACAGACCTTCGTTGAATGAAAGAGGAACTGCCGCATGGCACGTCTAGTAGGCGTTGACCTACCGCGCGATAAGCGTATGGAAATCGCGCTCACCTATATCTATGGCATTGGCCGGACCCGCTCCAAGGAGATCCTGGCAGCCACGGGCATCAGCCCCGAGCAGCGCAGCAAGGATCTGACCGATGATCAGGTCACCCAGCTGCGTGAATACATCGAAGCGTCTCTGAAGGTCGAGGGTGACCTGCGCCGCGAAGTGCAGGCCGACATCCGCCGCAAGATTGAGATCGGCTGCTACCAGGGCCTGCGCCACCGCCGCGGTCTGCCGGTGCGCGGTCAGCGGACCAAGACCAATGCGCGCACCCGCAAGGGCCCGAAGCGCACTATCGCCGGCAAGAAGAAGGCTAGGTAACCCGATGGCACCACCGAAGAAGGGCGCCGGTTCCGGCCCCAAGAAGGCGCAGAAGACCCGCCGCAAGGAAAAGAAGAACATTCCCCTCGGCGCCGCGCACATCAAGAGCACGTTCAACAACACCATCGTGTCGATCACCGATCCCTCGGGCAACGTGATCGCGTGGGCGTCCTCCGGCCATGTCGGCTTCAAGGGGTCGCGCAAGTCGACCCCGTTCGCTGCGCAGCTGGCTGCCGAGAGCGCGGCTCGCAAGGCGCAAGAGCACGGCGTCAAGAAGGTCGACGTGTTCGTCAAGGGTCCCGGCTCAGGCCGCGAGACCGCCATCCGCTCGCTGCAGGCCGCCGGCCTCGAAGTGGGCGCGATTTCCGATGTCACTCCACAGCCGCACAACGGTTGCCGTCCGCCCAAGCGGCGCCGGGTCTAAGGGAGGTTTGAACTAATGGCTCGTTATACCGGACCCGTCACTCGCAAGTCCCGTCGTCTGGGCGTCGACCTCGTCGGTGGCTCTAGCGCGTACGAGAAGCGTCCTTACCCCCCCGGCCAGCACGGCCGCGCGCGGGTCAAGGAGAGCGAGTACCGCACGCAGCTGCAGGAGAAGCAGAAGGCTCGCTTCACCTACGGCGTGATGGAGAAGCAGTTCCGTCGTTACTACGCCGAGGCCAATCGGCACTCGGGTAAGACCGGTGAGCAGCTGCTGCAGATCCTAGAAACCCGTCTCGACAACGTCGTGTACCGGGCCGGTCTGGCCCGCACCCGACGGATGGCTCGCCAGCTGGTCAGCCACGGCCACTTCACCGTCAACAACGTGAAGGTCGACGTGCCCAGCTACCGGGTGTCGCAATACGACATCATCGACGTCAAGGACAAGTCGCTGAACACGCTGCCGTTCGAGGTGGCACGCGAGACTGCCGGCGACCGGCCCATTCCGGGTTGGCTGCAGGTTGTCGGCGAACGTCAGCGCATCCTCGTCCACCAGCTGCCCGAGCGCGCACAGATCGACGTGCCGCTCACCGAGCAGCTGATCGTCGAGTTCTACTCGAAGTAATCGGTTTGTGGGCATTCGTCCACAAACGCCACTGACCGGCATCAAATAGCGGGTGCCGAGAAGGAGATAGAGAAACACCATGCTGATTTCTCAACGCCCCACCCTGTCCGAGGACACGCTGGCCGAGGACCGGTCGCGCTTCGTCATCGAGCCCCTGGAGCCGGGATTCGGCTACACCCTGGGCAACTCACTGCGGCGCACCCTGCTGTCGTCCATCCCGGGCGCGGCCGTCACCAGCATCCGGATCGACGGTGTGCTGCACGAGTTCACCACCGTTCCCGGGGTAAAGGAAGACGTCACCGACATCATCCTGAACCTCAAGAGCCTGGTCGTGTCCTCGGAGGAGGACGAGCCCGTCACCATGTACCTGCGCAAGCAGGGACCGGGCGCAGTCACCGCCGGTGACATCGTGCCGCCCGCCGGTGTCACGGTGCACAACCCCGACATGCACATCGCGACCCTGAACGACAAGGGCAAGCTGGAGATCGAGCTCGTTGTCGAGCGTGGTCGTGGTTATGTCCCGGCCGTGCAGAACAAGGCCTCGGGCGCCGAGATCGGTCGTATCCCAGTCGATTCCATCTACTCGCCGGTACTGAAGGTCACCTACCAGGTGGAGGCCACCCGCGTCGAGCAGCGCACCGACTTCGACAAGCTGGTGCTGGACGTCGAGACCAAGAACTCGATTACCCCGCGTGACGCGCTGGCCTCGGCCGGCAAGACGCTGGTTGAGCTGTTCGGTCTGGCACGCGAGCTCAACGTCGAGGCCGAGGGCATCGAGATCGGGCCATCGCCGGCCGAGGCAGACCACATCGCCTCGTTCGCGCTGCCCATCGAGGATCTGGATCTGACCGTCCGGTCGTACAACTGCCTCAAGCGCGAGGGTGTGCACACCGTTGGTGAGCTGGTCGCCCGGACCGAGTCGGATCTGCTGGACATCCGTAACTTCGGTCAGAAGTCCATCGACGAGGTGAAGATCAAGCTGCATCAGCTCGGCCTGTCGCTGAAGGACAGCCCGACCAGCTTCGATCCCTCCGAGGTCGCCGGATACGACGTTGCCACCGGCACCTGGTCGGACACGGCGTCGTACGACCTAGATGGCGACCAGGACTTCGCCGAAACCGAACAGCTCTAACACAATCCGTCCCGGTCCTACCTGATACGGGGGCCGGCCCCGAATAGGAGATAGTTGAAATGCCGAAACCCACTAAGGGTCACCGTCTCGGTGGGTCGTCTTCGCACCAGAAGGCGCTCCTGGCCAACCTGGCCACCGCGCTGTTCGAGCACGGCCGGATCAAGACCACCGAGACCAAGGCCCGCGTGCTGCGGCCCTACGCCGAGAAGCTGATCACCCACGCCAAGAAGGGCGATCTGCACAACCGGCGCGAGGTTCTCAAGAAGATCCGCGACAAGGACGTCGTGCACGTCCTGTTCGAGGAGATCGGTCCGTTTTACTCCGATCGCAACGGCGGCTACACCCGCATCATCAAGGTCGAGAACCGCAAGGGCGATAACGCGCCCATGGCGATCATCGAGCTGGTGAAGGAGAAAACCGTCACCTCCGAGGCCGATCGCGCTCGCCGGGTTGCGTCTGCGAAGGCTCCTGCAGAGGAGGTCGAGACCGAGGAAGCCCCCGCCCAGGAGGCTGTCGAGGTCGAGACCGACACTGCCGATGACGCGGCTGCCGAAGCCGAAGGGGCGGCAGCGGTCGCGGAAGACACCGAGGTCGAGGACGCAGACAAGAAGGACTGACCCTCTTGGTCACATCTGACGAACAGCCCGCCATCTCCGATGGCGGGCTTGTTCGTTTGCGTCTCGATATCGCCTACGACGGAACCGATTTCGCGGGCTGGGCCACGCAAGTAAGTCAACGCACCGTGGCAGGAGTTCTGGGCGCTGCATTCACGACCATCGTGGGGGAACCGGTGTTGCTGCACGCCGCCGGGCGCACCGATGCGGGCGTGCACGCGACAGGTCAGGTTGCCCACATCGATATCCCGGCGGCGCGACTCCCGGGAATCCTCGGCAGATCTCCTCGTGTTGACGCATCCGAATTCGATAGGTTGATTCGTCGGCTGTCGCGTTTCGTGCCCAACGACATACGGGTGCTCGATATCTCAAGAGCCCCAGCATATTTCGATTCCCGGTTCTCCGCGCTGCGACGACACTACGAGTACCGGCTGTCCACCGCGGTGTTCGGTGTGCTGCCGCTGGCGCGGCATGACGTCGTCGGATGGCACCGCCCGCTGAACGTGGATTCCATGAACGAGGCGTCGCGGAACCTGTTGGGGTTGCAAGATTTCGCCGCGTTCTGCCGCCATCGCGACGGAGCTACCACGATCCGCGAACTGCAGCGATTCGATTGGACGGCGGACGGAGATCGGCTGACCGCGCGGGTCAATGCTGACGCATTCTGCTGGTCGATGGTGCGGTCACTGGTAGGCGCGGTGTTGGCGGTGGGGGAGGGCAGACGGTCGGTGCAGTGGTGTGCCGATCTGCTGAAGAACGACAGGCGTTCAAGCGAATTCGCCGCCGCACCCGCGCGTGGACTAACGCTGGTGGGGGTCGACTATCCGCCCGACGATGAGATGGCGGCACGCGTGCTGATCACCCGTGACATTCGGGTGCGTCCCTCGGACTAATCTGTTCGAATGATCAACGTGTATCGGGTGATCCCGCTGGTTGTGGCTGTTGCTGTTCTTGCCGCATGCGAAAATGGGGATCAGGGCGTCGATACGCACAGCGAAGGCGCCGGTAGCTCGGCGCACACCGCGACGGCCACACCTGCAAAGGTCGCCAAGGATTTGGTGCTCACGCCCGCAGAGTTGCCTGGCGGGCTGACGGTGACAGAATCCGGCGATGAGATGACGCGGGCTATCGTCGATCAACTGACAGGGCAAGGGCCCGAGGGTGTCTCGTACGCGCCAGAGGAGTGTCGCCCAGTGTCAATGTTCAACACGTCGGCGCGAATTGACGCATCCAAGACCGGGATGATCCTCGGCCAGGACAACAAGGAGTACATCAACGCAGCCGTCGTGACGGAGCGACCCGATATCGGCAATTTGTCACGCTATTTCTCTGAGTGCGGGTCGGTGCGGCTGACCGATCCGCACATGTCGATGGAAACCACCTACGCCGTCCTGGAAAACCCGCAGACCCGGGCCGACGAATTGGTGATGGTCAACGAGCACTCGGCAGGGGATGTGCTGAAAGAGCAGGCATACCTCGCCTACGCGCGAGTGGGCGAGTACGCCGTATGGGTGAGGGTGCGAGCATTGCGGGATGTGGTCGCCGACCGTGCGATGTTCGATCAACTGGTCACGGCCTCGATCAACAAGGTCGCCAACGCCACCTAGCGGTGGATGAGTCCTACTCGACTTCGCTTTCGCCGTGCCGGTTGAGCTTTGAGGCGACGAAAGCGGCCGCCTCGGCAGGCAATCCGGTGCGCTCGTACGAGGTGTGGGCATCCCAGCTGTTATTGGGTCCGGCCATGCAGATCGGATCTCCTTGATTGCAGAGATCGATTGCGCGCGAACCGAATACGCCGGCAATGTTGCTGAGCGGTCCGCCAGTTCGGTGGGTGGCGTTTCCGAACGTCGCGATGGCGAGGATCCGGTCGCCCACGGACGGTGGCAGGGGGCGATTAAATCCGAGACCGACATTCGGGACGCCGATGATCGTGTCGACCACTTCAGCGCCCATCGAATACCCGCCGATGACAAGCTTGGTGCGTGGGCAGCTGGTCGCGACCGATTGCAGGTGATTGCTGAGGTCATTGGCTCCGCCGCCGGCCGAAAAGATCCCTGCGTCGTAATTGACGGGGTAGACGTTCATGGTGGCCCCGGTGGCTTCTATGCGCGGGGTCAGGGAGTCCACGAATTCGCCGCCCACCTTGCCCACTCCGACCGGTTCCTTGCGGCCCCGCGCAAACGAGACGTCGACATCCGAACAGGGATCTGCCGACGCGGTGGGGACCGCATAGAAAAGCCCGACAACATTCACCACCGACAGCGCGAAAACTGTCAGGGCAACTAGATAACTTAGGACAACGCCGACCCTCGTGCCCCGCCGATGCGCGGTCACACGACGATGTTACGGGTCAATAGGTTCTTGTGCGCCGTTTCTTAAAGTGTTCCGGGCTCTACAGCTTCCCCGCCACGAACGACGCGGCCTGGGCCGGCAGATTTGTCTGCTCGTACGTCTGATGCGCGGTCCACGAGCGACCGCCTTCCTGGCAGACAGGATCGCCGGGATTGCACTGGTCAATCCACCGTCCGGCAAGGGGGCCGGTCATCGCGCCCCCGCGGTGGTCGATGTTCCCGAATGTCGCGATCCCGCGGATCCGGCTGGCGACGTCCGGCGGCGGATTGCCGGCGACGTCATTGACGACGGTCGCGCCCATCGAATATCCGCCGATCACCAGCTTGGTGTTGGGGCACGAATTCGCGATATCGCTGAGGTGCCCGCGGAGATCGTCGGCGCCTTCCCCGGTGGAGAGCAGGCCGGCACTGTAGTTGACGGCGTAGACGCTCATGTTGCCGACCTTGTTCTGCAGGGCGCCGACGAAGGCGTCACCCACACGGCCGAGTCCCGGTGCTTCGTCCCGGCCGCGGGCAAAGGAAACATCCACAGCTGCGCACGGGTCGGCGGTCGCGATGCCCGTGGTCGAAACCGTCAACGCACCGGTGAACATAAGCAGAGCGGCGACCAGAAGTCCCCATCGCCGGATGTGCAAGATTGCAGGCGAAACAGCATTGTGCGTCGTCACAGGCGAATGCTACGGGTAAGTCAATCTAGTTGTCATGTCGGCTTGGTATGGGCCTCGTCACCTGGGCGGAAGCGAAGCGAGGAATTCGATCATTGCGTTGTTGACCGCGTCCGGGCGTTCCATCTGTACGAAGTGTCCGGCGCCCTCGACGATCAGGACGGATCGCAATCCCGGCACAAGGTCCGCCATCGAGGTCATTGGATCGCGGCCGAGCATCTCCAGAACCGGATCTTCGGACCCGGCGATGAACGCCACCGGCAGGCTGATCGGCGCCTCGTGCCTGTGCTCGTTCTGGTCCCACACCAGATCCTCTGCCCGGTACCAGTTGAGGCCGCCGGTGAATCCTGTCCGAGCGAATTCGGCCGCGTAGTAGTCGAGGTCCTTCTCGGATAGCCAATTCCAGGGCAGGGGAGGGGGACTGGGCAGTACGTCCAGGTAGCCGTTGCGCTCACCGTCGACATGCGCCGGATGGTCCCAGCAATCCAGATAGCGGTTGGCACCACTGAGAGCATGAAACAGCGTGGCCAGGAAGGTCTTTGGCTGCGCGTCGAGCTCAGCCTCGGCCACACCCGGCTCTTGAAAGTACTCCAGATGCGTGAAGTGCTGAGAGGCAAGGTAGTTGAACCCGACGCTGGGCTTGACGGGGAGCCGTCGAGTGCGCGGCACCGATATCTGGATGAGTGCCCGCACGCGTTCGCCCGCCCAGGTCGGCATGTCCCACACCAGGTGTGCACCGAAATCGTGGCCGCAGAACACCGCATCGGAGAGGCCCAAGGCGTCCAACAGACCGACCAGATCGCCGACGGTAGCGCTGCGGTCATACGCGGCAGCGTCCCGAGGCGCCGTCGTACGTCCGTACCCGCGCATATCGGGTGCGATGGCCCGGTATCCGGCCGCTGAGAGGGCGGCCAGCTGGTGGCGCCAGGTGTACCAAAGCCCGGGAAAGCCATGGCACAGTACGACCGCGGGGCCTTCGCCTTGCTCGGCGATATGCATGTCGATTCCATTGATCGACAGTTGATGATGGGTGATCTGGGCGTCAGTCACCCAGGCGAGGCTAGTTCACCTTGCTGGCGGCGAAGTCCGCAGCCTGATTGATCAGCCCGCTCGGGTACGAGGTGTGCGATTTCCAGCTGTCGTTATCGCCGCCCATACATACGGGGTCGCCGTCGTTGCACAGGTCAAGGACCCGATCTCCATACGCACCGGCCAAGTTCTGGATCGGGGCGAAGCGGTTGACGATATTGCCGAAGGTGACGATCGCGCGGATGTGATCACCGACATCCGGCGGAACCGGGTTGTTGAAATTAAAGAAGTCCCCGAGCGATACCGGACCCGGTACGCCCAGCGCGGTGTCGACCACACCCGCGCCCAGCGAGTACCCACCGACGACCAGCTTGGTATCCGGGCAGGCATTCGCGGTCTGCTGCAGGTGTGAGCTGAGGTCATTGGCGCCACCACCCACGTCGGTATTGGCGTCATACTGCACCGTGTAGACGCCCACATCCTTGACGCGATTGCGTAGCGCAGCGATGAACGCGTCCCCGACGTTTCCGGCGCCGGGCGGCTGGGAACGCCCGCGGGCGAACGACACCTCGACATTGCGGCACGCCGCCGAAGCGGTAGCGGGGAGAACCACCGCCAGGCCAGTGGTCAACATGATTGCCCCGACCGAAATAACCGCCGTGCGAACGGCGGCGGATAGCAACTTACTGGCTGGGCGTGGATTCGGTTGTCGCGTCACATGCTGAGATTACGGATAATTCGCTGTCGCTGCCATGTGATTTCGTTCTCGCAGGTAACGACCCTGTGAGCTCCGCTGTCTGGGATTCGGAGTGCGCTCGTGCGTCCGCACCCTGATGTGCGAGCACCAATCCTGCGAGGATGACTGCGGCGCCAACGTACTGGATGGGCGCGATGGTCTCCCCGAGCAGCACCCAGCCTGCAATCACCGCGCAGAGCACTTCGGTGAGGCCGATCAGCGACGCATAGCTTGGCTTGAGCCGGGCAATGGCGGCGATACCCGTCAGGTAGGCGATCGCCGTGGTGACGACCCCAAGAACGATGATGGGTACGTACACGGGCGCATACCAGCCGGCAACCTGCACGTCCTGGGTAGAGAAAGTCACGGGCATGATCCCGGTGAGCCCGAAACCGCCCACGGCGATGGTGCCTACAAGCAGCCCGCTGGTGGTCAATGTTATGGGTTGCAGCCCTTGTTCCTTGCCGCCCGCGCGGTGCGACGAGATGAAGTAGTACGCGGCGCACACGGCCGCTCCCAGTCCCCACAACACCCCCGCCGGCTCTACCCGTGCTCCGCTGAAGATGTTGAGCACCAACAGCATTCCTGCCAGTGCGAGAACCGCGCCGGCGAGTACCTGGGCGCGCGGGCGCTGCCGTGTGTAGAGCCACGTCCATGCGATCACCAGGATGGGGCTCAGGAACTCCAGGAGCATTGCGACTCCCACTGACATGTGCCTGACCGCACCGAAATAGCAGAACTGGGCGCCGGCGACGGGAATGATGCCGTAGAGCACAACGACTTTGGCATGGCGACGTGCTTCGGAGAACCAGCCGGGCGCCAGAATGCAAGCGGCCACGAGCATGACTGCGGCACCGGTAGCCAGGCGCACGGTGACCACGGCCGTCAGTGACCATCCGGCAGTCATGAGGGATTTGGCGAAGGGGCCGGAAAACCCGAAGGTTGCGGCCGAGGCGATGGCGAGGATCAGCCCAGCTCGGAAATTGGCCCTGTCGTTCATCGCACCTCCCGGGTGTCATGAGTAAAATCAGTTTCGGTCATGACCGTACAAGTGAGGGATGTCAGGCGTCAAATGCTTTTTACTCATGACACTGAGCAGGGTCTGCGGACGGCCGCGGAGCTGATCAACACCGCCCGCAATGATCGGGAACTGCTTCCCGATCGGGCGGCGTTGCCGCCGCTGCTCGACCGCTACGGCTGGACGGGCAGGCGTGACGGTGACGAGGTCGAACTGGAGGCCGTGAAGGCACTACGGACGCGGCTGGGCGATATCTGGGCGCACATCAACGACGAGGAATATGCGGTCCAGCAGGTCAACGCGCTGCTGGCCGATACCCACGCCTCGCCCTGGCTCACCCGGCACGTCGAAGAGCCCGATTGGCATCTGCACATGGCCGCCAGTGACGCGCCGCTGGCGGACCGTCTCGGCGCCGAGACCGCCATGGTGTTCGCGGACCTGATGCGCACCGGAGAAGAGCGACGTCTGAAGATCTGCGCTGCCCCGGACTGTGATGCCGTCCTGGTCGACTTGTCGCGTAACAGGTCGCGGATGTTCTGTGACACCGGAAACTGCGGTAATCGGCAGCACGTGGCCGCCTACCGGGAACGTCTGCGTGACGAGCCCTAGCGGCCGCGGGCGAAACGAGCGTTACTGCGCGTAGGCCTGAATCGGCCGGCCCAGGTAGGCGAGTTCGTCGCTCACGGTCACGAGGCGCACCTGGATGGTTTCACTGCCGGCAGTAAGGAGTATGTGGTCGCCGTACCCATTGGGTTGGTCGATGATGACATCGGGCCGTGCCGGAAGCGCGTCGTACTCACTGCTGATGATGTGCAAGGCAGTGCAGTTGCTCGGCAGTGCGGTCGGCTGCATGCCGTCCACCACGGCCAGCGTGCATCGGGGGTCGATAAATCCTGGGCCACTGGCGAATTGGATGCGATTGGCATCGCCGATCGAGGTCACCATGACATCCCACATGTGTGGGCGGTCGGTATAGACGACGATGAGGGCACCGACCGCCACCGATCTGAGCACCACCTGCTGGCATACGTAGAGCTCGGCACGTACGACCACGGTGTGCACACCCAATCCGGACAAGCGCGCCGCGATGGCGCGGCCCGACATGTCCGAGCCGACCAGCTGCCCGCAGCCGGAGGTCGGTAGATGTATAGCGTCAAGCTCCTGGTTGCTCATCTCGATGCTGCGCGTCAGATACTCCAAACCGATTGCACCCACGGGGAGTCCGGCGAAGAATGCATCACGTTGGCTGCCGTTGAGCGAGGTCATTCCGGTGGAGCGGCGTACCGGAAGTTGTTCGTCGGTGGCCCACCGAACCAGTGCGCCAACCGATGTGCGGCCTTTCGAGGCCGGCCGAAGCCGGACCGTAACAGTGGTTTCCAGTGTCGGCCGCGCCCAGAGTCCGGTGAGTGTGGCATCGGTGATGTACCACGGGTCGATCCCCATGGCGACGTTGTACGAGTCGATCAGCGTGAGCCCGCTCCAGTCCTCATGCATGGGCGCGCCCGCATACTGGCGGAGCATCTCGGCGCTGATCCGGTGGATCTGTCCGGCCTGCAGGATGGTGCTGGCGCAGTGCGCAGCTGCCAATGCTCGCCGTACCCGTGCAGTGGCGATGACAGCGCACCTTTCCGCGCCGCGCCGCCCACCTCCGCGCCGGAACACCGCATCTACATTCACGCCGGGGTCGAACCGCAGCACCACCCACACGGTGCGAATGGCGACTGCCGGCAGCGGGCCCACCAACCGGTCGTATCCACCGCGCAACACGGTGCCTTGCGCAGTCCTTTGGCCGTTGCTGATGACGTCGATGCTCTCAAGCTCAATATCGTTCTGCTGCATGCACTCCCGCAGCACGCGAAGAGGCACTAGTGAGTCGGTGGCGCAATGGTCCGGGGTGATGACCGAGGGATGAAGCTGGGTTGCGCTGATTTCCAGCACGGTGATGAGTTTGCCGTTTTCCCAACGGGTTCCGGTCCAGCTGTCCTGGCTGCTCGGCGTATCGGCGATGCTGCCCGAGCTTCGGTACGTGCGACCCGTCAGATACCGGAAACCGGTGACCGCCCAATGTCTGACGGTTTGGCCTCCCCACCGGCCGAGGACGAGCGCCAACGAGACGATAGCGATCAAGAGTGCAGCCCACCAGGGCCAGCCGAACAACAATGAGACGAGGATTGCGGCCAGAATCAGAAGCTGTGAGATCACCATGATCTGGATCGGCATTGTGGCCCGACGAACCTGTTCCGGAGCCGCCCCGCTCGAGGTCACCGTTCCCCCTTCTATCCCGCCCTAGTGTCAGTGAACATCGCCTCGCGACCCGACTCGGTCACCGGCTGCCACCCGCAACCTATCGTGGTTGCCCAGTATTGCAATAGGCTGCAGGCCCGTGTGGCACGTACGTAGGATCTAACACGATCGGGATCGGCTGACGGGTCACTCAAGGCCGAAGATCCGAGTTTTCACGGAGGGGGGACGATGGCGCGACAACCGACCACCCGGCTGCAGGTCAGCGGGTACCGGTTCCTGGTGCGGCGCATGGAGCATGCACTGGTTCGCCGTGACGTCCGAATGATCCACGACCCGATGCGATCTCAGTCGAGCTCGCTCATGGTCGGTGTGGCACTGGGAACCGTCATGGTTGCGGGTTGCGCTATCTTGGCGTTCTTTCGGCCCAACATGCCACTGGGTGACCAGCCCATCGTCATGGCCAAGGACAGCGGGGCGGTCTATGTCCGAATCCAGGACACCCTGCATCCCGCGCTCAACTTGGCATCTGCCCGGTTGATCTCCGGAAACAACGAGAATCCCAAGGCGATCAAGGATTCGGAACTGGCCAAGGCTCGACGCGGTCCGCTCGTCGGAATACCCGGTGCGCCCGCCTCGATTCCGGCGCCGCTACAGGGCGACGACAATATCTGGACCGTGTGTGATGTCGCGACGCCTCCGCCGAGCTCCACCGTCACCACCACCGTGATTGCGGGCAAGCTGACCCTCGAGCATGGCAACGAGGAGATGCCGAAGGATCGGTACACGCTGGTGACGGTGAACAGCCAGATGTATCTGCTCTACGACGGCAAGCGGGCGGCGGTTGACCTGACGAATCCCGCGGTGACCCGTGCGCTGCGGCTGGAAGGTGTGACGCCCCGGCCGATCTCGATGTCCGTACTCAACGCCATTCCCGAGATGCCGGCCATCGCGCCGCCGCCCATCCCGGATGCTGGAGCGCCCTCGCCCATCACCACCGCCGGTGTTCGGGTGGGATCGGTCATCAAGATGAGCCGCGCGGATTCCGCCGAGTACTACGTTGTGCTCGGCACTGGGGTGCAGCGCATCAACGAGGTCACCGCGGACCTCATCAGATTCTCCGATTCCCAGGGCGCTCAGGAGATCGTCGCCGTCGCACCGGATGTGATCGCGGGGCACCCCAGCCTCAATCAACTTGCGGTGCAGACCTTCCCGGAGCGTGCAGGCAAGATTGTCGATGTCCCGGAAAAGTCGGTGCTGTGCAGCAGTTGGAAGCCCGGTCAGGAGAAAACGCAGGAGCACGCCACCACCAAGCTCTTATTGGGGAACTCGCTGCCGTTGAAGACCGATCAGGTGCCGGTCGTGTTGGCGCAGGCCGACAAGGAAGGCCCCAACGTCGATACCGCCTACATTCCGCCCGCGCGAAGCGCTTTCGTGCGGTCCACCGGCCTGGGCGGGGACACCGGTCGCGCCGAATCGCTGTATCTCGTTCTTGACACCGGTGTGCGGTTCGGTGTCGGAAACCTTGAGGCCGCGAAGTCTTTGGGGCTCACCGTCGATCCGGTCGCGGCACCGTGGCCGATCGTCGGGCTGCTGCCGCCCGGACCGCGGCTGAGCAAGGAAGACGCCCTCGTCGTGCACGACGGAATGCCGCCCGACAAGACCGGTTTGGCAATCAATCCGTCGACGTCGGCAACCCAAGCGCCGTCCTAAATCGCGCACAACCGGTATTAGTCGGGTGATTCGTCCCGACCTTGCCGGAGTTTGCGAACCGGCGCCAGCATCGCCAGTGCCGCGGCGAGAAATGCCGCACAAACTGCTATCCCGATGAGAGCGACGCGTCGCGGTCGTGGGTCCGGAGCTGGAGGCGCCGGTGGCAGCTGAAGCTTCTTGGCCGCGTTGGCCCGCGCGAGGTCACTGGGCGTCGCGAGGTCATCGCTCACCGCGGCCAGCGCGTCGACCACGCCGAAGCCCAAATAGGGGTCCCAACCTCCCGGTGGGCGGTGCGCCGTGTTCTTGATGCGATCCATCACCTCACGCGCGCTCAGCTGCGGGAACCGTGAACGCACGAGCGCCACAACGCCACTGACTACCGGCGCGGAGAAGCTGGTGCCCTGGATAGGTACCGGCCCCTGATCGCCCATGTAGGCGTTGGTCAGCGCGTCACGGTTCGGGTCCAGGGAGATGATGTCTTCACCGGGAGCAGAGACATCTACCCAAGGGCCGCCGAGGCTGAACTTGGAGGGCTGCCCGTCTGGTCCGATCGATCCCACTGTGAGGACGAGGTCGTTGTACCAGGCCGGACTCACGGTTTCCAGTACGGAATCCCAGTCCGGGGTGTTGGGTCTGGCGGGATCCGGTGGCGGATTCTGGCTCTTGCACTGCCCGTCGCCCACGTTCCCCGCGGCGACGACCACGACGGTGTTCTTGACATCCACCGCGTATTGCAGCGCGGCCCCCAGCGGTCGATCATCCAGGAACTGCTTGGCGGAGGCGCAGGCCACCTCCGAGATATTGATGACGGTTGCGCCCATGTCCGCGGCGGTGCGGATCGCCATTGCCAGGGTGTCCACATTTCCGACACCACTGATCTTGGAGGGATCGTCCCTGTCGTTCCCGCCGCCCTTGTTCTTCACGGCGAACTTCGCGCTGGACTGTCGAATGGTGATGAGACTGACATCCGGTGCGATACCGCTGAACGCGCTCGCCCCAGTGGGATCCGGTGCGGCCGCAATGATTCCAGCGACGATGGTGCCGTGGGCATCGCAGTCCTGAGTCCCGTTGCCGCCCTCGAAGACGTAATCACCGCCGGGGATGAGCGGGGGTAGTCGCGGGCTGCGTGCCACACCGGTATCGATCACGGCGACTGTCTGGCCTGCGCCGCGGGACAGTTGCCACACCAGCGGCAGGTCAAGTCCGCGCTGCTGTGTGGGCACCTTGTTGAGGTCGCGCTTGGGATCGATACCGGGGAATCGGCACAATTCCTTCTGCTCTGTGGGCTCAATCGGCGCAGCAGGCCGGGGGCCAGGAAGCATGCTCGGATCGACCGGAAGCGGAGCGTAGGCGTGCGCCCTCGCAAGCATGTGCACCGAACCCGTCACTAACTGCGATGACATCGCCAACATCACGACAGCTGCGGCGGTGGCGACACGGCGGACCACGCCGAGGTTCATGGCAGGTTCAATCCCCGCACGGCGCTGTACACGCCACACACCCACACGGCCACCGGAACGATCAGCGTCAGCGCGATGTATTCGATGACCTCCACTATCCGGCGCGCGACTGGCGAATACTTACGGGCCGACACCAGGAAACCGAGTGCGATGGCAGAACCGGCCGCGATTGCCGCGAACGCCGTGGTGTAGATCGCGGCCGCCGGGTACGCAACCGCGATAAAGGCGAATGCCGCTGTCGGGATTGCCAACCCGCCCAGGTTGATGGCCACGGTCTGTGTGAGATCGGCATGTGAGCGCGCTCGCAGCATCATCGCCAGCGAGATCAAGCCCGCGAGCAGCACACCGCTGAACCGATGGATGCCGGTTGGGTGATGTGATCCTGCTCCGGAAAAGGTCAGTGCCGCAAGCATGGCACCCACAGCGGTGACGGCGGTGGTTCCGCACACCAATCCGGTCAGCACGGCATGGGCGCGCAGTGCCTTCTCCCGAAGATCGGGCAGTGGTGGTAGCGCCGTGGCGTCCTCGACGTCATCGCCCTCGGTGTCGAGCCCGTCGAGTCCCTCGATTGCTTCGATCGGAGCTGTGGAATGTTCCGGGCGAGAGGGTGCGCCCTGCGTGGGCACTGGAGGAAGGGGCAGCCGTGCGAGAACCATTGCCACACGAGGCGACAGCGCCACTGCGCAGACGCCAACCGCGCCGAGGACGGCCCCGAGGCTGTAAATCGGCGGCTCGAACAGCACATAACCCAGGGCTGCGGCGAACCCGAGCAGTGATGCCGAGGCCACCGCGATCAGCGACATTGTTCCGGCGCCGGTCGCGCGCATCGCCAGAATGGATACGACCATCGCCACCATGAGGGCGAGCATCACATGGGGAGCGCCGTACTTTCCGGGTACGAAGAGAGCTCCCGCCACCGCGGAAAACCCGACAGCGCAATGGCTCAGCATCACGGAGGCGAGCTCGTCGTTGTAGGCCCTGTTCGCGAACACCGCGGCGGTGATCGCGACAAGCGCTATCGCCACGGCGAAGATGGGGAGCAGCAGACCCGGGTTGGTGGCTCCCGCACGTAACAATGCGGCGGCGCCGAGTAACGCGGCCAGCCCGCACACCGCGCCGCCGAGGATCCGGGCGGCCTGTCGGCTCCATGGCTGCGCCGACACGGTACGGAACGTGGATACCGCGAGAAAAACATCGTCGAACAGCGGATCCGGTGCAGCGACATCGGACCGGGTGAGAATCAGTTGGTCACCGTCACGGACCTCCAGCTCTCCGAGGGTGCTGGACATCTGCAGCGGTGGTTGACCGGGCCTGGACAATCGCCAGTGTGTTTCCACGGCGTCCTCGGGGCTGGTCAGCTCGGGAACACCGACATGCTGGTTGATGATGTCGACGATCGAACCGGCCAAAAGGGCGAGCGGGACACTCGTCGGCAGCGCCAGGTCGACCTGGGTGCGCTCAGCCTGAACGGACACGCGGCACAGTTCGAGAACCGCCGAACGTTGCTCGGCGCCCGACTGCGCATGTGTCATGCTGTGCCCCCTGCCTGCCCCCACGGTCATTGATCTTTGCGCATGCACACTAGCGGAACGCGGCTCAGGGCCGCCAGCGGTTCGGCGCAACCGGCCGGCCGTCCTCCGGATGACCAGCGGCTCCGGCGATCTTATGGGCGAATTCGTTGCGGCGCCGGAGATAACGGCCCTATCCTGTAGCCCGCCGCGGGGTGGACGGTAGCGTGGACGCAGTAGATTGCCACGAGATGTGGCGCGGGGGAACCGGAGGGCCAGGGTGAGCACGGGGTGAACACCACAATCTTTATTCGTCGACCTCGGCTTGCGGTTCCTCGCGTGCCGGGTGGCGAGGTCAATGTACAGCCGCCGCCGGAGATTCCACGGCCGGTGCCGTCGCCGATCATCGCCAAGATCATGCCGGTCGTCATGGTCGTGGCGATGGTGGGCATGGTCGCCTTCTTCATCACCTCGGGAAGCTTGACCGGCGCAGGCGGCGGAATGATGCGCAGCCCGATGTTCATGATGTTCCCGATCATGATGATGGTCTCGATGGTCGGCATGATGTCGCAGAGTGGCGGCAAGGGAGCCAAGACCAGCGAGATCAACGAGGACCGCAAGGATTACCTCCGCTATCTAGAAGTGGTGCGCAAGAACGTCTCCGATACCGGCGGCGCTCAACGCAAGGCGCTGCTCTGGAACAACCCGGACCCCGCTGCGCTGTGGACACTGGCCGGTGGCCGTCGCATGTGGGAGCGGCGTCCCGGAGACCCCGACTACTGCCATGTGCGCGTTGGCCTTGGGGATCAGCGACTCGCCGCCCAGCTGGTGGCCCCGGAGATCGGTCCGGTCGAAGAGCTGGAGCCGGTCGCCTCCGTCGCACTGCGCCGATTCGTGCGTACGCACTCGCTGGTACCGGAGCTGCCGATCGCGTTGAACCTGAGAGGTTTTGCGGCCGTCACGATCGACGGCTCACCCGAGGTGGCGCGAAGCATGTTGCGCGCCATGATTTGTCAGCTCGCGATGTTCCACGGGCCCGACCAATTTCTCGTTGCGGCGGTAGTCAATCGACACGCGGCACCGCACTGGGACTGGCTCAAATGGCTTCCGCACGCCCAGCATCCGAGCGCGTACGACGGCGTCGGCACATCGCGGCTGGTCTACCACTCGCTGGGCGAGGTCGAGGAGTCGTTGGCCTCGTTGATCACCGAACGTGAACGGTTTTCGCGTACCGCACAGCCATCCGCCGACCGGCCGCAGATTCTCATCGTCGTCGACAGCGGCACCCTGATCGGTTCCGAACGTCTCATTGTCGATCACGGCATCGATTCGGTGACCCTGGTTGAGATCGGAACCAGGGTGGATCCGCTTGCCGCCCGCCGCGGTATGCAGCTCGAGTTGACCGAGCGGGGACTCGGTGCCAAGGGCAACGTGGGGTCGGAGGTTTTCGCACACCCCGATCATCTGACCATCACCGAGGCAATGGCGTGCGCGCGTCGACTGGCGCCCTACCGGGTGCTGACCGGCAGCGGCGACGAGGTCCAGATCCAAACCGAGGTCAGCACGCGCTGGTCCGACATTGTGGGCATCGGTGATCCCGGTCTTCTCAATCCGGAAGTGGTGTGGCGCAACCGTGTTGGGCGCGACAGGCTGCGAGTGCCGATCGGTATCGCAGTGGACGGCACGCCGATGGAGCTCGATATCAAGGAAGCCGCCGAGAACGGCATGGGTCCGCACGGCCTCTGCATCGGGGCGACTGGTTCTGGTAAATCGGAGTTCCTGCGCACGCTGACGCTCGGGATGATCGCGACGCACTCACCGGATGCCCTGAACCTCGTGCTTGTCGACTTCAAGGGTGGTGCGACGTTCCTCGGGCTGGACCGCGCGCAGCATGTCGCCGCCATCATCACCAACTTGTCCGAAGAAGCGAATCTGGTGTCCCGTATGAAGGACGCACTCGCCGGTGAGATGAATCGGCGCCAGGAGCTGCTGCGCGCCGCGGGCAACTTCGCCAATGTCACCGAGTACGAGCGTGCCCGCGCGGCGGGAGCATCGCTTTCGCCATTGCCCGCGCTGTTCATCATCGTGGACGAGTTCTCCGAGCTGTTGAGCCAGCATCCGGATTTCGCGGAGCTGTTCGTCGCCATCGGCCGACTCGGTCGATCACTGCACGTGCACCTACTCCTCGCTTCCCAGCGCCTCGACGAAGGCCGCCTACGAGGGCTCGAATCGCACCTTTCCTATCGGCTGTGCCTGAAGACATTCTCGGCCAACGAGTCCCGCGCCGCCATTGGTGTGCCGGATGCCTACCACCTGCCAAACACTCCAGGATCCTGCTACATCAAGGATGACTCGGGAGAGTTGACGCGGTTCCAAACCTCATATGTGTCGGGCGCGTATGTGCCGTATGGGCCAGCGCGCCGCGTGATGACGACCGGCGCCGCCGCGGCGCCACGGCTTTTCACCGCAGCGCCGGCGGTGTTGCAATCGCGAACAGAGGTTATCGAGGACGCTCCAGCAGAAACCAATGAGCTGGGTAGATCGGTTATCGACACGATCCTCGATCGCGTTGAGGGACACGGCAATCCAGCACACGAGGTGTGGCTGCCGCCATTGGACGATTCGCCCACACTCGGCGATCTGATCCCTCGTCATGGCCGTGCCGGTTACGACGCGGTGGGCGGTCTGACCGTTCCGATCGGCATCGTCGACCGGCCGTACGAGCAGCGGCGTGACCCCTACATCGTCGACTTGTCCGGTGCCGCGGGCAACATTGCGATTGTCGGGGCACCGCAGTCCGGCAAGTCCATGGTGCTGCGCACCTTGATCACCTCTCTGGCTATTACGCACAGCCCCGCCCAGGTGCAGTTCTACTGCCTGGACTTTGGTGGTGGCACGCTCACCTCGCTGGCACAACTGCCGCACGTCGGTTCGGTGGCCAGCCGATTGGAATCCGACCTGATCCGGCGCACCTTCGCCGAGATGCTGACTATCGTCAGGTCACGCGAGAATACCTTCCGCGCCTTGGGAATTGACTCGATGGCCGAGTACCGGCGCCGGAAGGGTGCCGGGGATCCGCAGCTCGCGAGCGACCCGTTCGGTGACGTGTTCTTCATTATCGACGGGTGGTCGACGGTTCGCCAAGAGTTTGAGGCGCTGGAGCCGCAGGTCACCGCGCTCGCGGCGCAGGGGCTCGGTTTTGGTGTGCACACCGTGGTTACCGCATCGCGCTGGGCCGAAATCCGACCGGCTCTCAAGGATCAGATCGGCACGCGCGTCGAGTTGCGCCTCGGTGATCCGCTGGACTCGGACTTTGACCGCAAGCTAGCTCAGCTCGTTCCGGATGGCAGGCCCGGTCGGGGTATTACCCGCGACCGTCGGCACATGCTCATCGGACTGCCACGCGTCGATAGTGTCTCGTCGAACCAGGACCTTGGTGAAGCGATCGGTGCCGCTGCGGCGGTCGTGCGGCAGCGCAGTTCAACGGAAGCGCCGAAAGTTCGCATGCTGCCGCACAAGGTTGACTACGCAGCGTTGGTTCCGCAGGCGCCGCTCAACGAGCAGCCGAACCTGCGCATCCTCATTGGTGTCAACGAGACTGAACTGGCCCCCACCTTCCTGGAATTCGGCGAGCAGCCGCACATGATGATCTTCGGCGATAGCGAGTGCGGTAAGACGGGCCTCTTACGCACCATATGCAGCGAGATCGTTCGCACCACGACCCCGCAACAGGCGCAGCTGTTCCTTGTGGACTACCGCCGCACCCTGCTTGGTGTCGTCGAGACCGAGCACCTCGCCAAGTACGCGATGTCGAGTAGCACATTGGTGGATGAGGTGCCGGCGCTCATCGAGCTTCTGAAATCACGTATGCCGGGCCCCGATGTCACACAACAAGAGCTGCGAGACAGGTCATGGTGGTCCGGTCCGGAGATCTACATATTGGTCGACGACTACGACCTGGTGGCTCTCGCGAGCGGAAATCCGCTGCTGCCGCTCGCCGAGTACCTGCCGCACTCGAAAGATATCGGCCTCCATGTCGTTATCGCGCGCCGCACCAGCGGTGCGTCCCGCGCCATGTTCGAGCCGGTGATGGCCCGCCTGAAGGACCTCTCCTGCATCGGTTTGCAGATGAGCGGCAATAAGGAAGAGGGCGCACTGATCGGCACGGTGCGGCCCAGCGAGCAGCCGCCAGGCCGCGGGACCCTGGTCATGCGATCGGGTGGTCAACAACTCATCCAGGTTGCTTGGAGCGATCCGCAGTGATTGTGGATCGCGACCCGCAGGGAGGGACGCGGGTAGCGATCGAAGTGACCGAAACGGCCGTGCGGGCGCGAACCGGGGACGGTATCCGCGAGGCCGGACGGTCGGATGTCCGATCGGCTGTCGCCGCGCTTGACGATGACGTGGCCTTGTTGCCGGGACGGGTGGTCCCTTCCCGTGCCTTGTGGGCGGCGTTGTTCGAATCTTTGATTACTGACAAGAATGTGCCGGTCCAGCTCGACGCGATGCAGTTGATCCATCCGACGACGTGGAGTCCGGGTCGGCTCACCCTGATATCGAATGCTGCGCGGATGATGGCGGCGACACTCACGGTGCGGTCGCGCGCCCTCGCGTTTGCCGAGCGTGGTGTACGCGCTGACATGTCGGGGCGGGCGCTCGTGGTGGTCGAGGTATCGCCGAGCGAGGTCGCAGTGGCGGTGGTGGGACACGGTTCCAACGGTGAGCCGGCGTCGGCGGTTCGTCATCTCGAAGAGCGGTCATGGGAGACCAGGACCGTCGGGGATGTCGCGCGCGCCGTGGCGCGTGCTGTCGAGACCATTGTGCGGAACGAGCGGCCAGGTGTTGCGGCGATCCTCGTCGACTCGGCCGACAACGAGATGGGGGAGGCGATCGTCGATGCGGTCGATCGGATCGGACTGACACCTGGCGTCTCGCAGGTCGGTGAAGATTCGGTGTTCCGCGAGTTCAATCCGGCTCCCCGCGGGTCGGCCTTTATCGACGAGCCGGAAACGTCCGATGCGCACAGTGCACCCGAATGGTCGCCGGCGGTTGCCTCGAGATCTACGCCACGATTGCCGAGGCGGTGGCTAGCCGCCGTGATGGGCCTGGCCGCGGCGATCGTGGTGACGGGCGTCGTGTTGACCGTGGCGTCGACTCGTGAGCGGGCACCGTCACCGACGAGTCCCGCACTGGCGACCTCGCTGCTCGTCGAGGGACGTGTGCAGCTCATGGTGCCTGCCGAATGGGCCGTCAGGCGGATACCCGCAGGTGGTGCGGGATCTGCGCGGGTCGAGGTGATCTCTCCCAAGGATCCCGAGGCGATTGTGCACGTGACGCAGGTGCGGGTGAGGTCGACGGAGACGTTGGCATCGACCGCCGAGACTCTGCGCACTGCCATGGAGAAGGAACCGTCGGGCGTATTCACGGATTTCAAGGCCGACGACCGCAAGATGGACCGTCCGGCGGTCACCTATACCGAGGTTCGGGAAGGGCATGACATCGCGTGGACGGTGCTTTTGGACGACGAGCTAAGAATAGGTGTTGGCTGTCAGTTCAAGAAGAATAGCTTCGCGGAGGTTGAAAGCGCTTGTAAACTGGCGATTAGAACCGCGCACGAGGTTAAATCAAGTAGCTAGCGAGATTGCTGAAAAAAATTTCAAAAAAGATGGAACCGATCTGGCGCTAGGGCCATCGTATGTAGTTGTAAGGACAAAACCGGCCAGAAACCGGACGTCACACCGTGACTGGCCGGGCCTGGGGACAAGGGAGGACTCGAAGTGGCTGTATTCCAGAATGACCTGGCGTTGCTCGACGCTACGTCCAAGAAGATCGAAGGCAAGCATCAGGAGTTCGCCGCAATTCAGAACCAATTGCGGGACCGTGTAGCGGTGGGCACCAGCACTTGGCAGGGGCAGGCGCGGCATGCTTTTGACGAGGCGATGGCTCGCTTCGATCAGGAGATGGGCGACATCCAGAAGGTGCTCTTGCAGATCTCCGACACCATGGAGTCGAACAAGCGTCGTATCCAGGAGATGGACGAAGCTCCGAACTTCAACGTCTAGTACTAGCTGTCAAAGACATCGCATAGAAGGGAAACAAGCATGCAGATTACCTATAACCACGGCGAGATTGACGCGTTGGTTGCAGATGTGAAGGGCGTTGTCGGCAAGCTTCAGGCCGGCCTGGAGGAGCTGCAGCACGATGTTCAGCCCCTGATCCAGCAGGCTGAAGGTCAGGAAGCGTCCGCGTACCAGGACTACCAGAAGTCTTGGCACCAGTCCGCAGAGGACCTCAACCACATCCTTACCCAGCTCAACTCGAAGGTTGATCAGGGTAACCAGGATGCGCAGCAGACCGACCAGAGCGCTGCGGGCGCCTGGCACGGCTAAATCGCCGACGGTTGATTGAAGACCCTGTGGGGCCTTGGTGGAGGAGAGCCACCAAGGCCCCACAGTTATTTCTCCACGCCTATATCTCCTTGAATGCGGTAATCCCACGACAGCTGCCCGCCCGCGTTTTGACCTGCGGTGACGTGCCCCGGTAAGCTTCACCGCTGGCGTGCGGTACGTCATGTACACGAGGCTCGGGTCACCACTGGTCGCCGAGATTAACCTCCATCGCACGCTGTGACCAGCGCCCTGAACAGCCGAAAGCTGTTTGAGGACCACCCGAGTAGACAAAGGAAAGATTGTGCCTACCTACACGCCGAAGGCGGGTGACATCACCACCAGCTGGTATGTCATCGACGCCACGGATGTAGTACTCGGCCGTCTTGCCGTTCAAGCAGCCATTCTGCTGCGCGGCAAGCACAAGCCGACCTACGCCCCCCACGCGGATGGTGGCGATTTCGTCGTCATCATCAACGCCGAGAAGATTGCCCTCAGCGGCAAGAAGCTCACCGACAAGTTCGCCTACCGTCACTCGGGTTTCCCGGGCGGTCTGCGTAAGCGCAGCATGGGCGAGCAGCTGCAGAAGTTCCCCACCCGCACGGTGGAGAAGGCAATCATCGGAATGCTGCCCAAGACCAAGCTGGGCCACCAGATCGAGCGCAAGCTCAAGGTGTACGCCGGCGCTGAGCACCCGCACGCCGCGCAGCAGCCGATCCCGTTCGAGATTAAGCAGGTGGCTCAGTGACCGATATCGCTGAAGAGCAGACCCCCGAAGAGAACGCAGAGAATGCGGTCGAGAAGGCCGACCAGGCCGTCGTTGAGGTCGTGGTCGAGGAGCCCGCAGGCGACACAGTCGCCAAGGTTCCTCCGCGTGCGCCCATCGTCATCGACAAGCCCATTCAGACCGTTGGCCGCCGTAAGGAAGCCGTCGTTCGTGTGCGGCTCGTGCCAGGTACCGGCAAGTTCCTCCTGGACGGCCGCAGCCTGGAAGAGTACTTCCCGAACAAGGTGCACCAGCAGCTCATCAAGGCGCCGCTGGTATCCGTGAACCGCGTGGACAGTGTGGACATCTTTGCCCACCTTCACGGTGGCGGCCCCTCGGGGCAGGCCGGCGCGCTGCGTCTGGCGATCTCCCGTGCGCTCATCATCGTGGAGCCCGAGGACCGTCCGGTGCTGAAGAAGGCCGGCTTCCTGACTCGTGACCCGCGTGCGATCGAGCGCAAGAAGTACGGTCTCAAGAAGGCCCGTAAGGCGCCTCAGTACTCGAAGCGCTGATCGATCCTGTTCGTCCGCGTATTGCGCCGGCACACAACCTGTGTGTCGGCGCAATCGCGTTTTTGGGCCAGGTTGGTTGTGAGAGGTTAGAGGTATGGGTTCACTATTCGGCACCGACGGCGTTCGTGGCGTCGCCAATGCCGAGCTGACGGCCGAGCTCGCGGTCGCCCTAGGGTCCGCCGCGGCGCGGTCGTTGACGAAGGGGCGCGCCACCGCAGTCGTGGGCCGCGATCCGCGTGCCAGTGGTGAGATGCTGGAGGCAGCGGTTGTCGCGGGTATCGCGGCAGAAGGTGTCGATGTGCTCCGGGTGGGGGTGCTCCCCACTCCTGCCGTCGCGTATCTGACGGGCGCGTATGGCGCGGCCTTCGGCGTCATGATCTCGGCCTCGCATAATCCGATGCCCGACAACGGGATCAAGATCTTCGGCACCGGTGGCCACAAGCTCGACGATGCTGCCGAGGACGCCATCGAAGCGCGGCTCGAGGCTCCCGCAGTACGTCCGACCGGCAAAGGAATCGGTCGCGTCCGTGATGCCGCGGACGCCCTCGATCGGTATCTGCACCACGTCAATAACGCTGGCACTCACCCACTGGCCGGGATCACCGTGGTGGTCGACTGCGCGCACGGGGCGGCCTCCGACGCGGCTCCGCTGGCATATCGAGCAGCAGGCGCCCACGTCATCGACATTAATGCCGACCCTGATGGGCTCAACATCAACGATGGCTGTGGGTCAACGCATCTCGGTCCACTGCAGGCCGCCGTCGAGGAACACAACGCTCACCTCGGTCTCGCGCATGACGGTGACGCCGACAGATGCCTGGCGGTGGATGCCGCGGGGAACGTCATCGACGGCGACGCCATCATGGTCGTGCTCGCCACTGCGATGGCTGAGGCCGGTGAGCTCACCGACAACACGCTTGTCACCACCGTGATGAGCAATCAGGGTCTGCATATCGCCATGCGTGCCGCAGGCATTGACGTGAAGGTGACTGGGGTAGGCGACCGTTACGTGCTCGAGGAGCTACGGGCAGGCCAATTTGCCTTGGGTGGTGAGCAATCCGGTCATATCGTGCTGCCATCCATGGCTACTACCGGGGACGGCATCCTCACGGGTCTGCGCCTGATGTCCCGGATGGCCCAAACGGGTAAGTCGTTGGCCGAGCTTGCGTCCGTGATGCGCAGTCTCCCGCAAACGCTCATCAATGTTCCCGTTTCGGACAAGCACGCGGTGGCCAAGGCGCCTAACGTGCTCGCCGCCGTCGCCGCGGTGGAATCCGAGCTAGCGGGCAATGGCCGAATCCTGCTGCGCCCCTCCGGAACCGAACAACTCGTTCGTGTCATGGTGGAGGCGGACGAGCAGTCGACCGCGCAGAGTCTCGCGGAGCGGGTAGCCAAAGTGGTGGGCGCGATCTAGGCGCGCGTCAGGGTGCGTGTGTAGAGCGCGGTGCCCGCGGCGTCACACAGGGTGACCGTGAGGTCGCCGCTCCCGCCGTCGATATCGATCTGGCCGAAGTGCTGATATCCGTCCAACGGTGACCGGTCACGGCCATCGGGTGCGGCGTGGACGAAATCCACTCGCGGTCCAAATGTTCCATCCAGCGGCTTCTCATCGCCGGCACCCGCGTGCAGCGGTCCGGACACGAACTCCCAGAACGGGTCGAAATCCGTAAAGGCGGCACGCCCGGGGGAGTATTCGTGCGCGGCGGTGTAATGCACATCGGCCGTTAACCACACCATATTGCGCACCTGCCGAGCCCTGAGTTGCGAGAGAATGTGTGCCAGTTCGGTTTCCCGTCCGAGCGGAGCACCGTTGTCGCCGTTGGCGACGGCCTCGAAATTGGTCTTGCCGTCGGGCACCACCAGCGCCAGCGGCAGGTCATTGGCCACGATCTTCCATACGGCCTTCGATGCCGCCATGGCCTCGATCAGCCATTGGGTCTGACGGGCGCCGAAGATAGCGCCGGAGTGCTGGCGGTTGGGGGAGTTGGGGTCTTTGTAGCTGCGCATATCGAGAATGAACACGTCTAGCAGCGGTCCATACGAGACACGCTGGTACACAAGGCCATCCACTGCCTCGCGAGCGATGAGTGGTTGCCATTCGTGAAACGCCTGGTGTGCATACTCTGCGAGTACGTCGACACGCTTCTCGGTGTACTTGTCGCTGTCCAGAATCTCGCCGGGATACCAGTTGTTGACTACCTCGTGGTCGTCCCATTGCACAAGTTGTGGCACGTGCGCATTGAAGTATCGGTAGTTGTAGTCGGTCAGGTTGTAGGCGTGTTGCCCCCGATATTGGTCGAGTGTTTGGGCGACAGCGCTTTTCGCTTCGGATACCTGATTTCGCCAGATGCGGCCGTCGGGCAGCGTCAGCGTCTCCGGAACCGGCACGTCGGCATAGACGGTGTCTCCGCTGTGGATGAAGAATTGCGGATTCCGGTCGGCCATTGTGCGGAAGATTCTCATCCCGCCGACGTCAGGGTTGATGCCGAAACCCTGTCCCACCACGTCGCCGGACCAGATCAGCCGCACATCCCTGGCGGTGGAAGGTGCCGTCCGAAAGACGCCCGTGACGGGCTCACTCAGCGAGCCATCCGAGTCCAGCGTCACCCGGTAGTACACTTCGGAATCGGTGGGCAGGCCGGTGAGGCGCAGCCTTCCGGTCCCGTCGGATTCGGGGGTGAGCGTTGGCCCTGTGAAACGCCTAGCGTCCGAGAAACGTTCGGTGGCAGCGGTTTCGACGATCATGTTGGCCGGTCGATCCGAACGAGCCCAGATCACCGCCCCATTGGTGCGCGGAAACCCACAGGCTACGCCGTGTGTGAGCCTCGGACGGGTTGTTATCAGTGCGGGTCCGCATCCGGCGATCGGTGCCATCGCGAGTCCAGCCAGGGCCGCGCGTAACACGGTGCGGCGGGGGACGGCTGTCATCCCACTACCTTTAGCGCATTGTCTGAACGCACGTCTAACGGCGGTCGAACGGAGGATGAATCAGAGCAGCTCGGCAAGCGCCTCGACATGCTTGATGCGACCTGCCGCGTCCGCCGCGAGCGGTGCCACGTTGAGGGTGGTCACGCCCGCCTCCTTGAAGGCCGCAACCCGTTCGGCGACAAAGCTCTTCGGTCCGATGAGCGAGATGTTCTTGACCAGCTCGTCCGGCACCGCGGCGCTTGCCTCGGCCTTCTTACCTGCCAGGTAGAGGTCCTGGATGGCGTCGGCCTCCTTACCGAACCCGTAGGCGGTCGCGAGGTTGTGATAAAAGTTCTTGCCCTTGGCGCCCATGCCGCCGATGTACAGCGCGAGGCTCGGCTTGACGAATCCGTACAGCGCCTCGACGTCGTCACCGATCGCGAGGGCGGGTCCGGCATATACCTCAAGCTCGCCGAGGGACGGGTCACGCTTGGCCTTGCCCGCGGCGAGGGAGTCGCCCCACACATCGTTGGCCTTCTCGGGCAGGAAGAAGATGGGCTGCCAGCCCTCGGCGATCTCCGCGGTGAGAGCGACGTTCTTGGGGCCAAGAGCGGCGATGAGTACCGGAATACGGTCGCGTACAGGGTGATTGATCAGCTTTAATGCCTTGCCCAGGCCGGTTCCTTGCTCGGGCGGCAGGGGCACGGTGAAGTATTTGCCCTCAAACTCCAGGCGTTCGCGGCGCCACACCTTGCGGCAGATCTCGACGGTTTCGCGAGTGCGGCCCAGCGGAGCGTCGTACTTCACGCCGTGGAATCCTTCGATGACCTGTGGCCCCGAGGCGCCGATGCCGAGGATGAACCGGCCGTCGGACACGTAATCCAGTCCGGCCGCCGTCATCGCGAGCAGGGTGGGTGTGCGGGTGTAGAGCTGAAAGATGCCCGATGCGAGCTTCACGGTCGACGTCTTGGCAGCGAGGTACCCAAGTTGGCTCGCGGCGTCGTACGAATAGGCTTCGGCGACGAACGCGATATCGAGGCCGACTTTCTCCAGCTCAGCGAGTTCGGCGACGACCTCGGTGAATCCCCCGGCATAGCTCAGCGTGGTTCCAATGCGCATGCGGCGACCCTACCCGACCAAGCGGTTGAACGGGAAGACGCTCCGAGCGGCAGATCCGTCAAAAAAGATGGAACCAGAATCGATAGGCACCCGTCGTAGTCAATATGGGAAAAACCAGGATCGATGTCGCTGGTGTCCGGGGGGTCGCTGGAGAGTTCGACGATGTGGCGAGCGAGCTGCAAAACGCAATCGATCAGCTACGTGGTCTGTCCTTCGGCGGCGCTTCCGCCGGGCGATGGCATACGGCCAAGGGCGACCAGGTCAGTGCCGGATTGCGAGAAGTGGTAACCCATCTTGAGGACTGGCATCGCGTCAACACCGCGATCGCCGAACAACTTCGTGCGACTGCGCAACGGTATGCCGACCGGGAAGCCAAGAACGCAGCGAGGACGGCAGGCGTTTATGGCTGACAAGTACGACATCGAGTCGCTCCGCAGCGAGGGGATGCAGGCGATCGCGAACTCGCAGAACTACACGACCGCTGCGATCCGCGGGAATGGCAAGTCTCCCGTCACCATCACCAATCCGGACCTGACCGCCAACGAGCGTCAGTTGTTCGATTGGTACGACATGGACGCCGGCATGAACTTGAACACGCTTGGCGGGGACCTTGAGCTGTTCAAGAACGCGGTCACCACCATGAAGTCCGCGGCCGAACGCCAGCACGGACAACTGAAGCTGCTTATGGGGATGTGGGAGGGCAAGGGTTCGGAGGCTGCCAATCAGTTCCTGAGGACGCACAACTCCACTGCCGACGCGGTGACCGAGGAATTCGGAAAGGTGTCGACCGGGCTGGACGGCTTACGAGGCGCACTGTGGACCATCGTCGATCTGAAGAAGGAGGCGTCAACCCTGGTCGACGGGTTCGTGACCAACCGAGCGCAGTTCGACAGCGCCGTTGCGACGTACAAGACCGGCACCGGCGACAAGTCGAAGGCTGACGAGACCAATGCGAACCTGATTGGTCCGCACGTGAAGAACAACATCGAGGGCAAATGGCTGCCCGCGATGAAGATTGCGTGGGGCAAGGGCGGCGAAGCGTACGACGCCTTGACCACCGGGCTGAAAGTGAAGCTGCCCCCGGATTTCAAGTCTCCGCCTGGTCAGTTCGGGCCGGAGTATGACTCCGACGGCGACTCCCAGAACAAACCCGAGGATAAGAAGCCCAAAAGCAAGGGTAGGGACGACGGATCCAGTGCCGGTGGAAGCGACGACGGTAGCGGCACGTCCGGTGCCAGTACTGCGGCCGGCGGGATGCAGGGCGCGGCCACCCCGGCGTCCGGCATGGGCAACGTCAACGGTGGCCAGATGCCTGGGCAGCAGCAGGGCCAGGGTCAGCAAGGTCAAGGGATGGATCCCAGCCAGATCGTCAGCGGGTTGACCAGCGCCATGACGGGCGCACTGGGATCCATCGGTGGGGCGGCGAGCGGAATCGTCAGCGCGATCACCGAAGGCCTGGGCAGCATCCCGTTCGACCAGATGGGGGGCCACGACGGCCAGCCCGGGTCCGGGGACGACAAACCCGACGACAGGGTGGACGGCAAGGCTGATGAAGCCGCCGACAAGAAGGATCCGGACACCAAAATGGCTGCCGCCAAGGAGTCGGCGATCCAAGAAGCCCGCACAGACGCCGGCGGGACCTTCGCGGCGGACGGCAAGCCGGCTCCCGGCGTTCAGCTGGCGGGCGCCGGCGGACCGGAAGCCACGCCGGCCGCCCCGGGCCAGACCACGCCGGGCGCACCACTGGGTACGACACCACCGGGAGCGGTTCCGCCGGTAACCGGTGGCTCGCCGTCGGCACAGCCCGCCGGCTCCGCGACGCCGGTCACCCCACCTCCGGCCCAGGTGCAGCAGCCTTCGCCCATTCCAGCGGTTGGTCCCACCAATCCGCCCGCACGGCCGCAGGCCGCCGGGACGGACGCCGGGGAGACGCCCTGTGAGATCGCCGCGGACGAACTGCCGAAGGCCGGGCGATGATTGATATCACCGATGCGCTCGCGGGGATCGTCGCGGATTTCGAGAGCACACTCGACGAGCTGCGTGATGACGCCGACGTCGCGCCCGAAGAGCTCCTGCCGGATTGGCCGCCACCAGGTGCAAAGCCCGCTGACCACCTTCAGATCCCCACCCAGATCCTGGCCACCGAGTCCGGACTCGAAGAAGACGACATATACCGCTGGCAGCGGTGGACACGTTAGTTACTTCAGCAGTGACTGCACGCGATCGATTCCGCTGATCTCCAGCGCGGCGGCGTCGGGGAGCGAGGTGTTCGGTAGCTCGGCGGTAGCGTCCGCGAAGTCGCGGTAGCGCTTATCGCCCGCAAGCTGGAACAGAAGATATCCGGTCAGCAGGGCACGTGTGTTGCGCTGCGTGGTCCGGTTCGACGCGCCGAGTCCGACAAATCTGCGCAGCCAACTCTGTTCGGGCAGCCCACTGGACTTCGCTTTCGCGATGGTCCGCAGTTCGCCGGCCGGCCAGGCCTGCGCGAGAGCCACGGAGTTCGATCGCAGTGAATGCGCGTCGTCGGTGCTCGTCACGACGAGTCCCGGTATGTTCAGCGTCGCAACGTTGTTCTCCACCGGTGGCTGTGTCTCGCTGGGAAACAGAGCCACGGCGACCTTGGCGTTAATCGGCCGATTCTTCTTGTCCACCAGAGCAGGAGACCTGGTCGCCGCGAAGACTGCTGCGGAGCCACCCAGACCGTGTCCTACGAGCGCGAGCTTGGTGGGGTGCACGCTGATCTTGCCGTCGCCGAGACGTACCCGGGTCACGATCTCGAGCGTTGTGGCCAAGTCGGCTGCGAGGTTGAGATGTGACGGGATCAATCCCTTTTCGGTATCGGGCGCCGCCGCGACGATTCCCCACGATGCGAGGTGTTCCAGGGTGGCTCGATACTTGTCCGTCCCGGTCAGCCAGTCATGTCCGAACGCCACCGCGGGCAGATTGAACCCGGATTCCGGCGTGTAGACGACACCCGTCACGCCGGCGAATGCGAGGTCACCGCGCAGGACCCTGTGTGGACCGCGGCGGGTCAGGGCTTTGAATAGCGTGCGCGTACTCGCCATTGCATGACCGTAGCGGATCGCTTGCCGGTAGGGACGGCGGTGGGAACTGAACTACCCTGGTGGGCTATGTGCGGAATCGTCGGGTACGTCGGCCACCGGGACGCCCTTGGTGTCGTCCTTGAGGCGCTGCGTCGGCTCGAGTACCGGGGCTATGACTCCTCCGGGGTGGCGCTGGCCGACGGCAACGGCACGCTCCTGGTGGAGCGGCGAGCGGGCCGACTGGCCAATCTGGAGTCGGCGATCGCAGAATCCGGCGAATCCTTCGCCGCCACGACGGGGATGGGGCACACCCGCTGGGCCACGCACGGTGCTCCCACCGACCGCAACGCCCACCCGCACCGTGATGCGTCCGGCAAGGTCGCGGTGGTCCACAACGGCATCATCGAGAACTTCACGGTGCTGCGCGCCGAGCTGGAGGCCGCCGGTGTTGAACTCGCGAGTGACACCGATACCGAAGTAACCGTGCACCTGGTGGCGCGCCAATACGAATCAGGGGACACCGCCGGCGACTTCGTCGCCTCCGTGCTGGCCGTTCTGCGACGCCTGGAAGGCCACTTCACCCTCCTGTTCTCCCACGCCGATGATCCGGGCACCATCGTTGCCGCACGGCGCTCGACGCCGTTGGTTGTCGGTATTGGCGACGGTGAGATGTTCCTTGGCTCCGATGTTGCGGCGTTCATCGAATACACCAGGGATGCTGTCGAATTGGGACAGGACCAGGCCGTGATCATCACCGCCGACGGATACCAGATCACGGACTTCGCCGGCAATGACGACGCCGACAACGCGCGGGTCTTCAAGATCGACTGGGACCTGTCAGCCGCCGAGAAGGGCGGCTATGAGTACTTCATGCTCAAGGAGATCGCCGAGCAGCCGACGGCGGTATCCGACACCTTGCTGGGGCATTTCGACCTGGGCCGCGTGATCCTCGATGAGCAGCGCATGTCCGACCAGGAGCTGCGCGATATCGACAAGGTGTTCGTGGTGGCCTGCGGTTCGGCATTTCACTCGGGCCTGCTGGCCAAGTACGCCATCGAGCACTGGACTCGGCTGCCTGTTGAAATCGAACTGGCCAGTGAATTCCGTTACCGCGATCCGGTTTTGGACCGCAGCACACTCGTTGTCGCGATCTCCCAGTCGGGAGAGACCGCCGACACGCTGGAGGCCGTGCGCCACGCCAAGGAGCAGAAGGCCAAGGTACTGGCGGTGTGTAACACCAATGGCTCGCAGATTCCGCGCGAGTGTGACGCGGTTCTGTACACGCGGGCCGGGCCGGAGATCGGTGTCGCGGCCACCAAAACCTTCCTCGCCCAGGTGACGGCCAATTACCTTGTGGGCCTTGCGCTCGCTCAGGCGCGCGGCACCAAGTACCCCGACGAGGTGGCTCGTGAGTACCGCGAGTTGGAGGCCATGCCGGAGATGATCCAGCGGGTCATTGACGCGATGGGGCCGGTCGCCGAGCTCGCCCGGCAGTACGCACAGTCTTCGAGCATCCTGTTCCTGGGGCGCCATGTCGGGTACCCGGTCGCCTTGGAAGGCGCGCTGAAGCTCAAGGAATTGGCGTACATGCACGCCGAGGGCTTCGCGGCCGGTGAGCTCAAGCACGGCCCGATCGCGTTGATCGAAGAAGGGTTACCGGTCATCGTGGTCATGCCGTCGCCCAAGGGCATGGCGGTGTTGCATTCGAAGCTGCTCAGCAACATTCGCGAGATTCAGGCCCGCGGGGCGCGGACGATCGTCATTGCCGAAGAGGGCGATGAGACGATTCGGCCGTATGCCGACCATCTCATCGAGATTCCGGCCGTTTCGACGTTGTACCAACCGCTGCTGTCGACGATTCCGATGCAGGTTTTCGCCGCGTCCGTCGCGCAGGCCCGCGGATACGATGTGGACAAGCCACGAAACCTGGCCAAGTCGGTAACCGTCGAATAGCGTTTCGCTGTGCCGAACGTCGCGGTCCCCGAGTGTCGTGTCGGAAAACGTTGGGGCGCCCTGAGGCTGGGGCATTTCACCGACGAGGCGGCGTTCGGAAGGTTTGTTCAGGCGTACGTGCGCGGGATGCAAGACCTGCCTGTACCGGTCTCCAGTACGGACGTCCACACACGGTTCGGCATGGTGCGGGCATACAGATTCGGCTCAGCGCCCGGTACTCCGATGGTGTTGCTTCCGGGCCGTAACGCATCCACTCCCATGTGGCGCGCCAACCTGGCATCGCTGATAGCTCGGCGTAGCGTCTATAGCTTGGATCTGCTTGGGGAGGCCGGGATGAGCGTGCAGCACAAGGTGATCGCCGGTGCTGAGGATCAGGCCGCCTGGCTTGAGGACGCGCTCGACGGTCTCGAACTCGATCGCGTACACATGCTGGGCCTGTCGATCGGTGGTTGGAATGCCGTGAACCATGCCGTCCGCCACCCGGGCCGAATCGCTTCGGTGACCCTGCTGGATCCGGCGATGACGTTCGCGCCCGTCACGTGGAAGATGATCGTGGTATCGCTCGGCTCGATCATTCCCGGTACGCCGCAGTGGATCCGCAATCGCTTGTTGAGCTGGATATCCGGCGGTGTGCCGGTGGACGAATCCGTACCCGAAGCCGCGCTGATTTCCTCCGGGATGCGGGATTTCCTGATGTATCTGCCGATTCCGCGTCCGTTTGAGAGTGAGCAGCTACGGGGTCTGCAGATGCCGGTGCTTGCGGTGATCGCCGGACGCAGCATCGTTCACCGACCCAGCCGTGCCGCTGCGCGGGCGCGAGGGTTACTGCCGCATGCGAGGGTTGAGGTGTGGGGCGACGCTTCGCATGCGCTGAACGGCGAATTCCCGGAACGGATTTCCGATGTCACCCACCAGTTCCTCGATGATATAGACGGGGGAGCGAGGGGAGCCCACAGCTTGTGAAGCACTACTACAGCGCGGAACAGATCCGGGAGGCGGAGGCGCCGCTGCTGGCCGCCGTGCCCGAGGGTGCGTTGATGCGGCGCGCGGCATATGGCCTCGCCGCGATCGTCGCCGGTGAGCTATCCCGGCGGGCAGCAGTCGTAGCCGGGCGCAGTGTGTGCGCGATCGTAGGGTCCGGGGACAACGGGGGAGATGCCCTGTGGGCGTTGGCATTCCTGCGCCGCCGCGGCGTGCATGTCACGGCGGTCCTGCTGAACCCCGACCGTGCTCACCGGCAGGGTCTCGCGGCCTTTCGTAAGGCTGGCGGGCGGGTGGTGTCCGCGGTGCCCGAGGACGCCGACCTGGTGCTCGACGGCGTCATCGGGATCTCCGGCACCGGTCCGCTGCGGCCGGGTGCCGCTGAGATTGCCGAATGGGTTACCGCCGAGGGTATTCCGGTTATTGCGGTGGACATCCCCAGCGGGGTCGATGTACATACCGGGGCAGTTTCGGGCCCGGCCTTTCGGGCCGCGATGACCGTGACATTCGGCGGCTACAAACCCGTTCACGCCCTTGGCGACTGCGGTGAGGTCGCGCTGATCGACATCGGTCTCGATTTACCCGTATCCGATATCTGCGAGCTCGACACCGAGGATGTCGCTGCCGCATGGCCCATTCCCGGACCGGCCGATGACAAGTACACACAGGGTGTCACAGGTGTGCTGGCAGGATCGGCAACCTATCCCGGAGCCGCCATCCTGTGCACCGGTGCGGCGGTGGCCGCGACATCAGGGATGGTGCGCTACGCCGGAACGGCCGCCGCCGAGGTGGTTTCGCACTGGCCGGAGGCAATTGCCACGCAGACCGAGCTGGCCGCGGGCCGGGTGCAGGCCTGGGTGATCGGCCCCGGCTACGGCACGGGTGAACGCGAGGCACAAACCCTGCAGCGGGTGCTGTCGACCGCACTCCCCGTCCTTGTAGATGCCGACGCCCTGACGATCCTGGCCGAGCGGCCCGATCTGGCCGCCCTCGTGGCATCGCGCGAAGCGCCGACGGTATTGACCCCGCACGCGGGCGAATTCAAGCGATTGGCGGGCACACCGCCCGGCCCCGACCGTATCGGCGCCGCCCGGTCGTTGGCGTCCCGGCTCAACGCGACGGTGCTCCTCAAGGGCAATGTCACCGTCATCGCCCAGCCGGCGGGGCCGACGTATGTGAACCGGGCGCACGGATCGTGGGCCTCGACGGCGGGTTCGGGCGATGTGCTGTCCGGGGTCATCGGTGCCCTGCTGGCCGCTGGAATTCCGGCAGCCAAGGCCGCAGCGATGGGGGCGTATCTGCATGCGCGCGCGGCCTCCGCCGCTGCGGCAGATCCGGGTCCGGGCGTCGCCCCGATTTCAGCTTCCCGTCTTCTTGGCCATCTGCGTTGGGCGGTCGCCGAAATAGGGTGAGAATTGACGCATGTCGAACCCCAGCGATCAGTTCCGTCTTTCGGCACACGCCGGAAAAATAAATGCCTCGTCGTTCAGTCCGGCCTACACCGGCAGATTGTCGACGGCACCCATCCCGGCCCTGCGCCTGCCCGACGAGCCGATGGATCCGCAGGCCGCCTACCGGTTCATTCACGACGAGCTGATGCTTGACGGCAGTTCGCGGCTGAACCTGGCCACCTTCGTGACCACGTGGATGGACCCCGAGGCCGAGAAGCTGATGGCCGAGACGTTCGACAAGAACATGATCGACAAGGACGAGTATCCGGCAACCGCCGCAATCGAGTCGCGCTGCGTGGCCATGGTGGCCGACCTGTTCCACGCCGACGATCTGTCCCCCGACGACCCGTCGTCGGCTGTCGGGGTATCGACCATCGGATCGAGCGAGGCGGTGATGCTCGCCGGGCTGGCCCTCAAGTGGCGCTGGCGGGCCAAGGTGGGTGACGGCTGGAAGGGACGCACACCCAACCTCGTGATGGGTTCCAACGTGCAGGTGGTGTGGGAGAAGTTCTGCCGGTATTTCGATGTCGAGCCGCGCTACCTGCCGATGGCAGAAGGACGGTATGTCATCACCCCCGAACAGGTACTTGCCGCAGTGGACGAAGACACCATCGGGGTCGTCGGCATCCTGGGCACCACGTTCACTGGTGAGCTGGAGCCGATCGCCGAGATCTGCGCCGTGCTGGACAAGCTGGCGGCCACGCCTGGCAAGCCCGACGTTCCGGTGCATGTCGACGCCGCCAGTGGCGGCTTCGTCGTACCGTTCCTGCACCCTGACCTGCGTTGGGACTTCCGGCTGCCCCGGGTGGTGTCGATCAACGTCAGCGGGCACAAGTACGGCCTGACTTATCCCGGAATCGGGTTCGTGGTGTGGCGCAGCAAGGAACACCTGCCTGAAGATCTGGTGTTCCGGGTCAACTACCTGGGCGGTGACATGCCGACTTTCACCCTGAACTTCTCCCGGGCGGGTAACCAGGTGGTGGGGCAGTACTACAACTTCCTGCGGTTGGGACGGGGCGGATACAGGCAGGTGATGCGCGCATTGTCCGATACCGCGCGCTGGTTCGCCGATGAGCTGAGCAAGAGCGAGCATTTCGAGGTGATCACGGATGGCTCAGCGATCCCGGTGTTGTCGTTCCGGCTCAAGGGCAAGCGCCCCTACACCGAGTTCGACGTTTCACATTCGCTACGGGCCTTCGGCTGGCAGGTACCGGCCTACACCATGCCCGCTGACGTCACCGACGTCGCGGTGCTGCGGGTGGTGGTGCGTGAGGGCTTCTCGCGTGACTTGGCTCGGGCGTTGCGTGACGACATGATCACCGTTCTGAAGGGTCTCGACGAGCTGAAACCGAAGGGTCACTTCGACGCGGTGCAGCCGTTCGCGCATTAGTGGGAGAATGGGACAATGGAGCCGGTGACGACCACTCCGAAGACCACACCGACTGCAGCCGGTTTCCCGCCGAACACGGGGGAGACCACGGCCCAGGCCGTCATCGATCTCGGCGCCATCGCACATAACGTCCGATTGCTCCGCGAGCATGCAGGTGCGGCGCGGCTCATGGTGGTCGTCAAGGCCGACGGTTACGGGCACGGTGCTGTGCAGGCTGCGCGCACTGCCCTTGCCTCGGGAGCCGACGAGCTCGGTGTCGCCACCATCAGTGAGGCACTGCAGGTTCGCGCCGGGGGTGTCGATGCACCGCTGCTCGCCTGGCTGCACGCGCCGGGTGCCGACTATGCCGCCGCGCTCAATGCGAATGTCGAGATTGCCGTCTCTTCCCTCGAGCAGCTCGGTGAGCTGCTCGATGCGGCGCAATCCACGGGGCGCCAGGCGATAGCGACCGTGAAGGTGGATACCGGGCTCAATCGCAATGGGGTACCCGCCGAGTTCACCCGCGACCTGTTCGAGGCGGTGGCCAAGGCGCAGGCCGAGCAGTCGATCCGCTTGCGCGGCATCATGTCTCATTTTGCCTACGCCGATCAGCCTGGCAATCCGACCATCGATATGCAGATTGGTCGCTTCGACGAGGCGCTTGCACTGGCACGCAGCCTGGGATTGCGTTACGAGCTGGCGCACCTGTCGAATTCGGCGGCCACGTTGACCCGTCCCGATGTCCGATATGACATGGTGCGTCCGGGAATCGCGGTGTACGGCATCAACCCGATGCCCGCTGGAGTCGCGAAGTCGGCGGCATCCGGCCCGGGCGATGGATCCTTTGGTTTGATCCCCGCGATGTCGGTGACCTGTGCGGTGTCCACGGTGAAGCCTGTACGGGCCGGTGAGGGCGTGTCCTACGGTCACGTATGGACGGCGGCGCGCGACACCAACGCGGCACTCATCGGAATCGGCTATGCCGATGGTGTGACCCGCGGGTTGGGCAACCGTTTCGAGGTGGCCATCGGTGGGCGCCGCTACGCGAATGTGGGTCGCGTCTGTATGGACCAGTTCGTGGTCGATGTGGGTGACAACGAGGCGGGGGTGAAGCCCGGTGATGTCGCGACATTGTTCGGGCCGGGTACGGCAGGAGAGCCCACCGCGCAGGACTGGGCAGAACTGCTTGACACCATCGCCTACGAAGTAGTCACGGGCCCACGGGGGAGAGTCGTGCGGACGTACCGGGATTCCAGGGCCGTTGAGCAATAAGGCGAACGCCTGGTTGGCCGGCGTTGCGGGGCTGGGTGCCGTGGTGACGGTGGCCGGTGTCGGTACCGCTCGCTCGATCGGGCGGCGTAAGTTCGACGACCCCTACCGCCACGAGAACTTCGACCTGCTGGAGACCGACCGCGGAAGCATCGTGATGACCGATGACGGTGTGCCGCTTGCAGTCCGCGAGGTAGGTCCGGCGAATGCACCGTTGACCGTCGTGTTCGTGCATGGCTTCTGTCTGCAGATGGAGTCCTTTCATTTCCAGCGACGCGAACTTGCGAGCCGCTGGGGTGACAAGGTCCGCATGGTCTTCTATGACCAACGCGGACATGGGCGCTCGGGCCTGCCGACCCCCGAGTCGTGCACCATTCGCCAGCTTGGTGACGACCTCGAAACGGTCCTGCGTGTGCTGGTGCCGCGGGGCAACGTGGTGCTGGTGGGGCACTCGATGGGCGGTATGACCATCCTCGCTCATGCCGGGCGCTACCCCGAGCAATACGGTCGCAAGATTGTCGGTGTTGGCTTGATTGCCAGTGCTGCCGAAGGGCTTTCGCAGACCGCGATTGGTGAGGGGTTGCGCAATCCGGCGCTGCGTGTCCTACGGACGGCAGTGCATTACGCGCCAGGTCCCGCGCACCATGGCCGCGGCGCGGTGAAATCACTAGTCGGCCCGGTGCTGCAGGCCGCGTCGTACGGCGGGCAGCGGGTGAGCCCGACGCTGGTGAAGTTCAGTGAGCGGATGATTCATCAAACCCCTGTCACCACCATCGTGGATTTCCTGCGGGCACTGGAACAGCACGATGAGACCGCGGCGCTGCCGACCATCGCGCCGCTGCCGAATTTGGTGGTGTGCGGCGATTCGGACATGCTCACCCCGCATACCGAATCGGAGTCTATGGCAGCGCAATTGGGAACAAGTGAGCTGTGCGAGCTGATCCTGGTGCGCGAATCGGGGCATCTGGTACAGCTGGAGCATCCCGGCATCGTGAACGACGGTATCGACAGGCTTGTCATGCATTCCACCCCAACACTTTTCGCTGCGATCAAGCAGAGACTGCGTGATCGGACCGGACTGTGATCGATGAGTCGGGACGCGTCGCACTGCCGACGCTGCAGGACACGCTGGACTTCGGTGAGCGGATCGGGCGTGGCCTCTCCGCCGGTGATGTCGTCGTGCTGGGCGGGCCGCTCGGCGCGGGAAAGACCGCGTTGACCAAGGGGATTGCGCACGGCATGGATGTTGACGGTCCCATCACCTCGCCGTCGTACGTGCTCGCTCGCGTGCATGAGGCGCGGCGACCGGGAACGCCGGCCTTGGTGCATGTGGATGTCTATCGACTGCTGGCACATCGGGGTGCCGATCTGCTCGGCGAACTCGACTCGCTGGACCTGGACACCGATCTGGATGATTCGGTGGTCGTCGTCGAATGGGGAGAGGGGCTGGCCGAGCGGCTGTCGGAACACCATCTGGACATCCGACTGGAACGCGCCATCGACTCCGATGAACGCACCGCAACCTGGCATTGGAGCCGTGAGTCGTGACCCCAGCTGAAGCTCCTCACGTAAACGGCTCATCGCTGATCCTCGCGCTGGACACCGCCACCCCCGCCATTACGGCAGGGCTCGTGCGGCGAGCGGCGGACTCCTCGGTGCAGACCCTGTCCGAACGAATCACCATGGGCGCCAAGGGGCATGCCGAGGCATTGACACCGAACATCGGGGCGGCATGCGCCGAAGCCGGCGTTGCGGTCGATGAGCTCGAGGCGATCGTGGTCGGCTGCGGTCCGGGTCCGTTCACGGGATTGCGCGTGGGCATGGCGACCGCGGCGGCTATGGGCCTGGCACTGGACATTCCGGTGTATCCGGTGTGCACCCTCGACGCCATCGGCTGCGGCACCACCGGCAGCGTCCTCGTCGTCACCGACGCGCGCCGACGCGAGGTCTACTGGGCCGGATACCGTGACGGGACACGCACGAGCGGCCCCGGAGTCGATGCACCCGCGGACGTGCCTTTACAGGGCTACACCCATGTGGCCGGATCCCTAGACCACACAGCGCTTTTCGATCTCCCGGCGCTAGACCGTCAGTATCCTTCGCCGTCCCGGCTGGTTCTTGCGGCCAATTGGGACGAACCGCCGGGAGCCCTGACGCCGCTGTATCTGCGTCGACCCGACGCCAAAGAACTGCGTCAATGAGCATGCCGATGCGGATCCAGATCGGACCGTTGCGTCGGCGCGATGTTCGTCGGTGCGCCGAGCTTGAGGCGGTCCTATTCGCGGGCGATGATCCGTGGCCCGAGTCGGCCTTCCGTGAAGAGCTGGCATCCTCGCACGTTCACTATCTGGCGGCCAGGGACGGACGCACGCTTGTCGGATACGGCGGCATCTCCCGGTTGGGTCATGATGAACCGGAGTATGAGATTCACACCATCGGGATGGATCCCACGTACCAGAAACAGGGCATCGGGAAGCGGCTTCTCGACGCCCTATTGGCGCATGCAGACGGGGATCCGGGGCCTGTCTTCCTGGAGGTACGCACCGATAACGAGGCTGCGCTCGCCTTGTATCGCGGTACCGGATTCGAGACCGTCGGTGTGCGCAAGCGGTACTACCCGGGCAGCGGCGCCGACGCCTTCACCATGAGACGTCCCGCAGGCTTAGGCTGAGCGCGCCATGACAGTCATCCTCGCCATCGAAAGTTCCTGCGACGAAACCGGAGTGGGTATCGCCGAGCTGACCCCGGACGGGTCAGTGGTGCTGTTGGCCGATGAGGTGGCCTCCAGCGTCGACGAGCACGCACGTTTCGGCGGGGTAGTGCCCGAGATCGCGTCCCGCGCCCATCTGGAGGCGCTGGGCTCCACCGCGCGGCGTGCGCTGGACATCGCGGGTGTGCAAAAGCCCGACGTGATCGCCGCGACCATCGGCCCGGGGTTGGCGGGTGCGCTCCTCGTCGGGGTCTCGGCCGCCAAGGGGCTGGCGCTGGCTTGGGGCCTGCCGTTCTACGGGGTAAACCACCTGGGCGGGCATATCGCCGCCGATGTCTATGAGAACGGACCGCTGCCCGAATGCGTGGCGCTGCTGGTATCCGGCGGACACACCAGCCTGCTACACGTGCGGTCGCTGGCCGAGCCCATCGAGGAGCTCGGTGCCACCGTCGACGATGCCGCCGGTGAGGCCTACGACAAGGTGGCACGGCTGCTGGGGCTGGGATACCCGGGCGGCAAGGTGCTTGACGAGCTTGCGCGGCAAGGAGATTCGTCGGCGGTAAAGTTTCCGCGCGGTATGACGGGGCCGCGCGACGACAGGCACAGTTTCAGCTTCTCGGGGCTCAAGACGGCCGTCGCGCGCTACGTCGAAAAACACCCCGATTTCGTTCCTGCCGATGTGGCCGCGGGCTTTCAGGAGGCGGCGGCCGATGTGCTGACCATGAAGGCGGTACGTGCGGCGACGGATCTGGGTGTGTCGACACTGCTGATCGCCGGTGGGGTAGCGGCCAACTCGCGGGTGCGCGAACTCGCCGAGCAGCGGTGTGCCGACGCCGGCGTGACGCTTCGGGTGCCGCCGCTGCGGCTGTGCACCGACAACGGCGCGATGATCGCCTCCTTTGCGGCGCACCTGGTGGCCGCGGGCGCGCAGCCGTCCTCGTTGCAGGCTGCCGCGGACCCCGGACTCCCCGTCGTAAAGGGCCAGGTTTGGTGACCGGCCACCGGGACGGCGTGGCCGACCGGCTTGCCATCACCGAACTCCTGTACCGGTACGCCGAGCTGATGGACGAGGGTGATTTCGACCGGGTTGGGGAACTCCTTGGCCGCGGCACATTCGGTGGGGAACAGGGGAGCGTGTCCGGCGCCTCGGCCATCACCAAACTCTTCTTCACCACGACCCGCCGCTACCGGGAAACGGGTGGCACTCCGCGCACCCGGCATCTGGTCCTCAACCCGATCGTCGAGATCCACGCGGACGGCGCGGCCGCCCGGTCCACGTTTTGCGTGGTCCAGGCCACCGATCAGCTGCCGCTGCAGCCGATTGTCGTTGGCCGATATCTGGACACGTTCGGCCGCGATGAGCAGGGCTGGTATTTCAGCTCGCGCCGGGTAGATGTCGAGATGATCGGCGATGTATCGGCTCATCTGCTCATGGATCCGGGCACGCTGGGCGGTTAGGTGATAACCCAGCCTTGAGCGCTAGCACTCTCATGTATAGAGTGCTAGATGGCGATCGGTTGACGTCGTGTCGGCACCCGCGGCGACGGCGCGGCACTCATCCGGCCGCCGAAGTATTCATTGACAATCCGGGCTCGTGGGCATCAGGCCCACCGAGCCACCCTGAGAGGGAAAGGGATCACTGTGGCCGTGAACATCAAGCCACTCGAGGACAAGATCCTCGTGCAGGCCAATGAGGCCGAGACCACGACCGCTTCCGGTCTGGTCATCCCGGACACCGCCAAGGAGAAGCCGCAAGAAGGCACCGTCGTCGCAGTTGGCCCCGGCCGCTGGGATGAGGATGGCGACAAGCGGATCCCCCTGGACGTGTCCGAGGGCGATGTCGTCATTTACAGCAAGTACGGCGGCACCGAGATCAAGTACAACGGCGAGGAGTACTTGATCCTGTCGGCTCGCGACGTGCTGGCTGTCGTTAGCAAGTAGCACTGTGTGACCGCCCCGGAAACGACCTGCATCGCAGGCGTCTTCCGGGGCGGCATGCGTTTTGCCCCCCTTCCTGTCCGCGATGACGCAGAGGTACAGACAAGAGGTTCGAATATCGAACCGGAATCTGTACCGACCGCATCCTCGGCGCTGAATAGAGAGAACACATGAGCAAGCTGATCGAATTCAACGAGAACGCGCGCCGCTCCCTGGAGGCCGGGGTGAACAAACTGACCGATGCGGTCAAGATCACGCTCGGTCCTCGCGGACGGAACGTGGTACTAGCCAAGGCCTTCGGCGGCCCCACCGTGACAAATGACGGCGTCACCATTGCCCGCGATATCGATTTGGAAGACCCGTTCGAGAACCTGGGTGCTCAGCTCGTCAAGTCGGTGGCCACCAAGACCAACGACGTCGCCGGTGACGGCACCACCACCGCCACCGTGCTCGCGCAGGCGCTGGTTAGCGCCGGCCTGCGCAACGTCGCCGCAGGTGCCAACCCGATTGCGCTCGGCGCCGGCATCGCCCGTGCCGCAGATGCGGTGTCCGAGCGACTGCTCGCAGTGGCTGCCCCGGTGTCCGGCGAGCACGCCATCGCCCAGGTGGCCACGGTCTCCTCACGGGACCCCGAGATTGGCGAGCTGGTCGGTGAGGCCATGACGAAGATCGGCAAAGACGGTGTGGTCAGCGTCGAGGAATCCTCGTCCATCAACACCGAGCTCGTCATCACCGACGGCGTGCAGTTCGACAAGGGCTACTTGTCGCAGTACTTCGTGACCGACTTCGATGATCAGAAGGCGATCCTGGAAGACGCGCTGGTGCTGCTGCACCGCGACAAGATCAGCTCGCTGCCCGACCTGCTGCCGCTACTGGAGCTGGTAGCCAAGGAGGGCAAGCCGCTGCTGATCGTGGCCGAGGACGTGGATGGCGAGCCGCTCTCCACCTTGGTCGTCAATGCGATCCGCAAGACTCTCAAGGCTGTCGCGGTCAAGGCGCCATTCTTCGGTGACCGCCGCAAGGCGTTCCTCGAGGACCTGGCGATCGTCACCAATGCGCAGGTGGTCAACCCCGATGTGGGTCTGTCGCTGCGCGAGGTGGGCATCGAGGTGCTCGGCTCTGCCCGCCGCATCGTGGTGAGCAAGGACGAGACCGTCATCGTCGAGGGTGGCGGCTCCGAGGAAGCCATCACGGCGCGCGTTGCACAGCTGAAGGCTGAGATCGAAACCACCGACTCGGACTGGGACCGCGAGAAGCTGCAGGAGCGGCTCGCCAAGCTGGCCGGTGGCGTTGCCGTCATCAAGGTTGGCGCTGCCACCGACACCGCGCTCAAGGAGCGCAAGCACCGCGTCGAGGACGCCGTGTCGGCGGCCAAGGCGGCCGTTGAGGAGGGCATCGTCGCCGGTGGCGGTAGCGCCCTCGTGCAGGCTCGTTCGGCGCTTGACGGCTTGCGTGTCGAGCTTAAGGGCGACGAGGCTAAGGGCGTCGATGTGTTCGAGACTGCGCTGTCGGCGCCGTTGTTCTGGATCGCCGCCAATGCCGGGCTGGACGGAGCCGTCGTGGTGAGCAAGGTCGCCGAGCTGGATGCCGGGCACGGCTTCAACGCGGCGACCCTCGAGTATGGGGATTTGATCGCCCAAGGCGTCATCGACCCCGTGAAGGTGACCCGCTCGGCCGTCATCAATGCGGCGTCGGCCGCACGCATGATTTTGACGACGGAGACGGCAATCGTGGAAAAGCCAGCCGTGGAAGCCGGCCACGGGCACGGCCATCACGGTCACGCCCACTAGGCACTAAGGAAACACCCCCGGTCTGTCCAGGCCGGGGGTGTTTTCGTTCTCACAGACTGGTGAGCGGCGATACCACGGTGCTCCACTCGGGTCCACCGACATCGGTTGTTGTAAAGCTGCTGTTGGCCTGTGGATTCGCTGATAACGTCCGTCGCTGTGACGACGCCTTCGCCCGCACCAGGTTGGTACCCCGACCCATCGGACCCTGCGAGACGGATCTACTGGGACGGCAGCGTATGGAGCGGGCCGGTAGGGCCAGCGGGCCTGTCTGGGTCCCATCTTGAAACGGACAAGTCGAACATCAGCAGGAAGACGGCGGTTGCGATCGGCGTCTGTGTGCTTGTCGGCATCGGGCTTGTGATGTCGATGCAGTCAGTCAGTCTCATCACGGGCTCAGGACCGGTATGGACCGGAGTTGCCGTCGTGGCAGCTGGCACAGCGGTTGCATTCTTCTTGCGTGCTGCGACGTGGGTCCGCGGCATCGCAGTCGTTGTACTGGCGCTCTCTCTCGTAAACGCCATCTACATCGAGAACGAACTCTCAAGCAAGCGCGACGAGCTGACGCACTTGTTTGACCGCTAGCCGATGGGGTCCTGAGACCGACGCGCCGCGCACATAGCCACTCTGCTCCGACGGAGGTTTACTAGGCGCATGAGCACTTACAGATCGCGCACGGCGGTTCTCGTCGTCGTGGGATTGGTGCTCTCGGGCTGTGAGGCGCCCTTCAGCCTGGGATCGTCATCACCCGAACTCGCCAAGACGAAGCTGGAGGCGGGGCTCAAGGACGGAATCAAGGAGAAGACCGGGGTGACGCTCACTAGCGCCACATGTGACGGGGCGCTGAAGGGTGAGAAAGGCGCCACGCAGCGGTGCGAGGTCGTCGATGGCGAGGGCAAGACGATCGGTGTCACCGTCACGGCAACCGACGTGCAGGGAACTCAGATCTTTTTCAATTGGAAGGTTGACGACCAGCCGGCGAGCTCCGCCAGGTAGACCGCCGCAACGTTGGGCCCCCGCCACCATCTGGTTGCGGGGGCCCAACGCAGCTGTATGTATTACGCGGTGCGACGTACCCCGCGGCGCAGGATCAGCTCGCGCTCGGACTCGGAGAGTCCACCCCAGATCCCGTAGGGTTCGCCGACGCCCAGCGCATGTGCCCGGCACTGCACCAGCACCGGGCATGCCCGGCACATCTCCTTGGCCTTCATCTCGCGCTGTGCGCGAGCCCGGCCGCGTTCACCGTCGGGGTGGAAGAAGACCGACGAATCGACTCCTCGGCACGTACCCTTCATCTGCCAATCCCAAATATCTGCGTTGGGCCCTGGCAATTGCTGTGGCTGCGGCATGTGGTTAACCCTCTCGCTGCGCGCGCAGTCGACCTGCGCGTGAGTGAAGTGCACCAGACGTGTCGCCGATGACAAGCGGTGTACATAAAGTAGGTGCGCGGCTGAAATCCAGTCAATAGGCGATGATCATGGCAACATCACACCATCTGGTCCAGAATTAACATCACGTTCATCGTCTTTGCTCTCAGCTGGTACTTAACGCTCGCTCACCTGTGTGGTCAGCGGGTTTTGGCCGTGGGCTTTCCGTTTTCTTAATGCTGCGTTGGATAACCGTTTACGTCACTCGTTGACGTCGATTTAACATCTGGTGCATCAACTGTTAACGCCATATTTGGGGAAATTGGTACCGTGACCGCTTCCATGGTGACTTCCCGAACCTTCGCGCCGGCCCTGCTGGCCGATGCCGCCTTCGGGCCGCGTCCAGCTACCTGGCCTCTTTCGCCTGCCTCGACACGTGAGGATGCCTGGCTGCGCGGGGTGGCATTAGGGGGCGCTGGGCGCTACGCAGCGGCGCACGCAGAGCTGGATGCCCTTGTGAGCGGTCCGCCGGATCGATTGGTGTCTCTGGCGCTGAGCGCACGCGCATCGCTCGTGCGCCAACTGGGCTGGCATGTGCATGCCCGCGGCCTGGACGGTCGAGCGCTGGCGGTGGCAGGTGCGGATGCGGAAGCGCGTGCCGATGCGCTCATCGGGTTGGCCGCCGATGCGTTGGGGCTGGCGCGGTTTCCTCTTGCTCATGCGTTACTGGAGCAGGCGGAGTCAATGTCCGCCCATGGCGACACTCGTTGGCCGTGGCGCCTGCCGTTGCGGCTGGCCTGGGTGCACGCTGAGCTGGCAATGGTCTCCGGCGAAGGCCCGCGATCGCTTCGGTACGCGCGCACGGCCGAGCAGCTCGTGGCGGATGTTCCTTCGGTAAGACACCAGGTCAAGACCGCAATGGTGCTCGCCGCGGCGCTCAGCAGTGCCGGCCAGTTCGCCGAGTCTGCGGCCGTCGCAGCACGCGGATTGGAAGCCGCGACCACAAATGGCCTGGTGCCGTTGCGGTGGGCGCTGGCGGCGATGTTGGCGGGTCTGTCCTCATCCGAGGGGGGCGGGCAACGCCGCGAGGACCTCATTGCTATTCGCCGTGAATGCGCCGTGTGGATCGTGCGCGCGGGCGGGCGATGGCGTACCGAGGTGGTGGACTAAATGTGCTGCCCCTTGGCGTCCAACGCTATTGTCCTTGGTGACAGCACCACCACGGTGCACCACACGTAACGCTGGGGAATGCGCAGTCGATGACAAGTACGGAGAGCGGGCTCGACGATGTCGTTGCTGCTGCCGTCAAAGGCAATCGCGAGGCGCTTTCCGAGGTACTGAGTGCCATCCGGCCGGTCGTAGTGCGCTATTGCCGCGCACGGGTTGGCGCGGCGGAAAGAAGTGGTCTCTCCGCAGACGACGTTGCGCAGGAGGTGTGTCTCGCGGTGATCGCAGCGCTGCCTCGCTACAAGGATCAGGGACGACCGTTCCTGGCATTTGTGTACGGCATCGCCGCGCACAAGGTGGCCGATGCGCACCGAGCGATGGCCCGTGACAAGTCCGACCCGGCTGAAACCCTTCCCGAGCAGTTCGACCGCGATGCGGGGCCCGAGCAGGAGGCATTGAACTCCGAATCCTCGCGACGGATGCAGGCCTTGTTGGAGGTGCTACCCGAGAAGCAGCGCGAGATCCTGATCTTGCGTGTCGTCGTCGGTCTGTCGGCGGAGGAGACCGCCGACGCGGTCGGCAGTAGCGCGGGGGCGGTGCGGGTGGCGCAGCACAGGGCGCTGCAGAGACTCAAGGGCGAAATGACCCGGGCAGGTGATCACCGTGGCTGATGGACGCGGATGGTTCCCCGGCGGCGGGCAAGGCGGGCAGGGCAATGAGGGGCCCGAGGACCTGGCGGCGCTGCGGCGCACCAACCGGATGATCGATGCCATTGCGGCCGATCTGCCGGTGGCCACCTCTGATTCCGATGAGTACGCCGTCGCCATGATGCTGGCGGCGTGGCGTGAGGATGTCGGGCGTGACCCGATGCCGGCGAAACCCACACTTGGGCAGGCCCGTAACGCACTGCGTGAACGCGGTGGCCGTTCGAGGCTGCTGGCCACCGCGGTGGGTTCGGCCGCCGCCGTGACACTGCTGTTCGGCGGATTCGGTGCGGCCGTGTACCAATCGCATCCCGGTGATGCGCTGTACGGGCTGCGTACCTCGCTGTTCGGCGCGGGCCCGACGGTGCGTACCGATCCCGTGGTGTTGTCGGCGCAAACCGAACTAGCTCAGGTGGAAAAGCTTATTTCCCAGGGTGATTGGGAGGGGGCGCAGCAGCAGCTCGGGGTGGCTGCCGCGCGCGTCAACGAGGTCGGCGACGCTCAGCAGAAGGCCGAATTGGCCAGTCGGGTGCAGCGAGCAGAGGTCAGGATCGATGCCAAGGACCCGGTGGCGACGGTGCCGCCGGCGATGGTGACCGAGACACCACGGATCATGCTGTCGCCGCCGGTGATTCAGGCCACCACGAGCTGGACCACGACCACGTCGACGGCGACCACCACGTCTGAGACGTCGACCACGTCGACCATGTCGCCGACAGAAACCACGAGCTCCACGTCCACGTCGACGAGCACGTCCAGTTCCGAATCGACGCCCACATCGACATCGACCCCATCGTCGGCAACGTCAACCGGGTCGTCGACTCCGTCCACCGCGTCGTCGGCAACGTCAACACCGTCGACTTCGGCGTCGGCGTCTTCCAGCGCTCCGACGGTGACGACGACGGCGCCCTCGACGCCCGGCGCATCAACTTCGGTGTCGGGGTCGACCATCGGCACCACACCGCTCTCGACGGTGCCCGTTATCACTGTCCCAACCACTCCCGAAGGCGTGACCATCGTCACCACCCAGCACGGAATCGGAGACACCCCCGCGATCACCGCGCCGACGACGATCCAGGCGCCGTCGCCGATTACCCGTACCCCCGATTACCCAGTGCCGAACCCAGGGGCCGGCAACATCCACGGCTATCCCGGCAGTGGCGGGAATGCGGGTGCTGGCGCTGACGGTCCGTCACGGCACATGCCGGCAATGACGTCGGCGCCGGTGGCGCCGGCCAACCCGGGAAGTGGGTCGTCGAATCAGGGACGTGGATCGGGTACGCACTCCGGCCAATAGGCCGAGAACGAATCGATCAGCGGAACCCGTCGCGGTCCGTCGCGGCCTCGTTGAGTGAGGCGTCCGCGTATCCGCGGCAGTAATCCCAGGTCACATACGCTTCGGGCTCGGGGTCAAAGGCTGGCTCGTGCGGGCGGACGGTTCCGTCGACGAGGAGCTGCAGCAGGTTGGCACGCAGCATGTCCCAGTCGTGATAGTGGTCCTGCTGGCATTCGTCACAGCAGACCACCAGGCCGCGGATGCCCTTGTGGGCCAGCAACGCCTCGTAGACCGCGAGATCGGCGAGATCCTCCTCGACCGCGATCCGCTCCTGCGGATCGAGCGGCTGACCCGGCTCGATCGCATCGAGCGCGGCCGACGGGTCGTGGGGATCGTCGGCGAACGGGTCCGGTGGCAATCCCGGCGGAAAGTGGTCGCGCACACCCTTACATTACGCAAGTCGCGGGTTCGCGCGCCAGCTCACGTGGGCATGTCCGAGCATATGTCCGGGGACATCGCAGCTGAACGGAGCCGATAGGATGGAGCTACTTCTTCCCACTCCACCATCTGGCATGGAGGCTTGAATGACCATTGCGGCAGGGTCCGTCCACACCGGCGGCGACGATCCGCACAAGGTTGCCATGCTCGGTCTGACCTTCGACGATGTGCTGTTGCTGCCCGCCGCGTCGGACGTGTTGCCGAATGGCGCCGACACCTCATCGCAACTGACCAAGCGGATCAGGCTGAACGTTCCGCTCGTCAGTTCGGCGATGGACACGGTGACCGAGGCACGGATGGCCATTGCGATGGCGCGCGCCGGCGGGATGGGCGTGCTGCACCGCAACCTCTCCCTGGAGGCGCAGGCAGGCCAGGTCGAGACCGTCAAGCGGTCGGAGGCCGGCATGGTCACCAACCCGGTGACCTGCTCGCCCGAGAACACCCTCGCCGAGGTCGACGCTCTGTGCGCCCGGTTCAGGATCTCGGGATTGCCGGTTGTGGGCGCGCATGGCGCACTCGTGGGCATCATCACCAACCGCGATATGCGGTTCGAGGCGGACCTGTCCAAGCGGGTCGCCGAAGTTATGACCAAGCCGCCGCTGATCACGGCGCGCCAGGGTGTGACCGCCGACGCCGCGCTGGGGCTGCTGCGGCGCCACAAGATCGAGAAGCTGCCGATTGTCGACGGGGAGGGCCGTCTGACCGGCCTCATCACGGTCAAGGACTTCGCGAAGACCGAGCAGCATCCCAACGCCACTAAGGACAGCGACGGACGGCTCCTGGTCGGCGCCGCGGTCGGTGTGGGCGATGATTCGTGGAGCCGCGCCATGGCTCTGGTGGATGCCGGTGTTGACGTCCTCATTGTGGACACCGCCCACGCGCACAACCGCAAGGTGCTCGACATGGTCGGCAAGCTCAAGGCCGAGGTGGGTGAGCGCGTCGACGTGGTCGGCGGCAATGTGGCCACCCGGTCGGGCGCCGCTGCGCTCATCGAAGCAGGCGCCGATGCGGTGAAGGTCGGCGTGGGTCCGGGCTCCATCTGCACCACTCGTGTGGTCGCCGGTGTCGGCGCGCCCCAGATCACCGCGATCCTGGAGGCGGCCTCGGTCTGCCATTCGGCCGGTGTTCCCGTGATCGCTGACGGCGGCATGCAGTACTCGGGCGATATCGCCAAGGCGCTGGCGGCGGGTGCGTCAACGACCATGCTCGGGTCGCTGCTGGCGGGTACTGCCGAGTCACCGGGTGAGCTGATCTTCGTCAACGGCAAGCAGTTCAAGAGCTACCGCGGCATGGGGTCGATGGGCGCCATGCAGGGTAGGGGTTCGGGCGGCGCCGCCGGTAAGTCTTATTCGAAGGACCGCTACTTCCAGGACGATGTGTTGTCGGAGGACAAGCTGGTACCCGAGGGCATCGAGGGTCGGGTCCCGTTCCGGGGGCCGTTGTCGACGGTCATGCACCAGCTGACGGGCGGGTTGCGGGCTGCCATGGGGTACACCGGGGCGTCGAGCATCGAAGAGCTGCAACACGCTCAGTTCGTGCAGATCACCGCGGCGGGTCTGAAGGAAAGCCACCCGCACGACATCACCATGACGGCCGAGGCGCCCAACTACTACGTGCGTTAGGCCCAATTTCCACCGAGAAGGTAGTTATGCAGACAGAATGCGAGATTGCGCCTGCATATTTACCGTCTCGGCGCCATGAAGGGAACCAAAATGCGTGACCTCGTTGAAATCGGCATGGGCAGAACAGCCCGCCGCACATACGAACTCGACGACGTGAACATCGTCCCGTCGCGCCGGACCCGCTCCTCGCAGGACGCGTCGACGGCTTGGCAGCTCGATGCTTACCGCTTCGAGATTCCGGTGGTGGCACACCCGACCGACGCGTTGGTATCGCCGCACTTCGCCATAGAACTCGGCCGGGCCGGCGGTCTCGGCGTCATCAACGGCGAGGGTTTGTGGGGCCGGCACGCCGATGTCGAGGCCCGCATCGCCGAGGTGGTGGAGGTTGCGCAGAAGGAGCCAGAGCCTTCCGCGGCGATTCGTTTGTTGCAGCAATTGCATTCGGCACCAATCGATCCCGAGCTGTTGGCGGCCGCTATCTCCGAGGTACGTGGGGCCGGCGTGACCACCGCTGTGCGAGTGAGTCCGCAGAACGCGCAACTGCTCACCCCGCACTTGATCGCCGCCGGTATCGACCTGTTGGTCATCCATGGCACCATCGTCTCTGCCGAGCGGGTGGCCCGCGACGGTGAGCCGCTCAACCTGAAAACCTTTATCTCCGAACTGGATATCCCGGTTGTCGCCGGCGGTGTGATCGACCACAGGACCGCGCTGCACCTGATGCGGACCGGTGCCGCGGGTGTCATCGTCGGGTACGGGCAGACCGCGGGCGCGACGACCAGTGGGGAGGTGCTGGGCATCAGCGTCGCCATGGCCACCGCCATCGCCGATGCTGCCGCCGCCCGCCGGGAGTATCTCGACGAGACCGGCGGCCGGTATGTGCACGTCCTGGCCGACGGCGACATCCACACCTCGGGAGATCTTGCGAAGTCCATCGCCTGTGGCGCCGACGCCGTGGTCCTGGGTACACCGCTGGCGGCCGCGCAGGAGGCCGCTGGCGACGGGTGGTTCTGGCCGAATGCCGCCGCGCACCCCTCGCTGCCTCGTGGCGCCCTGCTGCAGGTGGCGGTAGGGGAGCGTCCGCCGTTGAGCGAGGTGCTCTCAGGCCCGTCAGACGACCCGTTCGGCACCTTGAATCTTGTTGGTGGGCTGCGTCGTTCGATGGCGAAGTCCGGATATTGCGATCTCAAGGAATTTCAGAAGGTCGGGCTGACCGTCAACTCTTAGACGCGTGTCTACTTAGGGTGACCTAATTTACAATACCCCCCTCGTTGTATTCCATACTGGTCGGTAACGTGCACACGCGGAGGTAGGCCAACGATGTCATCACCGGCAGTAGTCCCAGTAGAACCAGACTTTGATGTCCTCATCGTCGGATCCGGATTCGGCGGGAGCGTCACCGCCATGCGATTAACCGAAAAGGGTTATCGCGTAGGCGTCCTGGAGGCCGGCCGGAGATTTACCGACGAGGAGTTCGCCGAGACGTCCTGGAATCTGCGCAAGTTCCTGTGGGCGCCGATGTTCAAGTGCTTCGGGATTCAACGAATCCACCTGCTGAGCAACTGCATGATCCTGGCGGGCGCTGGGGTGGGCGGCGGTTCCCTGAACTACGCCAACACCCTGTACGTGCCGCCGGAGCCGTTCTTCAAAGACCCACAGTGGAAGGGCATCACCGATTGGCGTGCGGAGCTCTCCCCGCACTACGAGCAGGCCCAGCGGATGCTCGGCGTGGTGCAGAACCCCACCTTCACCGATGCCGACCGGCTCATGAAAGAGGTCGCCGAGGATATGGGCGCCGGCGACACGTTCGTCGCGACGCCGGTGGGTGTCTACTTCGGGCCCGACGGCACCAAGACCCCCGGAGTCACGGTGCCCGATCCGTACTTCGGCGGTGCCGGCCCCGATCGAGTGGGCTGCACCGAATGCGGTTCCTGTATGACCGGATGCCGGGTGGGCGCCAAGAACACTCTGGTCAAGAACTACCTTGGGCTGGCCGAATCCTCAGGTGCTCAGGTCATTCCGCTCACGACTGTCACAGCGGTGGAAGAGGGTGGCGACGGTGTGTGGCGGGTGTCCACCAAAACCACCGGCCGGTGGCTGCGTAAGCAGCGCAAGACCTACACCGCCAAGTACGTGGTGCTGGCTGCCGGGACCTGGGGCACCCAGAACCTGTTGTTCGATATGAAGGACAAGGGTTTACTGCCCAGGCTGTCGCAGCGCTTGGGTGTACTCACCCGGACGAATTCCGAATCCATCGTCGGTGCAGGACGATTGGAATACAAGGACGATCTGGACCTCACTCACGGTGTGGCCATCACGTCGTCATTCCACCCGACCAGCGATACCCACATCGAGCCGGTGCGATACGGCAAGGGCTCCAACGCGATGGGTCTGTTGCAGACCCTGATGACCGACGGTGACGGCGAGAAATCGCGGTGGCGCCAGCTCATCGAGGCCGCCCGTGCCGACCCGAGGGGCACTCTGCGGATGCTCAACGTGACGCAGTGGAGTGAGCGGACCGTGATCGCGCTCGTCATGCAGCACCTGGACAACTCGATCACCACATTCACCAAGAAGACGCTGTTCTGGCGGCGTCTCGACAGTAAGCAGGGCCATGGCGAGCCCAACCCGACCTGGATTCCGGCCGGCAACGAGGCCACCAGGCGACTTGCCGCCAAGATCGACGGTGTGGCGGGTGGCACGTGGGGCGAGCTGTTCAACATCCCGCTTACCGCGCACTTCCTGGGTGGGGCCGTCATCGGCACCAACCCGGAGGATGGCGTAATCGATCCCTACCACCGGGTGTACGGCTACCCGACCATGTACGTCGTGGACGGTGCGGCGATCTCGGCGAACCTGGGCGTCAACCCGTCGCTGAGCATCACTGCGCAGGCCGAGCGGGCGGCGTCCTTGTGGCCCAACAAGGGTGAGTTGGATTTGCGCCCGGAGCAGGGTCTGCCCTATCAGCGCATGGCGCCCGTACCGCCTGCGCATCCGGTGGTGCCGGTAGGCGCTCCCGGTGCGCTGCGTCACCTGCCGATCGAACCGGTGAGGGTGAGGTCGGTCAGCTAGTCCCCCGCAAGCGGGAGGTGCGCCCAGCGCCACTAAACTCCAGGGCGTGGCGCAAACGGAACAGCATGGCGACCGACCGGTTCTGGTCATCGACTTCGGGGCGCAGTACGCGCAGCTGATCGCACGTCGAGTGCGCGAGGCGCGAGTGTTCTCGGAGGTGATTCCGCATTCGGCGAGCATCGACGAGATCAAGGAACGCAACCCCCGCGCGATCGTCCTTTCCGGCGGCCCGGCGAGTGTGTACGAAGAAGGCGCCCCGCGGCTCGATGCCGGGGTATTCGACTTGGATGTTCCGGTTTTCGGCATCTGCTACGGGTTCCAGGCCATGGCGCAGGTGCTCGGCGGAACCGTTGCGCACACCGGAACCAGCGAGTATGGCCGTACCGAACTGAAGGTTTCGGGTGGCGACCTGCATGAAGGCTTGCCCGAAATGCAACCGGTGTGGATGAGTCACGGCGATGCGGTAACCGAAGCTCCGCAAGGTTTTACCGTGGTCGGGAGCAGCGAGGGTGCTCCCGTCGCGGCATTCGAGAATCGTGCGCGTCGCTTGGCAGGGGTGCAGTACCACCCCGAGGTGCTGCACTCGCCGCACGGACAACAGGTGCTCAGCCGCTTCCTGCACGAGTTCGCGGGCATCGAATCCACGTGGACGGCAGCCAATATCGCCGAGACCCTGATCGAGCAGGTTCGGGTGCAGATCGGCGACGGACGCGCATTGTGTGCGCTATCGGGTGGTGTCGACTCGGCGGTCGCGGCGGCGCTGGTGCAACGCGCCATCGGAGAAAGGCTGACCTGTGTGTTCGTCGACCAGGGGCTTTTGCGCAGCGGTGAGCGCGCCCAGGTAGAGCGCGATTTCGTGGCAGCCACTGGTGCCCGGCTGATCACCGTGGACGCCGCGGAGACCGTCTTGGGCGAGTTGGCAGGGGTCACCGATCCGGAGACCAAGCGCAAAATCATTGGCCGCGAATTCATCCGGTCCTTCGAGGGTGCCGCCTCTGATGTCGTCGGAGATTCTTTGCAGACCGGCACCGAAGGTATCGAGTTCCTGGTGCAGGGCACGCTGTACCCCGATGTCGTGGAGTCGGGTGGTGGCAGCGGTACTGCCAACATCAAGAGCCACCACAATGTAGGCGGACTGCCCGAGGATTTGACCTTCACCCTGGTGGAGCCGCTGCGACTGCTGTTCAAGGACGAGGTCCGTGCGGTGGGCCGCGAGCTGGGGCTGCCCGAGGAAATTATTGGCCGCCAACCCTTCCCGGGGCCAGGTCTGGCCATCAGGATCGTCGGCGAGGTCACGCCCGATCGGCTGGATACCCTGCGTCGCGCCGATGCCATTGCGCGCGAGGAACTTACCGCCGCCGGCCAAGACAGCAATATCTGGCAGTGTCCCGTAGTGCTGCTTGCCGACGTCCGCTCGGTCGGAGTGCAGGGTGACGGTCGTACCTACGGGCATCCCATCGTGCTGCGGCCAGTGTCCAGTGAGGACGCCATGACGGCGGACTGGACTCGGCTGCCTTACGAGGTGCTGGAGCGGATCTCGACCCGGATTACCAACGAGGTCCCTGAGGTGAACCGAGTGGTGCTGGATATCACCAGTAAGCCACCCGGCACCATCGAATGGGAGTGACGCTCCTTCGCTAGCCCGCCCGGTTGCGTCGGGCCGGAACCGCCACCAGCGCAACGCCAATCGCGATCGCCACGGTGATCGCGACCCAGCCGAGCAGGTCGCTGCGCACCAGTGCGCCGAAACCCTGTCCGGTGAGTGCCCAGCCTCCGACGATCAATGCGGCTAATCCGGACAGTGCCAGCAGGATGGAAGGTCTGACCTTCTCATCGGCAGTAACCTCAGGTGGGGACTCCGCGCGAATTTCTGATGTGGCATCGTTGTCGGCGCCGGTTACTGGTTCATTGGTGTTCTCAGACACGTTGCACCTCAATGCTCCCCACGTTGATCTTGGCGTTGATGGTCAGTACCGGGCCGGTTCCGACAGGTGAAGGCACGCATTCGAAGCTGCCGACGTTCACCTCACACTTGCTGCGGACGTTCATTGACGCCGGAACCAGCACCTGGACCTCGCCCAGCCCGGCGCGCAGGTTCACGGTCTTGTCACCGGTGAGCTTGACCTGTCTGAGGTCAAGGGTGATGGTGCCCATGCCAATCTGGTAGTCACCCTGAATATCGGAAGCCTCTGCAGGACGGTAACTTTGGTCGCCGATATTGTGCGACACGTCCAGCTGACCTACCGCGGACGCGACGATGACGAACCCGGCCAGGGGCACCGCCAGGAAGATCAGAGAGTATCCGCTGCGGCGCCGGGCCCCTGCCAGCATGCCGATGCCGAGGGCGACCAGGGCCGCCGCAGCGACCACGATGGGTGTCACCCAGCTGCCGCCCAGCAGCCCGATGGCCACGAGCACCGCGCTGAGGATGATGGCTGCTCCGATGGTCACCGGGGCCACGCGAGACTTGGGTTTGGACGGCGGCGCGGGCAAGGGTGCCGGATTGGGCAGATCCCAGGCGAAAGGCGCGGCCCGCAGTGGATCCCAGGCGGGTGGGGACAAGGGCGCCGAGAGCTGTTCGGTTTCCGGCTTACTCGGGTCGACCGGGGCCGTCATGGTGTCCGACTGATCGTCCTCGGCGGCGGACGGTTGATCGGCAGCGTTGGTCGGATCGGTCGCCAGAGCTGAGGGAGGATCGGTCTGGCGCTGATAGAGCAGATACCAGCCACCGAGCAGGACCACGGCGCTGACCAACCCCCATGGGTCTCGATCGGGATCGATGAACGGTCCGCCGATGAGCAGTAGGACGACGATCCAGAAGACCATCTTCACCTTGGACTCGTGATACGGGGAGGTGTATCGGGCAGTGGGCATCAGCAGCCAGCACGCCACGTACATCACCGCGCCTGCGCCACCGAAAATCGTTGTGACCACGAAAATTACGCGTACCAGTAGCGGATCAACGTTGTAGCGGTAGCCGATCCCCGCGGCAACCCCGGCGAGCTTGCCGTGTCCCGGTAGTCGCAACGGCCGGGTCCGCCACATGTCTCCGAGCGTGGAGGACGGCGTCCGTCGGGTGGTCGTATCCGTGTCCATGACAGCTATGTTGCCCAGCCGCTGGCATGTTCGCCATCGGGATTCACCCTGATCTTTGCGAGGTGGGGGTTCAGGGATAAGCCCGATGTCGTGCGGAGCTTGCCATGGCAGGATCGCAGAGGTGAGTCCCAAGTTTCGGAATGCCTTCGCCGGCGGGAATCGGCTGACTGCCGCCCCGCCGTTGCGCCGGCGTACCGGTGGACGGGTGGTCGCCGGCGTGGCCGGGGGGCTCGCAGATCATCTCGGTGTTCCGGTATTTCGGGTGCGGTTGGCCTTCGCGGTGCTCGGAGCGGCCAGCGGAATGGGCGTCGCTGCCTACGGACTGCTGTGGATGCTGATGCCGCCGGGCGACGACGTCGCCGAGGTCAGTGCGACGGACCGCAGGCGGGCAACCGGGCTGGTGCTGTTAAGCCTTGCCGCGCTGATCATTTTGATGTCGACAGTCAGTGGTTCGACGGCATCGTTGGTCTTCCCGATCGTGCTGGCGCTGGCCGGGCTCGCGGTGGTATGGCGCGAATTCGATACGCAGGGACCAAGTTCGGCGGTGCTGGGGGCATCGGGCAGACCGTCGCTATTGACCTGGGTCCGGGTGATCGCCGGTGCTGCATTGGTCTTCGGCGGCCTGGCCGTGGTGGTGCTACGCAACGTGGATCTTTCCTCGCTGCGTGATTCGCTGGTCGCCGTAGCGGCCACCCTCGTGGGCACGGTGCTGTTGACAGTGCCGTTGTGGTTGCGATTGTGGCGTGCGCTTGGTGCCGAGCGTGCCGCGCGTATCCGTACCGAGGAGCGTGATGAGATCGCTTCGCATCTGCACGATTCGGTGCTCCAGACGTTGGCGTTGATTCAGAAGCGCACCGATAATCCCAGCGAAGTCCTGCGGCTGGCCCGCAGCCAGGAGCGGGAACTGCGCAGCTGGCTGTTCTCGGCAGGGGTTTCCTTGGACTCATCGCTAGCACAGGACCTGCGTACCGTGGCCGGAGAGGTCGAGGACACGCATACCGTGGTGGTCAGTTCGGTGATCGTCGGTGATGCCGATCTGTCTCTGGAACCCGAGACCGGACGGGCGCTGGTGGGGGCCACCCGTGAGGCACTGGTCAACGCCGCCAAGCATTCCGGGCAATCGGATATCAATCTGTACGCCGAGGTGGAACCCGGCCAGATCAGCGTCTTCGTCAGGGACCGCGGTAAGGGATTCGATCCCGAGGCGGTGTCGCAAGACCGGCAGGGCATCGTGCGTTCCATCAAGGCCCGGGTGATGCGCCGGGGTGGGCAGGTGCAGATCAAGTCGGAGATCGGTAAGGGTACCGAGGTGCGAATTATCATGCCGTACAACGATGTCAGTCGTGACGAAGCGCAGAAGGGCGCGTGATGCTGCGGGTATTCCTGGTCGACGATCACGGGGTGTTTCGGTCTGGGGTGCGCGCCGAGCTGGCGGACGAAGCGGATATCGAGATCGTGGGTGAGGCCGGTTCGGTCACCGAGGCAATCGCCGGAATCCGGGCCAGCGCGCCGGATGTGGTGCTGCTCGATGTGCACATGCCGTCCGGCGGTGGAGTGGCCGTCATCAATGGAATGAAGAATTCGGATCCCGGAACCGTGTCTGACCCTCTTCGCGCAAGCGGCTCATCGCCTGTCTTTCTTGCGCTCAGTGTGTCGGACGCGGCCGAGGACGTCATCGCCGTGATCCGGGCTGGGGCCAGAGGCTATGTCACCAAGACGATTTCGGGGAGCGAACTTGCCGATGCCGTGCGCCGTGTGGCCGGTGGGGATGCGGTGTTCAGTCCGAGGTTGGCCGGATTTGTCCTCGATTCGTTCACCGGCCGCTCGAATACTCCTGAGCCGGTGCTGGATCCAGAACTGGATTCGTTGACTCCGCGTGAGCTCGAGGTACTGCGGCTCCTTGCCCGTGGATACACCTACCGGGAGATAGCCGAGGATCTGGTGATCTCCGTCAAGACGGTGGAGACACATGCCTCGAACGTGTTGCGTAAGACCCAGCAATCCAATCGCAATGCACTGACCCGCTGGGCGCACCACCGCCAGCTCGACTGATTCGGCCCGCTTGACGCTTGTCGGTGGGGAGGTGTTTACTCCAGACATCGAACATATGTTCTAGTCAAGTGGGTCTGGAGGTGCGGTTGTGACGGCAGTGGCGGCCACCGATGAGACGCTGATTAACCGTGCTGACCAGCTGCAAAGGCTCCGGCAGCAGATGGCGTCCATATCGGGAAAGGTCGGTGGAGATCGGTCGTCGGCGGGACGGTTTCAGGAGATTCTGTCGGACGCACAATCTTTGCTGCCGGTATCCGATGTGCTGGCCAGCTCGATAGGCGGCATGTTGCGGCGTGGTGCGGTTGCGGTGACCAGCGGAGCCCGGTCGCTTCCGCTGAGCCTGGTGGCCTCGGTAACGGCGACGGGCGGGTACGCCGCGATTGTGGGTATGCCGGAGGCGAGTGTGCTGGCGGCGGTGGAGATGGGTGCGGACCTAAGCCGCTTGGCGCTGATTCCTCATCCGGGTGTGAGCGCCGTGGAGGTGGCTTCGGTGCTCATGGACGGGATGGATCTGGTGGTGCTTGGCCTGGGTGGTCGGAGGGTGTCCTCGACGTCGGCACGGGCGATGGTGGCGCGGGCGCATAGCAACGGATGCACCCTGTTGGTTACTGACGGTGATTGGGAAGGCGCCGAGGTGCGCTTGCAGGCGCGGGTAACCGGCTATGACGGGGTGTCCGCCCGTGGACTGGGCCGGATCCGTGGGGTGCGGACATCGGTGCGGGCCATGGGGCGCCGGGCGCCGGGAGCAGGCAGGGAGGTGTGCGTCAGCCGTGGCGCGACTAGATCGGCGTAAAACGCCACGTGTACTGGCGATCTGGTGTCCGGACTGGCCGGCGGTGGCCGCCGCGGCGATGGCCGATCTGCCCGCCACCAGACCCGTGGCAGTGACTCTGGCCAACAGGGTGACGGCGTGCACCGCTGCAGCACGGGGGCTGGGAGTGCGACGGGGTATGCGGCGCCGCGAGTCCCAAGCTCGTTGTCCGCAACTGCACGTCGCGATGGCTGATGCGGATCGAGACGCTCGATTCTTCGAACCGATGATCGCCGCGGTGGATGATCTGGTGCCGGGGGCTGAGATTCTGCGCCCCGGGCTGATGGCACTGCCGATGACCGGTGCCGCGCGGTACTTCGGCAGTGAGCAGGCCGCGGCGGAACGGCTGGCCGATGCGGTATCGGTTGCCGGGGCGGAATGCCAGGTGGGGATCGCCGATCAGATGTCTACGGCGGTGTACGCGGCACGGCATGCGGCACTGGTGCCGCCCGGTGATGGTGCGAAGTTCTTGGCTTCGTTGTCGATCCGGGAGATGGCCGCCGAACCCAGCCTGTGCCACCCGCAGCGTGAAGACTTGGTAGATCTGTTGTGGCGCATGGGTATCCGCACTATCGGTGCTTTCGCGGAACTAGCACGGTCGGATGTTGCCTCGCGGTTCGACGATGACGCGGTACTTGCGCACCGCCATGCGCGGGCCGAACCGCAGCGCCCTCCGGCTGGGCATGCGGTGCCGGCTGATCTGGGGGTGGAGCTGCCGTGTGACCCACCGATCGATCGGGTGGATGCGGCGGCTTTCGCGGGGCGGACGTTGGCGGTGAGGCTGCACGAGGCGCTGTCCTCTGCCGGGGTGGCCTGCTCCCGGTTGGCTATTCATGCGGTGACGGTGGACGGCCAGGAGTTGTCCCGGGTGTGGCGGTGCGCCGAGCCGCTTACCGAGGAGGCGACCGCGGACCGGGTGCGCTGGCAGCTCGACGGCTGGCTTGCCCGACGCCGGTCTCTGGATGGGCCGGTGGCGATGTTGCGGCTGGAGCCGGTGGAGGTGGTGGCTGCGGAGGCATTGCAGCTGACGTTGTGGGGAGCGGTGGGCGCCGAGGAACGTCAGCGGGCTCGTCGGGCATTGACACGAGTTCAGGATTTATTGGGAGAGGAGTCGGTACAGGTGGGAGTGGTCAGTGGTGGGCGGGGTCCGGCTGAACGAATTACTTTGGTGCCCTTAGGGGATGAGCTGAGGCCGCGGGCCGACCCTGATGCCCCGTGGCCTGGGAGGTTGCCCGATCCCGCCCCGGCAGTGCTGCTCGGCAAGGGCGGCGAGGAGGTGGAGCTAGTGGACATCGACGGTGCACCGGTGACGGTGACGGGCCGGGGGATGTTCTCGGGGGAGCCGGCCAGGGTCCGGCGGGGTAATGGCCGCTGGGAGCTGAGTTGGTGGGCGGGGCCATGGCCGATCGACGAGCGATGGTGGGAAGAGCGGGAGCCGGCCTCTGTTTCGGGTGTGGCGGCCAGGGCTCAGGTGCTGCTGGAGGACAAGGGCGGCGGACGGGCCTTGCTCCTGCATTTCCGCAGGCAACGCTGGTATGTGGAGGGGATATACGAGTAACGGCCTCGCCGGGAATCAGTTAACCCCGTCAAGTTTTCGCGCGAAGGCGCTCACACGCTCGATGAGTCGATCGAAGAACACCTCGGGATCGGTTTCCACGGCAATCTGTGCATTGGGCTTCTGACCCCACTGCCCCTTCCAGTCCGCGATCGTCATAGCGCGGGTCAGGTCACCGGTAAGCTCGACATCGACTGTCGTGGAACGGGTTTGCACCAGTGACGGATCCAGCGCCACCGCGGCGGCGAACGGATCGTGCATATGCGCCAAGAAGCCCTCGTCCTGCTTCATGTGGAATTCGAAATAGAAACGCACCGCGTCTTCGATGAACCGCAGCAGCGAGTTGCTTGCCGATGAACGACTGGACGGCAGGTCGAGCACGGTGATGGGAGTAGTAGTGGCGTCAGTCGCTTCGGCTAGCCGCACCAGGTGTTCCGGTGTCATCGCAATCGTTTCGGTGAGATTCAGGCCGCACACGATCGGAAGTTCTTGTACGCCAGCAGCTCCCCAGGCGGCGTACACCTCTGCCGTCGCACCAGGATCCACGACGACATTCCATTCCGCCACCGGCGTGGTGTTGCCCGGATAGTCGAAGGAGCCGCCCATGATCACAAGCCGTTTGAGCAGTTTGGGTAGCTCAGGCTCGGTGCGCAGGGCGAGCGCCAGGTTGGTGAGCGGGCCGGTCGCAAGTCCCACCAGCTCGCCGGGGTGCGCGTGCGCGGCCTTCACCCACGCCTCGGCGGCGTCGTACTCGGTGAGCGTGCGCGTGGATTCCGGAAGCACGGCATACCCGAGTCCGGTAGGGCCGTGCGTGTCCTCCGCGGTGCGCAGCGCCGCACTCAACGGCTCGGCCACACCCTTGGACACCGGGATCTGCGGAGCGTTGCACAGCTCCAATAGACCAAGATTGTTCGCGCACACATGGTCCACCGAGACATTGCCCGCAGTAGATGCAATGCCGACAATCTCAACATCCTCGCTAGCGAGGAGAAAGATCAATCCCAGTGCGTCATCAACTCCGGTATCGACGTCGGCAAAAACAGGAACCATGGACGTCAATCTACCGTCGGTTAGCTCGCAGCCCAGGACGCTGCATCTATTGGCGCGCCAGTTCTAGCTCACCAGTGCACGCCGGGAAGCTTGCGGACTGCAGTCTTGATGGGGTGCGGGATGCGAAGCTTCGTCACGGCGGCCACACGCTTGGCGGCCTTGGGACGGCGTCGTGATGTCGACAGATCTCGGCGGTCATCCATGGGCTCGAGTCCGCGCGCGGCCTTGGAATCCGGGTACGCCAAGTACATCTGGTGCATGATCCGCCGGGTCAACTTCGGTGTCATGTATCGGCCGATATCGGCGTAGGTGCCCATCGGATGATCGATGCGAGTCGGTTTCTCGACGAGACCGCGAATTATCATGGCGGCGGCGTGTTCTGGGGTAAGTCCGCGCACCACGTTCAGCTTGTGGGAGGGCTGGATCATTGGTGTCTTCACCAGCGGCATATGGATATTGGTGAAGGTGATGTGGTCGGACACCGTCTCGGTCGCAACAACATCGGAGAAGGCGTCCAGGGCCGCCTTGGTGGGGATGTACGAAGCGTACTTGGGGTTGCGGGTCTGCACGCCGGCCGTTGAGACGTTGACTACGTGGCCGAATTTGCGTTCCCGCCAATGGGGGAGCAGCGCCAGCACCAACCGCACGGCGCCAAAGTAGTTGATCGCCATGACGCGCTCGTAGTCGTGGAACCGGTCGACGGTGTTGACCACCGAGCGACGGATCGAGCGTCCGGCGTTGTTGACCAGATAGTCCACATGTCCGAATTGACCGAGAATGCTCTTCACGGTGTCGTCGACGGCCGAGTAATCGGTGAGATCACACGGGAAGGCGTGGGCCTTTCCGCCGTCCTGCCGGATCTCCGTGACCAGGCTATCGAGTGCTTCCGCATCGCGCGCCACCGCGAAGACGGTGCCGCCGCGCTGGGCGATCGCGATGGCCGAAGCACGCCCGATACCGCTGGAGGCGCCGGTGACGATGACATGCCGGCCGACCAGGGGCCCGGCTGGATCGTCGCGGCGGTATCGCTCGGGGTCGAGGTTCGTGCGCCAGTATTCGTACAGCTTGCCCGCGTAGCTGTTGAAATCGGGGACCGTGATTCCGCTGGGCCGCAACGCTTCCTGTGTGGCCTCGGAGATGAAGGTGGGCGCGATCTCGGTGATGTCGATGACCTCGGGCGGGATGCCGAGCTGGGTGACGATCATGTTCCGCCAGACCTTCAGTGTGCCACGGGCTTTGAGGAACGGTGTGGCGATGGCGTGTGGAAGCGACCCGCGTACCGGCGGTAGCCCTGCGGTGCCCGCGATTCCGGAGTAGATATCACGCAGGTAGGTCAGCGACGGGTTGGTCAGGTGGAAGGCCTGGCCGTCACGCCCGTCCTGATGCATCAGTTCGACGGTGGCGTCCACGACGTAGTCGACCGGAACGATGTTGGAGCGGCCCGCCTTGGGCAGCATCATCGGTGTAAAGCTGGGTAGCTTGGCCAGTTTGGCGAAGATCCCGAAGAAGTAGTACGGGCCGTCGACCTTGTCCATCTCGCCGGTCTTGGAATCACCGACGACTACGGCGGGGCGGTAAATCCGATACCGCAGACCGGGTTCCGAGCGCACCAGCAGCTCGGCCTCGAACTTGGTCTGGTGGTACGGAGTCGGCAGTTCCTGGTTGACGTCGAAGTCTTCCTCGGTGAACTCGCCCTCGTAGCTTCCGGCCACTGCAATGGAGGAGATGTGGTGCAGGGTGGCTCCGGCGCGCTTGGCCAATGCGATGACCGACCGCGTGCCCTCCACATTCGCGGCGCGCTGTGCCTCGTCGTCCACGGTGATGTCGTAGATGGCGGCACAGTGCACGATGTGATCGGCGGTGACCGGGTCCCCCTCGGCGGGCAGGCCGAGGTCGGGCTGGGTGAGGTCACCCACGAGCGGCTGTACGCGGTCGTCCCACTGTTCGGCGAGCTTTTCGAATCGGGATAAGGATTCGCGCCGTACGAGGACCGCGACTTCGGCATTGTGCTGGGTCGCCAGGATGCGGGTCACTATCCGTCGTCCGATGAAGCCGGTGCCGCCGGTAACGATGTATTTCACGTGCTACCTCTGAGACTGTTAGGCCGCTTATCGGCCCGCTTGGAGCTATCGTTGCCGTTTTAGGGTGTTTCGTCAACGAGGTGTGACAAGTTCATCACCGGCGAGTTAGCCATAGGAGACACTCCAGGAATGACGCGTACTCAGGTATTCGATGTTGCCCGTGCGACAGGCAATACCGCCTGGTGGGTATTCGTTGTAGCTGTGCTGGTGAACCGGGGGCTCAACCCTTGGGGCTGGGATATCGGATGGACCGCATACACCCCGCTCACCGATGGTGCGTCGCGCCGCTATGCCGACTATGTCCCGTCATTTGACCCCACCGTGCAGCTGGTGGGCGTGGTGGTGTTCGCCGCGTTTTCGATCGTGGTGGTCTCGGCGGTCGTCGAGCTGGCGATCATCCGGCGGTGGCAGGCCGTGGCGATAGTCGTAGTCCCATTCGTATCGTTGGGGGTGATTGGCTACGCGTTCGGTGGCATCGACCGTACGGTCATCTGGTCGCCGACTGCGGTTCTGGTATTCGTCCTTGCAGCCGTGGCGATCAGGCAGTTGTGGATGCGCCGGTATGCGCCGGTGATGGGGGATAAACGGTGATTGATGCTCTACCTGCGGAGTCGGTGACGCCGACGGTGCCGGTTGGGCTCGGTGCCAGCAGGTCAGCGCCCGTGCTCTGGGCCATCCAATACGCACTGGCATGCATCCCTCTGGTTGTGGTGGTCGCGGCGGTGTGGGCGGGGACGGCGCAGCCCGCCCATGCGACGAGTCCGCTGGAGCTTGCGGTTGGCGTGCTCGGGCTGCTGTGCATCTCATGTGTGGTGGCGTGGGTGGTGCTGCGGCCGCTGCAGCGCTACCGGAGCTACCGCTGGGGTGTTCTGGACGACAACCTGGTCTATATCGTGTCGAAGACGTTGTGGCTCAAATCTTTCTGGGTCATTCCGTTTGTGTTGGTGCGGACTGTGGAGCTGCGACAAGATCCACTATCGCGCTCGTTGGGGTTGGCGATGGTGGTGGTGCGGGCGGATCAGGGCGAGCTACGGATCGTGGGACTGGATACCGAGACGGCGCGTGATGTTGTCGAGAAGCTGTTTGGGCTGGTGGACGAGGCTTCGGTCTACTAACGATGTGACGTTGTTCCTGGCTCACCGCGGGGTCGTGAGTGTTAGCATCCATGAGCTGCGCGCAACTAAATATGTTCTCCGACAATAATTCTGGTTGTTAACTGGGCTCAAACATGGGAGCGGGCTGATGGAGCGAAAACAGGGTTGGGTCCGGGGCGCAATGGCAATCGCCTGTTCTGCACTACTTGTTGTCGCGGGCTGCGGCAAAGAGACCACGCACAATTCGGGGCCGAGCACGGCACCTGAGGGCGCCAAAACCGGCGGACCGGTGCACAACCCGTATCTCTCGGCGGAGAAGTACGGCATCACCCATATCGACTCGGCGCAGACTGATAGCTTCGCCGACCCCATTCCGCGGGGCACCTTCCATATCGATCCGGCCGCGATGCCCCGAGTGCCCGGCGGTCCGGTGAACATCATCACGATGGCCTCTACCTCCCCGCAGTACATGTGGGTGAGCTCGTCATCGGGTGTGCGCTACGTGGATGTTTCCAACGGTGGGTTCCGCCAGGTGGCGGCGCTGGATACGCCCGGGCTGCCGCCGATCTCGACACAGAATCTCGACTTGGTGCTCAACCAGAAGTTCGACAGCGTCGAGCAAATCGAGGCCGCCATTCGGGACCATTGGGGAGGAGCGACATGGAAGCGGCTCACCAACGGCGTTTATGGCGCCGTCGACAAGGACAACGAGCTGTACTACGTGACGCAGAACGCCGAGATTCTGAAGTTCACACTTAAAGACGACAACAACCCGGCAGCAGGCATCGATGTAGAGAAGCGCTACGACTTCGCACCGTATTTGGGGAAGGGGATGACGACTCTCGGCATACCGGAGAGCATCGTCGGGGTGTCGATGACCTATGACGGTCATCTGCTGGTGCAGTCCAACCGGTCCCTGACGGTACTCGACCGTGACCTCGATGGTCCGCCCATCCAGCAGATCCGGTTCGGTGATGACGAAACAGTGTCGAATTCGATTGCGGTGGATGACAAAAACGGTATCTATGTGGCCTCGGATAAGCTCATGCGCAAGGTGGTGTGGACAGGTTCGAAACTATCGACCGACGAGTCTGACGGCGCGTGGTCATCGCCGTACGACTTCGGGCGCCAGCCCCCGGCGGTGAAATTCGGTATCGGCACCGGGTCCACGCCAACTCTGATGGGATTCGGCAAGGATTCCGACGAGCTCGTCGTTATCACCGACGGTGCCGACAGGATGAAGCTGGTTGCGTTCTGGCGCAACAAAATCCCGAATGGTTTCCAACAGAAGCCGGGAGCCAAGTCCAACCGGATCGCCGACCAGATTCAGGTCACCGCGGGCCTGAAGGAACCGCTGCCCGAGTTCATCCAGAGCGAGCAGTCGGTGGTGGTGAACGGTTACGGGGCCTTTGTAGTGCAGAACATCGGCGCCGGGGGAGCCCCCGACCGACTGGTCGACGTGCTGGCCAATGGTCCGGTATCCCCGGCGCCACAGGGCGTGCAACGATTCGAATGGGACCCCAAGGAGCATCGCTGGGCCTCGGCGTGGGCGAGGGGAGACGTGGTGTCGACGTCCATGGTGCCCGCGGTGTCCACCAGTTCGGGCATCGTCTTCCTCAACGGCTACACCAAGGCTGATGGCTGGGAAGTCACCGGCTTGGACTGGAAGACCGGAGAAACGGTACACCGCACCATGTTTGGACAGTCAAACCTGGGCAACGGCGCCTACGCGCTCATCGAGGGTCTGCCTAATGGGGACCTGCTCTTCAACAGTGTGGGCGGTCCATTCCGCGCAAAGATTGTCGGTTAACCACGGCTCTCGCCAAGTTCACGGATCTCACGCGCGGCCTGAGTCAGGACGTTGGGATCGGGCGACAGCTCGGTGAGAATGGCGTGCACCGCCGAAAGCCCGGAGGCATCGAGCAGGCTCTTCTCGTTGGTCGCCCATTGGCCGCGTGCGGCCAATGCCGCGTGGGCGTACTCCATCGCGGCGACCGCCAGCAGTCCTGCGCACTGAGTCACCCGACCGTGCGGTGCATGGTTTTGCTCGGCGTAGAGCACATTCAGCGCGGCCCGCGCCGCCCACACATCGGGCGCCGATTCACGAAGTGCTGCAGGATAATCCGGGCATGGCAGGATGCCGCGCAGTACCCTGTTGATGGCGAGTTCGCCTACCACCAGATAGCTGGGGATTCCCGCGAGATGGAACATCAGCGGCTCGATGTGGAACTCGCCCCGCTCCGCGCGTATCAGCTGTTCCTTGACATCAGCCAGGGCGCGATAGTGCACATCGACATCGCGGCCGTCAATGTGAAGCCATGCGCCGCCGTTGAACACCCCGCCGCCCCACGCGCCAATCTCAGAGACCTCTCCCTCCCAGCCGATCTGACGCAGGCCCTCGGGGTCGAAATCGCCGCGGTAGTAGATCGCCACGTCCCAGTCGCTGTCCGGGCGATGCGTGCCCTGTGCGCGGGAGCCGCCAAGGGTGACCGCTTCGACCGCGGGAAGTGCCGCCAGGTTGTCGGCGATCGAATCGAGGAACGTGGCATCGGATGTGGTCATCGGGCCCCGACGCCGACGAGGGCCTCGACTGTTGCGATGAGCGCGGCGCGGTGGGCGGAAAGGCGCTCGGGAGAGAAGGGCTCGGCGGCGGCGAGGCCGCGTAGGGCCGGCGATGCACCGAGCCAGGCGGTGGTCAGTCCGAGAGTGAGAGCCAAGATATCGGCCGGCTCCGTATCGCTCGCTGGCGACTGTGTTTCTGCGATGGCCTTGACCTTCGCCCCGTACGCCGCGGTCTCGGCGGGTCCGGCGACCGGTCGTTCCAGCTGTGCCCAGGTGGCAAGTCTCAAGTGTTCGGGATGCGTGATGAGGTGATCGAACAATGCACTCGCGTATCCCGGTAGATCATGCGGAGTGAACGGAACGGCGTCTGACATTCGTTGGATGGAATGTGCGACGACGGTGTCGAACAGCGTTTCCTTGTTGGTGTAGTAGACGTACAGCAGACGCTTGTTGGCCTCCGCGGCCGCGCCGATCCGATCGACGCGCGCACCGGCCAGTCCATGCTCGGCGAACTCCATGAAGGCGGCATCGAGCAGCCGCTTCTTGGTGGCAGACGCGTCGGGCGGCATGCCAAGAGCCTAGAGCCAAGCGGTCGCATGGTTGGCAAACGGCGCAGGTCGGGGTGGCGGTGAGTCCACCAGCCCGACCTGCGCACCGCGGATATGGCCTATCCGGTCGCGGACGGGGTGAAGACGCCGCGGAAACGCACCTGCCCGGACACGAGACGGTCGTATGCCTCTGTGGCCTGATCCAGAGAGTAGGTCTGCACGATCGGCTTCACCCGCCCTTTGGCGGCATAGTCGAGCACTTCGGCAAGTCGCTGAAGTCCGCCGTGCGTTGACCCGATCACCTTCTGTCGCATCATGTGAAAGGGCACGCCCTCGGACGAGATCGAGAACGGATGGTTGAAGTCCAGGCCGCTGAGAGCCACACGACCGTCCGGCCGCAGTCCTGTCATCGCTTCTTCGGCGGCTGCGAACGCGTTGGTTGTCACCATGAGGACATCGGCGCCGCCCAGCTCGAGTAGCTCTTTGCCGCTTGCGACGACGTGATCTGCACCGAGTTCCAGCGCCAGATCTCGCTTGTCCGGGGAGTGTGTGATGGCGATGGTTTCGAACCCGCTGGCCTTCGAAAGTTGTACTGCAACATGGCCAAGACCGCCGATGCCTACGACGGCGACGCGTTCGTGCGGTTGCGGTGCGGCGTCTCGGAAGCTGCTCCAGGTGGTGTACCCAGCGCACATCATCGGTGCGGCTAGTTCGTAGGGGAGCCCTTCCGGCAAGAGCACTGTGCCCTCGGCGGCGAGTGCGACGTATTCGGCATGACCACCCTGCGCGGAAAATCCGGAGGTTCGCGGGTTCGCGCAGTTCATCGCGGTTTGACCGGTCAAGGGGCGATTTTGCCGACAATAGGCGCAACGCCCACAGGCCGACTGCACCCAGGTGGCGCCCACTCTGTCGCCTATCTGGCGTGTATGTACGCCGGCGCCCACCTCGACCACCTCGCCGACGATCTCGTGGCCGGGAGTCTGCGGGTAGATATCACCGCCATAGCCCTGGGTTGCCCAGGCATCGGTGTAGCACATACCGGAGGCATGTACTTTGACCAGAACTTGCCCAGGTTCTGCGGTCGGAGTCGGTACCTCCTGTACCTGCCAGGATTGGTTGGCGCCAGTCATCACAATGGCTTTCATAACGATTCCTCCTGGGTTGCGTCGATACCTCAGGGGTTTCCTGCCCCGTTGTTATGAAGATTAGCGAATATGTCCCGAACTATCAATAACTAGATAGTTACTTAGCTGTCGAGGCTGGATCGCCATTCGGGAGAGGCGAACTATTCGAACGTACATTCGATATACTGTTCGAATGGGCTGGTCGCAGGGTCCGCCGACCTGGGCGGAAATGGAACGAGTGCTTGACGGGCGCCCTAATGGTCACGCACCACCGGGAGACGGCGGCGACGGTCCGGCGTGGAGTCGAAAACGCCCGCCCTATGAGCCGCCTACCCATGAACGTCGGCGGTCGAAGGTGCCGTACGCGGAGCTGCATGCGCATTCTGCGTTCAGCTTTCTCGACGGGGCGAGCCTGCCGGAAGAGATGGCGCAGGAGGCGGCGCGGCTTGACCTCAAGGCGTTGGCTCTCACCGATCACGATGGTTTCTACGGTGTTGTCCGTTTCGCGGAGGCGGCCAAGGAGCTCGGCTTGCCCACCGTGTTCGGCGCGGAATTATCCCTGGGTGGGCAGGGCAATACAGAGGACTCGGTACACCTGCTGGTGCTGGCTCGCGGCCAAGAGGGGTATCGGAGGTTATCGCGGCAGATGGCCACCGCGCACTTGTCGGGCGGGACGCCCAAAGATCGAAAGGGTAAGCCGCGCTATGACCTTGATGCACTTGCCGGGTCGGCGGAAGGTCATTGGCATATTCTGACCGGGTGTCGTAAGGGGCATGTGAGACGAGCGTTCTCCGAAGGTGGGCCCGCTGCGGCCGAGAGGGCGTTGGCCGATTTGGTCGATCGGTTCGGTGCCGACCGCGTCAGCATCGAGCTTGGGAAGCATGGTCATCCGGACGAGGATGAATGCAATGCGGCGCTTGCGGCCCTGGCCCCAAGGTTCGGCATCGGCGTAGTAGCCACCACAGCAGCACATTTCGCGAGACCGGACAATGGCCGGCTGGCCATGGCGATGGCTGCGGTGCGGGCGCGTAAGAGTCTCGATGATGCGGCGGGATGGCTGGATCCGGTGGGAGGGGCGTATCTGCGTTCCGGAGACGAGATGGCGCGGCTGTTCTCCCACTGCCCGGAGGTGGTGACGGCGGCTGCCGAACTGGGGGAGTCATGTGCCTTCGATCTACGGCTCATTGCCCCACAATTGCCGCCGTTCGACATCCCGCCGGGCCACACCGAGGACAGCTGGTTGCGGCACTTGGCTCTCCAGGGTGCCGCGCGACGATATGGTGCCCGGGCTGGCGCGGAGAAGGCCTATGCCCAAATCGAACGTGAATTGGATGTCATTGCGCAGCTGAATTTTCCGGGCTATTTCTTGGTGGTGCATGACATCACCCAGTTCTGCCGCCGCAGTGACATCCTGTGCCAGGGCCGAGGTTCTGCTGCTAATTCGGCAGTCTGCTACGCACTCGGAGTAACCAATGTCGATCCAGTGGCCAATGGTCTGTTGTTCGAAAGGTTCCTGTCACCGGCTCGCGATGGGCCACCGGATATCGACATCGATATCGAATCGGACCAACGGGAACAAGCTATCCAGTACGTCTATAACAAGTATGGCCGCGAGTACGCAGCTCAGGTGGCCAATGTCATCACTTACCGCGGCCGGATGGCGGTGCGCGACATGGCCAAAGCTCTCGGATTCGCGCAGGGACAACAGGATGCGTGGAGTAAGCAGCTTGGACACTGGGGAGGTTTGGCCGAGGCGGCCGAGGTCGAGGGCATCCCGGCGCAGGTGATCCACCTGGCGGGGCAGATCAAGGACTTCCCCCGGCATATGGGCATCCACTCCGGTGGCATGGTCATCTGCGACCGCCCGCTGGCGGACGTGGTGCCCGTCGAATGGGCGCGCATGGAAAACCGCAGCGTGCTGCAATGGGACAAGGATGATTGCGCCGCAGTGGGTTTGGTGAAGTTCGATTTACTCGGACTCGGCATGCTTTCGGCGCTGCACTACTGCATCGACCTCGTTCGCGAGCACAAGGGCATCGGGGTGGACTTGGCCCACATCGACCTCTCCGAGCAGGCGGTCTACGAGATGCTGGCCCGTGCCGATTCGGTGGGGGTGTTTCAGGTGGAGTCGCGTGCCCAGATGGCTACGCTGCCCCGGCTGAAGCCCAAGTGTTTCTACGACTTGGTGGTGGAGGTGGCGTTGATACGTCCCGGACCCATCCAAGGCGGCTCGGTGCATCCGTATATACGGCGGTACAACGGCATTGACACCTGGGAGTATGACCATCCGTCGATGGAGAAGGCGCTCAAGAAAACCTTGGGGGTACCGCTGTTCCAGGAGCAGCTGATGCAGTTGGCCGTAGATGTCGCCGGGTTCAGCCCCGCCGAATCCGATCAGCTGCGCCGTGCCATGGGATCCAAGCGCTCACCGGAGCGCATGGAGCGACTGCGTGCCAGGTTTTACGAGGGCATGCGAAACCTGCACGGCATTACTGATGAGCAGGCCGACCGGATCTACGAAAAGCTTTATGCCTTTGCTAATTTCGGGTTTCCGGAAAGTCACGCGCAGAGCTTCGCCTCGTTGGTGTTCTATTCGTCGTGGTTCAAGCTGCATCATCCGGCCGCGTTCTGCGCAGCACTGCTGCGCGCGCAGCCCATGGGTTTCTACTCTCCGCAGTCGTTGGTGGCCGATGCCCGTCGCCACGGTGTCGCCGTGCACGGCCCAGATATCAACGCCAGCCTGTCGTATGCGACGTTGGAGAATGCGGGCCTGGAGGTGCGGATAGGCCTGGGCGTCGTCCGGCACATCGGTGACGATCTGGCCCAGGCGATTATCGAAGATCGAAAAACGCACGGCCCCTTTGCTTCTCTTCTCGATCTAACTGGGCGCATCCGACTGAGCAAGGCACAAGTCGAGGCCCTGGCGACCGGAGGTGCGTTGGGCTGCTTTGGTATGTCGCGGCGTGAGGCGCTGTGGGTGGCGGGCGCCGCCGCTGCGCAGCGGCCGGACCGGTTGCCCGGAGTGGGTGTGTCCTCCCGGATTCCGGAGCTACCGCCGATGGGGGAGGTGACTCAGGCCGCCGCCGATGTGTGGGCAACCGGGGTCACTCCCGATGCGTATCCCACTCAGTTCCTCCGTGAACAGCTCGACGAGCTGGGCGTCGTTCCGGCCAAAGGACTCTTCGAGGTTCCGGACGGGGCGCGGGTATTGGTGGCGGGGGCGGTGACGCACAGGCAGCGTCCGGCCACCGCGGCCGGGGTGACGTTCATCAACCTTGAAGACGAGACGGGCATGGTGAACGTGGTGTGCTCGGTGGGGTTGTGGGCGCGGCATCGCAAGCTGGCGGTGACCGCGCAGGCGTTGATCATTCGCGGCCAGGTACAGAACGCCAGCGGAGCCATCACCGTGGTGGCCGATCAGTTGCGGCCGCTGGATCTTCGCGTCCGGTCTACCTCACGGGACTTCCGTTGAGTCACTGCCGAGATGACATTGATGCTGGCAAATTGCCGTCATCGACCGGCATGGATGTCATCTCGACGGGCGAGAATCCGCTTGCCCTTCGAAACCGTGTTGCCGCCAGGCCTCATACGCGGCGATCGCTGCGGCATTGGAGAGATTGAGCGATCTGCGACCGGGCAGCAGCGGGATGCGCACTCGCTCGGTGACGTGGGGGTCGTTCAGCACCTCGGTATCAAGGCCGGTGGGTTCGGGGCCGAACAGCAGCACATCACCCGGCTGATAGGCGATATCGGTGTAGGTGACGCTGGCATGAGCCGTGAACGCGTACACCCGTTGTGGCTGCAATGATTCCCAGGCGGTGGAAAGGCTTTCGTGCACCGTCACCGTCGCCATGTCGTGATAGTCCAGGCCTGCGCGCCGTACTTTCGCCTCGGATAGGTCAAACAGCGGCTGCACCAGATGCAGCTCGCATCCGGTGCCTGCCACCATCCGGATCGCGTTCCCCGTGTTGGGGGCGATCCGAGGTTCATGGAAAAGGATTCTGAACATAACCAGCCTAGCTATAGGGGCACGCGGTAACGATCTTCCCGTCAGTCAAGCCCTTGGACTTCACCGTCTCAAGCATCCCGGATAGTGCCGCATCTCCCTTCCCGGAGAAGAGTGCCCATGTGTCTCCCTGGAGATGACTTTGGCTTAGTGCCGTACCACCGTCACAGCTTGCCTTTCGCTTGGCAGTGGTATCGGCATTGACTACCTGAAACTGCCACGAATGTGCCTTCTCCTGGTATGAGCACAGCTGAAAATCAAGGGCAGGTACACAGCTGAACCCGTTTGACGCCAGCCACGTACCAAGCTCGGCGCTGCTGGAGAACTTGACGGGATCGGCATAACTCACTGGGGCACAGCTTATTAACGCGACGAGTACCACCAGGGCAGCCTTCATGGGTCCCTCCTCAGTCCAGCCCGATTAGCGCACTGTACGCCGACGAGCGAGGTGCATCCTCGGGGACTTCAAGTGTTCGGCAGTGGGTCATATTCGGCTCGTGGAAAAGGAGGCGAAACACCCCATCATCTTGCGGCATGGCTTGGGATATTCAGCACAACCCGGATGAGAAATCCGTTGGGCTGTGTACCGACCTCGTGTGATGATCCACGGCATGCCCAGTTCAGTTGTCGAGGTCCGTCGGCTATATACCGAGGCCGAAGAGGCGGCGATCATCGATGCGGTCCACGGTGCGCTCGTAACTGCTTTTCAGATACCGGAAGGGGACAAGCATGTGCGCCTCGTCGTGCACGAACCCCACAGGTTCTTGCACGCGCCAAACTTGGCTCAGCCTGAGCTGTACACGTTCGTTTCCATCGACTGCTTCGCGGGCCGGTCTGTGCAAGCAAAACGAGACCTCTACGCCGAGATTGTGAAACGGCTTGCCTTCCTGGGGATACCACCGGATCACGTCACGATCGTTCTGCGGGAGAGCGCGGCAGAGAACTGGGGTATACGCGGCGGTCAGGCCGCCTGCGATGTCGACCTTGGTTTCAACGTGAACGTCTGAAGGCTGAGCCACCCGTCGGACCGGCCCGGCATGATGGCAGGTATGGCCGAGCACTGGACCGACCGCGAGATCACCGGAGAAACCTTCTACGACGAGGACCTTCGCGAACTCCACACCGAGCGTGTGATTTTCACTGAATGCAACTTCAGCGGCGCCAATCTCACCGAGTCTTTGCACATCGGCTCGGCCTTCCGGAACTGCACCTTTCGTAGGACATCGTTGTGGCACTCGGAGTTCCGGCAGTGCAGCCTGCTCGGCTCTTCGATCACCGAGTGCCGGGTTCGGCCGGCGAAATTCACCGAATCCGACTTCACCCTTTCTGCCCTGGGTGGGCTGGATCTCCGTGAGCTGGATCTGTCGGATTGCCGCTTCCGCGAGGCCAACCTGGTAGGCACCGATCTACGCAAGGCGAACCTGCATGGTGCCGACCTCACCGGAGCGCGAACGCAGAACCTCAAGCTTGACGGCGCGGACCTGCGGGGTGCCCGGATCGACCCCACCTTGTGGACCACCGCGAGCCTGTTCGCCGCGAAAGTCGATCTGCCGCAGTCCATCGCGTATGCCGCTGCGCACGGACTCGACGTGCACGGGGCCTAACGCGAGCGAAAGGCGACCTAGGCCTTGAGTCGGATGCGCCAGCGCACGAACGCCGCCATCACCAGGGCGAGCAGTGCCAGGATGCCCATGTCGAACAGCCACGTCGAGGCATTGTGATCCCACAGACTGTCCTGCGGACCCACCGGCACCAGCTTGCGCAGGTCGCATGTCGCGGCCGTCGCCGCGAAGCCCCAGCGTGAGGGGAACAGGAACGAGAACTCTTCCAGCCCAGCACGTCCCGTCACCGGGATGAGTCCACCGCTGAACACGATCTGCGTCATGGTGGCGATCACCAGCATCGGCATCACCTGCTCGGCCGAGGTGGCCAGCGAGGAGAGCACCAAGCCCAGCACGGTGGCCGCGCATGCGGTTCCCGCAATGGCAACCCACAGCTCGAAGTTCGCGCTCCCCAGCAGCACCGCACCCTGGGTGGGGCCACCACGGACGATCACGATGACGGCCGTCATGATCGCGGACTGCACGATGGCGGCGCCGCAATAGGTGATGATCTTGGCGAGCAGATATGCCGTGGCCGACAGGCCCACCGCCTGCTCGCGCCGGAAGATCACCCGTTCGCCGATGAGATCGCGAATCGTCAGCGCCAGGCCAAGGAAGCTCGCACCGAGGTTCGTCAGCGCTAGCAGCAGCCCCGGCTCGTTGGGGTTGTCAGGGAGCGCCACGTTGAAACCGGCGCTGCCGGGCACCGACAGCACCAGCCCGGCAAGAACGAATGGCAGCAGCGCCAGGAAAATGAAGTACCCGCGGTCCGCGAGTATCAGCCGCCCCTGGCGGCGCGCCACCGTCGAGACCTGCCGCAGCAAGCTGGTCTTGGGAGGCTTGCCCAGGTCGCCCGGCTTGGTCGCCGCTGTGACGGGTTTGTTGGCCGCGGGGTGCCGCGTCAGATATGCCTGATGCACGCCGTCTGGGTCGGCCGCGGCGTTGGCGAAGATGTCCGCCCAGTCGGTGGTGCCCATCTCCTGGTTGATGCTGCGTGGCGGACCGCAGTACGCGGTCTTGCCGCCGGGTGCCAGCAGCAGCACCTGGTCGCAGTAGCTCAGATACGTCAGCGAGTGCGTCACCACTACCACCACGCGGCCCGCATCGGCGAGCTGGCGCATCAGGCTCATCACCTGGCGGTCCAGCGCCGGATCCAGGCCGGAGGTGGGCTCGTCGAGGATCAGCAGTGACGGGCCGGTCAACAGCTCCATGGCGACCGAGGCGCGCTTGCGCTGCCCGCCCGAAAGCTTGTCGACACGAGTCTCGGCGTGCTTGGTCATCTCGAGTTCCTCGAGGACCCGGGATACGACCTGTTCGCGGTCTTCCTTCGTGGTGTCTGGTGGCAGCCGTAGCTCAGCGGCGTAATGCAACGCCTGGCTGACGGTCAGCTGCGGGTGCACCACATCGTCCTGCGGCACCATGCCGATGCGGTTGCGCATTACGGCGTACTCGGCGTGCACCCCGTGTCCCTCGAAGGACACCTTGCCCGCGGAGGGCTGGGTGTTACCGACAATCAGGCGCGCCAATGTCGACTTGCCGGCACCCGACGGGCCGATGACCGCGGTGAGCGACCCGGGACCTGCCGAGAAGCTGATGTTGTCGAGCAGCTTCTTGCCACCCTCGACGGTGAAGTCGATGCCCTGGACCTCAAGCCCGCCGACTCTGGTGGCCGTCGTCGGTTTGACGAGCGTGCCGTCCTGAACGACGAGGTCGACGTTACCGATGGTGACGGTGTCACCCTCGCGCAGCGACGACTGCTCGACCTGCACCCCGTTGACGAAAGTGCCGTTGATGGTGTGCAGATCCTGGATTTCCAGGCCACCGGCGGTCGGCAGCAGCAACGCGTGGTGCCGCGATGCCAGTACGTCGTTGACGACGATGGTGTTATCGGGTGCGCGACCCACGGTGATGGCGCCGGGCGTCGGTTTCGGTGCGCTACCGATGCCAATTGCGCGCATCGCACGGGTGCCGAATGGCTCGACTGGTTCAGGGGAGGCACTGGCCGGTATCGGCATCGGCTCCGAGGGGTACTGCTGGCGCGGCCGGGTGGGTCCGGATGTTCCGTACGTCTGTGGGCTGGACGGCGGAGCCCCGTATGGATGCTGTTGGCTCGGCGGCTGCCCGTAGGTCTGCGGTCCGGACTGGTAGCCGCCGGTGGGGTAGTGCTGCCCTGCGCTCTGATAGGGCTGGGTTCCAGCGCCGGGCTGTTGGGCGCCGGTGTACGGGGCCTGTTGCGTCACGGGGGCGAAGCCGCGCATGGTCGGTGGTGCGATACCCAACTGGGTTTCCCCGCCGAGCCCGCCGAGGGCGAACGTCAGCCGCGGGCCGCCCTGGTCACCGAGGTTGATGACGGTGTCATCGCGCACTTCGGTCCAGCCGACCTGCCTGCCGTTGGCGAATATGCCGTTGAGGCTGCGTTGATCCTCGGCGATCCAGCGCTGACCGTCATAGCGGATCACCACATGAATGCGCGACACCAAGGGGTGAGTGATCCGCACGTCAGCGTGGATATCGCGGCCGATGTGAATATCGTGCCCCGGGGCGAATTTTCGTTCGTCGCCGTCGAAAGACACGGTGAGAGTAGGTGCTTCCCGACCAGTCATCGCTACCGACTCTATCGGTTCACAGCGAGTGGCCAGTCTTCCCGCGCCGGGGGTTCACGGGCTCCGCAGGGGAATCAGCGTCCCGGTGAAGAGGGCTTGCTTGCCGGATCGGGTACGCGCATTGGCGCCGTCAGCAACGCCCACCGAAGGCATTGCCAACGCTGAATCGGCGGAGCCGGTCGCTGTGGCAAACGCTAGGTCAGTACGCAGTGCGTTCTGCTGAAAATCGTTGCCATGCACTGATTGCAGTGGGTGCATCGTGAGTGGGTCGCGCGGTCGTGGGCTACCCGGTTCACCAGATCGGGGTCGGCCAGCAGCGCCCGCCCCATGGCCACAAACTCGAAGCCCTCGGCCATGGCAAGGTCCATGGTCTCTCCGCCGGTGATGCCACCCAGCAGGATCAGCGGCATGTCCAGCTCGGCACGGAACCTGCGCGCGTCGTCGAGCATGAACGCGTCTTGGTACGGGTACTCGCGGAAGAACTTCTTCCCGGTGAGTCGTACCCCCCACCCCATCGGCTTGGGAAAGCCCTTGCCGAGCTCCCGGATTGGCACGTCGCCGCGGAAGAAATACATGGGGTTGACCATCGAACTTCCGCAGGTGAGCTCTAGTGCGTCCAGCCCGCCGTCCTCCTGTAGCCACTTAGCCGTCTGCAGTCCTTCTTCGAGCGGTATACCGCCGCGGATTCCGTCGGTCATGGTCAACTTCGCCGTGACGGCAATGCGTTGTCCCACCGCCTCACGGGCAGCGCGGACAACCGCTCGCGCAATCTTGGCGCGGTTGGCCAGCGATCCGCCGTACTCGTCGCCGCGGCGGTTGACCAGCGGGCTCAGGAATGAGCTGACCAAATATCCGTGGCCCAAATGGATTTCGATGGCGTCGAATCCCGACTCGACGGCTACACGCGCGGCGTTGGCATGTGCCGCGATAACACCCTCGATATCCGAGGCGCTGGCGCGGCGGGCGAATTTCATGCCCATCGGATTGAAGAACCGAATAGGGGAGAGCGCCTGAGAACCGTTAGACCGTGCGTTGGCTACCGGCCCGGCATGTCCGATCTGCGCCGAGACGGCGGCACCGGTGTCGTGGATGGCGTCGGTGAGGCGGCGTAGGCCGGGGATGGCCTCGTCGCGCATCCAGACCTGGCCGTACTCGGTGCGGCCTTCGGGGGCGACGGCACAGTAGGCGACGGTCGTCATGCCGACACCGCCCAGCGCGGGCTTGCGGTGGTATTCGATGAGATCCTCGGTCACCACGGCGTCTGGGGTGACGGCCTCGAATGTCGCGGCCTTGATGGTCCGGTTGCGGAGCGTTATCGGACCGAGGCGCGCGGGTGCCAGTACGTCGGGAACTCGCTCGCCAGATGTTCTTCGCGCGAGCGGCTCCTCGATGGCCATGAGCCGGAGATTACGCCCCGGCGGCAGCCCAGGAATTCTGGATGCGCACCCCTACTTTTCGACGAGCCCGATGGTTGTACGTTCGTCACATGACCTCCCTGAATCTGTCGGCCGACGAAGTTCTGACCACTACCCGCTCGGTGCGTAAGCGCCTCGACTTCGACAGGCCGGTGGAACGGTCGGTCATCGAGGAATGCCTGAACATCGCGACGCAGGCCCCGACCGGTTCGAACCATCAGGGCTGGCACTTTGTCATCGTCGAGGACGCCGAGAAGAAGAAGGCGATCGCCGATATCTACCGCGAGGGCTGGAACAAGTACGCCACGGGTCAGGGTCCCGCGTACGCCGAGGGCGACACCCGGGGTGAACGACGCGACAAGGTGGTGGATTCGGCCGGCTACCTTGCCGAGAACTTCGAGCGGTCGCCGCTGTTCCTGATTCCCTGCATCGACGGGCGTCTCGACAACCTGCCCGTAGTCGGGGCCGCGTCGACATGGGGGTCGCTGCTGCCGGCGGTATGGAGCTTCATGCTCGCGGCGCGCAACCGCGGTTTGGGATCTGCCTGGACGACGTTGCACCTGATGGATGACGGCGAGAAGCGAACCGCCGATATCCTGGGCATCCCGTTCGACAAGGTCACCCAGGGCGGGTTGTTCCCGATCGCCTACACCGTCGGCACCGACTTCCGGCTCGCCAAGCGTCAGCCCCTCGCCGACGTCCTGCACTGGGACACTTGGTGACAGCTGGAATACTGGACCTGTGACTGACGGTCTTCGCGCAAGCGGCTCATCCCAGACGGCAACTCGACTCGACGGCAAGGCCACCCGCGACGAGATCTTCGTGGAGCTGGCCATTCGTGCCGCGGCGCTGACTGCGGCAGGTAAGACGCCGGGCTTGGGAACGATCTTGGTAGGGGACGACCCGGGTTCGCAGGCGTACGTCCGCGGGAAGCACAACGACTGCGCCAAGGTGGGCATCAACTCGATCCGCCGCGATCTGCCGGCGGATATCGACCAGGCCACGTTATGCGCCACCATCGACGAGCTGAACGCCAACCCGGACTGCACCGGATACATCGTCCAGTTGCCGTTGCCCAAGCATCTTGACGAGAACGAGGCGCTGGAGCGCATCGATCCCGACAAGGATGCCGACGGTCTACATCCGACAAACCTGGGCCGACTGGTGCTCGGCAAGGCAGCACCGCTGCCCTGCACGCCCCGGGGGATCGTGTACTTGTTGCGGCGCTACGACATCAAGCTCGATGGCGCGCATGTTGTGGTGATCGGCCGCGGTGTCACGGTGGGTCGTCCGCTCGGGCTGCTGCTCACCCGGCGTTCGGAGAACGCGACAGTCACTTTGTGTCACACCGGAACTCGTGACCTCGCCGCGTTGACGCGGCAGGCCGATATCGTCGTCGCCGCTGCGGGTGTCCCGCATATGGTGACGGCCGACATGGTGAAGCCGGGCGCTGCGGTGATCGACGTGGGTGTGAGCCGTACCGACGCCGGACTTGTCGGAGACGTGGCGTCGGACGTCTGGGATGTCGCCGGATATGTTTCGCCCAACCCGGGTGGAGTGGGGCCATTGACGCGAGCTTTCTTGCTCACCAACGTGATCGAGCGGGCGGAACGTTCGTGACGGCGACCCGCGATCTGCTCTCGGCTATCTCCCCGGCCATCCGCCGCGTGGCCCGCGAGCAGTGGCCGATCCTGGTGGTGTCGGCGGTGTTCCTGGTGGCGTTGGGATTGGTGATCGCCGACCGTTGGCGGCGTGGCACCTTGGTCGTGGGAATCGGCGTGGGAGTCGCGGCGGCGCTGCGTCTACTGCTGACCGAAGATGCCGCGGGTCTACTGGCGGTACGCGGCAAGGCCTTTGACGTCGCCGCCCTCGGCGCAGTCGCTGCGGCGATGGTCTATTTGGCGTTGACGATCGACCCGTTGGGCACCGGATAGGCGTTATTTGAGCAGCTGCACCGATCGCGCGATCGCGTCGGCCTGCTCGCCGAAGAACTGTTCGGACGGTTCCCCGCTGGGACCGCCGGTATTGCTCGTGGCGATCTGCCAACGCTGATCACCCTGCCCCACGAACGCCACGTAGATCTTGGGCGTGACCGATGTCGGCGGCTTGCCGTCTGCGGGTGGGGGCTTTTCCAGTTCCAGGCTGGCCGAGGCTCCGGGAAGGTTGGGACCGTCCCATGAGTCTCGTTTGTCTGCAGTGACTTTCGTCTTGCGGGTCTTCACGAAGTCGCTTACCGCATCGGCGTTCGAGGAGGCCAGCCAACCCTTGGCTTCCGGTGCATCATCGGAAGGTGCCAGCTTGCGGATGCGCACATACTGTGCGAATTCCGGCGACTCCCATTTCGGCCGGACCTGGTAGGTCACCAGTCCTTTGTTGTCGTGCACTCCATCGGCGAAGGCCACCCAGTCGTTCGGGACCGTGACGTAGATACCCAACTCGGGGATGAACTGCCGGGTATGCCGCTCGGCGGGTGCGCTACTGGAGGTGGGCCCGGACTCGGTCTTGGCCTCCTCGCCCGACCCGCAACTAGCGAGAACCGGAGTCAGGAGCGTGGCGACAACAAGGGCTGCGAAGAGACCGCGATCCGTACGCACGGGTACACCGTAGCGGCACGGGGCGCTTACGTCTCTGTGAATTGTGGCACCTGCTGAAGGAGCCGACTACTGGTCCAGTGTCGCGCGGATGCTCACCGTGACATAGGGCAGCGCCAGACCCGTCGACTGGGCGAGCGCCGGATGGGTGGACAGCAGTCCGCGAACCTGTTGCAGTGTCTTCTTCCGGGCAGCTTCGGGGGCGGTGATGCAGTAACTGCGCGAGGAAACCATGTCCAGAAGTGCTTGCGGGGTAAGGTAACTCGTCCATTCAACCTGGTGGCGTTCTTGTCCGGTGAATGGTGGGGGAAGGCTGACGGTGTGGTTGAACGGGTCGTCCTCACTGCCGATGATCTTGCCGAGATCGGCCACCCAGCCCAGGCGTTCGTCTCGGGTGTTCCACACCAGCCCCAGCCGTCCACCGGGACGCAGCACGCGGGCGACCTCGGGAATCGCACGTTCCGGATCCACCCAGTGCCACGCCTGCGCCACCAGCACGGCATCCACGCTGTTGTCGGCCAGCGGGATCTCCTCGGCGGTCCCCAGCAATGCGGGGGTATCGGGGAGTGATTGGCTCAGCACTTCAAGCATTTCCGCGATCGGATCCACCGCGACTACGTTCAATCCGCGCTCCACCAGGCGGGTAGTGAGCTTGCCGGTGCCGGCGCCCAGATCCAGGACGTCGCGTGTGCCCGGCGGCAGCAGCCAGTCGATCGCTTCGGGCGGATAGGAAGGGCGGCCCCGTTCGTAGGCCGCGGCCTGCGAACCGAAGGAAAGCGATCGGTCTGCTTGTGCTTCCGGCATCGGGTTCCTTTGGCTCTCGTCTGGCTCCGTTATGAAGCGCGTGTTGCGTTGGCCAGTGCGAGCGTTTCTCGCACTAACTCGCTCACCGCGGCGAACTCGATGAGGAATGCGTCGTGGCCGTGTACCGATTCGACCACCCGTAAGCCCGTACAACCGGGCAGCAGGTGCGCTAATTCCTCCTGCAGTCGCAACGGGTACAGCCGGTCGGAGGTGAAGCCGCCGACGACCACCGGGACCGGACAGCCGCGCAGCGCCTTCTCGATACCGCCACGGCTGCGCCCGACGTCGTGCCTGTTGAGGGCCTCGGTGAGGATGACGTAGCTGCCGGCGTCGAAGCGCCGAACGAACTTGTTGCCCTGATGTTCGAGATAGCTCTGCACCGCGTACCGGCCGCCGCCCCAGGGATCCTCGGGCCCGTCCGGGCCGACCTGCGGATCGTTCCCAAACCGGGTGTCCAGCTCGACCTCGCCGCGGTACGTCAGGTGCGCGATGCGCCTGGCGAGGTTCAGTCCCTTCTGGGGACTGCGTCCGCTGCCGTGGTAATCGCCGCCCTGCCAATCGGGATCAGCCTCGATGGCGGCGATCTGTGTGTTCTGTGTGCCGATCTGATCGCCGGTGGCGCGTGCGCCGACCGCCAGTACCAGCGCCGCGCGCACCGAATCGGGGTACGTAACGGCCCATTCCAGTGCGCGTGCGCCACCCATGGAGCCGCCGACGACAGCGGCCACCTCGGTGATGCCGAGCTGCGCGAGGGCAGCGACGTCGGCATTCACCTGATCGCGTACCGATACCTCGGGGAATCGTGAGCCCCACGGCTTTCCGTCCGCGGCAAGAGAGCTGGGACCGGTGGTACCTCGGCAGCCGCCCAGCACGTTGGTGGCGATTGCGCACCAGTGGTTGGTGTCGATCGCGGCGCCTGGGCCGATGATTCCTTCCCACCATCCGCCGGTGACGTGCTCGGGCCCGGCGGCACCCACTACATGAGAGTCGGCAGTAAGGGCGTGGCAGACGAACACCACGTTGTCGCGGCTCGGTGAGAGCTCTCCCCAGCGCTGCACCGCGATGGTCACGTCATCGATGACAGTGCCGCTTTCCAGAGTGGCCGAACCTATTGGCACATAAGCGATCTCGTCCCCATCGGGGAGGGCGATGTTGGGTGCCGGAAGCTGCTGCTCGATGGTCACGATGATGCCACCGCCGCGGGCTGTTTGAGTAGACCGGCTAAGCCGCGCACGGCGGTAAATCCGGCGTCCAGGTCGGCCAGGATGTCATCGATGCCCTCGATCCCCACAGCCAAACGGACCAATCCCGGAGTGACACCGGAGGCCACCTGTTCGGCGGGTGCGAGCTGTGCGTGCGTCGTGGTCGCGGGGTGGATGACGAGCGAGCGCACGTCGCCGATGTTGGCGACATGGCTGTGCAGGCTCAGCGAGTCGACGAAGGTGGTAGCCGCTTCGGCGCCCCCGGTCAGTTCGAAGGCGAGCACCGCGCCGGCACCCTTGGGCGCCAGCGTTTTCGCGCGCTCATACCAGGGAGAGGTGGAAAGCCCGGCGTAGTTGACCCTGGTGACCTCGGGCTGGGTGATGAGGTAATCGGCGACTCGCTGCGCATTCTCGACGTGGCGTTGCACCCGCAGGCTTAATGTCTCCAGTCCCTGCGCGATGAGGAATGCGTTGAACGGTGAGATGGCGGGCCCGAGGTCGCGCAGCAGCTGTACGCGCGCCTTGAGCGCGTATGCGGGTGCGCCCAAATCGGCGAAGACCACCCCGTGGTAGCTCGGGTCCGGCACAGTAAATCCGGGGAACCGTCCGTTGGCCCAGTCGAATGCGCCGCCGTCAACAATCACGCCGCCGATCGCGTTGCCGTGTCCGCCAAGGTATTTGGTGGCCGAGTGCACCACGATGTCGGCGCCGTGTGCCAGCGGCTGTATCAAATATGGTGTGGCGACGGTGTTGTCGACGATCAGGGGGATGCCGTCGGCGTGGGCGACTGCCGAAAGGCCCGGGATATCGAGAATGTCGTTCTGCGGGTTGGAGATCGACTCCGCGAAGAACGCCTTGGTCTGGGGGTTGATGGCGCGGCGCCAGGAGTCGAGGTCATCGGGGTCGTCGACGAAGGTGGTCGATATGCCGAGGCGTGGCAGCGTGTAATGCAGCAGGTTGTAGGTGCCCCCATACAGGCGTGGGCTCGACACGATGTTGTCGCCGGCCTGCGCGATATTGAGGATGGCCAGTGTCGCTGCGGCCTGTCCGGAGGCCAGTAGTAGGGCCGCCACACCGCCCTCGAGGGCGGCGATGCGCTGCTCCACAACGTCCTGGGTGGGGTTGCCGATACGCGTGTAGATGTTGCCCTCTTCGGACAGGCCAAAGAGGGCCGCCGCGTGCGCGGTGTCATTGAAGACGTAGGACGTGGTCTGGTAGATCGGCAGGGCCCGGGCGTTGGTCGTCGGGTCGGGGGACTGGCCCGCGTGGATCTGCTTGGTCTCGAATGCCCATTGGGCGGTGGGATCGGTGTCGGTCATGGGAGCTCCTGGGGTCGTCGTGTGTGACAGGTCAGCGTCGGGGACAACACCGACAACAGGAATGCAGGGAATTACCCCTGACTGACACACACTTCATCGGGCCAACCTGTCTTCTCGGGGCCCGCCATCGGACCCGCGCTTGCCGTGTGGCCAACTGTCCGTCAAAACCCAGTCGGCTACTCAACCTGGTCATCACCCGGGGCACCCCACCGCGGTTGGAGGGTTGCCGACCAGCGAGCCGGGGCTTGACGCTGGTACTCATGACCATTACGCAGCGTATCTCAATTCACCGAATGGTTGCCACCAGGTTGTGGGGAGCGCCGACTGGCCCGATGTTCTTCGCGCAAGCTGCTCATCCCAGTGTGCGTCCGCCCGCCTAGGCTCGGAGGCGACGTGATACTGAATAGGGCGAAACCTGGTGACCTACCGGTCGCCAGGTCTACCTCAGATTCTGACCGACCAACGACGCCGGGAGTGACCATGAGTGCGCAGCAGCCGACCATCATTTACACGCTGACCGATGAGGCGCCGCTGCTTGCGACGTACTCGTTCTTGCCGATCATCCGTGCTTTCGCCGGACCTGCTGGCATCGACGTCCAAACCAGCGATATCTCCGTTGCGGCCCGCCTTCTCTCCGAGTTCGCCGACTTCCTCACCGAAGAGCAGCGCGTTCCGGACAACCTGGCCGAGCTGGGCCGGCTGACGCAGCTGCCGGAGACGAACATCATCAAGCTGCCGAATATCAGCGCCTCGGTGCCGCAGCTGCTGGCCGCCATCAAGGAACTGCAGGGCAAGGGTTACAAGTTGCCCGAGTATCCCGGACACCCGAAGAACGACGAAGAAGAGGCTATCAAGACGCGCTACACCAAGTGTCTCGGCAGCGCTGTTAACCCCGTTCTGCGCGAGGGCAACTCGGACCGCCGCGCACCTCGGGCGGTGAAGGAGTACGCGCGCAAGCACCCGCACAGCATGGGTGAATGGTCGCAGGCGTCACGCACCCATGTGGCGACCATGAAAGAAGGTGACTTCTACCACGGTGAGAAGTCACTGACGCTGGACCGCGCCCGCAAGGTGAAGATGGTGCTGACCACCCAGAGCGGCGAGACGATCGTGCTCAAGTCCGAGGTGAAGCTGGGCGAGGGCGACATCATCGACAGCATGTTCATGAGCAAGAAGGCGCTCTGCGACTTCTACGAAGAGCAGATCGAGGATGCCTACAAGACCGGGGTGATGCTCTCCTTGCACGTCAAGGCGACGATGATGCGGGTCAGCCACCCGATTGTCTTCGGGCACGCGGTGAAAATCTTCTACAAGGACGCCTTCGCCAAGCATCAAGAGCTGTTCGACGAGCTCGGCGTCAACGTCAACAACGGTCTGTCCGACCTCTACAGCAAGATCGAGGCGCTGCCTGCCTCGCAGCATGAGGAGATAATCCGCGACCTGCACGCCTGCCACGAGCACCGGCCCGAGCTGGCCATGGTGGATTCGGCCAAGGGCATCTCGAACTTCCACTCGCCCAGCGATGTCATCGTTGACGCCTCGATGCCGGCGATGATCCGCGCCGGCGGCAAGATGTACGGCGCCGACGGCAAGCTCAAGGACACCAAGGCCGTGAACCCGGAATCCACCTTCTCCCGGATCTACCAGGAAATGATCAACTTCTGTAAGACCCACGGCCAGTTCGACCCGACCACGATGGGCACCGTTCCCAACGTTGGCCTGATGGCACAGAAGGCCGAGGAGTACGGCAGTCACGACAAGACGTTCGAGATCTCCGAGTCCGGCGTGGCCGACATCGTCGACATCGACACCGGCGAGGTGCTGCTGAGCCAGAACGTGGAGGCCGGCGACATCTGGCGCATGCCGGTCGTCAGGGACGCCGCCATCAAGGACTGGGTCAAGCTCGCGGTGACTCGTGCACGCGAATCCGGGATGACGGTGGTGTTCTGGCTGGACACTGAGCGTCCGCACGAGAACGAGCTGCGCAAGAAGGTGAAGGCCTACCTGAAGGACCACGACACCGAGGGCCTTGAGATCCAGATCATGCCGCAGGTATGGGCGATTCGATACACCATGGAGCGGGTAATCCGTGGGCTCGACACCATCTCGGCGACCGGCAATATCCTGCGCGACTACCTCACCGACCTGTTCCCGATCTTGGAGCTGGGTACCAGCGCCAAGATGCTGTCGATCGTGCCGCTGATGGCCGGTGGTGGGTTGTACGAGACCGGTGCGGGTGGCTCGGCGCCCAAGCACGTGAGCCAGCTGGTCGAGGAAAACCACCTGCGGTGGGATTCGCTGGGCGAATTCCTGGCGCTGGCTGTCAGCCTGGAGGACCTGGGCATCAAGACCGGGAACGCGCGCGCCAAGATCCTCGCCACCACGCTGGATGCCGCGACCGGAAAGCTGCTGGAAAACGACAAGGGCCCCTCACGCAAGACTGGTGAGCTCGACAACCGCGGCAGCCAGTTCTATCTCGCGCTGTACTGGTCGGCCGAACTCGCCGCGCAGACCGAGGACACTGAGCTGGCGGAGCTTTTCGCGCCGCTGGCCAAGCAGCTAGTCGAGAACGAGGATGCGATCGTTGCCGAACTGGCCGCGGTGCAGGGCGGCCCGGTCGACATCGGCGGGTACTACCAGCCGGATCCGGCGAAGATCGATGCGGCGATGCGGCCGAGCGCGACCTTCAATGCCACCTTGGCGTCCGTAGAGGTTTAGGCGCCATTCGCCGAGTGTGAAACCTGGGCGGTGAATCAGCCGAAATCCCGCCACAGGTTCACATTCGGTGCGCTGGTCTAGCCGGCGTCGGAGGCGGCGCTGCGCTTGGCCGCGACCAAAGGATCGATCAGGTCGGTGATCACCTCGGTGACCTGGCCTGGCGCTTCGAGCATGGGCACATGCCCCTTGCCCTTGAGGGTGATACGCCGTGCGTCGGCGGGCAGCCCCTGGCTGATGAGCTTCCCGAAACGACCCGCGGGAACGATCTCGTCCTTCTCACACAGCACGAGCTGTGCGGGCACCGAGATCGTGTTCAGGTGCTGCAGCCCCGGCGCCGGGAGGATCGACGTCAGCGACGCGAAGTACGCCGGGCAGTGCGTGATGTCCTCGAAGATGCTGTGGAAGTCCGGCAGGCTCAGCGCCTCGGTGTCCCCGCACAGGGCGCGGGCGGTGGCCAGCTTCACGAACGGCAGCCCCGCCGCGCGGCGTCCTAAGATCCGCGAAAACGCCAGCCAGGGCGCCATGGCCGCGAACTTCACCACGATCTCCGCCTTGAGCGCCGAGTACTTGGTCCAGCCACCCGCCGGGGCGATCGCCGTCACGCTGCGGGCGCGACCGCGCTGCGCCAGGCCCAGGGCGATCCATCCGCCGAGCGAGTTGCCCACCAGATGTGCAGTCTCCCAGCCCTTTTGGTCCATGATCTGTTCGAGCTGATCCAGGTAGACGTCGATGGAACGCTGGGCGAAGGGGGGCAGTTTGGGCATCGGACCGCCGCCGTTGTGTCCGGGATACGTGGGAGCGAACACCTCGTAGCCGGCATCGGCGAGCTGCTCGGCGACGGTCTCCCACACCGACTGCGACAGCATGAACGGGTGTAGCAGCAGGACGGGCTCGCCCTCACCCAATTCGATCGGTGCCCGCGTGCTTGACGGCTTCGACAAGGCGGCTTCCAACATGCGGTCCTCCTATTGCACCAACACCGGCGTTGACGCCAACGTATATTGCGTCAACTTACCGTGCCGGATGTTCGTTGCCCCAGCGGCTCGTCAGTGTTGGATGTTCTTCGCACCAGTGGCTCATCACTGTCGGACCGCTGAGCTATCGTCGGCGACCGATGATCACCGTCACCACAATCAACGTCAACGGCATTCGTGCCGCGGTCAAGGAGCGATCCGCGGAGAACCGGGGACTACTGCCCTGGCTGCAGGAGACGACCACCGACATCGTGTGCCTGCAGGAGGTCCGCGCCGACGCCGAGCAACTGCACGAGGCGCTCGCTCCCGCGCTGGAGAGCGGCTGGCACGTCGTGAGTGCGCCGTCCAGCATCAAGGGGCGCAGCGGTGTGGCGATCCTCACTCGAGCCCCGGCCAGCTCCACCAAGGTGAAGCTGGACGCCGACAGCGGCGAATTCGACGAGTCGGGCCGATACCTCGAGGCCGAGATCGGCGACCTGACAGTGGGCAGCATCTACTTGCCGACGGGGGAGGCGGGCACCGAACGCCAGGAGGAGAAGGAGCGCTTTATGGCCGCGGTAGCCGCACGCATGGCGGCACTGAGAGGCTCTGGCCGCGACGCGGTGATCTGCGGCGACTGGAACATCGGACACACCGAACGAGACATCAAGGCGTGGAAGGCAAACCAGAAGAAGGCCGGTTTCCTGCCGCAGGAGCGGGCGTGGGTCGGCTCGCTGCTCGATGCCGGTTGGGTCGACAGCTTCCGGCTGCAGCACCCGGATGTCGACGGACCCTACAGCTGGTGGTCGTGGCGCGGTAAGGCCTTCGACAACGACGCGGGCTGGCGTATCGACTATCACCTCGCCACTGCCGATCTCGGGCAGCGTGCGCACTCGGCGCGGGTCGAGCGGGCCGACGCGTATGCACTGCGTTGGTCCGATCACGCGCCGGTGACTGTGGAATACCGAATGTCCTAGCCGCGGGCGGTCCACGGCCGTTATCGCGTTGACCGCTCATGCCAGGATGGACGCACCATGACTGACGATTCTGCTGTCCCCGGAACGGACGACGCGCGGCTGTTCTCCGGGATACAACCCACTGCCGATTCCCTCCACCTCGGAAACGTGTTGGGTGCGGTGCAGCAGTGGGTGCGGTTACAGCACGAGTACGACGCCCTCTTCTGTGTCGTCGACCTGCATGCGATCACCGTGGCGCAGGATCCCGAGGAACTCCGCCGACGTACCCGCGCGGTGGTCGCCCAGTATGTCGCGCTCGGCGTCGACGCGGCCGAGAGCACCATTTTCGTGCAGAGCCAGGTGCCTGCGCACGCCGAATTGGCTTGGGTGCTTAGCTGTCTCACCGGCTACGGCGAGGCGTCGCGGATGACGCAGTTCAAGGACAAATCAGCCAAGCAGGGCACAGAGGGCACAACCGTCGGGTTGTTTACCTACCCGGTGCTGATGGCCGCCGACATCCTGCTGTACCAAACCAACGTGGTCCCCGTGGGCGACGACCAGCGTCAGCACCTGGAGCTGACTCGCGATGTGGCACAACGTTTCAACAGCCGATATGGGCAGACCTTCGTGCTCCCCGAGACCTTGGTGACCAAGACCGCGGCGCGCATTTATGACCTACAGGAACCGACCGTGAAGATGAGCAAGTCGGCCTCGACCCCGGCAGGGCTGATCAATCTGCTCGACGATCCGGCGGTGTCAGCCAAGAAAATCAAGTCGGCGCAGACCGACAGCGACCGCGAGATCCGGTTCGACAGGGACGCCAAGCCTGGTGTCTCCAATCTGCTGAGCATCCAGGCGGCACTCACCGGAGCCGATATCGACACACTTGTCGACGGCTATGCCGGGCGCGGTTATGGGGATCTGAAAAAGAACACGGCCGAGGCGCTCGTGGAGTTCGTCACACCGGTGCGCGACAGGGTGAACGACCTGCTCACGGATACCGCGGCGCTCGACGACATTCTGGCCTCCGGTGCGCGGCGCGCCACGGAGCTGGCAGAGAAGACTCTCGCCGATGTCTATGACCGGATAGGGTTTGTCCGACCCGCGAGGTAGCGAACAAAAGAGGCGGTAAATTGGTGACGGCTACGGACGAATCGGACAAGCCCGGAATCCTCGACCGCTATCGCGCACGATTTCCCTGGTTCGACCACATCATGCGCATGCAGGATCGCTACCAGGCCGTCAAGGGCAACTTCTACGCCGCGGGAATCACGTATTTCACGGTTTTTGCGCTGTTCCCGCTCATGATGGTCGGTTTCGCGATCGCTGGATTTGTGCTGGCTCGGCAGCCGGAGACGATTGCGGAGCTACGTACCCGGATCGGCGAGACGGTATCCGGCGAGGTGGGCAATCAGCTAATCAACTTGATGGACACCGCGATTGCTTCGCGCACCAGCCTGGGCCTCGTTGGCTTAGCGACGGCGGCGTGGGCGGGGCTGGGCTGGATGGCCAATGTGCGTGAGGCGCTCACGGCCATGTGGGAGCAGTCCGACGAGTCCGTGGGGTTCGTCAAGGGCAAGCTGTCGGATCTGCTGGCCCTGGGCTCAACGTTCGTGGCATTGGCTCTCACCATCGCGGTGACGGCAGTCGGCGACGAGAAAACCATCATGCGGATACTCGGTTGGGTAGGGCTGCACGACGTCTCGGTGCCGGCCCCATTGCTCAAGCTCGCGACCATTGCGGTGGCCGTCGTGGTGTCCTGGGCGCTTTTCACCTGGATGATCGCCCGGTTGCCGCGGCATCGGCTGCCCTTCACGAGCTCGGTGCGCGCCGGGCTCGTCGCGGCGGTCGGTTTCGAGCTGTTCAAACAGGTGGCGTCTATCTATCTGCAGGTGATCATGCATGGTCCCGCCGGATCGACGTTCGGTCCGGTGCTGGGCATCATGGTGTTCGCCTACATCACTGCGAGGCTGCTGTTGTACGCGACGGCGTGGGCGGCCACCTCTGAGCAGGCCATGCTGGTGGCGCCGGTCGCCCCGCCACAACCGGCGATTATTTCCACCCGAATGGAGACAAGCTCTGGGCCGTCGGCGCTCGGTGTTATTGCCGCGGTGGGAGCCGGCGCCCTTGGTGCGCTAGGTATTTCGTGGCTGAGCCGAGGCCGCGACTAGCGTCGCTTCTCGAGGTCGGAACGGCTAGGTCTGGGCGCGTCGGTTGAGTGATCTGGCCGCCAGGATGAGTCCGAAGACGATCATCGCACCGATGATCGTCACGCCCACTCGGACCGGAACGCTGTTCACCGCCGCGGGGGTGAGGCCGGCGGCCTGGGGAGTGGCGGTGTCATCGGCATGCGGCTTGGTCAACAGCGACGGGTCAGGGTCGACGAGCTTGCCGACCGAGGTGTCGCGGGGTGTCGAGAATCCGTAGTCGAGTAGATGGGCCGCCTGCTCCCACGGCGCGATCGGCAGACGGGTACCGCGCAGCATGGTGACCACCAGTCGGCGGCCGTCGCGCTCGGCCGCTCCGACGAAGGTCTGTTGCGCGTCATCGGTGTATCCGGTCTTGCCTCCGAGCGCACCCGGGTAGTTGTAGAGCAGCTTGTTGTCGTTCGTCATCTCGTACGACGGATGGTCGTCGGGCTCACCGGGTTTGGCTGGATGGCCCGGGAACGTCGCCTTCGGTGCCGACACCAGATCGGCGAACGTCGGATCGGCGAAGGCGTACTTGTAGAACAGGCCAAGGTCGTATGCGGAGGTGCTCATGCCGGGTCCGTCGAGCCCGGACGGTGTGGCCAGGCGGGTATCGCGCGCGCCGAGTTTCTGCGCCATCTCGTTCAGGTTGCCGACGGTCGCCTGCATTCCGCCGAGCTGAACCGCGAGTGCGTGTGCGGCGTCGTTGCCCGAGTTCATGAGCAGGCCGGTGAGCAGCTGCCGCACCGTGTAGCTGCCGCCGACGTCGACACCGACCCTGGTGCCTTCGCTGTTCGCGTCGTCCTGGGTCCCCACGACCGCCTGGTTGAGGTTGAGATTGTTGATGGCGTCCATGGCGACCAGCACCTTGATGACGCTGGCGGGCCGGTGTCGGGCGTGAGGATCCTTGGCGGCCACGATGTTTCCGGTGTTCAGGTCGGCGATGACCCAGGATTCCGCGGAGACGTCATTCGGTACCGGGCCGGTTCCGTCGGCGGTGATTACGTCACAGCGCCCGAGCATGTCGCCGCCGATGGGCTTGGTGGGCAGGGGGAGGGGGGCGGGCGGTTCGCCGCCGGCCTTGGGGACCTCGGAGGAGTCGACCGCGGGCGGGGTCACGACCTTATAGGGGCAACCGCTGGTATCCGGCGGAGTGAATCCGGGCTCGGCGTTCGCGAGCGGCGTGCTGAGGGGGATGGCAGCGACGATCAGCCCGGCGGCGGTGGCCGCGGCGAGTCGAGTCGCGGCTGTCCGCAGCGCCTGGCGGCGGTCGGGCGCAGAAATCCAGGTGGTCATCGCCTTGACACAGTAAGTGAATGCCACCCTGAACTGGGGGATGTTACGGCTGTGTCGGGTGTGACTCGCTAGCTCATCGTCCGGTCGGCGCGACATCGGCGAGGCTGATATGGCCGACGGCCGATGAACCGATGCATCCGAACCAGAGACGGCCGCCCGATTCGACGACACCGGTGACGGTGCGCAGATCTCGTGACCTACCGCTGATATTGGCCACCACTTCGCCCGTATCCGGGTTGACTGCGATGACCCACGGGTCGGTGTCCGTGCCCGGAAGCAATGCATCGGGCAATTGCCACAACGCCTTCCGGATCACCGGAGAACGGGGGAGCAGCCATTCGGCGAGCGCGTTGCGAGGGCTGGCAAGGGTGACCCAGATGCGCCCGTCCGCACCGGTGCTGATGTTGTCGGGCATGCCGGGGATCTCTTCGAGGATGGGGGTGAGGGTGCCGGCGTCGGGTCCAGTGAGCGGATACCTGCTCACCCGACGACCGACGGTTTCGGCGACGATCAAGGCAGATTCGTCGGCGGTGAGCGTGACCCCGTTGGTGAACGCCAGTCCGGTGGCGATCGTCGTTACGGTGCCGTCCGGGTCGCGGCGGAATACACGTCCGGTGGGACGGCCCTCCAGGATCGCCGCCATGAACTCCTCGAACGGGAAACGCGCCGTCGACTCACTGAAGTAGATTGTGCCGTCCGCTGATTCGGTGACATTCGAGCAGAAGATCAGTGGGGGTCCGTCGACCTTGGTGACGAGCGGCTCGATGTCCCCGGAAGCGGGGTCGAGCGCCAGCAGCTTGTCGCGGCTGCAGATCAACACCCGGCCGTCTCGCGCTATGTGCAGGCCCAGCGGTGGATGCTCGGTGGTGGCGACATGCGCGACATCGGAACCGTCCGGGGCGATGCGGAGAATCTTCCCATCGAGCACACCCGCCCAGATATTTCCGGCGGCGTCTGCCACTACATCCTCGGGACCGTGGCCGGGCAGCGCGACGATGCTCAGGGGTGGCAGTGGCTGCGGATTCAGAGTTAGTGCCCGCACTCCGGGGGGCTGCCAGCGGACAGGGTCGATCGACGGCTTGGCCATTGGCTCACCTTATTGCAGGCCTAGGCTGAAGTGGTGGCTGGTCAGATTCGGGAGCGCACCGAGGAATTCGAGGCACTGCGTCCGCGCCTGCAGGCCGTGGCTTACCGGCTCACGGGCAGCGTCGCTGACGCCGAGGACATCGTCCAGGATGCCTGGTTGCGCTGGCACTCCGCGTCCGCCGAGATCGAGGACCTGCCCGCGTGGCTGACTACCGTCGTATCCCGGCTCGGGCTCGATAGGTTGCGCTCGGCCGTCTACCGCAGGGAAACCTATGTGGGGGAATGGCTTCCGGAGCCGGTAGTCACCGGCCTGGATGGCAATGACCCGCTGGCGGCACTGGTGGCGAGCGAGGACGCACGCTTCGCGGCCATGGTGGTGCTGGACCGACTGGCACCCGATCAACGCGTCGCCTTTGTGCTGCACGACGGATTCACCGTCCCGTTCAAGCAGATCGCCGAGATCCTCGGTATCAGCGATGCGGCCGCGCGTCAGCTGGCGTCCCGCGCACGGCGTACCGTGACCGCGACTCCGGAACCGGTGGCCGATGCCGAGCACAACGAGGTCGTGGGCAAGTTGTTGGAGGCCCTCATGTCGGGCAGCGTGGAAGCCGTTGTGCGGCTGCTGCATCCCGATGTCACCCTGACTGGCGACTCCAACGGCAAGGCCCCGACCGCCGCCCGGATCATCCGGGGGCCCGACAAGGTGGCCCGCTTCCTGCTCGCGTTGTTGCACCGCAGGTACGGGCCGCAGATGACGCAGGCCATCGAACCCGCGCTGGTCAACGGTCAGTTCGGCTTGTTTCTGCGGGCCACCGACACCGATCCCGACTACCAGCCCGTCCTACCCCGGGTCAGTGGTTACACGGTGCAGGACGGCACGGTGCTGGCGGTGTGGGATGTGTGCAATCCGGACAAGCTCGCCGGCACACCGCTGGGACGTGGCTAGGCGTCCCGGCCGACTTCCTGGTCGGCCCACGGGACACGGCAGGCATCCCCGGAATTGAAGCCCTGCTCGGTGATTCCCAGCGCGGCGTAGGTGCGGGCGCGCATGTTCTCGACGCCGATCTGATACGTCAGCTCGATCACCCCGGCGTCCCCGAACCGCCGCCGCAGATCCTGGACCTGCTCGTCGGTGATGTCGTGCGGATTGCCGGTCATCGCGTCGGCGTATGCGATGGCGGCGCGCTCGTCGGCGGTGAATAAAGGAGAAGTCGCGTATCCCTCTACGGCATTGAGGCGTTCGACGTTCAAGCCGTCGAGCCGCTGCAGCATGGAGCCGAAGTCGACGCACCACGAGCAGCCCACCGTGCGGGCGGTCCAGAACACTGCGAGTTCGCGCACACTGGCCGGCAGTATCTGCGATGCACTGCTCAACATCTGCTCATGCACGGCGGCCGCCACCATCAGTTTGCGGTGGTGGGCGATCACCGTAAACGGCTCGGGCACTTGGCCGTAACGCCGCTTTGTTACTCGGTACATGATGCGGGTGAGCAGTGAGGCGTGCCGCGGGGCAATGGGGTCAATACGTGTTGTTTTGCGTGGTGATGCAGTCATACCGGTATGACGAGGCAGCCGGCGGATGTGTGACATGCCGTGCGACAAAAACGCCGAGTGTGAGCAGCAGGGCTCACACTCGGCGTGAGAAGCGAAGGGGTGGGTTGTTAGCGCGCGAACATCAGGGCGCGCTTGACCTCTTGGATCGCTTTGGTGACCTCGATACCGCGCGGGCAGGCGTCGGTGCAGTTGAAGGTGGTGCGGCAGCGCCACACTCCGTCAACATCGTTGAGGATGTCCAGACGTTCGGCGGCAGCCTCATCGCGGCTGTCGAAGATGAATCGGTGCGCGTTGACGATCGCCGCGGGACCGAAGTAGCTTCCGTCGCTCCAGAACACCGGGCAGCTCGTGGTGCAGCAGGCGCACAGGATGCACTTGGTGGTGTCATCGAAGCGCGCGCGGTCGGTCTGGCTCTGGATGTACTCACGCGTCGGCTGGTTGCCGCTGGTGATCATGTACGGCTTCACGGCGCGGAACGCGTCGAAGAAGGGCTCCATGTTGACCACGAGATCCTTCTCCACCGGAAGGCCGCGGATCGGCTCGATGGTGATGGTCAGCGTCTTCTTGGGGTTCTTGGGCAGCAGATCCCGCATCAGCACCTTGCAGGCCAACCGGTTGACGCCGTTGATCCGCATGGCATCCGATCCGCACACGCCGTGTGCGCAGGACCGGCGGAAGGTCAGCGTGCCGTCCAGGTAGCCCTTCACGTACAGCAGCAGGTTCAGCAGCCGGTCCGTCGTAAGGCATGGCACCCGGAAGCTCTGCCAGCCAGCGGCGTCCGGGTCCTCCGGGTTGAACCGCTGAATCTTGAGCTCCACCATGACCGCACCTTCGGGGACCGGAGGCAATGGAGGACCGGCGGGATCGCTCGACTTATCCTTCTCGATAACCGCAGTCATGTCAGTACTTCCGTTCCATCGGCTCGTACCGGGTCTGGACGACGGGCTTGTAGTCCAGCCGGATGTCGGAAAGTAAGTCAGCACCTTCCTTATAAGCCATGGTGTGTCGCATGTAGTTGGTGTCGTCACGGTTCGGGTAGTCCTCGCGGGCGTGTCCGCCGCGGGATTCCTTGCGGTTGAGCGCACCCACCACGGTCACCTCGGCGAGCTCGAGCAGGAAGCCAAGCTCGATCGCCTCGAGTAGGTCGCTGTTGTAGCGTTTGCCCTTGTCGTGCACCGTAATTCGGCCGTACCGCTCCTTTAGCCGGTGGACGTCCTGCAGCGCCTGCTTGAGGGTTTCTTCGGTGCGGAACACTGCGGCGTTGTTGTCCATTGACTGCTGCAGCTCGGTGCGGATATCGGCTACCCGCTCATCGCCGTGCTCGGACAGGACATCAGCAACCCACCCGGTAACCATGGTCGCCGGGCTTTCGGGCAGTTCGATGAAGTCGTGCGCTTCGGCGTATTCGGCCGCGGCCATACCCGCCCGGCGCCCGAAGACGTTGATATCCAACAGCGAGTTGGTGCCCAACCGGTTGGCGCCGTGCACCGAGACGCATGCGCATTCCCCGGCCGCGTACAGGCCGGGGACGATGTTGTCGTTGTCGCGCAACACCTGTCCCTTGATGTTGGTCGGGATGCCGCCCATCACGTAGTGGCAGGTCGGGTACACCGGAACCAGCTCGGTGACCGGGTCGACGCCAAGGTAGGTGCGGGCGAACTCGGTGATATCCGGCAGTTTGGCTTCCAGCACATCGGCACCGAGGTGCCGCACGTCGATGTAGACGTAGTCCTTGTTCGGTCCGGCTCCGCGGCCCTCGAGTACCTCGAGAACCATTGAGCGCGCGACGATATCGCGCGGCGCAAGGTCGACGATGGTGGGTGCGTAGCGTTCCATGAACCGCTCGCCGTCGGCGTTGAGCAAGCGACCGCCCTCGCCGCGCACGGCTTCGGAAATCAGGATGCCCAGGCCGGCGAGACCCGTCGGATGGAACTGGTGGAACTCCATGTCTTCCAGCGGGAGTCCCTTGCGGAACACGATGCCCAGGCCGTCACCGGTCAGGGTATGTGCGTTGGACGTGGTCTTGTACATACGTCCCGAGCCGCCGGTGGCGAAAACGATTGCCTTGGCGTGGAATACGTGAATGTCGCCCGTTGCGAGCTCGTAGGCGACGACGCCGGTGGCAACGGGGCCGTTGGCGGTCTCGGTGATCGCGATGTCCAGCGCGTAGAACTCGTTGTAGAACTCGACATCGTGCTTGACACAGTTTTGGTACAGCGTCTGCAGGATCATGTGCCCGGTGCGGTCCGCGGCGTAGCAGGCTCGGCGTACCGGCGCCTTACCGTGGTCACGGGTGTGACCACCGAAGCGGCGCTGGTCAATCCGGCCCTGGGGCGTCCGGTTGAACGGCATACCCATCTTCTCGAGGTCGAGGACGGCGTCGATGGCCTCCTTGCACATGATCTCCACGGCGTCCTGGTCGGCGAGGTAGTCGCCGCCCTTGACGGTGTCGAAGGTGTGCCACTCCCAGTTGTCTTCCTCGACATTGGCCAGTGCGGCGCACATGCCGCCCTGGGCGGCGCCGGTGTGGCTACGCGTCGGGTAGAGCTTGGTGAGCACCGCGGTACGAACCCGAGGCCCGGCCTCCACGGCGGCACGCATACCTGCGCCGCCTGCGCCGATGATGACGACGTCGTACCGATGTTCCTGAATGATTCCCATTTGTCGAAATCGCCCCTAACCGATGTTCGGATTGAAGGTCAGCAGGACGTACGTACCAAGCACAACCGTGAAGATGATCGACAGTGTCAGCAGGCAATTGAGCCAGAACCGGGTCGAGTCCTTGCGGGTGTAGTCGGCGATTATGGTGCGCATCCCGTTACCGCCGTGCAGTTGAGCAAGCCACAACATCGTCAGGTCCCAGGTCTGCCAGAACGGACTCGACCAGCGTTGCGCCACGAAGTTGAAGTCCAGGCGATACACGCCGTTGTCCCACATCAACATGATGAACAGGTGGCCGAGCGCCAGGAAGATCAAGACGACGCCCGAGAGTCGCATGAAAATCCACGCGTACTTCTCGAAGTTGGGCATACCCGATGCCCGACGGGGCGCGCGCGGATTGTCCAGTGCGGCAGGGCGGTCGTAGTTGCGCTCCATCACGGGAGCCGGGCGGCCGCTGGCGCGGGTGCTCGTATGTGATCCGGTTTGGGGATTACTCATAGGAATCGCTCCGCCATGTGCATAAGAATCCGGGTGACCGCCGGAACCATCACTACGAACCAGACAGCGCCGATGATCCACAACATGAGCCGCTGATAACGCGGTCCCTGGGACCAGAAATCGACGAGGATGACACGGACGCCGTTCAGTGCGTGGTACAGCACAGCGGCTACCAGCCCGAGTTCCATGAGACCGACAAGGGGTGTCTTGTAGGTCTCGATCACCGAGTTGTAGACCTCGGGGCTCACCCGGACTAGGGCGGTGTCCAAGACGTGGACGAAGAGGAAGAAGAATATCGTGGCACCGGTAATGCGATGCAGGACCCAGGACCACATTCCTGGATCACCACGGTATAGGGATCGCTTGAAGCGATTACCTTCCCGGCCAGATGTGGCCGTTTCGGGCGTCGCAGTCGTCACGTGGGCCTCCAACACCAATGGTGGACTGGGGCCAAATGACGCGGTCTGTGCGTCTACTGGAGGCGCCCATGACGTGCGACCTATGGCCCAACGGTGGTCGGCGAACCGTCATGGGAACTGTAAACCCAATCCGATGTGGCGCCGAAATCGCGTGAGCGCGGAAAAGTATCGAAAAGTACCGTACTCCAAAGTAAGTTAGGTAAACCTTGCACGAGCAAACGCGCGTCGGTGCGGGGTCTCGCGGGGTCGACAGGGAGGTATCCCAATCATGCTGATCGACTGGAATAAGTTGCGGGACAGGGCGTATGCCGCGACAAGACATGCGTATGCGCCCTATTCGAAGTATCCCGTCGGTGCAGCCGCGTTGGTTGACGACGGTCGCGTGATCGCGGGCTGCAATGTGGAGAATGTCTCATATGGGCTCGGTCTCTGCGCGGAGTGTTCTGTGGTCTGCGCCCTGTTCTCGACCGGCGGCGGGCGGCTGGTGGCGCTGTCTTGTGTCGATTCGCGCGGCGAGCCGCTGATGCCCTGTGGCCGGTGCCGCCAGCTACTTCTTGAGCATGGCGGCCCTGATCTGCTCATCGATCATTCGGATGCGCCACGACGTCTCGCGGAACTGCTCCCGGAGGCCTTCGGCCCCGAAGATCTGGACCGGGGGCGCATCTGATGGCAAATTCATTTGCCTTTGATATGCCGTCCGTCATCGCGACCAAGCGCGACGGCGGCGACCTAAGTACCGGCGCGATCAACTGGTTGATCGCCGAGTACACCCGTGGCGAGATAGGCGAGGAACAGGTCGCCGCGCTGCTGATGGCGATCTACCTGCGCGGCATGAACACCGCCGAGACGACGGCCTGGACCGCGGCGATACTCGCCTCCGGCGAGCGGCTGAATCTGTCAGATCTGACCCGGCCCACCGTCGACAAACACTCCACGGGCGGGGTGGGGGACAAGATCAGCCTGCCGTTGGTGGCTGTGGTGGCCGCCTGCGGTGCGGCGGTTCCGCAGCTTTCCGGACGTGGACTCGGACACACCGGTGGCACCCTCGACAAACTCGAATCGATCGCGGGTATCCGGGTCGACCTCACGAATGAGGAGATACGGCACCAGCTTTCCGATGTCGGCGCGGTGATCTGCGCCGCCGGAGCCTCATTGGCGCCTGCCGACCGAAAGCTCTACGCACTGCGGGATGTCACTGGCACCGTGGAATCGATACCTCTCATCGCCGGGTCGATCATGAGCAAGAAGCTCGCCGAGGGCACGGCTGCGCTGGTCCTAGACGTCAAGGTGGGCGCGGGCGCATTCATGAAATCCGAGCAGCAGGCACGTCAATTGGCCTCCGCAATGGTCGATCTGGGCACCGCGCACGGGGTCACCACCAGCGCTTTGCTCACCGCGATGGATACGCCGCTCGGAGCGACCGCGGGAAACGCGGTCGAAGTGCAGGAGTCGCTGGATGTGCTCGCTGGAGGCGGCCCCGGCGATGTCATCGCGCTGACTGTGGCCCTGGCCCGCGAAATGCTCAGCGCGGCGGGCATCGAAGGCACGGATCCGGCGACCACGTTGACCGACGGCACCGCAATGGACGTGTTTCGCGCGATGATCAGTGCTCAAGGCGGCGATCTTTCGGTTCCGCTGCCGGTCGGGCGATGTCAGGAGTCCGTGCTCGCCCCATCCAGCGGAGTGGTGCACCGTATCGATGCGCTGCCAGTCGGGATCGCAGCGTGGCGGCTGGGGGCCGGACGCAGCAGACCCGGCGAGACGGTGCAACACGGTGCCGGGGTGCGCATTCACCGCAAGCCGGGGGAACCAGTGGTCGCCGGAGAGCCCTTATTCACCGTGTACACCGACACCCCGGAACGCCTGCCTGCCGCGCTCGACGCGCTGGATGGTGGTTGGGACATCGGTTCGGCGCCCACCGATGAGCCGCTTGCGCGAAGAGGGTCTAGCACCGCTAAGCCGCTCATCATCGATAGGATCGGAGTGTGACTGCCGAACTGGATTTGGTGTCAATCACCCAGGCTCCCAAGGCGCTTCTCCATGATCATCTCGATGGGGGGCTGCGACCGGGGACCGTCCTTGAACTAGCTCGGGAATCCGGGTACGAGAACCTGCCTGCCGCAGATGAGAGCGCCCTGGCCTCCTGGTTCCGTACCGCCGCAGATAGCGGTTCGCTGGAGCAGTACCTGGAGACCTTCGCGCACACCGTCGGTGTGATGCAGACGGCGTCCGCGCTGCACCGCGTCGCCGCCGAATGTGTCGAAGACCTCGCGGCCGATGGTGTGGTCTACGCGGAGATCCGCTTCGCACCCGAGCTGCATATCGATGCTGGTCTCACCCTCGATGACGTGATGGATGCGGTACTCGCCGGATTCGCCGACGGGGAGCGCCAGGCGCATGCGGCAGGTAAGCGCATCAAGGTACGCACCCTGGTCACTGCGATGCGGCATGCCGCACGGTCGCGCGAGATCGCCGAGTTGGCCGTGAAATTCCGTGATCGTGGCGCTGTCGGGTTCGATATCGCCGGCGCAGAAGCTGGCTATCCGCCGAGCCGACACCTGGACGCCTTCGAATATATGCGGAATGCTAACTCCCGGTTCACCATCCATGCCGGTGAGGGATTCGGATTGCCGTCGATCCACGAGGCTATCGCGTTTTGTGGTGCCGACCGGCTCGGCCACGGCGTACGTATCGTCGACGATATCGAGGTCGACCCGGACGGCACTGCGCATCTCGGCCGACTGTCCTCGCTGCTGCGTGACAAGCGGGTGCCGCTGGAGCTGTGCCCGAGCTCGAACGTGCAGACGGGCGCCGTCGACAGCATCGCCGACCACCCCTTCGACCTGCTGGCACGACTTAGGTTCCGGGTGACCGTCAATACCGATAACCGGCTGATGGGCGACACCTCGATGAGCCGCGAAATGCTGCGCCTCGTCGAGGCATTCGGGTACGGATGGAGCGACCTTCAGCGGTTCACCATCAACGCGATGAAATCCGCCTTCATCCCGTTCGATGAACGGCTCGCGATCATCGACGATGTCATCAAACCCGGCTACGCAGTCCTGATCGGCTAGTCGGCACTGCTATTCCCGGCGGAGCCGTGCCTCCATGGCGCGCTCCAGTGTTCGCCAGCGCTCGGCAGCCTCGGCGAAGGGGCCCTTGGGCTCGTCGTGCTTGTCCGGCTCGAGTAGGTGTCCGACCAGCTTGCCCAGCGAGGTATCGCCGTCCAGCTCCGTATCGAGACCATCGTCCTCGGAGTACTCGGCGACATCGGTGAGCAGCTCCACGGCCAGCTCTAGCTGATCGCGGTCCACCTCGTCGAGGCCGTCTTCCAGGTCATCGGCGAGCCCGGTGAACACGTAGATGTTGTCGTCGGTGATGTCGATCCGCAGCGAGCCGTCGGTCGCCGCGGTGCGGATGTCGTCATAGGTGCTCAGATCGGACAGGTCGTGATCGTGCTCGTCGGCCAGATACCGGGCCAGTGACCGCTCGGAGCCGAACACGCTGATCCTTCCATTGCGCCCCAAGAAGATCGGCTCGTCATTGAGGTAGCAGCGCAGGGTGTAGAACGTACCCGCGTTGGTGATCATCTGGATCGGGTCGATACCGACCGCCAGCCAAAAGTCCTCGTGACCACCGAGGACTGCGTCGTCATCCTCGTCGTCTTCGTCCGCCGCATCCTCATCGTCGTCGGACTCGTCTTCGTCCGTATCGTCGGTGCGTTCGCTGTCTTCGGTGTCTTTGTCGGAGTCCTCGTCGAGGAGATCCAGGTCGTCGTCCTCGAGATCGTCATCGTTGTCGACAGCATTTTCGGCGGCCGCGAGCAGCTCTGCCTCCGCGGCGGCGGAGAGCGCTTCATCCACATCCGGTGTTGCCGCGATCTCGTCGATAGCGTCGACGACCGCATCCCATGACTTGCCGACGATGGCGCCAATCTGGTTCCACCGCTTCAATCCATCTTTCCCCGTGAAGCTTTCGGCCCCGCCCGACAGGGTGGTGAGCACCGGGTTGCCGTTGATGAGCTTGTTGATGGGCGCGAGCTCGCAGACCGCGCCGATAGAGGCCACGATCGCCAGCATGGTGCGCAGCGTTTCGACGGCGTCTTCGCTTGGCTTGTCGGCGACCAGCTCGGGCACGCCGATCAGGTCATAGCGATTCTCGTCGTCGGGCTCGAGCTCGTCGGCAGACAGTGACCCCAGGGTCGACCATGCAGGGTGATCGACGAGGTCGTTGTCATTGTCGGTCCGCACGAAGGCCACCAAATCGGCCACCGACTCGAACACGTACAGATCGTCGTCCTTGCCGAGAAACGCCTCCCACTCGTCTCCGGCGTCGCGCCACCGTGGGGCCCACAGGGTGACGACGTCACCTTCAGTGAGCCCGAGTTCGATGGGAACGATGTCAGCAGCCATGCGGCAAGCCTAGCCAGAAGGGTTGCGATCCGGGAAAGACCCACCACGCGAGTCGGCGTGTGTGCGCCGGTGCGAGCCGCCTGCTGCGCGGCATTCTACGGCCCGGAGTCTGTCGGCGCCGCGGCAGTCAGCGTAACGAGCGCCGCAAAAGCGTTGTCGCGCAATGCAAATTTCGCCGCCGTCGCATGTAACCGTAGCCACCCACCAGACACTGCCCGCACCCGTAGCACGCCGGCGGTCGATCCTGACCGGAGTTCCTCCCGCATGGTGCGCGCCACTGTCCCGTCCTCGGGATGGATGCTGTCGGGTCGATCGGGGTCATAGCGCCACGCCAGATCGGGGTAGGGCTCGTCAATCCATTTCAGGACAGCGAAGGTGTCGACGTTGATCAGCAGCCGGTATACGCCGGGGGCGGCCACAGCATCCAGGATCTGCTGTGCCAATCCCGCCCGCGGCTCGGCGGGGGCGTTCTGCACCCGTGTGCACACGATCCTGTTGATGCGCTCCACGGCTCCTGCGGCATTGGTTTCCTTGGATGCTCGTCCGGCGTAGTGAACTTGGAGGATGTTTCCTTGGTAGTCGGCGGCTAGACACGTTCCGCAAAAGGTCGCGTCAAGTTCGGGGTTCACAACGTTCGCCATCAATTCGACGTTGTGCTGACTTGGTAATACGGGGGCAAGACCTTCGGCGATGGCTTGCTTCTCGGACCTGTTGTGCGGGTCGAAACCCATCACATCGAAGTACTCCGCGGTGAGCGTGGTGATCGAGGTGTCCAGATCGCCCAGGCACGCCCCGGCGATGGGCCGGTCCGGCGGCTCGAGATCTGCCGGACCGAACCACACCTGGACGCCGTGGATATTTACCTGCCCCATGCAAATCGGATGCACGCGCACTACCCGGTCCCGTGCCGGGGTAACAGCGACCGTCGGTTCGCCCGTACGCCGACATTCGGTGATCGCCGCCTCGATCAGTGGGCGGTGCCTGTTGCGGCCCAGCACCGACCCGAGCGGCGTCATGTTCCGCGCCTGCAATCCGATGGCTATGACCGTGGGTGCCTCACTCAGGGTCTCTAGCAGCATCCAATCGCGTGACATGCCCGGATGTTAGCAATTTTGGGCGAACCGGCGGGGACCGAATCTGTCGCCTGATCGGGTAACTAGCGCGGCGTCGCGGGCTGACGCCGGTAGGTGATGAGTGCGACGGTCGCGTCTTCGCTCAGCCTGACCACTCGGGTAGCGCAGTGCAGCGATTCCCAGCTGTCGTCGTGGCAGCGGAATCTGATGATCGCCTCGGTGGCGCCGAACACGGCGTTATCGATCATGAAGTTCAGATTCGCCTCGTCATCGGGGTGAATCTTGGGCCGGCCCAGCGGGTCGAATTCCCAATGCCATTCCGGTGCAGGCTGATCGATCCACTTGATCAATTTGCGCGAGGCAATCATGACAAGCGCGCGGTAGGCGTCGGGTTCGGCGGTGGCCTCGAGGACCTGTTGTTCGAGTAGCGGAACGGGCAGTGCGGGCCGTCCGACGCGCAGGTTGATCGCGCGCCCTAGTCGTTCGGGAACGCCCCCGCCGTTGGGTTCCAGAACCAGCCGGCTTGCGAAGTGACACAGCGTGGGATTGCCGTCACTGTCGACACCGGGCCACGTGGCGCTGTAGGTCATGCCCTCAGTCGCGGTCACGATCAGCCCCAGGACATCGGTTTCGCCGGGATTGGGGGCCACAAAGCGGTACAGCTGCGGCATGCTGATCTCCGCATGCGGATCGGTGGGTGCCATTCCCATGGCCAGGGCCGCGCCGTCGCTCATGTACAGGGCGCCGGTATCGGCGTTGAGAACCACCGCGCCGCCTTCGGCGGGGGGATCGGTGGGCGGGCCCGCCGAACCCGTCCATAGCCATACGCCGTGTACCCGGCCATCGGGCATGGCGACCGGGCGCACGTCGATAACGAGGTCGGAATCGGGCGGGCCGATCGTGGTGGCTTTGTTGGTTTTTGTTGCCGCGGTGACCACTCGGCGAATTAGACCAAGGTTTCGATTGCGGCGAAGGAATGCGCTGAGGGGAACCATGTTCCGCGGCTGATTCCCGCTCGCGATGACAGTTGGCTCGTGGCCGAGGGTTTCCAAGAGAAGCCACTCGCGCGCCACCTCCGAATGTTATCAGCGGGGACAGTTGTCGCAATCGATTGGCGGTCCATGTGGAGCAATTCGGCGAGTATTCCGAAAAGGTTGCGCTGACCGCTCAGAAGCGATATTTTCTGCTCGCTCCCCGCGATTGGCGGGCTAAGTACGGACTCTGTGTCTTCGGGTCCGTGCCCGCAGCATGGATGTGCTCTGTTTGGCGGTTACTCACCGCAAGCGGGTCATCATCTTGGTCGCCGCGAGCACCTACCGATGCAGATACGAGGGGTCGGTAGGTGTGACGGCGACCGTAGAAAACTCCAGGCGCATTCACATGCGTCTGCGTCTCCCAGCCCGGGACGAAAGTGTGAATGGTGAATGGCCCTACGTGGCGACTTGTTGTCGATCAGCCCGCATGTATTGCGTCAGGAAAATGTGTTTCCTTGGCGCCCAAGCACTTTTCCATCGAGGCTGCCGGGGCTCGGCTAATCAAGGCGCTCGTCGAGCCCGGTGCGGCCGTTATCGACGCGGCCGAATCGTGTCCTGTGAACGCCATTCGGGTGTACTGCGCGCTGAGCGGTGAGCAGATTGCTCCGTCATCGCTCGATTAGTGCGTTGAGAGTCGGTTACGGCTGTGGGTCCTTCATATCGACCATCAGTTGGGCGAATACCCGCTCGCGATGATCGAATGCTTGGCCTGCGGCCGCCGCGGCGGTGGCCACAACGATCTGCCCGACGAGCTTTGGCGATAACTTGGTGACCGAGTCGTCGAGACGGAGATTGGTCAGGGCGCCATTGCCATCAGCTTCCGCCTCGACATGCCCCTGCGCCGAACGTGCCCATCCGCGAAGGTCTTTCAGTTCATCGACCGCGCTGTTCAGAAGGTGGCCGCCGGCGCGAGCCTTCGTCATGGTCTCCTGATACTGCTGTTCGAGTGCCTTGAAGAAGTTGAGGTCTGGCTCCGTCATCAGGATCTCCGTTCCATATCGTCCTCGGACTGGCGCAGTTCGAGGTCAGCGACCTGAGCCGGCGTCGCCAGACCGAGCTTGTCCAGGATGTAGTCCGGGATACCGGTCTCGGCGAGTTCTTCGCGACGGGCCGCTCCGCAGCGCGCGGCACCGAGTTCGCACAGCTTCAAGATCTCCCGTGCCACTGTGGACGCGCCGCGGTTGAGCATGTCGGGTTCGACGTGAACCTCAAGCGGCAGCCCGAATTCAGAGACCTTGACCCGCAGCGTGTGAGCACGATTCGTCATATCGATGCTCGCACGCGGCTCGGGCCGCGGCACTCCCGAACTAGGAAGTGGGTCGGAAGAATCCATGGAATCCCTGCCCGGCGTTGGTGGTGCGGATCGGTGAGATCTGCACCGGGTCACCCGCCTCGACCATCATGCCGTTGCCGATAATCATGGCGACGTGGCCATCCCACACCGCCAGATCGCCCGGCATGACGGAACCTTGGTCGACATGGACACCGACGCCCTGCTCCTGAGCGAGCCGAGGGATGTCGACGCCGGACTCGCCGTAGGCCCACTGGGTCAGGCCGCTGCAGTCCAGGCCGACCCCGGGCTTGGTGCCGCCCCATTCATAGGGCACACCTACCTGGCTGAGCGCCTTGCGCACCGCCTCGGCGGCGGCGGCGTTCGGGGCCTGGCTGGTGCTGCCGTCTGGGAGGAACAGCTGCGCACCCTTGCCCATGCTGCGCGGGTCGAGCAGCATCTTGGCCGCGTGGGCGTTCGCGCCACCCAGCCCGCTGGTCGTACCACCTGCGGTGCTGGAGGCGTTGCCGCCGCCGCCGAATGGGTTGGCCAGTGCGCCGGCGGCAATACCGCTCATGTTGGAAGCGCCACCACCGAGTGCGCTGCCGGCACCGCTGCCGCCGCCACCGAGCAAGCCGGTGAGGGCCTGCGGGATCTGTCCGAGACCTTGACCCATCGAGCTCATGGTCTGGGTGACGCCGCTGGCGGCACCCGATAGCGCCTGGGTGCCGGCCTGCAGGCCACCCTGCATCGCCGACATCGCGGGTTGGGTGGACCCGGAGGCGGGGGTGGCAGGGTTTCCCATGTCGGCACCCGACATACCTGCCAGTTCACCGGCCTGTCCGGATAGCTCACCCTCGAGCATCGAGGTGTACGCCGAGACCTTGGTGGTGCACTCGGCTGCTGCTTGGGCGAGCTCAGCGGCCGCGGGAGGGAAAAGGCCGATCAGCGGTGTCAGCGCCTCGGAGGTGTGTTGGAACTGTTGCATGGCCTCCGTGATCAGGGTGCCGGCCCGGGTGGTGGACTCGGATGCCTGTCCGACGTTGGCGCCCATGGCGCCGCTGCGGGTGGCCATGCTGCTCAGCGCCTGGCCGGCCATGCCGGCGAACTGCCCCAGGGCCTGAGCTGCTGCGCCGGCGAAGGAGCCGATGAGCTGGCTTCCCGCCTGCATGCCCTGTTGCATGACCTGTTGCATGACCTGCATGCCACCCTCCAGCATCTTGCTGGGGTCCTGGCCCTCCTTGAACTGGCCGGTACCGACGGTGCCTGCCATTTGCGAGGCTGAACTGATCAGATTGGCCGAGAAGGGGTTGTTCTCGAAGCTCGGGTAATTCGTGTTGGTCGCCGAGGACAGCTCGTGGCTGCTGCTGAATGGCGTGGTCTCAACCATGATCAGGCCTCGATTCCGTCGACGGTGGCGCTGATGTTCTGGCCGATGTTGTCGTCGGAGTCGTCGTAGCCCTTGCTTGCCACATTGGTGCTGACACCCGACTCGGTGACGCCCGTTGCGAGCTGACCGACGTCCATCCCTTGCTTGGCGGAGGTCATGGCGAATGCGCCCAGGTACTGACCGCCAATCGGGCCAAAGATCGGCGCCAGCGCGGCGACCGGAAAAATGCTGACTGCGGTGCCCACAGCCGCGAGCGTTCCGCCCATGCCCAACTGCACGCCGCCCACGCCGCGCAACATGTCCGTGTCGGCCGACAATTCCTCTGCCATGTCCCCTCCATCTCCTCGGTGGTTCGGCAACCGCCTGTTTTACGGCAGTTTCCGCCTTGTACTCAGATACGACGGGGGTAGCCGGGATTCGGTTCCATCTTTCTCAAACTTTTTGAAAGATTTTTTGGCAACCCGCCCGCCCCGTCGTATTACCAGCTCAGGATAGCTTGAGCGGCTTTGCTGGGAACGTTACTTACGGACGGGGTTGCGATATGTCGAGAGTGATGCCCGTCACACCTGGGGTCGTCGGGACCGATGCTTGCTGTTCTAGGGTCTGTCCATGGATCTGCACGTAGTCGAGCATCCGCTTGTCGCGGCCCGGTTGACCACCCTGCGCGATGCCAGCACCGATAACGCCGCCTTCCGCGCTGCGCTGCGGGATCTGACGTTGATGCTCGTCTATGAGGCAACTCGCTCGGCGCCCGTGGAGTCGTCCCCGGTGCGCACGCCGGTGGCCCAGACAACGGGCTATCGCTTGGCCAATCCACCGTTGCTGGTGCCGGTTCTTCGGGCCGGGTTGGGCATGGTGGACCAGGCTCATGCCCTCATACCCGAGGCGCGTGTCGGATTCGTCGGGATGGCACGCGATGAGGCGACGTGGCAACCCACCCCGTACCTGGAGTCGCTTCCAGCCGACCTATCCGAGCAGCCGGTGTTCGTCCTGGATCCGATGCTCGCCACGGGCGGGTCGATGGTCCACACGCTTGACCTGCTGCACTCCAGGGGCGCCATCGACATCACGATGCTGTGCGTGGTCGCGGCACCGCAGGGGGTGACGGCGGTTCAGCAGTGCGTCGCACGGTTTGGCCCGTCCACGACCGCGCGGCTGTTCACCGCGACCATCGACGAGGGCCTCAATGAGGCGGCATACATCGTTCCTGGATTGGGTGATGCGGGCGATCGCCAGTTCGGGCCGCGCTAGAGGTTTCTGCTAGATATTGCGCGCGTATGCCTCGAGCTCGGAGACCACCACGCCGGCCCAGATCCGCGCGACGGTCGGATCTGTGATCACTGGTTCGCGAACCTCGATGTAACACTTGACCTTTGGTTCCGTTCCCGACGGGCGAATCACCAGCCGGATGGCCGACCCGCCAGACTCGCCGGAGAGGATCACCGCATCGGTGCGCTGCTGGCCTCGTCGTGCCAAGAGATCGTCTGCGGTAATGGGGAATCCGGACAGCGCGGTGGGAATGCTGTTTCGAAGGCGGGCCATCATCGCCGCGATCTCGTCGAGGGAATCCATCCGGCGCGACACCTGTGAGGTCACGTGGATACCGTGTCTGATCGCCAGGTTCTCGAGCTTTTCCTCCATCGTCGTGCCGAGTTCGCGCAGGTACATGACAAGGTCGCAGGCCAGTACCGCTGCGGAGATGCCGTCCTTATCGCGTACCGCGGCCGGATCCACACAATGTCCGATGGCTTCCTCGTACGCGTACACGAGGTCGAAATCGGCAGCCCGGACAAGCCATTTGAATCCGGTCAGGGTTTCGACATGACGTGCACCAAGTGACGCCGCAATGCGCGCGAGCATGCGGGAGGAGACCACGGTGCTGGCCACCACCGGCGGAGTCGTTGAGCGAGGCTGCGTGGAGAGTATGTAATCGCCTAGTAGCCAACCGGTTTCATCACCGGACAACATGCGCCAACCCGTAGTGGTGGGGATCCCGATGGCGCACCGGTCAGCATCCGGATCCAGTGCAATGGCGAGGTCCGCCTCGCTCTCGGCGGCGAGAGCGAGCACCGCGTCCGAGGCTCCCGGCTCTTCGGGGTTGGGAAACGCGACGGTGGGAAAGTCTGGGTTGGGCTGGAACTGGTTGTCCACCACGTGGATATCGGTGATGCCTGCGGCGTTCAGTGCGGCCAGCGCGGTGGCCCCGCCAACCCCGTGCAATGCGGTCAGCGCGATACGGACTCCGCCGGACCCTCGGCGCACCGTCGCGGCGCGTTGTATGTAGGCATCCACTAGAGAGTCGTCTGCCGCTGCGACGGGAGTGCGGGGAATCTGGTCGGCGAAAGGGACTGCGGCTGTGGTCGATTCGATATCGCGATCAGTAGGGGAGATGATCTGGGCGCCGCCCGACCAATACACCTTGTAGCCGTTGTCGGCAGGCGGGTTGTGGGATGCAGTTATTTGTATTCCCGCGGCCGCATCCACATGCCGGACGGCAAATGCCAATACCGGTGTCGGCAGCGGACGGGGCAGTAACACGACGTTGAACCCTTCGGCGGCAAGGACCTCTGCCGCTCCCTGGGCGAACTTCTCGGACCCATGCCTGGCGTCACGGCCCACCACCACGGTCGAGCCCCCCAGGCACCGGTCCTTGAGGACCTTGGCCACTGCGTAGGTGGTGCGCACCACGACGGCCAAGTTCATGCCGTTCGGGCCGCCCCGGACGGTGCCGCGCAGACCCGCGGTGCCGAACACCAGTGGCTTTGAGAATCTCTGCGCGAGCTCCTCGTCAGAGCAGGCGCGTAGCTCTGCGGCGGTGTCGGGGTCTGGGTCGTGGTCGATCCAGTCCTGGATCATTTGCGTTGACACGGTCATAGTCGGCCAATCACGGAGCCCAGCAGTTGGCCCATGCGAGTCGCTGACGCACGCCCCGCGGCCAGTACCTCCTCGTGGTTGAGCGGCTCACCCGTCATTCCCGCCGCCAGATTTGTCACCAGTGAGACCCCCAGCACCTCGGCCCCGGCCGCACGTGCCGCGACGGTCTCGTGCACTGTCGACATTCCCACCAGGTCCGCGCCCAGGGTGCGCAGCATCCGAATCTCCGCGGGGGTTTCGTAATGCGGGCCGGGTAGACCCGCGTACACCCCTTCGGTGAGGCTGTCGTCGATCTCCCGGGCCAGCGCCCGTAACCGGGGCGAGTAGGCGTCGACGAGGTCGACGAACTGGGCCCCGACCAGTGGGGACCTGGCCGTCAGGTTGAGATGATCGCTGATGAGTACCGGTTGGCCCACCGTGTATTCCTGGCGCAGCCCTCCGGCCGCGTTGGTCAGCACAACAGTTCGGGCGCCGGCCGCGCAGGCGGTACGCACCGGGTGGACGACGTGGCGCAGATTGTGACCCTCGTATGCGTGGACCCTGCCGAGCAGTACAAGCATCCGGTCTGTGCCGGCGCTGGATCCGGCGATCGGTATGGACAGGACCGATCCGCCATGACCTGCTGCGCTGGGTGGGGTGAAGCCGGGCAGATCCGCCATCGCGATTGTCGTCGCGGGCGTTCCCAATTCCTCGGCTGCGGGAGCCCAGCCCGATCCGAGAACCACGGCGACGCGGTGGGATGCGACGCCGGTACGTGCCGCGATTTCCGCCGCCGCGAGGGATGCCGCGTGGTCGGGCTCAAGCGGTTCATCCGCGTTATCGCCTCTTCGCTCAAGCGGCTCATCGGTCACAACTAGGCAGCCTAACCATGATGGGATACTCATCTAATGCGCTTGATCACCGGAGCGGCCTCCGCCGCGCACGCCCAGGCCGCCTGCGCGGCTGTGGACGCCGCGTCAACGGATCTGGTGGCGTTATCGCACGACATCCACTCCGAACCCGAGCTGGCGTTCCATGAGGTTCGCAGCGCCCTGAAAACCCAGCGGTTGCTCGCCGAGCGAGGATTCGAGATCGTCACCGGTCAAGGCGGTATGGACACCGCATTTCGGGCCACTTATGGCGATGGTCCGCTGGTCATCGGAGTTTGCGCCGAATACGACGCGCTACCGGGGCTCGGGCACGCATGTGGGCACAACATCATTGCGGCCTCCGCGGTCGGTACCGGGCTGGGGCTCGCCGATGTGGCCGACGCTCTCGGACTGACCGTGGTGGTTGTCGGCACGCCGGCCGAGGAATACGGCGGCGGCAAGGCGCTTCTACTGAAGGCGGGCGCCTTCGATGACATTGCGGCCGCGGTGATGCTGCACCCGGGGCCGATCGACATCGCCGGCGCCCGGTCATTGGCGCTGACGGATGTGATGGTCACCTACCACGGCAAGGAATCGCATGCCGCGGTCGCGCCGCACCTCGGCGTCAATGCCGCGGACGCGGTCACCGTCGCGCAGGTGTCGATCGGATTGTTGCGCCAGCACCTTTCTCCCGGGCAGCTGATCCATGGCATCGTCACCGAGGGCGGCGAGGCGGCCAACATCATCCCGGGCCGCGCCGCGATGCAGTACACGATGCGCGCTGTCGAATCAGTCTCCCTTCGGGAGCTCGAGCAGAAGGCCTACGCGTGTTTCGCCGCCGGCGCGGTGGCAACCGGATGCAGCCACGAGCTGGTCGAATCGTCGCCCCCGTACCTGGAATTGACGCCGGACCCGTGGTTGGTGCAGGTTTTCCGTGAGGAGATGGAGTCGTTGGGTCGCACGCCGGTGCCGGCGGAGTTCGAGGCCACGGTGCCGTTGGGTAGCACCGATATGGGCAATGTGACGCAGGTGCTGCCCGGAATCCACCCCGTGGTCGGTATCGACTCGGGCGAAGCCGTCATTCATCAGCCCGATTTCGAGAAGGCGGCCAAGGGGCCTGGTGCCGATCGGGCGGTGGTCGAAGGGGCGAAGATGTTGGCGCGCACCGTGATACGGCTGGCGGAGGACGAGAGCCAGCGGTCCCGAGTACTTGACCGGCTGGCACGCAGGACGGTGACGGTATGAGTGAATCGCTATCTGCAGTCGCGGATCGGTGGCTCGCGGAGAATTACGAGACATTGATCCGGTGGCGCCGCCACGTCCACGCGCACCCCGAGCTGGCGCGACAAGAGCATGCCACCACTGAATACGTGGCGGCGCGGCTGGTGGAGGCCGGGCTGAATCCCAAGGTGTTGCCCGGCGGCACCGGGATTACCTGCGACTTCGGGCCCGAAGACGGTCCGCGCGTGGCCTTGCGGGCGGATATGGACGCCCTGCCGATGCAGGAGCGTACGGGTGCCTCGTACTCGTCGACGGTGCCGAATGTCGCGCACGCCTGCGGGCACGACGCCCACACGGCGATCCTGCTGGGCGCTGCGATGGCTCTCAATTCGGCGCCCTTGCTGCCCTCGGGGGTGCGCCTGATCTTCCAGCCCGCCGAGGAGGTCATGCCGGGTGGCGCCATCGACGTGGTGGCCGCCGGGGCAATGGCCGGTGTGACGAGAATCTTTGCCCTGCACTGTGATCCGCGACTGGAGGTGGGCAAGGTGGCGATCCGTGTGGGCGCGATCACCTCCGCCGCGGACACGGTCGAGGTCACGCTGCATTCGCCGGGCGGGCACACATCGCGACCGCATCTGACGGCCGACCTGGTGTACGGGCTCGGCACTGTCATCACCGGATTGCCGGGGGTGCTGAGCCGCCGCATCGACCCGCGGGCCGGCACCGTCATGGTGTGGGGTGCTGTCAACGCCGGGCAGGCTGCCAATGCCATCCCGCAGATCGGCTCGCTGGCGGGCACGGTGCGCACCGGCAGCCGTGACGTGTGGATCACGCTGGAGGACACCGTCCGTGATGTGGTCAAGGGACTGCTTGCCCCGCTGCGCATCGACTACACCCTCAACTATCGGCGGGGCGTCCCGCCCGTCATCAACGAGCCCGAGTCCACACATATCTTCGTGCGGGCGATCCAGGACATCGGGTTGGACGCGCTCGCGGAGACGACGCAATCCGGTGGTGGTGAGGACTTCTCCTGGTACCTGGAAGAGGTGCCCGGCGCGATGGCGCGGCTGGGTGTGTGGTCGGGAACCGGCCCGCAGCTCGATATTCACCAACCCAACTTCGATATCGATGAACGGGCCCTGGGCGTGGGTGTGCGGACGCTCGTCAACCTCGTCCAGGAGAGCGCAGTCTAGGTAGTGCCGGGGCCGATGTTGCGTGACGCGCGAGTGCGTAATCCGTGCACGTAATTGCCTGGGGCGCCAGCAATTTCCGCCGCGTCTGCCATCACACCCAGGTAGCGGGCAGACGGTAATCCACCCTCGTATGCGTTGACGACGTAGAGCCAGGCCAGCACCGGATCGGTGGTGGTGTCGGAGGACTCACGGTCGATTCGGCAGCGGATCTTGGTGTGGATGCCGAGCTCCGAGCCTTCCCAGCGGTCGAGGTTTGTCTCGTCGGCCCCGGTCATGTCATAGAGGACCACGAACACCTTCGAATGGGGGTCCTGCACGACCGTGGCTAGTGCGCCCTCCCAGCCGATGTCTTCGCCGCCGAACGTCAGTCGCCAGCCGTGTAGCCAGCCGGTGCCGGCCATGGGTGAGTGCGGCGCCCGCTGCAACATCTGCTCGGGGTGCATGTTGGAGCCATAGGCGGCGTAGAGCGGCACGGGGGCAAGCCTAGTGGTCGTGTGTTGTAGATGACTGCAAGGTTCCCCTGAGATGGCAAGCCGGGCCTCTGGAGTGCTTGTAGGTTGATTGCGTGGCAACGCGCATCGTGATCATTGGTGGGGGACCAGCGGGATACGAGGCGGCACTCGTTGCCGCCGCCCATGAGCGAAGCGCCACCGAGGTAACGGTGATCGATTCCGACGGTATCGGCGGTGCCTGCGTGCTCTTCGACTGTGTGCCGTCCAAGACGTTTATCGCGTCCACCGGTGTCCGTACCGACCTGCGGCGGGCGCCGAACCTGGGGTTCGACATCGATGTGGAGCACGCCAAGATCTCGCTCCCGCAGATTCACAGCCGCGTCAAGCGCCTTGCCGCCGAGCAATCGGCCGATATTGCCGAACGGTTGCGCAGCGCCGGGGTGCGCATGATCGCTGGTCGCGCTGAGCTGGTCGATCATGTGGTCGGGATGGCGTTCCACCGGATCAAGGCCACCCTGCTGGACGGGACCAGCACCATCCTCGAGGCCGATGTGGTGCTGATCGCGACGGGCGCGAGCCCGCGTGTGCTGTCCCATGCGCGACCCGACGGCGAACGGATACTCACCTGGCGCCAGCTCTACGACCTGGAGGAGCTGCCCGAGCACCTCATCGTGGTGGGTTCGGGTGTGACGGGTGCCGAGTTCGTCCACGCCTACACCGAGCTGGGCGTGCAGGTGACCGTAGTGGCCAGCCGGGACCGGGTGCTGCCGCACGAGGACGAGGATGCTGCCCTGGTCCTGGAGGACACCCTGGCCGAGCGCGGTGTGACGCTGGTCAAGAACGCCCGGGCCGAGTCGGTCACGAGAACGGACACGGGCGTGAGGGTTTCCATGGCCGATGGCCGCGTCGTCGACGGGAGTCATGTGCTGATGACGGTGGGGTCGGTCCCCAACACCGCGGGTCTGGGCTTGGAGCGGGTGGGAATCACACTGGGGTCGGGCGGTTACCTCACGGTCGATAGGGTGTCGCGCACCTCGGTGGCCGGTATCTACGCCGCAGGTGACTGCACGGGCCTGCTGCCGCTGGCTTCGGTTGCGGCGATGCAGGGCCGCATCGCCATGTATCACGCACTCGGTGATGCGGTACGGCCTATCAAGTTGAAAACCGTTGCTGCCGCAGTCTTTACGCGTCCAGAGATCGCCGCGGTGGGAGTTTCTCAGGCGGCCATCGACAATGGCGAGGTGCCTGCCCGGACGGTCACCCTGCCGTTGCACACAAACCCGCGGGCCAAGATGTCGGGCCTCAAACGTGGTTTCGTGAAAATCTTTTGCCGGCCGGCCACGGGTGTGGTGATCGGCGGCGTAGTGGTGGCCGCCAATGCCTCCGAGCTGATCCTGCCGATCGCCATTGCGGTGCAGAACCTGCTCTCGGTGAACGATTTGGCGCAGACGCTGTCGGTGTACCCGTCCCTGTCCGGGTCGGTGACGGAAGCGGCGCGGCAGCTGATTGCGCACGACGACCTGGACTGACCTTCAGTGACATGCGCCATAGCGGCGTGCATCACTGACGAGATCGCTACTGGCCGGTAACGTGGCGAGTTGGAAGGACCCCGGGGCCCGTAATGGGCGTAGAAGGGAGTAGGCGTGAGTGACGCAGCCAACCCGTCGCGATCGGGTGGACCCACATACACGTTCCTTGGACCGCAGGCCCGTTCGCTGAACTGGCAGCGCCTGGGATCCGAGCAGTTCGACGTCATCGTGATCGGTGGCGGAGTAGTCGGCGCCGGCTCTGCCCTCGATGCGGCCACCCGTGGGCTGAAGGTCGCGTTGATCGAGGCACGTGATTTCGCATCCGGGACGTCGAGCCGCTCCTCGAAGATGTTCCATGGCGGTCTGCGCTATCTGGAGCAGCTCGAATTCGGATTGGTTCAGGAAGCGTTGCGCGAGCGGGAGCTATCGCTGACGACGCTGGCACCGCATCTGGTCAAGCCCTTGCCGTTCCTGTTCCCGTTGACCAATCGGTGGTGGGAGCGACCCTATGTGGCGGCCGGCATCTTCTTGTACGACCAAATGGGCGGGGCGAAATCTGTTCCTGCTCAAAAGCATCTCACCCGCGCCGGCGCACTGCGGCTTGCGCCGGGCCTGAAGCGCAACTCACTTGTCGGCGGTATCCGCTACTACGACACCGTGGTCGATGACGCTCGTCACACCATGACCGTGGCACGCACCGCCGCGCACTACGGCGCCGTGGTGAGGGCCTCGACCCAGGTCGTCTCGCTGCTTCGTGAGGGCGATCGCGTGACGGGTGTGGTGGTACGGGACACCGAGAATGGGGCGGAAACCGAGGTACGCGGGCATGTCGTGGTCAATGCGACCGGGGTATGGACCGACGAGATCCAGGCGCTGTCGCGTACCCGCGGCCGGTTCCGGGTCACCGCTTCCAAGGGTGTCCACATCGTGGTGCCGCGGGACAGAATCGTCAGCGAGGTAGCGATCATCCTGCGGACCGAAAAGTCGGTGCTGTTCGTCATTCCGTGGGGCAATCACTGGATCATCGGGACCACCGACACCGAGTGGAATCTCGACCTAGCGCACCCGGCGGCCACCAAGGTGGATATCGACTACATCCTCGACAAGGTAAACACGGTGTTGGCAACACCGTTGACGCACAACGATATCGACGGGGTGTATGCGGGTTTGCGGCCACTGCTGGCAGGTGAGGATGACGACACCTCCAAGCTTTCCCGAGAGCACGCCGTCGCCGTGGCGGCTCCGGGTCTGGTGGCCATCGCGGGCGGCAAGTACACGACCTACCGCGTGATGGCTTCCGACGCCATCGATATGGCGAGCGAGTTCGTGCCCGCGCGGGTAGCTCCGTCCATCACCTCCAAGGTGCCGCTGCTGGGTGCCGACGGCTATTTCGCGCTGATCAACCAAACCGAGCATGTGGGTGAGACATACGGCCTACATCCGTACCGGGTGCGGCATCTGCTGGACCGGTACGGTTCGCTGATCGGTGAGGTGCTGGCCTGTGCGGGCTCGGATCACAGTCTGCTGCAACCGATTGCCAAGGCGCCGATGTACCTGCGAGTGGAGGCGCTTTACGCGGTGGTGGCCGAGGGTGCGCTGCATCTGGAGGACATTCTTGCGCGGCGCATGCGGATCGCCATCGAGTATCCGCACCGTGGAGTCGATTGCGCCCAGGAAGTCGCCGAGTTGGTGGCTTCGGTGCTCGGCTGGACCGCGGAAGACATTATGCGTGAGGTGGATACCTACCGGGCGCGGGTCGATGCGGAAGTGCGATCGCAGCGTCAGCCCGACGACGAGTCGGCCGATGCGCTGCGGGTGGCCGCACCCGAGGCGCGGTCATTCATCGTGGAACCGGTGACCGACGTGCTGTCGCCTTCGAAGTGAGCTTCGGGCATAGGAGCCGCGCTTGAGCCCTCGTAGGAGGGCTCCCGATCCGCCGCTACCGGTACGGGATGGTCTGGGACCGGCCCGAATCCGCTTGCGCGAGAGCGGGCGGGTGGTCGACGAGCTCGTGTCACGATTCGGTTCCGCAGCTGCCGAGAAGGTGGCCCGGGGTGAGGTTGTCGATGCCGCGGGTGCGCCCATCACCACCGATATGCATCTGCGAGCAGGAACGGTGGTGTACACGTATCGCGAACTGACCGTGGAAGTTCCGGTGCCCTTCGCTATAGATGTGCTGCACTGGGATGAGAACGTCCTAGTGGTCGACAAGCCGCACTTCCTCTCGACCATGCCGCGCGGGCAGCACGTCACCGAAACGGCGCTGGTACGCCTGCGCAAGATGTTGGACTTGCCCGAGCTGGCGCCCGCGCATCGGCTCGACCGCCTCACCGCCGGCGTGCTGCTTTTCACGGTGCGTCGTGAGGTCCGTTCCGCATACCAGTCGTTGTTCGCAGAGCGTCAGGTGTTCAAGACCTACGAGGCGTTGGCACCCGTTCATCCCAGCCTAGCCCTCCCCGCGACGCTGAGGAGCAGAATTATCAAGCGGCGCAGCATTCTTCAGGCAGTGGAGGAGCCAGGGCAGGTCAATGCCGAGACTCGTGTCGAACTGGTCGGGCAGGATGGTTCGCTAGGCAGGTATCGGCTCACTCCGAGCACCGGGCAGACCCATCAGCTGCGCGTGCACATGAACAGCCGGGGCATTCCCATCGTCAACGACCCCCTCTACCCAGAAGTTATCGAGGTGGCGCCGGGTGACTTCACTCATCCGCTCCGACTGGTAGCGCGCTCGCTCGCATTCCGGGACCCATTGACCGGCAAAGATGTTCGGTATGAGTCGGCGCGAGATCTCGGCGGCTCGCCGTCCTGACGGTGAGCTATTCACTGGCTGTGTTGTTCGAGCTCGGCGACGCGGGCGCGTAGTCTCTCGATTTCGGCAGTGAGCTCGGCTTGTGTGGCGGCCGCCTGTGCCTGGTAGGCCTTGCCGAGGTCAGCGAGGTACTGCTGGTCGTAACGGGGGATGATGCTGCGGGAGCAGTTCCAATCGAATGCCTCTACCGTGAACTCGATTTCGCGACGGTCGCCCTCGCGCACCGTGCCGCGGCCGAAAACCTTCAGGCGCTGCTTGCGAGGGTAGTCGACGAAGAACATCGCGAGCCGGTCGTCATCGGCGAGATTTCCCAGTGTCACAAACTGGTTGTTGCCCGGAAGATCGATGAACTTGAAGGTATTGCCGGTGATATGGCGGACGAACCCTGCGGGGCCGCTGCGGTATTGCAGATAGGGCCAACCGGTGGGTGTGACGGTGCCCAGACAGAACTGAGTCGCCTCCGCGATCATCCGGAGCTCCCGTGGTCCTAGGTCCTCGGGGCCATCATCGGGACGTTCGAGGTGCGTGCCATAGGCGACATAGCTGCCGTTGGTCCGCTGGCGTTCTATTGCGTCCGTGCCGAAGGCGAGGTGGTGGTAGTGATTGTTGGTCACGCTCGCCCGCTCGGATAGACCGCGATCTCGATCAGATTGCCGTCTGGATCCCGGCAGTAATGCGATGTCATCTGGCCCAACGCACCGGTCTTGGTCACCGGGCCCTCCTCGATGGTGACGCCGCACTTCGCGAGATGTGCGCGGACCTCGTCGGGTGAGGATTCGGTGATAAAACACAGGTCATCCGATCCGGCCGCGGCGGCGCGGCCGGTAAACCATTCGTCCTGGGTGGCGGTTATGGGCCGCAGATTGATTTTTTGCCGGCCGAACGTCAAGGCGGTACGGCCTTGTGGGCCGAATGTCTCCCGAGCCATGCCGAGGACGCGCACGTACCAGACCGCGGTGGTGTCCACGTCGTTGCAGTTGATGACGACGTGGTCGAAGCGTGTGACCTTCACGTGTACCGTCTCCTCTTCGCGCGAGTGCTCATCGGTGCTTTCTCCTCTTCGCGCGAGTGCTCATCGACGAAACCTCAGGCCTCGTGGTGTCCGGGCGAAACCGGCCTCGATCAGGACCGCGATCACAGGCGAGTCTCCGATGTCGAAGACCGATCTACCATCGACTCTTTCGATCACCAGCCCGTCGAGGCCACCCTCGCGAACTAGTTCCATGGTGCCCAATGCGGCTGCGTGCAACACCGTGGGGTCCGTCACGAAACTGAGCAGCGACTTGCCCCCGCGTTCGATGTAGAGAACCAGGTCGCCATCGACAAGCACGGTGAGCGCACCTGCCTTGCGCCCCGGACGGTGGCCGGATTCGGATACCGTCCGGGGCCATACCAGCGCGGCGCCGTACGGATTGGCCGGATCGGTCGCGGCCAATACCGTTGTGCGGTAAGGCTTGCGTGTGTCATCCACCGCGTCGAGGTACTCGCGCAGCCTGTCGACCGTCGCGGGAGAGGCGAACTGCGCGCCCCCGAGTGATTCGACGAAATAGCCGCGGCGGCAGCGTCCGTTGTCCTCGAATGTGGACAACACCTTGTATATCCAGGCGAACCCACCCGCGACTCCCTCGGCGACGACACTTCCCTTGGTCACGACGCCGTATCTGCCGAGCAGAAGATCGGCTTGGACATGCGACCGTTCGGTGCCGTCGGCGATCCTCTCGGGGAGGAGCGACCATCGGCCCGCAACGGCGGGATCGACCGGCGCTGTGGTGGGAATTGGTGTGTAGGCGCGCAGTCTCGGCGTTCGCCGATTCCGGTGCGCGGTCCTGGACTTGGTGCTCGTACCTAGCAATGCTCGCACCGGCGCGAAGGTGTCTCCGGTCACTACTCCCGCCCACACCAGATCCCACAACGCCGCCCTTGTCGCGCCCTCACCGAACTGGCGGAAGAAGTATCCGCCGCCAGGAACGCCGGCGCTGAGGCCATCCAGGATCGCCCGATGCGCCTCGTCGTGAACGACGGGTGCGGTGGCGGCGAGAGTGGCGGGCGCCACTCCGCTCGGGTGCAACGCAATCCACCCATCCTGTGCGGTGATGGCGCCGTGTCCGGACCATACGGCCTCCCCGGAGGCCAATAGCTCGTCGAGCATCTGAGGGGAGTAGTCGCGTACCCGACGCGCCAGTATCAGTGGCTCCCACGCGGACGCGGGGATTGGCACCCCCGCAAGTTGGTCGATGACGGTTGCGACACCATCGGTTCCGCGCAGACTGGAGTCGAGATACTGCCAGTCGGGTAGGAACCGCGCGAACGCCGACGTGCTGACGGGCTCCACCTGCGCACGCAGCGCTGCCAGGGATCGCCTGCGCAGAATCCGGAGGACCTCGGCGTCGCACCACTGTTCGGAGTCGGTGGCATCGGAGGTGAATTCACCACGAATTAGCTGACCGCGCGCGGCCATCCGCTCCAAGGACTCCGCGGCGATCCGGACCCCAATGCCGAATCGTCCGGCCGCCTGCCCGGTGGTGAACGGACCGTGCGTCCTGGCGTATCGGCCCAGGAGCTCACCGAGCGGGTCCGCGATCGCGTCGGTGAAGGCTGCGGGGACGCCGGGAGGTACCGGGACCCCGAGTGCGTCGCGCAACCGTGCCACATCCTCGACGGCGGCCCACCAGGTGAACTGTCCATACTGGGTCTGGACCACTCGCCGCGCGGTGACAAGTTCACGCAGCCAGTCAATTCCGGCGCCGGTGCAGCGTTCGGCGATCTCATCCGCGTTGAGGGGGCCAAGGAGCCGGAACAGATCGGCGAGAGCTTCGGGGTCGCGCGCCTTCCGTTCGTCGGCGAGATGCTGCAGCTGCCGCTCGGTCGCCTCGATGACCGCCGGATCGAGCAGTTCTCTCAGTTCCACGCAACCCATGAGCTCCGCCAGCAGGCCGGTGTCCAGCGAGAGCGCCGCGGCACGCCGCTCAGCCAGCGGGCGATCCTCGTCGTACATGAATCCGCCGACGTAACTGAATAATTGGGCGGCCGCGAAGGGAGATGGTGCGTCGGTCTGCACTTCCACGATCCGGACTCGACGCTGCTCGATACTGGACATCAACCGCGTCAGCGTCCCGATGTCGTACACGTCCTGCAGGCATTCACGCAATGCCTCCAGGACAATCGGGAAGTCTGGATGTTTGCGTGCGACATCCAGCAGCTGCGCGGCGCGCTGGCGTTGTTGCCACAGCGGCGAACGACGGCCGGGATTTCGGCGGGGGAGCAGCAGAGCCCGCGCCGCGCATTCCCGGAACCGCGCCGCGAACAACGCCGAGCCGCCGACTTCCCGGGTCACGATCGCCTCGATCTCGGCCGCATCGAATACGAAAAGACTTGCCCCGGGAGGGCTGTCATCGGTGTCGGGGAGGCGTACCACGATCCCGTCATCGGTGGCGGTGGGCGATTCGCTGACACCGTAGCGCTGCTGGAGACGGTCGGAGACCGCGAGCGCCAGCGGACCGTTGACCCGCAGCCCGTATGGGGAATGCAACACGATGCGCCAGTCGCCGAGCTCATCTCGGAATCTCTCCACGATCAGTGTCGTATCGGTGGGGACGGCGCCGGTGGACTGCAACTGGTCATTGAGCAGCGTGCGTAGGTTACCCATCGCGAAGTCGTCGAATCCGATGGCGGAGGAGCGCTTCTCGAACTCGGTATCGGTTGCCGCGGCCAGTTCTCCGGTGAGATGCCCCAGTGCGATGCCCAGCTCGGCGGGCCGTCCCACCGAGTCGCCACGCCAGAAGGGCAACCTGCCCGGTTGCCCGAATGCTGGGACCACGATCACCCGTTCGTGGGTGATCTCGGTGATCCGCCAGCTGGTCGCGCCTAGGGAGATCACGTCGCCCGGTCGGGACTCGTACACCATCTCCTCATCGAGTTCGCCTACCCGGGAAGGCTTCTCGCCCTCGGCGCCGGCGTACATGTAGACGGTGAACATCCCGCGATCGGGAATCGAGCCGCCGGAGGTCACCGCGAGCCGCTGCGCACCCGGCCGTCCAGTGAGCGTCCCTTCATCCCGGTCGTACACGACTCGTGGGCGCAGCTCGGCGAAGTCGGTCGACGGATACTTTCCGCTGAGCAGGTCGAGCACGGCGTCAAACGCACTGCGCGGCAAGGATGTGAAGGGGGCACTGCGGCGGACCACATCGAACCAAGTCTCGACGTCCAATGGATCCAGTGCACAGGCCGCCACCGTGTGTTGGGCGAGGATATCGAGTGGATTGGCGGGCACCCGCAGGGTTTCGATATCTCCGTCGAGCATGCGCCGCACCGTGACCGCACAGCCCAGGAGATCCGTCCGGTGTTTCGGAAAGAGAACGCCCCTGGACACTTCGCCCACTTGATGCCCGGCCCGGCCGATGCGCTGCAGCCCGCTGGCCACCGACGGCGGCGCCTCTACCTGGACCACCAGATCCACGGCACCCATGTCGATTCCGAGTTCGAGACTGCTGGTGGCCACCACACATCTGAGACGTCCGGTCTTCAGATCGTCTTCGATGGCGCCGCGTTGCTCCTTGCTCACCGAGCCGTGGTGCGCGCGCGCCAGCAGGGGCGCGGCACCGTATGTCTGCCCGCTGCCCATGATGTGCGCCGGTGGCCCTCCGGGCACCCCGGGATTGGGTGGCGGAGTGAGGTCCACGCCGAGGCGTTCGGCGTGAATCTCGTTGAACCGAGCGGTAAGCCGCTCGGCGAGGCGACGCGAATTTGCGAAGACGATGCTCGACTGGTGTGTCTCGATGAGGTCGACGATGCGCTGTTCGACATGTGGCCAGATGGTGTTGGTACCCGCGTTCGCGGCTTCCGGCGCTGGGTAGGTATCGGGGGCGCTCATATCCGGAACCGGCACCACGACCGACAGATCGAAGCTCTTAGGACTGGCGGGGGCCACGACGGTGGCCGGGGCGCGACCGGACAGGAAGCGGGCGACCTCAGCGGCCGGCTTCACGGTCGCCGACAGACCAATCCGTTGTGCTGGTTGGGACAGCCGACCGTCCAGTCGCTCAAGGGAGAGCGCAAGGTGTGCGCCGCGTTTTGTCCCGGCGACCGCATGGACCTCGTCGACGATGATCGTCCGCACCGAGTCCAGGGTCTCGCGCGCCGCGGATGTCAGCATCAGGAACAGCGACTCCGGGGTGGTGATGAGAATGTCCGGGGGAGATGAGACCAACGCGCGGCGGGCCTGCGGGGGTGTATCGCCCGAACGCACGCCAATCGTGATCGCCGGAGCGGGCCGGCCCATCCGCGTTGCCGTCCTGGCAATCCCGGCGAGGGGGGCGCGCAAATTCCGTTCGACGTCGACGGCAAGTGCCTTGAGTGGGGAGACGTACAGGATCCGGGTGCCCGGAGCCGCACTGTCGGCGACATCCCGGCCAGGAGCCGCACTGTCGGGGTCGGCACCGACCAGCGTGTCGATGGCCCACAGGAATGCCGCGAGGGTCTTGCCGGATCCGGTCGGGGCGACGACGAGCGTGTTGTCGCCGTTGGCGATGGATTCCCACGCACCCGACTGCGCCTGCGTCGGTGCCGGGAATGATTCGGTGAACCATTCCTGGGTGGGCGCCGAAAACCGGGCGAGCGGATCCGCCATCACGTCATCGTGCCAAGAGGGCCCGACAACTAGTCAGCGCCCATGAGATCCACGACGGCTTGCGGGATATTCGGCACCCGGCGCACAGCGTCGATCATGGCGTGCGCGGAGGTATCGGCGAGCCAGTCGACGTCGAGGTCCGGGTTCATGGCGCGTTGGCGAGCCAATTCCTGATTGAACGTCAGCCATGCCCGGGTAACGACCCGCAGATTGACGATGAGTCGTGGCGTCAACTCGTTGTTGGCGACATGCTCGACGACGGCCATGATCCGGTCGGTCTGCTTGTCGTATTCCTGCTGTTCGATGGCCGTCACGGTGGGATCGGACGAATCGATCATGCGGAACACGGTCACCGGCGCATAGGGATGCTCCTCCTGGTAGTGGAGATAGACCAGGAGGGTGCGCCGGAGCCTTTCGAAGCCCGAGAGCGTCGGGTCCAGGTCAAGCGAGATCGTGGCGTCATAGAGCCTGTCGTACTCGGCCTGCATTACCGCCGTGTAGAACGAACGCTTGTCGGGAAAGTAGCGGTAGAGCAGTGCCCGCGAGACGCCGGCCTGTTCAGCTACCTCGTCCATTCTGACGTCGTCGTAGTGACGTTCGCCAAAGAGTTGGGTACCAAACTCGAGTAGTTCGGCGCGCCGGTCCTCCGGGGTGAGCCGACGGCGGGGTGGTGAGCCGCTTGGGCGCAGAGCAGACAGATCCGATGCGCCGCTCGGGCGAACTACATCGGACTCGTCGGTCATGTGGCCGATTTTACTAGGCGAGGATCGCCAACCTGGTGTTATCGGCAGGCCGATCCGTTTGGCCCGTCAATTGCCCCAGGCGCGACACATGATCGCCGTCGATCTCACGACGCCCGGGCGATCGCTCGGTGCAGGTAACTACACTGCGTCGGTGGCTCAGCACATCGACCCCGAGGACATGGCCGTCTTTCGGCGTGTTCTGGATCAGGCCGCCGAGCTTGCGCCCGATCATTCCGATTCGATTGCCGTGCAACGCGGCGTCGCGAAACTTTTCAAGGTTCTCAAGAGGAGGCGGCGGCGTCAGGCGCGCCAGGCCGAGTTGGACGCCGATCGCGCGGTGATCGGTGCGACCGCGACCGGTTCGGCCGATCGGATCGACGACGAGACGGCCGGGCTGCCGCTGCGCGGTGGCGACGCCGTGGGGACGCTGCGGCGTCCGCAGCATTGCTATATCTGCAAGGTCAGATTCACCGAGATCGATGCTTTTCACCATCAACTGTGTCCGGATTGTGCGCCCGCCAATAGATCCCGGCGCGAGCAGCATGCTGATCTGACCGGCCGGCGGGCCGTGCTGACAGGTGGCCGCGCCAAGATCGGGATGTATATCGCCTTGATGTTGTTGCGAGACGGGGCCAGTCTCACCATCACCACCCGGTTTCCCCGCGATGCCGCGCGCAGGTTTGCGCAGCTGCCGGACGCGGACAGCTGGCTCGACCGGCTCAGCATCGTCGGTATCGATTTGCGCGACCCGGCGCAGGTGGCGCGTTTCGCCGATGAAGTTGCCGCACAGGGACCGTTGGACATTCTGATCAACAATGCCGCTCAGACGGTGCGTCGCAGCCCTGGTGCCTACACATCCTTGGTCGATGCTGAGCGGGCGCCGCTCAGTGGTGTCGCAGCGAGTGTCCCGATCACCGCGATGGGTGATTCCAGCGAGCTGCATCCGCACACCTTGGCGCTCGGGTCGGAATCTGATGCCGCCGGCGTTGCGGCTCCGGAATCTGACGCCGCCGCACGATCATTGGCGTCGCTAGCGCTTATCGCAGGCTCGGCTGCACCGGACCGGATCATCGATGGCACCGCTGTGGATGCCGGTGGGCTGCTGCCTGATCTCGTCGACACCAATAGTTGGGTGCAGACCGTCGATCAGATTGATCCGCTGGAACTGCTTGAGGTGCAACTGTGTAACAGTGTCGCGCCATTCATTCTGTTGTCGCGGCTTCGGCCCGCACTGCGTGCCTCGACCGCCCGGCGCAAGTATGTGGTGAACGTATCCGCGATGGAGGGCAATTTCTCCCGTGGTTACAAGGGGCCGGGGCATCCGCACACCAATATGGCCAAGGCCGCGTTGAACATGCTGACCAGAACGAGTGCGGCCGAACTGTTTTCCGAGGGAATCTTGATGACTGCAGTCGATACGGGCTGGATCACCGATGAACGCCCGCACAGCAGCAAGATGCGGTTGGCGCAGGAGGGGTTCCGGGCGCCGCTCGATCTCGTGGACGGCGCTGCCCGGGTTTACGACCCCATAGTTCAGGGTGAGCGTGGCGTTGATCTCTACGGCTGCTTCCTGAAGGACTTCCAGTCCCATCCCTGGTAGCGCACGGCAGCAGGTCGACGAGACTTCGGTTAGCCGAAGTGAACACCTTGGGCCAGTGGCAGTTCCGTGGAGTAGTTGACGGTATTCGTGGCGCGGCGCATGTATGCCTTCCACGCGTCCGACCCTGACTCGCGGCCACCGCCCGTCTCTTTCTCGCCGCCGAATGCCCCGCCGATCTCGGCCCCAGAGGTACCGATGTTGACGTTGGCGATCCCGCAGTCGGATCCGTCGGCGGCCAGAAAGCGCTCCGCCTCCCGTATGTCGAGAGTGAATATCGCCGAGGAAAGGCCCTGGGGTACCGCATTGTTCAGTGCGATCGCCTCGTCGAGGGTGTCATAGGTGAGCACGTAGAGGATGGGTGCAAATGTTTCCCGGCGCACGACCTCGCCTTGTTCCGGCATCCGCACGATGGCGGGGGTGACGTAGTAGGCATCGTTGGACGAACCGTCGCCGAGGTTCCGGCGTTCGCCGCCGATGACCGTGCCGCCTTGTGCGCGGGCAGTTTCCAGGGCGTCTTGCATGTCACGGAACGATTTCTCGTTGATGAGTGGGCCCACCAAGGTGTGTTCGTCGAATGGATCGCCGACGGGAAGTTGGCCGTAGGCATTCACGATGCGCTCCGTCAGTGCATCGGCGACCGAGTGGTGAACGATCAACCGCCGCAGGGTAGTACAGCGCTGACCGGCGGTGCCGGCGGCGGAGAACACGATGCCGCGCACCGCCAGATCCAGGTCGGCCGCGGGGGTCACGATGACCGCGTTATTACCACCCAATTCGAGCAGTGACCGGCCGAAGCGGGCGGCTACGCGCGGGCCCACCTGCTGGCCCATGCGTACGGATCCGGTCGCGCTCACCAGCGCGATGCGCGGGTCATCGACAAGTTGTTCACCGATGTTCCGGTCGCCCTGAATCAATCGGCAGACCTCCTGCGGCGCCCCGACGTCGGTGGCGGCACGCTCCAGCAGCGCCTGACAGGCAACGGCAGTCAGCGGGGTCAGTTCGGAGGGTTTCCACACCACGGTGTCACCACAGACAAGAGCGATCGCGGTATTCCAGGACCAGACGGCCACCGGGAAGTTGAACGCGGAGATGACGCCGACGACCCCCAGTGGGTGCCAGGACTCCATCAGGCGGTGCCCCGGACGCTCGGATGCCATGGTCTTCCCGTACAGCTGCCGGGACAGGCCGACCGCGAACTGGCAGATGTCGATCATTTCCTGCACCTCGCCGAGGGCTTCGGAGACGATCTTTCCCGCCTCGATCGTGACCAGCTCGGCGAGATCCTTTTTGTGCGCCGTCAGTAACTCGCCGAGACGGGCCACCAACGCACCACGTACGGGTGCGGGCGTGGTGCGCCAGTGTGAAAATGCTTGGGCAGCTTCGGCGATGGCCTTGTCGACATCTTCCTTCGAGCTTGCCGTGAGTGTGAAGAGGGTGTCGCCGGTCAGGGGGGTACGAACGGCAACACCGTCATTTCCTGCCGCGTTCGTGCTGAGTTCTAGATCAGCGCCGATCCATCGCAGCGCGTTTCGGGCCCGTGCGCGCAGCTCGTCGGCCGCCTGCAGTTCGGTGGACTCGGTTGTTGGCACCGTGGTGGTCATCGGTTGGCTCCCATCGTGAGTTCAGATTGTGCAGCGATTGCGGCGTACAGGGCATAGGGATCGTGAATGTCCTGGCATATTGCCCCCGACATCCATTCCTTCGAATAGTCGGCGGCGTCACCGTCGCCGTATGAGCCGTCGTCATCGAGATTGGACCGGAAGATCCCGGCGGCCGAGCGTGGCAGGAAGTCCTCGTACACGATGGGGTTGTGCACGATCTCGCCTCCTGAACCGATGCTGGCGCGGAAGTAGGCGAGCTCTTGCTCGGCGAACTCGGCATCGGTGGCAGGGAAGTGGTCAGCCCAGATCGACTCTGCCTCTTCGGGATTTTCCTGTCCCTCTGCACTTGCGGCATCAATAGCCGCCATGGCGTCGTCGTAGCGTATTCGGCCGGCGGGGGTAAGTGCTATGCCTCGGGCCTCGACCTCTCCGAATCGGACCCGCAGTGTGTCGCTGACGACGGAACCATCACTCATGCGGAAACGTCGCGGCTCGGCAAGCGCGCGGAATGAGGTCTGCCGCAGGAGAACATCGGGTCCGTGCCAGCGGGGCGGGCCCTGGATCGCGTCGATCATGGTGATACCGCGTGCCGTCATGCGCTGATACAGATCATCGATATCGAGCACTCGGGGTGTCAGGTGGTTGATATGCGTGCCGCCAACACCGGCGATATCGGCCGCGACGGGTGAGACCACGGAAAGCTCTTCATACCAACCATGATCGATGGGTTCGGTCGATAGGGCGAAGGCCTTGACCGCATCGCGGACGAAGTCCTCGGCCTGCGCGGGGGTGGCTCCGCCTGCGGCCCCGATGAGCCGCGCGTGGGCCAGGAGCGCCGGATCGAACAGCTGTCGCTGCGCGACGAAGCTCTCCACGCGCGTGCGCAGGTCCGCGTCGAAGAATCGGCGATCGGCGGTCGCCAGCATCGAGGTGAACACGCGGAATGGGTTGAGTGCCAACTCTTTCTCGTCAACGGGGCGGAACGCTGTGGAGACCACCGGTACCGGGGACGCGGCGTCGCGCAGGTCGTAGAAGTCGACGGGATACATCCCGAACGCCCCGAACAGATCCGCGACGGCGGCGAGTTCCTGGGGGCTGCCTACCCGGATCGCACCGTGGCGTTCGGCGGTGACGCGCTGTATTGAACCGAGCCGCTCGGCATCCGGATGCGTTGTGGCGTAAGTCTGGTTGACGTCGATGCTTACGTCGACCAGCGTGTTGTACGCGGGGACTTCCGCGCCATACATCCGCGACAGTTCCGCCGCGAAACGCGCGCGGAGTTCCCAGCACGGTATGAGGGCGGTCACCGGATTCGTCCCAGGGTTGAAGTAGTAATTGGCCTGCGCAAGTTCGTTCCGCGTCGACGCTCGTCGCGGTACTCTGCCCCCGTGACCCAGGAGGTACCCGAGCGTCCGCTCGACGATGTCGATCGAATTCTGGTGCGCGAGTTGGCTCGCGATGGCCGGGCGACTCTCGCGCACTTGGCCGCCAAGGCAGGGCTGTCGATCTCGGCGGTGCAGACCCGCGTGCGACGACTGGAATCTCGCGGTGTGCTCACCGGATATGCGGCGCGCGTAAATCCTGAGTCGGTGGGCCAGATGCTTTCGGCGTTCGTGGCCATCACCCCTCTCGATCCATCATTGCCCGACGATGCTCCGGCGCGGCTTGAGCGCATCGACGCCATCGAGTCGTGCTACTCGGTGGCGGGCGAGGAGAGTTACGTCCTCTTGGTGCGGGTGCCCTCACCACGCGCGCTCGAAGAGCTGCTGCAGCTGATCCGCACCACAGCCAATGTTCGCACGCGAAGCACCATCATCTTACAAACTTTTTACGATGGACGCCAGCTAGTACCGTAAATATTCTTGTATCTCTGTAGAGAAGCCGTAAATACTGCGTTATTGTGGCCGTATGACCGCACTCATTTTTCCGGGGTTCGAAGCTGGTTCCGCGACCGATGACGGCGCTCGTGGCGTGCTGCGGGAGAACCTAGTGACACCGGATCGGGTACATGAGGTGCTGGGGCGCAGCATTCTGGCCGACGGGATGGACCTCGTTCTCGATCTCGAGCGTTCACGTGGGGCGCACCTGGTGGATGCGCGTGATGGGACCACGTATCTCGATATGTTCACGTTCTTCGCGTCGTCGGCATTGGGTATGAATCACCCGATGCTTGCCGAGGACACGGAGTTCCGCGCCGAGCTGACCAGGGCCGCCATCAACAAACCGAGCAATTCGGATATCTACACGGTCGAGATGGCGCGGTTCGTGGACACGTTCGTGCGTGTGCTGGGTGACCCGGCGCTTCCACACCTGTTCTTCGTCGACGGCGGTGCGCTGGCCGTGGAAAACGCGCTGAAGGTGGCGTTCGATTGGAAGAGCCGCTGGAACGAGGCGCATGGGATCGATGCAGATGGCTCAGAAGGACTGGGTACCAAGGTGTTACATCTGCGTGAGGCTTTCCATGGCCGCAGCGGTTACACAATGTCGTTGACGAACACCGACCCCAACAAGGTGGCGCGGTTCCCCAAGTTCGACTGGCCACGGATTGATGCGCCCTACCTGCGCCCAGGTGCCGATATCGTCGAGCTCGAAGCCGCGGCATTGGCACAGGCTCGCCGGGCCTTCGCTGAAAACCCCAACGACATAGCGTGTTTCATCGCCGAGCCGATCCAGGGGGAGGGCGGGGATCATCACTTCCGCCCCGAGTTCTTCCATGCCATGCGCGCGCTGTGTCACGAGAATGACGCACTGTTCGTCTTCGACGAGGTGCAGACCGGGTGTGGACTGACCGGCACGGCCTGGGCCTTCCAACAGCTGGGTGTGACCCCCGATATCGTCGCATTCGGAAAGAAGACGCAGGTTTGTGGCGTCATGGCGGGCGGGCGTGTCGACGAGGTGGCCGACAATGTCTTCTCCGTCAGCTCACGGATCAACTCCACCTGGGGCGGCAATCTGGTCGACATGGTGCGCTCGCGCCGAATTCTGGAGGTCATCGAGGCGGAGCGGCTTTTCGATAACGCGGCCCGGATGGGTGAGTACCTGCTCGACAGGCTGCAGACTCTAGCGCTGCGGCGCGGTGAGATCGATGATGTGCGTGGACGTGGGCTGATGTGCGCTTTCAGTCTGCCGACCGCCGAAGAGCGTGATCGCGTGGTGCAGCGCCTATGGTCGGAGGAACGCGTGATCCTGCTGGCCAGCGGCAAGAACAGTGTGCGGTTCCGCCCGCCGCTGATCGTGAGCGCCGCGGAGATCGACGCGGCCGTCGCGGCAGTTTCCCGGGTGCTGTCTCACCCTCACCAGGCGTAAGGCGAGTCTTCGCGCGCCGTCCGTAGCGCGGAGCCCCACCACGCAAGCTCGTCGAGCATTGTCTTGGCGGCGACTTCCGCATCACCACCGTCGAGGAGCCTGCCGGCATCGTCGAACTGGCTCCATACGCCATGGAAACTCACCACATCTCGGATGGTCACGGCGTGGAGTTCGGCGAACACAAGTCGGAGCTGCTCAACGGCGCGCAATCCGCCCGACATCCCGCCGTACGAGGTGAATCCGACCGGCTTGGCCTGCCACTCGCTGTGGTGCCAGTCGATCAGGTTCTTCAGCGGAGCGGGAAAGCTGTGGTTGTACTCCGGAGTGACCACAAGGAATGCATCGGCGATGCGCAACCGTGCCGTCACCCCCGCCAGCTGGGCGGCGTCGTCAGCTTCTGGATTCCTCGAAAGATGAAGGGGCAGGGGATAATCTGCGAGGTCGACGTAGCCGACGTCGAATGCGGAGTGGCTGCGCGCGTGCGCCGCGATCCAATTCGCCACAGTTGGTCCGAAGCGGCCGTCACGCGTGCTGGCGCAGATCACTGCCAGGCGCAGTGGGGTGGTTGACGTATGCGTCACGGGTGACTCCCTTTCGGCGAGAGGTATGACGCGCTTATCGTCGTACCTAAAGTGCACTCGAGGTCAAGTGGTTTCTTTCCGTCACGGGTCGACGTAGTTGCCGTATGCCTTCAGCACCTCGAATTCGTAGATGAGCAGCTGATTGGCCCTGGCGTGTGCCAGGTACTCATCTTCTGTGTAGGGGCGGTCATGGCCCAGCTGGTCGTCGTGGGCGAGCACCGTCCCGGGCGTCTCGGTGCCGTGCCGGGCGAGTAGCAGCCGGATCAGGTCATGGCCGACGTCGCCCTCGAGAAGCGTCGCGCGCGTTTCAAGGCCCAGCCACAGCGGATGTGGCCCGAACACGAATAGGGAACACCGTGGATCACGGCGGAGATTTCGCGTGCGGACCAAGGTAGGCGCGCCCGTAGCGCACACATGTCCGTCGACGACGCAGATCTCGATACGGGCCATATGCGGTGTTCCGTTGTCGCGCAACGTGATCATCGCGGCATCGGGATATTTCGTGACGAAGTCGACGAGCTCCACGGAGAGCGGCACTCGCGCAGTATGTCGATTAGTCTGACAAGCCGTCAAGCGATTAAAGCATCGCCTCGGCGAAGCGTCGAACCGCCATGACTGCTTCCTGCTCGGCATCTCCCGAGCCGGGGTAGTCGGCGCGCGAACGCGATTCGATGGACCCGGTGACCGGATCGAGCAGTACCTCGGCCACCATCTCGGCCGTGGTGGGTTCGCAGATCGCCCAGCTGTAGCCCCGGTCATTTTCCCAGTCCGCGGTTCGGGCCGCGACGTATTCGGGATCGTCGATGCCGAGGGAGGCGAGAGCCGGACGGTCATCCACGCGTTCGTCGGCGCGGATAGCACGCAAATACCACGCGCCCGCGTTGATCTCGATGGGTTCCACGGGGCCTACCTGTCTTCGCGCAAGCGGCTCATCGCTGCCTCCTCGCGCCGAGTGTGAACGTCAGGGCAAAGAAAACGCCGAGTGTGAGCGTAGTTGCTCACACTCGGCGTTCGTGAAGATGTCTTATTTGATTTCGGCGATGACCGTGCCCTGGGTGATGGCGGCTCCGGCTTCGACGCTCAGACCGGTGATCGTGCCGGCCTTGTGCGCGGTAACGGGGTTCTCCATCTTCATGGCCTCGAGCACGACGATCAGCTCGCCGGCCTCGACCTCCTGGCCCTCCTCGACGGCCACCTTGACGACGGTGCCCTGCATCGGGGCGGTCACCGAGTCGCCTGTCGCGGCGGACGCACCGTGGCCGCCACGCTTGCGCGCCTTGGGCTTCTTGCGGACCACGCCGTTGGCGGCGCCACCGCCCCCGCCGCCCAGCGAGATGTCGCCGGGTAGTGAGACCTCGAGACGACGCCCGCCGACCTCCACAACCAGCTTCTGGCGGGGCAACGACTCTTCTTCTTCACCCTCGACTGCGTCGGCGGTAAACGGCTCGACCGTGTTGTCCCACTCGGTCTCGATCCAGCGAGTGTGCACGGTGAAACCGTCGTCATCGCCGATGAAGGCGGGATCGGAAACCACCGCGCGGTGGAACGGGATGACGGTGGCTAGGCCCTCGACGTTGAACTCGGCCAGAGCGCGGCGCGAGCGGGCCAGTGCCTCGTTGCGGTCGCGCCCCGTGACGATCAGCTTGGCCAGCATCGAGTCGAACTGGCCGCCGATCACCGATCCGGCCTGCACGCCCGAATCCAGGCGCACACCCGGGCCGGTGGGGGTGTCGTAGACCTTGACCGGGCCGGGAGCCGGCAGGAAGTTGCGTCCGGCGTCCTCGCCGTTGATGCGGAACTCGATCGAGTGGCCGCGCGGCGCGGGGTCTTCGGTGAACTCCAGCACGTCGCCGTTGGCGATCTTGAACTGCTCCAACACAAGGTCGATACCCGCGGTCTCCTCGGTGACCGGGTGTTCCACCTGCAGACGGGTGTTGACCTCGAGGAACGAGATGAGGCCGTCCTGGCCCACCAGGTACTCGACGGTTCCGGCGCCGTAGTAACCGGCCTCCTTGCAGATGCGCTTGGCCGACTCGTGGATCTCCTTGCGCTGGGCATCGGTCAGGAACGGCGCGGGCGCCTCCTCGACCAGCTTCTGGAAGCGGCGTTGCAGCGAGCAGTCGCGGGTACCCGCGACGATCACGTTGCCGTGCTGGTCGGCGATGACCTGGGCCTCGACGTGGCGCGGCTTGTCCAGGTAGCGCTCGACGAAGCACTCACCACGACCGAAGGCGGCGACGGCCTCACGGGTGGCCGACTCGAACAGCTCGGGAATCTCTTCGAGGGTCCGGGCGACCTTCATGCCGCGGCCACCGCCACCGAAGGCCGCCTTGATGGCGATCGGCAGGCCATGCTCCTTGGCGAAGGTGACGATCTCGTCGGCGTTCTTCACCGGGTCGGGGGTGCCGGGCACCAGCGGGGCCTGGGCCTTGGCGGCGATGTGGCGGGCGGTGACCTTGTCACCGAGGTCGCGGATGGACTGGGGGCTGGGCCCGATCCAGATCAGCCCGGCGTCGATGACGGCCTGGGCGAAGTCGGCGTTCTCGGACAGGAAGCCGTACCCGGGGTGGATGGCGTTGGCGCCGGACTTCTCGGCGGCCTCCAGAATCTTGCCGAAGTCCAGGTAGGAATCGGCGGCGGTGTTGCCACCGATGCCGAAGGCCTCGTCGGCGAGGTGGACGTGGGGTGCATCGGCGTCGGGCTCTGCGTAGACCGCGACGCTGCCCAGCCCCGCGTCCTTGGCCGCGCGGATCACCCGAACCGCAATCTCGCCGCGGTTGGCGACGAGTACCTTGCTGATCTTCGAGCTGGCGTGATTGGGCACCGGGCCTCCTGAATTTAGTGCTTTCTTAAGTTCCTCGGCAGTGAGTTTATGCATCCGTGGCGCCGAACACACATTTGGGATGGGGTCTGCCGGGCGTGTCATTTACCTACTGGTGAGTAGGTCAGAGGGTTAGCTCAGTCGCCGTTTGATCCTGGCAAGCATCGCTGACATTCCCCGCAAACGTAGCGGGCTGATCAGTTCCGCCAGTCCGAGGTCCGCATAGAAGTCGTCCGGGACGCTCAAGATCGCGTCGGCGGACTGCCCGTCGAGTCCCTGATGCAGGATCGACGCGAAACCTCGGGTGGTCGGAGCCTCGGCGGGCGCGCTGAAATACAGGCGGACGCCTGAGCGGTCGCTGGCGTCGACGTCCAAAAACAGCGGTGACTGGCACTCCGGCACCGGCTCCATGGCCGCCTGCTCCAAATGCGATGGCAAATCGGGCAATTCGGCTGAGAACTCCAGGAGCAGCTGCAGCTTGTCCTGCCCGTCGACGGCCTTGAAGTCGGCAACGATCTCGGCGAGTTCGGCGGGAAGGCTCATCGAGGAGCGGGGCCCGGCTTCTCGCCCTTGACGATCGGGGTCCGGACCCGGTTGCCCCATTCGGTCCAGGACCCGTCGTAGTTGCGGACGCCCTCGACACCCAGCAGATAGGTGAGGACGAACCAGGTGTGACTGGAACGCTCGCCGATGCGGCAGTACGCGATGATCTTGCCGCCAGATTTGGCGCTGTCGGCGATGACCTCTTCATAGATGCCATCGAGTTCGGGGCGCCGGCGGAATCGGCTGTCATCTGCAGCGGCCTTGCCCCACGGGATCGAGACGGCGGTGGGGATGTGCCCCCCGCGCAGCGCACCTTCATCGGGGTACTCGGGCATGTGGGTGCGTTCGCCGGTGTATTCGGCGGGGGAGCGCACATCGACCAGTGGGCCGTGCCCGAGGTGCGCCAACACATCCTCGGCATATGCACGGATCGGGGCGTCATTGCGTGTCACCACGGGGTAGCCCTCGGTGTACTTAGCGGGCACATCCAGCGTGGTGTCGCGGCCCTCGGAGATCCACAGGTCGCGTCCGCCGTCGAGGAGTCGGACGTCGGGGTGCCCGAACAGGGTGAACACCCAGAGCGCGTAGGCGGCCCACCAGTTGGACTTGTCGCCGTAGATGACGACGGTATCCTCGCGCTGGATCCCCTTGCGGTTCATCAGTTCTGCGAACTGCGCGCCGTCGATGTAGTCCCGGACCGTGCCATCGTTCAGGTCGACGTGCCAGTCGATCTTCACCGCGCCGGGTACGTGCCCGATGTCGTACAGCAGGACATCCTCGTCGGACTCCACGATGGATAGTCCGCGGGTGCCTAGGTGTCCCGAGAGCCAGTCGGCGGAGACCAGGCGTTCGGGGTGGGCATAGGCGGCGAATTCGGGGCTGGGGTCTGCCGGGAGCGTCACACTACGAGACTAGTCGCGTTCGTCGGTGGTCGGCTCATCGAGCCGTTTACCGCAACGGATCTGCGGTGCGTTGCTGGTCGCGGTGCGAGAATTCGCCAATGCCGGACTGGACATACCTCCCACTGGGCCCGATCGCGTCCTCCGTCCTCGGTGAGCGCAGGACGCGTGTGTGGGCGATGAGAGTGTTGGCTGCGGTGGTGACGCGCACCGGAGGTCGGCGCTGGATTCCGCGGGTGTTTGACCACCCGCCGGTACCCCCGGAATGGACGGGCCGATTCGGGGCGACTGTTCCGCCCTCGATCGCGCGTGAGGCCGTTGCGGTGTTGCCGGTACAAGGTGCCAGCGTCATCGAGATCGGCCCCGTGACGGCGGCCGATGTCGATACGGTTCGGACGGCGTGCGCGGATCGCCGGTGCCGGGTCGTCGCGATTGCCGACTCTCCCGAGGTCGGCGAAGCGGTGGCGCCTCACGTCGACTCGGTGTCCGGGGGAGAAGCCGGAGCCACGGTCCGGCTCACCGGGCCCGAGATCGGTGTCGCGCTGCGCGCGTTGGCCGATTCGTCGAGGACGGTGCTCGCCACGCCCGCGGTGCTGATCGCCGCCGGACCAAGTTGGTTCAACAGGGTGATCGAGGCGGCTACGCCGACATCGCCGCCAAAGCGGTTGCGCGATATCGGGTTCGACCCCCGTCGATGGCCTGCATGGATTTGGGGTGCGCTGGTTGGTATTGGCCTGATCATCGCGGGTATCGGCGCGAGCGCCATAACCCTGGGGCCGGTGTTGTTGTCGTACGACCGTGACTATCTCGGGCTGTCTGTGGACGACCTGCGCGGTCTGAACCATCATTTAGTCGGATTCCTGCAACATGACCGGATCACCATGGCGGGCAACATGGTTGGTGTCGGTGTGTTGTACCTGGGGCTCGCATGGGGCGGAATCAGGGAAGGGCATAAGTGGGCCCGCAATGCGTTGTTGATATCGGGGCTCGTCACCTTCTTGACCTACTTCTACTTCCTGGTGACGGGATTCCTCGAACCGCTGCACACGCTCGTGGTGATCGTCTTCTTCCCGATGCTGTTGCGTGCCGTGTGGCGTGCGCCCTCAGCCGCGCATTGGCCGCCCATCGCGGAGGGGCCAGAGCCGGAGCGGCGACGCGCGTTATGGGGGCAGCTGCTCATGATCGGTATCGGCGGGGGTTTATTCGTTGCCGGAGCAGTCATTTCGACGGTCGGGCTGACATCCGTATTCGTGCCCACGGATCTGGATTTCCTCGGAACCAGCGCGGCGGCGCTGCATGCGGCCGACCACCACCTCCCGCCGTTCATCGCGCATGACCGCGCGGGATTCGGTGGTGCCCTGATGGGTGCGGGGCTGGCGGTGCTCCTGATCAGTCTGTGGGGCTGGCGCCGTGGCGAGCGCTGGGTGTGGTGGTCACTGCTGACCGGATGCGCCTTCGGCACCGTTCCGGTCCTGGCGGTCCATTTCTCCATTGGCTACACGCATTTCGAGCACCTACTTCCCGTGTACGTGCTGGTCGCTGTCGTGGTCGTCGCCCTCGCCTTGTCGAGGGCGTACCTCACCGCACCGCCCGATCAGTCGCCGCGTACCAGCCGCAACTGTTAACAGCTGTGGTGGGGGTATCCATTCGGTGGTGCCGTCGGGTCGTTTTCGGGTGGTCCAGCCGTGGTTGAGGAGGCGGTGGTGGGGTCCGCAGACGAAGGTGAGGTTGTCGATGTCGGTGGGGCCGCCGTCGGCCCATTCATCCACGTGGTGGACCTCGCAAAGATATCCGGGCACCGAGCAGCCGGGGTGGCTGCAGCCGTGGTCTCTGGCGTGCAACACAATCCGCTGACCTGCCGAGGCGATCCGCTTCGAACGTCCCAAATACATGGGAAGGCCATCGTCGTTGACGATCGTCAGGTAGTGGTGGGCGTGGGCGGCCATGCGGATCAGATCCCGCATCGGGAGCCGGGTGCCGCCGCCGGTCATCGCCACACCGGCCGCGTTTTCGATCTCGGCCAGTGTGGTGGTGACGACCACCGTCACCGGTAGTCCGTGGTGCGAACCCAACATTCCCGATGTGAGCACCGCCCGGAAGGCGGCCCGCAGGGCGTCGTGGTTGCGTTGGGCGCTGGTGCGAGTATCGCGTTCAGCGGCTTCAGTCGATACTTCTTCGTCGACGGTGGGTGATTGATCGCTCGGGTTGCACATGCCGGGTGCGGCGAGTTTCGAGAACACCGCATCCAGATAGGCGCGGGTTTCCGGATCCAACAAACCGGAAATGGGGGACATGCCGTCAAAACCCTGCTGTCCAATCGTCACACCGCGGCGCCGGGCCCGATCGATATCGGAGAATTCTCCGTCGGGATTCAACAGTGCCATTATGCGTTCGGCCCCGGTGCGCAGTTGTTCGGGCCGAAACTGGGCCGCCATTACGGCGAGTTGTTGTTCGGCGGCCTCGCGGGTCGGGGCATCCACCACGACCGGGAGTCGGTCAAAGAACTGTCGGATGATCCTGACGTGTTCCTCGCCGACCTCGCCGCGCCCCAGGGCGGCAGCCACATTCGGCAACTGAGGTGCGAGCGTGTCGCCTGTCAATGCCCGTCGCGGAGCCAGCAGTTCGGCATCGGCGATCCGGCGGCGGGCCGCACCCTTGCTGATATGCAACCGCCGGGAAATCACATCCGCATGGGAGGTGCCGCCCAAGTCGACGGGAGTCGCCTGGGTCATCACCGTGGGCACCAAACTCAATCCCCGAGAAGACAAGCGGCGCTGCACGATTTCCAGACGCGCCAACACAGTCAGTGCTTCGGCGGCGGTGAGCTCATCGACCGAACCAGTGCAGAAGGCATCGGCGGCCACCTCCAACACCTCAATCGAACTCATGTCTGAATCGTAAAGACACCCACCGACAAAACCGGGCAGTTTGTGACAGATGAAACTATTGCGCCACAAGTGAATTGGGAGATCTCCCGTTAAATAATAGCTTCGTGCGCATTCAGTCCGCTCACCTCGGCGACAATCTCCAGTGACCGCAGCTGCAGCTTCCGGTCGGGTGCGTGGGGAACCACGATGAGCTCGTCGGCATCGGCCAACCGCGCGAAATCGTCCAGATACGCCCGCACCTCGTCGCCTGTGCCGACGGCAAAGTACTTGGTCATCTCCTCAATCTGCCGTCCTGCAGGGGATTCCAGCGCGGCCAGCGCTTGCTCATCGGTGAGGCGGGGCCCGCCTCGGCTCAGGAACAGCTTGGCGCGTTCGATCATGGCGGCCCGGTGCTGATCGCGCGCGGTGGCCTCGTCATCGGCGGCAATGACATTCACCCCCGCAATGACGTAGGGCTCCTGTAACTGCTCGGAGGGCCGGAACTCTTGTCGGTACATCGCGACGGCATCCTGCAGCGCACCGGGTGCGAAATGCGACGCAAACCCGTAAGGCAGCCCCAGAACGGCGGCGAGTTGAGCGCCGAAGAGCGACGACCCGAGGATGTACAACGGCACATGAGTTCGGAGCCCCGGTGTGGCGGTGACACCCGGTATCCGGCTCTGATCGCCCAGGAACGCCTGCAGTTCCAGCACGTCCTGCGGGAAGTGCTCGGCATCGGCAGGGTCGCGGCGCAAGGCGCGCAGGGTCACCTGGTCGGTACCCGGCGCCCGGCCGAGGCCCAGGTCGATACGGCCGGGGTGGAGCGACTCGAGTGTGCCGAACTGTTCGGCGATCTGCAGCGGGGAGTGGTTGGGCAGCATGATTCCGCCCGCCCCCAGCCTGATCGTCGAGGTCTGCGAGGCGATATGACCGATGAGGACGCTGGTCGCCGACGAGGCGATAGAGCGCATGTTGTGATGTTCGGCGTACCAAACCCGCTGGAATCCGAGTGCTTCGGCATGCTGCGCGATCTGAACGCTGGCCAGGAAGCTCTCCCGTACCGATTCATCCGGTGCGACACGCGCCAGGTCGAGAATCGATATCGGTCTCGCCGCGCCTGGCGATGTTCGCGCGAGCGGCTCATCCATGACCTAAGCCAACTCCCGGTGTTTCCTCGCTATTCCCCGCTAATCCCACGAGTGGCCCGGCATAGAGGGTAGAAACGGATGGTGCCCTACATTCCGACCGCTGCGGAACTGGCGGGTGCGCTAGCCGAGCTACTCGACGGTCTTCAGTCCGAGTTGCCGTCGTCGTCAGTGCATCGGGCCCGGGTCGGTGCCAATATCGCCAGGATTTTGCAGCGAGAACTGGCTACTCCCTGGGCGCCGTCACCGCAGAACCCCACCTGGGAGGACTTGGTCGAGGCGGTGCGCACCGAGTTGGCGGTCGTCAAGCCCGGCTACGACTCGTGGGAGGGCCAGTGACGAGCGAGCTGGTCGACGGGTTGACCCGCTACCTGCACGACGAGTTCGGTAAGCCGTTTGAGGTGTCCGGCGTGGTAGGTGTTTCTGCGGGTGCCCGACGACGAAATGTGCTGCTGGACGCCACGTGCGCTGGTGAGACTCTCCAGCTCGTGGCGACTATCGTGCCCGCAGTCGTGCAGCAGATTCCGGTTGGCAGTGAGGCGGCGGTACGTGAGCTGGCGCGCAGCCATGGGGTTCCGGTGCCCCGGGTTCGTGGGGTGTGTCCTGAATCCTCTTATCTGGGTGCGCCTTTCATGATCTCCGAGCGCATCGCCGGGGAGACCGTGCCACGCAAGGTGCTTCGGCTGGTGCAGGCCCAGGGGATCGATGATCTGGTAGCAGGTCAGCTGGGCGCGGCGATGGCGCGGCTGCATGGGATCGATCCGGTGATGGCTCCGCCGGAGCTTCCCGGCGATCCGCAGGACGAGCCCGCGGTTGTCCTGTTGGAGCAGATGCGCCAGGGGGTGGCGGCGTTCCTGTCGGGCCGACCGGTATTTGAGCGCACGCTGTCTTGGTTGACCGAGCGTATGCCCGGTCCGCCGATACGACGATGCCTGGTGCACACTGATATTCGTAATGGCAACCTCATCATCGATGAGACCGGTCTGCGCGCCGTACTGGACTGGGAAGGCACCACCCGTTTCGGCGACCCTATGCGGGATGTGGGCTGGGCGGCGCTGCGCATGTGGCGGTTCGGGGTAGATGAGCGCGAGTTCGGCGGGTTTGCGGGCCGTGAATTATTCGTGCGAGCGTACGAAGAGGCCGGCGGGAGTTTCGATGTGGAGCGGTTCCAGTGGTGGAAGGTGCTCGGCACCCTGTGGTGGGGGGTGGGACTGGCCGCACAGGCGGCAACCTACCTCGACGGGAGCGTCCGGGACATCGTGATGGCCGCCAGTGGGCGACGCATTCCCGAGATCGAGTGGGACTTGCTGATGTTGACGAAACCAGAAGGGCGCTAATGGACTTTAACCTCCCACCGGATCTCATCGGATATCTGTCCGAGCTCGATGAGTTCATCGAACGTGAGATTGTGCCGTTAGAGCAGGCCGACGACAACATCCGGTTCTTCGACCACCGCCGCGAAGACGCCCGAACCGATTGGGACCGTGGTGGTTTACCCAACGGCGAGTGGGAGGCACTGCTCGGTGAGGCGCGCAGGCGCGCCGACCTCGCGGGCCACTTTCGGTATCCCTTTCCGGCCGAATTCGGCGGACGCGACGGGTCCAACCTGGGTATGGCGGTCATTCGTGAGCACCTAGCACGGCGCGGACTCGGATTGCATTGCGACCTGCAAAACGAGCACGCCATCGTCGGCAACAATGTGGGGCTGCTGCTTATGCTCGAACACGGCTCGGCGCAGCAAAAGGCCGACTGGGTAGAGGGACTGGCCAGCGGCACCAAGGTTTTCGCGTTCGGCATCACCGAGCCCGAGCACGGTTCGGATGCCACACACATGGAAACCCGCGCAGTGCGCGACGGCGACAGCTGGGTTATCAACGGCGAAAAGACCTGGAACACCGGTGTACACATCGCCGACGCCGACCTGATATTCGCCCGCACCGCAGGCGAACCCGGTGATGGGCACGGCATCACCGCATTCCTGGTGCCGGCGGACGCGCCGGGATTCAAGATCGAGGAATACCTGTGGACCTTCAACATGCCCACCGACCACGCCCGTATATCGCTGACCGACGTGCGAGTCCCAGACACCGCCATCTTCGGCGGGGAGGGACGTGGGCTCGCCGTCGTGCAGCACTTCTTCAACGAGAACCGGATCCGCCAAGCCGCCTCAAGCCTGGGCGCCGCTCAGCACTGCATCGACCGATCTATCGAATACGCCAAGGAACGCAAACCTTTTGGGAAACCATTGGCATCGAACCAGGCCATCCAGTTCCCGCTCGTGGAGTTGCAGACCCAATGCGAGATGCTGCGTGCACTGATCCATAAGACGGCGTGGTCGATGGACACCTATGGGCCGTTCTCCGTCTCCGAGCAGGTCTCGATGTGTAACTACGTCGCCAACCGGTTGTGTTGCGAGGCAGCTGATCGCGCGATGCAAGTTCACGGCGGGCTCGGGTATTCGCGGCATATGCCCTTCGAGCACATCTACCGCCACCACCGGCGTTACCGAATCACCGAAGGCACCGAGGAGATCCAGATGCGTCGGGTTGCCGGGTACATGTTCGGCTTCATGAGCCAGAAGGCCCCCAAGGGAGTCTGATGGTCGAGACATCGCCGCCCGTTGTGGTGGTCATGGGTGTGGCCGGGGTCGGCAAGACCACCGTGGCGCGGCTTGTGGCGCAGCGGCTGGGTGTGCCCTATGCCGAGGCGGACGACTTCCACCCCGAAGCGAATATCGCCAAGATGTCGGCCGGCGTCCCGCTGGACGACGCGGACCGGTGGCCGTGGCTGCAGCAGATAGCCGAATGGATGTCGGATCGCGTGCGGGAGAGGACCGGGGGAGTGGTCACCTGTTCGGCGCTCAAACGTGCGTACCGCGATGCGCTTCGGGTGGGAGATACCGACGCGTTCTTCTTGCACCTGTCTGGAAACCGTGGGCTAATCGGCGATCGATTATCGCATCGCGCAGGACATTTCATGCCTACGTCGCTGCTCGATTCTCAATTCGAGATCCTCGAACCGCTGCAATCCGACGAGCAGGGGGCCGTGCTGAACGTGGGCCAGTCCCCGGACCAGCTGGCCGACGAAGCGGTGCGGCTGCTCATCGCAGGCAATCGCGCCTCGGCGCCCGGCGCATGAACGCCAACCTGCTTCTGCTAGCCGAACCTGCGAAGATCGCGCACACCACAAGCGACGTGCGGTTGCTCGCCGCCGTGGTGTTGAGCATCGCCGTGATCATCCTGCTCATCACCCGGTGGAAGATGCATCCGTTCCTGGCACTGCTGCTGGGGTCGGGGACTCTTGCGGCCGCGGCGAGCGTTCCGTTCGACAAACTGCTGGGATCCTTCGTCACCGGGTTCGGCTCGACCATCGCGGGAGTCGGGCTGCTCATCGGATTGGGCGCCATGCTCGGTCGCCTGCTGGCCGATTCCGGTGGGGCCAATATCGTCGCCGACGCCGTACTACGGCGTTCTAGTCCCCGGATGCTGCCGTGGGCAGTCGCGTTGATCGCCGCCGTGCTGGGACTGCCGCTGTTCTTCGAAGTGGGTGTGGTGCTGCTGATTCCTATCGTGCTGTTAGTGGCGCGCCGGGGAAACCTGCCGCTATTGCGGGTAGGACTTCCTGCGCTCGCGGGTCTTTCGGTATTGCATGGCCTGGTCCCGCCGCATCCTGGCCCGTTGGTGGCGGTCGACGCGTTGAAGGCGGACTTGGGTGTCACGCTGGCGTTCGGCCTCGTGGCGGCGGTGCCGACGCTGATCCTGGCGGGGCCCCTCTACGCGCGGGTGGCCGAACGTTGGGTGGGCCCACTGGAAATCCCCACCGCGACGGCGCCCGCGGTCGAACGCAAGGGGCCCGCGCCGAGCGTCGCCGCGGTACTGGCAACGATCTTGCTTCCGGTGGTTCTCATGCTGGCCAAGGCTCTGTCCGATGTCGTGATCGACAATCCCGAATCGTTGGTGCAGAGGATATTCGACACCATCGGATCGCCCCTGGCGGCGCTGCTGGCGGTGACGCTTGTAGCAATGGTGACGCTGGGAAGGGCCGCGGGGCTCGACCGGATGGGCATCTCCGGAGTTGTCGAGAAGTCGCTTGGGCCCATCGCGGGAATCGTCTTCGTCGTCGGAGCCGGCGGCGGCTTCAAACAGAGCCTCATCGATGTCGGTGTTGGGGACGCCGTGAGCGTCTGGGCGGAGAAATGGCAGATTCCCGCACTGCTGCTGGGGTGGCTGATCGCCGTGCTCATCCGACTGGCGACCGGATCCGCGACCGTCGCAACCATTACCGCCGCCGGTATCGTCTCCCCGCTTGCGGCCGATATGTCTACCGCACACGTGGCGCTGCTGGTGCTCGCCATCGGCGCCGGATCCCTGTTCTTCTCTCACGTGAATGATGCTGGATTCTGGTTGGTGAAAGAGTATTTCGGAATGACGGTGGGCCAGACGCTCAAGTCCTGGTCCGTGATGGAAACGGTGATCTCGGTCGTCGGTTTGTTGATGGTTCTGCTGCTGAGCGCGTTCGTCTAACTCTTCGTAGCGCTCACGAACTGTGAGAGGCCCCGGATCTCCTGCTCGATATTCCGGAAACGGGCGTCGCGCAGCACGGACGTAATATTTGCACGCTCGAAGCCGTGCAGTCCCTGCAGTTCCGCCAGTTTGGTCGATAGCCACCTGATGGGTTTGGGGCCCCGTACACAGCTCGTCATCACCGCGATACGGCCTCCCGGTGCCAGCGTCCTGATCATCTCGTCGAGCACTTTGTACGGCTCGGGGACCAGATACAGTGCAGCGAAACAACACACAGCATCGAAGGCTCCGTCCTCGAACGGCAGAGTACGGGCGTCGCCACGGACGTAGCCGACGCGCTTGCCGGAATGGTCTTGTACGGCTTTGCGTAGCATCGGAACGGAGAAGTCCAGCCCGATTGCCACGCCGCCCGTGTCAAGATCCTCGCTGAGGAACTGTGTGAAGTTACCGGGGCCGCAGGCCACGTCGAGCAATAGTTGCGAATCGCGCAGTCGGAGAGCCTGACTGGCGCGGCGGCGCTCGCCCGACGGTGTCATTCCCGTGTAGAGGAACGCCTGGCCCTGACGCCATGGACCCTCGTAGACGGCCGCCACGAGCGGATTGTTCATGGCGCGCTGTGCTGCACGCTGCGGTTGATCGGGTGCGGGCGGCAGCAGATCGAGGTATCCAGCCGACTGGTCTCCGATGAGTGCGGTTGGGTCGATGAGATCGCGAATGCGGCCCAATGAATTGGTTACCAAGCTATTTGGCCTCTCTGGAGGTGGGGATGCGGTCAGCCGATAGGTGGTCTTCGAAGAACGCATAGACGCGCCGCCAGGCATCGGCTTCAACCTCGGGTGAGTATCCAAAACCGGTAATGCGCATGATCGGCTGCATGGGTAGCTGATTGGCGAAACTGTGTCCGACCCCGCTGTAGGTCTTGATATCGTGCTCTACCCCATTGGCGTCGAGGGTCTTCCGAAGTTTTCGTTCTCCTCCGATGAGCATGGGATCGCGCTTTCCGAAACTCGCGACGATGGGGCAGGCGTCCTCCAGTACCTGCTCCGATTGCCGGGGGAGTACGCCGTAGAACGGGGCGGATGCGCCGAACCCCTTGGTGCTGGCGAGGAGGGCGAACCCGCCACCCATACAGAAACCGACCACGCCGACCGACGATGTGGTGTCAGGTAACCCGATCAGATAATCGCGTGCCGCCAGGATGTCGTCGACGGCGCGGCCCTTGCGTGCCATCAGGTTGGTCATCACCCGCGTGATGCATCGTGCTCGTCCGCCGCGCGAGTACAGGTCGGGCGCAAAGGCCACGTATCCGTCCGCGGCGATGCGCGAGGTTATTCGTTGGAGGTCGCGGCCGGAGCCACTGATGTCATGTAGCACCACAATCGATGGCCAAGGGCCGGTGCCCGTTGGTTTTTCGAGGATGCCGGTGATCTCGCCGTCGGGCGTCGCAATGCTGATGGTGGCCACGCTGCTCCTATGCCAGGCAGTATTTATCTTTCCGTTAATGTAAAGATAAATGGAAGGTAGGCTGCGGCGGGATGGCTGTCAATACCCCAGCGGAGATCCCGTCGGACCGCGCACGCGGGCGTCCCCCGAAAACCGATGAGCAGCGTGCCGAAATGCGAAAGCGCATTGTGGCCGCGGCGGCGTCCGTTTACGCGGAGTTCGGCTACCGGGGTGCCACCGTCGCGCGTATCGCGGAGCGCGCGGGGCTGTCCAAGCCCACCTTCTATTCGTTCTTCGACGGTGTGGCCGATGTGATCACCGCGTTGGTGACGCACAGCCAAGGCGAGTTACTTGAGCGGTGGGGACCGACGATGAATGTTGGTGGCAGCCTCATCGAGCGGATCGGTATGGCTATCGATGCGTATCTGGATACCGCAGAACACATCGGCGACTCGTGGCTGGTCTTCCATATCGAGCAACACGACCCTGCTTCACCCGCGCGTCAGTTGCGCGCCGCGCATGAGGAGCGTCTCGGCGAAATACTCCGGGGTGTGCTCGTAGGCAGCGGGCGGCCCGCCCCGACGCCGGAGACGTTGGCTGTACTGCTGGGCAGCATGCAGGTGGGCTGCTATCGCTACCTAGCCACGCCAGGTTGCGATCGTCAGGCGATACGCGCCGCGATGCTTCGGAGTGCGTTAGCGCTCGTGGGTACGCCGGACGACTGGCGTGAGGGCGCCGAACATCCAGAACTGTTCGAGCGGTAGGCGACGCTGCGAGGCGCCACCTGCGTTTGCCGAGACTACGGTTTTCGACGCGTTTCGCGAGATGTCGACGCGGAACACGGCGTGTCGGCGGGCTATAGGGAGAGGTATTCGGGCGTCAGCACGACGGAATACAGAATGGTCCGGTAGGCGCGGGTGGGATCGGTAACCCATTGGCTCACCAGGAAATACAGCGTCTGGGTGCCGTCGGTATTCATTGTGACGCTGACGACCTGGGGCCCGTACGGCTGCAGCAGCTTGTGCGGATCGCGGGAGATGAACGGGTCATCGGACCGCGGATCGGATGGGTCGTTGCGGATCAACACCGTCATGGGCTCCCCGACCAGCTCCTGCGGAGTCCGGAAGAGCTTGAGCCCGATATGTGCATCACCGGAGCCGTTGGAATCAAGCAGCCCGAAACCGCCTGCGGGCAAAGCGAACAACTGATTCTCACGGTCGCCGCCACCGTTGATGGGTACGCCGTCTGTCCCCGTCGGGGACCCACCGTCGACCTTCTCCCACGCCGCAGAGTCCAGGAACGCGGGATCATCGATTGCCGGTGTGAGCCATGCGAATCGGGGTGCCCACGGCCCGGTTCCGACGTTTCCAGCCACCAGCATTCGGCGCCCGGGCGCCGAAACCCCACTCGGTTGCGAGATTCCGGCGATCACGCCCATCGGCTCATAGGATCGTTTACCGGGCTCGCTCACGTCGTACACGATGGTGTCCGCCGACACGAAGGTGCTGCAGCCCGGCGAGGGAATGCATGAAGCGAACAGCAGTGAACGGTGTGCCAACTCCGCGGATCCGGTGGGCAGAAGGCGGGCGCCGTCCTGCGCATCAGGCGGCAGCACAAGGGGTTTGGAGCGTCCGCCCAGGGCTACAGAGGGGCTTGCGGGGTCGACGGGAATCAGCTGTATGCCGTCGCCGGTGTTTAGATAGTCGCCCGTCCACAGGCAGGCGCCACGGTTGGTGTGCACACCGAGGTCGAAGGAATCGTCGCTGCAGGCGGTGTGGAAGCTGGCGTTGACGGACGGCATGTGCGGGATCGGATTGCCGTGAGCATCCTTGAATTCCTGCTGCTGGGTCGGCCCGATCATGACGAGCGAGTCGAACACCGGGACCATGCGCGGCGGCAGAGACGCGACCGATGGCGTATCCGGATGGAACGGCTTTGGCGGCACATGCTTTTCGTGCCGCACCCACAATGAGGAGGCGGTTACGCCGAGCTTGTCCAGCAGCTGGCCGACTAACGGCACGCTGACGCCGATCACGTTGGACGGGTCACCGTCGATGCCTTCGACGAACCAGCTGCCCAGGCCATCCAAAGTGAACGACCCAGCCACCTGAAGGGGCTCGCCGGTGGCTAGATACGCGTCGAGATCAGCGGCCGAGGGGGTTCCGAAACGTACCGTGGTGGAGCGTGTTTCGCTGACCCGTGCAGTGGGCCTGCCGTTGATCACTCGCACCAGGCAGTGCCCGGTCAACAGTTCGGCCGAACGCCCGGCCATTAGACCCCAGCGGCGGCGTGCCTCTTCGACGGTGCCCGGCTTGCCCTGTAACGAGCCGTCGAGCAGCAGCATGGAATCGCAGCCCAGCACCACTGCATCGGAAGCCACCTCGCCGGCCAATGCCGTCGCGACATCGAAAGCCTTGGCGGCGGCCAGTACCTCGACGGCACGAGTGGGCGCAGTGCCCGAGGGCTGCGTCGCCATCACGAGATGTTCGTCGACGTGCGACACGATGACGACCGGGTTCAGCCCCGCCTGCTCCAAGATCCGTTCACGCGCCGGCGATGCGGACGCCAAGACAAAAGCTGTCACGCGCGGAACTCTATCGGGCTAGAACGAGCCTCGGGGACGAGCCAGCTTCGCGCGCTCGAACAGCGTGACGCGCTGCCAGCTATGTGGGCTGTAGCGGAGCTTGTCCACCGGCTCGGCCCACAGGTTGCGGGGCGTGAGATCGACGGCCTCGGCCTTCGAAGCGAGCGCGCTGAGGGCGGCAACCAAGGCCGCGATCTCCGCGTCGGTCGGATTACCGCTGACTACCTCGATGTCGGCGGCTTTCACCTTCCCGGAATCGCCCTCGGCGGTGACGGTTTCGGCAGCTTCGTCAGTCACGGACGCACCCTCCTCGTTCGTCACAGCGGTTGGATCGTTCGCTCGTTCACTGAGCTCACTCGACTCACAGTGGGATGTTTCCGTGCTTCTTCGGTGGGAGCCGCACGATCTTGCGATCCAGCAAGCGCAGCGCCGTCGCGATGTAGCCGCGGGTGTGCGACGGCGGGATGACCGCGTCGACGTAGCCGCGCTCGGCGGCGATGTACGGGTTCACCAAGGTGTCCTCGTACTCCTGCTGCAACTGCAGACGGAGGGCATCGACGTCATCGCCGTTCTTGGAAGCCTCGGTCAACTGCGAGCGGTACACGAACCCGACCGCACCCGAGGCGCCCATGACGGCGATCTGCGCCGTGGGCCAGGCGACGTTCACGTCAGCGCCCATGTGCTTGGAGCCCATCACGTCGTACGCGCCGCCGTATGCCTTGCGCGTAATGACGGTGATCTTCGGGACGGTGGCCTCGCCGTATGCGTACAACAGCTTGGCGCCGCGTCGGATGATGCCGTTGTATTCCTGCTCGGTGCCGGGCAGGAAACCGGGTACATCCTCCAGGGTGATGATCGGGACGCCGAAGCAGTCGCAGGTGCGGATGAACCGCGCGGCCTTCTCGGAGGCGTTGATGTCCAGGCAGCCGGCGAACTGGGTGGGCTGGTTGGCGACGATGCCGACGCTGCGGCCGTCGATCCGGCCGAAGCCGACGATGATGTTCATCGCGTAGCCGGCCTGCACCTCGAGGAACTCGTCATCGTCCAGGATGCGGGTGATGACCTCGTGCATGTCGTACGGCTGGTTCGGGGAATCCGGGATCAGCGTGTCCAGTTCGAGGTCTTCCTCGGTGAGGTGGTCCTCGATGGCGCCGTCGGTGGGCTCCGGACCGGGGTAGCGCGGCGGCTCGGAGGCATTGTTGGACGGCAGGTAGCCCAGGATGTCGCGCACGTAGTCGAAGGCGTCCTGCTCGCCGGAGGCGACGTAGTGCGCGGTGCCGGACTTGGCCATGTGGGTGTGGGCGCCGCCCAGCTCCTCCATGGTGACGTCCTCACCGGTGACTGTCTTGATGACGTCGGGGCCCGTGATGAACATCTGGCTGGTCTTGTCGACCATGACGACGAAGTCGGTCAGCGCGGGGGAGTACACGTGGCCACCGGCGGCCGGGCCCATGATCAGCGAGATCTGCGGGATGACGCCCGAGGCGATGACGTTGCGATGGAAGATCTGGCCGTACAGGCCGAGCGAGACCACACCCTCCTGGATACGGGCGCCGGCACCCTCGTTGATGCCGATCAGCGGACGGCCGGTCTTGATGGCCAGATCCATGACCTTGACGATCTTCTCGCCGTACACCTCGCCGAGGCTGCCGCCGAACACCGAGACGTCCTGGCTGAAGATGCAGACGTCGCGGCCGTCGATGGTGCCGAAGCCCGTGATCACACCGTCTCCGAGCGGGCGCTTGGACTCCAGGCCGAAGTTGGTGCTGCGGTGCTTGGCCAGCGCGTCCAGCTCCACGAACGAGCCCTCGTCGAGCAGGGCGAAGATCCGCTCGCGTGCGGTCAGCTTGCCCTTGGCGTGGATCTTGTCGACTGCGGCCTCACCGACCGGGTGCAGTGCTTCCTCGTTACGCCGACGCAGGTCGGCGAGCTTGCCCGCGGTGGTATGTATGTCGGGCTGGGCAGCCGCGGCGTCGGCGACATTGGACTCGGTGGTCGTCATGGGCCCGATGTTATCGCGCGCCACCCGGCAGAAGACGCATGGGCCTTAGAGAGTTCTCAGAAATTTTGTTGAACAGAAGTTCTGGATCGAGGTACATAGAACGAGATGGACAAGCAGCCTGGGCTGGACGCCGACCTGGTGTTCACAATCGTGTCCCATTTCGACCAGCTGGAGGCGGCCGATGCGGAGGCCGCGGTGCACTCGGCGTCCCAACTCGCCGGATGCGCGGTCGGTATCCGGTGGTCCGACGGTGGTGAGCCCCATGTGTGGCTGGAACGCGAGGGCTCGGCCCAGCCCACCGATGAGCTCCTCCTGCATCGTCTCCACCATTTTCTGCGCCGATCCATGCCGGTCCAGACGTCCGCCTCCCTCCATATGGACGATCCCGCCCTGATCGAAGTGGTGCTGTCAGGCGAATCGAGTCCGGAGGACCGGATGCGCGCCGTGCGCCTCCTTGGCTTGGATGACACCCGGGAGCTGCGGGTGCTGGCGATTTCCGCACCCGCGGATGCTCGGCAGCTCCTCGCCGAGGCGCTGCCCGGTCAAGTGATCCGGTCGGCGACGATCGGGCGAGTCGGAGCTCTGCTCTGCCAGGCGACCGGCGATACCAGAACTTTGTCGGATCACCTCAATGCGGTGATTGTTCGCGAGTTCCCACCGGCGCCGCGCCTGGTGCAGGGGCCGTGGATCGGGATCGGGACAAGTACTGCCGTCATCGACGCGCCCACGTCATGGGCTCAGGCGCAGCGCGCCTTGCGCTTTGCCTCCTCGACCGGGTTCGGACGGCGTGCCATTGCCTACGAGCGGCTCAGTCTGCTGGAGGTGCTGGCCGATATCCCGCCGGAGCATGTGCGAGAGATCGGCGACATCGTCCGCATCAATGAGATCGCATCCACGGCGTCCGGTGCCGTCGAGGTCGACACCCTGGAGGCGCTGTGTGTTTTCGGCACCTTGCGACGCACCGCCACCGAACTTCATCTGCACCACAGCACCGTCGCTGCGCGAATTCGTCATATCGAGCAGCTGATGGGCTGGGATCTCGATGACCCCATGGACAGGTTCCTGGCCACCTTCGTCTTGATGCTGCGGCGGATATCGCTGTCCACCGCCGAGTTGTCGGGCAGGTAACCCGCCAGCTGTCGGACGCCGTGCGCGTATTTCTCGACAATTGTCGGGTGACATCGAATGTGGGAGGCGACGACTATTGACCTATGGCAGTCATCGACACCACGCGGACCTGGGAGATGGTCGAAAGGCGGCTCGCCGCAACGACAAACGGGCGGCACCGGATGGTGTTGGGGGCCGTCCTGCGCCATATGAAACTTGAGCGCGACGCAGACCTCGACGGGCTGATCGACACCCTCAGCGCCAATCCGAACTACCACTTCTGGATGGACGGCAAGGATTTCGGCCCCAAGGGACGCGACGGCGTCCGCTCCTATTACGCGGGCCTCGTCCAGGGGCGAATGAGCGTCATGGAGTTCGAGATGGATCGGCTCCTGGTCGATGACGATTGCGTTGTCACCGAGGGTTTTCTCAAGCAGATCTATCCGGGCGCGGTCGCGCAGAGCATGGGGTTCCCGATCGAAGATCCCAGCGCCGACTATCTGTTGGTGTTCCGGCAGCTGGTGTTGTGGCCCGTCGATGCCAACGGATCCATCGAGGGTGAGGACTCGTATCACTCCGGGCCGGTGAGCATCACCAAGCTCGCGCCCGACGACCTGCCGCAGGAGTACCGGAATCTGACGGGTGCATCATCGGCGATATGAACGACGCCTGCACACCCCGCGCCGATATCGCCACGATGCTCCTCGATCGGATCGGCGACAGCCACCTAGGGCTGCGGACCCGGGAACGCGACTGGACCTGGGACGAGGTGGTCGGTGAATCGGCCGCGCGCGGTGCACTCGCGCGGAAGCTGAGGGCCGCGGGGCCTTTTCATATCGGCGTGCTGCTGGAGAACGTCCCGGACTTCGTGTTTTGGTTGGGCGGTGCCGCACTGACCGGGGCCACGATCATCGGAATCAACCCCACCCGTGGGGCAGCGGAGATGGCGGCCGAGATTCGTCATACCGACTGTCAGCTGATCGTCACCGACACCGAACATCTGGACAGGCTGCGGCACCTGGACCTCGGTCTTGCCGCCAGCCGGTTCCTGGTGATCGACAGCTCCGACTATCTCGCTCAGCTCGACGAGAACCGGGGTGTTACCGCGATTTCCGATGGGGTGGGGGCGGATTCGCTGTTGCTGTTGCTGTTCACGTCAGGGACGACCGGCGCCTCCAAGGCGGTGAAATGCAGCCAGGGACGGTTGGCGCAGATTGCGCACGCGGCCACCGAGAAATTTGGGCACAACCGCTGCGATGTCGACTACTGCTGTATGCCGCTGTTCCATGGCAACGCGTTGATGGCGCTCTGGGCGCCCGCGCTGGCCAACGGTGCCACGGTATGTCTGACGCCCACCTTTTCTGCGTCGCGCTTCCTGCCCGATATCCGGTATTTCGGTGCGACCTTCTTCACCTACGTCGGTAAGGCGCTCGGATACCTGTTGGCCACCCCGGAGCAGCCCGGCGATGCCGACAACCAGTTGGTACGCGGATTTGGTACCGAGGCCTCGCCGGAGGATCAGGCCGAGTTTCGACGCCGCTTTGATGCGGAACTGTTCGAGGGTTATGGATCGAGCGAGGGTGGGGGAGCGATTGTGCTCGACCCCGACGCGCCGTCTGGCGCACTCGGGCGTCCGGCGCACGCGGGTGTGACGATTGTGGACCCCGAGACGTTGCAGGTCTGTGCCGCAGCTATTTTCGATGATCACGGACGTGTCTTGAACGCCGACGATGCGGTTGGTGAGATCGTCGACAAACAGGGACGGCGAGGCTTCGAGGGCTACTACAAGAACGATGACGCCGACGCCGATCGCCTTCGCAATGGGTGGTACTGGACCGGCGATCTCGGCTACCTGGATCAGGCGGGCTTCCTCTACTTCGCCGGTCGACGCGGAGACTGGATCCGGGTCGACGGCGAGAACACCTCGGCGCTCACCATCGAACGGGTACTGCGGCGCCACCCCGCCGTGATCGCGGCGGGCGCGTACGCCGTGCCGGACCCGCGCTCCGGCGATCGGGTGATGGCCGCCATCGAGGTCACCGATCCGGAAAGTTTCGACATCGCGGAATTCAGCGAGTTCTTGACGGCGCAGGAGGACCTGGGCAGCAAGGGAATTCCTCGATTCCTGCGATTATCGGCGAGCTTGCCGGTAACCGGATCCAACAAGGTGCTCAAACGCGAATTGAAGGAACAGCACTGGCATTGCGATGACGCGGTGCTGCGATGGGAGGGGCGTGAGGGTCCGGTGTTCGAGCGCATGAGCGCGACGGACAAGCGGGCCCTTGACGCCGAATTCGCGGCATATGGGCGACAACGGCTGCTGTAGAGCGCAGTATTGAAGACAAGTCAGCGAAAGGACAGCCCCCAATGACTGACGACGTGATTCGCGAAATCGATAGCGGCCGAGTACCCCTTTGGTGGTTCAGTTCGATGATCACCTCCGGCCAGGGGCATTGCCCAGTTGCACAATGTGATGGACGCGAGGCAAAAGTTCTCAACACTGCGTGATACCAATCTCGAGATCGCCGCATCAAAGGCGAAGTCCGCCAACGTGATGCAAGGGGCCCCTAGATACCGCCCCGGCCTTGCTAGCCCGGGGCCGCGGTCGGCCCGGTGCCTGGCCGGAGGACGGCCTCACCGTCCACCGGATGAAGCTGGGCGCCATCGTTCGGGCCACAAGCGGGAGACGCCCACCGATTGTGTTGCCGCGCAGCTGCAATCTGCCGTTGATGTGCCCTTGCCGACGCAGCTAGCTTCGTCGCATGCTGGCGTCTCGGCTGAGTTGTGAACTGGTTTTCAGCCCGGTTCGTCGGTCTGGCTGGTGGCGGCATCGAGTAGCGCAGCCAGTGCTTCCAGCATCGCTTCTTGCTGGTTTTCAAACACGACGCGGGTGTGGAGTTCATTGGGCTTGCGGGGATTGAACCCCGAGGTCGTCCAGATCAGGCGCGTTCCGAGGCCTTCGCAGTGCAACGTCCAGGCCCCGTAGCAAGTCCACGGCTTGGGGCCTATCGAGGTGTACCGCCACCTCCCAGCCCTTCCTGGCGCCACGTGAAGAAATTCGCAGTCGCCTAGACCGGTGATCCTGGTTCCAGGTATCGGGTCGGTCTTGATAACAAACGAACGGCCCGTCGTGACCGCGCTGCGCAGCAGTTCGTGCTCCCAGCCAGACGGAAAAAATTCAGCTGAAATCAGAAATTCCCATAGCCGGTGCCGTGGATGCGGGTAGAACCGCTCCAGGGTGAATGAACCCTGATTCCTCCTGCCCATTCCGCTCGAGGTCTCCTCTACTCAGGTGTGCCGCAGCCGTGTGCTATCTGCAGGTGGTGTTCTGGTATGTGTTCGACGGTTGGCGTCAGATCGTGAGCGACACTGGCACTCAGTCGCGATCGGAGCGCCGAACGACGTGGGAGATATGCGGAGGACGAACAGTAGAGCAACCGCTTCTGCCACAACATCATTGGCGATTTGGACAGCCAGATGAAGCCTTGCGAATGCGATCCAGATCCTTACCGTTTCAACCCGGCGACGATCTGTGGGTTTATCGCCTTCTTGCTCTCGAGGTCGGCGGCGGCCTTCGTGACGGCGTACAAGTCGTGTGGGTCAAAATGCTCCCCATGGCTACTCATTCCTTCGGATGCCGTTTCGCGGGGCCTAGTTTCGCCTTCTCGGGTGCAGTCTCGGTCCCTGCGTCCCCGATCATTAGACCATACATTTTCAATAATTGAATGTTCTAATTTGTCTCCGACCAATAGACATGCCACTCCGCGGCATCGGCAGTTCCCTACAGTGCGCGCGACCGCGGCCCCGCCTATGCGTGCTGGGGCGACGCGCGCCGCGATGATTGGGATTCGTCAACGGTCGTGACGTGGTAACGGGTTGCAGTGCAGATGGCCGCAACGTGGCGGTCAGCTACCGGGAGCAGTAGTCGGCTTCCGTGGTCGTTTACCGTGTCGTGCCTGTACTGCTGGGGAAACCCAGCGGTACAGATAGCCGCGCAGTTCGTCGCCGTGACGGGAGGGCCCTCCGGGATCTACGACGAATGACAGGACGATGCGCAGCATAAACTCGACCAGTTCGTTAAGTGCGTCACTGGTGAATCCTGCTGCAGCCCAATCGACGTTGTAGCGTTCGAGCATCGAACGACCGAATGCGATGGAGGCTTCAGAGGTGACGCCGGCCGCGTATGCGCTCGCCTTTCCGGGCTGTAGCACCAGGCTCAAGTATCGGTCCTGAGTCAGCTGCTCGAGGGTGTAGGCAATTCCCTCGACGACCGCTTCGGTCGGGTCGGCGATGTGCCGTAGATGTTCGGCAAGGCGGTCCAGAAACCCGCCGACTGCGGAGATAGCGGTGGCCTGCAGCAGCGATTCCAGCGTCGGGAAATACCGATAAACCGTCTGCCGGGTAACTCCCAGGGACTGCGCGATCTCCGAAATGCTCACCACACTCTGCGCGTCAACGGCATCTCGGGCCGCCGACACAATTCGGGCGGCGGCGGCTTCGTCGTCGGTCGGTAGATCGCCCGACCAGCCGTGTCTCCGCATGGTTGACCAGTATCGCATCCCTGCCACGGACGACGGTGAACTTCCCAAACCCGCGCATCAACACCTTGACAATACAAATCGCACTAACTGTATGCTCTACTTCAGTGCAGTCTCGCCCGCCCGAGGGAAGGTCATCGATATGACATCTGTTGTCAGCGCACCCCTGAGCAACCAAGATCCGGAGCTAACGCGTCGAGCGTTGGGCCTGGTTCTGGATAAGACCACCGACATGGCCGAGCGTGAATTGCGGGTGCCGTTGCATTACTACCGTGATCCGAAGATCACCGAAATCGAGGAGACACAGATATTAAGGCAGGTGCCGCTGGCGATCGTTCCCTCGGCGCAGGTCCCCAATATCAACGATTACCTCGTGCGTTCGGTACTCGGCGATTCGCTGCTAGTCACCCGTGACCGCGACGGCATTAGCCATGTGTTCCTGAACTACTGTCGCCACCGCGGCGCGATGCCAGCGTGCGGGTCGGGTAACGCCTCACGGTTCGTATGTCCCTACCACGCTTGGGCATACAAGAACACCGGCGAACTATTCGCCATTCCGGGCCGAGCAGGCTTCGATTCCATAGACAAGGCCGAGTACGGGCTCGTCGAGCTGCCGAGCCAGGAGCGTCACGGGCTCATCTGGGCAGTGCTGACCGCAGGCGCCGCGATCGATGTAGACGCGCACCTAGGGGCCGTCGGGCCGGAACTGGAGCTGATGGATTACGGCAGCTACGGCTACCACGACCAGAAGGAGTTCCAGTCTCACGTGTCGTGGAAGGGCGCCCTTGAAGCGTTCGCCGAGGGCTACCATTTCCCATTTGTACACGGCAAGAGTGTGATTGGGCAGAACACTCTGCCGAACACGGGGGTCTACGACGCGTACGGTAAACACCACCGCATCGGCTTCCCGTTCAACTGGATTGCCAACCTGGCCCAAGACGCCTCCGGCTCATGGGATCCCCATCAAAACATGGGCGTGATCTATTGGATCTACCCGAATCTGATCCTTGCCAACAGCCCGGTCGGCGTGGAGATCATCGATATCCTCCCGGCCGGGGAACCGACGCGTTGTACCGTCCGGCACAGCTGGATGGCTCGCACACCGGCCACCAACGATGACATGACTGCGGGCTACGACGCGCTATTCCAAACGGTGCACGCCGCCGTTCGCGACGAAGATTTCGCGATGCTGCCCCAGTGCGGTGAAGGCGTGCGTCACGGACAACACGATCACATGATCATCGGCCGCAACGAGATTGCGGTGCAGCATATGATCAAGGTCTTCGCTGCCGAGCTCGGCGTGGCGCTTCAGTAGGGCCACAACGATGGCTCTCAACATTGCTGACCTTGCAGAACATGCTATCGATGCGGTCCCTAACCGGGTCGCGCTAATCTGCCAAGACGAACGCCTGACCTACGCCGAGCTCGAAGACAAGGCAAACCGCTTCGCGCACTACCTCATCGACCGCGAAGTCGAACCCGATGACAAAGTCGGCCTCTACTGCCGTAACCGCATCGAGATGGTGATCGCGATGCTGGGGATCGTGAAGGCCGGGGCCATCCCAGTCAGCCTCAACTACGGTTCCACCGAAGCCGAAATCCGTTACATCATCAACGACTCCGAAGCGGTTGCCCTGGTGCACGAACGCCGGTACAGCGAGCGGATAGCCAATGTGTTGCCGAATACCCCACGCGTGCACACTGTCCTGGCTGTCGAGGACGGCAGCAACGACGACTACCAAGGTCACGGCGGCCAAGAATTCCACTCGGCCATCGAAAGCTGCTCGCCAGTTAGAGATTTCCCTGAACGCAGTTCTGATGCCATCTACGTGATCTATACCGGTAGGACCACCGGATTCCCGGAAGGTGTCATGTGGCGTCACGAAGACATCTACCAAGCGCTTATCGGCAGCACAGATTTCGGAACCGGCGACCCTCTCCCTGGCGAGCTCGAGCTGTCCAGACAGGCCGCGGCCAACCCGCCGATGACCGGCTACCCGATCCCACCCATGACCCACGGCGCAACACAGTCAGCGACCTGGATGTCGCTGTTCTGCGGTCAAACGATGGTTCTGTCACCAGAATTCGAACCACACGACGTGTGGCGCACCGTCGAAAAACTCAAAGTCAACATGATCTTCTTCGCCGGAGACGCCACGGTCCGGCACTTGCTAGATGCCTTAGTCATCGCGCAAGAGCACCTGGAGCCCTACGACCTATCGTCGCTGTACCTGCTCGCCAGCTCGGGGGCACGGTTCTCCCCGAACCTCAAAGCCGAACTGCTCGCCCAGCTGCCCAACCGGATCATCACCAACTCGATCGGCTCGTCGGAAACCGGATTCGGCGGAATCAGCATCGTCACCGCGGGCGAACACCACTGCTAGCGCTGCTGAGGCGCCCCCTCGCCGACGATGAAATTATTTCCATGACAACAGAACTCATCAACGATGGCCATTTACCCGTTAGCGGTATCAATGTTCAGGTCGCGCTCCCCAAATAAACCGACCAGCTGCCCGGCACCGCTGACATCCATCGAGTCACGTAGCTTGCCAGCTGTGTCATACGAAGGACGCGCAAGGGCGCCAATTCAGAGCCAGTGCAGGAGTAGCCCTCTACACATCGCCGCGGAATAGCTCGGTCTGTGTTGAGTTTATCCACGCGGGTGAGCTGCGCCCATACCGCACTTGACGCGACTAGCTGAGGGGAAATTGAGACTGGGCGGGAGGGGCCTCCGTCAGGTCCAACAGCGGGCTAGAACCTAAAAAGCTTTTCCTGCATGGCAACACCGCCCGATTCCTCAAACTCGCGGCACGCGCGGACAAGCACAAGCATGCCCGCCAACTGTCTTATCCGCGGGGTGGGGTGTTTCCGATTGTGTCCTAAAGCTTTTTGCGGAACGCGTCTATAGGCGTCCAGTCGGTGGGATCTGAGGGGTGCGGCGCGCTACGTCGGATACAGATCAGCCTGTACGTGTGTGCCCAGGAGCGCAGAACACGGGTCGCACAGCCCGGCCCGCATCCCGACGGCGTGGGAGGCTGACACACTTGACAGATAGAGAACGTCTCTAGAGACTATCTCTATATCAAATAGACGGAAAGGCGCGTGTACAAGATGACTCACCTTCAGATCGCTACCGACGGGCGCGTTCGGATCCTCACAATCGATGATCAAGCGCGCCACAACTGTTTGAGCCGCGACGTGGCAGTCGCATTTGGTGATGCGATCAATGCGTTCTCGCGCGATGGCAGCGTCGATGTCCTGGTTATCACCGGCGCCGGCGACAAAGCGTTCTCCTCGGGTATGGATCTGCGTGGAATGCACGAGGTAGCCGATCATTTTTGGACGTATCTGGCCGGGCCGCTGGGTTTCGCACGCCTGGATGCGGGCAAGCCCACCATTGCTGCGGTGAACGGCTACTGCTTTGCCGGGGGTATGGAGTTGGCGAGTTGGTGTGATTTTCGGATTGCCAGTGACACAGCGGAATTCGGTGCATTGAATCGACGGTGGGGTGTGCCATTCACCGACGGCGGCACCCAACAGTTCATCCGGATCGTGGGCAAAGGCAACGCGCTGTATCTGCTGGAAACTGGTGTGCGCATTGATGCCGCCACCGCGTTGCAGATGGGACTGGTGCAAGAAGTTGTCCCGGCCGGTGAAGCGTTGTCGCGGGCCATGGAGCTGGCTCACCACATGTGCACCTATCCGCAGGCCAGTCTGCGCGCCGATCGCCAGGCCACTATCCGTGGTGAGGGGCTCCCGCTGGCCGAAGGCCTCAAGCTGGAGCTGGACCTGACCGCGCCGACCGCCTGGGACGAAGACACGGCGAGCGGATTGCGCCGCTACGACATTGGCGACCGGCCACCTGCACCCGTTGGGCGGTGAGAGGTGAGAGCCGAGGCCACTCGCCAACTGCTGCTGGACACCGCCCGGGCGCTGATGGAACACAATGGCAGCGCCAGCGTCGGTTTGGTGGAGCTCAGCGCCGCTAGCGGCGTGAGTAACGGCAGTATCTACCACCATTTCGGTTCTAAAGACGGCGTTTTGGCTGCCGTGCTCGTTGATGCGGTCGCCAAATACCAAGCAGCGGCCAGCGCGTTGTTGGACCTGCATCACGACGATCTGGCTGGCGGCGTTGCCGCGATGATCGAACACCGCCTGCGGTGGGCGCGCGACAACCGTGCAGTTGCAGCACTGCTGCTCGAACAACGCCATCTTGTCGTCTCACCTCAATGGCGTGACGAACTCAAAGCAAGCAGTGGCGCGTTCATTGAACGCTGCCGCCACTGGTTGGAGCATCTTGCCGAGATCGATGCACTCGCAAGGATCCCGATCGAGCTTGCCCACCCGATCGTGTTCGCACCAGCCGAGGAGATCGCACGGCTGTGGCTGCGTGAACAGCTCACAGGCGACCCGATGGCCTTCGCCGGTCCACTGGCTGCTGCCGCGGTCGCCGCTTTATGTGCACTGCCCCAGAACCCGCTACCGCTCGAACAGGACCCGCGATGACCATCGATGTGTGGATGCAGCACCCGACGCTGAGATTCCTGGGCAACGACATGTTCGCGTCGCTGCGGCGCTGGACCGGCCAGTCCGGGCCCGATACCGAACTGCCCATCGAACTCACCCTGGCCGCAATGGACGCGGGAGCCGTCGAGGTCGGCTTGTTGAGCGCCTGGCGTGGCCCCAACGGCCTAGACCTGATCTCCAACGACGATGTAGCCCAATGGACCCGGGCGCATCCCACCCGGTTCGCCGGACTGGCAACGGTGGACTTGGACCAGCCCATGCACGCCGTGCGTGAACTGCGTCACCGAGTACGCCAGGACGGATTCGTCGGGCTTCGCGTCGTCCCATGGCTGTGGAACGCGGCGCCCACCGATCGCCGCTACTATCCGCTGCTTGCAGAATGTGTCGAACTGGGTGTCCCGTTCGCCACCCAGGTCGGCCACACCGGACCGCTGCGCACCTCCGAAACGGGCCGCCCCATTCCATATATCGACCAAATCGCACTCGACTTCCCGGAACTGTCCATCGTGTGCGGCCACGTCGGGTACCCGTGGACCGAAGAAATGATCGCCGTGGCCCGCAAACACCCCAATGTGTATATCGATACCTCGGCCTACACCACCAAACGACTCCCACAGACGCTTGTTGACTTCATGAAATCGCGGTCCGGGCGGCGAAAAGTCATGTTCGGCACCAACTATCCAATGATCATGGCCTCCCACGCACTCGAACACCTCGCCGCACTGCAACTCGACGCAGAGGCCAAAGCGCTGTTCCTGCACGACAACGCCGCCCGTGTCTTCAACCTCACCACGATTGAAGAGAATCAGACATGACCTCTGGATGCCCAAAAATAGGATTGAGTAGAGGTCGAAGAGAACCTCGCCGAGCGAGCCGCCACGGCGTCGACCTGACCGCCCTAGGCTGAGGCCGTGACTTTGGACAGACTGACCCTCACCAGCAGCCCGGGCGACCACTGGCGCCGTATCGACATCGTCGACGAGACGGGCTCCACCAACGCCGATCTGGTGGCTCGCGCTGCCGCCGGTGAGGACATCGGCGGTGTCGTGTTGCTCGCCGAGCACCAGTCTGCGGGGCGCGGCAGGCACGGGCGCAGCTGGGGAGCTCCGCCACAGACGCAGGTCGCGATGTCGGTCGGAATCGCCGTCGAAGAGGTGCCATCGGATCGATGGGGGCTGCTACCCCTGCTGGCCGGGGTAGCGATCGTTGACGCGATTGCCGCGGCCAGTGGTATTCAGGCCGGGCTCAAGTGGCCGAACGACGTTCTCGTGGAGGGACGCAAGCTGTGCGGCATCCTCGCCGAGGTGGCATCCCCCACGCAGGCCATTGTGCTGGGTCTTGGCATCAATGCGACGTTCACCGAGCATGACCTGCCTGATCCGAATGCGACGTCGTTGGCGATCCTCGGATGGGCGAATCCGGACCGCAGTGCGCTTGCGCGGGCAGTCCTGCACGAGCTCGGCAGCCGGATCGAGCATTGGCGGGCGGCACGCGGTGTCGACGACCGACTGTTGGAGGATTACCGCGCACGCAGTGTCACGCTGGGATCGCGGGTGCGCGCCGAGCTGCCGGGCGACCGTGAACTGGTCGGTGTTGCGGTGGGTCTCAGCGACAACGGGCAACTCCGGATTGAGGGCGCTGACGGCACCGTCACGGCCGTGTCGGCGGGCGACATAACGCATTTGCGCCCCGCGCAAGGCCAGTAGAGTCGCCGCCGTGGGGTATCCGGAGAACGTGCTCGCCAATGACGAGCAGGTGGTGTTGCACCGCCATCCGCATTGGAAGCGAATGATCGGCCCGACGGTCGTGCTGATTCTGGCAACCGGCGCGTCCGCCTTCGTCGCCGCGATAGTTGATAACACCGACTGGCAGCCCACCGCGAAGAGCGTCGTGATGATCGCCATCGGGGTGGTGTGGCTGGTGCTGGTTGGCTGGTTGAGTGTATGGCCGTTCCTGAACTGGTTGACCACGCATTTCGTCATTACCGACCGGCGTGTGATGTTCCGTCACGGGTTGTTGAGTCGCTCGGGTATCGACATCCCGCTGGCGCGGATCAATAGCGTCGAGTTCCGGCATGGCCTGGTGGACAGAATCTTGCGCACCGGCACGCTGATCATTGAATCGGCGTCACAGGACCCGCTGGAATTCCACGAGATACCGCGAGTGGAGTACGTCCACTCGCTGCTGTATCACGAGGTCTTTGACACCCTCGGTTCGGAGGAGGGCGACAGTCGCTCTACCGGCCGTGGCCGGGAACGCCCGCCCGCCACGTGATGCGCTGAGCCGTACAGGCCGCGACCGACCTCGGTGCCGTAGTGCGCGGTGGCGCCGTTGGGCACGTTGCTTTGCGGACGCAGTGTGGTGATGTTCTCGGAATCGTCATCCCTATCGTCCGGGGGATCGCCGATGTCGACCAGGGAGGCAGGCGTCACCAACTCTTCGCCCTGCCGCCCGAACTCGTCGGGGAACACCCAGCGGCGGAACGCCCAGAACCGGAACGCCATCTGCAGCAGATTGCCGACGATGTACGCGCTGATGAAGTCGGCAATGTTCTCTACCGTCAGGGTCACATTCGGCACACGCAGCTCGAAGATGTAGCTCGATATCCAGAGCGGCACCATGGCGATGAGCACGCCGATCCCGCTGACCGCGAAGAACAGCAGCGCCTCGTGGTGCTTCTCCCGACCGCCGCGGTCCCGGAAACTCCATTCCCGGTTGAGAATGTACGAGGCGATCACGGCGATGATGCCGGAGATGATCTTCGCGGTGAGAGGCTTGGGCTCCAGGATCGTCAGCTTGAGCGCATAGAAGATGCCGGAGTCGACGATAAACGTGGTGGCTCCGACGATGCCGAACTTGATCAGCTCGTGGTGCCGCTCAGCGACAGGCCGGATGAACCGGGGGAGCCGGGCGATGGTGGCATCGGCGAAAGACACAAATGGCGAGTGTACGGAAAATGGCATGGCTGCGCGAAGCGGTTCGCGGAGTCGATCGACGTCCGGAGGTCCTCTTTGTGGTCACAGACCGTTCTAGCTGGGCAGCGCGGCGAGCATGACAACATATGTCTGTGCCTGAGACTCCCGTTGTCACCATGATCGGTGGTGGTCAGCTGGCCCGTATGACCCACCAGGCGTCGATCGCACTCGGTCAGACGCTTCGGGTGCTGGCGCACGCGGCCGATGAGCCGGCGGCTCAAGTCACCCCCGATGTGGTGCTGGGTTCGCACACCGACCTGGACGACCTGCGCCGGGCGGCCAAGGGTGCCACCGTATTGACCTTCGATCACGAACACGTGCCCACGGAGTTTCTCGCAACTCTGCAGAGTGAGGGCGTCAATGTGCAGCCGTCGCCGACGGCGCTCATCTATGCCCAGGACAAGACGTTCATGCGGCGCAAACTCAAGAGCATCGGCGCTCCGGTGCCGCGGTTCGCGGAGATTCTGACGGTCTCCGATGTCGAGCGGTTCGCGGCCGACACGGGCAGTGCGGTCGTGTTGAAGGCGGTTCGTGGCGGATACGACGGCCGCGGCGTGTGGATCACCGGCGACCTGGACGAGGCGCGCACCGTGGCCGGCGAGCAACTGGCGGCCGGGGTAGAGCTGCTCGCCGAGGAGCGCGTCGATATGCGTCGCGAGCTGTCGGCCTTGGTGGCCCGTTCACCCTTTGGGCAGGGCGCGGCCTGGCCCGTGGTGGAAACCGTTCAACGCGACGGGGTCTGCGCCGTGGTCATCGCGCCCGCACCCGAGCTTCCCGATGAGCGCGCGCTGGAGGCCGAGGGGCTCGCGCTTCGGATCGCCACCGAGCTCGGGGTGACCGGAGTCCTCGCCGTGGAGCTGTTCGAAACGAACGACGGTCGGCTGCTGGTCAATGAATTGGCGATGCGACCGCATAATTCCGGGCACTGGAGCATGGACGGGGCGCGAACCGGGCAATTCGAACAGCACCTTCGTGCGGTGCTCGACTATCCGCTCGGCTCTACCGAACCCCTTGCCCCCGTGACGGTCATGGCCAACATACTGGGCGCGCACGAGACGCCGGCGATGTCACTCGATGAACGGATGCACCATCTGATGGGTCGCATCCCCGAGGCCAAGGTGCACTTGTACGGCAAGGGCGAGCGTGCGGGCCGCAAGCTTGGCCATGTGAATATTCAAGGCCGCGTGGACGGTTCGCTGGCGGATCCGCAGTATGTGGCCGAGGTGCGCGAGCGCGCGGAGCGGGCCGCGCATTGGTTGTCTCACGCGGAGTGGACCGATGGATGGGAAGGACACTAGGAGTGAGCGCACGGGTCGGCCTGATCATGGGCAGTGACAGCGACTGGTCGGTGATGTCGGATGCTGCGAATGCCTTGGCGGAGTTCGAGATTCCATTCGAGGTGGGCGTCGTGTCGGCGCACCGAACACCGGCACGCATGTTGGATTACGCACAAAAAGCCGCGGACCGGGGCATTCAGGTGATCATCGCCGGGGCCGGCGGTGCCGCCCACCTGCCCGGCATGGTGGCCTCGGCCACCCCGCTGCCGGTAATCGGCGTCCCGGTACCGCTGGCGCGTTTGGACGGCCTGGACTCCCTGCTGTCGATCGTGCAGATGCCCGCGGGTGTGCCGGTGGCGACGGTATCCATCGGGGGTGCACGCAATGCCGGGCTGCTGGCCGCGCGGATCCTCGGGGTGTCCGATAGCACGCTGCGAGAAAAGGTCGTCGCCTTCCAGGCGAGCATGGAAGCAACGGTTCTGGAGAAGGACGAGGCGCTGCGGCGCAGACTGCTCGAGGGCTAAATTTGACGGTGACGTACAGTTAATGCCGACTAACTCTGATTGACCCTGGAGGGTGTGATGGCTGGAAACCCGTCGTTTGACCTGTTCAAGTTGGCTGAGGAGCACGACGAGCTGCGTGCCGCGATCCGGGGCCTTGCCGAGAAAGAGATCGCCCCGCACGCCAAGGACGTCGACGAGAAGCCACGGTTCCCGCAGGAGGCCCTCGATGCGCTGGTCGCGTCAGGCTTCAACGCCGTGCACGTTCCCGAGGAGTACGACGGTCAGGGCGCCGACAGCGTTGCCGCCTGCATCGTCATCGAAGAGGTTGCGCGCGTCTGTGCTTCTTCGTCACTGATCCCCGCCGTCAACAAGCTCGGCACCATGGGTCTCATCCTCAACGGCTCCGAGGAACTCAAGAAGCAGGTGCTGCCCTCGATCGCCAGCGGTGAGGCCATGGCCTCCTATGCGTTGTCCGAGCGCGAGGCCGGCAGTGACGCGGCGTCGATGCGCACCCGTGCGAAGGCCGATGGCGATAACTGGATCCTCAACGGCTCCAAGTGCTGGATCACGAATGGCGGTAAGTCGTCTTGGTACACCGTGATGGCAGTGACCGATCCCGACAAGAAGGCCAGTGGCATCTCGGCGTTCATGGTTCACAAGGATGATGAGGGTTTCACCGTCGGGCCGCTGGAGCACAAGCTCGGCATCAAGGGGTCGCCGACGGCCGAGCTGTACTTCGAGAACTGTCGCATCCCGGGTGACCGGATCATCGGCGAGCCGGGCACCGGGTTCAAGACCGCGCTGCAGACGCTCGATCACACCCGCCCCACCATCGGCGCGCAGGCCCTCGGTATCGCCCAGGGCGCGCTGGACCAGGCCATCGCATACACCAAGGACCGCAAGCAGTTTGGCAAGTCCATCAGTGACTTCCAGGGTGTGCAGTTCATGCTGGCCGATATGGCGATGAAGGTCGAGGCCGCCCGTCTGATGGTGTACACCGCTGCCGCGCGTGCCGAGCGCGGCGAGAAGAATCTGGGCTTCATCTCGTCGGCGTCGAAGTGCTTCGCCAGCGATGTAGCCATGGAGGTCACCACCGATGCCGTGCAGCTGTTTGGCGGCGCCGGGTACACGACCGACTTCCCGGTGGAGCGCATGATGCGCGATGCCAAGATCACCCAGATCTACGAGGGCACCAACCAGATTCAGCGCGTCGTGATGAGCCGCGCGCTACTGACTTCCTAACCCGCTGACGCCGAGAAGGCACTCAGGTACAGGATTCGGCCAGAACCCGTACCTGAGTGCCTTTTCGCGCTAGATAAAGGTCTTCGTCACCTTCTCGGAGATAACCCGTCGCTCCTGCGCGGCGGGGTCGGGGTTGGCCACCTGAACCAGCGACGCCCCGGCGATTAGCACCGCCAGCAGATTGGTGGTCAGCGCCTCCGGCGTATCCCAACCGCCCGAACTCAGCACCCGATCTGTCGCGGTAATACCAACTACCGCAGCGCTTTCCCGCGCGCCATCGGCAATCTCCTCGACGCTGCGGCCATTGAGCGCAGGCCCGGCGCCAGCGGGGGTAAATCGGTCGCCGTGCACCCGTACGGCCGTCGAGTAATCGGTCAGCCCGAGCGGTAGGTCGGGCACCGGGCGTCCAAATGCGTCGAGGGACAGCACGCAGACCTCATCGGCTTCCGGCTCGTCGCCCAGTGTGCAGAAAGCCACCTCGGCGGCTTCACCGTCGAGCACCAGTTCCGCACCGGCCCACCAGATTCCGAGCAGTACGCCCGCGGTCTGCCAGTGCGCGGGCAGCCGCACCGCGACCGTCGATCCTGGCCCCGCGCCAAATTCGTCGCGCAGCATGTTGGCGGTCTTGGCCGCCCAATTGGCCAGCGTCACCGTCGAGAGTTCGATCCGTTCGCCGGTGGCGTCGTCGTAGTAAGTGATTCGCGGGGCCGGGTTGTTCAGATCACCCAGCAGCAGAGACGTGAGGTTCATCAGTTCACGCAGCGGGGGCCTTGGGAGGCCGTGAAGATGGGGGACTGCGGTTGCGGGGGAGCCTCTTCCTGGGTGGAGCCAGATTCCGAAGCTGCCGGTGTGGTGTCGCGTCCCGAACCGGGACCGTGGTAATCCTTCGACAGCACCACCCGAACGGTGTGCTCCGCGAGGCCTTCTTTCTGTACTACCGGCAACCCCAACATCTCGCCAATGGCCTTGGCTCCGACGTCGTCCTGTGTGGCGGCCTGGACCTGGCTGCTACCCGCGCGCGCCCCGTCGTTGTTGCCGACCTTGCCGGCGGTGAATCCCTTGCCTACCACCAGTTCCGACACTGCCGCGGCGAGGCCGTTGATCGAGGTCTCATTGACGACGTCGGCGGTCGTTTGATCCTTGGAGTAGGTGGCCTCTTCGGCGTTGCCTTGTGACTGCTGGTCCAGCAGGCTGCTGACCCAGCTGCGCACCTGATCGGGGTCGACCTTGACGACGCTTTGCGTGCCGTCCTCGGTCCAACCGTCCTCGCGCAGGATCGGGATGGTCGCGAATGCGACATTCCCCCCAGACAGCTTCTGCAACTGCTGGATGAAGTCCATGACATCCCAGCCCTGGCTCAGCACCACGGTGCGGGTGATCGCATCACGCAGCTTGCTGAGGGTGCCGGAGTTGGTCAGCGTTCCTCCGGAGAGCGCCGAATGCGCCAACGATGACATCACCACCTGCTGGCGGACTACCCGATCGAGGTCGCCACGGGGTAGGTCATGACGTTGTCGCACGAAGCTCAACGCGTTTGGACCGTCGAGCGTCTGCGGGCCGGCAGGAAGGTCGGCGCCCGACATCGGTTCGTTGACGGCCTCGTTGAGGCACACGTTGACGCCGCCGAGCGCGTCGGTCATCAGCACGAAGCCGAGCATGCTGACCTCGGCGTAGCGATCGACGGTGACACCCGTCAGCTTGCCGACGGTCTGAATGAGCGCCGAACGCCCGGCATCCACCGAATCCCGCTCGGCGGCCTCCAACGTCTCGCCGGATTCGACACGCTTCTGTCTGTCGTTCTCCTTGGCCTCGCCGTAGACGCCGTTGATCTTCCCCTTGGTGCCGTCCGGGACGGTGACGTACGAGTCGCGGGGGATGGAGATCGCGGTGGCCGACTTCCCGTTGTTGGGGATGCGGATGAGGATGATGGTGTCGGTGTTGGTGGCGGTTTCATCGCCGGCCCGCAGCATCGACAGCTCCTCCTGAGAGAGCGGGTTGCCGTGTGCGTCACTGCGGCTATCTACGCCCACCATCAGGATGTCGACGGCGCCGTCATCGGGCTTTCCGGCATTGCCGAAGAGACCTGGCAGATCGAACCGGGCGATATTCGGATCGATGTTGCCGATCTTTCCCCAGGCCGCTCCGGTGATCACCATGACGGCGAGTGCGGCGAGCGTCGCGATACCGCGCCACAGTGGACGTGGTGTCTCCGTCGGCGATGAGCCGCTCGCGCGAAGAGCGTGAGGGTCAGCCACGATGTCGGTCCATATCCTTCCGGGCCTGGGCGTTCACCAGGCAACTCGATCTCAAGCTGTGTCAAGGCTACGTCGGTTGACCGTGCATCCTTTGGATGTGAACACCGGCGTGCCAGACTCTGGAGCGTGCTCGTCATCACCGGAGCGGGAGGTCAACTCGGCTCTCACCTCATTGCCCGTACCAAGCTTCGTGACATCGCGATTCGCGCGCTGACATCGTCTGATTGGGATATTACCCGCGACGGTGCGCCCGATGGGATAGTTGCTGCGGGGGACACCGTCATCAATTGCGCCGCCTATACCGCCGTGGACGCTGCGGAAACGGACGAGGCCAGGGCGTATGCGGTAAACGCCGACGGCGCCGCCAGGGTTGCGCTGGCTTGTCGTGACGTTGGCGCCCGGTTGATCCATATCTCCACCGACTACGTTTTCGGTGGAGAGTTCGGCGACGACGGCCCACGCCCTTACCGCCCGGATGACGCGACAGCCCCGAACAGTGTGTACGGGCGTACCAAATTCGCCGGAGAACTGGCCGTTCACGATGTGCTGCCGACTGCCCAGGTGGTGCGCACCGCATGGGTCTATACGGGTGTCGGTGGCGATTTCGTTGGCGTCATGAGGCGGCTGGCCGCCGGGGACGGGCCAGTGCGAGTGGTGACGGACCAGACCGGGTCTCCAACGTATGCCGCAGATCTCGCCGATGCCGTCCTCGACGTGGCAGCCTCTTCGGTCGATGCGCCGCTCCTGCACGCTGCCGGGGGCGGGGTGGTCAATCGGTTCGACTGGGCGAAGGCCGTGTTTGAGCTGGTCGGGGCCGACAGCTCACGAGTGCAGCCGTGCCTGTCCGCGGATATGCCGCGCCCAGCGCCCCGGCCCGTGTACTCGGCACTCGACGGCAGCCAATGGGCCGAATTGGGCCTGTCGCCGCTACGTCCGTGGCGGCACGCGCTGACTGAGGCGTTGGCCACACAACAGGTATAGGTACCCTCTAGCACCGTGCTGGATCCTCTTCGCGCAAGCGGCTCATCGACGACTGACCAGGTCGCCGTGGTGGCGGTGACGTACTCACCCGGGGAACATCTGCACCGTTTCCTGACGACGCTGCGCCACGCCACGAACCGGCCGCTGCGGGTGATCCTCGCTGACAATGGCTCTACCGACGGTGTGCCCGAGGCGGCCACCGTGGACTCCGACGTCGAGCTGCTCCCTACCGGCGGCAATGTCGGCTATGGGAAGGCCGCCAACCTGGGCGTCGCCCAGATCGATCCGGATGCCGAATGGATCGTGGTTGCCAACCCAGATGTGCAGTGGGGTCCGGGCAGCATCGACGCGCTGCTGGAGGTCGCGCAGCGCTGGCCCGCGGCAGGAGCGCTGGGTCCGCTGATTCGTGAGCCCGACGGCTCGGTGTACCCCTCAGCTCGGGTCGTGCCGACGCTGGCCGGAGGCGGGCTTCATGCGCTGCTGGGGCAGGTGTGGCCCTCGAATCCCTGGACCGCGGCGTACCGCCAGGACCGGATGGAACCGTCCGAGCGCGTTGTCGGATGGTTGTCGGGATCCTGCCTACTGCTGCGGCGTAAGGCCTTCGATGCCATCGGCGGATTCGACGCGCGCTACTTCATGTACATGGAGGACGTCGACCTCGGTGACCGGCTCGCGCGGGCGGGCTGGCAGAACGTATACGCGCCCAGTGCGGAGGTTGTGCATGCGAAAGGCCATGCGGCCGGACGTAATCCGGCGCGGAGCCTCAATGCGCACCACGACAGCGTCTACATCTTCCAGTCGGATCGGCATCCACAGTGGTGGAACGCGCCGTTGCGCTGGAGCATCCGGGCCGCGTTGGCGACCCGATCGGCCATTGTGGTGCGGGCGGCTATCCGCGCCAATCGACGCCAGCAGAGACTAGGAGGGTGATATGCCTGACCATGTGAAAGCCGACGCCGTCATCTTGGTGGGAGGACAGGGCACCCGGTTGCGTCCGTTGACGCTTTCGGCGCCTAAGCCGATGTTGCCCATCGCCGGGTTCCCCTTCCTGACGCATGTGCTGTCGCGGGTTGCCGCGGCCGGGATCGACCATGTGGTGCTCGGGACGTCCTATCAGGCGGACGTCTTCGAGTCGGAGTTCGGCGACGGCTCTAAGTTGGGCCTATCGATCACCTATGTGTACGAGGAGGAACCGCTGGGGACCGGCGGTGCCATTCGTAACGTGCTGGATCATCTACGCCACGACACGGCACTGATCTTCAACGGCGATGTGTTATCCGGTTTGGATCTGAAAGATCTTCTTGCCCATCATGAACAGAACCAGGCCGACCTGACATTGCACCTGGTCCGGGTAGGTGACCCACGCGCATTCGGTTGTGTGCCTACCGATTCCGATGGCCGCGTCACCGCTTTCCTGGAGAAGACGGAGGATCCGCCCACTGATCAGATCAACGCCGGGTGCTATGTGTTCCGGCGTGAGCTAATCGAACAGATTCCGGCGGGCCGGCCGGTTTCGGTTGAGCGGGAGGTCTTTCCAGGACTACTCAGCGACGGCGCCAAAGTGTGTGGATACGTCGACTCCAGCTACTGGCGCGATATGGGGACCCCCGAAGACTTCGTGCGCGGCTCGGCCGATCTGGTCCGCGGTATCGCACCGTCTCCGGCGATCCCCGAACATCCGGGGGAGGCACTGGTGCACGATGGTGCTTCGGTGGCACCGGGCGCGCTGGTGATTGGCGGGACCGTGGTGGGGCGTGGGGCCGAAATCGGTCCGGGAGCACGGCTTGACGGTGCTGTCGTGTTCGACGGTGCGCGCATCGAGGCGGGTGCCGTGGTGGAACGCTCGATCATCGGGTTCGGTGCGCGCATTGGGCCGCGTGCGCTGGTCCGCGATGGGGTGATCGGCGATGGCGCCGATATCGGTGCCCGATGCGAGCTCCTGCGCGGTGCCCGGGTGTGGCCCGGAGTCACCATCCCCGACGGTGGCATCCGGTACTCGTCGGACGTGTAACCGATGCGCATCGCGCGGCTGTTGGCTTACGGGTCAGCGGCTCTTGTGCTGATCGGCTGTTCCGATGGCTCGACTTCGGAGCGCCAGTCAGTCGACTTGAAGCGCGCGCGAGAGAACCTCAAGATGGTCGAGCTGACGATTCCCGATTCGTACAGCCTGGTATCCATGACCTACTTTCCCGAACCATTCGTGGGCCAGGGCTGGCGTTCCGGTGCCTTCGAGTCCCCGATGTCGCCGCCGGATCCAATACTGTTGCGCGGTAGGCCAATCGAGACTGGGCAGGTTGCCTGCGACCAGATACGGCAACGGACGGACCCGGATTGGTTGAAAGCCGGCTTCGACTGCAACATGCCGAACGGTCGTTACGGGGTTGCCGACAGCATGTACGGCATCAGCGTTTTCACCGGCGAGCTGGCCTCCGGGGAATCACGCATCTATCTGCGCGTCGAGGGGCACTAACTGAGGCGGGCCCGGGCTCGCCGCGCCAACGTGACGACCGACGAATCGTCGTCTGGAACCCGATCGATGGGCCACCAACGCAGGTCGAGTGATTCGTCGCTGACGACGATCTCTGCACCCTCCGGTGCGTATGCCAGAAACTGCAGATCGAGGTGGCGCGTCGGCACACCCAGTGAACAGGTGATCGGATGTACGTGCACCCCAAGAAGGTTCGGGGTCAGGGTGAGGTTGGTTATCCCCGATTCCTCGGTGGCTTCCCGCAGGGCGGCGGCCCGGATGGTGGGGTCCTCGTCCTCGCAGTGGCCACCAAGCTGTAGCCACTTACCCACCCGCGGATGCAGGGTGAGCAGGGCCTCTGATCCGTCGTGATTGACCACCAGCGCCGAGGCGGTGATGTGGCCGGCGGCGCTGCGCCTACGGCAGGCGTCCGGATTGGCGGCGAGGAATGCCAGTACGGCGTGCCGCACGCTGTCCTGCTCGGCATCCGGCGCTTCCCACGAGGAGAGCAACTCGACGGTGGATTGATGGAGTCCGGTCACAGTTCCACCAGCATCTCACCGGGCGGTAGGGGAGCGCGTGGTTCGAGCGGCTCGGACGGGTACCCGATCGCAATGGCGCCCATCGGTTCCCACGACGCATCCAGTCCCAGCTGTCTGCGCACGACATCTCCCGCGAAGATGGTGGACCCAATCCAGCAGCTGCCCACTCCGCGTGCCGCGAGCGTCACCAGGAGGGCCTGTACCGCCGCGCCCACTGCGACGGTGAACATGGTGCGTTCCGCTGCGGTTCGGCGTTCGTCGGGATAGTCGTGGGCTCCGTCGGGTACCAAGAACGGGATCACGACTTCCGGTGCGTCATAAAGAATCTGTCCGCGGGCCACTCGCTTCTCCACGGACTCGGGGGTACGCCCGTCCCCCGCGAGGTCGTCGGCCCATGCCTGTTTCAGGGCGTCTAAGAGTGCCCGTCGTGTCTGCACATTGCGTACCCATACGAATCGCACCGGATGGGTGTGGTGCGGCGCCGGGGCTGTCAGTGCCTCGCCGATGGCTTCACGTAGTAGTTCGGGAACCACTGCGGTGCTGGCGAATTGCCGGATAGATCGGCGCACCAGCACCGCGTCGCGGCGTCCCTGCTCCAATGCTTCCGCGGTGCCGAGCCAGAACAAGTCGTCGGGGCCCGAGCGCAGCAGATCACGGGCCGTGCTGCCGTCATCGGGTACTGACAGGCCTCGTATCACCGCCACCGGCACGTCGGTGAGCTTGCCCTTCACCAGGTCGGCCGCGGCGGCGACCTCATCGGCGATGGCTACCTCGGTCACCTGAAGCTCGTTGCCGTGCTTGTCTTTTGCGCCCGCGTAGCCGTACAGGACGGGTATGCCGGAGGAGCCGATGGCGGCATCGGTCTGGCCATTGCGCCATGCGCGTCCCATGGTGTCGGTGACCACCACCGCCACGTGCACGCCCAGCTGCCGAGACAGCGCTGCGCGGACCGCCGCCGCGCTGGCGTCGGGATCGACGGGAAGCAACACGAGTTCGGCGGTGTCCACATTGGATGCGTCGATTCCGGCTGCGGCCTGGACGATGCCGATGGTGTTCTCGGTGATCAGCGTTTGGCCCTTGCGTGCCAGCACGCGGACCGATTCGGAGTTGATCAGTTTGCGCCGTAAGGCGTCTCGTGCCTCAGGGTTGGCTGGCGCAGTGACGATCCGCCCCTCGGCCTTGGAAATGATCTTGCTTGTGATCACCACCACATCACCGTTGCGTACCCACGGCGCGGCCGCTGCTATGGCGGCGGCCACATCGTCACCGGGGCGGAATTCCGGCAGGTTCATTACTGGTAGAATTTCGATCGGACTGGCCGAACCATGTTCTGGTGCAGCGGAATCCGCAGGTGAGATCACAGGGCAACTCCGGCAAGGTCAAGGCCCGCACGCACCATTGCCGCGGTGGCGTCCGGATCGGTCATGAGTAATGGAATCGACCGTACCTGGATACCCTCGATGTGAGCGGCGTCACCCTCGTCGATCAGCCATCCGTCGAGGATGCCCGTTCCCGTTCGGGCGCCGAAGTGTTCCCCGACACCCTGCGAGCTCACCTCAACATCGATCACGCGCAAACATTCGTCGGCCATTCCGCGGAGTGGCTTGCCGGACACGATCGGCGAGTATCCGATCACCGGAGCGGAGGTTGTGCGGAGCGCCCCGCGAACTCCGCCGACCGCCAGGATGGCCCCGACGCTCACCACCGGATTGGACGGCGCCAGCAAGACCACATCCGCGTCGGCAATCGCCTCGGCAACTCCCGGGCCCACCTTTGCCTCGTCCGCTCCGACGAAGGCGAAGCTGTGCGTCGGAACCTGTGCCCGGTGCTGCACCCACCACTGCTGGAAATGGATGGCCCGCTGCTCCCCGTCGGCTGGGTCGGTGATGACCACATGGGTCTCGCTGCGGTCATCACTAACCGGCATCAGATTGATCCCGGGCTGCCATCGTTTGCATAGCGCCTGGGTCACGGCAGATAGCGGGTAACCGGCTCGCAGCATTTGACTGCGTATGAGGTGAGTGGCCAGGTCCCGGTCGCCGAGCGAGAACCAGTCGGGCTGGGCGCTGTAAGCGGCCAACTCCTCCATGGCGTTCCAAGTCTCGCCGCGGTGGCCCCAACCGCGCTCCGGGTCGACCGCTCCGCCGAGGGTGTACATGCAGGTGTCGAGGTCAGGGCAGATCCTGACACCGTGCATCCAGGCATCATCGCCAATATTCACGATGGCGTTTATTTGATGCTTGCTGGAATCTGATCCGAGCAAGCGCTGGACGCCGAGCAGGAACCGCGCTCCGCCGACGCCGCCGACGAGGACGGTGACTTTCACGGTCTCCGAGAGTAGTGCGCCGGCAATGCGGCGACACGCCACGAGGGCGCCACGCCGTTTTTGTCGGTGGGAGATGGTATGAATTTTCGTCCTTCGCTTGACCCCGGCAGCGAACACGTGTGTAATCACACCAGTGTCATTCCTCGGGCTGAGTTTGTAAGTCATAGGCGCAGACCGGGATTCGATCAAACGTTCGAATGGAATGGCCGGAAAAGTAAATGTGGCACGTACCGGGCAATGCGAACTGCGAGTGGGAATGGTGAGGAGGCGGGACGATGCTTTACGGGCGCAGTGAATTTGGCGTACACGACGAGCTGAGTTCCGGCGTTGGCACGGGTGCGACGGGCTTGCCGCCCGCACGTCCGCATCTAACGTTGGTACAGAACGATTTTGATGCGTTGATGAATGTCGCTGACGATCAGTGGCAGGAGAAAGCGCTATGCGCGCAGACCGATCCCGAGGCGTTCTTCCCCGAGAAGGGTGGATCGACTCGTGAGGCCAAGCGCATCTGCCAGGGCTGCGAGGTCAAGGACGAATGCCTTGAATCTGCGCTGGCCAACGACGAGCGGTTCGGCATTTGGGGTGGGTTGTCCGAGCGTGAGCGTCGTCGCCTGAAGCGGGGCATCATCTAACTCCGCGTTCAGCAGGGCGGCTTAGTCGCCCTCGTCGGTGATGGTCGGGTCGATCACCGACGGTTCCACCCCAAGGTGGGTGGCAACCTGTGCGACCAGCAGATCGTGCAGGAGATCCGACAAGTCTCCAGATTTCTTCGCGCGCAGTTCGATCGGCTTACGGAACAAGACAATCCGCGCCCGGGTGGTGTTACCCCGGGTGTCGACGCCGGCAGGAATCAACCTGGCCAGCGGTATCGGTCCGTCCGCGATCACCTCCGGCGGCCACTGCACCGAGTCAGGATCCTTGGGCTGGATGCGTGGAATTTCGTCGACTGCGACGTCCAAACCCTCTAATCGCGCCTGCCATGCCCGTTCGATGGGTTCATAGGCCTCGAGCACCGCCATGTCGAAGCGCTCGGCACGCGAGCGCCATCCCGGAACAGTCGGCGGTAGTAGGGGGCCGCGGAAATCGCGCCCCCTTCGGGAGCTCGATACACCGGAGCCCTGGGGCGATCCACCGCGCCGTCCGTCACGTGACATACGAGAAATGGTAGCGGTGGGACTGCTGTGGCTGACGAATCACAACGAGCTGGTAACCGGAGGGTCTCACTAGGTTCACAGCGCGTGTCTGCGGGTCGGAACGTGTTTGCGCACGCTAGCCTCAACGTTTGTGAGAGCCCCCCGTCGCTGCTGTCGGCCAGGGTGCCCGAGTTCCGCCGTGGCGACGTTGACGTTCGTCTATGCGGATTCGACGGCCGTGGTCGGGCCGCTGTCCACGTCCAGCGAGCCGCATTCGTGGGACCTGTGCGCGCAGCACGCGAGCCGAATCACCGCGCCACGCGGCTGGGAAATGGTCCGCTATAGCGGACCCTTGCCATCGAATCCCGAGGACGACGACCTCGTGGCGTTGGCCGACGCGGTGCGTGAACCTGCCGGCGTCAGGGCGGCTGCAGTGGGATTCAGTGAGCCGGTGCTCGATGTCGGCGCCCCGTCATCCGCCGCTGCCCCAAGGCCTGTGCACCCGGCTCCGGTCGGGCGGCGTCGTGGACACCTGCGGGTTCTGCCAGATCCCGCTGAGTGAGGCTGGTCCGAACGAGTGTCGATACCGAGTGAGGCTGGTCCGAACGAGCACGAAGTCTGACTAGGCAGGTTCGGCTCGGCCTGATGGCATTCTGTAGCCTCTCGCCGGACGTTCACGTTCGATACCGGCCGACCACTAGGCTGGCCACCGATACCCCACACATGTCAGGAGTACTTCGTCATGGCCCGGTCCGCGGACGCTGTCCACGCCGTCATCAAGGCGTATGACGTCCGTGGCCTACTGGGTGAGCAGATCGACGAGTCTTTTGTCTTCGAGGTCGGGTCCTCGTTCGCACGGTTGGTCAGGGCCGAGCAGGCCGACCCACAGGCACCGCTGCGGATCGTGGTGGGTCGCGATATGCGGGACTCGTCCCCGGCGTTGGCGCAGGCGTTCACCCAGGGCGTCACCGCCCAGGGTCTTGACGTCGTGCAGATCGGGCTCGCGTCCACCGACCAGCTGTATTTCGCTTCCGGATTGTTGGACTGCCCGGGGGCGATGTTCACCGCCAGTCATAATCCTGCCGCCTACAACGGAATCAAGTTGTGCCGCGCGGGCGCCAAGCCCGTGGGCAAGGACAGCGGTCTTTCCACCATCAGCGACGAGCTGATCAACGGCGTGCCGACATACGACGGTGCGGGTGGCACCGTCACCGAGCGCGATGTGCTCGTCGAGTACGGCGAGTTCCTGCGGTCACTGGTTCCGCTCAGCGGAGCACGGCCGCTTCGGGTGGCGGTGGATGCCGGTAACGGTATGGGCGGACACACGACGCCGGCCGTGCTGGGCGCAATTCCGTCGATTGCGCTGGCGCCCATGTATTTCGAGCTTGACGGTAACTTTCCCAATCACGAGGCCAATCCGCTAGATCCCGAAAACCTGCGGGATCTACAGGCGTTCGTAGTCTCCCAAGCGGCCGATATCGGGCTTGCCTTCGACGGTGATGCCGACCGGTGTTTCGTGGTCGACGAGCTGGGGCGCGCCGTGTCGCCCTCCGCGGTAACTGCTTTGGTGGCGCGAAGGGAGCTGGAGAGGGAGATCGGCGGCACCATCATCCACAACCTGATCACCTCCCGCGCCGTGCCGGAGCTTGTGGTCGAGCACGGTGGAACACCGGTGCGGTCCCGAGTGGGTCACTCGTACATCAAGGCGCTCATGGCCGAGACCGGCGCCATCTTCGGCGGTGAACATTCCGCCCACTACTACTTCCGGGACTTCTGGGGAGCCGATTCCGGCATGCTCGCAGCGCTGCACGTGTTGGCGGCGCTCAGTGAACAGGACCGACCGCTCTCGGATCTTATGGCCGATTACGAGCGCTATGCGTCCTCCGGTGAGATCAACTTCCGCGTGTCGAATGCCAAGACGTGTATCGACGAGGTGCTGAAATCATTTGGTACGCAGATAGTTTCGATTGACCATCTGGACGGCGTCTCCGTCGACATCGGCAGCGGCACATGGTTCAACCTTCGTACCTCCAATACCGAGCCATTGCTGCGCCTCAATGTCGAAGCCCGTACTGAGGAAGAGGTGGCGGCCGTGGTGGCGCGGGTCACCGAGTTGGTCGAGCGCAGTGAGGCCGCCACCTGATGAACGTCACTGTCGATCTGGACGACGCCGACGCGCTGTTGGCGGCCGACCGGGATGGCTCGTTGCAGGCGGCGTCCATGGCGGGCTCTCAGGTGCGCGCGGTGGGCACAGCCGTCGCCGAAGGCGCATTGGATTCCCTCCGGTCGGACGACCGTTCGCGTGCTGTCGTGTGGGTTGCGGGCCGGGGTACCGCCGCCACGGCCGGAACGATATTGGCTGGGGCGCTGTCGGATACGTTGAGCCTGCCGTTCGTGACCGCTACACGGGCGCCGACCTGGGTGGGCCCATTGGATGTCATGGTGATCGCCGGCGAGGATGCCGGTGACCCGGCCCTGAGTGCTGCGGTTTCGGTGGGTACCCGCCGGGGCGCGCGCGTAGTGATCGCCGCCCCCGACGAGGGTCCATTGGCAGATTCCGGTGCGGGCCGGGCGATCTCGTTGGCGCCCCGCTTGCGTGTGCCGGACACGTTTAGCCTTGCACACAATCTTGCCGTGGGTGCGGCGGTCCTCGGTGTGGTGGACCGGGCCCTTGTGCCGGATGTGATGACCATCGCCGATGAGCTGGACGGCGAGGTGTCCCGGAACACCGTGGGGCGGGAGGTTTTCACGAACGCCGCCAAGGCGATCGCCGCTCGCCTGACCGCTGGTCAGACGGTGCTGTGTGGGGATCGACCGCCCACGCTGGCGCTGGCCCAGCACGCGGCCACAACTCTTCTGCGGTTGACTCAGCGCACCGCCACCGCTTGCGGCCTCTCGCAGGCGTTGGCCGCGGTGCGGGATGCCTTGTCGGGCAGAGGTTCCGATGCGGGCTCGCTATTCCACGACGAGTTCATCGATGGTCCTCGTAGCGATGGCCCGCCCCGGATACTGGCTCTTGCCACCGAGAGCGACTTCCAGACAGTCGCGGCGAGGATCGAGGGCGTCAACGACGCAGAGGTGGTGAGCACCACCGACCTCGGTGAGGCGGCGGCACGACCATCGGAGCTGGCGCAGCTGATGATGCTTGCGACACGGTTTGAAATGGCATCGGTCTACGCCCGGCTTGGCGGGGGGAGATCCGGGCTGTGAATCTGCTCAGGGGGGCGATTAGGACGTACGCCTGGGGTTCGAGAACGGCGATTGCCGAGTTCACCGGACGTCCTAGGCCTACACCCCATCCGGAAGCCGAGCTGTGGTTGGGTGCGCATCCGGCCGACCCCGCGTACCTGGAAACCGATAGCGGCGCAAAGTCATTGCTCGACGTGGTCGCCGCGGATCCGGCCGGGCAGCTGGGGTCGTCGGCGGTCACGGAGTTCGGTGATCAGCTGCCGTTTCTGCTCAAAGTACTGGCAGCCGATGAGCCGCTTTCGTTGCAAGCGCACCCCAGCGCGCAGCAGGCGGCCGACGGCTATGCACGCGAGGAAGCGGCGGGTGTGCCGCTCAATTCGCCGGTGCGTAATTACCGCGACCGGAACCACAAGCCGGAATTGGTCGTGGCGCTCGACCGTTTTGAGGCGCTGGCCGGTTTCCGTGATCCTGGAGACACGGTGGAGTTGTTCCGTGCGCTGGATGTCGCCGAGCTGACGCCGTATGCGAATCTGCTGGAAGGTCAGTCCGATGCCGACGGGCTGCGGGCGTTGTTCACCACCTGGATCACCCTTCCGCAGCCGAGTTTGGACCTGTTAGTGCCTGCGGTACTGGACGGCGCGGTGGGCTATCTGTCCTCGAGCGACTCCCGGTTCGGCGCCGAGGCCCGCACACTCCTGGAGTTGGGCGAGCGCTATCCCGCTGATGCGGGAGTGCTTGCTTCCCTGTTGCTGAATCGGCTCACGCTGGAACCGGGGGAGGGGATTTATCTGCCCGCCGGGAACTTGCATGCATACCTGCGTGGCATGGCGGTAGAGATCATGGCCAACTCCGACAACGTATTGCGCGGGGGCCTGACCCCCAAACACGTCGATGTACCTGAATTGCTTCGGGTACTGGATTTTTCACCCGCCACGGACAAGCACCTGCATGTCGAGACGGTCACCGATGGCGCGGAGACGCGGTATCGCACGCCCGCCAAGGAGTTCGCGCTATCCCGTTTCGATCTCGTGGACGGCGAACGTACACCGGTCGCAGTTGTGGGTCCGCGGATACTGCTCTGCACTCAGGGCAGCGCGGAGCTGGACGGAGCGGGGGCGGTGCTCACCGTCCGCGCCGGGCAGTCGGTATGGGTACCGGCCGACGGTGGAAGTGTCACGCTGGTCGGACAATCCGACGCTCGGGTGTTCATGGCTACGATCGACGCGGACGCGTAGCGATCCGCACGGGTGGGATGTTTAAGGAGGGTCGATGTCTACGGGCGGCAGTAAGAAGGCGATCATTGCGGCACTGGCGGCCAACGCCGGTATCGCCGCGGCCAAGTTCGTCGGCTTCCTGATCACCGGGAGCTCCTCGATGCTGGCCGAATCTGTGCACTCGGTGGCAGACACTTCGAACCAAGGCCTGCTGCTCTACGGTCAGCATGCGGCGAGCAAGGAGGCAGATCGCCTGCACCCGTTCGGTTATGGGCGCAGCCGGTTCTTCTACTCGTTTGTTGTCGCGCTGGTGCTGTTCACACTCGGCTCGGTTTTCGCTCTGTACGAGGGTTATCACAAGATCCATGCGCCCGAGCACCTTCAGTCGCCCCTCGTGGCGATCGTCATCCTGGTCCTGGCTGTAGGGCTGGAGGGCTACAGCTTTCGGACCGCCTTCGTGGAATCCAAGCCGCTAAAAGGCAACGCCAGCTGGTGGCAGTTCATTCGCAACTCGCGTAACCCGGAGCTGCCGGTCGTGCTGCTGGAAGATACCGGCGCACTGCTGGGTTTGGTGTTCGCCCTGACGGGCGTCGGCATGACGATCGTCACCGGCGACCCGGTGTGGGACGGTATCGGGACAATGGCGATCGGCGTGCTGCTGGGTGTCATCGCGATCGTCCTGATGGTCGAGATGAAGAGTCTGCTGATTGGCGAGGGTGCCACCGCGGCGCAGGAACACGCAATCTTGGAGGCGCTGGCCGGCGCCGATCACGTTGAGCGGGTAATCCATTGCCGTACGCAGTATCTGGGTCCGGAGGAGCTTCTGGTCGCGGCCAAGATCGCGATCGCGCCCGATGCCGACCTGCCGCAGGTCGCTGCCACCATTGACGCCGCCGAACGGCGGGTGCGGGAGGCGGTTCCGATCGCACGGGTGATCTACCTTGAGCCAGATCTGGATCACTCGGCCGCTGTTTCTTAGCTAGACGGTGTGATCAACCTTCGTGGCCACGGGGGTTGTGCGAGACTGCCGTAATGCCGGGTAGCGGATTGTGGCGTACGAAGTCTGTCGAACAGTCGATCGCGGATACCGACGAGCCCGAGACGAAGCTCCGCAGGGACCTAACATGGTGGGATCTCACCGTTTTCGGCGTCTCGGTGGTCATCGGGGCCGGTATCTTCACCGTCACCGCGTCGACTGCGGCCAATGTCACCGGTCCGGCGATCTCGTTGTCGTTCATCATGGCTGCTTTCGGGTGTGGTCTGGCGGCGATGTGTTACGCCGAATTTGCGTCCACCATTCCGGTCGCGGGTAGCGCCTATACGTTCTCCTATGCGACCTTCGGTGAGTTCGCGGCATGGATTCTGGGCTGGGATCTCATCTTGGAGTTCTCCGTGGGCGCGGCCACTGTCGCCAAGGGCTGGTCGAGCTATCTGGGCACTGTATTCGGGTTCTCTAGTGCCGTAGTGCATCTCGGTTCAGTCAAGGTCGACTGGGGTGCGCTGCTCATCGTCTGCGTGTTGACGGTGTTGCTATCGGTCGGCACTAAGTTGTCCTCGCGGGTGTCCCTTGTTATCACGACCATAAAGGTTCTCGTGGTCCTGCTGGTGATCATCGTCGGCGCCTTCTTCATCAAGGCGTCCAACTACACGCCGTTCGTCCCTGCCGCGGAGGCCGGTAGTTCAAGTAGGACAGGACTGGACCAGTCCTTGTTCTCGTTCATCGCCGGCGGTTCCGGAAGCCAATACGGCTGGTTCGGTGTGCTGGCGGGTGCGTCGATCGTGTTCTTCGCATTCATCGGTTTCGATGTCGTTGCCACGACCGCGGAGGAAACGCGAAATCCGCAAAAGGATGTGCCCCGCGGCATCATTGCGTCCCTCGTCATCGTCACCGTGCTGTACGTCGCGGTCACCGTGGTGCTCTCCGGCATGGTCAAGTACAGCGACCTCCGGGCAGCCGATTCGCACCCGAACCTGTCCACGGCGTTCCATCTCAACGGTGTGGACTGGGCGGCCAAGGTCATCGCCATTGGTGCACTGGCCGGACTGACCACTGTGGTCATGGTGTTGATGCTCGGGCAGATCCGGGTGATCTTCGCGATGTGCCGGGACGGCCTCTTGCCGCGTGAGCTGGCCAGGACGGGGCCGCACGGGACGCCGGTGCGGATCACCTTCATCGTCGGCGTGCTGGTGGCCATTGCCGCCTCGCTGACTCCTATCGAGGGCCTAGAGGAGATCGTGAACGTCGGCACGCTCTTCGCCTTTGTGCTCGTATCGGCCGGGGTCATCGTGCTGCGTCGGTCCCGGCCCGATCTGCCACGCAGTTTCCGTACGCCGGGTGTGCCGTGGCTGCCCGTCGTCGCGATCCTGGCGTGCGGGTGGTTGATGTTGAACCTTGCCGTGCGTACCTGGATGTTCGCGTTGGCCTGGATGTTCGTCGGCGTACTCGTCTACTTCGCCTACAGCCGGCGGCACTCCGTGCTCGGGTTACGCGTGGCCCTGGAAGGCAGCCAGAAGTAGGACGGGCTCTCGGCCATTCACTCCAAAGACAACCGTGAGTGACGCGCACCACCAGGTACTTTACAAAACATACTAATTTGTCTAGACGCAAGACGAATAATGGCCTATCGTCAAGTTTGTTCGGAGACGTACCTCACGCAGATTCGACCGAGGAGAAGTGACGATGACGTCAAACCTTGATGCAGCCCACGACTTGCCCGTTCAGTGGCGCGACCGTAAGCGCTACATGTGGCTCTACGGCATGATCCCGCCCACCGCGATCTTCATCGCGACAGCGCTGGTCTACGTGATGAACCAGCTCGGCTGGCAGCAGTTCTCGCCACTCTTTTTCTGGATTGGCCCGCTGCTGGTGTACATGCTCCTGCCGCTGCTGGATCTGCGCTTTGGCGCCGACGGTGACAATGCGCCCGATGAGGTGATGGAGGCACTCGAGAACGACAAGTACTACCGCTACTGCACCTACATCTTCATCCCGTTCCAGTACGCAAGCTTCTTCCTGGGTGCCTACTACTTCACCGCCACTGACCTGAGTTGGATCGGTTTCGACCACGGCATCAGCTGGATCTCCAAGCTGGGCATCGCATTGTCGATCGGTGTGCTTGGCGGGGTCGGTATTAACACTGCCCACGAAATGGGGCACAAGAAGGACGATTTGGAGCGCTGGCTCTCGAAAATCACGTTGGCGCAGACGTTCTACGGTCACTTCTACATCGAGCACAACCGTGGACACCATGTGCGCGTTGCGACTCCCGAGGACCCCGCCAGCTCGCGATTCGGTGAGACGTTCTGGGGCTTCTGGCCGCGCAGCGTCTGGGGAAGTCTTAAGTCCTCCTGGAATCTGGAGGCCACTCGAATGAAACGACTGAACCGCTTTGTGCTCCACCCGAGCAACGATGTAGTGAACGCCTGGCTGATGACGGTGGCGCTATTCGGGGTCACCATCGCCATCTTCGGCACCGCGGTTATCCCGTACCTCGTCATTCAGGCCGTCTACGGATTTACCTTCCTGGAGACGGTGAACTACTTGGAGCATTACGGACTGATGCGGCAGAAGGTCGCCGGTGGCCGGTACGAGCGGTGCTCCCCGGCGCACAGCTGGAACTCCGATCACCTGGTGACCAACATCTTCCTCTACCACCTGCAGCGGCACAGCGATCACCATGCCAACCCCACGCGGCGCTACCAGACACTGCGCAGCATGGACGGGGCGCCGAACCTTCCCAGTGGTTACGCGACGATGTTGACACTGGCGTACTTTCCGCCGATATGGCGCAAGGTGATGGACCAGCGGGTCCTGGACCACTACGACGGCGACATCACCAAGGTGAATATCCAGCCGCGCAAGCGCACAAAGATTCTGGCCAAGTACGGCGTGACGGAACGGGCGGCCTGATATGTCGCAGTACCGTTGCCCCGTATGCCAGTACGTGTACGACGAGCGCTCGGGAGCCCCCCGCGAGGGGTTCCCGGCCGGGACGGCGTGGTCGGAAGTCCCCGACGATTGGTGCTGCCCCGATTGCGGAGTGCGCGAGAAGCTGGATTTTGAATCCTTACAAGGAGCGGACTCATGAGCGACGACTACAAGCTGTACGAATGCATGCAGTGTGGATTCCAGTACGACGAGGCAGTGGGCTGGCCGGAGGATGGCATCGAAGCGGGCACCAAGTGGGATGACATTCCCGAGGACTGGAGCTGCCCCGACTGCGGTGCCGCGAAGGTTGACTTCGCGATGGTGGAGATCGCGCGGCCATGACTGCTGGTCTTCGCGCAAGTGGCTCGTCCGTGACTGTGGGTCCTCGCGCGCGGGACACATTGACGGGCCCGGTGACGGCTGCGAGGCTGCCCGGTGTGACGCGGTCCAATGCTCTTCGCGCAAGCGGCTCATCGCCGCGCGTGCCGTATGCCGAAGCGGCGCGTGCGCTGCTCCGGGGATCGGTGCTCGATGCGCTCGGCGACCACCTGCGGGAGCGGGACTGGTCGGCGGTCACCATGTCCGATGTCGCCCGCCGAGCCGGAGTCAGTCGTCAGACGCTCTATAACGAGTTCGGTTCCCGCCAGGGGCTGGCACAGGGATACGCCCTGCGTCTAGCTCTGCGCTTAGTGGAAGCCGTTAACGACGCGATCTACGCCAATGTCGGCGATATCCACGGTGCCTTGCATTCGGGGTTCGCCGCATTCTTCGCCGAGAGCGGCGCGGACCCGATGGTCATCTCGCTGCTCACGGGTGAAGCCAAGCCCGAACTGATGCGCATCGTCACCGTCGACAGTGCACTGATCGTGCTGCCGGCCTCGGCCCGGCTTACGGATTCCTTCGTGAACAGCTGGGTGGCTGCGAGCGAGGAGGACTCCGCGATCCTGGCGAGGTCGATTGTGCGGCTGGCGATTAGTTACGTGTCGATGCCGCCGGAAGCCGATCATGATGTGGCGCTCGATATGGCGCGGTTGTTGTCTCCCTTCGTTGAGGCCAACGCGCTCTCCGATGAGCCGCTTGCGCGAAGAGCGTCAGGCTCCGACAAGCCGTGACCTGCACGTCCGCGAATCTCGGTACCTGATCTAACTATCGGTCGCCCGCACGCGCTAACCTGGTGGCGGACCCCTGTAAGTCAAGGGGATTGACATAGATCAGAGACGCGAATGAGGTGGCGATGACCGAGCTGGTGGCCGACGTACGCAACGGCATTGATTTCAAGGTGGCCGATCTTTCGGAGGCCGAGTTCGGACGTAAGGAGATCCGTCTCGCCGAACACGAGATGCCGGGTCTCATGGCGCTGCGCCGCGAATACGCGGACGTGTTGCCGCTCAAGGGCGCTCGCGTCTCCGGCTCGCTGCACATGACGATCCAGACCGCCGTGCTGATCGAGACCCTCGTGGCACTCGGCGCCGAGGTGCGATGGGCGTCATGCAACATCTTCTCCACGCAGGACCACGCGGCGGCTGCCGTCGTCGTCGGCGCCCACGGAACTCCGGAGGAGCCCAAGGGCACCCCGGTCTTCGCTTGGAAGGGCGAGACGCTGGAGGAGTACTGGTGGGCCGCCGAGCAGATGCTCACCTGGCCGAACGAGCCTGCCAACATGATCCTCGACGACGGTGGCGATGCGACCATGCTCGTGCTGCGCGGTGCGCAGTATGAGAAGGCCGGTGTGGTGCCGCCGGAGGAGGACAACGACTCTGCAGAGTGGAAGGTCTTCCTCAACCTCTGCCGCGCGCGGTTCGAGACCGACAAGGACAAGTGGACCAAGATCGCCGAATCGGTCCAGGGCGTCACCGAAGAGACCACCACCGGCGTGCTGCGCCTGTACCAGTTCGCGGCGGCAGGAGAGCTGGTGTTCCCGGCCATCAACGTCAACGACTCGGTGACCAAGAGCAAGTTCGACAACAAGTACGGCACCCGGCACTCGCTGGTCGACGGCATCAACCGCGGCACCGATGTGCTTATCGGCGGCAAGAAGATTCTGATCTGTGGCTACGGTGACGTCGGCAAGGGCTGTGCCGAGTCGCTCGCCGGACAGGGTGCTCGTGTCCAGGTCACCGAGGTCGACCCGATCAACGCATTGCAGGCGCTCATGGACGGGTTCGATGTCGTCACCGTCGAGGAGGCCATCGGGAATGCCGACATCGTCGTCACCTCGACCGGCAACAAGGACATCATCCTGCTCGACCACATGAAGGCCATGAAGGACCAGGCCATCCTGGGCAATATCGGCCACTTCGACAACGAGATCGACATGGCTGCTCTGGAGAAGTCGGGTGCTACGCGGCTGAACATCAAGCCGCAGGTGGACCAGTGGACGTTCGGTGACTCGGGCAAGTCGATCATCGTGCTGTCCGAAGGCCGTCTGCTCAACCTGGGCAACGCGACCGGACACCCATCCTTCGTGATGAGCAACAGCTTCTCCAACCAGGTGATCGCGCAGATCGAGCTGTGGACCAAGAACGACGAGTACGACAACGAGGTCTACCGACTGGCCAAGCACCTGGACGAGAAGGTGGCCAAGATTCACGTGGAGGCACTCGGCGGCACGCTGACCCGCCTCACCAAGGACCAGGCCGAGTACATCGGCGTGGACGTGGAAGGCCCGTACAAGCCGGAGCACTACCGCTACTGACTTTTCAGCACGTCAAAAGACCCTCGGCACCCCGGTGCCGGGGGTCTTTGCGTAGGCTGATCTGCCGTGGGCCGGCTGATTGTGATCGAGGGTGTTGACGGTGCGGGCAAGCGCACAATCACGGCTGGTCTTACCGCGCGGTGGGAGGCGCAGGGTTTATCCGTTGCGACACTGGCCTTCCCGCGTTACGGACATTCGGTGCACGCCGACCTGGCAGCCGAGTCGCTCAAAGGCGGGCACGGCGATGTGGTGGATTCTGCGTACGCGATGGGATTGCTGTTCGCGCTAGACCGCCGCGACGCTCGGGAAGAGCTGGCGGGGCTGGAGCGCACCAACGACCTGGTGATCCTGGATCGTTGGGTGGCCTCCAACGCCGCCTATGGTGCGGCCCGACTGCACCAAGACGGCGATGGCGACATGGCCCACTGGGTATACGAACTAGAGTACGAGCGCTTCGGCTTACCGCATCCGGATTGGCAAGTGTTCCTGAATGTTTCACCGGAGATCGCGCAGCAGCGAGCCCGTCGGCGTGAGCAGCAGGAGAGTGACCGCACCCGCGACACGTACGAGCGGGACGGAGATCTACAGACGCGCGTCTCCGCGGCGTATGCCGATTTAGCGCAACGCAATTGGGGCGGCCCGTGGGTCGTCACCGACGGCGCCGATCCGGATGCGTTGGCCGAGAAGCTGCTGCCCACACCGTCGTCGGCCTAGCCCATATAGGTCAAGCGCCCGTGCCGAGATGCCGACGCATGGCCTCCGCGCTGAGCTTGGGCAGCGCACCGGTGATGGCCCGGGTCCATATCGACCCGAAGGCATCCGATATCGGCTTCATCAGCGTCGGGAGCTTGCAGCCCATCCGGTAGGTGATACGTGTCCGTCCCTCATTCAGGGGCTCCAGCCAGAAGCCCTCGACGAGCTTGACGAACACCTTGGGGCGACAGTCCACGCCGGTAAATGCCCAGATCGCTGGGTCGTCCCAGGCGATGAACCTCTCCTGCACCTGTAGTGCGCCGCGGGCGAACGTCAGCGTGCGTGTGGAATCGACTCCGTACTCCGGCTGTGATGTTGGCTCGATTGTGCTGACACCCATGCCGATCCAGTCGGGCCAGCGTCGGTGATCTGCCAGAACCGCGAACACCGCTGACGGGGGTGCCGGGGACTCCAGCGACGCCGTGGATTGCACGGGCGCAGTATCGAAGAACTGCATGTCTTGCTGTTCAAGAGATCCCATCGTGGCTGCTCCTTGGTCGGAATCGGTCGATGCATCGAACGCTGATGCTACGGCTGGTTCCGTGGCGGAGCAGCTCCTGAGCCGAGTGTGAAGATACGGCGGATGTTCGGCCGAAATACCGCCATGGCTTCACACTCGACGGTGCCTGTCAGCGTTTACCATTCACTGACTTCAGCATCTTCCTCGCGGTCAACGTGCCAGCGCACCGACGAGACGGCGGGTTCCATGCTGAGCCGGCTCACCGCGGACTCCAGCAGCGAGTCGTTGCGCTCATCGGCGCTCAGCTTCGCCACCACCCGCACGTGCTTGCCGTCGTCGACGTCATACGACCGCACCGATTGCAGCGAGAATTCGGGCCTGCTGACGGCCTTTACGGTAAGGGCCCGGATATGCGCCTCGGTCTCGTCGGTGGTGGTGACCTCAAACAGGTACTCCGCAGGGTTGGTTTCGCGACCAGTGGTCGGCTGACGATCGAGCAGGTGGCCAAGCGGACGTAACAGCACGTTGGCCAGCACGATTGCCGCCGTGCCGATGACCGCTACGTCATACATTCCGCCGCCCGCCAGCGCGCCGACTGCGGCGGTCGCCCACATGGTGGCTGCGGTGTTCAGCCCGGTGATGTTGGCACCTTGCTTCATAATCACGCCGGCACCCAGGAAGCCGATACCCGAAACAATCTGCGCAGCAACGCGAGTGGGATCGGCTCCGGGACCGTGAAAGCTGTAGGCGCCCATGATGACGAACAGCGTCGCGCCCAGGCACACCAGCGCGTTGGTGCGCAAGCCGGCGTTTTTGGCGCGCCACTGCCGTTCGATCCCGATGATGCAGCCCAGTCCAAATCCCAGGGCTACACGGATGACTACGTCCCAATGGCTCATGGCGGATCCTGTTCTATCGCAATGACTTCAAGGTGCACACGCATGTGATGCAACAAGAGCGCCTTCGAGTGCGACCCAGGTCTGCGTTAGAAGGCGCTGTGGATACTCGGAGGTTGACTATCGGACATAGTCGCGTCACCTCCTAGTCGTGGGCGCAAAGCGCACATGAACCACTGCTGAACAAGCGCCACCATTAAACACCCGCCCACTAGCGACCGGCAAGACGCGCCGTTGCTTCGCGGATATCCACACCGCACCCCGCACTGGACGGCAGGATTGGTGCGTATTCTTCGATCTGGCTGTCCGCGATTTCCTGGACCGCGCCGAGCTGGTCTACCCGGACCGTGTCGGTGTTGTCGACGACCCAGTCCAGCCGGCGCCCTCATGGGGTCCGTTGACCTACCGACAGCTCGCCGCGCGGGCGCGGGGGCAGGCCGCGGCGCTGGACGGGCTTGGTGTGGGGCCGGGGGAGCGGGTGGCGATCGTCTCGCAGAACAGCGCCCGATTGCTCACGTCCTTCTTTGGCGTATCCGGATGGGGGCGCATCCTGGTGCCCATCAATTTTCGGTTGGTGCCGGCGGAGATCGAGTACATCCTCGAGCATTCGCGCGCGTCGGTGCTGATGGTGGATCCGGAGGTGCGGGGACTGCTGGACACTGCGCGTGCCACTCATAACTTTGTGTTGGGAGAAGACGACGCCGCGGTGTTCGGGGAGTCCGAGTACACGCATACCGCCGATCCGCGGCCGTGGGCCTGTGATGAATCAGCCACCGCCACACTGAATTACACCTCGGGTACCACGAGTCGCCCCAAGGGAGTCCAGCTCACGCATCGCAACATTTGGATCAACGCCGTCGTATTCGGGTTGCATGCCACTCTGCGCGAGGACGATGTCCTGCTACACACGTTGCCGATGTTCCATTGCAACGGCTGGGGCTGGCCGTACGCGGCAACCGGAATGGGTGTCCGGCACATCGTGCTGCGCAAGATCGACGGTGATGAGATCCTGCGCCGCGTCGCCGAACACGGTGTGACCGTGATGTGTGCGGCGCCAACGGTCGTCGATTCCGTGCTCGACGCCGCCGCGCGTTGGGAAGGGCGCATCCCGGGGCGAGGCCGGGTCCGGATCATCGTCGCCGGAGCGCCGCCGCCGACGCGCACGATCGCCCGGGTGCGCGCGGAACTCGGCTGGGAGTTCATCCAGATCTATGGGCTTACCGAGACCGCACCGCTCATCACCATGAACCGCTTCGGTCCGAATGGGCGGATCTCGACGAGCATGAGCAGGCCCGCATGCTGGGTCGCGCGGGTGTCCCGGCGATCGGGGTCCGCGTGTCGATTGCCGAGGATGGCGAGGTGCTCACCCAGTCGAACACGAACCTCGACGGGTACTGGGACCAGCCGGAGGCCACGGCGGACGCATTGGCGGGCAACTGGTTCCATACCGGCGACCGTGGATCGATGGCCGACGGATACCTCTCGATCTCGGACCGCAAGAAGGACATCATCATCACCGGCGGGGAGAATGTGACCTCCATCGAGGTGGAAGACGCGCTGATATCGCATCCCGGTGTCCGTGAGGCGGCCGTCGTCGGGGTCCCCGATGAGAAATGGGGCGAGCTGGTCACCGCGGTGGTCGTGGTCGTCGAGCCAAACCCACCAACAGGTCCGGATCTCGTCGCCCACTGTCGCGAACGTCTGGCCGGATACAAGTGCCCCAAACGCATTGAGTTCGTCGACACCCTGCCCAGAACCGCCACCGGGAAGATCCAGAAGTTCAAGATCCGCCAGCAGCTCGCCTAACTGCGAGACAGATTCGCAACTCGCCCCTTTGGTACCCCGGTTTTGTCACGATCTAGTGACACGATGGGATCTATGAGGCAAAGAATCCTTGTTGTCGACGATGACGCGTCATTGGCGGAGATGCTCACCATCGTGTTGCGCGGGGAGGGCTTCGAGACGGCCGTGGTCAGCGACGGTACTCAGGCGCTCACCGCCGTCAGGGAGCTGCGTCCCGATCTGGTCCTGCTGGACCTGATGCTGCCCGGGATGAACGGTATCGACGTGTGCCGAGTGTTGCGCTCCGATTCCGGTGTGCCGATCATCATGCTCACTGCCAAGACCGACACCGTCGACGTGGTGCTGGGTCTGGAGTCCGGCGCCGACGACTACATCATGAAGCCCTTCAAGCCGAAGGAGCTTGTCGCCCGCATCCGCGCCCGGTTGCGCCGCAACGACGACGAGCCCGCCGAGCTGCTGAACATCGCGGGTATCGAGATCGATGTGCCCGCCCACAAGGTGACGCGTGAGGGCGGAGAACAGATTTCATTGACACCGCTGGAGTTCGACCTGCTGGTGGCGCTGGCACGCAAACCACGCCAGGTGTTTACTCGTGATGTGCTGCTCGAACAGGTGTGGGGTTACCGTCACCCGGCCGATACCCGGCTGGTGAACGTCCACGTGCAGCGTCTGCGGGCGAAGGTCGAGAAGGACCCGGAAAATCCGACCGTGGTGTTGACCGTTCGAGGAGTGGGATATAAGGCCGGACCCCCGTGATCTTCAGCTCGAAACGGCGCATTCAGCGGCGATGGGCACCACTGCTTCGCGGACTGAAGGCACTGAGTCGAGCAGTCGGATTCACCTGGCGCCGCTCCCTGCAGGTACGGGTGGTGGTGTCCAACCTGGTGCTGTCCTCCCTCGTCATCCTGATCCTGGGATTCGTGCTCACCAGCCAGGTGACCGACCGCATCCTGGAATCAAAGATTCGGGTCGCGAGGGAAGAGATCGAGCGTGCGCGCGTCATCGTCAGCGACGATGTCGGCGGCGAGGAAACCCGGTCATTGCAGAGCAGCCTGGAGCTGGCTCGTAATCAGCTGCTGAACCGCAACAAGGGCTCCGACGGCGGAAGTGCCGGCGCCTTTGACGTCGTCCTGCTGGTTCCCGGCGACGGTCCCCGGGCAGCGACCTCAGCGGGCCCCGCCAACCAAATCCCGGGCCCGCTGCGTGAATTCGTCAAGGCCGGCCAGGTCACTTGGCAATACTCGACGGTGCACACCGAGGGCTTCTCGGGTAAAGCGCTGATCATCGGCTCGCCGACGACATCGAACGTCACCGCACTTGAGCTGTACTTGGTGTTCCCACTGTCGAATGAGGAAAGCACCATTTCGCTGGTGCGCGGCACCATCGTCACCGGGGGCATCGTGCTGCTGGTGCTCCTGGCCGCGGCCGCCCTGCTGGTCGCCCGTCAGGTGGTGCTGCCGGTGCGGTCGGCCTCTCGCATCGCCGAGCGATTCGCCGAAGGGCATCTGTCCGAACGCATGCCGGTGCGCGGTGTCGACGATATGGCGCGCCTCGCAGTGTCCTTCAACGATATGGCGGAAAGCCTCTCGCGAGAGATCACGCAGCTGGAAGAGTTCGGAAATCTGCAGCGCCGCTTCACCTCTGATGTCAGCCACGAACTGCGAACACCGTTGACCACGGTGCGGATGGCGGCCGACCTCATCTACGACAGCCGGGAAGAGCTCAATCCCGCGCTGCAGCGTTCCGCCGAGTTGATGACCAACGAGCTGGATCGATTTGAAACGTTGTTGGCCGACCTGCTGGAAATCTCCCGGCACGATGCCGGTGTGGCAGAGCTGGCCGTGGAGCAGGTGGATCTGCGCACTACCGTCAAAACCGTCGTGGCTTCGGTCAAGCACCTGGCGGACGAGCTGGACACCACGGTAGAGCTCGATATGCCCGATAGCGAAATCATCGCCGAGGTGGATCCTCGTCGCGTGGAACGGATTCTGCGCAACCTGGTCGCCAACGCGATCGACCACAGCGAGCACAAGCCCATCACCATCCGGATGGCCGCCGATGTCGACAGTGTCGCCGTCACCGTGCGGGATCACGGGGTCGGCCTGCGGCCCGGCGAGGAAAAGCTGGTGTTCAACAGGTTTTGGCGCGCCGATCCGTCGCGCAAGCGCCATTCCGGTGGCACCGGATTGGGGCTGGCGATCAGTGTCGAGGACGCGCGCTTGCACCAGGGACGTTTGGAGGCATGGGGCGAGCCGGGCAACGGTGCATTGTTCCGCTTGACGGTGCCGTTGGTCCGCGGGCATAAAGTGACTACAAGCCCCCTTCCGTTGAACCCGATCAGCCGTCCGAGTTCGAGTGTGCGCCGGCCGGTTCCGAGGGGGCCTCTGCCGGGTGAGCAGGAGACGACGCCGATGCGCACCTCGGGCGACAAGGCCGAGCACGCGCGGGAGTCGTCATGATCTACCGGGCGGCGGTCGTCCTGACCGCGTTGGCGGTCGTGCTCACCGGATGTGCGGGAGTGCCGTCCTCGTCCTCACCGCAGGCCATCGGAACGGTGCAGCGCCCCGCGCCGCCGGGAGTTCCCGCGCCGACACCGGGGATGGAACCCGAAACGGTGCTGCGCGAATTCCTGAAGGCCACCGCCGACCCGTCGAATCGGCACCGTGCGGCCCGCCAGTTTCTCACCGAATCCGCTTCGCGGGGTTGGGATGATGCCGGCGACGCGGTGCTCATCGAGTCGCCGGTGTTCGCCGACCAGCGTGGTGTCGACCGGTGGACGATCAACGTGCGTGCCAACAAACTGGGCACATTGTCCGATATCGGGGTGTTCGAAACGGCCCAGGGTGACGTCCAAGCTCCGCAATTCGCGTTGACAAAGGTCAACGGCGAGTGGCGAATTGACTCGCTACCCGCCGGCGTGTTTCTCGACTGGGCCCAGTTCCAGGCCACCTATCGCCGGTACACCGTGTATTTCGCCGACCCCGCCGGTCGCACGGTGGTGCCCGACCCGCGTTATGTGGCGGTCGCAGACCCCGATCTGTTGGCCACCGAGCTGGTGTACAAGCTGTTGTCCGGTCCGCGTCCCGAGCTTGGTGGGGCGGTACGCAATCACCTGAACGGCCTACGGCTGCGTGGTCCGGTGACGCGTGCGGACGGCAGCAGAGTGGACGTGGGGCGCGGGTACGGCGGCGTGCGGGTGGAGCTGGAGGGTGACCTGACACCGGATCCACGTACCCGACAGTTCCTTGCTGCGCAGGTGATTTGGACTCTCTCGCGGGCAGGCATCGCCGGACCCTATGTCTTGCAGGTCAATGGCGCCCCGCTCGATGAGCAGCTTGCGCAGGGCTGGAGCACTCAGAATGTCGCATCCACCGATCCCGGCGCGTCGGAGGGCGCGGGGGTGGGTCTGTACGGGTTGCTCAACGGGTCCATGGTGACTGTGGACCGCGATACCGCGACGCCGATACGTGGATCATTCGGCCAAGTGGGGAACCAAGTTTCGGCCGCGCTATCGCGTAGCGGGCGTCAGGTCGCGTCGGTGGTGCGCGTGCAGGCCGGAGACGACCCTGCGATGTCGCTGTGGGTGGGTGCCAACGGTGCGAATGGCAGCGAGGCTGTCGGTGGCAAGACGTTGACCCGCCCGACCTGGGCGCTCGACGACGCTGTGTGGGTGGTCATCGACGGCGGCAGGGTGGTCCGGGTCATCCAGGAAGCGACGACCTCGATGGTGGCGGTGTTGCCTGTTGAGTCGTCGGCGGTGGAAGACAAGTACAAAGGTCAGCAGATCACCGAACTGGCGCTGTCGCGGGATGGAACTCGCGCCGCAATGATCATCGACGGCAAGGTCGTCCTGGCGAGTGTCGTACAGACTGACAGCGGTGACTACGCATTGGTGCAGCCGCGCAGGCTCGGATACGGCCTGGGGACTTCGGCGGTTTCGTTGGCCTGGCGGACCGGTGACGATCTCGCGGTGGCTCGCAACGACGGATCGCATCTGGTGGCCAATGTGAATCTCGATGGAGTGAACTCCGATCTGGACGACCGGAACCTCCTGACGCCGGTGTCGACGGTTGTTGCCTCGCCGTCGATGATCTATATCGCCGACGCACGCGGCGTGCTGCAGCTGACGGGACTGGGCACGCCCGAGGAGAGATGGGTCGAGGTGCGCCCGCTCATGGTGCCGCAGGCGATGCCGGTGCTGACCGGTTAGATCTAGATCTACCCATCGAGACCGAGGTTATGGCGAAATTGTGGGAGACGAATCCGCCACAACCTCGGTCTCGGAGTCGTTTTCGGCGATCATCTCGGTGGCGAGCAGCGCCTCGGGAATTCCGAACGCGTCCACCAGTTCCCGCAGATGCGGGCGCAGGTCGGTGCACAGCTGGTTGACGCCGCGCCGGATCGCCTTCGCGCGTTCGGTCGACACATGCCGGTGCATCAGGAACCATGACAGGTCGGCCTCGAGCGCGCTGTAGACGAACAGGTCGCACACCTTTTCCAGCAGTTCCTGCGCGGATCGGCTGTCGCAGCTGTCGATTGCGGTGATGAATGCTTCTAGCACCACTCGTTCGGTGTGGGCGGAGCCGACCTTAAGGATGTGGTCTTGCGCCGAGTTGAAGACCTCGAAGGGGTCTTCGTCGTCGGACTGGGCACGTTGCATCCGGGTTGCCGCGGTGCGCAGCAGGTGATCCTCGCGATTGCGTAGCAGGCGCAGCTGAGTGCCACGATTGCTGAGGTCGGATTCTTCGACGTCCTCGTCGGAGGAGTCCAGGATCGTCTGGATGACCTGCCGCGCCGCGGAGCGTTCGAGGAGGACGTCACGCGCCATTCCTGCGATAAACCGGGTCCAACCAACGGCATTGAGGCCGCGAACGTCATCGGCATAGGCCGAGAGCAGCTCCTTGGCCACCAGCTGGGTGAGCACGGTGTTATCGCCCTCGAAGGTGGTGAACACATCGATGTCACGTCGCAGGATGGTGAGTTGGTTGGCGTCGAGGTATCCGGCCCCGCCGCATGCCTCCCGGCAGACGGTGATGGCGTTCTGAGCATGCCAGCTGGTCATTGCCTTCAAACCCGCTGCGCCGCTTTCCAGCTGACGTTGGCGGTCGCCGTCCACCTCGGTGGCGGTCTGTACTTCATGCAGCTCTTCGGTGAGCTCGTTCTGTGCGAACGCCAGCGCGTACGACCTTGCGATCAGGGGCAGCAGCTTGCGCTGATGTACCAGGTAGTCGGCGATGATCACCTCGTCGGTGCTGTCCGGAGCATCGAACTGTTTGCGCACCAAGGCATACCGCGAGGCGATGGTGAGCGCCTTGCGGGCGGCCGCTCCCGAGGTCGCCGCGACACTGACCCGCCCGCGGATGAGGGTGCCCAGCATGGTGAAGAACCGTTTGTTCTCGTTCTCGATGGGGGAGCTGTAGGTGCCGTCCTCGGCGACGTCGGCGTAGCGGTTGAGCAGGTTGACTCGCGGCACTCGCACGTTGTCGAACACGATCCGCCCGTTGTCCACCCCGGCTAGGCCGCCCTTGTATCCGCAGTCGCTGGTGGTGACTCCGGGCAGGTCGTGGCCGTCGGCGTCCCTGATCGGCACCACGAAGCAGTGCACTCCGCGGCCGGTTGCCTCCTCGCCGGGGCCGCCGGTGACGAGCTGCGCGAAAACGGCCGCCACGGTCGCGTGCTCAGCCGCGCCGCCGATGTAGTCCTTGCGTGCGAGATCTCCCTCGGAGCTGATGACGAAATCGCCGCTCTCGTTGTCGTAGGTGGCGACGGTCTTCAGGGCCTGGACGTTGGAGCCGTGGCCGGTCTCGGTCATGGCGAAACAGCCGAGCAGGTCGAGATTGATCAGCGGGGTGACGTACCGCTCATGATGGGAAGCGGTGCCTAGGTTTTCGATCGCGCCGCCGAACAGGCCCCACTGCACGCCGGCCTTGACCATCAGCGAGAGGTCGGCGTAGCCGAGCATCTCGATGCCGACGATCGCGGCACCGACGTCGCCGGTGCCGCCGTGTTCCTCTCGAAATCCAGCCTGTGGCAACCCATGTGGAACCAGCTCGCGCATGATGCGCAGTGATCGCGCCCGTGCCTCCTCGAGAGTCAACGAGGGATCGGGAAGCAGGTCGGCGCGGTTCAGATATTCGCGCGCGGCGTCGCGTGTCGGACTGAATCGCCCGTCGAGCGCAACACGCAGGTGTGAGGTCAAGACATCGGGATCGGCAGGTGCTGTCCGGGTCTCCATGAATTCGAGCCTAGTCAGATGCTGCGGGCAGTTTGGCGTTCTGCAGAGGGCCACTTGCATTTACCGACCAGTGGTCTAACATACCGACCAGTGGTCTAGTCGGGCCATTCGGAAGGAGCCGATGACATGACAACTGTGTCCACCGCGACCGACCCGGCCCAACGCACACATGCCTTTGCGCGGGTCATCGGCCCATTCGTCGCCACGGTCACCACGACCATCGCCGTGCGCGCAGGAGACCTGAGTTTCCTGGGCAACAGCTTCTTCAAGGACCCGATGTGGTCATGGCTGTTCGGTGCCCTGCTGTTCTTCTGTGGACTGATGATCATCGCCTTCCACCAGTTCTGGAGGGGGCTCGCACCGGCGATCATCTCGCTCTTCGGCTGGTTCCTGGCACTGCGGGGATTCGTCCTGCTGGCATTCCCTCAGGTGATGCAGCAAGGGGTCGACGCCTCGGTACCCGCCGTCGGGCCGGTTCGCGTCTTCTTCTTGTTCATGGCGGTCGTCGGCCTGTATCTGACGTACGTCGGCTGGATCAAGAAGCCCGCGACCGACTGATTCAATATCGACATGCCGCGCGTGGTGAGACATCCGGAGGCGCGTCGGATCGAACTGCTCGATCTGGCGATGTCCCTATTCGTGGACCGCGGCTACGAAAACGTCAGCCTCAATGATCTGATCGCGACCTCGGGAATCTCGAAAGGCGCTTTCTACCATTACTTTTCCTCCAAGGAGGCATTGGTGGCCGCGCTGGCCGAGCGTAGCGCGGGTCAGGCATTCGAGGCGCTGAGCCCGGCCTTCACCGAACCGGGTAGCGGTGCACTGGAGCGATTGAACGCGGGCCTGCGGGCGGGCTACGAGGTGAAGATGGCTTTGGGTGCGCCGGACAGCCTTGCAGCGATGTCGTCCATGCTGCGTCCGGAGAACCAGCCATTGTTGCGCAGGATCTCGGCGATCTGGGAGGACAAGTTTCGGCCCGTGCTCACCGGCGTGATCGCGCAGGGGGTCGCAGAGGGGGCCTTCGAGACCTTCGATCCCGAGGGAGTCGGTGACATGATTCAGGGCTTCGCGGCGAATATGGGCGTTATCGTCCAACGCATCATGGCCGTACCGGATATGCGGGCACGCGCGCAGGCGATCGATGCGGCGGTCATGCGTCAGCGGCTCTACGGCATTGCTACCGACCGGATTCTTGGACTGCCCGACGGGACTGTCGAGGTGCTGGACCGCAGCCAGATCGAACGGTTGGTCGCCGCGCTCTGAGTCGGGACACCCAGCCTGTCGGACCCTGCACGCAGACTTCATCGCATGCTGGACTTGGTGCTGCCGCTGGCTTGCGGCGGATGCGGGGCACCCTCAACCCGCTGGTGCGAAGCCTGCGCTGGTGCATTCACCGCAGAACCCGTGGTAGTGACGACACGGGTGGACCCCGGTGTGCCGATCCTGTCGCTGGGGCGTTACGCGGGGATCCGCCGTCACGCGATCGTGACGATGAAGGACCGCGGTCGCCGCGACCTCAGCCTTCCTCTGGGCCTAGCGCTGATGAGGGGAGTGGACCAACTCCTGCGATGGCGTCTCGTCGATCGGCCCGTGACGTTGGTTCCGGCCCCTACCCGGTGGATCTCGGCGCGCGGTCGTGGTGGAGATCCGGTGACGGCGCTCGCCTGCGTCGCCACGCGGATTCCGGGCGTGCGCGTTGCATCGATGCTGCGCATGACGATGGGGGCGCGAGATTCTGTTGGATTGTCCATTTCTGCTCGGCAGCGCAACGTGACGGGTCGCATCGCGCTGCGCCGAGGTCCGCGCCCGGAAGGCGAATTGGTGCTGGTCGACGATGTGGTGACCACCGGGGCCACCGCCGCCGAATCGGTACGAGTGTTGCGAACAGCCGGTTTTCGCGTCGCGGCTGTACTTACGCTGACCTACTCCTGACAATCGTGTGACGATCTCGAAACGACTCTTGCGAATCGGTGGCAAGGTGCGTGAACACGGACTACCGTCGGGGCCAACAAGCTATGAACGTTCCACGTTCGGGTGGCTCTTCAATTTATTGAGACCACCCACCAACACGGAACGCCTGCGTCCCACACGGCGGAGGAGGTGGTTACCTACCCCAGCGCTGGCGGGCTGCCGTCTCAGTGTTTTAGGCGACTCCGGCGTACTTCAAACATCAAACATGTGTACCGCCAACATTTTCATCCCATTGGGCATGTTGAGCGCGAGCGCACTGTCAGTACCGGAGGTATGAGTTGTCAAGTACATCAAAGGCATCCGTTGCTATCGAGGACGGGGAGCGGACAGCCCAAGTCGATATCGTCGTCAAGGGGCGAAACGTAGAAATACCCGACCACTTCCGAATCTTTGTGAACGACAAACTGAACCGTCTGGAACGTTACGACAAAACCCTTTACCTCTTTGATGTAGAACTCGAACACGAACGTAACCGTCGCCAGAAGAAGGTCTGTCAGCGCGTGGAAATCACCGCGCGGGGCCGTGGACCTGTTGTCCGGGGCGAGGCATGTGCGGATACCTTCCATAGCGCGCTGGAGGCCGCGGCTGCCAAGCTGGAGAGCCGGCTGCGCCGAGACCGTGACCGTCGCAAGGTCCACTACGGAGACAAGACACCGGTGTCGCTCGCCGAGGCCACCAAGGTTCTCCCGGCCGATGCCTTTACGCCTCCCGCCGCGACGAACGGTGCGCACAGCCATAACGGTGTCGAGATCGATGACGGACACGGTCCGGGTCAGATAGTGCGGACCAAGGAACACCCCGCCAAGCCGATGACGGTCGATGATGCGCTGTATGAGATGGAGCTGGTGGGTCACGACTTCTTCCTGTTCCATGACGAATCCACCGGTTGCCCGTCCGTGGTGTACCGGAGACACGCTTACGACTACGGCCTGATACGCCTCGGGGAGTAGGGCGCGAAGACACCGCGCCGAGAAGTCCCCGCATTCCGGTCACCACCGGGTGCGGGGACTTTTCTTATCGGCGCCGAGTCCGTGGAGGCTGCCCCGGCGGGCGGCGCCTACGATGGGACTCGCTGAAGTCTGACAAGTCCTAACGAGTACAGGGGATATTGACGTGCTGTCGAAGTTGCTGCGCCTTGGTGAAGGTCGCATGGTCAAGCGTCTCAAAGGCGTGGCCGATTACGTCAACACCCTGTCCGACGACGTAGAGAAGCTGTCCGACGACGAGCTGCGCGCCAAGACCGGCGAGTTCAAGGGACGCCTGGAGAAGGGCGAGACCCTCGACGACCTGATGCCCGAGGCATTTGCCGTCGCCCGCGAGGCATCCTGGCGGGTGCTGAGCCAGCGTCACTTCGATGTGCAGGTCATGGGTGGTGCCGCGCTGCATGCCGGCAATGTCGCCGAGATGAAAACAGGTGAGGGCAAGACCCTGACCTGTGTGCTGCCCGCCTACCTCAATGCCCTGGCAGGCAAGGGCACGCACGTCGTGACGGTTAACGACTACCTGGCCAAGCGTGACTCGGAGTGGATGGGCCGTGTACACCGCTTCCTGGGCCTGAGCGTCGACGTGATCTTGTCGCAGATGAACCCGCAGGAGCGGCGCGAGGCCTATAACGCCGACATCACCTACGGCACCAACAACGAGTTCGGCTTCGACTACCTGCGTGACAACATGACCCACTCGCTCGACGAGCTGGTGCAGCGCGGACACGCATTCGCCATCGTCGACGAGGTGGACTCGATCCTCATCGACGAGGCCCGTACCCCGCTGATCATCTCCGGCCCGGCAGATGGAGCCTCGAACTGGTACCCCGAGTTCGCGCGGATTGTCCCGCTGATGGACAAGGACACCCATTACGAGGTGGACATCCGTAAGCGCACTATCGGTATCCACGAAGTCGGTGTGGAGTTCGTCGAGGATCAGCTGGGCATCGACAACCTGTACGAGGCGGCCAACTCGCCGTTGGTGAGCTACCTCAACAACGCCATCAAGGCTAAGGAGCTGTTCAACCGCGACAAGGACTACATCGTGCGCGATGGCGAAGTCCTGATCGTCGACGAGTTCACCGGTCGCGTATTGCTTGGCCGCCGCTATAACGAGGGCATGCACCAGGCCATCGAGGCCAAGGAGCGGGTGGAGATCAAGGCCGAGAACCAGACGCTGGCCACCATCACCCTGCAGAACTACTTCCGACTCTACGAGAAGCTCTCCGGCATGACCGGTACCGCTCAGACCGAAGCGGCCGAGCTCCACGAGATCTACAAACTGGGTGTCGTGTCGATCCCGACCAACCGGCCGATGGTCCGCAAGGACCAATCGGATCTCATCTACAAGACCGAGGAAGCCAAGTACATCGCGGTCGTCGACGATGTGGTCGAGCGGTACGAGAACGGCCAGCCCGTCCTCATCGGTACCACGAGTGTCGAACGCTCCGAATACCTTTCGCGGCAGTTCACCAAGCGGCGCGTCCCGCACAACGTGCTCAACGCCAAGTATCACGAGCAGGAAGCCCGCATCATCGCCGAGGCCGGCCGCCGCGGCGCCATCACGGTAGCCACCAACATGGCCGGTCGTGGTACCGACATCGTGCTGGGTGGCAACCCGGACTTCTTGGCGGACACGCACCTTCGCGAACAGGGCCTGGACCCGGTGGAGACCCCGGATGAGTACCAGGACGCTTGGGACGAGACGCTGCAGAAGTTCAAGGATGCCGCCGAGACCGAGGCCAAGGAGGTACAGGAGGCCGGCGGCCTGTACGTGCTGGGCACGGAACGTCACGAGTCGCGGCGTATCGACAACCAGCTGCGTGGTCGTTCCGGACGTCAGGGTGACCCGGGTGAGTCCCGTTTCTACCTGTCGCTGGGCGACGAGTTGATGCGACGCTTCAACGGCGCTGCGCTGGAAACGATTCTGACGCGCATGAACGTCCCCGACGATGTGCCGATCGAGGCCAAGATGGTCACCAGCGCCATCAAGAGCGCGCAGACTCAGGTGGAGCAGCAGAACTTCGAGGTCCGCAAGAACGTCCTCAAGTACGACGAGGTGATGAACCTGCAGCGCAAGGTCATCTACGCCGAGCGCCGCCGCATCCTCGACGGCGAGGATCTGCAGCCGCAGATCGAAGAGATGATCACCGCCACCATCGCTGCCTACGTCGATGGCGCGACCGCCGAGGGCTACCACGAGGACTGGGACTTCGATGCGCTGTGGACCGCACTCAAGACGCTGTACCCGGTGGGCCTGATTCCCGAAGAACTGATCGCCTCTGACAAGTACGGTGATGCCGATGAGCTGAGCCCGGCCGACCTCAAGGCTGCTCTGCTCGACGACGCCAAGAAGGCTTATGTGGCACGGGAAGCCGAGATCGACGGGCTCGCCGGTGAAGGCTCGATGCGGCAGCTGGAGCGCAACATTCTGCTCAGTGTGATCGACCGTAAGTGGCGTGAGCACCTGTACGAGATGGACTACCTCAAGGAGGGCATCGGCCTGCGGGCGATGGCGCAGCGCGATCCGCTGGTCGAGTACCAGCGCGAGGGCTACGACATGTTCAGGGCCATGCTCGACGGCCTCAAGGAGGAGTCGGTCGGCTTCCTGTTCAACATCAACGTCGAGGTGCAGTCGCCGACAGAGCCAGCCGTTGCGCCGACCGCCGCACCTGAGGGACTGGCCGAATTCGCCTCTGCCGCGGCGCAAGGCGCCGTCGCAACCGACGAGGCGCCACGTGCGCTGCGTGCGAAGGGGTTGGATGAGTCCGCTCCGGAGCTGACGTACTCGGGTCCAGCGGAGGACGGATCGGCGCAGTCGCGTCATGAAAGCGGCGGCGAAGCAGGGGCCTCGGGTGGCGGTACCCGGCGTGAGCGTCGGGAAGCCGCGCGTAACTCGGGCCGCACCTCCAAGCCGGCGCGGTCGCGCCGCAAGCGCTAAGAGTCGTCAGCCGAGCTGCAGGGCGGCCACTTGCCAGTTGCCCCGCGTGTATTCAATCCGTCCCGCGAACGCCCTGATGCGACCGCCACGGTGGAACGTTCCGAAGATCTCCGCGGCGTCGTCCCCGCAGCCGCGCACCCGGATCTTATTGAGCCGTGCCGCGGTAGTGGTGGGCGTGCGGGCCGAACGGGCCATGACCGCGCTGAGAGGCCCGTCGGCGAGTAGCGGTCGTAGCTGAACTATCGGTCGGCGCCGGTCCATGGCTTCGAGTACGCGGCGCATTGCGGCGTCAGCGAACGCGACCGCCTGAGGCGGCGGAGATTGCTCGCGCAGATGTGCTTGCCGCTCGATACCCGCTGGTCGGGTCCGCGTTTGATGCAACTTTCCGGGCCGCGGCGAATGGCATGCCGCGGGCAAGCTGGCCAGCACCGGTGCGGGTTCGTAATCAGCAACCCGGGTGACATAGCGATGAGACATTTCCCCTCCAGTGAATGAGCCCCCACATTTGCTCTGCTGGAGAGAGGCAGATCGTTGCCGATCATGATCGCACAGCCGATGTCCAGGGCGCCAGGGTAGGGTTGGCGCAGCGGCGCCGCTGTTGCAAGTGGCGAGATTTTGAGGGGAAGGCGGCGCGGGTCGTGGTGAGCAGGTTATCCGCGCTTGACGCTTCGTTCTACTCAAGCGAGAACAGTTCCACTCCCATGCATGTCGGCTCGTTGGCGATTATCCGCAAGCCCCGGGGAGGCTTCACCTACGAGGAGCTTCTCGCGTTGGTGGAGAGTCGGCTCCCGCAAGTTCCACGCTACCGACAGAAGATCAAGGAAATCGCGTTTGGTCTGGCTCGTCCGGTCTGGCTCGACGATGTCGACTTCGATATCACCTACCACATTCGCCGGTCGGCGTTGCCCTCCCCGGGTAGTGACGGACAGTTGCAAGATCTGGTGGCGCGCTTGACATCTCGCCCACTGGATCGGTCGCGGCCGCTGTGGGAGATGTACCTGGTGGAGGGATTGTCCAAGAACCGATTGGCGATCTACATGAAGACGCATCAGGCGCTCGTGGACGGCAATTCCGCGCTTGAGCTCGGGCAAGCCATGTTCGACCGGACTGCCCGTACTCCGGAGTTCGAGGAAGACATCTGGGTTCCGGAGCATGAGCCGAGCTCCAATGAGCTGATCGCAGGTGCGGTCTCCGAATGGTTGGCGCGTCCCGGTGCGCGGCTTGAGGCGGTGCGCAACACGGTCTCCGACGTTGCATCGCTGACCGGCGAGATCGGCGAGTTGGGGGATCGCATGGTCAAGGTGGTGCGCACCGCAGCTCGCGGCACCGCCCCGCGCGGTCCACTCAATCAGCCTGTGTCGCGCAGCAGGCGGTTCACCGTGGTGACCACGAAATTGGCCGACTACCGACGGGTGCGCGCCAAATACGATTGCGATGTCAATGATGTCGTGTTGGCGGCAATTGCTGGGGCGCTGCGCAATTGGTTGTTGAGCAGGGGAGAGCCTGTCACTCCTGCGACGACGATCCGGGCAATGGTGCCGATGTCGGTGTACCGGGACGGCGACCTGGATGTCGCTGCCGAGGGGGCCGCGACCACCGAGGTGTCACCGTTCCTTGTCGACCTCCCGGTTGGGGAGGGCAACACGGTGGTGCGCCTGTCGCAGATCGCGCACGCTACCGAATCGCATTCTGCGGCATTCAGTTTGGTGGATGTGCCAAAGATGGCAGAGCTCTCGGGGTTCGTACCGCCCACCCTGCACGCGCTGGCGGCACGGGTTGCGAGCACACTGCCTAACCGGCTGTTCAACCTGCTGGTGACCAATGTGCCTGGGCCACAAGCCCCGATGTACCTGGGCGGTGCGCGCTTGGCAGAGATCTTCCCCGTGCCACCGCTGCTGCGTAATCAGGTGTTGTCGATCGGGCTGACGTCCTATAACGGCGTCGTGTACTACGGAATCAACGCCGACCGTGAAGCGATGCCGGATGTCGAGATGATCCCGGTGCTGATCACCGAGGCGCTGGATGAATTATTGGAGGCGGCTCAGTAATGCAGGTCTACATTCCCGTGACGCTCTCGATGCTCCGAGGACTGGTTGCCGACGGCGAGCTGTGGCCAACAAACGGCACCGCCTTTGCGGTGACGCCGGCGCTGCGCGAGGCCTATTCCGCGGGCGACGAGGACCAACTATCCGAGGTGGCGATGCGGGAGGCTGCGTTGGCCTCATTGCGGCTGCTGGCAGACCACGACGGTGGCGACGGCTTGCCTGCCCGCCGGGCGGTGCTCGTCGCCGATACCGACGATGCGGCGCTGCGTCCCGATCTCGATGATGCGGTCGTCCGGTTGGGCGGTCCGGTGCCGATGTCGTCCGTGGTGGCCGCGCATGTGGATTTGGCGGCGGCCGAACCGGCTGTGGTGCGGGCAGCCGAGGTGATCGATGCCGCGGATCTGGGTGACGAGGACGCCGAGCTGGTGGTCGGAGATGCGCAAGACCATGATTTGGCCTGGTACGCGACCCAAGAATTACCATTCCTGCTTGACCTGCTGTAGGCCGTATGACGTGCCCGATTGGCCTGTTTCCGGCCAGTAACCTACGGTAGCGTAGGTTACGCCTCGCTGGGCATCTCCTTCGTCAATGGAAGGTCATCGGCTGTGAAACTGGGTTCCTGGCTCGACGCGTCTGCTTCTGGCACTCCCAAGTCACGCCATGTGGCAGTAAACATGTTGCGCGGCTTGGCTTCTCGTATCACCACGCCGCTGCTGCCCGACGATTACCTGAGCCTGGCCAACCCGCTGTGGTCGGCTCGCGAGCTGCGCGGGCGCGTGGTGAGCGTCCGTAAGGAGACGAGCGATTCCGCCACCCTGGAGATCAAGCCGGGTTGGGGCTTCCACTTCGACTACGAGCCCGGGCAGTACGTGGGCATCGGTGTGCTCATCGACGGCCGTTGGCGTTGGCGGTCGTACTCGCTGACCTCGGCTCCGCGGCATGCCGGTGGTTCGGGTCGCACCATCACCATCACGGTCAAGGCGATGCCCGAGGGTTTCTTGTCGTCGCACCTGGTCAACGGCCTAGAGCCCGGCACGATCGTGCGGTTGGCCGCCCCCCAGGGCAATTTCGTGCTCCCCGATCCGGCACCTCCCGCGGTCCTGTTCATCACCGCCGGCAGTGGCATCACGCCGGTGATGTCGATGCTGCGCACGCTGGTCCGGCGGTCGGCGGCGGCGGGTCTGCCGCTGCCCGATGTGGTGCACCTGCATTCCGCGCCGAGCGAGGACGACGTGATGTTCGCCGGTGAACTCGCCGCGCTGTCGGATGCACATCCGTCGTATCACTATCAGCTGCGGACAACGAAAACTCAAGGGCGTCTGGATCTTTCATCGCTCGCTTCCGAAGTGCCAGACTGGGCGCAGCGTCAGACATGGGCATGCGGCCCCGAGGGGCTGCTCGATGATGCGCAGCGAGCGTGGGCGGACGCGGGAATCGTCGATCTGCTGCACCTGGAGCGGTTCGCGGTCTCCCGCGCCGCACCGCACGGCCAGGGCGGGCTGGTGACCTTCGCGCGCAGCGGTAAGCAGCGCGCGGCCGATGCGGCCACGTCGCTCATGGAGGCGGGCGAGGACGCCGGTGTGCAGATGCCCTTCGGCTGCCGGATGGGGATCTGTCAGACCTGCGTGGTGCCGCTGCTCGAAGGGCACGCCCGTGACCTGCGAAACGGCGCCGAGTACGAGCCCGGAACGCGCATTCAAACCTGCGTTTCCGCAGCTTCGGGCGATTGCGTGCTCGACGTTTGAGGTTAACGACCTAGTAACCTACGGAACCGTAGGTTACGCTATCGTAGCCAGGAACCGGCGAAGGGAGCTCAAGCATGGCGATATCGGATATCCAGGAATTCGCGCACCTCACCGAGGCCGATGTCGAGGCTCTCGGGCACGAGCTGGATGCCATCCGCCGTGATGTCGAGGAGTCGCTCGGCGCCACCGACGCGCGCTACATCCGTCGCACCATCGCGGCGCAGCGGACGCTGGAGCTGAGCGGTCGGGTGATGCTGGCGGCGAGCAAGAAGCGTTCGGCCTGGTGGGCCGGAGCGGTGACACTCGGCGTGGCCAAGATTGTCGAGAACATGGAGATCGGCCACAACGTCATGCACGGCCAGTGGGACTGGATGAACGATCCCGAGATCCACTCCTCCAGCTGGGAGTGGGACATGGTGGACCCGTCCTCGCACTGGAAGCAGACGCACAACTACATCCACCACAAGTACACAAATGTGCTGGGGATGGATGACGACGTGGGCTACGGGCTGCTGCGCATCACCCGCGACAAGAAGTGGACGCCCTTCAACCTGGGCAACCTGGCGTACAACACGCTGCTGATGCTCTTATTCGAATGGGGTGTTGGCGCACAACATTTGGAGCTCGGCAAGGTGGCGCAGGGGCGCGCCGACAAGGAAGAGTTCACGACCAAACGAGACGAGGTGCTTGCCAAGATCGGCAAGCAGGTGGCCAAGGACTACGTCCTGTACCCCACGGTGAGCGCCCTTTCGCCCGCGGGCAGTTACCGCAAGACCGCCACTGCCAACGCGGTGGCCAACGTGATCCGGAACATCTGGTCCAACGCGGTCATTTTCTGCGGGCATTTCCCGGACGGCGCCGAAAAATTCACCAAGCAGGACCTGGAGCACGAGACGCAAGGCCAGTGGTATCTGCGGCAGATGTTGGGCAGCGCCAACTTCACGGCCGGACGGCCCTTGGCATTCATGAGCGGCAACCTCTGCTATCAGATCGAACACCACCTGTTCCCGGACCTCCCGAGCAATCGGCTGGCCGCGGTATCGGTGCGGGTGCGTGAGCTGTGCGACAAGTACGACCTGCCGTACACCACGGGATCGTTCCCCGTGCAGTACGGGAAGGCGTGGCGCACCATCGCCAAGCTGTCGCTGCCCGACAAGTACCTGAAGTACACGGCCGACAACGCGCCGGAAACGCGGAGCGTCAAGATGTTCAATGAGCTGGCGCCCCGCGAACGCGGTGGGTTGAAGTCTGCCTTCGCCGCGGTGCGCGAACGGCGTCGGATGCGGCACAAGGTCTAACGAGAAAACGTAGAAACCCCCGAACACCTCACGGTGCCGGGGGTTTCTACGTTTGTTTGCGTTGGGGGGACTATCCCAGGCCGGACACCGAGAGCCACATGGTGGCCCAGGCGGCGACACCACAGGCGAGAACGGCTGCCAGACTAGCGATTCTGCGGACGTAGCTTGTCATCTCGTAACCCCTGACCCTTCAGTTGGCTGATCCATCTCAGCCACTGATGGAAACGCTAATCGGCGTTCGCTGATCCTGCGATCCGAGAAGGGCTTCGCAACCAAGAGTTAGGCCGTTGTTAACACACCGAGCAGATGGCGCACGGCGATCACCCGCCGGGCGGAAGCGCCCGTCAGCTCATCGAGGGTGCACTCAGGATCCGCCGGCGGGCCAAGGTGCTGACAGCCTCGCGGACATTCCTCGATGGCCTCGGACAGGTCGCTGAACGCGGCCAGGACATCGGCGGGGCGAATATGGGCCAAGCCGAACGACCTGATACCCGGGGTGTCGATTACCCAGCCCGACGGATGCAGCGGCAGCGCAACCGATTGTGTCGATGTGTGACGGCCCTTACCGACGCCCGTCACCTCACCCGTCGCCCGATGGGCTTCGGGGACAAGACGATTCACTAACGTCGACTTGCCCACTCCGGAATGTCCGAGCAGCGCGGTGACGCGGTTGGTCAGGGTGTCCAGGATCGGTTCAAGAGGGTCATTTTGGCCCACCCTGATGACCTGCAAGTCGAGATCCGCGAACTGCGCCGCGAACTCGTCGGGATCGGCGAGATCGGTTTTGGTGAGCCCCAGGATCGGAGTGAGTCCGCCGGCATAGGCAGAGATGAGCGTCCGCTCCACTAGGCCGGTGCGGGGAGGTGGATCGGCAACCGCCACCACAATGAGCAGCTGATCGGCGTTGGCCACGAAGATGCGCTCAAAGGGGTCGGTGTCATCGGCAGTGCGACGTAACACCGTCCGCCGCTCCTCCAGCCGCACGATCCGGGCCAGCGTGTCGGGGCGGCCGGACAGATCACCGACCAGACTCACTGTGTCGCCCACCACTATTGGGGTGCGGCCGAGCTCGCGCGCGCGCATCGCGGTGACCTGTTGGGTGGGGTCGTCATGCAACACACAGCCCCAGCGACCGCGGTCCACGGTGACCACCATCGCGGGCATCGCATCGGCGTGGTCGGGTCGGTTCTTGGTGCGAGGCCGCGAGCGTTTGCCCGGCCGGATGCGGGCGTCGGACTCGTCGTACTCGCGGGGACTCAAGAGGCGCTACTGCCGGCCTGAGCGAGCATGTCGGCCCACATGCCGGGGAAATCGGGCAGTGTCTTGCTGGTGGTGGCGATGTCGTCGACGGAAACACCGGGCACCTTGAGACCGACGAGGGCACCTGCGGTCGCCATCCGGTGATCCGCGTATGAGCCCCACACTCCACTGTGCAGGCCGGTGGCGACGATGCGCAGCCCGTCCGCAGTCTCCTCGCATTGTCCACCGAGAGAATTGATTTCGTGAGCGAGCGCCTTGAGTCGGTCGGTTTCGTGTCCCCGCAAGTGCGCGATCCCGCGCAGCGTGGAGATGCTCCCGGGCTCGGCCAGGGAGGCCAGCGCCGCCACCGTGGGCGTCAGCTCACCCACCTCGCCGAGGTTCAGATCGACACCGCCGTATGCAGGCCGCCCGGTGACCTCCAGATGCGAATCCGTCAGCGAGACGGTCTGCGCGAATTGGCGCACCACGTCTTCGATCTGGCGTGCCGGCTGGGTGGATTGGCGCGGCCAGCCGGTGATGCGCACCGTGCCACCGGTTGTCAACGCCGGCGCAATGAAGGCCAGCGCATTTGAGAGATCCGGCTCAATCACCCAGTGGTGTGCTGGAATTGGCTGCGGATCGATATGCCAGCGGCCGGTGGTCGAATTATCCACCGCGATACCGGCCTCGCGCAGCATTGTCACCGTCATCGTCACGTGTGGGCCCGAGGGCAACACGTCGGCGGTGTTCACCGCAGTCAGTCCGTCGGTGAATGCGGCACCGGAAAGTAGTAGGCCGGAAACGAATTGGGATGAGCCCGAAGCGTCGACGCCGACCTCACCGCCCCGCACGCGGCCGGCGCCGGCCACGGTGAACGGTAGGTGCTGTCCGTCGATGCCTACCCCGATTGAACGCAGCGCGTCCAGCAGAGGGGAAATGGGGCGGGCGCGTGCTTGTTTGTCACCATCAAAGATGGTGGGGGCGTGGCGAAGCGCAGCGACTGGTGGCAGGAAACGCAGTACTGTCCCGGCCAGCCCACAGTCAACCGTTGTCGCATCGCCGGCGCCCGATCCGGGGGAGACCGTCAGGTCGGTGCCTTCTCCGGCGACATCACATCCGAGCGCACGCAACGCCCCGATCATGAGATCGGTGTCGCGGCTGCGCAGGGCACCGGACACCGTCGACGTGCCACCCTCGCGCGCCGCCAGCGCCGCGAGCACGAATGCCCGATTGGTCTGGGATTTCGAGCCGGGCATGGTGATGGTCGCGTTGACGGGAACATCGATCGTCGGTGCCTGCCAGTGTCCGCTCGTCACGGGCCTATTCTCCCGGACGAGCAACTGTGGTGTCGGTGCAGGGTGGCACGATGGTCATATGTGCGGGCGGTACGCAGTGACGATTGACCCGGCCTTGCTCGCCGGGGAGATCGATGCGGTGGACGAGGTAAGCACGGCAACGGAGACATCCGGCTCTTCGCGGCAGCTGCCCACTATCCCGAACTACAACGTCGCACCCACCGATCCGGTGCTCACGGTCGTAGCGCGGCATGGCGTGCCCGGGGACGTTGCCACCCGTCGCATCCGCGCGATGCGGTGGGGACTGGTGCCCACCTGGACCAAGCCGCGGGAGGACGGCCGCCCCCAGACCAAGGGGGCGCCTCTCATCAATGCCCGGGCGGAAAGCCTCACTACTGCGGCCACATTCCGCACCGCTGCACAGTCGAAACGCTGCCTGGTGCCCATGGACGGGTGGTACGAGTGGCGCAAACAGGAAGGCGCCAAGGCGGCGTTTTACATGAGCGTCGACGACGGGACGCGATTGTTCGCGGCGGGGCTGTGGTCGGTGTGGAAGCCCGCCAAGGACGCTGCGCCCCTGCTGAGCTGCACGATCGTGACAACCGATGCCGTCGGCCCGCTGCAGGAGATCCACGACCGGATGCCGTTGATGTTGGGTACCGAACTGTGGGACCGCTGGCTGGACCCGGACAACGGTCTGGATGAGAGCCTGCTACACACCGTCGGTGCCGCCAGTGGCATCGGAACTCGTCAGGTGTCATCGTTGGTGAACAGTGTTGCGAACAACGGGCCGGAACTACTGGTCCCGGAAGGCGCGGTGACGGAACGCGCGGGGGAGCAGATCACCCTGTTGTGACGGGTGCCGTCACGGCGTTGGCGAGCCGGATCAGATCGGTGGGAGCCAGAGCCATCTGCAGTCCGCGCTTCCCGGCGCTGCACAGGATGCGATCCCAGGTCAGGGCCGACGCGTCGATGACGGTGGGCAACGGTTTCCGCTGTCCGAGCGGCGAGATGCCACCGACCACATAACCCGAGCTGCGTTCAGCGGCCGCCGGGTCGGCCATCGTGGCCTTCGCTCGGCCGAGAGCGGCCGCAACGGCCTTGAGCGACAACGACGCAGGCACCGGGATGACCGCTACCGCCAGATCCGGTCCGCGATCCAGCGAGATCAGGAGCGTCTTGAATATCTGCGCAGGCTCCACGGCCCCCGATCCGGGACCCGACAGAGCTCGAACTGCCTCGTCGCCGAACGCGCTCTCACCGGGGCGATGGGCATAAGGCAGCAGTTGATAGTCGACTCCCGCCGCGTTGAGTGCGGCGACGGCGGGAGTGGCAGCTTTGGCGGCCTTGGAACTCACACCTGGGACCGTAGCGTGGGTGGTCCAGTGAATTTCCAGTTGACAGTGGCGATACGTTGGGAAATACCCCGGCATGTGTCGGTGTTGAGAAGTCTGTCCGCAAAGCCGGGCAGGTTATGGTCCTCAACACGAAAAGGGGTATTGCAGGTGACAATGGCGTGCCTCGAACGTCCGATGTCGGTGCCGGTCCGTATGGTCGGTGTCGCTACCGAAAGGACCGTCGTGACAGAGACCGCAGACGCCGCGAATCAGGCAGTTCACGTCGAGACCGAGGCCGAGCGGAGCGCACGCTTCGAACGTGACGCATTACCGCTGCTGGACCAGCTGTATGGCGCTGCGTTGCGGATGACCAGAAATCCCGCGGATGCCGAGGACCTGGTACAGGAAACGATGGTGAAGGCATACGCCGGGTTTGGAACCTTCAAAGAAGGCACCAACCTGAAGGCGTGGCTGTACCGAATCCTGACGAACACATACATCAACATCTATCGCAAGAAGCAGCGTCAGCCGGCGGAGTATCCGACCGAGGAGATCACCGACTGGCAGCTGGCCGCGAACGCCGAGCACACCTCCACAGGGCTGCGCTCAGCGGAGATCGAGGCGCTCGATGGACTGCCTGACGACGAAATCAAAGAAGCGTTGAATAAGCTGCCGGAAGAATTCCGGATGGCCGTGTACTACGCGGACGTCGAAGGCTTCCCGTACAAGGAGATCGCCGAGATTATGGACACCCCGATCGGCACGGTCATGTCGCGGCTGCACCGCGGCCGCCGCCAGCTGCGCGAAATGCTGGCCGAAGTGGCCAAAGAACGCGGCTTCCTGCGCAACAATGAGCTTGCGGAGGATCGGGCATGACCGACGGTGAACTCAAGAAATCGGGCAACTGCGAAGTTTCAGGCTGCGCCGAGGTGATTGCGGAGGTATGGACCCTCCTCGATGGTGAATGCAGCGCGGAGAACAGCGCGCGGCTGCGGCATCATCTCGAAGAATGCCCCGGCTGCCTCAAGCATTACGGGATTGAAGAGCAGATCAAAACACTCGTAGCCCGCAAGTGCGGTGGAGAAAAGGCACCTGACGGGCTACGTGAGCGTCTTAAGTTGAAGATCACTCAGACCACTCTCGTTGAGCAGCGGGCCGAGAACTCCTAGCGCTAGCTGTTGGGACGCTTGCCGTGGTTGGCGGCGTTGTGCTTACGGCTGCGCTTCTTGCGACCACGCTTGGCCATGGGATTCTCCTTCACGATCGAATGGGGCCGGGGCGTGAACCCCGTTAACATGCCAGCTGCGCGTCGTGCGCGCCGGTGTATGTATCCAGTCTCTCATGCCGGTGAGGGTGGTTGAACGCGTGGATGCCGTACGTGTGGTTCGATACTGATGACCGGTGATAACGATGTTTGACGAGAGCGAGGTGGCGCGCAGGTGGCCGAGGAAGTACACGCCGAGATCGTGGCCAGCGTGCTGGAAGTGCTCGTCAAGAAGGGTGACCAGATCGCCGTGGGCGACACCATTGTCCTGCTGGAGTCCATGAAGATGGAGATTCCGGTGCTGGCCGAGGTGGCGGGAAGCATCAGTGACGTGAGCGTCTCGGTGGGCGATGTGATCCAGGCCGGCGACTTGATCGCCGTTATCGACGACTGAACTTCGTCCGCGAGAGACCTACGCGTTGCGATTCGGCCAGTTTCCTATGCATAAGAGTCTGATTGCCATGAGGAGCGTGCATGTCCACTCTCGGTGATCTGCTTGCCGAGCACACGATGCTGCCCGGCGAAGCGGTCGATCATCTGCATGCCGTGGTCGCCGAATGGCAGCTGCTTGCCGACCTGTCCTTCGCCGATTACCTGATGTGGGTGCACCGCGATGACGGCGCCTTCGTCTGCGTCGCTCAATGCCGACCGAATACAGCGCCGACCATCATCGACAATGATGCCGTCGGCACCATGGCCAAGGTCGCGGACGTTCCCTTGGTGGAGGCGGCGTTCACGACGGGTTCCATTGAGCGTGAAAGCGAATCGGATCTGACCGAGCACGCCTCCGAGCTCAATGTGGAGGCAGTGCCGGTGCGCTGCGGCGACCGGACCGTGGCGGTGCTGACTCATCAGACCGCATTGGCGTCCCGGCTCAAGAAGGGGGCGCTGGAGCGGGCGTACCTGGAATGCGCGGGCGACCTGTTGTTGATGCTCACTGAGGGCACCTTCCCGAATGTGGCCGATCAGGCCATGTCGCGCTCCAGCCCCCGTGTGGGCGACGGTTTCATCCGTCTCGATGTGTCTGGCGGGGTCCAATACGCCAGCCCCAACGCACTGTCGGCCTATCACCGCATGGGCCTGGCCAGCGATCTGCAGGGGCACAACCTCATGGACGTCACCAAACCGCTGATCTCTGACCCGTTCGAGGGGCAGGAGCTGGCGGCGCACCTTCGGGATGTGCTGGCCGGCGGTCCCAGCATGCGCATGGAGGTTGACGCACGCGGTGCCGCGGTGCTTATTCGCACGCTGCCGCTCAATGCGCGCGGAGCATCGGTGGGGGCGCTCCTGCTGACCCGCGATGTGACCGAGGTCAAGCGGCGCGACCGTGCGCTGCTGTCCAAGGACGCCACCATCCGCGAGATCCACCATCGGGTGAAGAACAACCTGCAGACGGTGGCGGCGCTGCTGCGGCTGCAGGCCCGACGTACGCAGCATGATGAAGCCCGCGAAGCGCTTTTCGAGTCGGTGCGCCGGGTGTCATCCATCGCTCTGGTGCACGATGCGCTGTCGATGTCGGTGGACGAGGAGGTCAACCTCGATGAGGTGATCGACCGGATCATGCCGATCATGACCGATGTGGCCACAGTCGATACCAAGGTGCGTGTTTCCCGTGAGGGTGCGCTCGGCGTGCTCGACTCCGATCGCGCGACGCCACTGATCATGGTGATCACCGAGCTGGTGCAGAACGCCATTGAGCACGCCTTCGAAGAGGGCGCCCAGGGTCAGGTGATTATCAGGGCCGAACGGTCGGCGCGCTGGCTCGATGTGGTCGTGCACGATGACGGTCGGGGTTTGCCCGACGGATTCAGCGTGGAGACATCGGATCGCTTGGGATTGCAGATCGTCAGGACGCTGGTGTCGGCGGAGATCGACGGGTCACTGGACATGCGCAGCGATCCCGACGGCGGAACGAATGCGGTGCTGCGGGTGCCGTTGGGCCGACGTGCCCGTTTGATGGCCTGACGAAAGCCTTTGGGCAGCAAAGAACCCGGCACCAAATTTTCTGTGCCGGGTTCTGACTGCTGCGTCGTTAGACGACGGTGCGAGCGCGAGCGCGAGCATTGCGACGCTTGAGTGCGCGTCGTTCGTCCTCACTGAGGCCGCCCCACACACCGGCGTCCTGGCCCGACTCAAGCGCCCAGGTAAGGCATTCGGTCGTCACCGGACAGCGGTTACAGACGATCTTTGCGTCAGCGATCTGGGCAAGGGCCGGTCCGCTATTTCCCACCGGAAAGAACAGCTCGGGATCCTCGTCACGACAGACCGCCTTATGGCGCCAATCCATAGTTGTGCACTCCTTTGTAGCGTGCGCGCCACGAGCGCACGGAATTTAATGTTTTTCGGCTGTTAACGCGTGCGTACCAAATGTTTCTGCACTGTTGCTTCCGATCGTTTCACAAGCTCAGCAGATGTCAATAGCGTGAGTTAACACGTGGTCAATCTCACTCAGGGGTGGCGTTGTCGGCCGCCATATTCGTTTGTACTACACTCGACTGATCTCCGCCTTGAATCTGGCGATATTTCCCCGTTTTCGCAGGTCGCATACTCCTACCCGTGAGTAACGTCACGTGGCTGTTGAGGCACGACTACACGGGCTAGTACACCCCATCCGGTCCCGGTGTGACGTAGACCGCGTTGCGCCTGTGAGTCGGCTGTGGCCGGAACGGGCTGGCGCCCAACGCTATTGCGCGTATTCTTGGTCTCAAGCGGGCGGGCCGGCGGGATTTGCCGGGGCCACGACGTCCAGAACGTCGGGTACAGCGGTGAAGGTCAGGTCGCTGCGCATTCCGAAGAAATCGCCGTCGACCTGCGTGGCGATGGGCGCCGACGCATGCACCCGCACCCACCGGACGTCATCCTCGCGCAGCAGGTGGCGGCCCGCCGGACGGTCGGGCCGCGGCGCCCCCACCATGTGCCGGACCAGGCGGAGATTCGCAAGCACGTTCATGCTCTTCGAGGCGAACACACCCAGACCGGTTTCGAAGCCAGTGCCCGGATTCGTCCAGACGGCGCGCGTGTTGGCGTACGTCCACGGGTTGGAATTGCAGATAAAGGCGAAATGAATGCCCTCTTGCCGTTCGCGGCCGGGCAGCTCGACGGTGAGGGTCGCGTTGCGCCGCGCGGCGCGGAAGAAGCTCAGCACTGCGCGCGTGACATAGCGCCCCGCGGTGACCTGCTTGCCCTTGTCTCGATGGGCCTCCATCGCCGCGACCACCTCGCCATCCAGGCCCATACCCGCGTTGAAGATGAACCAGCGCTCCCCGCAGTGCCCGAGACCGATCCGGCGCCATCGCCGCTGGTCGCGGCGGTGTTCGTCCAGGAGGTCGACGAGTTGATTGGTGGCCTGAACGGGATCGGCGGAAATGCCCAGCGTCCGTGCGAACACGTTGGCCGAACCGCCGGGTACCACCGCGATGGCGGGCAGCGGTCCCGGTGCCGGGTGCCCAGGCTGCCCGAGGAGCCCGTTCACCACCTCGCTGACGGTGCCGTCACCGCCGTGCACGACGATCACCGCCGCGCCCTCATCCGCCGCACGGCGGGCTAGCTCGCTGGCGTGCCCGCGGTGGTCGGTATGCAGAACTTGTAGGTGGACACGGCTTTCCAGCGCATGAGCCAGCAGGTCACGACCGGCTGCTGTCGTTGATGTGGCATTGGGATTCACGATGAGGACCGCACGCACGGGGAATGAGCCTAGCCTGATGCTCTTCGCGCAAGCTGCTCATCGCGACGGTGACGAGGCCACATAGGCTGAGCGCGTGACCACAGCCGCTCCGAGCACCATCCGCCGCGCCGGGATGATCGTCGCCGGTGAAGGCGCCGTGGGGCTCGTGATCGCGGTCGTTCTGGTGGTGCGCGCAGCCTCCGGCGCCGACCAGCATCTGGTCAACGGGTATGGCACTGCGGTCTGGTTTGCGATATTCGGCACCGCGGTACTGGCGGGAGGTCTGGCGCTCGTCGTGGGGAAGCGTTGGGGCAGAGGGATCGCCGTGATGATGCAGCTGCTGCTGCTTCCCGTCGCGTGGTACGCGGCTGTGGGATCCCATCAGCCCGCGCTCGGAGTTCCGATCGCGATCGTCGCGGTTGCGGCGTTGGCGCTGCTGTTCAGCCCATCGGCCCAGTTATGGGCTGCCGGTGACGAGACGGGCGCCAGCGACTCCGACTAGCGCTCCGATGCCAGCTGAGCCAACGCCGGGCCCGATAGCCGGTAGGTGATCCAATCGGATTGCGGCGTGGCGCCGAGCGAGTCATAGAACTTGATAGACGGCGTATTCCAGTCCAGTACAGCCCAATCCAGTCGTGTGTAGCCACTGGCCACGCATTCATCTGCCAGCGCCGATAACAACGCCTTGCCCAGACCGGTGCCTCGCTGCTCGGGTGTGACGTAGAGGTCCTCAAGGTAGATGCCGTGACATCCGGTCCAGGTAGAGAAGTTCAGGAACCAGACGGCGGTGCCGCACACCACTCCGTCGGCCTCGGCGACATGTGCGAAAAGAGCTGGAGCCGAGCCGAATAACGCCGTTCGGAGCTGATCCTCGGTGATGAGGCACTTGTCACGTGCCTTCTCGTACTCTGCGAGGCCCTCGATGAGCCCGACGATGGCCGGGACGTCGGCCTCAGTGGCGCGACGGATCTGGGTGCTACTCACTTGCTGGACTCTCTTCGCGCATGCGGCTCATCGATCTCGGCTCCTAGCCCGCTCAACACGGTCCGAAATTTGACTGTGGTCTCCGACAGTTCGTCCTGGGGGTCCGATTCGGCCACCAGACCGCCACCGGCATAGGCGCGAATCGAGGTGCCGTCGGCCGACAGTTCGGCGCAGCGGATCGAGACGGCCCAGCGGCCGTCCCCGGAGCTATCGCACCAGCCGACCGCGCCGGCATAGAACCCCCGGTCACCCTCGATGCGCGCGATCAGGTCCGCCGCCGCCTCGGTGGGGGTGCCGCATACTGCTGGCGTCGGGTGCAGTGCCAGCGCCAAATCGAGCGCAGTGGTGGAGCTTTGACGCAACCGGGCGCTAATCGATGTGCTGAGATGCCAGAGCGCGGCGGTACGGCTGAGGGTGGGCTCCGGTGGGACCTGGACATCGACGCACAACGAGGCGAGGTCTTCGCGCAGCTGGTCGATCACCACGGAATGCTCGTGTCGGTCCTTATGCGAGCCCGCGAGATCTTCGCCCCTACGCCGGTCCAGTGACGGATCGTTGGAGCGTGGGGCGGACCCCGCGAAGGGGTGGCAGATCACCATGTCGCCGCGACGTTCCACCAGCAGTTCGGGACTGCAGCCCACCATCGTGTGGCCGCGGAACCGGTCGCCGGCGGGGGAGAGGTCGACGCAAAAGCTGTTGGCTTCGGGGTCGTTTCGGATCAGCCGGTGGGCCAGCACCAATGCGTCCACCGGTGCGTCGGCATGTAGTTCGAGGGCGCGGGCAAGAACCACCTTGGAAAGCCCGGAGTTCGTGTCGCGGAGCACCTCTACGGCGTCGGCGACGCGCCGTAGATGTTCGGATGGCTCTGGAATTTGTTGTTTCACATGAATATTCGGCATGGTGCCGTAGAACTCTTGGGGCTGTCCGCGCTGAATCGTCACCGGAACCGTCAGCGCTGCCGGTTGCGAGGCGTCAAAAGGCAGTGCGCCCACCAGGATTTGATGGCGTCCGGTGCGCAGCTTCGCGGCGGCCGCGGCGACATCGTCGTAAGCAGTCTCATGGCCGTATGCGTATAACGCCTCGGCCGCCCGCGACATCACGAAATGTGGGCGGGCGGTGGGGTCGGTGGCCGTCATGGTCAGGTTGACGGTACCGGGTGCCGATACCCGGTCAGCCCGAGTGCGGCGACCTGGCGTTGTCCGTGTTCGTGCCCGCCCACGGCGACCGAGGCCGTGGCCATTCCGAGACGGGTCCCCTCCTCGAGGGGCAGGTCTATCCACCGCGTCATGAGGGCGCGCGAGAAGTGGCCGTGGCCGACCAGAAGCACATCGCGTCGGTAGAGCTCGGCGGCAATCTTGGTGATCACGCGGTCGGCGCGGACCTGTACCTGAGCCACGGACTCGCCGCCGGGGCATCCGTGTGTCCACACCAACCAGCCCGGGTCATGCTCGCGGATCTGCGGGGTGGTCAGACCCTCATAGTCGCCGTAGTCCCATTCGGCGAGGTCTTCTTCGGTTGCACTCACGGTGAGACCTGCCAGCTCGGCCGTCTGGATTGCGCGTCGGCGCGGACTGCTGAGGACCAGCGGATTGACCAGGTCAAGATCGTTGAGCACCTCGCGTGCCGCCACGGCTTGGGCGCGGCCGATTTCGGTGAGGTCCAGATCGGTGCGCCCGGTGTGTCTACCGATTTTTGACCACTCCGTTTCGCCGTGACGTAGCAACAACATTCGGTGCTGGGGAGCGGACACGCACTTGATTGTGCCGTACCGACTCCCGTCGCGATCAGGTCCGGCATGCCAGTATGTGGACGTGACTCGGGTGCTGGCGGTAGCCAATCAAAAGGGCGGGGTGGCGAAAACCACGACCGTGGCCTCGCTGGGCGCCGCGTTGGCGCAGGCAGGTAAGAAGGTTCTGCTGGTCGACCTGGACCCACAGGGCTGCCTGACGTTCTCGCTGGGGCAGGACCCAGACCGGCTGGGGGTCTCAGTGCACGAGGTGCTGCTGGGGCAGGCCGATATCAAGGAAGCGCTGGTCACCACGAGCGAGGATCTGACGCTGCTACCTGCGAACATCGACCTGGCGGGTGCCGAGGCGATGCTGCTGATGCGGGCAGGGCGTGAGTATGCGCTGAAACGGGCACTGGAGTCGTTGGGTGACGAGTTCGATGTGGTGATTATCGACTGCCCACCCTCTCTCGGGGTGCTGACGCTGAACGGATTGACGGCGGCCGACTCCGTAATGGTGCCGCTGCAATGCGAGACACTGGCGCACCGAGGTGTCGGTCAATTCCTGCGGACTGTCGACGACGTTCAGCAGATCACCAATCCGGGGCTGGCGCTGCTGGGTGCGTTGCCGACCCTGTACGACTCGCGAACCACGCACAGTCGAGATGTCTTGTTGGATGTGGCTGATCGCTACGAGCTGCCGGTGCTGGCGCCGCCGATTCCACGGACAGTGCGGTTCGCAGAGGCAAGCGCGTCGGGTTCATCGGTGTTGGCGGGGCGCAAGAACAAGGGTGCGCTGGCCTACCGTGAGCTGGCACAGAGTCTGATGAAGCACTGGAAGAGCGGCAAAGCCATGCCGACCTTCACACCGCCCGTGGACTGAGGCTCCCGGCGTCGCTATCCCAACGCGAAGATCCGTGAGCCTCGCTGCTCTACCACGGTGTTGCCCACTACGGCACTGACGATAGGGCCCTTCTCGTCGGCCGGATCACGTTGCACCGCAATGAACTTCCGGAACTCTCCGGTGGTCATGTTGTAAACGTCGATACCGCCCTGGACGGGGATCAGTAGCTCGCCCGCCATGGCAGTGCCCGGTCCCAAGGGCTTTCGGGTGGTAGGCAGCACGAACCGGTAGGCAAGGTCGGTGGCACTCATCACCAGCACCTGGTTGCCCGTCCACCAGGTGATGACGTCGCCGGCTTGGGTGGCGGCATTCGACTGGACAACTTCGCCGGGCAGCGCCGTCGCCCCGACCCGCGTGCCGTGGTCGTCGAACACAACGAGCTCATTGTGGGTCCCCGGCAAGTAGACGGCCGACCTGGTGTCGGCCACCGCGAGCACCTTGGCGGCGGAGCCGCGTTCGACGCCCGGCAGCACTGCCGAGTAGAGCTCCTCGGGCTTGTCGTTGTCCTTTGGGGTCGGCTTCTGCAGCGTCAGCCGCAAGGTTGCGTCCTGCGGGCAGGTTTCCAGCACCGCGAGGACGCTCGCTCCGACGGCTCCCGATTTCAGCGTGCAGTCCACGCGTGGCTGGCTGTTGGGGTTCAGGGGAGCCACGACCCGTCCGTACTCCAGCGTGCGCACCATGTCCGAACGCCAGAGCTCGAGGCGAGTACTGCCTAGGGCCAGTACGTAGGTGCCGTCGGTCGACAGCGACACCTTGGGATCATTTGCGCTGCTGCGCAATGCACCTCGACGGCCGGTCTGACCGTCGATCATGGTGACCTGGCCGCAGCCGCGCGCGTCCCGATAGACCGCCACCGCGTCGTCGACGAACCCGACGGCACCGCACAGATCGAGATTGCGGCGTGCGTAGGACCACAGCTGTGCGCCGGTTACCGGGTCGTGGGCTACCACGTCGTGGCCGTCGGCGCTGACGACAGCACCGGCCGCGAGCACCGGAGCCTTCGTGGCGCCGCTTGCGCTGGACCACAGTTCTCGCACCGAGTCGGGAACCCGGGTGGCGGTCATCGGACGTTTGATATCCCCGGCGGCGGGACGGCTGACGGTGGCGTGAGCGTCACTGGTCCACCAGATGGTCGTACCGGTGACGACGACCAGCACGGCAATCACCGCTGCCGCGATGATGTCGGCTCGGGTGCGTCGCTCCGGTGCGATCACGCCGATGCGGTTGTCGCTGCCGGACTACGACGCCGGCGACGACGGCGGGCGGGAGCAGGCTGGTCACCTTCTGCGGTGGCCACCGGGGCAGGCGTTTCGGCAGCCGAATCGTCGGACGTCTTGCCGCCACGGGTGCGTTGACGGCTGCGGTCGCGCTTGGGCTTGTCGCCCTCGGCGCGGGGCTCGCGACGCTTCTTCGGACCGTCGGCGAGCTTGGGTCCGATCGAGCTGGTGACGTCGGTGGGGATGTTCATCTCGGTGAACAGATGCGGTGAGGTGGAATAGGTTTCGTCGGGGTCGGGCACACCGAGGTTCAGCGCCTTGTCGATCAGCTGCCAGCGCGCGACGTCATCCCAGTCGACGAGGGTGACCGCGATGCCGGTGCGGCCGGCACGGCCGGTGCGGCCGATGCGGTGCACATATGTCTTGTCGTCCTCGGGGCACTGGTAGTTGATGACGTGGGTGACATCGTCGATATCGATGCCGCGGGCGGCGACGTCGGTTGCCACGAGCACGTTGATTTCACCGGAACGGAACGCGGACAACGCCTTTTCGCGGGCGATCTGGCCGAGGTCGCCGTGCACCGCGCCAACGGAGAAACCGCGCTCGGCCAGCTCATCGGACACCTTCTGAGCGGTCCGCTTGGTGCGGGTGAAGATCATGGTGGCGCCGCGGCCCTCCGCCTGGAGGATGCGGGTGACCAGCTCGATCTTGTCGAGCGCATGCGCTCGGTACACGAACTGCTCGGTCGAGTCGTGCACCGACGAGGCTGACGGATCCTCGGCGCGAATGTGTGTCGGTCGATTCATGAAGGTGCGGGCCAGGGTGATGATCGGGTCCGGCATGGTCGCCGAGAACAACATGGCTTGGCGTGCCTCGGCCGCCGGGGCTAATGCCAGGATGCGCTCGATATCCGGGAGGAAGCCCAGGTCCAGCATCTCGTCGGCCTCATCGAGCACCAGCATGGCCAGACCGCCCAGTTGCAGGTGACCTTGCTGGGCCAGATCCAAGAGGCGGCCCGGCGTGCCGACGACAACGTCGGCCCCGGCGCGCAGCGCCTCGATCTGCGGCTCGTAGGGGCGACCGCCGTAGATGGACACGACGGAGAGGTTGCGATCGCCTGCGGACAGGTGCTTGGCGGCCCTGGTGAGGTCTTCGTAGACCTGGATACACAGTTCACGGGTGGGCACCACCACTAGGGCGCGGGGGGTGCCGTTGAGCGGCCTGTCCTCGACGCCGGTCGCGATGCGATGAAGCAGCGGGACGCCGAAGGCGTAGGTCTTGCCCATACCCGTGCGGGCCTGGCCGATGAGGTCGGCGCCGCCGAGGGCGAGCGGCAGGGTGAGCTCCTGGATGGCGAACGGGTGCTCGATTCCAACTTCTTGGAGGGCCCGGACTATCTCATCGCGGACGCCGAGTTGGGCGAATGTGTGCTCGATATGGCTCATTGTTTGTGTACGTACCTTTCGTGTTTCGCTCAGCGCGCACGATCGGTAGGTCGGATTTCGACGGGGCCGGGCTCGCGTCTAGTGGCGAGGGGCGGCACGTGCACGCACATATCTCGTGGGAGAACTCCCTGGCTTCCTGGAAAACAGGGCCTTCATCCCGGGTCCATGGTAGCGGGTGAGCTGCGATTTTCCGATTCGCCGTGGTTTGCCTTGCGGATCGGCGTTCCTGCGTGGGGGCCCGACTAGAGTTTCAGACATGACTGAGCCTGATTCTCTTCGCGCAAGCGGCTCATCGACGGACGTCGATCCTCCCGGTGTCACCGACCTGTTCGCGGTGATCGCGTACGGCGAGGTCGCGGCCTTCTATCGGTTGACCGACGAGGCCAAGATGGCGCCGGATTTGGCGAGCAAAATCGCGATTGCCAGCATGGCCGCCTCGCAGATGCGGCATTACGAGGCCCTGCGAGACGCCATGGAGGCCAGGGGAGTTGACGTCCTGGCGGCGATGGGGCCGTACGTCAAGACGCTGGAGAATTACCACTCGCTGACTCTGCCGCGCACCTGGTTGGAAGCAATGGTCAAGGCGTACATCGGCGACTCTTTGGCCGCCGATTTCTACGGCGAGGTGGTTACGTCGCTGCCGGGCGAGTCGGTGGCGGTGCTCAAGTCGGTGCTCGGTACGACCGGGCATTCGGAGTTTGTCATCGCGCAGGTGCGCCAGGCAGTCAAGGACAACCCGCAGCAGCGCAACCGGCTGACGCTGTGGGGGCGGCGACTGCTGGGTGAGGCGATCACGCAAGCACAGCATGTGCTCGCCCGACACGACCAGCTCGCCGAGCTGGTGATGTCCGGTGACGCTGGCCTGGGGAACCTGAACGAATTCTTCGACCGGTTGCAGGGCGCGCACGCCGAGCGGATGGGTGTTCTCGGACTGGGATAGCGCTGGTCAGCTAATTAGAGCCCTACTTGGCGCAGCGGGCGATGATGTTGTTGTTGCTCTGCACCGCCAGCATCTGGTTCTCGCTGTTGCTGATCGAGCAGTTGATCTGGCTGGCGAAGCTCGTCGCGGTGATCGATCCGCCGACGATCCCCGGGCTCGGGTTCACGATCATCGTCCACGGCAGCGAGGCCCCGAGCACGGTGCGCGTTGCGCCGTTTCCGTCGGTGTAGGTGATCGTCAGTAGGTCGCCCGGTGTCTGGTTGCCGGTCACGTAATACACGAACGCCGCGGGCGTGATGGGGCGCTGGCCTTCCGGCGGCAACATCGGGTTGGACGGCGGCGGTTCGGGTGGGGGCGCCTCCGTGGAGGGGACGGTGCTTGGTGTTTCCAGCGCAGGCGTCGTCGTCACGGTCGTCGTTGACGGTTCGACCGATGCGGAGGGCGGCGGAGGAGGAGCGGTGGTCACCGGCGTCAGCGAGGGCAGGGGCGTGGTGATCGCGGCGGCCGGCGGTTTGTCGTCGCCACCGCTGAGCACGACCGCTGTCGCGATCACGGCGATGGTCAGCACCGCCGCGGCAATTGACGCGACCCATTTCCAGTTCTCGTTAGAACCCGGCGACCTGTACTCGAAGTCCTCGTCGAGCCCCGAGTACTCGGCGTACTGGGGGGTCGTCTCGGAGTCGTACGAGTCCTCGTGGGGCTCGTAGTCGCTCGAGTACCGAGAATCTCCGCGATAACCGACCATGATCAGCGCCTCTTCTCAATGTGAAACTTGATACTGATGTTACTGCTGTGACTCGCGGGCGGGTGCGATCATCCGAGGTGTGTCGGCAGGCAAGGCGTGGGCTAACCTCTGCAGTACACGCTCAATGACCTAGAAAGGTGCCCTGTGGAGATCAAGATCGGTGTCACAGATAGCCCGCGCGAGCTGATCATTTCCAGTGGTCAGGCCCCGGCTGACGTCGAAAAGGTCGTATCCGCGGCACTTGCCAAGGAGTCGGACGTGCTCAGCCTCACGGACGAGAAGGGCCGCAAGTACCTGATCGCGGGCGCCAGGATCGCGTACGTGGAGATCGGCGTCGCCGACGCGCGTCGCGTCGGTTTCAGCGGCTAGCTAGTCGAGGGGCTGCAGCGGGACGTGTGACAGCCCGCCCCACGCGAACCCGACGGTGGCGTTGACCGCGGCGTCCTTGGACATGGGCTTTTCGTTGTCCAGCCAGTAGCGGGCACTGACCTGGCTGATGCCCACCAGGCCGACCGCCACCATGCGTGCGTGGTGCGGATCGAGTCCAGAATCGTGGCTGACCAGGTCGAATACCGCGTCAGTGCAGGCGCTGATTGCCCCCTCGACGCGCTCGGTGACCTGCGGTACGCCGACCAGATCGTTTTCGAAGATCAGCCGGTACCCCTGGCTGTCGTGCTCGACGAAGTCGAAGAACGCCATCACTGCGGCGCGCAGCCGCTGGCGGTTATCGGTGGTGGTGCGCAGTGCCTGCCGCACGCCGGACACCAGGTTCTCGGCATGCTTGTGCAACACCGCCAGATACAGCTCCAGCTTGCTTGGGAAGTGTTGGTAAAGAACGGGTTTACTCACCCCGGCGCGGTCAGCGATCTCGTCCATGCCGGCGGCGTGGTAGCCGCGGTCGACGAATATGTCACTGGCAGAACCGACCAGCTGGCCGCGACGCTCATCGCGGGGCAGCCGCCCGCCGCGACGTGTGTTTCCTTGAGCCGAATCCTGCGTCGCCACAGTCGAGTTCGCCTTTCCTCGACGTCCGGGCAGATTCGCAAGACCACTCATTTTCATATCCTCTACACGTACGCGCCTTTTCGGTCGCCTACGTGATCTCACTCAAGCGGCCATCCAATCCGCTTGGACCCGAACTACAGACAGTACTCCTGGCCTCCGGCGGCGCGCCCGAGGCGTGATGGTCTGTCGCTATGCCATTCTTGGCCGGTGACCTACGAGCCGCATCAATGGGCGCATAATCGTAGGTCCATGCCAGAAACCATGACCGAAGGTCTTCGGGCAAGCGGCTCATCCATGAGTCGATTACCCGTGGAGGAGGCCTCCCAACGGTACGAGCCACTGCGTGCACAGCGCGATCCGCTCGCCGAGGGAAGCGGACGCGTCCGCTCCGATCGGCGTGATCGCGGCCGCTGGCGTAAGCAGACCTGGCTCGGCCGCTTCATCTCCACCTATGGTTGGCGCGCGTATGCGATCCCGTTGTTGGTGGCGCTGACCGTTTTCGTCGGCTATCAGACCGTCACGGAGCGCGAGTACACGCATGCGGGCGCTACCGGCCCCAATGAGCCCGTCGCCGATCCGCCGTCGATCGGCGCGTTGGGTGACGCCATCATCGGCGCCCCGCCCAAGGGTCTCACTCAGTTCGACGCGACGCTGCCTACCGGTGTGTTGCCGGAGGGCGAGCCGTTCACGGAGGCGGGCGCTAAGTCCTGGCATGTCGTGCCGGGCACGACGCCCCAGATCGGTACGGGCGCTGCGAAGGTTTTCGCGTACACCATCGAGGTCGAGGACGGCATCGACACCATGGGTTTCGGCGGCGATGACCTCTTTGCACGCATGGTCACCGAGACGTTGGCCAGCCAGAAGAGCTGGACACATAATCCCCAGTTCGGCTTTGTCCGGATTGATTCGGGGACACCCGATTTCCGGATCTCGCTGACCTCCCCGGCCACGGTGCGCGAGGGATGCGGATACGAAATTCAGCTCGAGGCCTCTTGCTATAACCCGCGATACGGCGAGAACGGTGACCGGCGCGTCTTCATCAACGAGGCGCGGTGGGTGCGTGGGGCCGTTCCGTTCCAGGGGGACATCACGTCGTATCGCCAATACGTCATCAACCACGAAGTGGGACATGCCATCGGTTACCGGGTCCACGAACCGTGCGAACAGGACCAGCAGCTGGCGCCGGTGATGATGCAACAGACATTCAGCACCAACAACAATGACGCCGCGAAATTCGACGCCGATTCGATCAAGCCCGACGGCAAGACCTGCCGCACTAATCCCTGGCCGTATCCGATCCCGTAGCGAGACCAGTCCTGGCTCGGGGAAGAGTTGGCATCCGGATACTGTTGATGCAGCTGTAGCCCTATTGGGCAGCCCAGAGGAACCCGAATCACAGGAGTCACGGTGCCCACATTGCCGCCGTTGGTAAGTCCCGCCGCGGATCTGACCCGCGAAGAAGTCGCCCGGTACAGCCGGCATCTGATCATTCCCGATCTGGGTGTGGACGGGCAGAAACGTCTCAAGAACGCCAAGGTGCTCGTCATCGGCGCCGGCGGCCTCGGATCGCCGACGCTGCTGTACTTGGCGGCCGCGGGCGTCGGCACCATCGGCATCGTCGAGTTCGATGTGGTCGACGAATCCAACCTGCAGCGCCAGATCATCCACGGCCAGTCCGATATCGGCAGGTCCAAGGCCCAAAGTGCACGTGATTCGGTCCTGGAGATCAACCCGCTCGTCGAGGTGCGGCTGCATGAGTTGCGGCTGGAACCGGATAACGCCGTGAACCTGTTCGAGCAGTATGACCTGATCCTGGACGGCACCGATAACTTCGCCACGCGCTACCTGGTGAACGACGCCGCGGTGCTGGCGCACAAGCCCTACGTGTGGGGCTCCATATATCGCTTCGAGGGTCAGGTTTCAGTGTTCTGGGAGGACGCGCCCGATGGACTGGGCCTGAACTACCGCGATCTGTACCCCGAGCCGCCGCCCCCGGGAATGGTCCCGTCGTGCGCGGAGGGTGGCGTGCTGGGCATCCTGTGCGCTTCCATTGCCTCGGTGATGGGTACCGAGGCCATCAAGTTGATCACCGGAATCGGTGACACACTGCTGGGCCGGCTCATGGTCTACGACGCCCTCGACATGACGTATCGCACCATCAAGATCCGCAAGGATCCGGCGACGCCCAAGATCACCGACCTCATCGATTACGACGCGTTCTGCGGCGTCATCAGCGACGAGGCCTCCGCCGCGGTCGCTGATTCCACCATTACCCCGCGTGAGCTGCGGGAAATGCTGGACGCCGACAAGAAGGTGACGTTGATCGACGTGCGCGAACCCGTGGAGTGGGACATCGTGCACATCGACGGTGCCGAGTTGGTGCCCAAGTCGAGCCTCGAGTCCGGAGACGGGCTGGCGAAACTGCCGCAGGATCGTCAGGCGGTGTTGTACTGCAAGACCGGGATCCGGTCGGCAGAGGCGCTGGTAGCCGTGAAGAAGGCGGGCTTCGCCGACGCCGTACACCTGCAGGGCGGGATCGCCGCGTGGGCCAAGCAGGTGGACCCCGACATGGTCATGTACTGAGCGACTGGCGACCAGCAACAGCCGAATATGGTGGACACGCCACCTGTGACTGCCGACACGAATGCCGAGCGAACACAATCCAAGTCATTGCAGGCGGTAACGTATCCCGCGTGACTGTGGACCGCCCACCCGAGCACGTGCTCGCGACTTACGGGCTCAGCGGCGTCAAACCAGTCCAGCTGGGCCCGACATGGGAGGGGGGCTGGCGCTGCGGTGAAGTGGTGTTGTCACTGGTAGCCGACCATGCCCGTGCCGCCTGGTCGGCCAAGGTGCGCGACACGCTATTCGTTGACGGGGTGCGGTTGGCCCGGCCAGTTCGATCCACCGACGGACGGTACGTCGTATCGGGTTGGCGTGCGGACACATTCGTTGCCGGCGCGCCCGAACCCCGGCACGACGAGGTGGTCTCGCTGTCGGTGCGCCTACACGAGGCCACGTCCAAGCTGGAACGCCCCCGATTCCTCACCCAGCCTCCGGTAGCGCCCTGGGCAGATGTCGACGTGTTCATCGCGGCCGACCGCGCTGCCTGGGAAGACCGGCCGCTACAGTCGTGGCCCTCGGCGGCCCGCGTGTCACCCGGATCTCCCGATGGTCAGCGGTCCATTGACCTGATCAACCAATTGGCGAGTCTGCGTCGGCCCACCAAGAGCCCGCCGCAGCTGGTGCACGGAGATCTCTATGGCACCGTGCTTTTCGCGGGTGCCGCCGCGCCCGGAATCACCGACATCACGCCGTACTGGCGCCCTGCCTCCTGGGCGGCCGGCGTCGCGGTGGTGGACGCCCTGTCGTGGGGCGATGCCGACGACGGTCTCATCGAACGCTGGGCGACGCTGCCGGAGTGGCCGCAGATGCTGTTGCGGGCCTTGATTTTCCGGCTGGCTGTGCATGCCCTGCACCCGCGTTCGTCGGCACAGTCCTTCCCGGGACTGGCCCGTAGTGCGGCGTTGGTCAGGCTTACTCTGTAACGCACGTCACTTTGCCTCTTCGTTGTGACCTGGGCAGGCATTGTTCCTGGTAAATCCACGAAATGGCTAGCAAGGCCGGTCTGCTCACCGTCACATGACAGACTGATGTGAGCGAGTTGTGATGGCTCGGTCATCGCCAGCAGCGCCGCTGCAACAAGATTTTTCTACCGTGCTGTCATGGCGAACAACACGGCAGCAGCCCCAATTGCACGGCGCGGACGCTGGATTGAGAACTGGGACCCCGAGGATGTCGCCGCCTGGGACAACGGCGGCGCAAAAGTCGCTCGACGCAACCTGATCTGGTCGGTCGTCGCTGAACACGTCGGGTTTTCCGTGTGGTCCATCTGGTCGGTGATGGTTTTGTTCATGCCGCAGAACGTGTATCACATCGACGCGGCCGGAAAGTTCTTCCTGGTGGCCATGCCGACCCTGGTGGGTGCGGTGCTGCGGCTGCCCTACACCTTCGCCACCGCGTGGTTCGGCGGTCGCAACTGGACCATCTTCAGCGCCCTGGTACTGGCGGTCCCGACCGCCCTGACGCTGTACTTCATGGCGCATCCCGGCACCTCGTACACCACCTTCATGATCGTGGCCGCGGTCGCGGGATTTGGTGGCGGAAACTTCGCCTCGTCGATGACCAATATCAACGCCTTTTACCCACAACGGTTCAAGGGCTGGGCGCTCGGGCTCAACGCCGGCGGCGGAAATATCGGCGTGCCGGTGATTCAGGTGATCGGCCTGCTCGTCATCTCCACCGCCGGTAACCGGTCACCGCACTGGGTGGCAGCGATCTACCTCGTGCTGATCGCCTGTGCGGCCGTGGGCGCGGCGCTGTTCATGGACAACCTGGCCGACCAGAGGACCGACGGCCGGTCCCTTATCGACGTGATGAAACACCAGGATTCGTGGATCATCGCCTTTCTGTACATCGGCACCTTCGGATCGTTCATCGGATTCAGTTTCGCGTTCGGCCAGGTGCTGCAGTTGAACTTCCTTGCCGGACTGACGCACAGCGGCCTTACTCCGGCCCAGGCGGCGGCGCAGGCATCCTTGCACGCGGCCCAGATCGCATTCATCGGGCCGCTGCTCGGCTCGCTCACCCGGCCGGTGGGCGGGTGGCTCGCGGACCGCATCGGCGGCGGCACCATCACCCTCTACGCGTTCGTCGCGATGATCTTTGGTGCGGGAATCCTGGTGACCGCGGGAACGGTCGATGACCGCGCGGCCGGCGCACCCTCTGGAGCCATCATGGCCGCCTACGTCATCGGATTCATCATTCTGTTCGTGGTGTCCGGGCTGGGCAATGGCTCGGTGTACAAGATGATTCCGTCGATCTTTGCCGCCAAGGCGCACAGCGCCGGTCACGACGAAACCTGGTCGCGAACCATGTCGGGCGCGCTCATCGGGGTGGCGGGGGCGATCGGGGCGCTCGGCGGGGTGGGTATCAACCTGGTGCTGCGTGCCTCGTACCTCAGTGCCGCAAAGTCGGCCACCATGGCGTTCTGGGTGTTCCTCGCCTTCTACGTCATCTGCGCCGCGGTCACCTGGTATGCGTACGTGCGGCGCCCGGTGGGTGTACCGATTCAGGCGATGTCCGGTTCCAAAAACGAAGTGGCGGTGTGAAAGTCATGAACAAGAATGTTGTCGTCATCGGCCACGGAATGGTGGGCCACCGATTCGTCCAGGCGCTGCGCGAGCGGGACGTCACCGACCAGTGGCAGATCACCGTCCTCGGCGAGGAAACCGATGCCGCCTATGACCGCGTGGCGCTGTCCTCGTACATCGATGGCTGGGACCGGGGGGCGTTGGCGCTCAGCGGGAACGGCTACACCGAAGACCCCTTGGTAACGCTGCACCTCGGCGACCGGGTGGTCAGCATCGACCGAGCGGGCCAAACGGTCAGCACCGAGTCTGGCTCTGTGTTGGCGTATGACGCACTCGTCATGGCCACCGGGTCCTATCCGTTCGTGCCGCCGGTGCCGGGCGGCGATGCCGACAGTTGCTTCGTCTACCGCACCATGGACGACCTGGACGCGATCAAGGCCGCCGCCGACAAGTCCCCCGGCGCTACGGGCGTCGTGATCGGAGGTGGACTGCTCGGACTGGAGGCTGCTAATGCGTTGCGCCTCATGGGGCTGGCCCCACACATCGTGGAGGTCAATCCGCGACTCATGCACCTGCAGGTCGATGAGGGCGGTGGCGCCCTGCTGAGCCGATTGGTGACCGATCTCGGGCTGACAGTGCACACCAGCGTCTCCACCAAGGCCATCGAGACGGCCGAGGACGGCATGCTGTCGGTGCAGCTGTCGGACGGTTCGGCAATCGACGCCTCGGTGTTGGTGTTCTCCGCGGGTATCCGGCCGCGTGACGAGCTTGCCCTCGAGTGCGGTCTGGAGCTGGCCGAACGTGGCGGCATCTTCACCGATATCGGCTGCCAGACAAGCGATCTGCACATCTTTGCGATTGGTGAAGTGGCTGCTATCGAGGGCCGCTGCTACGGCCTGGTGGGTCCGGGATACACGACGGCCGAGGTGGTTGCCGATCGGCTCCTGGGTGGTGAGTCGGAATTCCCTGGTGCCGACCTGTCCACGAAGCTCAAGCTGCTCGGTGTGGACGTGGCCAGCTTCGGTGACGCGCACGCCGCCGCGGAGGGTGCACTCGAGGTGGTCTTCAATGACGCCACCAAGGGCACCTACGCCAAGCTGGTGGTATCCGACGATGCGCGAACCCTCTTGGGAGGGATCCTCGTTGGAGATGCCAGCGCATACGGCACCTTGCGTCCGATGCTTGGCCGGGAACTGCCGTCCGATCCGGCCTCGCTGATCGCACCGGCCGGCGCCGAGATCGGCGTGGGTGCGCTGCCTGACGACGCGCAGATCTGTTCGTGCAATGCGGTCACGAAGGGCGCCATCTGCAGCGCGATCTGTGAAGGTGCCACCGATGTTCCCGCCATCAAGGCGGCAACCTGTGCCGGAACATCCTGCGGTAGCTGCATTCCCATGCTCAAGCAGATCCTTGCTGCGCAGGGCGTAGAGCAGTCCAAGGCGCTGTGCGAGCACTTCGCGCAGTCGCGCGCCGAGCTGTTCCAGGTGGTGCAGGTAACCGGTATTCGGACGTTCTCCGAGCTGATTGCCAAGCACGGCACCGGAACCGGCTGCGATATCTGCAAACCCACCGTCGCGTCCATCCTGGCGTCGACCTCCAGCGATCACATTCTGGAGGGCGAGCAGGCCGGGTTGCAGGACACCAACGACCATTTCCTGGCCAACATCCAGAAGAACGGCACCTATTCGGTGGTGCCGCGGATGCCGGGTGGCGAGGTGACCCCCGAAAAGCTCATCGTGATCGGCCAGGTGGCCCAGGAATTCGGGCTGTACACCAAGGTCACCGGTGGCCAGCGCATCGATCTGTTCGGTGCCCGTGTCGAACAGCTTCCGCTGATCTGGAAACGCCTCATCGACGCCGGGATGGAATCCGGGCAGGCCTACGGCAAGTCACTGCGCACAGTGAAGAGTTGTGTGGGTTCGACCTGGTGCCGGTACGGCGTCCAGGACTCGGTGGGCATGGCCGTTGAACTTGAATTGCGTTACCGGGGGCTACGTTCCCCGCACAAGCTCAAAATGGGCGTGTCCGGATGCGCGCGGGAATGCGCCGAGGCGCGCGGCAAGGACGTCGGTGTGATCGCCACCGAGAACGGCTGGAACCTGTACGTCGGAGGAAACGGGGGCGCTACCCCCGTGCACGCCAAACTGCTTGCCGGTGATCTGGATTCAGAGACGCTCATCAAGTACATCGATCGATACCTGATGTTCTACATTCGCACCGCGGACCGGCTGCAGCGCACCGCCCCGTGGCAGGAGACGATCGAAGGAGGCCTGGATCACATTCGCGCGGTGGTGTGCGAAGACTCTCTTGGCATCGCCGACGAACTGGAAGCGGCCATGGCCAGTCACGTAGAGGGATACGCCGACGAATGGGCGGCTGTGCTCGCTGACGAGGACAAACTGCGCCGTTTCGTGTCATTCGTGAACGCGCCCAATGAGCCTGATCCGACCATCGCGTTCGACGAGAGCGGCCCGCGGAAGGTGCCGGTTCTGCTGGGTACGCCCGGAATCAGGCCGGCGCCCGAGTCCGCAACGTAGCGGGCCTGCGCCGGTAATACCGGGGTAACACGACGCGGGTAAACATGACACAACACGAGAAGAAAGGCCGGAGATGACAATCCTGGACGCTCGCCCCAGACTTAAGCGCTACCAGTATGTGTGGTCGACGGTCTGCGCGGTCGATTCGCTCACCCCGGGACGGGGTGTGGCAGTGCTGCTATCGGACGATGTGCAGGCTGCGCTGTTTCTGACTCCCAGCGGCGATCTGTATGCGGTCGGTAACATGGATCCATACGGCCAGGCCGCCGTCATGTCACGCGGTTTGATCGGTGACCGTGGCGGAGAGCCGACGGTGGCGTCGCCACTGCTCAAGCAAGTCTTCTCACTTATTGACGGGCGTTGCCTCGATGATGCGTCGCGCCGGTTGCCAGTCTTCGAGGTGCGGGTGAGTAATGGAAACATCGAAATCGGAATGCTCAGGAGCCGACACCGGGACGCGGTTGCCGCGTAACGGGGAGGACCGTCCGCTCGACGGATTCACCGTTGGTATCACGGCCGCACGCCGGTCGGAGGAATTGATCGCGCTCTTGGAGCGCCGCGGAGCTGCCGTCGTGCATGCCGCAGCGATCCGGATCATTCCGTTGGCCGACGATGCCGAGCTGCGGCGCGCCACCGAACTCGTGATCGATAACCCACCGGATCTCACGGTGGCTACCACCGGAATTGGTTTTCGCGGCTGGATCGAGGCCGCCGACGAGTGGGGTGTCGCCGAGGGCCTCAAGTCGGCGCTCGAGTCCGGGCGCCTAGTTGCCCGCGGCCCCAAGGCCACCGGGGCGATTCGTCAGGCGGGGTTGCGCGAAGAATGGTCGCCCGTGTCGGAATCCTCGGCGGAAGTCTTGGATCGGCTGCTCGAAGAGGGTGTCGAAGGTCGGCGTATCGCGGTGCAACTTCACGGTGCCGCGACGGAATGGGAACCTATTGCCGATCTGTGTGAGGCGCTGACTATCGCTGGTGCACAGGTGATCCGGGTCCCGGTGTACCGCTGGGAGTCGCCGGAGGATCAGCGGCCGATGGACCGGTTGATCTCCATGGCCATCAATGCCGAGCTGGACGGGATCAGTTTTACGAGCGCTCCGGCGGTGGCGTCAATGCTTGGCCGTGCCAAGGCAACTGGCCGATTGGATGAGCTGTTGTCGGCGTTGCGGGGCCGGGTGGCGCCGCTGTGCGTCGGTCCGGTGACCGCCGCTCCACTGGAGGTATTGGGCGTACCGACGACGCAGCCCGAACGGGCCAGGCTGGGAGCGTTGGCCCGGCACATCGCCGACGAACTGACCAGGCGTGCACCACGGTTCTTTGCAGGCGGACATATCGTGAGCGTGCGCAGCCGCGGAATAGCCGTCGATGGTGAGACTCGGCAGATCTCCCCGGCGGGAATGGCTCTGATGAAGCGGCTCATGGTGCGCCCGGGACAAGTCATCTCCCGTGAGGACCTATTGGCCGCGTTGCCCGGTGGCGGGGACGACACGCACGCCGTCGAGACGGCAATGACCCGGCTGCGCTCGGCGCTCGGCGCGCCGAAAGTGATTCAGACAGTAGTGAAACGGGGTTACCGGCTGGCCATCGATCCGACGGCGATTGAGGAGTGTCATGCCTGAGTTGGTCTTGGTTGCACACGGCACCCGTTCGGCCGCCGGTGTGGAGAACATCGCGGCGCTCGCGGAGGCAGTCTCGCGGCGCGTGGGTTCGGTACGTACCGCTTTCGTCGACGTGCTGGGACCGACACCGTCGGAGGTGCTCTCCACGATCGATGGTCCTGCGGTATTACTTCCGGCCTTTTTGGCATCGGGATACCATGTGCACCAAGATATTCCGCAGCATGTGGAACTGAGTGGACATCCCGATGTGGCCATTACCCAGACGTTGGGGCCGGATCCCGTGTTGGCCGGGGTCATGACGGAGCGGCTGCGCGAGGCGGGGTGGCGGCGTGGTGACCAGGTGGTGCTGGCCGCTGCGGGCTCCTCGGATCCCCGTGCCCGCCATGAGATTCACGCCGCCGCGAGCATGCTGGCGCGTCACACCGGACCCGTCCGGGTGGGCTATATCGCGACCGGGGAACCGCGGGTTCCCGACATGGTTGCGGAGGCGCGCGTAACTGGCCACCGCGTCTTTATCGCCTCATACCTATTGGCAAATGGGCTATTTCAGGAGCGTCTTGCCGCGTGTGGCGCCGATGGTGTAGCGCAGCCGTTGGGCGTGCATCCCGAGATCGTCAACTTGGTCGTGCGCCGATTCGCGACGGCTGCGATGGCGTCGGGAGCACTAGAGGCTGTGGCGGACATCGCGTAGCGCGATACGTCCGTCTACCGCCAGGATGCCCTCGGCGCGGAGAAGCTCTAGCTGACGCGTTCGGATATGCGGTGCGGGCCGCCCGCTTGCGCCGATGATGCGATGCCAGGGCAGGTCGGCGGAGTCGGTGCGCATGATCCACCCCACGATCCGTGCACTGGAAAGCCCTGCTGCGTCGGCGATATCACCGTAGGTGGCCACTCGGCCGGCCGGTATGGACGCGACTAGCGAGCGCACCAGCTCGACTTGTTCCTCGGTAACGGTTGCCATGGTTACTCCAGGTGTGACCGTATCGCGGCGGCCGCCTCGGCAGGCCGAGATTGGGAGACCATGTGATCGCAGTCGATATCGATCAGTTCGAACCGGTTGCCGAGTGTGGCGCCGAGCGCATCGAGAAGTTTGTTCGTCACGTAAGGCGGCGAGGTGCGGGTGGCTCGTAACAACGTGACACGAATGGGATTGGTGGGTAAGGCGATATCTCGTGCCAGCTCGCTCCACGCGGTGACCACCGCGGGCAGATTCATCCGCCAACCCCATCTGCCGTTCGGCAGCTGGATCAGGTGTTCGTCCAGCTCGGTCTCGATGACCTGATCAGGCACATCCGACCAGGCCCCGGCGACCTTGTCCGACTTCGCCTCGGCGCGATCGGTGTAGTCCGGGTAGGCCACCATTTGCTCGGCAATCTGACGCATCCAGTCCCCGTCCAGCCCGATTGCCGGATCGAGGAGCACGAGCGATGTTACGAGGTCCGGTCGCCGGGCTGCCAGGTGCAATGCGGTGGCGCCGCCGAACGAGTGCGCCGCCACCACGACGGGCCCTGCGTCTGCCTCATCGAGCACCATGGCGACCGCGTCGGCGTGCGCCTCCAATGACCACGGCGCGGGAGCGGGGGAGTGTCCGTGACCCAGGAGATCCGGTGCCAGGGTGGGCACGTCGGACAGGTGGTCATCGAGCAGCGGGGCCCAGCGCTTGCCGTGTCCGGTAAGTCCGTGCAGCGCCAACAGCCGTGCGGGTTCATCGGGGCCATATCGATGGGTGGTCAGCGTCGGTGTCACCGCAAAATCCTCCCATGGTCTTACAAGGGATGCCCAGGTCAGCTCCACTTGTCGGACCGACGTGCTGTGATCTGCACATGCCGCCGACCGTCCACCCCTACTCCTGGGACGGTGCCGCGGCCGGGCTGCTGGCCCCGGGCCGGCAGGGCCGATTCGTGGTGGTCGGCGGCAGCGGGACCGGGAAGACGGCGCTGTTGGTCGACATCGTGGCGCGGCGGATCGCCGCGGGTGCGAGTCCGGAATCCGTTCTTGTACTCACGGGTTCCACTCGGTCGAGCGCGGAGTTGCGTGGCCGGATCTCGGCCGCGGTTTTCGAGCGTCGTGCCACCGTCGCCATCCGCGAACCCATGGTGCGCACCGTGCATTCATATGCCTTCGCCGCGCTGGCGGCCCACGCTGCCCGTCAGGGAAATCCTCCGCCACGACTGATCACCGCGGCCGAGCAGGACAGTATCGTGCGGGAGTTGTTGTGCGGTAACGCCGAAGACAACGCCGGCTTGTGGCCCGATTCATTGCGGCCGGCGTTGACGACGGCAGGATTCGCGACCGGCGTCCGGGACCTGATGGCTCGTTGCACCGAGCGCGGGGTGGACGCTGCGGCGCTGCGCGTAATTGGACGACGCTACAACCGCCCGGAATGGATCGCGGTCGCCGACCTCGCCCGGCAATACGAGGAGGTCATGCTGCTGCGGTCCGCAGTGGGCATGGCAGCTCCGCAGGCGACTGTGCCCGCCCTCGGCGCCGCTGAGCTCATCGGATCGGCATTGGAAGCCTTCGCGGTCGAGCCGGGAATTCTTGTCGCAGAACAGGATCGTATCGACGTGCTGCTTGTCGATGACTCCCAGCATCTTGATCCGCAGGCGGCCCTGCTGGTGAGGCTGCTTGCTGGTGGCTCCTCGTTGTCGGTGTTCGCCGGTGACCCCAATCAAACCGTGTTCGGGTTCCGTGGTGCCGACGCGCAGCTGTTGCAGGCTGAAACCACCACGACGACGATCGAGCTCAGCCGTTCCCATCGGTGCGCTGCACCGATTGCGGACCTTGCAAACGCGGTGGCACAGCGGCTGCCCGGCCACTCTGCGGCGCGGGAAATCACCGGGCCCGAGAACGAGTCGGCCGCGGTTCGTCTCGCCGTCGTGCCCACCGAGACTGCCGAAGCCTCGGCGGTGGTCGATCTGTTGCGGCGATCTCACTTGATCGATGGGGTGCCGTGGTCCCAGATGGCGGTCATCGTCAGATCGGTACCGCGCAGTGGCGCGGCCCTGCGCCGTGCTCTGCAATCGGCGGCCGTTCCCGTACACGCCGAGTCCTATGACGGGCCCGTCGGTGCGGTTCCTGCGGTGCATGCGCTGCTGTTGGCGGTATCCGCCGCACAGGGCGCCGTAGATGACGAGGACGCGGTGACACTCGTGACCGGCCCGATCGGGCGCGTGGATCCGGTGGCGCTCAGGCGTTTACGGCGTCAATTGCTGCGTGCCGAAGAAGCCGGGGGCGGGGACAGGAACAGTGGTGAGCTGTTGCGCGCGGCTGTCGTGGACGCTGACGACACCCGCCTTGCGGCGCTCACCGATATCCAGGCGGCTCCGCTGCGGCGTGTGCGATCGGTCATTGCGTCCGCTCGTGATGCCATCGCTTCCGGGACCAGCGTTCTCGATGTGCTGTGGGCGGCATGGACGCGGTCGGGCCTGCAGCGTCGCTGGGATGCGTTATCGCAGCGGGGCGGTTCGCTCGGCGCGCAAGCCGACCGCGATCTCGATGCGGTTTCGGTGCTGTTCAACTTGGCATCCGAACACGTGGCGCGCACACCGGGTATAGGCGTGACTGGCTTGATTTACCATATCCGGTCTCTGACGCTGGTGGGTCAGCGAACCGCCCAGGTCGAGCCCGATGCCGTAACCATTGTCAGTGCACACGCCGCGGTGGGGCGTCAGTGGGATGTGGTCGCGATCCCCGGTGTGCAGGAAGGCTTGTGGCCCAATACTGCAGTGCGGGGTGGGGTGCTGCGGACCCAGGAACTGATGGACGTGCTGGCCGGCATCGACCATGCGGCTCATGTCGATGGATCGGCGGTGGCGCTGGCGGAGGAACGCCGTCTGCTGCTGCTTGCCATCGGCAGAGCAGGCCGGCGAGTTCTCATCACCGCTGTCGACAATGAAACCGCCGATATGGGTGGTGGGCCGGCGATGCCGTCCCGTTTCCTTGCCGAACTCATGGCGTCGCACCGGGATTGGGTGATGCCCGAACATAGGCCAGGAACATCGGAGTCCCGGACGTTGACCGCGGCCAACCTGGTCGGTGAGCTGCGCGCCATCGTCACCGCTCCCGCGACCGAGGTGAGCGCGGCTCGTCGTCGCGCGGCCGCCGGCCAGCTGGCTCGACTGGCGGATGCCGGTGTTCCGGGGGCGAATCCTGAGTCCTGGTACGGACTTGCCGATGTGAGCAGTGAGAACCCGCTCTGGCGTGTCGACGATGGTCCGGTCCGGTTGTCGCCATCCAATGTCGAGACCCTCATGGCCTGCCCGCTGCGCTGGCTGCTGGAGCGTCACGGCGGGACCGACCTCACCGATCCGCGCCGTGCACTCGGGACACTTATACACGCGCTTGTCGGCGAGCATTCCGGCGATCCGGATACAATGCGACGACAGCTCGAAAAGTCTTGGGAAACAATTCCCTTCGAGTCAAAGTGGTATGCCCGCAACGAGCTGCGCCGCCACCAGGACTTGTTAGAGGCGTTCACTGCCTGGCGTGTGGCAACGCGCGGTGAACTCACCGAGGTCGGCTGCGAGATTTCCGTCGACGGTGTGTTGCATCACGCGGATTTTCCGCAGGTGCGTTTAGTCGGACGAATCGACCGGCTGGAACGGGATGCCGAGGGCCGCCCGGTCGTCATCGACATCAAGACAGGAAAGAGCCCCGCCACCAAGGACGATGCGCAACAACATGCACAACTCGCCGCGTACCAGGTCGCCGCGGCCGAAGGGTTGATCGACGGGCAACCGGCGGGTGAACCGGGTGGCGGCCGCCTGGTGTACGTCGCCAAACAGCACCTGGATGACGGCGCCACACAGCGACATCAGGATCCCCTGACTGCTGCTGCCCAGGATGTTTGGCGAGAAACCATTCACACCGCCGCCGCCAACACGCAAGGGCCGGTGTTCATCGCCCGAGTCAACGACGGGTGCGGGCACTGCCCGCTGCGGGCTTGCTGCCCCGCCCAGGCGGAAGGGCAGGCGGTGTGTCAGTCGTGAGCGCATATTCCCCGGCCGAACTTTCCAGGGCGCTAGGACTTTTCGAGCCTACCGAGGAGCAGGAGGCCGTTATCGGGGCGCGGCCTGGGCCGATGGTGGTGATCGCCGGCGCAGGCGCAGGTAAGACGGAGACAATGGCCGCCCGGGTCGTGTGGCTGGTGGCCAACGGGTACGCCACCCCTGGTCAGGTGCTGGGGCTGACGTTCACCCGCAAGGCCGCCGGACAATTGTTGCGTCGCGTCAGGTCACGACTCGCCCGTCTCGCCGGCAGCGGGCTTCTTCCCCCGGTCGGCGCCGATGCGGCGGATCCCGTCATTGCCACCTACCACGCCTATGCCGGCACCCTGCTGCGGGAGCACGGGCTGCTGCTGCCCATGGAACCGAATGCGCGGCTGCTGACCGAAACTCAGCTGTGGCAGTTGGCGTTCCGTCTGGTATGTGATTTCGACGGCGATCTCGACACGGAGAAGACACCCGGCTCGGTCACCGCGCAGGTGCTCGCGCTGGCGGGCCAGCTGTCCGAGCATTTGGTGGACACCGCCGATCTACTGTCCTCCCATGACGAGCTGGAACAGTTGATCCACACACTGCCGCCAGGACCGTATCAGCGTGCGGGTCGGCCGAGCGCCTGGCTGCTGCGTTTGGTCGAAACGCAGAGTGAAAGAACGCAACTCGTCGCGATCGTGGACCGGCTATTGCGGGAGATGCGTTCCCGGGGAGTTCTTGACTTCGGATCGCAGATGGCCCTGGCGGCTCGCCTGGCCGCCGATCATCCCGTCGTCGGACAAACCCAGCGGGATCGCTACCGGGTGGTGCTTCTCGACGAGTACCAGGACACCGGGCATGCTCAACGGATCCTGCTGTCATCGTTGTTCGGCCGGGGTGTCGATCCTGAGCTGGCGTTGACCGCGGTGGGTGATCCCATCCAATCCATCTATGGCTGGCGGGGCGCCTCGGCGACCAATCTGCCCCGATTCACCACCGATTTCCCGCTGGCAGACGGATCGCCCGCACCGATACGGGAACTGCGCACCAGTTGGCGTAATCCTCCGGAGGCCCTGCATCTGGCCAACGCCGTATCGGAGGAAGCTCGTCGGCGTTCGGTGGCGGTAAGGCCATTGCGGCCCCGGCCAGACGCTACCTCCGGGCACATCGCCTGCGCGCTCCTCGGCGATATCGCGGCCGAACGAGATTGGGTTGCAACCCAACTGGCCTCGATATATGAAGACTCCCACCGTCATGGGAGCCGCCCCCCGTCGTCGGCGGTTCTGGTCAGGCGCAATAGCGATGCCGCTCCCATGGCAGAGGCCCTTTCCGCACATGGTGTTCCGGTCGAGGTCGTCGGATTGACGGGCCTGCTTGGTCTTCCAGAAGTAGCCGACACCGTCGCGATGCTCCGTCTTGTTGCGGACCCGACCGCTGGCTCGGCAGCGCTACGCGTGTTGACCGGTCCGAGATGGCGTCTCGGAGCTCACGACCTAGCAGCGCTGTGGCGGCGGGCGGCGGGATTCGGCCGCGGTGGCGCCAGGACGATCGGCGAGGACATGGGGGACGAAGCCGACATTCCGTGCTTGACCGATGCCATCAGCGATCCCGGTGCACCAGAGGGCTATTCACCGGACGGTTGGATCCGGTTGACAGTCCTGCGGCGGGAACTGTCCGCGCTGCGTACCCGGCTCGGCATGCCCCTCACCGATCTGATTGCCGAGGTGCAACGGATGCTGGCGCTTGATGTCGAGCTCGTGGCGGGACGACGCGCCGGCGGCTTGGACCAACTACGCGCGTTCACCGATGTCGCCGCAGGATTCGCAGAGGCGGCCGATCAGAGCGATCCGGTGGGGGTAGTGGCGATGTTCCTGCAATACCTCGATGCGGCGTGGGAAATCGAAAAGGGTTTCACACCAGCGGAAGTAGCGGCCAGCCCGGGGCGGGTGCAGATCCTGACCGTGCACTCGGCCAAAGGGCTGGAATGGGACGTGGTTGCCGTCCCGCACTTGAGTGCGGGGGTGTTTCCGTCGGGTGTGGCCGCGCCGACGTGGCTGACGAGTGCCACTGAACTGCCTCCGCTGTTACGTGGCGATCGCGCCACCCAAGGTGATCGCTTCGGTGTCCCGCAGCTGGACACCGAGGGGGTCACGAACCGTAAGCAGCTCTCCGATGCCATTGCGCGGCACAAGGACAGCCTGGCCACCCGCCGGATCGACGAGGAACGTCGACTCCTGTACGTGGCGGTTACGCGCTCGGCTGAGAAGCTCTTCGTCTCCGGGCACCATTGGGGGCAGACCGGGCTCAAACCGAAGGGGCCGTCCGACTTTCTGGTCGAGCTGCGCGATGTCATAGCAGACGCGGCCGCCGAGGGCATTCCGTGCGGGGTTGTGGAGGAGTGGGCGCCCGCGCCCGCCGCGGGCGAACGTAACCCCATGCTCGACCAGGCTGTCGAAGCGCAGTGGCCCGCAGATCCGCTCGCGGGCAGGCGCGGCGAGATCGAGTCAGGGGCTCAGCTGGTGCGGGAGGCCCTCTCCGCTGCAGCGCCCGCAACCGAAGACGAAGACGACGATCCCGACGGATGGACCGCCGATGTCGATGCGCTGCTGCGCGAACGAGAGCAGGCCCATCGTCGTCCGGAAGTTGCTCTTCCTCAGTATCTTTCGGTGACGAGTCTGGTTGATCTGCGCAATGACCCGCAGGCGCTCGCGCGCCGTCTCGCCCGTCCCCGGCCTGCACGCCCGGACCTCGAGGCCCGCCGCGGCACCGCCTTCCACTCCTGGGTGCAACGCCATTACGGGTCGGTGCGCCTCATCGATTTCGAGGATCTGCCCGGCGACGGCTACGGGGATTTCGAGGACGCCGACGATCTGGCGGTCCTGCAGTCGGCTTTCCGGGATTCGGAGTGGGCGGACCGAACCCCGGTCGAGATCGAGGTGCCGTTCGAGATCTCCGTCTCCGGGACCGTCGTACGCGGTCGGATCGATGCCGTGTTCGGACCCGACAGCAGCACAGACGGCACCTGGACCGTCGTCGATTGGAAGACCGGGCGTGAACCGTCCGGCGCAGAGATGGAGGCCGCGGCCCTGCAGCTGGCCGTGTACCGGCAGGCGTGGGCGGCGCTGCAGGGGCTCGATCCCACACAGGTGAGGGCGGTGTTCCATTACGTGCGCACGGGGCGAACGGTCGCGCCCGCCGAACTGCCCGAGCTGCCTGACGCGCCAGAGCTTGCCGGACTGACTTCCTGGTCGACTTCGGCGACAACTCCATAGTCAATGCGAATCACGGGCGCGATGTGAGTAGATTGACACCCGTGCAACCGGCGACACGGACGCGATCGGCGTATGGCCGTTGGTCTTCGCGCAAGCGGCTCATCCATGGCCGGTAAGCTCCGCCAGCGGTTTCGTGGTCTTGACGAGCCGCTGACCGCACGGCCAGACCACGCATTGGTTGGTGTTCTGCGTATCCCCCAAAATGCGGCTAGCCCGTGGCGGGCTATTGGAAAGCGCATCCTCATCGCGGTGGGAACGCTCTTCGCCGCCGTCATCGTGGTGTATTTCGATCGCAGCGGTTACCGCGATGTCGCGGCCACGCCTGAGGAGAGCGATCCGCTCAGCTTCCTGGATTGCTTCTACTACGCCACCGTCTCGCTCTCGACCACCGGCTACGGCGACATCACTCCGTACACCGAGGGTGCCCGGCTGGTGAACATCCTCGTGATTACTCCGCTGCGGTTGCTGTTCCTGATCGTTCTGGTCGGCACCACGGTCGAGGCGCTCACCGAACGTTCGCGTCAAGCACTGAAGATCCAGCGATGGAGGAACCGCGTGCGCAACCACACCGTTGTCGTGGGATACGGCACCAAGGGGAAGACAGCCGTCCAGGCGATGCTCTCCGATGGCGCCGTCCCGGCCGAGATCGTGGTCGTCGACGAAGACCAGATGGCCTTGGACGCTGCGGCCGCAGCCGACCTAGTGACCGTGCGCGGCAGCGCCACCAAGTCGGATGTGTTGCGACTTGCAGGTGTTCAGAACGCCAAGTCGATCATCGTGGCCGCCAATCGGGACGACACCTCGGTCCTCGTCACACTGACGGCCCGGGAGCTCGCCCCCAACGCCAAGATCGTCGCCGCGATCCGTGAGGCCGAGAACGTGCACCTGTTGCGTCAGTCGGGTGCCGATTCGGTGGTGGTGTCCTCGGAAACCGCGGGTCGGCTGCTCGGAATCGCGACCTCGACCCCGCGCGTTGTCGAGATGATCGAGGACCTGTTGACGCCGGAAGCGGGATTCGCGATCGCCGAACGTGAGGTGGAGCGCAGCGAGGTCGGCGGCTCACCACGGCATCTGTCAGACATCGTGTTGGGGGTGGTGCGCGACGGCACCCTGCATCGGGTGGATGCACCCGAGGTCGACTCCATCGAGGCAACCGATCGCTTGCTCTACGTGCGTAACGCTGGTGCCTGAGATGACCTTTCGTCTTCGCAACATCCCGCTGCTTTCGCGGGTTGGGCTCGACCGGGCAGATGAAGTGCGTTCCAGCCCTGACGAATTGATCAAAGGCTGGGCGGGAGCCGGGCTTCTCACGATCGACGCTCGTGGCCGAGTCAATATCGTCGAGGGGCAGGTGGTTCTCGAAGACGCGATGAGTGTCGGCGATCAGCCACCCGGACATGCCGTCTTCCTGGGGCGAATCCCAGGCGGCCGCCACGTCTGGGCCGTGCGCGCCGAACTCGATGACGGCAGCTCGCCCCTGCTCGACCTGCGCCGCTCCGGTCAGTTGTTCGACGACGTCAGCGCCGCACTGCTGGCCACCGCGATGGCAATGCTCACCTGGCATGACAACGCCGGCTTCAGCCCCGTCGACGGATCACCGACCACTCCTGCCAAGGGCGGCTGGGTGCGGGTGAACGCGACCACCGGGCACGAGGAATTTCCGCGCACCGATCCCGCCGTCATCTGCCTGGTGCATGACGGCGGCGATCGTGCGGTGCTGGCCCGTCAAAAGTTCTGGCCGGAGCGCATGTTCTCGATACTGGCCGGATTTGTGGAGGCGGGCGAATCGCTGGAGGCGTGTGTCGCCCGGGAGATCGCCGAGGAAGTAGGACTCGCCGTCACCGACGTGCAATACCTCGGCAGTCAGCCGTGGCCTTTCCCGCGGTCCATCATGTTGGGCTTCCATGCCCTAGGTGATCCGTCGCAGCCGTTCTCATTCAACGACGGCGAAATCGCCGAGGCCGATTGGTTCACCCGTGATGAGGTGCGTGCCGCGTTGGAACTGGGGGACTGGACCACCGAGTCCGACTCGCGGCTCATGCTGCCGGGATCGATCTCGATCGCCCGGGAGATCGTCGAGTCCTGGGCTTACGCCTGATTTTGGCGGGCGGAACTATGTGCCGAGCTTGGCCTTCACCTGGGCCAGCGATGGGTTGGTCAGCGCGCTGCCGTCTGGGAACTTCACTGTCGGCACCGTCTGGTTTCCGCCATTGACATTCGCGACGTAGTCGGCCGCTGCCGGATCTTGTTCGATATCGACCTTGGTGTAGCCGATACCCGCGGCTTTGAGCTGCGTCTCGAGTCGACGGCAGTAGCCGCACCAGGTGGTGGAGTACATGGTCAATGTGTCGCTCACGTAGGCATTCAACGTCATACCCCTCTGGGGTGTTCCGTCGGGGGTGTGTGAGGTATCTCCTGGCGGGGTGCGGCCGGGTGTTGTCGGCCGTTGCTGCGAAGATGGCGGGGTGGCTCCGTCTGATGCTCTTCGCGTAAGCGGCTCATCGCGGTCCCTTCTCGATTCCCTCGACGACGAACAACGCGCCGCAGTCTCCGCGCCGCGTGGTCCGGTGTGCGTGCTCGCCGGTGCGGGAACGGGTAAGACGCGCACCATCACGCACCGCATCGCTCACCTGGTTGAGTCAGGACATGTCGCTCCCGGCCAGATCCTCGCGGTCACCTTCACCCAGCGCGCGGCGGGGGAGATGCGTGGGCGGCTTCGCGATCTGGGCGTCGGGTCGGCGCAGGCCGTCACCTTCCATGCTGCCGGCCTGCGGCAGCTGCGGTACTTCTGGCCGCAAGTTGTCGGCGACACGCGGTGGGAGCTGATCGACAGTAAATTCACCCTGGTCGCGCAGGCCGCCAATCGTGCCAAGCTGAGCACCACCACGGACACCGTGCGGGATCTTGCCGGTGAAATCGAGTGGGCTAAGGCCTCGTTGATCAGCCCCGAGGCGTATCCGGCGGCCGCGGCAAAGTTCGGCCGGGATGCGCCGGTGCCGGCTGAGCAGGTCGCCAAGGTTTACGCGGGATACGAGAAACTCAAGGCCCGGCCCGATGGGTCGACTCTGCTTGATTTCGATGACCTGTTGCTGCACACCGCGGCCGCCATCGAGGACTCGGTTACGGTCGCCGAAGAATTCCGCGACCGCTACCGCTGTTTCGTGGTGGACGAATATCAGGACGTCACGCCGTTGCAGCAGCGAGTCCTGGACGCCTGGCTCGGTTCCCGCGACGACCTGACCGTCGTCGGTGACGCCAACCAGACCATCTACTCCTTCACGGGGGCCACCCCGCAATATCTGCTCGGCTTCTCGCGCCGATTCCCCGAGGCCACCGTGGTCCGACTGGAACGTGATTATCGTTCGACGCCGCAGGTGGTTTCGCTGGCCAATCGGGTGATCGCGTCCGCACAGGGACGGGTGGCGGGCAGCAAGTTGCAGCTCATCGGTCAACGCCCAGAAGGTCCCACCCCAAGATTTTCCGAACATGATGACGAGGTGGCTGAGGCGAAAGCTGCCGCGAAATCCATTGCGGCACTGATTGAATCAGGGACTCCGGCATCGGAAGTTGCGGTGCTGTACCGGATCAACGCACAGTCGGAGGTGTATGAAGAGGCGCTCACCGAGGCGGGAATACCGTTCCAGGTGCGCGGCGGCGAAGGCTTCTTCACGCGCCAGGAGGTGCGGCAGGCGCTCGTGGCGCTACAGCGCGCGGTGGGCAGTGGGAACGCAGATACCCGCGTAGCGCAACAGGTTCGGGAGATTCTGGAACCGCTGGGCTTGACTCCCGAGGAGCCGCATGGCACCCAGGCACGGGAACGGTGGGAATCGCTGCGCGCCCTCGCGGTACTTGCCGAGGAGGAATGCGTCCGTCAGCCGGAGCTGGATCTGCCGGGGCTGGTCCGCGAGCTGCGAGTGCGGGCCGATTCGCGTCACCCACCGACGGTGCAGGGCGTCACCTTAGCCTCGCTGCACGCGGCCAAGGGGTTGGAATGGGATGCGGTGTTCCTGGTCGGGTTGGCCGACGGCACCCTGCCCATCTCGCATGCCCTGTCGCGCGCCGGAGATATTGAGCCGGTCGAGGAGGAGCGTCGCCTGCTCTACGTCGGGATCACCCGCGCGCGTGTGCATCTGAGCCTGAGCTGGGCGCTCGCACGGGCCGCCGGTGGGCGCAAGTCGCGTAAGCATTCGCGGTTCCTCAACGGAATCGCCCCAAGCGCGCAGCTTCCCGCCGCGGCCACGCCGAGGCGCCGGGGCGGTGGCGCGCGCTGCCGAATCTGCAATGCGGCGCTCGGCACCCCGGCAGCTGTGCTGCTGCGGCGGTGCGAAAGCTGTCCATCCGATATCGACGAAGAACTCCTTGTCACCCTGAAGGATTGGCGGCTCAAGACGGCTAAGGAGATGAAGGTGCCGGCCTTCGTGGTGTTCACCGATAACACCCTGATCGCCATCGCCGAACTGCTTCCCGGCGATGACGCCGCGCTCGTCGCCATCCCGGGGATCGGTGCGCGCAAGCTGGAGCAGTACGGCCCCGATGTGCTTCGTCTGGTGCGCGCCAGATCCTCGTAACCGCTTGTTCAACACGTGTCTAGCGCGGATGGCCAACTGGTTCTAGGCTCGGCGCATGGCCGACGATGACCTCCGCGATTTCGAAGCAGGCACCTTCACCCATGAGGGTGACACCAAGATCGTGTTGAGAAAGGGCAGTGGACCGGCTGTGATCGTTATCGCCGAGATGCCCGGGATCAGCCCCAAGGTGGCCAACTTCGCGCGCAAGGTGTCCGATATCGGCTGCACCGCGGTCATGCCGCATCTCTTTGGCAATCCGGGCCAGAGCGTCGACCCGAAGGCTGACGGCTGGCTGCGTACCGCGACCTACGGGTTGTCCTCCATGTTCCGTGGCTGTGTGAGCCGCGAATTCACGGTTCTGGCCACGGGGAAGAGCTCCCCGGTGGTGACGTGGCTGCGCGCGCTGGCGCAGAACGAGCATGAGCGCAATGGCGGTCCCGGTGTGGGGGCCATCGGTATGTGTTTCACCGGCGGATACGCGCTGGCGATGGCCGCCGATGACCGCCTGCTGGCTCCGGTGCTGTCTCAGCCGTCAATGCCCGTCGGGCTCAGCAAGAAGGGTCGGCACAATATCGATATCTCCCCGGCGGACCTGGAGAAGGTCAAGCATCGCTGCCAGCACGACGGGCTCAAGGTAATCGGTATGCGCTTCACCACCGACAAACTGGTACCGGCCGAGCGGTTCCAATTCCTCAAGGAGGAGCTGGGTGATGGGTTCATCGCCATCGAACTGCCGGGAGAGGCCGCGAACCCCAATTCGCTGATGCCGCCGCATTCAGTGGTCACCGAACATCTCATCGACGAGCCTGGTCAGCCCACGCGCGAGGCGCTCGATCAGGTACTGGAACTGTTCCGTTCGCGGCTGCTGACCTCTGTGTAGGGGTGTCCGGGCATCCGTATCCGGCGAGGATGCCAGTTGAGAAAAACTGGTTTAGAAACATATCCGCAGGTCAAAAATAACTTGTCAACCGGCAGATGACCTTTTACCCTGGGCTTCAGGAATTCGTGAGAATTCCAACCCAGACCTGTTCACTTGTGAGTAGACGGAAGGAGGAGCGATGAACACACCCACCAATTACGGCGACACCTTGTGGCGTGATGCCCATGGTGCCCTTGTCGTATTGCCGATCGCTCCGCCGTCGCTCCAGACGCATGCTGCCGCCAAGTCGGCGGTAGTTGCCATGGCGCCGGCCGACTCGGTCTTTGCGATTAAGCACCGCGCCGTCGCCGCTGCCGCCGCCAATGTCGCGTCCGTGAATAGGGGATACATCTAGGTAGCCCCACAACCGCCTCCCAGGCCACGGACCCGACACCACCGGATCCGTGGCCACATTTGTTTGAGCCTCACCTCAGACGTGGTTCCGGATCTCAATCGATAAGACACCCGATACGAGACCAAGAGTTTTACGAGGAACCGAAGAGGAAGAGGTGAACGGACAGATGATGACCGTCGAAACGGAGGCCCGAAGACGCGCACTGCCGTGCCATGCAGCGGACGCGGACCTGTGGTTTGCGGAAAGTCCCGTTGATTTGGAGCGGGCTAAGGCGCTGTGCGCGGACTGCCCGATCCGGTCGCAGTGCCTGGCCGCTGCGTTGGACCGCGCAGAGCCCTGGGGCGTGTGGGGCGGCGAGATCCTGGATCAGGGTGCCGTGGTGGCCCGCAAACGGCCCCGCGGACGCCCACGTAAGGACGCTGTCCTTGTGGGCAGCCCAGCTAGTCCTGCCGCGGCATGACACGGCAGGTACGAGGTCTCGATAAGCAATGCTCCCCGTCGCATGTAGCGATGGGGAGCATTGTTATTAGGCCGATTTCGCGTTGGGCTCGAAGAACCCCGGCATCCACTCTTCGGCGATCGCCGCGTAGTTCACGTGCGCATCGAGCTGCACCAGGACGCCTATCAGGCCGCCGAGCGTACGCAGCAGCATGACGTACCCGGGTGGCACCGTCATCTGCCGCGCGAGCTTGAACCGTTCGGTGAATCCCTCGTCCAGGAGATCGGTGGACGCCACCGCGGACTGTTGGAACCACTTACGGGTGAAATGGAACTCGCCCGAGCGCAGCGGATCGATGTACGGCCACAGCGGCTTGATGTAGTCCATTACCTGTTCGCCAGTGAGCTGCAAGTCCATCGGCATGAACCCGAGCTGCTTGAGCAGCCGGATCACTTCGGCCCATTGTTCGTCGCGCGCCCAGCACAGGACCTCACCGAATTCCGGCGGAACACCGCCCGGATGCTCGGATACGGCGCCGAAATCGATGACGCCGAAACGGCCATCGGGGAGCAACATGAAATTACCCGGATGCGGATCGGCGTGGACCAGGCCGACCCGTACCGATGAGCTCACCGTAAATTCGAGCATCAAAGCACCTGCGGAGTCGCGCTCCTCACGAGTGCCCTCGGCGATGATCTTCGAGAGCCGTCGCCCCTCCATCCATTCCGCGATGAGCACCTTCGGTGCGCTGGCGACTACCGCCGGGACGAAGAACTTCGGGTCATTGGTGAAGGCCTTCGCGAATGCACGCTGGTTGGACGCCTCCTGGCGGTAGTCCAGTTCGGCCTCGATCCGATCGCTGATCTCGGCCACGAGCCGGTCGATATCTGCTTTGGGCGCAATCTGTTTGGCCAGTGGCGTCATCCGCTGGATCAGTTTGAGGTCCGCGCGCAGCGCATCGTCGGCGCCGGGGTATTGAATCTTGACGGCGACCTCGCGGCCGTCCTTCCAGATGCCCCGGTGCACCTGGCCGATGCTGGCCGAGGCGACAGGGGTGTCGTCGAAGGACTGGAACCGTTCGCGCCATTTGGTGCCCAGTTGCGCGTCGAGCACGCGATGTACCTTCGCCGCGGCCAGCGGTGGGGCCTCGCTCTGCAGTTTGACCAGGGCCTCGCGGAACGGATCGGCGAACTGCGGCGGTATCGCGGCCTCCATCACGGAGAGAGCCTGGCCGACCTTCATGGCGCCGCCTTTGAGCTCGCCGAGCACGTTGAAGAGCTCGTCGGCTGCCCTCTCCAGGAGCTCGGCGTTGACCTCGTCTTTGGAGGCGCCGGTCAGCCGTTTCCCGACTCCGAGGACCGCCCGCCCGGCCATTCCGGCGGGCAGGCTCGCCAGCTTGGTTACCCGTCCCAGTCCACCGCGGCGAATATCTGCCATGTCATCCATCCCCTTCGGCGCGGCGTCGTTGCCGTCACGTATTCACGGAATGCTAGCTCGTGCTAGCTGGCGGCGACGGGTTCATCCTCACGAAAGCCGGGAACCCAGTCGCCGATGATTCGGGCGTACGGGACGGTGGCGTCGAGCTGGGCCAAGATCCCGGATATGCCCATCAACACCCGGAAGATCATTACCTGATTGGTGGGCAGGTTCAGCTGCCTGCCGGTCTGGAACTGTGCACCGCGCAGATTGCTGGATTTGGCGGCGACGCGCTGTAACCACTTGCGAGAGAAATGGAATTCTTCGGTCTTTAGCGGATCGATGAACGGCCGCAGGTAGTCATCGATCTCGTCGGACGACACGTCCGTCTTCGATGGGATGAAGCCTTCCTCTCGGAGCAGAGGAATGAGCTCATCCCATTTCCCGTCGCGCTCGAGCCGCCAGATCGGTCCCAGGTTGGGCGGGAAGCCGCCTTCGTGGGTGGCGACGGCGCCGAAGTCCATGACGCCGAAGCGCCCGTCGTCGAGCAGCATGAAGTTGCCCGGGTGGGTATCGGCGTGCAGGATCCCGCAGCGATACGGGGAGCTCACCGTGAACTCGACGAGGCGCCTGCCGCACTCGTTGCGTTCGTCCTCAGTGCCGTTGGCGATGATTTCGGAGAGCTTGCGGCCCTGCATCCATTCGGTGATGACGACCTTCGGGGAGGATGCCACGACCGGAGGTACGTAGTACTCCGGATCTCCCGCGAAGGCCTTGGCGAACGTGCGCTGGTTGGTGGCTTCGATGCGGTAGTCGAGTTCTTCCTCGGTGCGTTCGATCAGCTCGTCGATGATGCTCTTGACGTCGGCGCCCGGCACGATCTGTTTGAACAGCGATGCCAGCCGTTGCATGGTCTTGAGATCCGAGCGCACGGCGTCGTCGGCGCCGGGGTACTGGACCTTGACCGCGACAACGCGCCCGTCGCTCCACACCGCCCGATGTACCTGGCCGATGCTGGCGGAGGCGACGGGTTTGTCCTCGAAGGACTGGAAGCGCTCGCGCCATTTGGTGCCCAGTTGCGCATCCAGCACGCGGTGGACCTTCGCCGCGGGCAGGGGAGGAGCGTCGCTTTGCAGTTTGGTCAGCGCCTCACGGAACGGCTCGGCGAACTCGGGTGGGATGGCGGCCTCCATCACCGAAAGGGCCTGGCCGAGTTTCATGGCCGCGCCCTTGAGCTCGCCCAGTACCTGGAACAGCTGCTCGGCGGCGCGTTCCATCATTTCGGCGTTGACCTCGTCCTTGGACTTACCGGTCAGGCGCTTGCCGACGCCGAGCGCGGCGCGACCCGCAATCCCCGCGGGGAGGGACGCGAGCTTGGCGGCGCGTGCGGCGCGGCCGCGGCGGATCTCAGACATGCGATACATCATGCCGGGACGTGCCTAAGACTGACAACGCAGGTTTTCCTACGTGGCTGGAGTCTTTGCGTCCTCGTGGAAGCCCGGCACCCACTTGTCGACGATGGCCGCGTAATCAACGGTGGCGTCGAGCTGCGCGGCAATGCCCACCAGTCCGCCGAGCACCCGGAACAACATCACATAGTTGGGCGGCAGATTCAGCTGCCGGCCGGTCTTGAATGATTCGGCGAACTGCTCGCTGCGGAAATCCGTAGAGGCGGCGGCGATGCCCTGCAGCCACTTGCGGCTGAAGTGGAATTTCTCGTGGTTCAACGGCTCGATGTACGGCTTCAGGTAGGAGTCGATCTCCTCGTGAGACACCTTGGCGCCGGGAGGAACGAAGCCCTCGGTGCGCAGCTGCGCGGTCAGCTCTTCCCACTTCTGGTCGCGTGCCAGGCGCAAAATCGGCCCGGTAGCGGCGGGCAGCCCGCCTTCGTGGGTGGCGACGGCACCGAAGTCCATGACGCCGAAACGGCCATCCTCGAGCAGCATGAAGTTGCCCGGGTGGGTATCGGCGTGCAGTAGCCCGCACCGGTAGGGGGAGCTGATGGTGAACTCCAGCAGCAGGTGGGCGCAGTTGTTGCGCTCCTCTTCGGTGCCGCCGGCGATGACCTCGGAGAGCTTGCGGCCCTCCATCCATTCGGTGATGACCACCTTTGGGGACGACGCCACAACCGGTGGCACGTAGAACTCGGGGTCGCCGGTAAAAGCCTTGACGAACTTGCGTTGGTTGGACGCCTCGATGCGGTAGTCGAGCTCTTCTTCGGTGCGCTCGATCAGCTCGTCGATGATGCTCTTGACGTCGGCGCCGGGTACCACCTGCTTGAACAGCGATGCCAGTCGTTGCATGGTCTTGAGGTCGGAACGCACGGCCTCGTCGGCACCCGGGTACTGCACCTTGACTGCCACCCGGCGGCCGTCGCTCCATACCGCGCTATGTACCTGGCCGATGCTGGCGGAGGCGACGGGTTTGTCCTCGAAGGACTGGAAGCGATCGCGCCATTTGGTGCCCAGCTGGGCATCGAGCACCCGGTGCACCTTGTCCGCGGGCAGTGGCGGGGCGTCGCTTTGCAGTTTGGTCAGTGCCTCGCGATAGGGCTCGGCGAATTCCGGAGGGATGGCGGCCTCCATGACGGAGAGCGCCTGGCCGAGTTTCATGGCCGCGCCCTTGAGCTCGCCCAGCACTTGGAACAGCTGTTCGGCGGCTTTTTCCACCAGCTCCGCGTTGACCTCTTCCTTCGATTTCCCGGCGATGCGCTTGCCGACGCCGAGCGCGGCGCGGCCTGCGATACCAGCGGGGAGGGATGCGAGCTTGGCGGCGCGTGCTGCACGGCCGCGGCGGATCTCTGCCATGTCAATATCATGCCTGGTGTGCGAGAAAGTTGACAAAGCGCCCCATTTCGTCAAACCGCAGTACAGGTCAACCCGCAGTGCAGAAGGCGCCGCAGTCACAGAGTGGGTGCGCGGTCCAGTGCCGGGCGGTCAACGCATGGGTGGCTAGGTCCAGTTCCAGTGTGGCGTTGAGCGTTGCTAGCGGGCCCGGCGTCTGTCCTCGGATGGCGGATAGCACCCGATCGATCTGTGCGAGTGCCACCGCGACGGTGCCCAGAATCGTGGCCGGGTTGGCGACGCCCACGGTTCCGGCGAGCTGTGCTGCGACCGCCGGCCACTGCTCGTCGCGATCGCGGCGGTGGCGGTCGGCACATTCCAGGCAACTGGTTACTCCAGGAAGAACCATCGGCCCGATGAGGCCGGTGCCGTCGCGCGCCCGGACGACGAGGTGCGGCACGTTGGCCTGCGTGAGTGTTCGCAGTAGCCGGGCATCGGCAATCAGGTCGTCGGCGAGTACCGCCAAATCCACGTATTGCCAATACTTTCCGTGTGTCGATTGCGTTGAGCGCTGGATCCGTACCGAGGTATGCCTGAGTGCCTCGGCGAGTGCATCGGAAAGCGGGCCGCGGCCGACGAGTCGGATCACTGGCGCCGCCGCTGCAACCTGGCGGGTACGGCGGATGACGGCGCCGACATCGACCAACTCGTCCAGCAGCGAACGTATGTCCTCAGCATCGTGAAAGTCTTTGACACACTGTAGGTTCAGGATCTGATCCCAGGTGAGTTCGTCGGTGAGTGAGCTCAATAACTGCCGCACCGCCTTGGCGGGGACGGCCGGGGAAGGTCGTACGATCACTGCGCGGCGGGGTGTCCAGCCGATCTGTACTCCGTTGTCTGGCCGAGGCAGTACGGGACGCACCGGGTCGAGGGTGAACGTCGGCTCGCTGGACATGACCCACTGTGGCATATCGGACTGTCCCGGTCCGCGGACGAAACCCGTTTATCCACAGCCCGATTCGGTCGCTGACCAGCGCCGAAGCAGCCCGCGTCAGTTTTGTTCGGGGTTGCCCGGATCCAGCTTCTCGATCTGCGCGATCGTGTCGTCGGTGTCGCCACCTACGATGCGGTCGATGAAGGCGGCAGGGTTGTCCAGATCGCTGGCGTCGGGAATCAGGTCTGGGTGTGCCCAGACCCCGTCGCGCTTATCCACGCCGACCGCGTCGGTGAGTCGCCGCCACAGGTCGGCCGCCTCGCGCAGCTTGCGCGGACGCAGCTCCAGGCCCACCAGGGTGCTGAATGTCTGCTCGGCGGGGCCGCCCGTCGCGCGGCGTCGGCGCAGTGTTTCGCTGAGCGCCGCTGTCGCCGGGATGCGTTCACCCAGTGCGTCGGTCACCACGGTCTGCACCCAGCCCTCGACCAGAGCGAGCATTGTTTCCAGGCGCTCCAGTGCCTGCTCCTGCTGCGGTGTGGTCTTCGGCTCGAAAATGCCTTGGGAGAGAATCTGTTCCATATCGGACGGATCGTTGAGCGAGGCGGGGTTGAAGCCGCGGGCGGCCTCTTCGATGGCACTCATGTCGATGGTGATGCCCTTGGCGTACTGCTCGAGGGTGTCCAGCAGTCGGATGGTCAACCAACCCACGCCACTGAATAGACGGTGGTGCGCGGCCTCCCGGGCGGCCAGGAAGGTCATGATCTCGCTCTTGGATTGTTCAAGTCCCTCGGAGAACGCCTCAATGGCGGCGGGTAACAGGGCTGCGGTGCCCTTCGGGCCCAACGGCAGCCCGATGTCGGTGGAGGTCAATACCTCTCGTGACAGCTGTCCGAGGGCCTGGCCCAGTTGGGATCCGAAGGCCATGCCGCCCATCTGGGTCATCATGCCCAGGAGCGGGCCGGCCATGCTCTGGGCCTCTTCCGGCAGGTTCGCCGCCCACATGCCTGAAATCTGTTCGGCGACAGGATCGACGAGCCGCTTCCAGGTCTCCAGGGTGTTGTCCACCCAATCGGTCGCCGTCCACGCCGCGGTACGGGTTGCGCCGGCGGGTAATGCGGTGGCGCCATCGAGCCAGGTATCGGCGAGGTGCACCGCGTCGGTGATAGCGGATGTGGTGCCCTCGGTAATGGGGGCGACGAAACCAATTGAACTGGAGGCCAGTTGACGGGCGATGTCGTAGTTGACCGGGCCGGCAGGACTTCCGCTGGCCGCACCGGCGGCCGCGCCGCTGAACATCTGACCCAGTTGGGTGAAGATCTGACCGAGGTCGGCGGGATTGAATCCACCAGATCCCAAGCCGAAGGGGTCACCCGACGAGCCACGGCCGCCATCGCCCCGCTCGCGGTCGGGGTCGTCGCCAGAAGCGAATCCAAAGGGAAGGTCGGCCATATCTCCACGGTACCGCCGGTAGATGCGAACGTGATCACGCTGTCGGCGTAATCCTGTTTCGCAGTGGGTCAGGCCAGGAAACGTGCGCGAACCTCGGGCGGGGGCACGGGGCAGGTGTCGTACTGGCCGAATACCCGGTATCGGGTGCGTGCCACCAGCCTATAAAGAGTGTCACGGACGGGCCGGGGGACCAGTCGCGCGATGAGCGAGGCCCGCCTGGTGCCCCCCAGATAGTCGATGACGCATAACACTGCGTCGGAGCGGATGTGAATTTGTTCGACGGGCTCACCCGGGTTGTCGACGATCACGAACGAGTCGACGCCGACGAGCTCGGGGTGCCGCTCGATGACCTGCCTGCCGTACTCGCTGTCGAGCGCCGCGAACCGCATCGTCCCGACCTTGTCGGCACGCAGGATCTTCTTCACCGCACCGTTGCACAGTGCGCATACACCGTCGTACAGCAGGACGGGGGCATGCTCGTTCATCGAACCTCCACCACGAGAGTACCGGCGGGGTGCTGATCAGCCATTGCCATAAGGTGGCGGGATGAATCGCCGCGTAGCGACGTTGCTGGTCGCGCTCATCCCGATCGTCGCCTTCGGGTTGTTGATGTCGGTGATCACGGTGCCGTTCGTATCCCTGGGCCCGGGCCCGACCTTCAACACCCTCGGACAGGTCGAGGGCAAGGAGGTTGTCGACATCAAGGGGACCAAGGTCGATCCGGTGTCCGGTCACCTCAACATGACGACCGTCTCTCAGCGTGACGGGCTCACCTTGGCGGATGCGCTGCGGCTGTGGGCAAGCGGTAGCGAACAGCTGGTTCCGCGGGATGTGGTGTACCCGCCCGATCGGTCCAAGGACCAGGTGGACAAGGAGAACGACCTCGAATTCAAGAAGTCGGAGGAAAGCGCCGAATTTGCAGCGCTCGGATACCTCAAGTACCCCACGGCAGTGACCGTTCTGACCATCAGCGATGACGGACCGTCCAAGGGAAAGCTGCAGGAGAATGATGCCGTCACGGCGGTGAACGGGCATCCGGTTGCGACACTTGAGGAATTCACCGGACAGCTCAAGGCGACCAAGCCGGGTGATGTGGTGACTCTCGATTACCGGCGTAAGAATGCTCAAGGGAGCGATAAGACGGAAACGGTGAAGATCACGCTCGGTAAGAACGGGGATCGTGACTACGGATTCCTGGGGGTCGGCGTGGTGCAGGCGCCGTGGGCGCCGTTCACTATCGACTTCAATCTGGCCAACATTGGCGGACCGTCGGCCGGGCTGATGTTCAGCCTCGCGGTGATCGACAAGCTGACGCCGGACGAGCTCGACGGCGGAAAGTTCGTCGCCGGAACGGGAACCATCGACGCCGAGGGCAAGGTAGGACCCATCGGTGGGATCACCCACAAGATATTGGCCGCCAAAGACGCTGGCGCGACGGTGTTCTTGGTACCTGCAAGCAACTGCGCCGAGGCGAAGACAGACGGTGGGCAAGGCCTGACTCTGGTCAAGGTCGGCACCCTGACCGACGCCGTCGATGGACTCAACGCACTCAATCACGGTGGTCAAGCGCCGAGTTGTTAGCGATAGGCCCCGAATTGTTGGGGGCCGGCCGCGGCTGATCTGCGGCTACAGTGGGCTGAGTTACCAATAGCGGAAATGTAGCGGTGCTGATCACTCGACGAGGAGCGTAGCGACGTGGGAATGCGGCCAAATGGGGCTCTGCCACGATTGACCCGACGGAGCCGGCGACTGGTCGCCGCGGCGTTGGTGATCGTGGTGTTGTTGTTGATCGGCCCGCGCCTGGTCGACACTTACATCAACTGGCTGTGGTTCGGTGAACTCGGTTTCCGTGATGTGTTCACCACCGTGTTGCTGACCCGCCTCACGCTGTTCCTCATCGTCGGAATCGTGGTTGGCGCCGTGGTTTTCGCAGGCTTCGGTTTGGCGTACCGAGCGCGGCCGGTGTTCGTGCCCGCCAAGGGGCCCGGTGACGCGCTGGCGCAGTACCGGGCGCTGATCCTGTCGCGGGTGCGGCTGTTCCTGATCGGCGTTCCCGTGCTCATCGGTGTGCTGGCCGGTGTTGTGGCCCAAAGCTATTGGATGCCGGTGCAATTGTTCTTGGAGGGTGGGGACTTCGGAATCAAGGATCCGCAGTTTGGGCTGGATCTCGGTTTCTTTGCCTTCGATCTGCCGTTCTACCGATTTGTGTTGACGTACCTGTTTATCGCGGTCTTCGTCGCACTGTTCGTCAACGCCTTGGTGCACTACATTTTTGGTGGCATCCGGCTTTCCGGGCGCTCCGGCACGATGTCCCGTCCGGCCCGCATCCAGCTGGTTACGCTGGCCGGAATCCTGGTGCTGCTTAAGGTCGCCGCGTATTGGCTTGATCGGTACGAGCTGCTGTCGCACACGCGGGCCGGTAAGCCGTTCACCGGCGCCGGTTACACCGATATCAATGCGGTGTTGCCTGCCAAGCTCATCCTGTTGGCCATCGCCGTGATCTGTGCTGTCGCGGTGTTCTCGGCACTGGTGTTGAAGGATCTGCGAATTCCCGCGATCGGTCTGGCGCTGTTGCTGCTTTCCTCGTTGGTGGTCGGGGCCGGGTGGCCGTTGATCGTCGAACAGTTCAGCGTCAAACCAAATGCTGCACAGAAGGAAAGCGAATACATCGCGCGCAGTATCCATGCGACGCGGCAGGCATACGGGCTGACGGGCGACGTGGTGACTTATCGCGATTACAGCGGTACGGCGTCGGCGCCCACCGGCAGTGAACAGCTGGCCAAACAGGTTGCCTCCGATCGGGCGACCATGGCCAACATTCGAGTGTTGGACCCGAACATCGTCAGCCCGGCATTCACCCAAATACAGCAGGGCAAGAACTTCTACAGCTTCCCCGAGTCGTTATCGATCGATCGGTACCGGGAGAAGGCGGGCGAGCTCCGTGACTACGTGGTTGCCGCACGTGAGCTCGATCCGGCGAAACTCCGTGATAATCAGCGGGATTGGATCAACCGGCACACCGTGTACACCCACGGTAACGGGTTCATCGCGGCACCGGCCAACACCGTCCGAGGGGTGGCCGACAAGCCGGACGAGAATGGCGGTTATCCAGAGTTCCTGGTCAACGCCGTCGACGGTGATGGCACCGTGAAGTCCGCGGGTCCGGCTCAGCTGGATCAGCCGCGCGTCTACTTCGGCCCGATTATCGCCAGCGATGTCAACGACTATGCGATCGTCGGCAAGAACGGTGTAGACCGTGAGTACGACTACGAGACCAACGCCGACACCAAGAACAACACCTATGCCGGTACCGGCGGTGTGCCGGTGGGTGGCGCACTGGCCAGGACAGTATTCGGACTGAAATACGCCGAGCGGAACTTCTTGTTCTCCAATGTGATCGGGGACAACAGCAAGATCCTGTTCAACCGTGATCCGAGCCGTCGCGTGGAAGCGGTGGCACCGTGGCTCACCGTCGATAGCGGGACGTACCCGGCCATCGTCGACAAGCGCATGGTCTGGGTCGTCGACGGTTACACGACGCTGGACAACTACCCGTATTCGCAACAGATGTCGTTGTCGGAAGCCACCTTTGACAGTCAGGTCGGCAAGACCGGGGGAGCGCTGCCTAATCAGCAGGTTTCCTACATCCGGAACTCGGTCAAGGCGACGGTGGACGCTTATGACGGCACCGTGACGTTGTACCAACAGGACGAGAAGGATCCCGTCCTCAAAGCGTGGATGAAGGTCTTCCCGGGAACGGTGAAGCCGAAGGCGGACATTTCACCGGATCTGGCTCGGCATCTGCGCTATCCGGAGGATCTCTTCAAGGTGCAGCGCACGCTGCTGGCGCGCTATCACGTCAACGATCCGGTGACCTTCTTCTCGACGAGCGATTTCTGGCAGGTACCCGACGATCCGAACGCGTCTACCGGATCTCAGCCGCCGTACTACATTGTCGCGAAAGACATTACGAAGAACGATAATTCGGCGTCGTTCCAACTGACGAGCGCATTGAATCGGTTCCAGCGTGACTTCCTGGCCGCCTATGTCAGTGCCAGCTCCGATCCCGAGACCTACGGGAAGATCACCGTCCTCACGGTTCCGGGCACTGTCCAGGGGCCCAAGCTGGTCAACAATGCGATTACCACCGATAACCAGGTGTCCTCGCATGTCGGCATCATCAAGAACCAGAACATCCTCAAATGGGGCAACCTGCTGACCTTGCCGGTGGCCAACGGCGGTTTGTTGTTCGTCGAACCGCTCTACGCCTCGCCCGGTCAGGGTGATCAGTCCTCATATCCGCGGTTGATTCGTGTGGGCATGTACTACAACGGCAAGGTCGGTTACGCGACCACGGTGAGGGACGCGCTCGACATGGTGTTCGGGCCAGGGGCGGGCGCCACGGCGACCGCTCCGGCCGCCGAGCCCGGCAGTGTCCCCGCTGCGCCGCAGGGCGGTCAGAACCTGCCGCTGACCCCGACGCAGGGCGCTCAGGTGCCGTCTGGGGCCGCAGGGTCATCGGAGCTGTCCTCGGCGAGGGCCGCCGCGCTGCAGGAGGTTCAGCGGGCCATTATCGAGGTGAAGGACGCCCAGAAGAGTGGGGACTTCGCGCGGTACGGGCAGGCTCTGAAGAGCCTTGACGATTCGATGACGAAGTTCACACAGGCGAAGTAGGACAGGCGGTTCCCGGCCACTGCGTGAAAGTGCAAGTGGCCGGGATAAAGCCGCCGACGGATACCGAGAACGTGCAGGCCAGGTGAACGATTTGGTGCTCACGCACTGCACCCAGTAACCTTGTGTTCACCACCGCGGGGTGGAGCAGCTCGGTAGCTCGCTGGGCTCATAACCCAGAGGTCGCAGGTTCAAATCCTGTCCCCGCTACTAGGTCCCCAGGCCAGAGGATTAAATCCCTCTGGCCTGGGGTTTTTGGACCTTTTTCCGCATTGGGGCCACTAAAGGACCACTAATGCGCAGGGTGTTCTAGCGCGCGATCCAGCACGGCGGCAGCTTCCGGGTGCCAGACACCGGGCTGCAAGGAGCTCTACGCCTACGACGACGTCGTGGCCAAGCTCAACGAGAAGTAATCCCGAGGAGCCGACTGACTGTCGACGTGAGTGCAAGAGGATGAGTGCATGATCTCGCTGTTCAGGGCTCGCCCGCCGTGTTCTACGGTCGCCGCGAGGAGAGTGGCGCAACCGTGGTTGATCCTGTAACGCTCACGCGAGGTTACGTAATGCCAAGTACTGCAACGTCTTTCTGCTGAGGTACACAGAGATCTGCTGGCGTCGAGCTTTGTTGCTTGGCGCCGAGCTGCTTGGTGCTGGGATCTTGGGTGCGGTGGCTGCCCTAGTGGGTCAGACCGTACTGCCTGACCCACATCGGGCGCCACGTTACTGATAGCGGTTTGGCTAGCCTTTTCCGGTTAGCTTGTCCTTGACGGCCTCAACACCCTCTTTGACTTTATCGGCAGCGTCAGCGACCTTTTGCTTGGCGGAGGCGATACCCTGATCGGCTTGCCCTTCAGCTTTCAGATCGTCGTCGTTGGTGACGGACCCAGCGGCTTCCTTAGCGCGGCCCTTCAGATCATCGAACTTGTTCTGGGCGTCATCGGCAATTCCCATGGTTTCCAACCTTTCTCACAGTTTGTATCAATCCTGATGCGGTCAACTCTGATGAAACTCTGCCAAGCCACTGTCGACGAGGAGGGATGAACAGCAGCTGGGACGTTGCTTGCACTGACGGTCGACCGGTCCGAGCTTCGGTTAATTCCGCTGTTGTCAGCAGCACGGGTTGTCTGCGGTGATTCGGTGGCCGCCATCGACCCGTGCCAGTGCTGACGTTTCTACTGGTTGCTCAATTTGAAACTGAAACTTTCGCATCGGCATCGCCGGGTTTGAAAGTGATCGTTCCGTGCTCGAAGGTGGACTTAAACGAGCCGTCAGTCTCGGTCACCTCATCGGCGGTGGGATAGCCAAGTTTGCCTTGCGAGGCTTGATTGTCATTCCATGTGTCTCGGATCTTGCCCCACACGAAATAGACCGGTTCTTCGTTGCGGTAGATCAGCACGCCGCCGTCAAACTGCTGATAGACGCCGCTACGGTCCAGGGTGTCCTTCTGGTTGTCATACGGTGCGCCCAAGTCCTTCTTCTGAACATCGTTCAGGGTGTTCCACTTGGCTAGGATCGCCCCCTCCACGGTGTAAGGAGTGCCGTTTTTGCCCGGAATCTGTGTGGTGCTGGGCTTTTCCGAGGGTGAGGCGGTGACGGACGAAATCGCCGACGAAGCGGCCGAGCTAGCAGAACTGAGCGAAGGCGCGTCACCAGTCTTGTGTGAGCAGCCCACCGCAACTGAAGCAATAATGCCGACTGCTACGGGCAACGCGGTGGCATGCAATTTTTTCATGCGCATCTACTTCTCTCCCTTGGTGTGTTGATCGATCTTTTGGATAAACACGCACTGCGATCATGCCGACCTTGCCTGGCAAGAGACATTTATGCAGCGATTGAACCTCCGATGTCCGACGATGCTAGCAATTGTTTACGGAATAAACTAGGGTTGTTGCTATGACGGGTGAGCCTGCACGCCATGTAAACCGCCACCGGATGTTGGGACGAGCGCTGGTGGTGTGCGGGGTCGTGACTCTGTTCGGCGGCGCCGTCGCCACCAATCACGGCAGCCCCGGCGGAGTCCTTTCCACGGTGGTGGCACTCCCCGGCGATTCCGCGGTGGCTGATCCAGACGGCGATTCCTCCGGGGGTTCGGACGTGACCGGTCCCATTGGAACTTCTGACCGTTCCGACGTGAGAGGTCCCATCGGTGGTTCACCCAGCGGTCCCGTCGGCGGTTCCGCCGACATGAGCGTTCCCCCGAGTGGTGGTCCAGGCGGAGATTCGGCGGGAGGTTCCTCCAGTGGCCCCGCTGGCGTGAACGGGGCCGCCGGCGGGGCGCCCAGTGGCCCCGCCGACATCAACGGTCCCGTCGGCGGCGGTCCCGGCACTCGGTGATTCTTATATCCGACACGACTTGGTGAACACGCTCCACGGAGAATCAAGATCAGTCACAACCTTAGTTTTAGAGCCGCTACGGTCCTGGCGCCCAATAGCTTCCGCTCGGCAGGCCGCCCAGGCGCGCCAGGGTGATTCGGTGATTTGGTACCCAGGCTGGATCTGGCTAGATGAATTGCAGAACTACCTGAAAGGCGCATTTGCGGGCGCAGTGACCACCGTCGCGTAGGGCGGCGAGCTATCGACCCTAGATTTTGGCGGTTGGCTCACCGTACTCGGCTCAGGCCTCATCGCGGGCGCCGCGCTATGCAGCCACCCCGTCTTGCGTCCCTCCCGGAGTCTTCCCTGACGAAGGGTGGGTTCGGCTTTCGTCGACGATCTGGTGTGGGGGTGTGGCCGGGATGCAGTTGCCAGCGTGTTGCGCAGGCGCTTGGCACTCGGAATGCTCAATGGAATCGGATCCGAGGACGGGCGAAGGCGATAACTGAACCCCGCTACTAGAAAGCCTGCCTGATTTTCGGCCTCCACCAGGGCCTCTTCTGCGCGTTTATGGGTGTGAAGTTATGGCAGTTGAACAGGGAACTAGCACAAAGTCTCCAGGGACTACACAGGGAAGCTGGCGGGTCCCTGTCAACTGTGAGTCGCAAACAGTGATGTTCGCTGCTGGCTAGTGGGACGCAAGGCATTCTCGAGACCTTCCCTGGCGTCGTGGGTGACACGATCATACAGTTTCACGCCATTTGACTATTTGCCGAAATTAGGGCACGGTGGTGTGCGAGTTGGGGACTCCGGCGCGAAAAAGGGGCCCGCCCATGCCTACATTCCGAGTCTGCGATGTCAACTCACGAGCGTTCACGTCTGTACGGCGAATGCTTCTAGCGGCCGCGGTCGGTGCGCTTCTGGCGGCTCTTGTTACTTCTGTGATGTGCCGAGCCGATAGCGGCGTGCCCGCCGCGGGTCAGGCTTTGTCGATTGCCGACGGAGTTTCCGGGTTGATGATGGTCCAGTTTTTAGATAATGCATTGCACAACAAGGGAATAGGTCAGTTATAAGTGAAACATGGGGTACCCGGATACCAGTTGGGCTGCCGATGCGCGGTGTGCGGTGCAGCTGAATCTGAGCGTATCTGCCTGATAGGGCAGACCGAGAAACGCCGATGGCAAGCGATCAACCGTGCTGCCGACTTGCGGCTGGAATTCATGGGATCGACAGAGTCAACGGGGCCTCGCACGCTCCGCAAGCGATGGTCCGAGACGGAGATTGCTTTGGCACTACAGAAGGACTTGACCGCGTCCCACGTAGCGAACCGAGTGGGACGTTCCGTTGGCGCAGTCATCGCCATGCGCAGCCGCCTTGCCGAGCGGGCCAGATTGCAGGCACTACTGCCCTGACCAGGGCGGCAACTACTGCCCAGTGAGCCGTCTTCGGCTGGCAGTGGAAAAGGTGCGTGACGAGTGGCAGCGCCACCCAAGCTACGTTTGGCTGTGGTGAGTTCAGAACCGGCAGATTTCCCGCATTCCAAGGACTTCTACGACGGTGCCTATAGGGGTACTTTTCCCGGCGGGCAGCCTGGTCAAGCACCGCTGTGGCATCTCGATGATGCGCAACCCAGAGTTAAGGAGCTGGCGGCCCTCGGAGCGCTGCGCGGCGACATAGTCGATATCGGGTGCGGCCTAGGTAGCAATGTCATCTACCTTGCCGACACGGCTACTCGGTAATGGGCCCGGACTCTCATCTGGGGCTGCGATTCAGCGGGCAGTCCAGCATGCTGCCGATGCGGGGGTTGCCGTCACCTTCGCGATGGCCGACGCTGCCGAGTTGGCCGGGTATGAAGGCGTTTTCGACACAATTATTGAGACCGGCTTGCTGGCCAACGGCGCCCCCGCCTGCGTTATTTCAGGCGGGGACACCTAAGAGCTATCGGCAGTGAACTCCTGGGTTATTACAGGACTTCCCGATTCCGTTACTGGTTCTTCCGCCACCGATGTTCTGCGGCTGACCGTTGATCTGCCGGGAATCTGGCGTGTAGATATTCATGGCGTCGTTTCCGGTGAGGAACTCGACCTCATCGTCGGCGGGGTCCGCGCTGTACGTGACAGCGGGCACCTTGTAATCCTGGATGTTTGCGCCGTCCACAACGTTGACGCCGATGGCAGCGGTCAAGCCCAGGAAGGTAAATATCAGTAGCCGCGCAAAGGCGGATTCTGTGCTCATTTGCGATTGCACCCGTCTTCCTCAGTTCAATTGATGGCGGGACTGGTGGTGAGGCCGCAGCGTTCCTTGAAGTCCGTTACTGGCTGGCGGATGCCGTCAAGATCTGCGCGGACATCGGGGTTCGCACCCATGTAACCGTCAATCGCCGAACGTATTTCGCTTCTCGATTTGCCCTTGAAGCCGTTGAAGAATTCGTTCACATCAGGGTGTGTGTGCAGATATACCGATTCCGAGGCGGCAACCCCCGATGTCACTCCCAGCAGATCCGCAGGCGTGCAATTGGGCGGATTGACGCCGGGATCATCGGCGGAGGCTAGCGGTGTGCCGAGGGCAGACAGACCCAAGGCGGATAGAGCGATTCCTGCGTAAACCACGAATCTTGGTATGGACGACATGCCGACTCCTTCGGTGAGAAACAGACCTTGTATTGGTTTACATCGCTATTGGCCACACTGCCATACGGTGCCAGGGTAGGGCAGTGTGCTGTGGAGCGCCGGGGTCGGGCATCCCGCGGCGGGGGACTGTCGGAACAAAGCAGCGGGGAGGGTTGACGGGCCTGCCGGCCGAGGCATGGAATGGGATCATGCAAAAACGCTCGATCGAGGCATTGGTACGTCAGCTTTTCGAGCGCACCAACGACGGCCACAATGCCGCGGACACCGTTGTCGGCGGCCATGAGCGAGTGCTGCGCCAAACCGTGATCGCGCTGCGCGAGGGTTCTGCCCTCGGGGAGCACGAGAACCCGGGTGAGGCCACCATCTACGTCATTCAAGGTTCGGTCCGATTAGTGGTCGGCGACGAACATTGGGACGGTCGCGCGGGTGACCTGATCGAGATCCCAGATGCCCGGCATTCGTTGGAGGCGTTGGCTGATTCCGCCGTCCTGCTTACCGTCGCCAAGCGACGCTGAGTGACCAGCTGCCGGTCTATCCGTGGCAGGTAGCGGTGGAGTCTGGGTGCGCAGTGTTGTCTTCGACCTTGAGCTTGCCATTGATCATCAAGCGACAACTCACTGCGGCTCCGGTGGATCGGGCGCTGACGAAGTAGGGCGGGTCGGTGACGTCCGTCGTGAAGGTCCACGTCCAACTGTTCCGAACGCCATCGATGGGCTGTTCGCGCATGTTCCCCAGGCTGTCCCGCCAGCTGATCGCCGTTATCGGGCTATCTGAGCTCACGACATAGAGAACGGTGTCTGGCGGCTGTGGAGTGATGGCGAGAGAAGCGCCGAACGCGGTCGCACCGACGGCGGCAGTGCACGCGCTAATTACCGATATTGCGAGGGCCACGAGTCAGCCCTCGCAGTTCTGCTGGATCGAGACCATGAGCTGCATTGCCCATCCTTATCTGGCTGTGATGAGGGAACAGTACGCCGAAACAGGTTCATTTCATGGCTGTTTGGCGGCCCAAATTGGCGGGATTCGATCCCCGTTGCGCGCGTGGCCGCCTGCCGCGCGATGATGGGACCATGGGTCTCATCGCGCTCCCCAACGCCGTACTCACCGATGCCGATATCGCCGATGCGCTGAGCCGCGCGGTCCGGGTGATCAACCCGGTACTGACCGTGCTGGCGCAATCCGATCCATTCGGCCTCAAGGAGCGCACGTACCAGTTAGGTGCGGGTGAGGGAGTCGTGGACAAGGCATTGGATGCACTTGCCTGCGCAATGAACACGGCCACCACGCCGGGCACGCAGGCATGGGAGAAGCTGGACACTCAAGGGAAAGCGCACTGGTGGGTGCAGCGCGTCGGCGCCGTCAACACCGTATTCGTGGCATTCCCAGGGATTTTCGGTGTGCTCGCTGCTCGTCTGCCGGTGCAGGACCTCCTCGGATTCTCCAACCAGGCGATCGTGCTGTGCGCCATCGCGCGCGAGCTCGGAATCGAGGACTCTGAGAGCCAAGTCCGTCTGCTCGCCAAGGTGCTGTGCAATCGCACCCTCAGTGAAGAGACGCTGGCCGCGGCAGATGACCACGAGCCCGAAACGCCGAGGAGTTGGTCGCCCTTCGCCCTGGCTCGCACGCTGTGGCATCTCGCGGGCATTCTGCGAGCCATCAGTGACGAGTTGGAGAAGCGGCCGCAACCCAAGCCGATCTTCCGTTACCTCGGAATGCTGCCTGCGATAGGCAGTCTCGCCGGATACATCGGGGAATATGGGGCCCTGCGACGGGCCGCGAAGGCAGGCGAGCAGAGCATCGCCGCGCACTCGCGCACCGTGTCTGCCTAGTCGCCCAGATTTTCGTCCAGGTGCGCTCGGACGGTATCCCAGAGATCGAGAACATCCACATCGAGTCTCTCCCAGATCTGGATGACCGTCGGGTCGGCCGCGTCGATGAGACCCAGCAGCATGTGCCCGGTGCAGATTTCCTTGTGGCGACGACTGGTCGATGCGGCCATCGCCAGCTCTAGTGTCCGCTGGGCGCCGGGGGTGAACGGCATCTTCTCGGTCGGTGGCTCCTGGCCTGCCGGGACGACGTGGTGAACCACCCGTGCCCCGTTTTCGGGTCGAACTCCGGCTACGGCCAGCGTCCGTGCGCCCAGCCCCGTTCCCTGGCCGAGTAGACCCAAGAGGATGTGTTCGGCACCGAGGTAATTGTGTTGGCGTTCGCGCGCTTCTTCTTGCGCGATCACGATGACCTGTCGCGTGCCTTCGTTGAATAGATGGAACATGACCCTCCCTATCTCCGGCTCAACGTACATCTTGCCGGAGCCGGATCTTCCATGAGCTACTGTCACGACATGACCGCGCTGAAAGTGTTGGCTGGAACCGGTTTTGTGGCAGTTGCGCTGCTCACCGGGTGCTCGGGTGTCATCAACCAGGGCGGCGACACCACATGTAAGAACTTCATCGCCGGCGAGGAACAGAAGCAGAATGACGCGGTGAGCAAAATGCTCAAGGATCAACGCGGTCGCGATGCGTCGAACCTGGAGATCTCCGCGACCCGCACCTCGGTAACGATGTACTGCAAGACTCTCGGAAACGACGGCAGCAAGATTCGCGAGGCTCCGCACATCTAGGGAGGGACCACCTCGCACTCGCGTTGGGCCACTTGGTCGTTGCGGTCTGTCCGTGGTTCCGGCCGTTGTGGCTGACGCCCTCGTCCACCGAATTTCCCTGGGCGCGCAAGGCCTTCCAGCTACGCAGTGACTGCGGCGCTGAAAACATGGTCATCGCCAATCGGGGTGTCATGCCGCCGACGATTTGCCGGCTGTGATTGCTTAGCCTCGTTGCCCGCAACCCGCGTGCCGTGGCACTGAGCGGTCTGGTCACGCCAGTGACAAGAGCCACAACAGTTATCGGGCAGTGATTCGCGTCATCGGGTACGCTCGCGCGATGCAGGACGCAAAACCGCAGGTAGGGCGCTGGATATGGTCGCTGATGTAATTAGTTGCGACAAGTTGCTCAGGCACCCACGCGGGCTCGTGTGGGAGCTCATCAGCTCACCCGAGATGTACCCCATGTTCTTTACCGGGGTCGGTTCCTGCGAGACATTGATCGAGAGCACCGAGACGGGTCCGGACCCTGAATACCTCGTGCTGACCGCGAAGGCGAAGGCCCGCGTTCGGATAATCCTCAGCAACACCAAAGAGAGCCTTGCCATCGAAGGCGTCGACAACGACGGGTTGATCTCCGTGCGGTTGTTCGAGGAACGATCCGCGCAGACCCGGGTTCGCGTCACGGTGTTGCGGGCAGGGTCCGTGTTGCCGACCGGTATCAAGAAGCCCAGTGTTGCGGTCAATCAGTGGTTGATGGACGGCCTCGACAAAATTGACGAGTATCTCTCCGGCGCGCCTACTTCCACGGTCTCCAACATGGGTGATAACGGAAATCTTCAAGTCAGCATCGTCAAGCTGATGGTCGGAGTCGGCGTGGTGCGCATTCCGCGCCCCGACCGAGGACTGCGCCAGCTGGGTTCGCTGGCACGGTGGGGATTCACGCTCCAGGGCGGCTATGCCGCCGCCGCAGCGCGCGCACCCAAGCAGCTCGCGCTCTCCGACGATGCCGGCCAGCTGACCTTCGAGCAACTCAACCGGCGCGCCGAGGGGCTGGCCACCGGTCTCATGCGTGACGGCATCAACGAGACGTCCAAGATTGGCCTGCTGGCACGCAACAACATTGCCATGGTCGAGTCCTTGATTACCTTCGGCATGCTCGGCGTGGACGTGATGCTGCTTAACAACGCGCTGGCAGCTACCCAGATACAGATTGCTGTCGCACGTAACAACCTGACCAAGGTGTTCGTCGACGACGACCTGGACGAGCTGGTGCGATACGTGCCGTGGGAGGTTGAGCTCATCAGCACCGGCCGCCGCAGTGCCATCAACGGGCGTCGCGGCCTGGATGACTTCCTGGTAGTAGACAAGCCGGGGGTGTTGCCGCCTACCCGTCCCGGCCATCAGGTGGTGCAAACCTCCGGTACCTCCGGCACGCCGAAGGGGGCGTTGCGGCCGACGCCGGGCGGGTTCGCCGTCATCGCGGCGATGCTTTCGCGGATGCCTATGAAAATGAACGAGACCATGCTCATCTCGGCGCCGGTTTTCCACGCGTGGGGGTTGGGCTGTCTGCAGATCAGCACACCGCTGCGCGCGACGGTGATCCTGCAGGAGAAGTTCGATCCTGAGGAATGCCTCCGCGCTATCGCCACCCGCGAGGTGACCACATTGATTGCTGTTCCAGTGATGTTGCAGCGCATCGTCGATCTGCCTGTCAGCGTGCGGCAGAAGTACGACACGTCGAGCCTGCGCCTAGTGGCCTGTAGCGGATCGCCATTGAATGCCTCACTGGTACAACGGTTTACCGAGGCATTCGGTGAGGTTCTTTACAACTTCTACGGATCCACCGAGGTGTCCTGGGCCACCATCGCCGACCCCCAGGATCTCAAGATTGCCCCGACCACCGTGGGACGGCCGCCGCTGGGCACCACCATTGCGATTCTGGATGCCGACCGGCGCCCGGTGCCGCGCGGTGTGACGGGCCGCATCTTCGTCGGCAATGAGATGTTGTTCGAAGGGTATGTGGCCGATCCGTCACCGGCGTCGGTGAACGGTCTGCTGGACACCGGCGATTTGGGGCACCTGGACGCGGATGGGCGTCTGTACATCGATGGCCGTGACGACGAAATGATCATCTCCGGCGGCGAGAACGTCTTCCCTCGACCGGTGGAAGACGCGTTGTCCTTCCTGCCGCAGGTCGCCGACGTGGCCGTGGTGGGGGCATCCGATGACAGCTTCGGTCAGCGGTTGACGGCATTTGTGGTGCGACACAAGGACGCCGGTCTGGACGGCGATATGGTGCGCGCCTTCATCAAGAATCGGCTCAGCAAGTTCCATGTACCCCGCGATGTGTACTTCGTGAAGACCCTGCCCCGTACGTCGACCGGCAAGGTTATCAAGCGGCTATTGCTCGCGGACTGCGAACGGGACGGCATCAGGCCCGAATAGGTCAAACCTGAGTGGGGGAGGCCGCCCATCCACTCCAGCGGGCGACGTCGGTCAATACCATCGGCCCGGTGGGTGGTGTCTCGCGATACTGTGGATATTTGTTGGCCAGCAAGGTAATCCACGTCGGGTCTGGGGTTTCCAGAAGGCGCGCGGTGCCGTCGGCGCGGGCCCACCACAGGGCCGCCCAGTTCTCGTCGTAGTGGTCTGCCAGGAAGCTGACCTCCGGATGCGCTGTGATATTGCGCAGGCGCTGTAAATCGTTGTGTGACTTCGGCTTGTGATCAACCACCCAGCAGATGACATCATCGGCGAGGGCGAAGGTCACCGGAACCAGATGTGGTACACCGGATTTTTTCACCGTCGCCAACCGTGCCACCGCGGCCACCTGGAAGCGGCTGCGTGCATCGGCGGGGTGAAGGCGCACGCCTAGCGCCTGCCCCCGTTGCAGATGTTGGCGAGGACGTGGAAGTTGTTGCTGCCGTCGAACAACATGCCGCCGACTGCGGCGCCACGATCGACGATCTCGGGGGAGGAGCGCACCTCGGGGGTGGCGGCAAGCCAGGTTCCAGACAGGTCGTTGGCGCCGCTGAGACCGTCGGCGTACGCGGTGAGCTGCGCGCGGGCGCCGGGCTCGGTCACGCCGTCCAGGTTGGCGCGCACGCCGTCATTGACGCGTCCCCACATCTCGCGGGCCTGACCGATGGCCTCGAACTGACGATCCAGGCCGGAGTAGGCCGGATTGTCGGCGCGCAGATACATCAGGGCTTCGGTGACGATCGGTCCGTTGTTGGCCGGATCATCGACTGTCTTGGACATTTGGTCGATCGCAGCACATGTCGATTCGTCTGCGTTGGCGACGGGAATGTCTGCACCGAACGAAACGAGGGCGCAGCTCACCGAGGCGAGCAGACCGGACCGAACCCACATGATGTCCTCCAAGAAATGATGCATCGCGACCGAAACGGGAGCTTAGCTGCATTTGTCACTTTTCGCGCAAGTGGCTCATCGAAAATGTTGCGGCCCCTCCGGGTGAGTCCCGGAAGGGCCGCAATGGATCTTGATTAATGCGTCACTTGAGTTCTGCGGAGCTCATCCCCAGCAGGCGGCGGGCGACTACGAGTTGCTGGATCTGTTGGGTGCCCTCGAAGATGTCCAGGATCTTCGAGTCGCGGCCCCACTTCTCCAACAGGGTGCGCTCGGAATAGCCGGTGGTACCGGCCATTTCGACGGCCTTGAGGGTGATGTCGCTACCCACGCGGCCGGCCTTGGCCTTGGCCATCGAGGCTTCCATCGAGTTGGGCACGTTGTTATCGGCCTGCCAGGCGCTACGCAGCGTCAGCAGGTACGACGCCTCCCAGTCGGCCTCCATCCGGAGGAACTCGGCGGCGGCCGCATGCTGAGCGTGTGCCGGCCTGTCGTAGGAGATCTCGATGCCTGCGTCCTCAAGGATCTTGCGCAGCTCCTCCAGAGAGGCCCGCGACACACCCACGGCCATGGCGGCCACGATCGGACGGGTGTTGTCGAAGGTGCTCATCACACCGCCGAAACCCTTTTCGGTGTTGATCTCCGGGTCGGAGAGGATGTAATCCTTGGGGATACGGGCGTTTTCGAACCTGATCACCGCGGTGTCGGAGGCCTTGATGCCCAGCTTCTCCTCGAGCCGTTCCACCGTCACGCCCGGGTGCTCACGCGGAACCAGGAACGACTTGATGGCGGGGCGGCCCTTGGTCTTGTCCAGGGTCGCCCACACCACGATGTGGGTGCCGCGCGAACCGGCGGTGACGAAGATCTTCTCGCCATTGATGACGTACTCGTCACCTTCGAGCTTGGCGGTGGTGGTGACGGCGGCCGAGTCCGAACCGAAACCGGGCTCGGTGATGGCCATGGCGGCCCACACCTTGCCGAACTTGTCGGCATCTTCCTTGCTGGTCACGCTGGATACGGCGGCGTTGCCCAGGCCCTGGAAGGGAATCGTAAGCAGCAGGCCGCAGTCGCCCCAGCTCATTTCGAGGGCATTCAGCAGCGCGGACATGTTGGCGCCGTTGACGTTCTGCTTGTGGGCGTTCTCCTCGGCGCGGAAGGCCTCGGCACCGGCGAAGGCGAACGTGCCCGCAGCGGTGACACCGGCGAACAGCGTCTCCAGAGTGTCCAGCTCGACGGGGTAGGTGTGCTCAGCCAGGTCGTACTTTCGTGAGATGGGCCGCACCAGCTCGGCAGCGCCCTGATGACCCTTCTCCTGAACGGCCTGCAACTTCTTGGGGAGTTCCAAATTGATTGCCATGAAAAGACTTTCGTGTAGTAGAGAAGACTATGAGGGGAGAACGGCCCTACAGGACAACCACGCCTTCGGCGACACCGATGGCGCGCAGATTGCGGTACCAGCGCTCCACCGGGTGCTCCTTGGTGAAGCCGTGGCCGCCGAGTAGCTGCACGCCGTCGAGGCCGATCTGCATGCCCTTGTCGGTGGCGAGCTTGCGGGCCAGTGCGGCCTCGCGGATGAACGGCAGGCCCTGCTCGGCACGCGAGGCGCCGCGGAGGGTGACCAGACGCAGGCCGTCGAGCTCGATGGCGATATTGGCGCACATGAAGGCAACGGCCTGGCGGCGGGCGATGGGTTCGCCGAACGCCTCGCGCTGCTTCACGTAGGGGATCACATAGTCGAGCACGGCCTGGCCGGTGCCGACTGCGAGCGAGGCCCAGCCCAGGCGGGCCAAGGCGACGGCCTCGGAGTAATCGGAGTCCCCGGCGCCATCCTCACCGAGCAGGCCAGTGGCAGGAACCGCGACGTTGGTCAGGTTCAGCCGACCCAGCGCAGCACCACGGATGCCCATACTCGGGTCTTCCTCGACGGTGATGCCCTCGGTGCCGGACTCGACGATGAACAGCGACGGGCGACCGTTGTAGTTGGCGGCCACGATGAACAGCTCGGCCTGTGCAGCGGCCGGGACCAGTGACTTCACGCCGTTGAGACGGAATCCGCTGGGGGTACGGGTGGCCGTGGTCTTGAGGCTGAACGGATCGAACAGTGCTTGCGGCTCGGCGATGACCACCGAGGCCTGCGGCACGTTCTCGCCCGCGAACTCCTTGAGGTACGTGGCCTGCTGGCCCGCGCTGCCCCAGTTGGTCAGCGCCGAAGCAACACCCGAGGGTGCCAGGATCGGCAGCGCCAGGCCCATGTCGCCGTATGAAAGTGCCTCGGCAACAAGGGAGTTGGTGACGGTCGAACGCTGCGAGGCGATACCGTCGAAATCTTCGGGGATGTTGATGGCGGTGACGCCCAACTCGGCGACCTTGGTCAGCAGGTCGGCGGGGTAGGCCTTGTTCTTGTCCGACTCATAGGCGGCCGGGCGAATGACCTCTACGGCGAATTCCTTCACCGTGTCGGCGATCATTTTCTGCTCGTCTTCGGGAGTGAGGTCGAAGAAGTCGGCGTTGGCCTTATCGAGCCGTTTCGGTCCGCCCTTGTTGCCACTGACCTTCTTGAAGGTGCGGTTGGCAACGCCGAGGGTGGTGAACAGGCCCTTGGTGCTCTCGAAGATGCCCTTGTTGAACGCCCCGCGCAGGTTGTACTTGTCCAGCAGTTCGGAGCCCGCGATGGGAGTCAACACCGCGATGAGGATGTCGATCGCGCCACGCTTGTGCTTCTGCAGGCCGACGCCGGTTTCGTACTTCGCCGGGTTCTTGGAGGCCTTTTTTTCGTGACGCGGGGTCAACGTGTTGGTCATGTCACCAGCCATTTCTGGGGTTATGAGGGTTCTACTGAGCAGGTTCAAACTGAACCTTACTCCCAAGTAAGAAACCGTATCTTACTAAGCGGTAAGATCCGCACAAAACGAGGTGTACGTCACATGCGTCGACTATGCGCTCAGGGCGACGAAATCGGCCGAAATTGGGTGATCCGCGCACTCAGGGCAGAGTCAACGCGTTCAGGACCTCGTCGTGTAGCAACCCATTGGTTGCGACGGCGCTGCCACCGTGCGGTCCGGGGTCACCGGTCAGATTCGTGAACCGGCCGCCAGCCTCGCGGATCAGGATGTCCAGCGGGGCCAAGTCCCACAGCGACACCTCGGGTTCGGCGGCGATATCGACCGCGCCCTCGGCCACCAGGCAGTACGAGTAGAAGTCGCCGAAACCCCGGACGCGCCACACCTCGTCGGTCAGGTCGATGAACCGATCGCGTGCCCCGCGATCAGCCCAGCCCGACAGGCTGGAGAACGACAGGCTCGCCGACGACAGTTGTTCCACCTGGGAGACGTGTATTTGCTTGGGTTCTCCGGCGCCGACGCGGGAAAATGCACCTAGGCCATCGGCCGCCCACCAGCGCCGGGACAGCCCTGGAGCGCTGATTACGCCGACGACCGGTACACCGTCGACAAGCAACGCGATAAGCGTCGCCCAGACGGGGACACCTCGGGCGAAGTTCTTGGTGCCGTCGATCGGGTCAATTACCCACTGCCTACCCGTGAAAACGGCTTCCCCGCCATACTCCTCGCCCAGTACCGAGTCCGCCGGGCGTGACCGGTGTAGCAGCGATCGTAGGACGGTTTCCACCGACGTATCCGCGTCCGTCACCGGCGTCAGGTCGGGTTTGGTGTCTACCCGAAGATCGAGCGCGCCGAACCGGGACGTGGTGATTTCATCGGCGGCATCAGCCAATTCGAGTGCCAGCCGACGATCTTCACGTAAGGACACGGTAGGCGTCATGTGTGCAGTCCTACCATGGCGGTATGTGGGAATTCGTGGCACTCCTGTTGATCGGCGGCTCGCTCGCTCTCCTCATCATGCAGATGCGACGTGGCCGCCGGGTGCAGCCCGGCGGGAACGCGGTGCAAGGGACCCTGTTGGTGACCGGAATCAGCCCCCGTCCCGAGGGGGTGACGGGAGGGCAGCTGGTCACCATCACCGGTGCACTGAACGGTCCAACGGTCGCGGAATACATCACGTACCGACAGATCGTTCGGGACGTCAACGACTGGCCGCGCATTGGCGACCTGATTCCGGTGTTGTACCCGCCGAAGAATCCCGAGCGCTGGGACATCCTGCTTGCGCCACTGCCCGGCCCGCCCGCGCCGCAGCAATATCCAAGCGGGCCGCCCTCGATCGAGAACATCGATCCGGTGCCGCCTTCAACGCCGCCCCCGCCGCTGGGGCCCACCGGGGGGCCGACGTCATCCGAGGATTCGGCCAAGAAGCACGAACCGCCACCGCGGTACTACGAACCGCCCCCGCTGTAGTCGCCGTCAGGGGCGAGGCGGTCCGAACCAAGCTGTTAGCGCCTCGTTGAGCCCGGTTGCAGTTCCGTCGCCAACCCAGGCGACGTACCCGTCGGGTCGGATCAACACCGCCTCTGGCGCCTTGACGACGCCGATGACTGGAAGATCCCATGCACCAACATATTCGGCGTCGACGGCGTCGACGCGATGCGACCATCCGGAAGTCCCCGTCATGGGTGTGCCCAGGTTGAGCAGCACTCCGCGGGCACCGTGCAGCAGCGTGAACACGCGCACGATTCCATCGGCAGTGAGCACGTCCAGATCCGGCATACGCCGTCCGAGTAGCGGATGGCCGGGGCGAGCCCGGGGGCCGACGTCGTAGTGGATGTCCAGGCCGCTCATCATCGCCGCGATGTGGCGTCGTGGTGCGTCGAAGGTGAATAGCTCAGAGATGATGTCGCGCAACGCGTCAACGCGCTCGCCGGAGCGACTGAGTGCGGTTTGCGCCATGGTGTTGTGAAGCACCCGCGCCGCGACGGGGTGCCGTTCTGCGTGATAGGTGTCCAATAGACTTTGAGGTGATGTCCCATTGACGACTTGGGCCAGCTTCCATCCCAAGTTGACCGCATCCTGGACTCCGGTGTTGAGGCCCTGCCCGCCAATGGGGAAGTGCACATGGGCGGCGTCTCCGGCAAGCAGTACTCGCCCCTTTCGGTATGTCGCGGCCTGTCGGGTCACATCGCTAAATCGGGAAATCCATGTGGGACTGTGCATTCCGTAGTCGGTGCCGCGCGCTGCCACTAATGCCTCGCTGAGGTCGCGCAAGGTTGGCTCACCCGTTCGGCCGAGTTGCGGCTCGGTGACCAAGACCCGAACGGGGCCTCCCTCTTCGAATCTGAAGAGGGAGTGCAGGGCGCCCTCGCGGTGGATGCCCCACTCGGGTTCCTTGGTCACCTCCACATCGGCGACCAGGCAGCTTGTCGACGGATCCCAACCCGGGAACTCGATTCCGGCGACCTTGCGGACGAGGCTACGTCCGCCATCGCACCCAACGAGGTACTGCGCTCGCAGCGCAGAGCCATCGGATAGGTCGATGTCAACAACATCTTCGGACGGGGTGAATCCCGTAACCTCGCGCCCTCGATAGATCGGCACATCACGCTCGCCGACCCATTCGGACAGGGTGCGCTCAATCCGGTATTGCAACAACGCCAGTCCGAATGTGTGCCGGGTCGGTTGGTCGGTCATATCCAGAAGGAGAGCGGAGAAATGCGCGATGGGTGCGGTAAACCCTTGGGGCAGAAACCGGTCAACGATCCCGCGTTGATCGAGCACTTCGAGGGTGCGTGACGTCATCCCGCCTGCCCGTGAGCCGTCCAGGTCGTGGGTCGTGCGCCGCTCGACAATGGCGACATCGACGCCTAGCAGTGCCAGCTCGCCCGCCAGCATTAGTCCGGTCGGCCCGCCCCCGGCGATCACCACCGCGTGTTCAGTCATAGAGGTGAAGGTACCCGAAAAATAAGGAAAATAAGAGGATTCTAAGGAAACGTTAAGGAGTGATGATCGCGTGGCCGCGACCTCCGGTGCCGAGTGTGATGCTGGCGCGGTAATTCGCGCGTTTTTCCGCGCTCAGGTCACACTCGGCGAAGAGCGTCATGGATGAAGCCGCTTACGCGAAGGCCAACATCACGGCTCGCCATGCCGCCCGGTCGCGGCCAGCAGATCGGGCACCGTCTCCAGCTTCACGCGGGGGCGCCCCTGCGGCTGACCGTTGGCGCGCTCATGCGAATCGATAATCAACCAATCGGATTGCGACACGATGTGCGGTTCGTGGCCCAAGAGCCACTCCTCGAGGGCATCGGCATTGGGCACGGGTCCCAGTTCGGCGGTCGCCAGATTGGCCAGCAGGGTGTCAACAGTCTCCTGCGAGTCGCTCTTGTTGGTTCCGATGACGCCGACGGGGCCTCGCTTGATCCAGCCGACCACGTACTCGTTGCCGCGGTCCTCGATGCGTCCCGCATTGTTGACGATGACCCCGCGGCGCGAGTCGAAGGGCAACCCGGGCACGGGGACCCCGCGATAGCCGATGGCCCGCACCACCAGGTGGGTGGGCAGTGTTTCGCGTTCACCGGTGTCGCGGGCGGCGATGTATCCGTCTTCATCGACTAATTCGTTGTTGCCCACCGTGATTGAGTCCACTTCCTCATCCCCGTGGAGCTCGATGGGGGAGGTGCGGAACCTGAATACCACGCGGCGGTTGCCTTCTGTGGGTAGGCGCTCGGCGTACCGGCGCAGTGTGTCGATGTTGGTGCGCGTGGCCTTAGGTGCGGCCGCAAGCTGTTCATCGGTGATACCGGCAAGGTCGTCAGGGTTCACGACGACGTCGACACCGGGCAGCTCGCCCATCTCGCGCAGTTCCAACGGCGTGAAGGTTGCCTGCAACGGGCCGCGCCGGCCAATGATCACCACTTCGCGGATCGCGTTGTGGTCCAAGGAGTCCAGCGCACGGTCTCCGATATCGGTGGTGTGCAACGACTCCGGATCCATACCCAGGATGCGTGCCACGTCCAGCGCCACATTCCCGTTCCCGACGACCACGGCCCGCTCACCCGATAGGTCCACCGTCACTTGCTGGTAGGTGGGATTGGCGTTGTACCAGCCCACCACATCGACGGCGGCCACGCAGCCGGGTAGCTGATCGCCCGGGATGCCCAGCGGCTTATCGGACTGGGCTCCCACCGCGTAGATCACCGCGTCATAGCGAGACGCCAGCTCTTCGGCGGTAATCTGCACTCCCACTTCGATATTGCCGAAAAACCGGAAGCGCGGGTGCGTCGCCGTCCTCTCGAACACCGCGCTGACCGACTTGATCTTGGGGTGATCGGGTGCTACCCCAGATCGAACCAAACCCCAAGGAGTGGGCAACATTTCGAGCATGTCCACGTGGACGTCGAAATCGGCGTGTTTGAGCAGTGATCCGGCGGCGAAGAAGCCCGAGGGCCCAGCACCGACGATCGCGACGTGAACGGAGCGCACCCTCGTGCATCCTTATCTGCCCGCCAAGGCAGCAGCTGTCGTCGGCTATGGGCTGGCCGACAGGGGGCTGGCCGCGGTCCTGTGCGGACGGGTTACCCCACCGATGCTAGCGACGGTTCGGTAAGTGCGCCGGAACTCGACGTATCGAAGGTGACGTGTCTAGGCCCGCATCTCGTATGAGCCCGACAGTGCCTCGACCCGATTCCAAATCTCATCGAAGCGTTCGGAATTGAATACGGGTTCTGAAATCACGTCCTTGGCCCACTGCCGCTGCGTTGCCGTGGCTTCGCGCTTACCCAGTAGATCGACCGCGTACGTCGAGAAATCCCGGTTGAGGATCTCGAAGATCTGGTCGATGAGTGCGGAGTCAGTGCCGCGCAGCTGGGCCTGCTCCAGGATCAGTCCGCCGTAGACCACCAGGGTGAACAGCTCGCCGATGCTCAGCTGCAGGTCCAAGCCGGCGGTCTTGATCGCGTCCTTCTCGTTGGCCACCAGGGTCGCCAACGCCTCGGCGCGCTGGGTGAAGGCCGCGACATTCGGGATGTTGGCATTGGCTGCGAACGGCTTGCGCCAATCATGGAACCGGATCTTGCCCAGCCCGCTGGCCGGTCCCTGGCGGAACAGGAACTCGTCGTCGGCAGCCTGAAGCTGCACCCCGGGCACCGGAAGGTCCTGCGCGTCGTGCAGATAGGCGGGCATGAACTTGAGGATCAGCGCCAGGTTTACGGCCACGGTGCCCTCGAGCTTGGGCAGGCCGGCCACGTCGACACGGGCGGCGGTTGTGTAGCTCTCGGCCTCGAAGGCCTTGGCGGACATGACGTCCCCCAGTAGGGCCAGGACCTTCTCGGCCTCGGTGGTGGCCTTCATCTTGGTGACGGGGTTGAACAGCAGGTAGCGGCGATCCTCGGGGCTGGCGGTACGGAAGTAGTCCACGGCGCGCTCGCTGAAGAGCTTCATTGCCAACAACCGGGCGTACGCGTCGACGAATTCACGGCGCACGTGATCGAACTTCGTCACCGGGCTGCCATACAGGATCCTGTTGTGGGCGTGGGTGATTGATTCATAGAAGGCGTGGGTGGACAGGCCGATCCCGCCAAAGCACAGGTTGAACTTGCCGATGTTGACGGTGTTGAGCGCCGCGCTGAAGGCATCGGCACCGACGTGCAGGATGTCGTCTTCGCTCACCGGGTACTCGTTGAGCTCGAACTCGGCGACGTACATCTGGGACGGCACCACGTTTTTGACCACGCGGTAGGTGGGGTGCTCACTGTCGGCCAGGAAGAAGACGTACTGATCCAGCCCGTCGCGCCCCTGGACCCGGCCGAACACCGAGACGATGCGGGCGCAGTTGCCGTTGCCGATGTAGTACTTGCTGCCCGACGCCTTGTACCCGCCACCATCGATGGGGGTGAGCACCATATCGGTGGAGTAGATATCGGCGCCGTGGGCCTGTTCCGACAGGCCGAACGCCGCGACGGCACCGCCCTCGAGCAGGTCGGCGGCGCGCTTGCGCGGGTCGATGTTGGCGCTCTGCCACACCGGGCCGAGACCGAGCACGGTCACCTGCCACGGGTACCAGTAGTTCAGACCGTAAAAACCGAGGATCTCCGAGAGCTTGGCCACGCGGGAGGTGTCCCAGCGCTTATCGGCATTCCCGGCGCCGTCGGCGGCCGGAGTCAGGAATGTCGCGAATAGCTTCTCGCGTGCCGCGAAGTCTAGAAAGTCCTGATAGAAGACCTTGTCGACATAGTCCTGGAGCAGCCGCGTCTTGCCGCGGTCCTCAAACCAGTCGACGGTCGCCTTGAGAAGCCGACGGGTTTCGCCGTCGAATTCCGCGAAGTCATCCTGGGTGGGGTGAAGCAGTTCGGTCTTGGGGGCGGCGTTCGTTACCTGACTCACGGTCAGGAACTTACCAGCGCGTCAGTTGACGGGAGGTGCCGAGTGCAAGTCCAGCGCGTAGACATCGGGCTGGATTGTCGCGCTCGATCTGCCCGGTAGCCTGAACTGTTGTGGATCTGGACTGCCAAGCTGATATCGCCGACCTCGACACAACTCTCACCACGGTGGAGCGGGTGCTCGACGTCGATGGTCTGCGTGCCCGGATCAAGAAACTCGAAGAGGACGCTGCCGACCCCAACCTGTGGGACGACCAGGCGCACGCCCAGCAGGTGACCAGCCAGCTCTCGCATACGCAGGGTGAGCTGCGGCGCGTCGAAGCGCTGCGGCAGCGACTCGACGATCTGCCCGTGCTGTACGAGTTGGCCGAGGAAGGCGACGACGCGTCGGTTGTCGAGGAGGCCGATGCCGATCGCGCCAAGCTGCGCGAGGACATCGAGGCCATGGAGGTCCGCACACTGCTCTCCGGTGAGTACGACGAGCGTGAGGCCGTGGTCACCATCAGATCCGGTGCCGGCGGCGTCGACGCCGCCGACTGGGCCGAGATGCTCATGCGCATGTACATCCGCTGGGCCGAGGCGCATAAGTATGCGGTCGAGGTATTCGACACTTCCTATGCCGAAGAGGCGGGCATCAAGAGCGCCACCTTCGCGGTCCACGCGCCCTTCGCCTACGGCACGCTGTCGGTGGAGCAGGGCACCCACCGTTTGGTGAGGATCAGTCCGTTCGACAACCAGAGCCGACGGCAGACCTCGTTCGCCGATGTCGAGGTGCTCCCGGTGGTGGAGACGACAGATCACATCGAAATCCCTGAAGGTGATCTGCGCGTTGATGTTTACCGATCGAGCGGACCGGGCGGGCAGTCGGTGAACACCACCGACTCGGCGGTGCGGCTCACGCATATCCCGACGGGAATCGTCGTAACCTGCCAGAACGAGAAGTCGCAGCTGCAGAACAAGGTCGCGGCCATGCGCGTGCTTCAGGCAAGACTGCTGGAGCGCAAGCGTCAGGAGGAGCGCGCCGAAATGGATGCCCTCAAGGGCGATGGTGGAAGTTCCTGGGGCACGCAGATGCGCTCCTACGTATTGCAGCCCTATCAGATGGTCAAGGACCTTCGCACCGAGCACGAGGTGGGTAACCCCGCGGCAGTACTCGACGGGGATATCGACGGATTCCTCGAAGCGGGGATTCGGTGGCGCAACAGGCGAGATGACTAATGACTAGGGCTGCGGAGTTCAGCGCGGCGAGTCTTCGCCTCACTGAGCGCTGGCACACCCTGTGGGCCAGCCAGATCGGACGCTGGCTGCTCGACAATGGTCTGCGGATCGTCATCGCGGTCCTCGGCGCGGTCCTCATCGTCCGCTTCATCAATTGGGGTGCCCACAAGATCACCCGTCGACTGGACCGCTCGTTCACGCAAAGTGACGCGCTGGTGCGCTCGGAAGCCAGTAAGCATCGGCAGGCGCTCGCCTCGGTGGTGTCCTGGTTCTTCGTGGTTCTGGTCGTCGTGATCACGACCGTGCACATCATCGGGGTCATGGGTATCTCGGTAGGCGGGCTGGCGGGTCCTGCCGCGGTGTTGGGTGGTGCGCTCGGTTTCGGTGCGCAGCGCGTCGTTCAGGACCTCTTGAGCGGGTTCTTTCTCATCACCGAGAAGCAGTACGGCTTCGGTGATCTGGTGGAGCTAGAGGTTCAATACGCGACGGCACCGTCGCGCGGCACCGTCGAAGAGGTCACGTTGCGTGTCACCAAGCTGCGCTCGGGTGACGGTGAGGTGATCACCATTCCCAACGGATTAATCGTGAAATCGGTCAACCTCTCCAAGGATTGGGCGCGCGCGGTCGTCGACATCCCGGTGCCGACGAGCGTCGACCTGGCCCGGGTCAACGATGTGCTGTTCGACGTCTGCCAGCAGGCGCTCGTGGACCGTGATCTGTCCCAGCTGCTCCTCGATGCCCCGTCGCTCATGGGTGTGGAGAGCATCGAGGTGGGCCGGGTCAACGTGCGCATGGTGGCGCGGTCGCTGCCCGGAAAACAGTTCGAGGTCGGACGACGGCTACGCGCCAAGGTAATCGCGGCCCTGGCCAAGGCCGGCGTCGCGTTGGTGGGGGACAGCCGCCCGGTGGTCCGCACCATGTCGTCATCTAGCTCTGGTGAGCTGGAACGTGAAGAAAAGCGCGAGGAAGGTCTTGACACCAAGCCGCAACCGGTCATCAAAGTGAGTGATCTCGGATGAGTGAACCCGGCAGCGGCGCGCTCATGGAGAAGATCCTGTCCCGCGCAAAAACGCTCCGTGAGAAGGTCCGGATCAGGACGTCCACGGTTGTACTTATCGTCGCCTTGATCGCGGCGACCTGGGTCTACGACGTCACCCGGCCCGAGCCTGCGCCCTTCACGCCGCCACCCGGCTACACGTGGGTGCCGACGCCCAGCGTCACGACCTTCACGCCACAGCCCGTGCCGACGACGAGGCGCCCGACGAATACCACGCCTCCTACGACCACGACGACAACGACGGAGCCGACGAACACCATCGTCACGACGTTCCCGACGTCGACGCCCAGCAGCACACTGCCGACGACTACGACGGTTCAGCCGCCGGGCATATTGCCCCCCTGGCTGGTTCCGCCGCAGCTTCCTCAACTTCCGGTGCCGGGCGCGCCTGCGTCATCGACGCCTGCTCCCGCTCCCTGATCCAATTCTTCTGGGCCCTAAGTGCGGCGTCACGGTTATCACGGGTTTCCCGGCTACACTGGCGTGCCGTGATCAGCCTCGAAAAGGTAACCAAGCTCTACAAATCGTCGGCTCGGCCCGCATTGGACAACGTGAGCCTCGAGATCGACAAGGGCGAGTTTGTGTTCCTCATCGGGCCGTCGGGGTCTGGCAAATCGACATTCATGCGACTGCTGCTGGGCGAGGAGCTGCCCACCAAGGGCGAAATCCAGGTCTCCAAGTTCCACGTCAACAAGCTGCGCGGCCGAGAGATCCCGCACCTGCGGCAGACCATTGGATGCGTGTTTCAGGACTTCCGGCTGCTGCAGCAGAAGACGGTCTACGAGAACGTCGCTTTCGCACTCGAGGTAATCGGCAAGCAGACGGACATCATCAATCGGATCGTGCCCGAGGTGCTGGAGATGGTGAACTTGACCGGTAAGGCCAGCCGGCTGCCGTCGGAGCTGTCCGGTGGTGAGCAGCAGCGCGTCGGTATTGCGCGAGCCTTCGTCAACCGTCCGCTGGTGCTGCTGGCCGACGAGCCGACCGGAAATCTGGACCCCGAAACCAGTGAGGACATCATGGCGCTGCTGGAGCGGATCAACCGCACCGGCACCACCGTCCTCATGGCGACACACGACCATCACATCGTCGACTCGATGCGTCAGCGTGTGATCGAGCTGGAATTGGGCAAGCTGATCCGCGACGAGCAGCGCGGTGTCTACGGAGTGGATCGATAAATGCGTTTTGGATTTCTGTTCAACGAGGTCCTCACCGGCCTACGTCGCAATGTGACCATGACGGTGGCGATGATCATCACCACCGCCATCGCGATCGGGTTGTTCGGCGGCGGTCTGTTGGTGATATCCCTGGCCAAAAACTCGAAGGCCATCTACCTGGATCGTGTGGAGACGCAGATCTTCCTCACCGAGGATCTGTCGGCCAGCGACACCGATTGCAGTAGCGATATCTGCAAGGGCTTGCGGGACGAGATTGAGAAGCGTTCCGATATCAAGTCGGTGCGCTTTGTGAACCGTGAGGATGCGTATGCCGACGCCGAAAAGCGTCTGCCGCAGTTCAAGGATCTGATGAAGGATGTGAGCAAGGACGCGTTCCCGGCCTCGTTCATTGTGAAGCTCAAGGACCCGGAGACTCACTCCGAGTTCGATGAGTCGTTCGTCGGCACGCCTGGTGTCAAGAGTGTGCTCAACCAGAAGGACCTCATCGACCGGTTGTTCGCGGTCCTGAACAGCCTGCGAGACGCGGCGTTCATGATCGCGCTGATTCAGGCTGTTGGCGCGGTGTTGTTGATTGCCAACATGGTTCAGGTCGCTGCATACACGAGGCGTACCGAGGTGGGCATCATGCGTTTGGTGGGTGCCACCCGTTGGTACACACAGTTGCCGTTCCTGTTGGAGGCGGTGATCGCGGCGCTTGCGGGCGTGGGGCTGGCAGTGATCGGTCTGATAGTTGCGCGGGTGACCATTTTGAATGGCGCGCTGCAACAGTTCATCCAGGCCAATCTAATTGCCCCGATCACCTATGGGGACGTGTTCCTCGCGGCCATCCAGATGGCGGCGCTGGGCATCCTGCTCGCTGGTATCACCGCCTATGCGACTCTCCGTTTATACGTACGACGATGAGTAAGAAACCCACCGACGGACGCAAGATCATCTCGTCCAATCGCAAGGCGCGGCACAACTATTCGATCCTCGATGTGTACGAGGCCGGGGTGCAGCTGGTGGGCACTGAGGTCAAGACTCTGCGTGAGGGCAAGGCGTCTCTGGTGGATGCCTTTGCCACCATCGATGACGGCGAGGTGTGGCTACGCGGGGTGCATATCCCGCAGTATGACCACGGCACCTGGACCAACCACGCGCCGCTGCGCAACAGGAAGCTGTTGATGCACAGGGAGCAGATCGATCAACTGATCGGCAAGATCCGTGACGGCAACCTGACCCTGGTGCCGTTGTCGCTGTACTTCCTGGACGGCAAGGTGAAGGTCGAGCTGGCGTTGGGCCGCGGTAAGCAGGCACACGATAAGCGTCAGGACATTGCGAAACGGGATGCGTCGCGCGAGATCTCGCGCGAACTGGGGCGTCGCGCCAAAGGCATGTAGTCCATCCGGATTACGCGGCCACTGGCTGTGGCGTGTGGTGCCTGCGCTGCCTCTCGACGGTGATCAAGTAGAAGGCCCACGCGAACGCGAAGCTCGTGAAGAGGCTGGACACAAAGTAGAGCCACGGCCGACGGATTCCGCGGCGGTACCCGTCGATGATCGTCATCAGTGGCAGCAAGATGACGTTGCCAATGGTGTAATCCTGCCCGGCCGAGCCGGCTGCGGGGTTGACGAACATCAACCTGATGTAGTCGATCCAGCCGGTGACGGGATTGGATACGTGGTACTCGGCGACGTACCGGATATTGAAGTACCAACCCAGCGCTACCGACGCGATACCGACGACGTAGTAGACGATCTCGAGTGCCGACACCGCGGGACCCGTTGCGGGCCGGGCGAATAGCGTCCGATTCGAGGAGACGATGAGCGCGATGACGGCGATCCCGAGGATCGCGTGCACGATGAGCGACACCATGTCCGGAGCCTCGCAGCGTCCCGAAGTTTTGTCAATAGTGACATAACTTGCCTTCGGTGGGTGTTGGGGTACCTTTCGAGCATGGTGAGGCCCGCCCAGACTGTGCGTAGCGAGCGGACGCGCGCCGCGCTGCGGCAGGCGGCGGTGGTGCGCTTTCTCGGTCAGGGGGTGGAGGACACCTCGGTCGAGCAGATCGCCGCGGATGCGGGGGTCTCACTGCGGACCTTCTATCGCCACTTTGAGTCCAAACACGATCTGCTCTTCCTCGACTATGACCTCGGTCTGGAGTGGTTTCGTAGTGCCCTGGATGCCAGGTTGCCGGGAGAGCCCATCGTCGAATCGGTGCAGTCGGCGATCTTCACCGCCCCGTATGACGTCGACGCGGTGGTCAAGATCGCGGCGCTGCGCAACCGGGAGCTCGATCGGGCGCGCATCGTGCGCCACATTCGTCAGGTGGAGGCCGAATTCGCCGAGGTGATCGAGGCGCACCTTATTCGCGATGGCGACGATGACGCTAAGCCTGATGTGCGCCTGCGCAATACCGTGACGGCCCGCTGCATTGCGGCGGCGGTCTTCGGGGCCATGGACGCGTGGATGCTCGGCGAGGACCGCTCGCCCGAGGAGCTTGCCCGGTTGAGTCGCACCGCGCTGGATTCCTTGAAGGCGGGAATCGGCAATATGTCCTGAAACGAAGTTTTGTCACTATTGACAAAACTTTCCCCGCCGTGCCAACGTGGGGCGATGGCGGACTTCGAGGCAATCGTGATCGGCGCGGGACACAACGGGCTTACCGCCGCGGCGAAACTTCAACAGTCAGGGCTGCGGACGGTATGCATTGACGCCAAGTTGTACGCCGGCGGCATGGCTTCCACGGTGGAACTGTTCGACGGGTACCGATTCGAGATCGCCGGATCCGTCCAGTTTCCGACATCCGCCGTCCTGAGCCGTGATCTCGGGCTAGATACCTTGCCGACCGTCGACCTCGATATTATTTCCGTGGCGCTCAGGGGGATTGGTGACGAGCCGCTGATCTACTACAGCGATCCGATGAAACTGCTGACTCATCTCAATGAAGTTCACGGTGCCGAGGCGGTCAACGGCATGGCGGGAATCATGGCGTGGAGCCAGGCGCCCACGAGGGCGCTGGGACGCTTCGAGGTAGGGCAACCGCCCAAGACGTTTGACGAGATGTATGCCTGCGCAACAAACGAATTCGAGCGGTCGAGCATCAACGAGATGCTTTTCGGGTCGGTGACCGATGTGCTGGACCGGTACTTCCCCGATAAGGAGAAGCATGGCGTGCTGCGCGGGATGCTGGCCTTCCTGGCGCTCAACATGACCTACCGCGGACCGGACACCCCGGGCAGCGCGGCCGCGCTGGCCTTTGGGCTGGCGATGCCGGACTCGAACGCCTTGCAGATGAGGAAGCTCCGCGGTGGCATTGGTGCGTTGACATCGCATCTGCATGACCGTTTTGTCGCACAGGGTGGCGAGGTGCGACTCCGCAGTAAGGTGGTCGAGATCCTCACCGCCGAGGGCCGGGTGACCGGCGTGCGGCTGGAGGACGGATCAACAATCGCTGCACCGCTGGTCATTTCATGCATAGCGCCCGACCTCACCGTCGTGGAGATGCTAGACCCCGCGACCATTCCCGCGGGCCTTCGCGACCGATTCGCGCGCGTCGACCATCGCGGTAGCTATCTACAAATGCACTTCGCTCTCAATGCGCTGCCGGAGTTCGCCGCGCCGTACGAGAACCTGAACGACCCGGAGATGCAATCGACGCTCGGGATCTACAGCACGCCCGAAGAGCTGCAGGCTCAGTGGGAAGACTGCCGTCGGGGGATCGTGCCGGCCGATCCGGCCGTGGTGTTCCAGATTCCGTCGTTGCACGACCAGCAGTTGGCGCCCGACGGTAAGTACGCGGCCTCGGCGTTCGCGTTGTGGTTTCCCGTCGAGACTGGACATGCTCGGTACGGGGAGATGAAGGTCGAGATGGGGGAGCGGGTGATGGACAAAATCTGCCGACTCGCCCCCAATTTCAAGGACACAGTGCTGCGGCACACCACATTCACGCCGCGGCACATGGGCACCATGTTCGGGGCGCCCGGCGGCGACTATTGCTTCGGATTGGTTCACGCCGACCAGATAGGCCCCAACAGGCCAGGGCCACGCGGATATCGGGACGACCCCTTGCCGGTGGCAGGTCTATATCTCGGAAGTGCGGGATGCCATGGGGGACCGGCGATTTCTTTCATCCCGGGATACAACGCGGCGCTCGAGGCGCTGGCGGACGCTCGTTAGGTGCTCGTCGCACCTCGCGCCGACTGTCGCGCCGAGACCCCACGTTGTGGCGGATTCGTCTCGCTTGTTTTCGCCACAACCTCGGTCTCGGCGACGGCTAGAAGGCGCGGCTGCCCGACGGGGACAATACAAATCCGTGTGGACCGCCGCCCGAGAAGTTATTGGGCAGAATGCAGATCGTCTCGCGCTGATCGCTCACGGCACAGGTGATCACCTTGTCGGTGCTCTTGAGACCGTAGGTGATCTTCTGCCCGGGCGTCAGTGGGCGATAGGCGCTGGGGTCGATGGCTGCCGGGCCCGCTGCTGACGCATCCGGTCGGTCGACGACATCCAGCTGGCTCAAGTCCGGTCGATGGGACAAGCTCGCTGTGGGGGTGTTCAGCGACACGGCCGCGACGTTCTCATCGCCCGCGACACCGGGGAGCTTGCCCCAGCATGTGCCGTCGACGCCGGTGGCGCGGGAGTTGGCGGTGATACGGCAGCGCAGGCCGTCCGGTGTGAGGAACTGCACGCCGGATGTGGCGTACGCGGAGTAGGTCTCGAATGCGGTGGGCTCGACCGGTGCGAAGCCGTCGAGATTGGGGATCAACGGGTCGGCAGACGCCTGAGCGGCGAAGACGGTCGCACAGGCCGCAACGATGGCGGCAGTGCTCAACAGCATTCGCATGGTGCTACTCCCGATGTTCGGCAATGTTCGGCTGAGGCTACCGTGGCGCGGGCCGGTAATTCAGTGGCTTCGGGGACGCGTAGCGGTACGATGGAGTGTCCCTCCGAAAGTCGGCGGGGATGCGAGGGGCTGAACGGTTTCGACTTCGCGCATTGAATTAAGGGAAGCGTGCCGGTGCAGGCAAGAGACCACCGTAAGCGTCATTGCAACCAATTAAGCGCCGATTCAAATCAGCGCGACTACGCCCTCGCTGCCTAAGCGATTGCGTGTCTGTCAGACCGGGAGCTCCCGCGGCCCGGACCCTGGCATCAGCTAGCGGGATCAACCGGTGGTTTCGGCCGCGGAAACCACCGGGACACCAAACAGCGGCTGGGATCGTCATCTCGGCTTGTTCGCGTGACTGAGAGATCCGAGTAGAGACATAGCGGACTGCGCACGGAGAAGCCTTAAGGAAAGGCCGTAGGACCCGGGTTCGATTCCCGGCAGCTCCACACAAGAAATGCCCCTGGTAACCCCGGGGGCATTTCTTGGTTCAGGGCAGCATGCCTGACTAGCCGCAGTAGCTGCTGAGCTCCATGCCTTCCCCGATGGGCGATGGCACGCTCACATATCCGTTCCCTGGGCTCCGCACATATTCCAAATATGGCTTGCTGCTTTCGAATCCGACATTGTCGGCGATGACGAGTGCGCCCGGCGCCAGCTTGTCCTCCAGGATCTTCAGGATTGGCAGGTCGAGGTCGGGCCAACCGTCCAGGAGCAGGAATTCGATCGGACCGTCAATCGTTTTCAGCGTCTCGCGGGCGTCGCCCTCGAGGATGGTGATGAGATCGGACACCCCGGCGGCGGCGAAGGTCGCGCGAGAGGCGGCGATCTTCGTGGTGCTCATCTCGGTGGTGAAGATGCGACCGAAACCATTGTCGCGAACGCCCGCAGCCGAATGGAGGGTTGAGATCCCGTACGACATCCCGTACTCGACGATGGTCTTCGGCTTGGCGGCGCGGACCAGGCTGTAGAGGAGCCGTCCTGCATCGGGCGCGACGGGCACGTAGATGTTCTGGAACAGCTCAACGCGCTCCTCGACGGGCTTTTGATGGAAAGTGTCCCGGTCGACGGGAATGGCGTCTTGTGAGGCGTTGGTGAAGAGCCGATCCACGATGGCGGCGAATTCGGGTTCATGAAGTGTTGTTGTCATGACGCCTAGACTAGACGCAACGTGCCGTCTAGTCTAGGGTGGTGATTCGATGAACGTTGTGAGCGAGACGGAGAAGCCCCGCGAAGTCGACGACTCGCGCCGTCATTTCGGAAATCGGCATGGTCGCAGTGAGACCGCGCGCGAGGCCGTCATTCGGGCCGCCGATGATCTGCTGGTCGCCAAGGGCTACGCCGGGGTCACCATGGAAGGCATCGCCAAGGCCGCGGGTGTCGCCAAGCAGACCGTCTACCGATGGTGGGGCTCGAAGGCCGACGTGCTGATGGATGTCTTCCTTGAAGACGCCGCCTACCAGCTGGATCCACCCGATCTCGGCAGCCTCGAAGCCGACCTGCGGCACCACCTCGGTGCCACCGCACGGTTCCTCACGACGGACGACGCGGGTGCGGTGTTCCGTGCGCTCATTGGCCAGTCGCAGCATGACGGGCAGCTCGCGGACACTTTCCGGGCTCGCTATCTGCGCGAACAGCAGGCGCGGGACCAGATTCCCTTCGCCCGCGCGGCTGCGCGGGGCGAGCTTCCTGATGATGTGGATGTCGCGCGCCTGGCCGAACAACTGGTGGCGCCGCTGTACTACCGCGTGATCGTGACGGGCGAGTCGGTCGACGACGCATTCCTGGACGGACTGATCGAGGATTTCCTGAAACGCCGGAAATAATGTCAGTCGAGTTGACATTATATTCGGTATGACCGAAACAAGCCCCGACGATTTCCATGCCGACGTCATGTCCCAGATCCGCGAAACGGGCGGTGCTGGTGGGTTCTTTGCGCAGTTCGACATGCTGATCCTGCACACCGTCGGCGCCAAGTCTGGCGAACCGCGTCAAAACCCCATGGCCTATCAACCGGGGGAAGACGGCAGCGAGTTCTATGTCTTCGCGTCCAACAACGGGCAGGACCGTAGTTCCAGTTGGTACTACAACGCGCTCGCTCATCCCGAAAAGGTGTCGGTTGAGATCGGTGGCGACCACTTCCCGGTGACGCTCCGCGATGTCGTCGGTGAAGAGCGCGACCGCATCTACGCGCGCCAGGCGGGGCGGTTCGAGAACTTCGCCGAGTACGAGCGCAAGACCACCCGAGTCATCCCGGTGTTGGGACTGACGCGCGCGGATTAGATGTTCAAAGGTTGATTGCGTGCTGCGGGTCAGCGAATTTCGGGGGAGTGCCGAAAATTAATTAGTTGTCGATTGGTGGCGGATCGACGTGGGAAGACACTGCGGCGTAGAAGATGTCGGCGTAGATGTCGATCATGTGTTGGCGGCTGAGGTCGGGGCGGGATTGCCACCAGTGTCCAAGGCTCTCGGCTGCCCCGGACATGGCGTGTGCGAGCCCTTCGGCGAAGAATTTGGGTATTCGGGGCTGATCCTTGGTGATCAGCCTGTAGGTGGTCTCGATGTTGTCTAACCGCAGCGCGGCGAGCTCTTGACGCGACTGGGCGGGTAGCACTGCGGCGCTGCCGTAAATAAGTTCCCATCGCTCCGGGTGGGTCTCCAAGAGCCCAAAGAATAGGTCGGCGGCAGCGGCGAATTGCTCTCGCACTTCCAGCGAGGGGTCCACCCGCTGTATCAGGGTCTGCGCAAAGTCGGCCTGTGCTCGCCGAGCGCAGGCTAAATAAGCGCCGTCTTTGGTTATGAAGTGGCGGTAGGCAATTGGCTTGGTGACACCTGCCGCGAGGGCGATGTCTCCCAATGACACTGCGGCGAACCCATGCTCAAAGAACAGCCGCTCGGCGGTGTCGAGTAGGTGCGTGTGGCGCAGCGCCCAAGGTTGGCGTGATCTCGCGCCGTGCGTTGAGCCTGCCTCCATAAGTCAACAGCCTAGCCCTGTTGTTACTGTCGGTAACAAGATGCTATGTTACCGCCAGTAACAACAGGGTCTTTGTCGAAACCTGAGGAGCTTGTGATGAGCGGCCGAGTTAATGTGCGGGAGGATCTCGCCGAGCTGGTGACCGGTGAAAGGTGGAGTTCGATGATCGTTGTGCATTCCGCTCCGGTGTCATGGTCTCGACGATGAGTCGGCGCAGGCGGTCGACGGGCCAAGCTGGTCGAATCCTTGGCAAATTGTGGATGCCTTTAGTGGCGCTGATCGTGATCCTGATCGTCGGTTTCGGGGTGAATCGGATTCGGGAGAAGTCGCACGCGATCAGTTATCCGCCGGACACACATCGCATACCCGCGACGGTTGTTCAGATCAATCCCAAGAATGTCACCTACGAGGTCTTCGGCAACCTAGGAAGCAGCGGGAAAGTGTCTTATGCCAATCTCGACAGCGAACCTGTCGAAGTTGTGCTGTCGTCGCTGCCGTGGTCGGTTTCAGAGACAACCATGTCCTCTGCCGCATCATTAAGTCTCGTCGCGCAGGTCGAGGGCGACTCGCTGGGGTGCCGCATTCGGGTCAATGGCGAGGTGCGTGACGAACAGGTCGTCAATCATCCCGGCGCCGCGGTGGCATGCACGGTGACGGCAGCATGACTTCGGATCAGCAGCCGCCGTCCGACGACGAGGACACGGGTCCGGTGCCGGTACCGGTACCGGTACCGGCACCGGCACCGCCGCAACGCCCGGTACAGCACGAGGCGGAGAAGCGTCCGCTTCCCGCGCGGTTGCTGCGGGTGCTGGCTATTCCGTTGGTGATCTTCTGGGTGCTGTCGGCGGCGGTGCTGAACATTTTCGTGCCCACCTTGGAAGAAACGACGGCGGCCAACGCGAAGGCGATGATCCCGCGTGACGCGCCGTCGTCGGCGGCCGCCATCACCCAGGGGCAGGACTTCAAGGAGTCGGACTACACCAGCATGGCTGTGGTGGTTCTGGAGACCGAGGGCCGCAAACTCGGCGAACAGGATCACCGGTACTACGCCGAGTTGGTCCGCCGTCTGCTTGAGGACAAAGAGCACGTGCAGTCCCTGATGGATTTGTGGGGCGATCCGGTGACCCGGTCGGGTCAGCAGAGCGCCGATGCGCAGGCCGCAACGCTGACGGTGCGCCCGGCCGGAGACTTGGGTGATGCCGACTCGAACAGGTCGATCAAGGCCATCCGCGGCATCGTCGACAAGCTCGACAAAGATAAACCTGACGGCCTGAGGGTCTATGTGAGCGGCCCGGCGCCGTTGGCCTCGGACACACTCAATGCCGCCGACGAGAGCATGGTCACGCTGACGATCGTCACCGTCGTGGTGATCATCATCATGTTGCTCATTGCCTACCGGTCGTTCACCCGGGCGATCATCCCGCTGGTCGGTGTGTTGATCACGTTGGCCACGGCCCGCGGCGTCGTCTCACTGCTGGTCGAAAATCACGTCATCGGGATCTCATCGTTCGCGATGAACATGGCCGTGTCCCTGGTCCTGGGTGTTGCGACCGACTACGGGATCTTCTACCTCGGACGCTTCCAAGAAGCCCGCCGCGCGGGACAGGACCGCGAAGCCGCGTATTACACCTCGGTGCGCAGCGTGGCCCACGTCGTCATCGGATCGGGTATCGCGATATCGGGCGCCTGCCTGTGTCTGAGCCTTACGACACTGGACTACTTCCGCACCTTGGGCCCGCCGTGCTTCGTGGCGATGGTCGTCGCTGTCATCGCGGCACTCACGCTGGGTCCGGCGCTGTTGACCTTGGGCAGCAAGGTCCCTTGGCTGACTGAACCCGCCAAAACCAGTCCGTTGTGGCGCAAGCTTGGCACCGCCATCGCCAAGTGGCCCGCCGCGATGATTGCGGTTGCGGCCCTGGTGATCCCGCTGTGCATCGCCAACCTGGCGAACTACACGGTGAGCTACAACGATCGGGATTATGCACCGACCAGCGTGGAATCGTCGCGGGGATACGCGGCGGCCGACCGGCACTTCCAACCGAGTCAGCTCTCCATCGACACCTTGTACATCAAGGCCGATCACGATATGCGCAACACCACCGACATGATCAGCCTGGACCGCATCGCCAAGAACATCATTCGGACCCCTGGTATCTCGATGGTGCAGAGCATTACCCGGCCCAATGGGCGGCCGCTGGAACACGCCTCCCTGCCCTACGCGATGGGCTCCATGGGAACCAAGATCGGTCAGAATCTCGGATTCCTGAAAGACCGCGTCGCCGACATCGACACTATGGCCGCCCGGATGGGCGACATGATGGAGTCCACCAAGAAAATGGCGGGCATAACCGGTCAATTGTCCGCGGGTACACATATGTCCGTGGAGGCCTCCCGAGGTCTGAAAGCTGCGATGGACAAGACGCGCGACAACCTGGCCAACTTCGACGACTTCTTCCGGCCGCTACGCAACTATCTGTATTGGGAACCGCATTGCTTCGACATTCCGATCTGCACGGCCATGCGCTCGCTCAATGAGTCGATCGACAACATCGACGAAGCGACCTCACAACTCGGCCCGATGGTCGATGGCCTGAGCATGGTTGATGCCGCCACGCCGCAGATGATCGCCCAACTCAACTCGATGGTGCAGAACATGGCCGTGATGCAGCAGCTGACGCTGACGATGCAAAGCCTGTTTCATGCCACCATCGCCCAGCTCGAACCCATGATCAACCCGATGGTCGACATGGGTAGGGCATTCGACAACGCCAAGAACGACGACTTCTTCTTCATGCCACCGGATTCGTTCAAGACCAACGATTTCCAGGTTGGGATGAAGTTCATGATGACGCCCGACGGCAAGGGCGCCCGGATCATGATCTACCACGACGGCGAAGCCATGAGCCCGGAAGGCATCGATCAAATCCAGCGCGCCGCTGCGGCGGCGCACGAGGCCACCAAGGGCACCTCACTATCGAACGCCACGCTGCTGACGGCCGGGGCCTCCGCTAATTACCGTGACGTGCAAGCATTTTCCAAGAATGACATCCTCACGATGATGCTGGCCACGTTCGGGCTGGTTTTCCTGATTGTCATGGCCATTACCCGGACACTGGCGGGCTCGGTGATCGTGCTGATCACCGTGGTGCTCTCCTTCCTCGGCTCTCTAGGGCTGGCCGCCTTCATCTGGGAAACACTGATAGGCATCGAATTGCATTGGCTCACACTGCCGATCGCGTTCATCGTGCTCGTCGGTGTGGGCTGCGACTACAACCTGCTACTGCTCTCCCGATACCGAGAAGAACTCCCAGCCGGTATACGCACGGGACTCATCCGCACTATCGCCGGCTCGGGCAACGTCGCCGTCACCGCCGCGTTCGTGCTCGCCGGAACCATGCTCGCAATGCTCTCCAGCGATGTCGTCAACATCGGACAGGCCGGATCCACCATCTGCATCGGACTGATCTTCGACATGATGATCGTCCGACTATTCCTGGTTATGCCGCTAGCGAGGCTCCTAGGACCATGGTTCTGGTGGCCCCAAAAACTACCCGCGCCCCAGCGCGCCCAATTCAGGGCCGAGCCGGGTGCAGCGCAGTCGGACGAGAAGGTTGATGCGTCGGCCTGATTAGTCCTGTGCACGCAGTTGCTCCGCGAGTCATGCCCGCAGATGTCTACTGATCGTTGGCTGCTATTGGTTGCCAACGCTTTTCGATGCCACTGAGGCGCCAGTAGGCGATGGCGCAGGCCCAGGTGAGCACGAATAGACCAACGATGACGAAGCCGAAGTTGTTAAGGTCGATGGAGCTGACCCAGTCGGTGACTGGCATGGTCCAGCCCAAATCATCGTGTAACACCGCGATCAGTTCGATGCTGCCGATCAGCAGTGCTACAGCCACCGATAGACCGGTGATGGTGAGGTTGTAGTAGATCTTGCGAATGGGGTGGGCGAATGCCCAGTCGTAGGCGACAGTCATGAACAGTCCGTCGGCGGTGTCCATCAGGCTCATGCCGGCGGCGAACAGGATCGGCAGGGTCAGTACCGCGAACCATGGCAGCCCGGCGGCAGCGCCGGTGCCAGCGAGCGCGAGCAGCGCAACTTCCGTGGCGGTATCAAAACCCAACCCGAAAAGTACTCCGACGGGGAACATCTGGCTGGGGTGTTTGATGCGCTTCATGACCGGCCGCAGGATGCGCGCCAGGAATCCGCGGTTGTTGAGATGGTTTTCGAGTTCCTGCTCGCTGAACTGGCCGCGCCGCATTCCTCTGAATACGTGCCAGATCCCTACCAAGGCAACGATATTGATAATGCCAATAAGCCACAAGAACAGCCCCGACGTCAGTGTGCCCGCCAGGCCCAGAGCATGCCGAGTGGGGGAATCATCGTCGACCAACTCGCCAGCAACCTTGGTAGCGAGGACGACCAGCACCGCCATTACCAGGACCATCATGGAATGGCCCATGGCGAACCAGAATCCGACCGACTTGGGTTTGGAGCCGTCGGCGGTCAGCTTGCGGGTGGTGTTGTCGATCGCAGCAATGTGGTCAGCGTCGAAAGCGTGACGTAACCCAAAGGTGTAGGCGGTGATTCCCAATCCAACACTGAAGACCTGGGTCCCGACCTGATAATGGTGTGGAGCCACAAGCAGGAGCAGCGAACCGAAGCCCACAATGTGCAGCGCGGCGATGGCAGCGGCCAGGGCACTGAACTCCCACCAGTCCCGCCGATTCCACGATCGCACCAGGCGACCGAACATGTTGCCGGCAGGCGGTGCTGATGATGATGGCGAAGTTGACATGTCAACGACCCTCTCCTTGGGGATACCGCGTCCCCATTGCGGGTGATCGTGGACAGAGGGTCTGGCTACCACCCCGTTCGAGCAGACCTCGACGGCAGTGGACACAGTGGCGCGACCGCTCCGGAATTGCACCGGATTCCGCACCGTCCAAGATGAACGGAAGGGACCCTACCACCGGTTAGCTGAAAAGTAGCTGTGAGCGTGCTGTCCGATGATGGCGAGGCCGTCGATAGCGATGTTTCAGGCCGCGCGGCTACCCAGCACGCCTCGCATCTTTTGCCAGTCCAGAAGGTTTAAAGTCCATCGTGGGATTGGCGGGAACTTTTGGGGTCCTCGGTCCGACTAATACTTCGACTGACAGCAGCGAGATTGGTTCGCTGAAACAGAATGTCGGTGATCAATCGCTATCGAGCGTCCCAGGGAGATAACCGACCATGAATCGCACACTCAAGGGCAGCCTTGCCGTAGCACGGGTTATCGCGCCGACGGTACTTGTCGCGGCCGGGCTCTCGGTAGCGCAAGCACCAATCGCATCAGCGCACGTGACGGTCGTGTCCACCACCCCAGCGCAGGGCGCGACTGTGACGAGCCCGCCCACCCAGGTGAAAATGTTGTTCAGTGAACCGCCCACCAGCCCTACCCTGACTGTTACAGGCTCGGACGGTAAGACATACTCACTCGGCGCTACACAGGCTTCCAACGCGGCTATTAGCGTCTCGCTTCACAGCACACCGCTCCCATCCGGGGTCTACACCGTCACTTGGGCTCTTACCGCCCCAGATGGTGACGCCCAAAATGGGACGTGGACCTTCTTCTACCAGCCACCCATACAACCCAAACACTGAACCGTTCGGCGGGTTCGACTCTCGACGTCGAGGATGAAGTGCATACAGTTCTGCTTGCTTCTGCGCATGTTTCGCGTCATGAGGCGCCGGGAACTCGGCGGGCTTCGAATCCGACCAATAATTGTTAGGTAGTTGCACACCACGTACACCCTGACGCTCAAGGAGGATCATGAGCGCGCCCGTCATCGACAAAACCGACACGCACGTCCGACGTGTCCAGCTGGACGTATCGGGCATGTCCTGCGCGGGATGCGCCAGCCGGGTCGAAGGCAGACTCAACAAGGCCGACGGCGTCAGCGCATCGGTCAATTTCGCCACCCGCGTTGCCACCATCGACGCCGACGACAGCATTCCCGTCGATGCGCTGTGCTGGATCGTAGAAAAGGCCGGCTGCAACGCTGAGCTGCATACCGAATCGGCAGGCTCCGACGTCGATCCTGACGTCGAGCATGCCCGCAGCCTCATGTGGCGGCTCATCGTCGCGACGGTGTTGTTCGTGCCACTGGCGGATCTCTCGGTCATGTTCGCGATCGTTCCGAGTATGCGGTTCGCGGGTTGGGATTACCTGCTGACTGCCCTCATCGCACCCATCGTGACGTGGGCGGCATGGCCTTTCCACAAGGTTGCCTTACGTAAAGCCCGGCACATGACAGCCTCCATGGAGACTCTGATCTCCGTCGGGATCACCGCGGCCACAGGCTGGTCGCTCTACACGATCTTCGGTCACAGCCAGCCCCGCGACAGCCACGGAGTCTGGCAAGCGATTACCAATAGCGATGCGATCTACTTGGAGGTCGCGGCGGGTGTCACCGTTTTCGTCCTCGCCGGGCGGTTCTTCGAGGCTCGCGCCAAATCGAAGGCGGGCAGCGCATTACGAGCACTCGCCGCCCTCGGTGCCCGGGATGTATCCGTGCTCCTTGCGGATGGAAGCGAGTTCGTCATTCCGGCCGGGGAACTCAAGAACAAGCAGCGCTTCGTGGTCCGGCCGGGTCAGACCATCGCCGCCGACGGCCTGGTCATCGAGGGTGACGCCTCAGTCGATATGAGCGCGATGACGGGCGAAGCCAAACCTGTGCGCGCGAATCCGGGCGCGGCTTTGGTCGGCGGGACCACAGTGCTGGATGGCCGCCTCATTGTGGAAGCAACCGCTGTCGGCGCTGACAGCCAATTCGCCGCCATGGTGCGGCTCGTTGAGGAGGCGCAAGCACAGAAGGCCGCCGCGCAACGTCTAGCGGACCGAATCTCCGCGGTGTTCGTGCCGGCCGTATTCGCCATCGCACTCGTCACAGGGACGGGGTGGATGCTCGCGGGGGCGGGCGCCGATCGTGCCTTCTCCTCTGCCCTTGCCGTCCTAGTGATCGCCTGTCCATGCGCACTCGGCCTTGCCACCCCCACAGCGATGTTGGTGGCATCCGGGCGCGGCGCTCAACTCGGGATTTTCATCAAGGGCTACCGCGCTCTGGAAGCCATCCGCGGCATCGACACGGTGGTCTTCGACAAAACCGGAACCCTCACGGACGGGCAGCTGAGCGTCACCGAGGTCACGGCCGCCGATGGATGGAGTCCACACGAGGTACTCGCGATCGCCGGCGCGGTCGAATCGGCATCCGAGCACTCCGTGGGCTTGGCGATCGTGGGGGCCGCACTCGAGACGCGGCCGGTCACCGACTTCGTGGCTTTCGCGGGGTGCGGTGTCGCCGGAACGGTCGGCGAGGATCGTGTCGAAGTAGGCAAGCCCTCCTGGATCACACGAATCACACCCGGCCAAGCCATTTTTGAATCTGTCCGTATCAAGGGCGAATCACGCGGTGAGACAGTGGTTTTCGTGGCGGTCAACGGCATCATCTGCGGTGCCGTTGCGGTCGCTGACACCGTCAAGAATTCGGCCATCGACGCGGTTACGGCCCTGCATGACCGGGGCTTACGCACTGTTCTCCTAACCGGCGACAATCGCGCGGCCGCTGATGCCGTCGCGCACCTGGTGGGGATCGAGACCGTCATCGCCGATGTGCTGCCCGAAGGCAAAGTGGATGTCATTCGCCAGCTCCGCGACGGAGGGAAAACCGTCGCGATGGTCGGTGACGGCATCAATGACGGCCCGGCGCTCGCCTGTGCTGATCTAGGCCTGGCTATCGGCCGCGGCACCGACGTGGCTATCGGCGCGGCCGACATCATCCTGGTACGTGACGACCTAGATGTCGTTGCGCAGGCCCTGGACCTGGCGCGGGCAACTATGCGCACCATCCAGGTGAACATGGTTTGGGCCTTTGGATACAACATCGCGGCGATCCCTATCGCGGCTGCCGGCCTTCTCAACCCGCTGGTGTCTGGTGCTGCGATGGCCTTCTCATCCTTCTTCGTCGTGTCAAATAGCTTGCGGCTACGTAACTTTGGAGAGCGACACAGGACTGAGCAGCCAGCTCTTGGTCGCTCAGGTCCAGGCGACGCTGGCTGAGGCGGGTGGGCGATTTACTGATCAGTGGCTAAGCGTGCCAGAAACCGTGCGCCACAAGATCAGCGACGATTGCGGGCTAGTTCCTGCAACATCGCGTTGTACGCATCCAATTCGTCGTCGGCGTACGCACTGTCGGCACGGCGATCTCCACGTTCCGCGACTTTGCGATCCTGCCGGGCCCACTGCGCCACCAGCGCGATGATGACGATAATCACCGGCAGTTCTGTTGAGCCCCAAGCGATTGCTCCGCCGAGATGCTGATCGGCGTTGATACTGGACAACCAGGGCACATTGACGTACCGATAGAATGTGCCCCCGACAGACTGCACCATGGTCATGAGAGCAATTCCGAAGAACGCATGGAACGGCATCACCGCGAACAGCAGGCCGATCCGACCTAAATACGGCAGTCGGCGCGGACCCGGGTCAATACCGATGATTGCCCAATAGAAGAGATACCCAACCAGAAGAAAATGGACGGCCATAAATTCATGGCCCCAGTGATACCGGACCAGGGTGTCGAATATCGGAGTGAAGTAGACGATATAGGGCGACGCCACGAACAGCACGAATGCCACAATCGGATGTGACAGAAATGTTGTGACACGCGAATGCATAACCCACACAAGCCATTCGCGGGGGCCGGGCCGACGGCCTTCCCTGGAGGGGGAAATCACACGCAGTGCGAGAGTGACCGGCGCACCCAGGACGAGGAGCACGGGAATGAACATGTTCAGTGTCATGTGCTCAGCCATGTGAACGCTGAACATCGCCGATCCATACGCGCGCATGCCGGATCCGGTCGCGAATACGAGAACCGCGCACCCCGTTATCCACGACACAACCCGACCCACCGGCCAAGCGTCGCCGCGTCGGCGCAAGCGCACGTAGCCGACCAGATATACGGCCGCGGCGACTACGGCAACAGTCCCGATGAAGGTGTCGAACCGCCACAGTGTCAGCAGTCTGACAACATTCGGCGGGTACGGAAGCTCGTAGCCAAGGAACACATCCCACGCGGTGAAGGCGTGCGTTAGGAAGCGTGGCGCAGGCTCGGCGGCCATAGCGGCCAGCAACGCCATGACCGCCATAACCGCCAGCGCCTGAACGGTCGCAAACCTCTCGCTCCCGGCGGATCTGCGGATACTCCCGCAGCCACGTGCGCATACCGCGAGCAGAATCGCTCCGACACCGATTCCGAACCATCCAAAATCGGTCCGGATGAGCGCGCCGGGGCCCAGCTGTATAAATAACAACAGCGCCCCGTAGACGATTGCCGTCACACCGCAAGCGACTACCGTGAACGTCACCGCCCGCGTGCGCACCCCGCCGGCGAGCGCCACCACCGTCGTGAGACCTATCGCGACCGCCAGCGCTACAGAAAAGACTATGGCCGTGCTGGTGGCGTAATCGTGATCCGGGCCCTGCCCCGCATTGCCCGTGACCGCGGGAGCGACGACGCCGACAAGTGTCGGGGCGATCAGTACGAGATGCCCTATCCATCGGGTGATGAGCCGCAATGTCACCGTCACCGCTAGCGCGCAGATGGCGACCACGATCCACCCACGAGAGGTCTCGGATGCCGCTACCGCGTCGGGGACTCCTCCGTCACCGAAGAGATACGGCGCCGCGACCCCTGAATCGTGGGCGGCCTGGATTACTACCATGCCGGTCGACGACACCAGCCACAGCAGCGAGACACGCTCCGCGACAAGATGTATGCGGAACGACACGGGATCGATCAGACCATCGGAGTCCGGGTGCGACACCATGACGACATAGACCAGTGCGCCCAGGCTGAGCGCACCGGAGAGAGAGGCGGTGAAATAGCCGACCGGTTCCGCGATACTCGTGAACCCACCTGGATACGGATTACCCGCCGCAGCATATCGACGACCCGCTGAGAGGAGCGCGTACGCCGCGAGCGCCAAGGACAGACCTAGGTATCCGACCGCCAATAACACCGGGCGACCCGCTTGGTGGTCAATAGCCCACGATGCCGTCGGACGCTTCTCTCCCCCGACGCGATCGACCTCCACTCCCGCGAGCTTATGACATGCCGTCGTAGACATCTCCGCCCATCAGGAACTTTCGCTTCGCCACGCCGACTAATCGTCATAGAGAATCAACGAATATCAGACGACCGCACAGTCTCCGGTTATCGCGCTTCGAAACCAAAGGTGTCCACATGACCGCCCGTCAATCTGAGCGACAGATCATCGAATGATCGACGATCTGCTTTTGCGTTGGATCGTCACCGCCCTTTTCGTCCTCAGCGCCGCGGAGTGCGGGTCGGCCATGGTCGCACAGCGCCGCCCCTGGACGTCCTTCATCAGCCACGGGCTTCATCTCGTGATGGCGGTGGCCATGGCCGTCATGGCGTGGCCGCGAGGTGCCCAGCTGCCCACGACCGCGCTGATGGTGTTCTTTCTCCTGGCGACCGCCTGGTTCATGTCTATGGCGGTAGTGGTCGCCAACACCACGTCGCAACAACTGGTACGCAGCTACCACGCCGCCATGATGCTGGCGATGACGTGGATGTACGCCGTGATGAACGGGCAGATACTGCCTGGCGAGTCACGCGAGCATGACCAGATAACGCCCCCGGGGCCGGGTATGCCCGGAATGGATATGCCCGGCATGGAAACCCAGGGAAGCAACACACCCGAGTGGATAACCGCGATCAACTGGTTCTGGATGGTCGGCTTTGCCGTCGCGGCACTGTTCTGGGTTTGGCGGTACGTCGTCGAGCGTAAGCAGGGGGCCAGCTCGCTGTGCAGTCACAACCTAGGCATTGCTTGTCAGGCGATGATGGCCATCGGCATGGCCATCATGTTCGGCGTGATGCTGTAGCACCCACCACTGGAATCGCTTTCAGGTGATCACACGACTCTCCGCTTATCGCTTCGGTCGTGTTCGCAGGTACCGCCTACCGCACGGATTTGATCGGAAACACCGCCAGCGCACCGAGGACTGACAGCACCATCGACGCGAGGTACAGGATGCTGAAATCTCCTTGGGCGTTATGCATTCCGAATAGCGCTGTCGCGAGCATAGGAACAAGCAGCTGCGGCAGCAGGTATGCCATTGCCACCACGCCAAGGTCCTTGCCCGAAGACGCCGTCTCGGGGAGCACCTCCGTCATCAGTGCCAAATCCACTGCTGCATAGGCGCCCTGCCCGGCTCCGATTACCGCCGCACCGAGCAGGAGGGCGTGAAAATCTTTGAACAGCAACAGGATCACCAGTCCGGCCGCGGTGATCAGGCACGAGGTCCAGACGATGCTCTTGCGCCGCCCGGTTCGGTCCGACCACCATGCCGATACCGCCGCGGTGAGCGTGTTAGTGATCAAGAATGCGCCGATGATGACGCCATACCTGGCGGCCGCCTCACGCTCGGACAATCCGAGGGTGCCCGCCACGATGTACAGCATGTAGACCGTTACCAACAGCACCGACATTGTGACGAAGAGCCGGCAGATCCACGCCCATCCGAAATCCTGATGTTTCCTTGGGTTTATCCAGTAGCTGGCCAGGATCGCTTGCCATCGCAATGGCATTCGTTGGGTGCGGACGGTATCGCGCAGGATGAGTACGGCGGCGCAGTTGAATGCCAGTGCCAGCACAGCCGGGAGGCCGAACCACCATCTGGGGTCGTCGGGCAAGACGTTGATGAAAACGCTGCCGACAACGGGTGCCAGGCTGGTCGAAATGCCAAAAACCGCGGCGACACGTGCCCGGATTGCGACGGATATCTGATCTGCCAACAGTGCATTGAACACTACAAGTGTTGCGGCGAAACCCATCTGGGTGATGCACCAGCCGGCGACAACGCCTCCGACTGTTGGGGCCGTGGCCAATGTCGCCAGGCCCACCGCCCCGACGAGCGTTCCGCCCACGAGGTACGGCCTGCGGATACCGAACCGCGATGTCGAGGTATCGCTGAGATGACCCAGCGGCGGTGTCACCACGATGATCGCAATCCCGCCGAGTGCCATCGTCAACGACAGCGCCTGCGTCTTGTGTTCGGGGTCGAGCTCGGCGAGACGCAAGGGGATGCTTACTGCGCCGGCGGCAAGCAGCGCAACCGCGGAAGCGAAGTAGGCCAGCAGGAACACTGGCAGGAAGGCGCGCGGCTGTATAATCCGGACATCCGCCCCAAGGCGTGCAGCAGGCGTTTCCGTAGACATACGGTCCTCTCGACGTTCTCCGATAGACCACTGTAGGTGGTTGCGTGCGCGTGCCGCTCGGGACGAGATCACGCCCGGTTACGAGCAGGGCGGATTCACAACCGCCTCACAGTTAGATGACTCGCCGGAGAGTCCGGTGCGCGCTTACCGGGTTTTTGACCGGTCGCCCATAACAATGGTGAATTGTTATGGGCGAACCAGATTCTGGACAGTCGCAAGGCTGGGTGCTGGCGAAAGGGCGTCTGGTCGTCGGTATCTCCGCGGCATTTGTCATGGCCATCACGGGTTTTGGCTGGGCCGGGTACAACACGACCGTGGGGCAGATCATCACCTCACACGTGCTACCCGGAGTGCTGACGCCCGTCGGCCAGGATCAGAACATCCTGCTCATGGGGCTGGATAGTCGGCTCGACCAAAACGGGCAGCCACTGCCGCAGGATATGTACGACGCGCTGCATGCCGGTGATGAGACATCCGGTGGGTACAACGCAAATGTGCTGATTGTGGTGCACATCCCGGGCAACGACGGTCCTATCAGCGCGGTGTCGATCCCGCGCGACGACTATGTGGACCTGGCGGGGTGTCCCGGGTCGGTATGCAAGGGCAAGGTCAAGCAGGCCTACGGATTTGCCTACCAGCAGGCGCTGGACGCGCAGGCGAACGGTGGCTCCGACGCTGCCGGCGCCAACGATCTCACCGCACGTGAGCAGGCCGCCCGTGAGGCGGGGCGCAAGGCTCAGATCGATACAGTGCGTGACTTCTTGGGTGTGCCGATCGACCACTTTGTTGAAGTGACCCTCGCCGCGTTCTTTCAGATTGCCAAGGCCGTGCAGCCAATCACGGTGTGTTTGAACCACGACACCGTCGATGAGTTCTCCGGCGCCAACTTCCATGAAGGCGTCCAACAGATCGATGCATCCCAGGCGATGGCCTTCGTTAGGCAGCGGCGTGACGAAAACGACGGGTCATTCACCGATATGGACCGCACCCGGCGCCAGCAGGCATTCCTCGTGTCGTTATTGACTGCGGTTCGTAAGGGCGGGGCGATGTCGAATCCCGCTGCGATACGCAACATCCTGAACGTCGCGCACGAGAACGTCGCGATCGACTCCGGTCTCAACATTGTCGACTTCGCTGCGCGCGCCTCGCAACTGACCAAGCGGCCAATGTCTTTCTACACGCTGCCCATCTCCGACTTCGGCCACGATTCGAACGGCTCGGACGTCAACATCATCGACCTCCCAACGATCCGGCAGATCGTCCACGATCGTTTCTCCGCTGATATCGCTCCTGCGCCCCCCGCCGCCGCTGCGGAGTCTCCTGCGGCGCCCCTTTCGACACCCGTGGTGCTCAACGTCGTCAATGCGACATCTCGTGATGGGCTAGGGGCGGCGGTCGAAGATGCCTTTACCGCTAGGGGATTCACGCGCGGTCGTGCCTCGACGGCAGAAACCCAGTCAAGCGAGAGCTCAATTGTCTACGGCTCAGACGCCCAAGAGGGTGCGCAGGCGCTTGCCGACCAACTGCATCTGCCCATGACGCAATCCGGTGCGGTCGCACCGGGAACCGTTCAATTGACCGTGGGCTCACAACTCCCTGTGGATGACTACATCGCACATCACAGTGTGGGTAAGAAGGGCGACCCGTCGGGGGACGCCAGCTCCACTGACGTGATGAACGCGGTCGCTGCGACAGGGACAGGTGTTCGGGCGCCAACGCCCACCGACTTGACTCAGATGGGTGCGGACGGCGTCGCGTGCGTTAAGTAGTTCGGTGCAGGCTAGCCAATTATCAGGCATTTCAGGAGAACGGCATAAACTGTACTTATGCCTCTGCCGCCCGGCACCCCCGACCTCGACGTGCTGGACCTGCTGGTGTCCGTCGCCGAGACCGGCAGCCTTGGCGCGGCGGCGCGCCGGCACGGTATTTCACAACCCGCCGCCAGCATGCGAATTCGGGCGCTGGAACGCCGCCTTCGGCTGGTGCTGCTGGAGCGTGGTCCCACCGGGTCACGGCTGACCGACGCCGGACTGGCCGTCGTGGGCTATTCCACGCCGGTGCTTGCGGCGGCGCGAGAGTTGGTCACGGGTGTGGCTGCCCTACATTCTGGGCAAGTGCCGCGCCTTGTCGTTGCTGCGTCGCGCACCATTGCCGATCATCGGATACCGCTGTGGCTCACTGCTCTTCGTGGGCGGCACGCAGATGTCGCGGTGTCACTCGAAGTCGGCAACACGCAGCAGGTCTGCGAGTTGGTGCGGGAAGGCAATGCGACGCTGGGGTTCATCGAGGGGCCGCACGCACCCGCCGGTTTGGGTGGGGAAGTGCTTGGTGCCGATGAGCTGGTGATCGTGGTGGGGCCGACGCATAAATGGGCCCGGCGACGTAAGCCCGTGACGTTGCGCGAACTCGCGACTACTCCGCTACTTATGCGAGAACCCGGCTCCGGCACCCGCGACACCGTGTGGGAGGCGTTGAGCCAGGTGTGCCAGCCTGCGGCGCCGGCCGCTGAACTGGGCTCCGCGGCTGCGATCAAGGCCGCTGCGGCAACGGGTTTGGCGCCCGCGGTGATCAGTCGACTCATCGCCGCGCCTGAACTGTCGGCGGGAACCCTCAGTGAGGTGACGCTTGCCGACGGGACGGTATTCACACGTCAATTTCGGGCGATATGGCGACCAGGGTCGCCGCCGACAGGACCGGCACGTGCGTTGGTGGACCTCGCGTCTTCCGTCGACTAAGTGGACAGCGCTCGCAGGTAACGCCGACGGAAGACCCGTTGTGCCACCAGCAGCACCGGAAATATCGGTCGCCAGAATCCGGACGGTGCGGGCCGTGTCAACGAGCGCAGCGTGAGAAACACTGTGCCGTAGGCGTTCCTGTGCACGATGAATGCCTCCTCGCCCGACACTGGGTGACCAGGCAGTGTGCCGTAGGCGAATCCACGTCGATCCTCGGTGTCAGCCACGGCCACGATGCGCACCGGCTCGTGAACGGCGAGAAGAGCCCAGCCGAAGCTGATCAGGAACTCGGCGCCGTCACTTACGGCCAGCTGTGGAGCCACCCGGAAACCGCTGCGCCGCTTCACGCCCCAGTTCTGTACCGCGGTAGCGGCCTCTCGCCATGCGTCGTCACCCTGTCCGATGGCGACGGTCTGTTCGAACCGGCGTAGCCCCGGCGGCGTGACGGGCCACGTGCTGGCACTGGGGCACGTTGCGCCCGCGGGCTCATACGTCAGCGACTCGGCACTCATCGCACCCGTCCTAGTCGACGAGGCGTTAGATCGTCGAAAGTCACTGGATCCCCGCAGCTTTCGCAGACCGATTGGGCGTGTAGCTTCGAGCCGCACCGGTGTTCCCAGATGCTCGGCGGGGGGCCTTCCGTGGCGAATTTGTCACCCCATTCCATGAGGGCGAACAGTACCGGCCGAAGAGCTCGCCCCGATTCGGTCAATAGGTATTCGTAGCGGGGAGGCCGCTGTTCGTACTGTCGCTTTTCGAGCACGCCGGCATCCAGGAGCTTGCGTAAGCGGGTCGTCAGGATGTCGCGGCTGGCGCCCGTGTTGCGGACGATCTCGTCGAACCTGCGATTGCCCAGCATGATCTCCCGCAGGGCCACGAGGGTCCAGCGTTCCCCGATCACGTCGAGGGCATTGGCTATCGAACAATCTCTCATGGTTGTGAAATCCAACTTAGCACGTTATGTACTTAGTCACAGTTAGTTGTGATTTCCAACTAACCGGGCGTATACCGGGAGAACAGGAGTTCAATGATGAATTCAGGAGGCATGGCCATGAGAGATGCAGTGATCGTCGACGCGGTACGCACGCCCGTTGGCAAGGGCAAGCCAGGTGGGTCGCTCTCCGGTGTGCACCCCGTAGATCTGCACGCGCACGCCATCCGCGCACTCGTCGAGCGCACCGGGATAGACCCGGCTCTCGTCGACGATGTCATCAGTGGCGCCGTCGGGCAGGTGGGGGAGCAGAGTTCCAACACCGCACGGTGGGCGGCCTTGGCCGCCGGGCTGCCCGAGACGGTTCCTGCGGTGACGGTAGATCGCCAGTGCGGCAGCAGTCAGCAGGCCATTCACTTCGCCGCGCAGGGCGTTATCGCTGGCGCCTATGACGTAGTGATCGCCTCCGGTATCGAGTCGATGAGCCGAGTGCCGATGGGCAGCCAAAGCCTCGGCAAGGATTTCTTCGGTTCCGGGGTCGCCAATCGATATCCGGAAGGGCTTGTCCCGCAGGGCATCAGTGCCGAGCTGATCGCCGCGAAATGGAAGTTGTCCCGTGAGCAGCTGGACGCATTCGCGGCCGAGAGTCATCACCGCGCGGCGCAGGCGTGGTCGGAGGGGAGGTTCGCGCGCGAGGTGGCGGCGATCAAGGTACCCAACACCGACGGCGAATGGGTCGAGGTGACTACCGACGAATCCGTACGGTCATCGACCACCGTCGACATCCTGGCCGGGCTCAAGCCCGCTTTCCGCAACGAGTTGTGGGAGCAGCGATTCCCGCAGATCGACTGGAAAGTGACCGCAGGCAACTCCTCGCCGATCAACGACGGTGCGTCTGCCGTACTCATCACCTCCACTGAGACGGCTAAACGCCTCGGCCTCACACCGCGTGCGCGCGTGCATTCGGTCGCGGTGGTGGGCGACGATCCGCTGTACATGCTCACCGGGGTTATCCTGGCGACCCTGAAAGTCCTTGAGCGTGCGGGGCTGTCGCTGTCCGATATCGACGCCTTCGAGGTGAACGAGGCTTTCGCGTCGGTGGTTCTGGCGTGGCTGGCTGAGACCGGTGCCGACCTGGCCAAGGTCAACATCAACGGCGGGGCCACCGCCATCGGGCACCCGCTCGGGGCCAGCGGTGGGCGATTGATGACCACGCTGGTGTCGGTACTGGAACAGACCGGGGGGCGCTATGGCCTGCAAACCATGTGCGAAGCAGGTGGTTTGGCGAACGCCACCATCATCGAACGGCTATAGGAGGTCGAAAAGGCTACCTCAGTGCCTTTTCGGCGCAAGGGATACCGCGAAAAGGGGGTTTACGGCAGCGTCGTGCGCATCAACATGACGTTGTACGCCGACCACAGTGACAGGTTGAAGTACAGCTCCTTGCCGGTCGTCCACGGGTGCAGGTACGGCGCATACGGTCCGCCGGGCATCTGCGCCTCGGTGACAAGGACTTGCGGTGGGCTCCAGGGGCCTTGCGGGGCCGGCGATGTCGCGAGCAGGACATCGCCGGACTTGTCGCCGTACATCGCCAGGTATTTCTTGAGGTAGGTGTTGTACTGCACCGACATTTCGCCTACCGGGCCCGAGATGATCGGTGTCGCGGCGTTGGGGTCGCCGGGAACCCATGCGCCCCTGTCGGTATTCCAGAACTCGTGCTTGCCCGCATCGGGCAGGTTCGCCGGCTGGACGCGCGAGACGAATGCAGATCCGCTGCGGCCGGAGGGGGTTCCGAAGATGTAGATGAAGCCATCGGTGCCCTTGACGTAGGCCGCCTGCTGGAAGTTCTCATTTCCCGCAGTGAACGGGACCTGGCTGATGGCATCCGGGGAGGCGGGACGAATGCTCTGCGGGAACGTCTTCCAGTTCTGGCCGTTGTCGTTGGACACTGCGGTTGCCGAATAGTTGGTGGTCCATTCGCCGGCGCTGTCCCAGCTCTTGATGGACATGTAGTTCATGTACTGAGTGCGCCCGACGGAAATGGCGGCGGTCGGGATGATGCCCTTTTCCCGGGCTGCCCAGTTGATGGGCGGAATGATCTGCTTGGAGTAGCCCGGGCGTGACTGTGGGGAACCGGCATACGGGTTGGACGTCGATCCTTCCGACACCGCGAGCCCGCGGGACAATGACTTGTCCTGGGTGCGCAGCAGGGTGTTGTAGCGCCACTGCTGGCTTCTCATTCCGCAGTAACCGTAGGTATCGCCGAAGGCCATCAGCACCTGACGGCCGGCGGAATCGCCGTTGTCCCACATGATTCCGAGGTCGGTGCCCGAGATGCTGAACTTCTGCAGTGTGTTGGCGCCGGTGTCGACGCCGGTTACCCAGCCGACAACCGAGGTGGTGGGGGAGACGGCGGCTTCGGCTGCCGGGCCGACTGCAGGCGCGGCGGCCTGCTGGTCTTGGAGGGGGCCACCCGGCTCGGGAGGATTGGGCAGGCCGGGATGTGCCATTTCTTTAGCCCACCCCGGCTTCTTCTTCGCGCTCTGCTGGGGCAGGACCTGCTTGAGGATGGCCAGCGGCAGCTTGCCCAGTTCGGGCAGGGGCGCCTTGTCGTTGGCGCCGGCGGGCCTGCGGCCAATCGGGGGTGCTTGGCCGGGTATGCCGTCGTCGGGGACCGGGGTCGGCGGATTGAGCCCAGCTGCGGGGCCCGTGCAGGGATCGGCGAAGGCCCGTGGCGCAACGTCGACCGCAATGCTCGATCCGAGAACGGCCGAGGTCAACAAGACCACGGAGATTCGGCGACGCCGCGACATGTCAGGCCTTCCCGAAACAGGACGCCATATGACGTCAGCAATAGACTTCCGTGACGATAGTGGCTGGTGAGGCCAATGTGGCTATTGGTGCGCTGATAGGTATGTTCCCGTGACCACGTCGAAACCGAGCTATTCGGCGGCAGTGGGTTTTTGGAGGCCATGATCAGTTCTTTGACCAGCGCCTCCATCATTGCCCGGGGCGGTTATCTTGACTTCCATGGCTTCAGGGTCGAAGACGCCCACTGTCCGCGTGACTACCTCCAAGGGAATCGTCGAGGGCCTTGTGCGGGGCGGTGTGCAGCGCTTCCGGTCCATTCCCTATGCCCGCCCACCCATCGGATTACTGCGGATGCGGGCGCCCCAGGCGGCGCTGCCCTGGGAAGGGGTGCGCGACTGCACCGAGTTCGGTGCGGCGGCACCCCAACAGCGCCGTTACCGAGTGCTGGGGCCGGGACGCGTCCAGCGGGCCAGTGAGGACTGCCTGACGGTCAACGTCGTCACACCCGACCGACCGTCCAACGAACCGCTGCCGGTCATGTTCTTCATCTATGGCGGTGGCTACCTGCTGGGCAGTTCGGCCACTCCGCTGTACGACGGCGGCTCCTTGGCTCGGCGCGGGTGCGTCTACGTGTCAGTGAACTACCGCGTGGGCGCCCTGGGTGCCATGGACCTGTCGTCGCTGTCCGATCGCGACCACACCATCGAGGGCAATCTGTTCCTGCGCGACGTCGTGTTGGCGCTGCAATGGGTGCATGACAACATCACGGCCTTCGGCGGCGATCCGGGCAATGTCACGATCTTTGGGGAAAGTGCCGGTGCGCACTGCGTCGAGACGCTGATGGCCACACCCGCTGCCGGTGGGCTCTTCCACCGTGCGATCTGCCAGAGCACCGCCAGCGGCATGGCGGTGCCCGCCGAGTCCGCCGCGCTGTACGCGCAGAAGTTCGCGCAGACCCTCGGTGCCACACCGGAAACGGCGGCGCAGACCGTACTCAAGGCGACACCCGCCGAACTGGGCCAGGCGCTCAACGCGCTGATCGCCGACATCGTGGAAAACATGCCCGGCGGATCGTTCGCGATCGGTCCCTGCATCGACGGCCACTATCTGCCCCGCCATCCCATCGAGGCGATGGAACACGGTGAGGCGCATCGTGTTCCGTTGATCGTCGGCCACAACGCCGACGAGGCCAAGCTGTTCACGCGGGTGCTCAAGATGATGCCGCTGTCCGAACCCGCATTGGAGGGCATGCTGATGCGCGGCGGGCCCACCCACCGCGATCGCATCGTGGCCGCCTATCCGGGGTACCCGGCGCGGGACGCACGGGTGAAGCTCGCCGGCGATATGAATTTCTCCACGGCGGCCTGGCAGATGGCCGAGGCTCACCATCGGTATGCGCCGGTGTACTTCTACCGCTATGACTATGCGCCCGGGGCGTTGCGGATGGCCGGTATGGGCGCCACGCACGCCACCGAACTGCTCGCGGTGTTCGATAGTTATCGCGGCGCGATGGGCACCGTGATGGCAGGGGCCATCGGCCGCCGGGACGCCGTGCGGGTCAGTAATGATGTGCAACGACGCTGGCTTGCTTTCGCGCGCAGCGGAATTCCAGGGGATGGCTGGCCCACCTATGAACCGCCGGATCGCGCGGTGATGGTGTTCGACCACGCCACCCGAGTGGAGCTCGACCCGGAGGCCACGCGGCGTACGGCATGGGAGGGCTTCAGTCTCACCTTGTAGTCCGCTGCAGAGAATCCAGCATTGTGGGCCAGCGGGTTGGCGTCCCTATTCCGGTCCTAAGATGTGCCGATGGCAACGACGCCCCGATCGCCCGGGTCTTTCTTGAGACGCGCTATTCGTATTAACACCGCCAATGGCACCGTCGAAGGATTCACTCGAGGAGGCGTGCACCGATTCCGTGGGATTCCCTACGCCGAGCCGCCGGTGGGCCCGCTGCGCCTGCGTGCGCCTCGTCCGGCCAGGCCGTGGTCGGGGGTGCGCAAGTGCCGCACCTGGGGCGCCGCGTCCATCCAGCAGCGTCGCTACGCCATCATCCTGCCCGGCAAGCCCCAGAAGCTCAGCGAGGACTGCCTGACCCTCAATGTGGTCGCCCCCGAGGGGCCGGTCACCGGGCCGCTGCCGGTCATGTTCTTCATTCACGGGGGCGGGTATTTCCTGGGCAGCTCGGCGACCCCGCTCTACGACGGCGCGAGCCTGGCGCGGCAGGGATGTGTGTACGTCTCGGTCAACTACCGCCTGGGCGGTCTCGGTTGCGTTGATCTTTCGTCGTTGTCGGACGCGAAGCACACCATTGACAGCAATCTGTACCTGCGTGATCTGGTGCTTGCCCTGCAATGGGTGCGTGACAACATCGGCGCGTTCGGCGGCGATCCCCACAACGTCACGATTTTCGGAGAGAGCGCCGGATCGCACTCCGTGAACACGCTGTTGGCCGTGCCGTCGGCCGCGGGACTGTTCCATCGGGCGATCTGCCAGAGCACCGCCAGCGGGCTGGTGGTGAGCGCCGAGGATGCGGCCGTGAACGCACGCCAGTTCGCACAGTACTTGGGCGCCAACGAGTCCAACGCCGCTGAAACGGTACTCACCGCCAAGCCGCAACATCTGGTGAAGGCGTTGTTCCGGCTCATTGGATCGGCCAAACACGTGCCGGGGCTATCGCTGCGTATCGGGCCCAGTATCGACGGAGATGTGTTGCCGCTCGACCCCACCGAAGCGATGGAACGCGGTGAAGCGCATCGCGTTCCGCTCATCATCGGCTACAACGCCGACGAGGCGACCCTGTTCACCAAGATGCTCAAGATCATGCCGATCACACCGGAGGCGCTGGAGCGCACCCTGTCAAAGGGAGGGTCCGAGCTCGCCCAGCGCATCGTCGCCGGTTACGACGGGTATCCGTCGGAGACGGCCCTTCTGCAGCTGGCGGGAGATCTCGCGTTCGGTTCGGCGGCGTGGCGTGTTGCGGAAGCGCACGGCCGAAACGTGCCGACGTACTTCTACCGTTATGACTACGCCACCCGCGCGCTGCGTCGTTACGGGCTGGGCGCCACCCACGCCATCGAACTGCTCGCGGTCTTCGGCACCTACCGGACCGTGGCTGCACCGTTCCTGGCGGGGCGCAAGGACCGGGTGGCGGCGCGCGCGGTCAGTGACGAGATGCAAAGGCGCTGGCTGCAATTCGCACGCACGGGAGTGCCAGGAGCCGGCTGGCCCACGTACACGGTGCCCGACCGGCAGGTGCTGATCATCGATAGCCCTTCCCGGGTTGAGAGCGATCCCGACGGGGACCGACGACCGCTGTGGCAGGACGTCGCATCGATCGCCTAGCGGAAACCGCGCCGGTAAGTTTGAGCTCATGATCATCGTGACGAGCAATGACATCCCCGGGTACAAGATCGCTGCGGTATTTGGTGAGGTCTTCGGTCTGACCGTGCGATCGCGGCATATTGGTTCCAACCTCGCCGCCTCCTTCAAATCCATCGCAGGAGGCGAGCTCAAGGGCATCACCCAATTGCTGCACGAGAGTCGGCAGGAAGCGCTTTCTCGGCTGGCGGCCGAGGCCGAGTCGCGCGGAGCCAACGCCGTGGTCGCGTTCCGTTTCGAGACCACCGAGTACGCCAACACGGGTGTCGAGGTGTGCGCCTACGGGACGGCCGTCGGCATTCAGCCCCTCCAATAGCGGCCCCTCGGTAAGACACGGTTCATCTGATCCGGGCAGAATCAGGTGTGTGAGCAACGCGCGCGCCGGACAGCCGGCCCAGCCGGAAGACCTCATCGACATCGCCCACGTGGTGACCGCGTATTACGCGATCGAACCCGACCCCGGGAATATCGCGCAGCAGGTCGCGTTCGGGACCTCGGGTCACCGTGGGTCGAGCCTGGACGGCGCGTTCAACGAGGCGCATATCGTCGCCACCACCGCGGCGATCGTCGAATACCGGGCCTCGCAAGGAATCACCGGCCCCTTGTACATCGGGCGTGACACTCATGCGCTCTCCGAGCCGGCATGGACCAGTGCGCTGGAGGTTCTGGTCGCCAATGGTGTTGTCGTTGCCGTGGATTCACGGGACCGATACACGCCTACTCCGGCGGTGAGTCACGCGATCCTGCGGCACAACCACGGCAAGCCGACCGACCGTGCCGACGGTATCGTCGTCACCCCGTCGCATAACCCGCCCCGGGACGGCGGATTCAAGTACAACCCGCCGCACGGCGGCCCCGCCGACACCGACGCCACCGGAGTGATCGCCGCGCGCGCCAACGAGATTCTGCGCACTGGATGGCGTTCGGTGAAACGGGTCTCGCAGGCAGAGGCGCTGAAATCCGTGCAGCGGTACGACTTCCAACAAACGTACGTGGACGATCTGGCCAATGTCGTCGATCTCGATGTCATCAAGGCTGCCGGAATCAGGATTGGCGCAGACCCACTCGGGGGAGCGAGCGTGGACTACTGGGCGGCGATTGCCGAGCGATGGTCGTTGGACCTGACCGTGGTGAATCCACTGGTGGACGCCACGTGGCGCTTCATGACGCTCGATCACGACGGCAAGATCCGGATGGACTGCTCATCTCCGGATGCCATGGCCTCGCTGGTGGCATCTCGGGATAAGTACCAGATCGCGACCGGTAACGACGCCGACTCCGATCGGCACGGCATCGTGACCCCCGATGCGGGGCTGATGAACCCCAACCATTACCTGGCGGTGGCGATCGATTACCTGTTCAGTCACCGTGATGGCTGGGCACCAGGAACTGCGGTGGGCAAGACGCTGGTGAGTTCATCGATCATCGATCGGGTGGTGGCAGGACTGGGCCGGACGTTGATCGAGGTCCCTGTCGGGTTCAAGTGGTTTGTGGACGGGTTGATTGGCGGGACAATCGGTTTCGGCGGCGAGGAGAGTGCGGGGGCGTCGTTCTTGCGTCGCGACGGATCGGTGTGGACCACCGACAAGGACGGCATCATCGCCGCGCTGCTGGCTTCGGAGATTCTGGCCGTCACCGGGGTGACGCCCTCGCAGCGCTACGTCCAGTTGACCGAGAAGTACGGCGCCCCAACATATGCCCGTGTCGACGCGCCCGCGAGCCGAGAGCAGAAGGCCGTGCTGAGCAAGCTTTCGCCGGAGCAGGTGAGCGCCACCGAGCTGGCCGGTGAGCCCATCGTCGCCAAGCTGACCAACGCGCCAGGAAATGGGGCACCGATCGGCGGCCTGAAGGTTGTCACCGAAAACGCCTGGTTCGCGGCACGTCCGTCGGGAACCGAGGATGTATACAAGATCTATGCCGAATCGTTCAAGGGTGCCGAGCACTTGAGGCAGGTACAGGACGCCGCGCGGGAGGTTGTCTCCGCGGTGATTGGGTGATGAGCCGCTTGCGCGAAGAGCATTGCCTTTGAGTGGCTGTACTGACAACACCGCGGCCGCTAAACCACGTCTGCCGTGGGAGATTTGGGTTCTCGTTGTCGCGAGCTTGGTAATTGCGCTCGGGTTCGGCGTAGTGGCTCCGGCGCTACCACAGTATGCCCGTAGTTTCGGTGTCAGCGTGACTGCGGCGACCGCGGTCGTGAGCTCATTCGCGGCGTTCCGGCTGGTGTTCGCACCCGCCGCCGGAGCGCTGGTGCAGCGGCTGGGGGAGCGCTGGGTTTATATGACCGGGCTGTTGATCGTCGCGGTGTCCACCGGTATCTGCGCTTTGGTTCATACCTATTGGCAGCTGTTGGTGTTCCGGTCGCTCGGTGGTGTCGGCTCCACGATGTTCACCGTGTCGGCGGCGGCGCTGCTGGTGCGCATCGCGCCCGAGGAGATTCGTGGACGCGCACAAGGGCTTTACGGATCGAGCTTCCTGCTCGGCATGGTGGCAGGGCCCGCCCTGGGCAGTGCCGTTGTGGGGCTAAGTCTTTCGGCGCCATTCATCATCTACGCGGTGGCGCTGGTCGTCGTTGCCGTGCTGGTCTATTTCGGGTTACGGCATTCCGCACTGCTGGAGGTTGCCGACGAACATCATGGGACGCCGGTGACGTTGAAGTCCGCACTGCGTCATCGGACGTTCGCGGCCGCGTTGATGTCCAACTTCAGTGCGGGCTGGGCGATCTTCGGCATTCGGGGTGCGCTGTTGCCGCTGTTGGTCGTCGAGGTGCTGCATCAGCGGCCCGGTGCTGCCGGACTGGTGTTCGCCGCCTTCGCCGCCGGAGACGTGTCTACGGCATTCCTGGCAGGGGCGTGGTCAGACGATATTGGCCGCAAGCCACTGGTGGTCGCCGGGCTGGCGGTGTGTGGGACCACGGTGATGGCGATGGGCTTTGCATCCTCGCTTCCGGTGCTCATCGTGCTCTCGCTCATCGGTGGGATCGGTGCGGGGTTGTACGCGTCTCCGCAGCAGGCGGCGGTGGCCGATGTGGTGGGCAGTCGGGGGCGCGCGGGGACGGCGCTGGCCACGTTCCAGATGACCTCGGATATCGGGTTGGTGATCGGACCTGTTGTCGCCGGGGTGATCGCCGAGCATGCGTCATACGGATGGGCATTCGTGGTGGGCGGTGCAGTGCCGCTGGTCGCGGCGGTGGCGTGGATCTTTGCGCCCGAGACGCTGGGGAGACTTGCGTCACCGCAGGTTAGGAGTATGCAGGAAGTAGCAGAGGATGTTGGTGGCCCGGAGCGCTGAGATTTTGAGAGCCCGTCGCCGTGGTGTAACTTCGTCCGAGCACGACATAACTAAACATGGGGCTATGGCGCAGCTGGTAGCGCACCACACTGGCAGTGTGGGGGTCAGGGGTTCGAATCCCCTTAGCTCCACCCATTTGTACTAGGCAGTTTCACCGGGATTGCGATATTGCGGCATCTGTTTGGATGCAAACGCTAGGCGACCTATCGGCGAGCCGGGTTGGCTGGGGCGACTGAGAAACCTATTCAACAGCAATGGGTTTGATGATGTTTACGTGTCGTTCCCGTCGGCGCCGAGCCGGACGAGGGGTAAGAACACCGCGTCCACGATTTCCTCGATGGCTTCATTGGTCAGAGGTGCCAGCGTGAACAGTACGTCGTGGCGAAGCAGGTCGGCGGGTAGCTGTGCAACGCGGCCATTGATCTGGTCGGGCCGGATCTCCCCGCGGGTGACAGCGCGGGCGATAAGTTTGTTCATGGTGGTGCCGCGCTCACCCTCGAGCACGTTGCGCAGGTCGGCGATGCTGGTGCCGGTGTCGTGGTAGAAACCACCGAGCCGGGTGATGACGGTAATGGCGAGATGGCCGCGTTGGCTATTGGCCTGCCGCAGCAGATTGATCACGTCGCCGCGCAGACTGCCGGTGTCCGGCACTGTGAGTGGATCCTTTTTGATTGCGGCAATCAACGCGGCGTGTACCAGTTCCGGCTTTCCCGGCCAGCGTCGATACAGCACCGCCCGACTGGTGCAGGCCCGAGCGGCGACGCCATCGACGGTGAAGTCGTCGTAGCCGCGCTCGTTCAGTTCCTCCCAGGCCGCGGACAGCAGTGCGTTCTCTAGCGCGGGACCGCGGCGACGCTGCGGAGCGGCGTCGGGGATAAGAGACATTGCGTTTCCTAAGGCTGATCGCTACGGTTCATTGGATACACAATGGATCTTATATCAGAGGAGGCTTACTGATGCGCATTCTGGTTTCCGGCGCAGGAATGGCAGGGCTGTCCGCGGGCATCAATCTGGGCAACGCCCGGCATGACGTCACCATCGTCGAACGCGCACAACATCTTCGGGTCAACGGATCACCGATCGACATTCGTGGCGAGTCCCTGGCCATGGCCCGAGAGATGGGTGTCCTCGATGAAATCCAGGCCCGGCGGGTCGATATGACGGAGCGCAGTTGCTTCGTCGACGCCAGCGGCGATCGGGTGGCCGCTCTACCGCTCGCTCAGATCGACGACTCAGCTGACGACACCGAAATCCCACGAGAAGACCTGGCGCACGTGCTGCGGAATGCCCTCGGGCCGTCCGTGGCGTTGACGTTCGGTGAGTCGATCACCGAACTCCACGATGACGGTCGCGGCGTCGACGTACTGTTTGCCTCTGGCGAGCGGGCCCGCTATGACCTCGTGGTGGGTGCCGATGGCCTGCACTCCGCCACCCGCCGGCTCATTTTCGGGCCCGAGCGCCAGTACCTGCGTCATCTCGGCTTCTACACGGCTCTGGCGAATTTGCCGCAATACCACGCAACCGGTGCCCCCAACCCGCTCTACAACTTCCCGGGGCACTTGGCTGGGATCGTCACCTATCGCGACGTGGCGTTGGCGGTGCTGACCTTCCGCTCGTCCTGGATCGACTACGACTACCAGGACCTCGATGCGCAGAAGCGCATTCTCACCGAAGAGTTCGGCGGACACAGCCGATGGCGGGTGCCCGAACTGCTCGACTCGGTATGCCGTGACCCGGAACTGTATTTCGACTCGGTGAGCCAGATCGACATGCCATCGTGGCATCGGGGACGGGTTGTCCTCGTCGGTGACGCGGCCCACTGCGCATCCCCGATGTCTGGGCGGGGAACCGGCCTGGCCATCACCGGAACATGGCTGCTGGCAAAGGCATTGTCCGAGAACGCCGACGACCTGGATGCAGCGTTCGCCCAGTATGAGCGTGATCAGCGCCCGCACGTCACGTACGCCCAGGGCACGGCCAGTCCGGGCGGTGACCTATTGGTTCCCGCTACTCAGGAAGCTATCGACGCACGCAATCGCGAGCTAGCTCAAGCCGGCTGAGTTTTACCGCTAGGCGATCATGGGGTCGATTGCCGACCGGGGCACCATCACCTGCAATGCCCCGACTGAGTCGGGCAACAACACGCCCTGGTCGAAGAAGAAGATCACCCCGTCGTTGACTACCGCGAAATTCTGATAGTTGGCAGGGTTGTACAGCGCGGTGGGTGCGATCGGCAGGGGCGGTGGCGGTGGTGGCGGCGTGGTAGTCGACGTGGTGGTCGATGTGGTCGTAGCCGGCTGTCCGGGTTGCGCGGACGGGGTGGGAGGCGCCACCGGCGGCGGCGGTGCCAGCTGCTGCTGTAGTTCAGCCTGGACGATCGGCGCGACGGTCTTCAGCGGATCGTCCACCCGCCACAACGGCACATTTTCCTTATCGTCCGGTGCGGCCGTGTAGATGATCGCCTTGCGATAGCTCTGGTCCCAGTTGAACGCCTTGAACGTCGTCTGCGCATGCGCGTCGCCGACGTTTTGGTCCGTCTTGAACACCACGGTCTGCGTGCCGCGCGGGGGAATCGCCGAGCTGTACTCCGTCGGCTTGATCCTCAACGCGTACGGGGTACTGCGGGCAGTGCTGGACTTGGCCACATTGAGGAACCCGTCGCGAGTCTTGGAGATGTAGTCGGCCATCGACTTCTGGTCTGGGTAGTGCATCGGCATAGTGATGTCGACGCTGTACGCGGGGTCCGAGAGATTGATCTCGCACTTGTCTCCGGTATTGCTGCCCTTGAGGTCGGCGCAGTAATCGTGCGGCGCCGCCACCGCCACGCCAGAAAAACCGAAGATGGTGGCAACCGTGACGAGCACGGCCACGCTGAAAGCGCGCATGGGAAATCCTCCAATCGAACGCGGCGCCGCGCCGCGGACGAAGATTGACGTTCAACGCGCTAGTAAAGCAGGCCGGGCGGGTTTACCACTACATACCGTAGTCCGAGGTGGAGATTGGGGTTGACGTGGCGCTTTCTGGCTCGGTCTTGACCGGATCTGAGCGCTACGTCTATTGGTCACGTAAGGCCGGTGACGAACCGGATCCTGCCCTGCACCGTGATGTTGTAACTGATTCGGTGGAGCACCGCGTCACTGTCACGTACGGCCAGGTCTACGAGCAGGCCGTCGAACAGGCTTTGCAGTGTTTGACCTTGCTGCGCTCCGATGCCAGTCCGTGTTCTGAAACGCCAACGATCAACGGCGAATCCTGCATCTATCGCCTGATGCCGATCGAAGATCGAGCTCAGGGTGGCGAAGGGGATGGCGCTGTCTACCTGGAACCACGGGAAGGTCCCGGTTGGTACCGGGATGTTGTGCCGCGTCGTGATCGCCTTGAACGCATCGCTCATGTTCGGGGAGATCAACGCTTGGTCTCGTGACCAATCCACGCTGGTCTGTCCGGGCATGTTGACGATGGCAACGCCATTTGTCTGGAAGATGAAGCGCTGATCGACAATCGACGCCGGTTGTTGCTCGTTGACTGCCAATGCCACCGGAGTGAAGAAGTGTGACTGACTTTCGAAGTTCGGAATGAGGACCATGGTGCACGCGCCTTTCGTGGCCGGACGAATGTCGTTCCAGCGCAAGGCCACTGATTGACGCTCGGCCGAAACGTTGGTGCCGTGACGGTATTGGCCGACAGAATCGTGGGCGCGAGTAGTGCACTACCCGACTTCTGTTTACCAGTTTCAGCTGGCGGCCCACGCTTTCGCACGGTCCAGCTCATCGAGGTCGAACAACGCGATTTCACCGGGAACCATCCACGCGAGCGCGTGCAGGGTATGCGCTACCCATTCCTTGTCGGTCACCACGGCGATTTTCTTGAAGGCCGAATGATGTTGAAAAAGCATGCCGAAGCCCATCTTCAAGTCTTCGGTGAGCCCGCCGGGGCCAAAGCCCTGGTAGTCGGCCGCAATGACTTCCACGATCCGCAGCTCTTCGGTTTGCAGTGACTGTTCGATGGTGGGCTTGAACTCGTGCAGCTCATCGCCGGCTAGCTTGCCGGACACGCGGAATCCGACCACTCCTGCGGGCATATCCGTCAGCGTTTCGATCATCGTTCCTCCTTGTTTGATCGGTGAGTGACTACGTGCCGGCCACACATAAGACGATCACAGGTGCGGATCAACTTCTCGGGGTTTTGGCATAGCCTCCGAGAAACCATGTTGCCGAGCCAATCGTTGGAGGTCTGTGGTGAAGTCCGGTTTGACCATTGCCATATCCGCCCTTATCGCGGTCTGGGGAAGCGGATGCGCGGAAAGCGGTGCGCCACACGACAGCACAGCGTCACCCACGACTCAGACGACGACCGTGCATACCTCTCCGTACGCCGACGGCGATGATCCCGGTGAAAGTGGCGGTGCCGTCAGAATTCCGCTTGGCCACTCCGTCAAAGTTGCGGTTCCTGCGGATGCCGTGCTGGACATCAAAGGCCTACAGGGCTGGGACAAGGCAGCGCTGCGTTGCGCAGTGACCGACGGTGCCGGTCAGCCTGTCGGCTTGCTCCCGCCGCCAGCAGGCGCCGAACCCGAGCGGGCGGCACATGGGGGGACGTGGATTTCGATGTGGACTGTCGCGGCACCGCCCGGAGAGCTGACCATCGGCTGCGCTGATCCGGATTCCAAGATCGCCGAGTCGAGCACCAGTTTCATCAGAGTCGTTCCCCGGGGCATGAATCCGTAGGCTCCCGCGGTCACGGCACGGCGTCGCGCCTGAGTCGGGGTTTGAGAGACATCGCGTGCTTTTCCACGATGAACCAGCTCAGCGCTGCCAGCGGCAGCGTCACTGCTGTCGCAATCGTGAAGAACAGGAACGGGTTGAGATCGGCCAGTCCCAAGACAGCCAGAAACTGCTGGATAGGGAAGGCGTAAATGTACATGCCGTAAGACAGGTCATTGCGCAGATTGAATCGCCTGTTGTGGACGAGCGCGCCGGACGCGATGACTATGTACGCCAACGGGAGAGCCCCAATCACCCGGTAGTTGGACATCAGCCCGGAAATAACAAGAACCCCAATACATATCGCGACGAGGGACCATCGGGCAGGCAGGGTGTCGCGGTACTGGAACAGCAGCGCCCCAGCCGCGAACATCACGGCGAACCGGGCCACCATCTGTGGAATTGTTTCCAAGGAGAAAACCGGATACGAGAAATACGCTGTGGCACAGAGAAATAACATGAAGGCCGCTGGAATGGTCCATCTCCGATTCAGCAGCCCTGTGACGCCTAACGCGGCCACCGCTATGTAACAGATCGTTTCGAAGACGAGCGTCCAGATCGACCCGTTCCACACGCCCGGCCACGGAATGTCCTTGGGGGTTCCGTCGATTCCGATGTAGTACACGTTCAGCACGGCGTTGTTGAGGACGTACTCCAGCGGTTTGCGTGATGCGAGCAAGCTTGCGGCGGAGCCGCCCTGGATGGCGACGCTGATGGGTGCGATAACGAATGCGGTGACCACCAGGCATATCCACAGCCCGGGGAAGATGCGCAGGGCGCGCGCGCTGAAGTAGTCGCGAGGCCGTGGGTTGCGCATCCAGCTTGACGTGATGAGGAACCCGGAGATCGCGAAGAAGCCGTCTACCCCTACTTGCGAAAGCAGCGGACCTGTCGGGTACGGGAGTTTGTGGCCGGTTAGTGGCCACGAGTGCGACAGGATGACGCAGGTGGCTAGTGCAATCCGCCACGCGTTGAGTGCATTGTTTCGAGGATCGAATGTCTGGCCGAGAGTCATGAGACCCCTATGACGCGCTAGGCGCTCACCCGCGAGGGCTGCGCTGTCGAACTATGCAGGGACTGCCTGCAACCACTTCTCCGCATCCGGGCACACCTGCGTATGGCGGCCCAACCGCGGGATGACGTTGGCTTAACGCCTCGCGTGGATTGCGACGGATCCGCCTGGCGGACCGGAGTACCAACCGAGTGCAGCCATTATCGGCCCCCTTTGATCTTGATGAGCGCACCCTACGCCCGATCAAGATCACGCACAGCAATTTCACAGCTGCCGTCCGGTGTACTCCCAGGTTTCCGGATGGCGAACCTGGATGGGGCTAAGTCAATGAGCGATCAGTAGTCCCAAGTAGCGGGTACACACCGAAAGGCATCGCCGGCGGTCGCTACATGGCAGACGGACGGGAACGGTAGGTGAGTGGCCACCAGTGCCTCTCCGGTCGATGCCAGCTCCCGCAGGAGACGAACCCGAACGCGGGCTGCTTCCTCTGGATCATGCTCAAAGCCATTCTGCCACTGCGGGTTATCGAACCCTGGCGCAAACACGGCATCGCCCGCGAAGGTCAGCTTGTCCCCGCGTGACTCAAGGCGGACGACGCTATGGCCGGGCGTGTGACCGCCGGTGCGAGAGATGAGAACTCCCGGTGCCACCTCGTACTCTGTTTCAAAGGTCCGCAGCTGGCCGCGGTACTCATCCAAGAACTGCGTCGCGACCCTGCGCAGCACATCCGGAATCGGCTCAGGCATGACGGCGTGCGAGAAATCCGGCGCCTCCCAAAACTCGGCCTCCGCGGTCGCCGCGTGGACCCGCAGGTCCGGACGCAGCCTTTCCTTCAGGCCCTCGGTGAGCAGCCCGCCGACGTGGTCCATGTGCATGTGGGTCAGTACCACGTCGGTCACGGATGCAAGATCGACGCCGGCAGCCTCCAGTCGCATGACCGTCTGTCCTGCCTTGGGGAAGCCCGGGAACTCCAGCCCCAGTCCAGCATCAACGAGGATGGTCCGGTCGCCGCTGCGCACCACGACCACATTCAACGGCCAGTCCACCACCTCGGGTGGCAAGAACATGCCGTCCAGCCAGCTCGCCAGGTCGGCCGGCTCGGCGTTGGTGGCCAATGTCGAGGCCGTGATCGGCAGTACCCCGTCACTGATCACCAGCACCTCGATATCGCCGATGTCCACCGCATAGCGCGACGGGACCAGCTCGTCGATCCCGAGGCCGCCGAGGTGGGTGCTGTTGTCCAAGGTCATGTCTTCTCCTGGGGGCTGTTCAGGCTGCGTGCTTATCCAGACCAGCCTGGCGTCGCTGAGCGCGATGCGAACCCTTGGAAGTCCGTAGTCCGTAGTAAGAAAGAGGTGTGACACAAGTTCCCGACGAGTTGGTTGCCGCCGCATCGAAGGCGCGCGCCGTCACCGTGCTCACCGGCGCCGGCATGTCCGCTGAGAGCGGGCTGCCGACGTTTCGCGACGCCCAGACCGGGCTTTGGTCGAAGTACGACCCCATGACACTGGCGACGCCGGAGGCGTGGAACGAGGATCCGGGACTCGTCTGGGCGTGGTACCAGAATCGGCGCATCCAGCTCATGGCAGTGCAGCCCAACGACGGCCATCGCGCATTGGCGCAGTGGGGATCTGGCCGCGACGTCCAGATCATCACCCAGAATGTCGACGACCTCCACGAACGTGCAGGCAGTACCGAGGTCGTCCATGTTCACGGCAGTCTGCTCAAGTCGCACTGCGATACCTGCGAAACCGGCTTCGACGTGAAAGTCGCTGCCCCCGAAGCCGAGCGGGTCGCGCCACCGAACTGTGCGTGCGGCGGAAAAGTTCGGCCCAGCATTGTCTGGTTCGGCGAGATGCTTCCCGAGGTGGAGTTCGGCCAAGCCGTCGGTTATGCGCAGAACTGCGAGTTGATGCTGCTCATCGGAACCTCCGGCATCGTGTATCCCGCCGCCGGACTCCCGCAGCTGGCGTTAAGCCGCGGGGCCACGGTCGTTGAGGTCAACCCACACGAGACTGACCTCTCCGACCGCACCGATCTCGTCTGGCGCGCCACCGCAGCCATCGCACTTCCGGCACTTGTCGACGCGTTATCGCTCTAGGTACGCAACGAAACACGTTGCCAGAAAACGCTACCCGGCATACGGGCGGGAACGGCTACAGGCAGCGCCACGGGTGGAGTACATCGCGGACCGGACCGCCGCAGGGACCCCAACCACCGCCCCAGCCGGGACCGCCACGCCATCCGGGACCGCCGCCCCAGTCGCCGCCGCGGCCGCCCCAGCCACCGCCGCCACGACCTCCCCAGCCGCCGCCGCGGCCTCCCCAGCCACCGCCGTGACCATGCCCGCCGCCGCCCCAGCGAGTAGGCACAACCGTGAACCGGTCAGAGACCGGTGCCCCGCGGTTATTGAGGGCGGTGACAGAGGTTGCGCCGGACATCGTCGGTGCGGCCTGATTGTCGGCCGCCGCGGAGGCGATTCCTGGAAATGTCAGTGCGCCAGCACAAGTGGCGGCCGCAGCCGTCAATATAACTCGGCGGCGTACTGATTTCAGCTTCGTCATCGAAGGTCCCTTCCTCAGTAGTTTGACTACCTAAAGATAGGGCGGAAGGTTGGAGTTCCCGTGAAGGTTCCCTTGGCGGCCGCTGTGAGAACCGGCGTGCGGCAGGTCGAAACTGGGAAGATTCACAGGTTTCGTCTATTGGCACCAAGAGGCCTTCCAATACCTGGCGAGACGAGTCCACCGACCCTGAGTAGCGTTGGCCCGTATGGGAAACACGCGAAGCATGGGTATCCCGCGGGTCGGTGTGGGGCACTGGACCAACGAATCCGCGGAGACGGGGTGCACCGTCGTTTCCCTACCTCCGGGAACCTGTGCGTCGTGTGAAGTGCGTGGTGGTGCGCCCGCCTCGCGCGAGCTCGCTGCGTTGGCTCCCGACAAGTCGGTTGTCGCGATCGACGCGGTGGTGCTGACGGGCGGCTCTGCGTTCGGGCTCGCGGCGGCCGACGGTGCCATGCGGTTCTTCGAGGAGTCGGGCAGGGGAGTGCCGACTCCCGGCGGACTCGTCCCGGTGATCCCCACGCTCGCGCTCTTCGACCTGGCGGTGGGGGAAGCGTCGGTGCGGCCGACGGCGGACGACGGGTACGCCGCGGCACGCGCGTCGGTGGACGGGCAGCGCTTCGAGGTCGGACGAGTTGGCGCAGGTACCGGCGCCTACACCTCGCACTGGCGAGGGCAGGACGGACGACAACACGGCGGTATTCGTTATGCGGAGGTCGCTGCCCAGGGTGTGGTCGTCGGCGCGTTGGTGGCGGTGAACGCCTATGGCGATATCGACCAGGGCGGCGAGGACGTATCGCTGGATCCGGTGTCCGCCTTGTCCGAGGTCTTCGGCTTCGGTGATTCGCGTCAGCACACCACGATCGGTGTCGTCGTCACCAACGCGCAGCTCGACAAGGTGGGCTGTCACATTGTCAGCCAGGGTGCTCACGACGGTCTATCGCGTGCAATCACGCCGCCGCACACCCGATTTGACGGAGACGCCTTCATCGCCGCCGCGACGGGGCAGGTGCCCGCCCACGTCGATGTGGTGCGGTTGATGGCCCTCGACGCCGTGGCGCGCGCGATTCGTTCGCGTGCCTGAGCCGCGTCTGTCGCTCATAGCCGGGCACTCGCGAGTGTGTTTCTCAAACGCACGCGGGCCGCTGGATCTGCCCTTGCGCTAGATGCGTTATTTCAGATAACGTATCTAGCGAGGCGAGGATTCAACTCAGCGTCGAGGTGAATCTGGATGGAGGCGTGCGTGTTTGAGGCTGTCCGTGCTGCGGGTTCCCTGGTCGACCAGACCGCCCGGTATGTCGTGGACCGCACGCTTCCCGCCCGTTCCATGCCAAAAACGGCGCATGACGTCGGCCCGGAGTGGATGGCGACGGCACTTGGCCTACGGCGGGGAGACGTCGAACGCGTCAGCGTGGCCGACGAGCACCACGGCACCGCAAGCCGCGCCCGATTGGCCATCGATTACCGGGCACCCGGCATCGGCCCGGCGACGATATTCCTCAAATCGGCTCCCACGGCATTCATGGGTCGTCTCTTCCTGAACGCCTTCGGGCTCGGTGAGCGGGAAATCGACGTGTACCGCCAGATTCCCGTGGAGTTGCCCGGGATTGCCCCGAAAAGCTATGTTGCGCAGTGGGATCGCAGACGTGGGCGTGGAGTCCTGTTGATCGAGGACCTCGTCGCGCGTGGATGCCGACTTGACGATGTCCGGACCGGATGCGCACCGGAGGATGCCAGCAGGGTTCTCTTCACCCTCGCCGCACTGCACGCGCGGTACTGGAACAGCCCCCGCTTCGGCGGCGACCTGAAAACCCTCGTCAATTCCGGCGCCCATCATGCGATCGCCGACCAGGTGAAGACGGCCGCACTGAAACGCTCCATTGACGTTGTGCCGCATGATGTTCAGCAGGCCGCCCGGGTCTTGCTCGAACATGTCCACGCGGTCGATACTTTTTGGGGGAGTCTGCCCTCGACGCTCACGCACGGCGACACCCACCTGGGCAATATCTTCTTCAACGCCGACGGCAGCGCCGGCTTCTTCGACTGGCAGGTGGCCTCGCAGGGACCCGCGATACGGGATGTTGCCTACTTCCTGAACTCATCGCTGACACCCGCCGACGCGCGGAGCCATGAATGGGACCTGCTCGATGAGTACCGTCGCCACCTTGTCCTATGCGGCGGCCCGGATCTCGACGGTCGAGAGCTGTGGGACCTCTACCGAGCGGCCGCCACCCATTTCTACATCGGCGCCATCGTCACCGCGGCCTTCGGAGATCGCCTGCAGGCGGGAGATATTGCCCGCACCGCAGTCGAACGCGCCGTCGCCGCAGTCACCTCGCTTGACTCATTCAACGTCCTACGCCGTTTCATCGACTGATCGGAGAATTCATGCGTTTCGGCGTGGCACTGCCACATTTCTCACACTTGGCCGCACCAGGCCCGATCACCGAGATCACTCGTGCCGCGGAGGACAACGGATACCACTCGGTGTGGGCGAGTGACCACGTCATTGTGCCTGCGGGAACTCCCTTCCTTCCCGATGAACTGACCGAAATCCTTGCCACCCTGGCCTATCTCGCGGGTAAGACCACGCGAGTCACGCTGGGTACCAGCGTCCTCGTCGCGCCGTATAGGCCCGCGCTGTTCACCGCGAAATACCTGTCGACACTCGACGTACTGGCCGAGGGCAGGCTTGCCGTTGCCGTCGGAGTGGGACGGCTGGAACCAGAATTCGAGGCGCTCGGAGTCACATTCGCCGACAAATGGTCACGGACCGACGAGGACCTGCGGGTTTGGCAGGACTTGTGGACCACCGACACCTCGAACTTCGACGGTCAATGGACGAGCTATCACGACGTCCGGATGTTCCCGAAAGGGCACGAAGGAAGGAACGGGCCACCCGTCTACTTCGGCGGCGGTGGCCCACGCGCCATCCGTCGCGCCGCACTCGCCGAAGGCTGGCATCCCATTGTGCTGGGCACACCCGAACCGCCCCGGGAGATTTCGCACTACGAGCAGGCATGCCGTGACGCCGGGCGCCCGCGCGGACACGTTCAGGTGCGGTACATGGCGGGTTACCCGACCGTCGACGTCGATGCGTGGCCGTTCAGCGGCGACCCCGACGAACGGCGCCAACAGGCGCAGCGTTTCGCCGACGCCGGAGTCGACGAACTGATCATCGACGCCACGATGCTTGCACTGTCGAACCTGTCGGCAGTGCACATCGCCTCGCTTCTCGAGCGATTCGCACGTGAAGTCATCCAACCGATGGGAGCGGCCAATGAATGACATCCGATTCGACGGACGGGTAGCGATCGTCACCGGTGCCGGAGGCGGGCTCGGGCGCGAATACGCGCTGCTGCTGGCCAGTCGCGGCGCCAAGGTCGTCGTCAACGACATCGGATCGGCCGATGAGATTCTCGGTACCGGACGTTCCGACTCCCCGGCCAATTCCGTCGCCAACGAGATCAATGGTCTCGGTGGCGAGGCGATCCCCGACACCCACACAGTCGCTACCGGAGATGGTGGACGCGCCATCGTCGGTACCGCACTGGATGCGTGGGGACGAGTGGACATCGTCATCAACAACGCCGGAATCGTCGGGCCGATAAAGACATTCGCCGAACTCACCGACGAGGACGTTGACACCGTGCTCGGCGTGCAGTTGCTCGGGCCGTTCAATGTGCTGCGCCCGGCGTGGAAGGCGATGGTCGAGCAGGGATATGGACGGATTCTGAACATCTCCTCCGGCAGCATGTTCGGACAGGGCGAGGCCTGCACCTATCCGACCGCCAAGGCCGGAATGATCGGCATGACAACCAACTTGGGGCTTGTCGGGCCGGCTTACGGCATCAAGGTCAACACCCTGCTTCCCGTCGGATTCACCCGGATGGTGGAAAACATGCCTGAGCCGGCGCGCAGCTGGCTTCGCGATACTTTCCCGGTCGCGGCGGTAGCGCCGGTCGCGGCATTCCTGGTGTCGGAAGAGGTGCCCTGCTCCGGTGTCAGTTTCAGTGCCGGTGGTGGACGCTTCGCGCGGGTCTTCCTCGGTGAGGCACAAGGGGTGACCTCGGCGCAGCTCACCATCGAGGAAGTGCGCGACACATTCGAAACCGCGATGGAAACGGCTGGCTCCGAGACGATCGCCAATGTCGGGGATGAGCTCGCGCTGTATGCGGCCAAGCTGGCCGGGCAGTGATACTTGTCCCTAGGGATACCCGGGTACCAGTTTCTCCCAGGCTTCGATCTCGCCCGGTATCGCCAGGAAGATCGGGTGCGGTCGCAGCCTGAACGCGCTATCTCGCGCCTCGCCGTCGGAATCCCTTTGCTTCAGTTTGGCATCCAGCAGCCAGCGTTCGTAGTTCAGCTGCCCGCGATGAACATCGATGCGGGGTTGGAGCGTAGATATCGGGACCCCGATCAGCTCACGATTGAACCGGTATCCGCGACGGTCGGCCTCGTCGGCCAGGCCCACCAGGTATGCCCCGATTCCGTTCAGTGGCTGCTCGAGTGACTTGAACCGGTCCAGCTGTGGGTGATTGCGGTATCCGCGGGTGCTGCCCTCCAGCACCTTCTGTGCCAGGAGGGTTTCGCGCCAACAGGCGACGAGGCCCTTGGCATCGAGGTTTCGCGGATGCAGCGACCACAGTCGCATTGCGACGCCGTCAGATCCCGAAGGTCAGCGTGATCTTGGCGCCAGGTTGGAAGTGGGCCCCGACGGCAGGATCCTGCGAGAGGATCCGTGACTTCTGATTCGGGTCGTCCACCGGAACTTCCTTCGTCGCGACGTTGACTCCGCCCAACTTGCGCAGAATGGCATTCGCGTCGGTCCATTGCATGCCGATGAGGTTCGGCATGACGCCCGGCTGGACCGTGGGGGCGGTGGTACTCGGCGGCCCCTCTTGAGTGGCGGGTGCCGAGCATCCTGCCAGTAGCCCTGCGGCAGCGCAGATCGCAGCTACGGTCCTCATCGAGCCCCTTCCCAATACTTCTGGCGCAGTAGTCCTTTAGCCAGCTTACCGGTGGGGGTGCGCGGAAGAGTGGCAGTGAAGTCGAAGCTTCGCGGCACCTTGTATCGGGCGATTCGTTCACGCAGGTACTCGGTGAGTTCGGCGGCGAGTAACTCCTGATCCGCGGACGGGTCCTCGGGCTGTACCACCGCCTTGACCGATTCGCCCATCTCGGAATCGGGTACACCGATGACAGCGACGTCCAACACCGCGGGGTGCAACGCGAGGGCGTTCTCGATCTCCTGGGGGTAGATGTTCACGCCGCCGGAGATGATCATGAACGCTTTGCGGTCGGTAAGGAACAGAAATCCCGCATCATCGACATATCCGATATCGCCGGTCGTCGTCCACGTTGCATGATCGGGATGACATGCACTGCGGGTTTTTTCGTCGTCATTGTGGTACGCGAACGGCAGCTCGTCTCGTTCGAAGTACACCAGCCCGGCCTGCCCGACCGGCAGCTCGGTGCCCTCGTCATCGCAAATATGCAGCACTCCGACCGCCGGATATCCCACCGAACCCGGGCGCTTGAGCCAGGTCGCGCTGTCGATGAACGTGACGCCGTTGCCCTCGGTGGAGGAGTAGTACTCGTGCAGAACCGGGCCCCACCAGTCGATCATCGAATGTTTGACCTCGACCGCACACGGCGCCGCCGCATGGATCGCGACCTTGAGCGTGGATACGTCGTACCGGTCGCGGATTTCCTTGGGCAACTTGAGCATCCGCACGAACATCGTCGGTACCCACTGGCTGTGGGTAATCCTGTGCTTCTCGATCGCCGCCAGGGCGCCCTCGGGGTCGAAGCGGTCCATCACCACAACCGTGCCGCCCATCGACTGTACGACGCCCGAGAAACGCAGTGGTGCGGCGTGATACGTCGGCGCGGGGGACAGATAGACCGTGTCGGTGTCGAAGCCATACAGCTGGGCGAACACCGCCAGCGGGCTACCCGGTTCGTCGATCTGCCGGTCGGGTAGCGGAATCTTGATTCCCTTGGGGCGGCCCGTGGTTCCGGACGAGTAGAGCATGTCCGATCCTGCAGGCTGGGAGGGTAGCGGCTCGGCCGTGGTGTTCGACAGCGCATTCTCGTACGAGTCGTACCCGGGCACCTCGCCACCGAGAGCAAGACGCACCGTGACCGCGGGGATATCGCCGAGAATCGCCTCGGCCTGTTCGCGCACCCCGGCAGACACCACGAGTGCCGTCGACCCGGAGTCGTTGACGATATAACTGATCTCCGCCGGGGCCAGATGGTGATTGACCATCGTGATGTACAGCCCCGAACGCAGCGCCGCCCAATACACGACGAATACCTCGGGAACGTTGTCGCTCAACATGGCAACGTGATCGCCCCTGCGCAGCCCTGCGTCGTGCCAGAAACGAGCCAGCCGTCGGGACTGCTCATCTAGCTCGCCATAAGTGAGCGTGGCCCCGGAGGCCGCCATCACGACGGCTGGCTTGTCGGGGAATTGCGACGCGTGGGTGCCTGGGTACACGGGCGAGGAACCTTTCGACGGCGTTGTCTGCGGGCGTATCGACTGTACTTGACAGGTGTCAAGTTTGATCCCGCGCCCTGCCTCGATTCAACACGAGCGGATGTCTTGTGAGCCTGATGGCGCCCCAGAAAGATTCTGGTCCGTGACCGACGAACAGTCCGGCGCTTCGGCACCTTCCGAAGACCAGCCCATAACGTCCCTGATCACGCGTATCGGTGTCGACTGGTGGGCGACCATCATCGCCGGCGTGATCGCCCTGCTAGCGGTGGCCAACGTGCTGCCGAAGATTCCGTGGTGACGCGATGACTTCAAAAGCCGAGACACAGGCCGCCGACGAGGCATACGACAACCCCGAGGCGAGCTTCACCTCGCGCCGCCCACTCGACTACGTACCGGGAATCCTGCTGCTCATCGGCGTGGGCCTACTGAGTAAGTACGCGCAGATTTGGTGGAAAGACCTGGCCAAGGCACAGCACTGGACCGTCCCCGATATCGAATACGTGTTGTGGGCCATCGTGATCGGCTTGCTGATCACCAACACCATTGGGCTGCACCGTGTTTTCTGGCCAGGGGTGCAGACGTACGAGTTCTGGCTCAAGATCGGCATCGTCGCACTGGGTGCCCGATTCGTGCTTGGCGACGTCCTGAAGCTGGGTGCTACCAGCCTTGTACAAATCGTGATCGATATGGCGGTGGCGGGAACCATCATCCTGTTTGCGGCCAAGTGGTTCGGCCTCAGCGGCAAGCTGGGCTCCCTGCTGGCCATCGGAACCGCGATCTGCGGTGTGTCGGCCATTGTCGCGGCCAAAGGTGCCATCCGGGCCCGTAACTCGGAAGTCAGCTACGCCATCGCCGCCATCCTCGCGCTCGGGGCCGTGGCTCTATTCACGCTTCCGGCACTCGGGCACGGGCTAGGCCTGACCGATCACGAATTCGGCCTGTGGGCGGGCCTGGCCGTCGATAACACCGCCGAAACCACGGCCACCGGATATCTATTCTCCGAGGAGGCCGGCAAGATCGCGGTCCTCGTCAAATCCACTCGTAATGCGCTCATCGGCTTCGTGGTACTCGGGTTCGCGCTGTACTGGGCGGCGCGTGGTGAGGCCGACAATATCGCCCCCGGCTTCAAGGCCAAGGCCGCGTTCGTCTGGGACAAGTTCCCCAAGTTCGTGCTCGGATTCCTGGCCGTATCCGCTGTGGTCACTCTTGGATGGTTGACGAAAGGCCAGGTCAACAACCTCACCAACGTATCCAAATGGGCGTTTCTGCTGACCTTCGCCGGGGTGGGCTTGAACACCAATTTCCGGGAGATCGCCCGCAGTGGTTGGCGTCCCCTCGTGGTCGCGGTGATCGGTCTTGTGGTGGTCGCTGTGGTCTCTTTGGGTCTTGTGCTGCTGACTTCTCGGGTGTTTGGCTGGGGTGTTTACACGTAACTTCGCGCGATAGGCGACGATGGAGGGGTGGACTGTCAGGTAGTGCGCGAACAGCTGTCGGCGTGGGTCGACGGTGAGCAGGCGAGTGTTGCACGCAAGCGTCTGGACGAGCATGTGCTGTCCTGCGCCTCCTGCCGGGAATGGCTGGGCCGGGCGCGTGGACTGGACCGTCAGTTCGCCTACGTGCGTTCGGCTCCGACGCGCGACCTGACCGGGCAGATCCTGGCGGCCGCCGCCGTCGAACCACTCACCCCCGCCGCCCGCTACGCGCACTGGGCACGGAACAACATCAACCGCTGCGCTCTGGTGCTCATCGGGCTGGTGCAGTTGGGGGTCGCCGGTATGCAGGTCGCCGGCATGGACTTCGGGATGGTGTCCGCGCATCACCACGGCGCGATGACCGGCGCGCACCTCATGAATGAATCCACCGCCTGGGTGGTCGCCCTGGGTGTGGCGATGGTGATCGCCGGTGTGCGTCCCGCCGCTGCGGCCGGAATGGCAACGGTGCTGGGCGCATTCGCGACCGTGCTCACCGCGTACGTCATCAACGACGCCATCAACGACCAAGTGACCTTGGCGCGCATCGTCAGCCATGGACCCGTGCTACTCGGGTTGGTCTTCGCGCTCCTGGTGCTGCGCGACTACCGCGCCGGACGCAACCCGCCCAACCAGCACCGCGCGGTGTTCCTGGACGAGGTGAGTTCAGGGGAGCGGCATCTGCGCTCCGCCGACAAATCGGCCAACTCGGCCGCGTGACTTCCGGGCCTGTCGGCCCGCAAGGAACGCCCACGCGAGATCGATCGCGAGGAAGACAGCCAGCGATATTCCGAGCAGCGGTGTGAACCAGCCGATCCCGATTGTCACCGCCGCGACGACGACCAATTCCACCGGTTTGAGGGCGAGCAGACCGCCACGTCGCGGCGACACCGGCCACCGGCGGCCCTTCGTCGGACGCCTGCGCCACCACATCAGATAACCGCGCGTGATCACGGTGATGAGGCCGATCACGATGAACGCCACCAGAATCTGATTCGGAATCCCGAATAGGACGCCCATATGGCCGTCGATGGCCCACTCGGTCGACTTCTGCAGCAGCGACCAGTCCGAGAAGTTACTGCGGCCGGTGATCTCGCCATTGAGCGGGTTCACCGTGATGGTGTCCAAATGCGTCGGGATATCGCGTTTGCGTTCGGCGATCAGCCATGCGCTGTGGGCATCCGACGAAGGTGTCATCCACATCGGGCCCCGCATCCCGGCATCGCGTGCACTCTGCAGCACGGTGTTGACCCCGCCAAGTGGTTCTGCGCCGGACGTAGGTGCCCCGCCGTGGTGCTCGTGTCCGGTCATCGGCATGGTTGCCGCCGGGTCCAATTCAGTGGAGAGCGCAGGCCGGATCGCCTGCGTGAGACTGCCAATGTTGGTGCCGGCATAACGGGACCAGGTGAGGCCGGTGACCGAAAGTGCCAGCAGCCCAGCGACTATCCAGACCCCCACGGCCCCGTGCCAGGTCAGTCTGCGTCGGCGTGAGGTGGCATAGCGGTCGGGGAGCGCCAGCCTGCGCAGCCGCCCGGTACGACGCCGGTAGCCGATCCACAGGAATAGGCCGCCGAGCGCCACCACCCACAGCCAGCTGGCCGCCAGCTCGCTGTAGTTGCGCCCGAACGCACCCAGATGCAGGTTCCGGTGCAGCTCGTCGAACCAGGCGCGAACCGGTAGCCACTCGCCGTATGTGGTCAGGGTTCCGCGGATCTGTCCGCTGTACGGGTCCACGAACACGGTGCGCGAATAGTCGGCGGGAACCGTCGGGTCGTCTGGGGCGGCCAAGACTATGCGGGTGGTGTCGTCGGGGGCTGCAGGCGGCCGGATCGACGTCACCGTGCCCTGGGGCTGGGCGGCGGTCGCCACCGCCAGCTGTTGGGACAGCGGCAGCTGCTGAGTTCCGAGGGAATCGACCTTGAGCTCGTGCCGATACACCGCAGCGTCGACCTGCCCCACGAGTGCGTACGCGAGCCCGGTGAGCGCGGCGATCAGCAAAAATGGGCCGATGAGCAGCCCGGCATAGAAGTGCAGACGCAACACGATCGGGGCGAGACGCACCCACGCCGTGTCGGAACCGGACTCACGAGTATCGGGCTGGTCCTCGGTAGATGTCACGGGAAATTGGTCGGATACGTCGGCCAAAGAGTTCCCGCCGTTCTGTACTGAACGTCTACGACATAGAGTAGGAGCCGTGGCCACCGGCACCGATGACGAGCAGCTGCTCGAGCTTGCGCTGTCCGCTGGTCGTGGCGACCAATCCGCACTGGAATCGTTGGTGAAGGCGACCCAGGCCGACGTGTGGCGATTCGTCGCCTACCTGGCCGATACCGGGGTGGCCGACGATCTCACCCAGGAGACCTTCCTGCGGGCACTCGGAGCGCTCCCACGGTTTGCCGGGCGGTCGACGGTCCGCACCTGGCTGCTGTCGATCGCGCGCCGCGTGGTCGCCGACCATATCCGGCACCTGAAGTCCCGGCCGCGGATCGCGCACGGAGCCGATTTGGAAGAGGCCTCGCTCCGGCGCCCCACCCACCGGTTCGAGGAATTGGTCGAGATCAAGGCACTTCTCGCCGGGCTCGACGAGGACCGTCGCGAAGCGTTGGTACTCACCCAGGTGGTCGGCCTGTCGTACGCCGAGGCCGCCGATGTGTGTGGCTGTGCGATTGGCACCATCCGGTCCCGGGTCGCGCGTGCTCGCGACGAGCTGATCAGCTGGTCTGAGCCCGACGATATGACCGGCTAGCGCGATAGACGCTCGGCGATCTCGTGAAGATTCGCCTCCATCCCGGCGCGCCACTCCTGCAGGCGGCGCGACACGATCCGGGCCTCCTTCTCGGGCATTTCTTCGATGGCCGGCGTCAGTCCCGATGGGCCGGGACCAAGACGCCCCCATTGCCGAACGATCACCCCGTCACTCGCCGGTTCCACCTCGAAACCCCAACTGGCCGCGAAGTTATCGCTCCCGGAGAGCACATTCCATACCCAGCGGGACTCCGGTTCAACTTCGGTGATCACCGAGACGGTGCTCCATTCGGAACCGTCTCCACCATTGGTGCCTTTGAACCGCGCGCCGACCGCAACGCTGTCCGCGCCGTCGAGCCACTCGGTGGTGATCAGCTCGCCTTCGCATTGGGTGGGCAGCGTGATATCGGTAACGAGTGCCCAGGCATCGGTGATGCTTCCCGACATACGTTGGGACACTTCGATAGTGGGACAGTCGCGATATCGCATAGGCTGATCCTACGTCTGCGATGGAGGACCTGATGCGTATTGGTGTGGTGATCGAGCCGCGGCTTCCGGGTGCCGCCGACTTCGCGCGGCGGGCAGAGGAGCTGGGCGTCGCTTCGCTGTGGGTACCCGAGGTGTGGGGGTATGACGCACTCACCGGCCTTGCCTACCTGGCCGCGCGCACCGAGACCATTGGGCTCGGCACCTTCGTGGTTCAGCTCGGATCGCGGTCACCCGCGATGTTGGCGACGTCGGCGCTGAGCATCCAGCAGCTCTCCGGCGGGCGATTCGTCCTCGGTGTCGGGGCCTCCGGCCCGCAGGTGATGGAGGGGTGGCATGGCGTCCGCTTCACCAAGCCGGTGCAGACTACGCGCGAGACCATCGACATCGTACGAATGATTGCGCGCGGGGAGCGGCTCCAGTACGAGGGTCAGGTGTATACGCTGCCGTTGCCTGGAAGCCCGGGAAAACCCTTGCGGCCCATGGTTTCACCGCAGAGTCTACCCATCTACGTCGCGGCCATGGGGCCCGCGAACCTCGCGCTCACCGGCGAGCTTGCCGACGGCTGGCTCGGTAACACCTTCATCCCCGAGCTGTCCGAGGTGTTCCTCGGACCGATCCGCGACGCCGCGGTGGCGGCCGGGCGTGACGTGACCGACATAGACCTGGTGGCCCCGGTCGCTCTCGAATTCGCCGACACCGCAACCGATGCCGCTACCGCCGTTAGGCGTCATGCTGCCGGGTACGCGTTCACGATCGGCGCGATGGGAGCCTCCGGGCGAAACTTCTACAACGAGGCATTCACCCGCCTCGGGTACGGCGACGGTATTCGCAATGTCGAATCATTGTGGCGCGCCGGCGATCGGGATGCCGCACGCGACGCCGTACCCGATGACCTGGGCCGCCTCACCAACCTCGTGGGCACCGACGACATGGTCGCCGAACGGCTGAAACGCTATCGTGCCGCCGGCATTTCGACGCTGCTGGTCAAACTCGACACCCCGTACGATGAACAGCTACGCGCCCTGGAACGCCTGTTCGCTCTTCTCTAGAGCCCGCGCACCGCGCTGGCGATGGGGGTGTTGCCCTCGGTGAGGAACAGGATGTCGTGCACCGTGTTCGACGCCGTCAACAGCTCGGCGACTACCGCCGCAACATCGGCCCGGGGGACTGATCCGCGTTCGATCGTGCTGGCCGACAAGGTGACTGAGCCGCTGGGCTCCTCGTCGGTGAGCAGGCCGGGGCGCAGGATCGTCCAATCCAACCCATCGCGAACGCGCAGGTCTTCCTCGGCGGCTGTCTTCGCGATCACGTAGGCGATCCACGAATCGTCACCCTCGGTGGGCGCGGGGCCGCCTGCACCGAAAGCACTGATCTGAATGAACCGGCGGGCCTCCGCGTACCCAGCGGCATCCGCGAATAGCACGGCCGCTGCACGGTCCACCGTGTCCTTTCGCGCAGGTCCGCTACCCGGCCCCGCACCCGCGGCGAAGACGGCGGCGTCGGCGTCTCGGAGAGCCTCCGCCACATCACGCACATCGGCCGACTCGAGGTCAAGAACCAGCGGTTCTCCACCCCATGACCGCACGTCGGCGGCATGGTCGGGATTGCGTATCAGCGCGACGGCGGTGTCGCCACGCGCCGCCAGGATACGGATCAGATGTGCGGCGATCTGCCCGTGTCCGCCTGCGATGACGACCTTCTGGGGCATGACGTTCCTTTTCGATCGATGGGGACCACGATGGACAACCCCGCCGGTAGTTCGGTCATTCCCGTTGCGGGGGCCGGCGATTCTCACAAGATTTAGTTGTTAGCCATCAACATACTGTTGTTAGCCGGAACACCGGATGGCTTGTACAGTCAAATTTGCTTCAGACCTGTTGGGCCCCTGGATCGGTCGCTCGGTGCCAGCGTTGTCGACTCACCGCTATGAGGAGGGGAAATGGTCCAGATTCCGGAGAAGATCAACCCGGTGCAGCCGTATCGGCCGACAGGTCGGCCGTTGGCGGGGAAGGTGGCTGTGATCACCGGGGCGTCGGCGAACATGGGCGCCGCGCTCGCCCTGACGTTGGCCCATGACGGTGCTCAGGTTGTGGTGCACTACCGCAGCGACAGCAAGCGAGACAGGGCCGCCGAAGTAGTCCGGCAGATTCAGGAGTCTGGCGGCGAGGCCGTCAGCTTCCAGGCCGACCTTTCGGTTCCCGAGAACTGCGTCAAGCTCGCCGATGCCACCTTCGAGGCCTTCGGTCGGTGGGACATTCTGATCAACACTGCCGGGATGATCGTGCGGAAACCGTTGGCGGATATCACCGAAGATGAATATGATGCCGTGTTTGACGCCAACGCGAAGACGGTGTTCTTCATGATGCGTGAGGCCGCGCGCCGGATGGCCGATGACGGCCGGATCCTGAGTTTTGTAACGACCATGGTGGGAGCCCTGGCTCCTACCTATAGTGCGTATGCCGGTTCCAAGGCTCCTGTCGAGCACTTCACCAAGGCGCTCGCCAAGGAGGTGGGCGGCCGGGGGATAACCGTCAATTGCATCGCACCCGGACCTCTGCAGACAAGCTTCTTCTATCCGGCGGAGTCTGAAGACAACATCACCTGGTTGCAGTCGATGAGTATCAACGGGCAAATCGGGCGCGGTGACGACATCCTGCCGATCGCCAGACTGTTGGTACTCCCGGAATCCGGATGGACCACAGCTCAAACCATTTTCGTCAACGGAGGCATCATCTCGACGATCAACTGAAAACCTCACCAGTCATGGGAGATTGGAGTTCTTCGTCAATGCCCACTGAGAACCGGAAGCGTCGTGCGTTGATTGTGCTGTCCTCGGCGCGCGTCCTACCGCTCACCTCGCCACCAGCCGTGTCATCCATACCGATCGGTTTCTTCCACGTGGAGCTGGCCCAGGTGCTCGCCGAGTTCGAGAACGATTACGAGTTCACTCTGGCCACGCCGGATGGTGAAGTGCCGCAGATCGATACCAACGGCTTCTCGATCCCGTGGCATGCGACTGACAAAATGACAGAGGTTTATGCGGACTCGGTGTCTCAGTTCGCAGATCCCTATTTCAGTATTGACGCCTACCGACATAAGTACGCCGGCCTGGTTGAGCGCCGGGAGCGCGAGCTGCAACTGCTGGAGCGCCACCTTGGGCGGCTGCCTATCACCGATCCGTTGCCCTCGACTGATGCCGAGGTCCTTGCATTCCGCCCTGAGGTGGTGCGCCGGGTCAAGGCGTTGCAGCCCAAGCGATATGCCTCGCTGCCGGAGCTGATCCACAAACACCGCGAACCCTCACACGGTTTCAGCTTCGCCGAATTCGACTTCATCCATGCACCGGGCGGACACGCCCCGATGGTCGACTTCCACAAAAACCGTTGGCTTGGTGAGGTGCTGCACCTTGCCCGGGAAAACGGCGTCTACATATCCCTGATCTGCCACGCGCCGATCGCTCTGACCTCCACGAATTGGCGTGTGGATCAGGACGGTGCGCCATACAGGGTCCAGGACAACGCATTCCTGGCCGCAGAGGTCACCACCGTGGGTAGAGAGGGCGAGACCGGCATGCTGGATCAGGGATACGTCCACATCCCACCGGGACCCACCCGCCTGGAATACTTCGTAGACGAAGGCCTGAGAGAAGCTGGCTTTTCTGTCACAACAGCGCCGATCCCGACTTCCTTGGTCGTGCTGTCGGACGCGGACATCGGGCTCGTGACAGGAAACGGCCCGCAGACGGTGGATATTCAAGTGGCCGACATTCGTGCCGCTGTCTGCAAAACCTAGACTGCAGGCGTGCAGAGAATCGTCGAGAAGACGTAGTTTGATCCCCGTCACTGTTGTTTCGGGCTTTCTGGGTGCTGGTAAGACCACACTGCTGAACAATCTGTTGCGCAACACCCTCGGCGTACGAATCGGCGTGGTAGTCAACGATTTCGGTGCCATCAACATTGACGCCATGCTGGTGGCCGGGCAGGTGGACTCGACCATGACGATGTCCAATGGGTGCCTGTGCTGCGTCGCCGACGATGACGAATTGGGTGGCATGTTGGCCGCCCTTGCTGGCCGGGATATCGACGCCATTGTCATCGAGGCGAGCGGGCTGGCCGAGCCGTTGCCCTTGGTGCGCATGGTGCTTGCAGCGGCTGCCGAGAACGAGCGGATCAGTTATGGGGGACTGGTCACCGTCGTCGACACCGCTCAATACGAGGACGTCGCGGCCCGGCACCCGGAGATCGCTGAGCACCTGTCCCTGGCAGACCTGGCGGTCCTCAACAAGATCGACCTCGCCGACGCCGGAGACCGCACGCATCTGCGTGCGGTCGTGAAGGAACGCAATCCGCGCGCGGCCATCGTCGAAACAACGGGGGCCGTCGTCGATCCCCGTCTGCTGTTCGACAAGCAGGAGCGTCCCGAGCGGGTCGGTCAGCTTTCGCTTGAGGACCTCATTCGCGAGGACCACAGCCATGACCACCACGCACACCACCACTACGAAACGGTGGAGTTCGCCACGGAGCAATCGCTGCATCCGCGGCGGCTCGTCGAGTTTCTCGACAGCCAGCCCGCGGGCGTCTACCGCATCAAGGGTGTGGTGCGGTTCGGGGACAAGACGTTGGCCGTGCACACCGTGGGGGACCACATCAGCATCAACAAAACGCCCACCCGGACGGGGCTGTCGTCGGGGGCGCGTCTCGTACTCATCGGCACTCACCTGGACGGCGACACCATCACCGACCGCCTGCGTACCCTGGTCGACGATCCGCCGGATCCCGAGTCGGAACGGTCGATGCTGGTCCTGGGAAAGTATTTGCGCTAATCAGAAGCCGCGTCTAATCTTCTTCTTGTGTTGAGTCTTCTCGTAGTAGCAACCCGCAGCGGGGTCTGATCCAGACCGACCCCTCGCTGTGGGTCGAAGCTACTACCAGTCGGTCACTTCCCTTTCGGATGAAAGACCGGCACATGTACTCCTCACCAACAATCCCAACGCAGACCCATCCGTTCGCGGGCCGTTTCGGTGTTCCGCTGCCACGCGGGCTGCGCGACGAGGCCGCCGAGATGTCCTGGACCTCGTTCTGTCAAACCTACGAGCGCAGCGCGGGTCCGCTGAGACTGGGCCAATGGTCCGAGTCCGACGGCACCTATCAGGCGACGCTCGCGATCGGCGAGCGCATTGAATCGTCAACGGCCACGGCGTGTGGTCCCATGGCAGCGCTGACCGCGATGCTGTCCGAGCGCGGGATTCGAATGGAGACGCTCAACTTCCACCAGCTGCACGACGGCGATCAGATGTTCACCTTTGTGCGCGGCACCAACGGCACGAGCACCGCGTGGGGGATGGGGCGGGCGCAGGATGCCACCGCCTCGTCGCTCAAGGCGGTCACAGCCTGCGTCAACCGCCTCGCGTAGGTAACGTCAGCGTAAGGGGCGCAGGACGATTGGCATGCCGTCGATTGGCAGCGGCATACCGGCGTAGTCCCACTTGGCCTGGTAGTTGGGATGCGTGAGTTCAAACCGGTAGCGCCGCAACAGCCGGTGCATTATGGCCTTGACCTCCAGCTGCCCGAACACCATGCCGATGCACTTGTGTGCACCCCCGCCGAATGGCGAGAACGCGTACCGGTGGCGTTTGTGTTCGTTTCGCGGTTCGGCGAACCGATCGGGGTCGAATTTTTCTGGATCAGTCCATAGTTCGGGTAGCCGGTGGTTCATGCCGGGCCAGATGTTGATCATGGTGTTGGCCGGGATGTGGAACCCGAGTAGATCGGTATCCCGCACCGTCGAACGGATGTTGAACGGCAAGGGAGTCACGAGGCGCAGTGCCTCGTTCATCACGAGGTCGAGGCTTTCCAGCTTGTCGAGTGAGTCGATGTCCAGTGGCCCGTCGCCCAGGCGGTCCGATTCTTCCCGGACCCGTTCTTGCCATTCGGGATTGGCGGCCAGGTAGTACGCCATGGTCGTGGTGGTCGATGTGGTCGTATCGTGCGCGGCCATCATCAGGAAGATCATGTGGTTGACGATGTCGGTATCGGTGAAGGCGTCGCCCTCGTCGGTTTCCGCATGGCATAGCGCGGTCAGCATGTCGGCACCCGAATCCTTGTGGCGCGCGATGCCAACCCGCTCAACGAAGTACTCCTCGAGCAGCTTTCGTCCCTGCAGTCCCTGCCACCACTTGAAGGGAGCCAGGTCGAACCGGAAGATGGCGCCACCGGCGCGGGTGGTCGCGACGAACGCCTTGTTGACCTTGTCCAGACGTTCGTGTTGGGCATGTGGCTCATTGCCCATGAACACCACCGAGGCGACGTCCAGAGTCAATTCCTTGATGGCCGGGTAGAACAAGAACCGGCTGTCGTTGGTCGGCCACTCGGCGACGATCTCGGTGGCGACCGAATCGATCTGTTCCACGTAGCCGGCGAGACGGCTACGCAGGAACGCCTGCTGCATGATCAGCCGGTGTTCGCGATGTTCCTGGAAGTCCAGCAGCATCAGCCCTCGGTTGAAGAAGGGGCCGATGACGGGAACCCAGCCCTGCTGGGAAAAGTCCTTGTTCGCGTTGGCGAACACCGCCTGGGTGGCGTCGGGGCCCAGCGCGGCGACGATCTTGCCGATGGGAGTCTGTGACCAGCTGACCGGCCCGCGCTGGTTGTAAGTGTCCAGCACCCAGTCGATGCCCCCGCGGAACATCTCGATCATGTGCCCGAGCATCGGCAGTCCCTGGTCGCCCATTACCGGCTTCAAACCGCTTCCGGGCGGCGGCGCGGCGAGCTCGGTCATGCGCCAGTCGCGATTGTTGAGGTAGTTCTCGACATATCCCATACCCGGAAGGGTGTTCATGGTCGGGAGACGGCGTTTGGCCTGGTCGATGAGGTAATCGGTGCTGTTGATCGTCGCCATGGGGGCGTCGCTCCTTCGCTCGCGGCGGGCACGTCAATGTGCTCTAGATCATCTTCGCCACAGAACTTGACGGGTGTCAAGTTCTGTTCGTGCCGTGTTTCAGTGCAAACTGGGCAGGTGGTCAGTCCCTCGCGCACCGGCACGCAGACTCGTGGCGATCGTCAGCGCGACGCGATCATGACCGCTGTTGCCGAGCTCATCGCCGAAAACCACAGCTTTGCCGACTTGTCCGTGAGTGCCATCAGCGAGCGCGCCGGGGTGGGACGCTCGGGGTTCTACTTCTACTTCGACAGCAAGTACTCGGTGCTGGCGCAGATGGTGGGTGACGCTTTTGCCGAACTCGATGAACTAACCCATTACTTTGCGCCGCGCGGCGACGACGAGACTCCCGACCAATTTGCGCACCGGATGGTCGGCAGCGCCGCCTCGATCGCGTACAGCGACCCGTTGATGAAGGCATGTCTGGAGGCGCGGATCACCGATCCGACAATCGCCGGGCTGCTCGATGATCTCACGGACGTCGTCATCGAGAAGATCGTCAAGATCGCCGAAGTCGAGGTGAAAGAACGCGGAGCGCAACCGGTTACGGATGACCTGCCTGCGTTGGTGCGCTCCCTGGCGGCGCTCACCGCATCTACCGTGTCGGGTGATAGCTCATTCGTCGGTCGTGGCACCGATCCCGCTCGGGCGCTTGCGGTGGTCGAGACCCTATGGCGTACTAGCCTTCTCGGGCGTTAACTGCGTTTCCTTGGGCTGGCGCTGTTTCACCACCCGGAGCACGCCGTAGCCGGCACCCACTAGGACGGCGAGCGCGCAGAGCCAGGGCAGCAGCAGCCCGAACAGCAGCACCACATTGGTTCCTGCCGAGACGAGTGAGTCCCAGCCACGCTCGATCTGTCCGAAGAACCCGTTGTATTGCCGCGGGGCAGGGCCCCCAATTTCCTCGGCGAGGAAGGTGACATCGACAGAGCTGTAGGCGATCTGATCGCCGAGCTGACTGCGCTGCGCTCGCAGACTGTCAAGGTCGGCCTGCCGCTTGGATAACTCGCTCTCGGCCTTGATCAAAGCATCGGTGTCTTTGGAATCGCGCATGATCCCCAACAGTCGATCGACGGACGTCTGCAGCGCCGTAATCCGGGCGTCCAGGTCGACGCGCTGTGAGGTCACGTCGTCGCTCTTGGTGTCGGCGCTCGTGACCTTCCCCAGTTCCTTGAGATCACGTAGGACGCCGTCAAGCTTGGCGGCGGGGATGCGCAGCACGATCGAGGTGTGCGCGCGGCCCGACCCCGAACCCGCGTCCTGCGAGCGGCTCTCCACCCGGCCCTTGGCCGATTCGGCGAGATCTGCCGCCTTGTCGGCGGCCTCGGAGGGGTTGGGGACGGTAATCGTCATGGACCCGGTCGTGACAATGTCGCGGTTCGCCTCGATGGGTGGGCCGTGCTGTGGGGCCTGCTGCGTGGAGTCCCGCATCGGGGCCGCCGGCGGCCGCATCAGCCCGGTGCCGTACACCTCAGCAGGCCCGGCGCCGCTGTCGGATCGCGTTGCGGGCCGTCCGCCCGAGCACCCCATGGCGGCTATCAGTACCACTGCAATTGTAGTTGCCCAAGGTAACCAACGTTGGCGAGATTGCGTGCTATCAATCGGCATGTCTCGAAGGTACCGTTTGCTATTGGACCACGCAGAAATTCGAGAATGACAGCCGGTACGGTTCAGTAATGGCGTACGACTTCACCGGTAAGCGATGCTTCGTCACGGGAGCCGCCAGCGGGATTGGACGGGCCACCGCGCTGCGCTTAGCGCGCGAGGGTGCCGAGCTGTTTTTGACCGATCGCAGCGTCGACGGATTGGAGTCCGCCGTCGAGGAAATCACGGCGGCGGGAGGGGTAGTGAGCGCGCACCGTGCTCTTGACATCTCCGACTATGACGCGGTGGCGGCCTTCGCGGCCGACATCCTCGCGACGCACCAGAGCATGGACGTGCTGCTGAACATCGCGGGGATATCCGTGTGGGGATCCGTGGACAGGCTGACCCATCAGCAGTGGCGCTCGGTCGTCGACATCAACCTGATGGGACCGATCCACGTCATCGAGAGCTTCGTGCCCGCCATGATCAAGGCGCGTAACGGCGGACAGATCGTGAACGTGTCGTCGGCCGCTGGGCTGGTGGCCCTGCCGTGGCACGCCGCCTACAGCGCCAGCAAGTACGGGCTTCGCGGCGTCTCGGAGGTGCTGCGTTTCGATCTCGCGCGGTACAAGATCGGCGTCACCGTGGTGGTTCCGGGCGCGGTCAACACTCCGCTGGTGCATACCGTCGACATCGCCGGCGTGGACCGTGACAACCCCAACGTGAGCAAGTGGATGAACCGGTTTGTTGGGCACGCGGTCACCCCGGAGAAGGCGGCCGACCGCATCGTCCATGGCATCCGCCATAACCGCTATCTCGTGTACACGTCGGTGGATATCCGCGCGCTGTATCTGTTCAAGCGCACCCTCTGGTGGCCCTACAGCGTCGCGATGCGGGTGGTCAACGTTGCCTTCACCAGTGCGCTGCGGCCCGGTTTGCAGAAGTCCGGTTCGGAGAACGCTTAGCGCCACCAGCCATCGAACGGCGTGACAGGTAGTGCCCGCTTGTGCCGGGTCTGCAGGTACCACCGTTCAATACGTTCGGCGGCTTCGACGGTGACTGCCTTACCTTCCAGGTAGTCGTCGATCTGCGCATAGGTGACGCCGAGTGCGACCTCGTCGGGGAGCGCGGGCCGGTCATCCTCCAGGTCTGCGGTAGGCACCTTATGTGAGATGCTCTCCGGCGCGCCGAGGTGGGAAAGAATCTGTGCGCCTTGTCGTTTGGTGAGCCCAGTGAGTGGGGTGACGTCGACACCGCCGTCGCCGAACTTGGTGAAGAATCCGGTGACGGCCTCGGCGGCGTGATCGGTGCCGACGACCACCAGTCGATGCTGGCCGGCAACCGCGTACTGGACCACCATCCGCTCCCGGGCCTTGATATTGCCCTTGACGAAGTCGCGGGGTGCTTCACCGAGAGCATCTGCGACCGCGGCGGCGGCGGCATCGGCGGCGTCCTTGACGTTGATGGTGATCGTCTGGTCCGGGTCGATAAACCGAAGGGCCACTTGGGCATCGGACTCGTCGGCCTGCACGCCGTGGGGCAATCGAACGGCGATGAACTCGGCTTCCACACCCTCCAGCCGAGACTCCTGCGCCGCCAACTGGCACAGGCGCCCGGCAAGGGCACTGTCCTGACCGCCGGAGATTCCGAGTACGAATCCCGCTGTCCCGCTGACCCTTAGGTAGTCCTTGAGGAACCCGACCCGTCGCGACACTTCGGCGGCCGGATCGATCGTGGGGGAGACGTCGAGGGCTGACCGGATCTCTTCGCGAAGCGTGTTCATTGCCCGACTGTAGAACGCGTCGTCATCGCGTGCACAGCTTGCGTACCAGGTCCTCCCACGCGTCCCCGAGCTGAGTAACCGACTGGCCATTGGAGTGGGTGGCGAAGTGCACGTATCCGGGCTCGATGATCGACATCAGGGCATGGGTCTGTGCGTTGAGGTCTCCGGTGCATTCGAGCTGGGCCAGCAGTGCCCGGATATGGGTGCGGACGAGGACGGTGGGCGGTGCGTTGTACCAGGCGTCGGTATCGGTGGTGGTGGCGCGCGCCAGGTCCAGATGTCGTTCCAGGAAGGCAAGCCGAGCTCGTCCGAACGCGATGATCCGAGTCAGCGGAGGAGCATCGGGGCCAAGAGGCGGCGGTCCGAACATGAATGCCTGCTGCTCGATGTGTTCTTCGTGATCGAGGAGCGCGAGCAGCAGTCCCGTGCGGCTGCCGAAGCGGCGGAACAGCGTCCCCTTGCCGACACCCGCCGCATTGGCCACGGCATCCATCGACATGTTGTCCGGACCGACGTCGTCGAGGATCTGACGCGCCGCGTCCAGGAGGCGCACGCGGTTGCGGGTGGCGACGGCACGTTCCCGAACGGGATTTTGCGCAAGGTCGACAGAAAGCAGGGGTATTTCTTGACCAGGCATAACACCTCGATACTAGCGCCGTTGATATAAACGGACCGTAGTCCGTATTGTAGAACGTGACAGAGGTCCTCATGAGGGCCGCGACAATGTGCCGCGCTGATGGAAGGGTGAACAACCATGGCAGATAAGAACGTGCTGGCGCTCGTCGGAAGCCTCCGCAAGGCATCACTCAATCGGCAGCTAGCGGAGGCGGCCGCCGAGATCGCGCCGGAAGGTGTGAACGTGAAGATCTTTGAGGGTCTGGCCGAGCTTCCGCATTACAACGAGGACATCGACGGAGACAACGCGCCCGCGCCCGTGGCGTCGCTGCGTGCCGCGGTTGCCGATGCCGACGCGGTACTGCTGGTCAGTCCGGAAAACAACGGCACCGTGTCGAGCGCGTTGAAGAATGCGCTCGACTGGTTGTCCCGACCGTTCGGCAGCAGTGTGTTCAAAGGCAAGCCGACCGTGGTGATCGGAACCTCGGCGGGTCGTTACGGGGGCATCTGGGCAGTGGACGACACTCGTAAGGTCGCCGCTATTGCGACTGCCAATGTCCTCGATGACGTCAAGGTGGCGGTACCGGCCTCCGCCTTCGATGGCAAGCATCCGCGAGAGCATGCCGAGACGGTGGCCGAGCTGGCCAAGGCTTTGGACGCATTGACGTCCGCTAGTTAGCGGCTAATTTGTAGCGGTCGATTGTCGGTCATGCCCGGTACCGTGCCGGGCATGACCGTTCTCGTCACTGGCGCCACCGGAAACATCGGCCGCAAGATCGTCGATCATCTAGTTGACCTGGGTGTCAGTGATATTCGAGCCTTGACCACCTCGCCGGAGAAGGCGGCGCTGCCGGATGTAGTGACGCCTGTAGTCGGGTATCTCGGCAAGCCCGAAAGCCTTGAAGGTGTGTTCGACGGCGTCGAGCGGATGTACTTGGCGCCACTGCCCTCCACGGCCGCGGCGGTGCTCGACTTGGCGCGCGCGGCGGGGGTGCGTCATGTGGTGGCGCTGGCGGGGGACGCTTCCTGGTGGGCCGAACAGGCCACGACGGTCGAGAACAGTGGCATCGGGTGGACGCAGCTGGGCCCGGGGGAGTTCATGGAGAACTACGCGATGTGGGCCGAACAGATCAAGCGCACCGGGGCCGTCCACGAACCGGAACGCCACGTGGCCCAATCGCCCATTGCGATGGATGACATCGCCCGCGTGGCTGGTGCGGTCTTGTATTCAGGGGATGCGCACCTCGGCAAGAAGTACCCCATCACCGGTCCGGAGGCGCTGACCCGGCCGCAGCTGGTGCAGACCATCGCCGATGTGGCCGGTATCGATGTGCGGTACGTGATCAGCTCGCCCGAAGCCGCGGTACGTGAGTTGAGGCCGGCGATGGGAGACCGGGCTCAGTGGTACATCGACACCGTCGCCGATCCCGATTTTGAGCAGCCGGCGAACACCTTGGTGGCCGAACTGGCCGGGTACCCCGGTACCACTTTCGCGCAATGGGTGTCTGACAACCAGGGACTCTTCCGCTAGATCCGGATCTGTCCCCAGATTCATCCACAGAACTCCACAGTTTCCACAGACGCGCCGGGCGAAAACGTTTGCCCGGAGGTCGGTGATCTGCTAGCCGGTGTCGGTGCCCGGTGGTAGACACACCATATGTTCCAGCCATCACCGGGCATCTGGACACGCCGTGGTTACGACACGCCGAAATTTCCGGCATGTCAGGTCTCACTACCAGGGAATTTCACGAATGTTGTTCCGAACATCTTGTATGAGTTCCGATTGTCGGACACCAGGTGTAGTGTCTGGAACACCGAAAGGCCGGGAATCATCTCGAGCCGCCCGGCCCGGATTTTCGCCAGATCTTTTGGACAATCCAGGCGCTCAGCCACCATGGGCGGCACGGAATATTCTCGGGCGCGGGACTGCTGAAAACTTTGTTGAGATGTCCACGATCGATTCGCTGAGGAGCGTGCATGAGCATCACCGTCTACACCAAGCCCGCCTGCGTTCAGTGCAACGCGACGTACAAGGCTCTCGATAAGCAGGGCATCGAGTACGACGTCGTGGACATCACCGAGGTCCCCGAGGCGCGTGACTACGTGATGGCTCTCGGCTACCTGCAGGCGCCCGTGGTGGTGGCCGGTGAAGATCACTGGTCGGGTTTCCGTCCAGACCGCATCAAGGCGCTCGCGGGCGCCGCCTCAGTCATGTCTGCCTAGCGATCGATCTACGCGGGACCCGGTCATGAGTCATTTGGTCTATTTCTCCAGCGTGTCGGAGAACACCCACCGCTTCGTCCAGAAGCTGGGTGTTCCTGCCACCCGGATCCCCCTGCGCGGCGACATCCAGGTCGATGGTCCCTATGTGCTGGTGGTGCCGACCTACGGCGGCGGGCATCCGGTGCCCGGCCAGGCCGGGGGGTACGTCCCCAAGCAGGTCGTCAAATTTCTCAACAACGAACACAACCGGTCGTTGATCCGCGGGGTCATCGCGGCCGGGAACACCAATTTCGGTGCGGAGTACTGCTACGCAGGCAAGGTCATCTCGGCCAAATGCGATGTGCCGTATCTGTACCGCTTCGAACTCATGGGTACCTCAGAAGACGTGCAACAAGTGCTCGCCGGACTCGACGAATTTTGGAAGGACACACCGTGGCGCCAACCGCGACAACTGCAGAGCCAGTGATCTCTGCTCACGGATCGGCTCACGGAGAGCTGGACTACCACGCCCTTAACGCGATGCTCAATCTGTATGACGCGGAGGGCAAGATCCAGTTCGAGATGGATGTCGCGGCCGCGCGGCAGTACTTCCTGCAGCACGTCAACCAGAACACAGTCTTCTTTCATAATCAGGACGAGAAGCTCGACTACCTGATCGAGAAGGAGTACTACGAGCGCGAGGTGCTCGATCAGTACTCTCGGAATTTCGTCAAGGCGCTGCTGGATCGGGCCTACGCCAAGAAGTTCCGGTTCCCGACGTTCCTCGGCGCGTTCAAGTACTACACCTCGTACACGCTGAAGACATTCGACGGGAAGCGCTATCTGGAGCGTTTCGAGGACCGCGTCGTCATGGTGGCGCTGACCCTGGCGTCGGGCGACACCGCGCTGGCCGAGAAGCTGGTCGACGAGATCATCGACGGGCGCTTCCAGCCGGCCACGCCGACCTTCCTCAACTCGGGTAAGAAGCAGCGCGGCGAGCCCGTGTCCTGCTTCCTGCTGCGTATCGAGGACAACATGGAGTCCATCGGGCGCTCCATCAACTCGGCTCTGCAGCTGTCCAAGCGCGGTGGTGGTGTTGCCTTGCTGCTCACCAACATTCGTGAGCACGGTGCGCCGATCAAGAACATCGAGAACCAGAGCTCGGGTGTTATCCCGATCATGAAGCTGCTGGAAGACTCGTTCTCCTACGCCAACCAGCTCGGTGCCCGCCAGGGTGCCGGGGCGGTATACCTGCATGCGCATCACCCGGATATCTTCCGATTCCTGGACACCAAGCGGGAGAACGCCGACGAGAAGATCCGCATCAAGACGCTCTCGCTGGGCGTGGTGATCCCGGACATCACCTTCGAGCTGGCGAAGAAGAACGAGGACATGTACCTGTTCTCGCCGTATGACGTCGAGCGGATCTACGGGGTGCCGTTCGCCGATATCAACGTCACCGAAAAGTATTACGAGATGGTCGATAACGGCCAGATCCGTAAGACGAAGGTCAAGGCGCGCGAGTTCTTCCAGACGCTCGCCGAGCTGCAGTTCGAGTCGGGTTACCCGTACATCATGTACGAGGACACCGTGAACCGCGCCAACCCCATCGAGGGCAAGATCACGCACTCGAACCTGTGCTCGGAGATCCTGCAGGTGTCCACCCCCTCGCTGTTCAACGACGATCTGTCGTACGCCAAGGTGGGCAAGGACATTTCGTGCAACCTGGGCTCGCTGAATATTGCCAAGACGATGGACTCGCCGGACTTCGCGCAGACCATTGAGGTGTCGATCCGTGCGCTGACCGCGGTGTCCGACCAGACACACATCTGGTCGGTGCCGTCGATCGAGCAGGGCAACAACGATTCTCACGCCATCGGCTTGGGGCAGATGAATCTGCACGGGTATCTGGCGCGCGAGCGGATTTTCTACGGCTCCGACGAGGGTGTCGACTTCACCAACATCTACTTCTACACCGTGCTGTACCACGCGTTGAAGGCATCGAACCGCATCTCCATCGAGCGGGGTACGCGCTTCGGCGGATTCGAGAAGTCGAAGTACGCCAGTGGCGAGTTCTTCGACAAGTACACCGAGCTGGTGTGGGAGCCGGCGACCGAGAAGGTGCGCCAGCTCTTCGCCGACGCCGGTATTCGCATTCCCACGCAAGAGGATTGGGTGCGGCTGAAGGAGTCGGTGCAGCAGCACGGCATCTACAACCAGAACCTGCAGGCGGTGCCACCGACCGGATCGATCTCGTACATCAACTACTCGACGTCGTCGATCCATCCGGTGGCTTCGAAGATCGAGATCCGCAAGGAAGGCAAGATCGGCCGGGCCTACTACCCGGCGCCGTACCTGACGAACGACAACCTGGAGTACTACCAGGACGCGTACGAGATCGGTTACGAGAAGATCATCGACACCTATGCCGCGGCCACTCAGCATGTGGACCAGGGTCTGTCGCTGACACTGTTCTTCAAGGACACCGCCAGCACACGCGATGTGAACAAGGCGCAGATCTACGCCTGGCGTAAGGGAATCAAGACGCTGTACTACATCCGGCTACGGCAGATGGCGCTGGAAGGCACCGAGGTCGAGGGTTGCGTTTCCTGCATGCTGTGAGGTCTTTCAGTTAGGTCGCAGGCCAGGGATTATGTCCCTGGCCTGCTTCTTTTTCGGGAGGCGTTCTAGCCTAGTTTTGCGTTCGATGGGCAGGTTTGGGTGCAATCGGTGGCACGACAATTCGGCAATATCCGGAAGCTTCCGTCCGGTAGGTGCCAGGCGCGGGTACCCGGCGTCGCCCGACGGCGTGTCCGCTCCGGCGCCCACCACATTTACGACGAAGAAGGCGGCGGCCGCGTATCTGGCTGACGTGCAATCTGATATTGAGCGAGGCCGGTGGAAGAGTCGCGAGCGGGCCCGCGCCTTCTACGCCTGGTACCACCCACAGGTGAATTCGTAGTGCGGTACTGAATGCCCTGAAGCTGCGGCGAAAGAGGCTGGCGGCCAGGTTCGCCCCTGACCACGCCGGGGGAGGCCGTGTCTCGGACTTGGGCTTTGTCGCTGTTCGCTGCCTGCTCGCCTGGCACACTGGCGGTCGTGGGCAGGGAGGGGTTTTGGATGAGGCGCGGGTTGCCCGGGGTGGTGGCGCTGGTGGTTGTCATGGGTGGGTGCGGAAACGCGAGCGAGCCGCGTCCGGTCGACCCGGGCTCGGTCGGACCTTCGAACGTGGAGCTGGCCCGGTTCCTTCCGGTTCTGGCCGACTATCCCGGCCCGTCGTGGGACGTCACATTGAAGGTCGGAGCATCTGACTGGATGCCGGGCCCGTACATCGGCCCGAGCACCACTGTCGAGCCTTCGGGCTGCGCCGATATCCCCTTCCAGCGCAGCGACCTGGTGGCGGCCAGTTCGGCTGGAGTTGTGCAGAACGGGATCGCCGGCAACGCGGGTGAGGCGGCAGTGCGCATCATGCGTGAGCGCGTGGGTGCTGACCTGATCGCCGAATCGGTGGCCTGGGCCAAACACTGCCGCCGGTATCTCGAGACATACTCGGGCGCAACACCTGGTGACCCTTCGATGGGAAGTCCCACTGCTGTCAGCGTGCTCCCGCCACGAAATCTCGAAGGTGTCGAGGTCACACGGATTCACCTCACTGACAACCGGGATCACCGCGACCAGGGCGAAGGCACCCGCGAAAGTGTGATCTCGTTAGCGCGGGTGCACGGTGTTGTCCTAGTCGGATACCGGCATGATCGTGCCGGCGCAGCCGACGCGATTCTGGCGACCACCATCCGGCGGCTTTCATCGGACCAGCCAGCGTCAAAGCCATTGTCCGACAGGGTCGATGCCAGTGCCCTGACCACACGCACCGACAAGGACCTTGAGCAGTTGCTGCCCTCGATTGTCGACGCACCGCAGGGTTGGTCTGTCTTGCAGAGCTCGCCGATCGTGCCGTACAGCACCGAGGACGGCGAGAGCGCCACGGGCTGCAGCCGATTGCCATTCGCGGACGAAGTCGGCAACCGCTCCGATTCACATCGAAACTTCCGCAGGATCGCTTCGGTGTCCGTGTCACGCAAGGCCAGCCAGGACACATACTCGACCGACACCGTGACACTGGGACTCGAACATTCTGGATCTTCGGTCATCGACGAAACAATCAAGTGGGCCAACCAATGTCACTTCGCGAGCGTGCCCACCCCCCAGCTCGACGGCATCGATATCACTAGCTTTCACATCCCTAGCGATCGGACCGACACAAACAGCCGGACAGTTTCGCTGCTGCGGGTCCGCGGGCTGCTGGTAATCGCAGAACCTGCTTTCACTCAGCAGGACACCCAGCTGGTGCGCCAGAGCGTCGAGAACCTACGGCACGCCAAATTCGAGACTCGAGCAACCGGCCCCGACTCGATGCCAACTCCTTCTGAACCAACCGAGCCTCCGCTTGGCGACGTGAAATTTCCCCAACCCACTGCCGACGCCACGGCGAAGCTATCCCGCGTCGCGCAGGGCACACTGGTTGACCCGGGGCCCTATCACATGGGCGGCTACCTGCCCGAGGATTCCCTGACCGCCAGCTCGCCGGATTATCTGCACTTCCAATCACCTACCGGCGCGATCATGTGCACGTGGCGTAAATACCTTCTCGTCTGCGATGTCCCACACGGGACATATCCACGGACGCCAAAACCCATTGATTTGCAAGGCAATTGGCAAGACTCTGTCACCGCATTCGGGTTCGAAAGCCTGCAAAATGGCATCGCCGCACCAGATCCGGTCGTCTACGCGGTGTCAAACGTGCTGGAGTACGGCTCCACGATCAGGCTGTCGGATGACACGGAATGTCGGATGGATACCGGCGGCTTGACCTGCGTTGAATACGGCAAAGACATCGGTTTCCATCTGAGTCGTACCGACCTGACGCCACTGGCGGCCACCGCAGCATTGGTCAATGACACTCGGCCGCAACCACATTAGAGTGAGCGAACCGGAATTGCAGATGTTCCATCAAGATCAGTCCCGGCGGCTCGGCGTGAGGTAGAGCAAGTGAGCAGCGACAGCAACGAACCGGCCGCCGATGACATCGCTGCGAGGGCGAAGCTGGGCCGGTACAAGTTCCCACTCAAGTGAAACCCGGGGAAGGCGGCATGGCCCTCGGGCCCGGGTCGCTCGATGCCAGCCCACACCAGATCACGCCGCACGATCCGAATCACCACATACCGCAAATCATCGGAGGCAACGGTGACTGGGAGGATTGGCCACAAGCGGGTGGTTCTAGCCTGCTGCGGCGAGACGAGTGTCCATGGTTGTTACACGGCTGATCTGGCCGATTACGCCACCTAACGAACTATGGGTCGGCAAGGGATAGTCCCTTGCCGACCCATAGATTCGTAAAGACCAGATCAGATCGCGGTCACTCCGGTGGCCTGGGGGCCCTTGGCGCCCTGTCCTACCTCGAATTCAACCCGCTGGTTCTCCTCCAGTGAGCGAAAACCACCACCTTGGATCTCGGAGTAGTGGACGAAGACGTCCGCACTGCCGTCATCGGGAGAGATGAAGCCGAAGCCCTTTTCCCCGTTGAACCATTTCACGGTTCCTTGAGTCATATTTCTTGTACTTCTTTCGTTTACTTTCGCGAATGCAGAACACATTCGCGGTGCAGCTTACCTGGCCAATCCGTCCAGCACTACTTATTGGCGGTAGCGCGGTCAGAAGTGTTCGTAGATGCCGCGGGGTATGTCCGGCAACTATGAGCTATCTACCGGCAAAACCCCTGTTCAGAGGACTGAACAGGTCGCATAGGGCGGCGGGTCAGCTCTCGTAAGCTTGCTCCGCGCGCAGCGCCTTCACGCGTCGCTCCTCGCGCAGTACGGCCTGGTAACTCTCGCGTTCCGCTGCCAGCCATTCCGGCTTCTCATCGAGCAGCTGATCGATCTGCTCGGTGGTGAGCGCACCATCGACGCCGCCCCGCGCGAGACCGGAGATCGAGACGCCTAGTTTGGCTGCCACGAGGTTCTTCGGGTGCGGCCCGGCCTTGCGGAGGTCCTTGAGCCACTGCGGCGGGTCCGCTTGCAGGGCGGCGAGCTCGGTGCGGGTGATCGAGTTCTCTTGGAACTCCGCAGGCGTCGCGGGCAAGTACACGTCCAGCTTCTTTGCCGCCGTGACGGGTTTCATGGACTGCGCGTTCGGCCTGCTCATGGCTTCAGCGTATCGGTAGCCTGAGGCGGTGACCCCGCGCTCTCTCGCCCTCGGGTACGTCCCCGGCGGGACGCCCGCGAAGTGGGCCCGGATCTGGGCGGAGCGTCACCCCGAGGTACCGCTGCAGTTGCGCGCCGTCGCCGCGGCAGATGCGGCCGCCACAGTGCGGGACGGCGCCGTCGATGTGGCGATGCTCCGGCTGCCGACAGACACGTCTGGGCTGGCCGTCATCCCCCTCTACGACGAGACAACGGTGGTCGTGGTGCCGACCGATCACATTCTCACTGCCCTTGACGCGATCGCCGCCGCGGACCTTGATGGCGAGCCGGTGCTGCTCCCGCTCGACGATGTCCTGGCGTGGGCGGCCGCTCCCGGCACTCCGGTCGATCACCGACCCGAGACCACCGAGGATGCAATAGAACTCGTCGCCGCAGGGATCGGCGCGCTCATCGTTCCGCAGTCGCTGGCGCGGCTGCACCACCGCAAGGATCTCACGTACCGCCTGATCACCGACGCGCCCGCCTGCCCTGTCGTGCTTGCCTTCCCGGAAGGGCCGAAGCCGGAACTGGTCGAGGAGTTCATCGGTATTGTGCGGGGCCGCACACCTGATTCGTCGCGGGGGCAGGCCGAGACGGTTCCGAAACGCACCGCGCGGGAGAAGACCCTCGCGAAGCAGGCAGCCCGCGCGGCCGCGGGCAAGGTTGCCCGCAAGCCGGGCCGGACCGAGCGCGGCCGACGCTGACTCGGCGACCGATCTTCTCTCCAAACCGAGGTTATGGCGGATTCGTCTCGCCAATAGTTGCCACAACCTCGGTTTCGAGCCGTGGCATCCGGAGTGCTGTAATGGGTGCGTGACGCCTGATCAGTGGCTGGAAGCGCTGCGTAGGGAGATGGCGGCAGTCGCCGCGACCTCGCCCCAGCATCTGGACCGGGAGGTGCCGCCCTGCCCGGGCTGGACCGCGCACAGCGTCATCGCGCACACCGGCGCGGTGCATCGTTGGGCGGCGGGAGCTCTTGTCGGAGAAAAGGTTCCGTTCACCGACCAGGATGCCCCGGCAGGGGAGGCCGTCACCGGTTGGTACTCCGACTACGCCGACAAGCTCGTCGCCACGTTGACGTCGAAGGACCTCGATGCGCCGACGAAGTCGCTGTTCGGTGAGCGGCCGGTGCGGTTCTGGTACCGCCGGCAGGCCCAGGAAGTGGCAGTGCACCGCTGGGACATCGAACACGCATACCGCGGCTGGGATGCCGACCCCATCGACGCGGCGCTAGCGGCCGACGGCATTGGCGAGTGGTCGGAGCTCTTCACGCCAAGGCGCATCGGGCGTGATGGCGGGACCCCGGAAGACCTTCGCGGAGCCCGAATTCTCCTGAGTGCCAACGACACCGCCGGCTCCTGGCTCTTACGGGCGGATGCGGACAGCATCGGCATCGTGGACGAAGGCGCTGCACCGGATGCCACCATTACTGCGTCAACGTCCGATCTGCTGCTTGCCCTGTGGCACCGGGTTCCCTTGTCGCGCTTGACGGTCGACGGCGACGTCGCTCGAGTCCAGCGGGTACTCGACCTAGTCCGGATCTAAGGCAGGTCGAGTACGGCTCGAACGGCGCACCAGCCACGTGGTGACCGTGGCAATCAACAGGAGTGCCAACCCGACCCACAAGGCATCGAGTCCGATGCGGTGATACGTCGCAGCGCCCAATACGGCGCCGACGGTCAGTCCTGCCCACAGCGTGATGTAGCGCAGCCACACCCACCGGGGTCCGCCGAAGAAGGCGTCGACGAGCCGCTGTCCGGCCTTGACTACCGTGCCAGTGATGTAGGTGAGGCCAACCTGGACCTCGCCGGAGCGTTGGAAAACCGAGTTCATCGCACCCATTGCCAACGCCGTGACGAGCAGTGCTGCGACACCCGCTCCCAATTCCTGTGTGATTGCCGCCGCGGCCACGGTCGTCGAGGCAACTGCCAGTACGGCGACCCGTTCATGTTCGCCGCTGATACGTGACGCGATTGCGCCGATCATCACTCCGATGAAGAACATGCCGATTAAACCGGCCGCCTTGTAGGCGGATTCCCACTGTTGGGTGGCAGTCGATGCGGCCATCCTGGTCGTGTTACCGCTCATGAAGGACAGGAAGTACCCGCCCAGATGCACGAACCCGATCGCATCGAGAAACCCTGCAACACTTGACAGCCCGGTGGCGAGCACCATCTCGCGCCGCCGGATAGACCACACGGCGAATCAGTGCCTGTGGCCGGGGCCCTGGGCCTGCTTGTACAAGACCTTGAGCAGGTTCTCGCGGAACGTCGAGTTGTCCATCAGTTTGATGCCCTTATCGCACAGCCACGGATTGCCCAGCGCCCGATGCATCATTCGTCCGCGCCGATACTCGCGACCCCACGCGTCGTACATGCGCTGTTCGAAGTTGGTGAAGTCGCCGGGGCCGTTGTTTTGCAGCGCGGCGACCGCGCATTCGCCTGCCGTTAAACCGGATTCGAGCGCCTTGGAGATTCCGGCACCACTCACCGGCTTGCCCGCACCGAGTGCGTCACCGACGAACAGCACCCCGGGACGCCACGGCGGCCAAGACACAAAGCCCATCGGTAGCCGCCATGCGCGCACGCTCTTGTTCTTGCGCAGCTCGGCGACATCCGGCAATTCCCATTGCGCCGGAAGATTTTTCATGTATGCGTCGAGCACGTCGGCGGCGTTGACGTCCTGCCAGTTCCGATAGCTGTTCACGTATCCGATACCGACGTTGATCCGTCCGCCACCGAGCGGGAACACCCAGCCATAGCCGGGCAGCGCGTCCTGCTGGTGAAACAGGCGCAAGTCGATGTCGAGCATGTTCGAGTCTTCGCGGGTGGCCGCCATCTCGGCGCGGATCGCAATCGCGGTGTACCCCTTGACCTCCGAGTCGATATTCATCGCTCGCTTGAAGGGGGAGTAGGCGCCGTCGGCGACGATCACCGCGTCGGCCGAGATCTTCTCGCGAGATCCGTTGGCCGTCTTGACCTCGACACCCTTCACCAGGTCGCCGTCGCCAATGGGTCCGACAGCCTCGGTGGATTGGCGCACCTCGACACCGGCGGACTCGGCGTGCTTGAGCAGCAGGGTGTCCAGCTCGGGCCGTCGCACCACGTGCCCGTGGTTGGGCATCCCGGGACGGCGGGGGAAAGTCAGTTCCCAGACCGTGCCGCTGTCCACGCGCACACCGTCGACCCGGTGGAACTGTGCGACCTCATTGGCCAGACCCATCTTCTGCAGATAGCTCACTGCGCGAGCAGTCAGTCCGTCGCCGCACGGTTTGTCCCGTGGGAACTCGGCTTTATCGACGAGAACCACGCGGGCACCCGTGCGGGCGGCCTGCCAGGCCGCAGATGACCCCGCCGGGCCCCCGCCGACTACCGCAATGTCGTAGTGGTTCTCGCTCACAGCAAGATAGTAGGTGGTCAGTCGCCGTCGGGTTTGGTCACACCGAGGCTCGACCCGGCGCGGTTCTCGTACGCGCTGCGTGCACTGGTATCGAAATCGAGGAAGACGCGGTCGGTACCAGCCTTCTTGCTCATGAACCGGCGAATCCCGGTCGGGAGCGAATTGATGATGGTGGTTACCGCACCCAGCGGCTTGGGGACCGTGACCTGGACCCGAGGCTTCTCGATGATGCGGACGACCGCCGCGGCGATATCTTCCGGCTCGACGGGCTTCTGGGCACCGGTGGAATCGGTACCCGCAATCAGGTCTGTGTTGGTGAACGTGGGTAACACCGCACTGACCTGAACCCCCTGCGGTGCGAATTCGTCGCTCAGCGCACGTGATAGACCGACCACCCCGAACTTGGACGCGTTGTAAACGGCCATACCGGGTGCGGCGATGAGCCCTGCCACCGAGGCGATGTTGACGATTTGGCCGCTGCGGCGGGCGACCATCTCGGGCAGCACGAGCTGACACCCGTTGATGACGCCGTACAGGTTGACCTCCAGCATCGAGCGGATCGCACGATCGCTAGTGGTCAGGAAGGGGCCGATGGGCATGACACCCGCATTGTTGATGAGTACGTCGACTGGGCCGCCGGCGCTGGCGGCCTCCAGGAATCGCTTGAACGAGGCCGGGTCGGTGACGTCGACCGGATGCGCGTCGACGTTTCCTTCTTCTTTGAGTCCCTCGACGGCGGCCCCGAGCGCCTCGACATCACGGTCGCCGATCACCACCCGGGCGCCCCGACGCAGAAGTGCGGTGGCGGTGGCGTAGCCGATACCGCGCGCGGCACCGGTGATGGCGATGGTTTTCCCGCTGATGTTGTCCCTGGATGAGCCCATGACCACCGACTTTACACATGTCAAGTTTGGGCCACTAGGGATTCTCGCGAATGGGCTCGACACGCTTAACCACAACACGTTGTGTTGCGCTCCGTTGTCGTACCCCAGGGGTAGTGTCTCTGACACAGTCAGCGAATCCCGCGAATCTGTTTGACGTTCTCCAGGAGTGGTCTCGTGAGTGAAAAACTGAAGCTGGTCAGCCGCGTCTCGGCGATCAACTGGAACCGGGTTCCCGATGAGAAGGATGCCGAGGTCTGGGACCGGCTCACCGGCAACTTCTGGCTGCCGGAAAAGGTGCCGGTGTCCAATGACATCCCGTCATGGAACACCCTCACCGACCACGAAAAGCAGTTGACCATGCGGGTTTTCACGGGCCTGACGCTGCTGGACACCATCCAGGGCACCGTCGGTGCGGTCAGTCTGATCCCCGATGCGATCACCCCGCACGAGGAAGCGGTGTACACCAACATCGCGTTCATGGAGTCGGTGCACGCCAAGAGCTACAGCTCGATCTTCTCGACACTGTGCTCCACGCGCGACATCGACGACGCGTTCCGCTGGTCGGAGGAGAACCAGAACCTGCAACGCAAGGCCGAGATCGTCATGGAGTACTACCGAGGTGACGATCCACTCAAGCGCAAGGTTGCCTCGACCTTGCTGGAGAGCTTCCTGTTCTATTCGGGCTTTTACCTTCCGATGTACTGGTCGAGCCGCGCCAAGCTCACCAACACCGCCGACATGATCCGGCTCATCATCCGTGACGAGGCGGTGCATGGCTACTACATCGGTTACAAGTTCCAGCGTGGTCTGGAGCGCGTCGACGAGGCCAAGCGCGCCGAGCTCAAGGAATACACCTACGACCTGCTCTACGAACTCTACGAGAACGAAACCGATTACACCGAAGACCTTTACGACGAGGTTGGGCTCACCGAGGACGTCAAGAAGTTCCTGCGGTACAACGCCAACAAGGCCCTGATGAACCTGGGCTATGAGGCGCTGTTCCCGCGGGAGGAGACCGATGTGAACCCGGCCATCCTGTCGGCGCTGTCGCCGAACGCCGACGAGAACCACGACTTCTTCTCCGGGTCAGGGTCCAGCTACGTCATCGGCAAGGCCGTGAACACCGAAGACGAGGACTGGGACTTCTAACGCGACTACGTGGGCAAACCGCTAGGTGGCGCTCTGCCCACCCCGTGCCCACGGTTTGCCCACACTTTCGCGTAATCTCGCGGCGTCGAGCGCGGTCGCCACGGCCTCAAGATCGTCATCAAACAGGTCTGCATAGACGTCCAACGTCATGGCTGCGCTGGCATGGCCGAGCATCTTCTGAACGGCTTTCACGTTCGCGCCCGCCGAGACCGCCAGACTGGCTGCCGTGTGCCGCAGATCGTGCGGGGTCATCCGGGGCACTCGTGATGTGGCGACTGCCTTGGCGAACCAGCCCGAGGTCGGGTGCGGGCGGCGTAGGTGCTTGCCGTCGTCCCCTGGCCAAATCAGCCCGTCGCGGCTCTTGCCCTCGCACTGAATAGCCAAGTACGGCAACAGGAACTCGGGCAATGGCACGGTGCGCTGTTTGTGTGCTTTGGGTGTGCCGACGTGGATCTCCCCGGCTGACTGGACGGCGTTCTCGGCGACCTTGGCGCGCTTGCGCAGCATGTCCAGATCGCGCACGCGCAAGCCGATGGCCTCGCCCCACCTGATGCCCGTGTACGCCAGCGTCAACACCAAGCCCTCGTATTCGCCGCTGGCAGTTGCCAACATGTCCACCTGCTCGTGGGTCAGGTAGACGGGTGGCTTCCGTGTGGTGCGGGGGAGGGCCGCGCCAGCAGCAGCGTTGCGAGCGATGAGATTGTCGCGCACGGCGTCGGCCAAGATGCGAGATAGCACGTAGTGCGTTCTCTTCACGACGCTTGCTCCGGCAGGCTTCGTTGTCTCTGTGCCGCGTCCAATTTCCGCGATCCACTGTTGCACCGCAGTGGGTTTGATGTCACCGATCGCGACACGCCCCCAACGCGGTTCGACCCGGAGCCGCCATGCTGCTTCCATGACGTTGTAGCCGCTGGGCTTGAGGTGCCCCCGCTGGCGTTCCAGCCACGCCGGCCCCAGCTCGCCAAGTGTCATTCGGGCATGGGCGGGCGCGACATACTCGCCCTTGAGCTTGGAGACCTCGACCGTGGCCGCGAATGCTTCGGCGTCACGTTTGGTTTTGAAGCCGCGTTTGTCGGTCTGACGATGATCTGGGGTGCGGTAGCGGACGCGGTAAAACGTTGCACCGCTGGAGGTTTGGTATCTACTAATCGTCGCCACTACAGATCCAACAGCTGCATGAGGTTCCTCAAGTCTTGCTGGAGCTTCCGGGTGACGATGCCCTTCTTCTGTGCGTTTGCGTCAGGCCCGGCAACTTCATCTCTACGCTGCACAAACGTCTTCCCCCACGTCGCTGCCATCAGCGCAGCGGCGATGAACTTACTGACACCAAGCGCGCGCGCAATGCGTTCATCACCCTCCGTGAAATCTTGGACAATGGAACCGATTTGAGACGGTGAGGGGCGCATGTTTTCAGGGAAAGCCTCCAGCTGCGCGAAAGCCGACTCCATCAATTCGTCGACCCTGTCTGAGAGCTCTGCGCCTTCGGCTCCGAGATCCCCTAACGAGATCCTGAACCCGCCGCCACTTACGAGCTCGCGCATCCTCTCAGCGGTGAGTAGAACCTTCTCGTTGATCTGCACATAACCATCGACAGCAAACAGATCTGGAAGACCCACCAGTTTTCCCTGGGAGACCGCAGTCAGCGCCCCGGCAATTGCGATAAGCGTTGGTAAGGAGGGCGCTATCCGCCCGGATTCGAAGTCTCCGACTCGCCCGCTTGACCACGCTAAACCGGCATCCCTGGCAGCCTTAGCAACGTCAGATAGCGTCGCGTCCGCGTCTTGCCGGATAGCCCGCGCACTCGCGCCCGCCGCTTCGCTCATCGTCCATGTTCTCGACATGACACGAACGATACGTGATTTCTAGTGACTTGACATCGCCAATTGCGGCATGTTCACTATCCAGTGAGAACACTGAATAAATAGTGACCTCACTGATATGCACGGAATGGCGAGGAGGAGCTATGAGAACTGAAACCGCTACGCCGAAGGAGGTGGCGGCGTATCTGCGTACCAGCGAGGCGGGTCTCGCACAGCTGCGCTACAGGGGTACCGGACCGAAATTTTGCCGAGTAGGCCCCCGGAAAGTGATCTATCGCTGGTCTGACGTGCACGCATTTTTGGAGGCCAACACCTGCCAGCGCACCGACGACCCTCGGGGCGCGGCCTGATGTCGGAGGCCAACCGAATTGCAGCGCGTCTGGCGGCGGCTTCACAGCTTTTTCCATTGCCGCACAACGATGTTGATGACAGGGCTGTCCGGGATTCAACGGTTTTGGTCGAGGTAGGCGGCGACACCATCGCGGCCACCGTGACCGACCATGACGGCAACCAACGCGAGTACCGCGCCGTAGTCCAGCTCGTGGGCGACAGCAGTCCCCAGGAAATGCGAAAGGCCCCGGCGGCAACCGAGGCCCATCTAAGCGAACCAACCCATCACACCCATAGCGACAGGAAGCTCTGACCTTGACTGTACAACTCGACCCGACATTCAGCGGCGACGTAGCCCCGGCGGTGTTTGCCGAGCCGGGTATTCCGGCTAGCGTCCCGCTGCCAGCCGGGGGGCTGCTCGCCGAGCCGTGGAAGCGTTCGCCCAACGGTCAGGGTTGGTTCCGTCGCTGGCATGGCCGCCTATTTCCGGTGCCGGCCGCACGCCGGGATCTGGCGGTGCGGTGTGGCGGCATCCAGATGGTGGAGGACTCCGGCGTGACGGCAGTCGTGCGGACAGTCGATGTCACACCAGAAACCGGGCTTTTGACCATGGACGGGGCAGCGCTGCTCGCTACAGCACTAGCGGAGGCCGCACGATACTCAGACGCCCTCGAAACAGCCGATAAGTAAAGCAATGACTACCGGCATGGACGCGGAACCCGGCCCCTCGCGGGCCGGTTTCCTGTCGTCGCAACAGGTTTCGTGGTGGGACACCCACGTGTTCATCAGCGCGATGGTGGCGCAACTCGATGAGCCACTGCCGACAGCAGGTACCCCCGCGTGGTGCGCTCTAGCCGGTCGTGATCCGCGGAAACTATTGGCGCTCGCGGTCGCAGGCGAGCACTGGGTCCTGCGTACCGAAACCGCCCAGGCTGCGATGGCTGACGCGTCCCGCGCGATCTCTGCAGCTGTCGACTGGGCCGCGCTTGGTCGGGAAATCCGGCAACGCAAAGACTTCTACGCCGCCCGTCCTTGGCTGAAACGTGCTAGCGCACAATCCAAACCAGACATGCGGCGCCCGGCGTGACTCCAGACTCAATGCACTAACCCAGCATCCCCCAAGGCCTCGGAAACCTTCCCTCCGCACCCATTCACACCAGAACGAGGCAGCACGTGAACGACGGCGAAGCCGTAACCCGAGGCGACAACGATCAGAACATGCTCCGCAACAGCCAGCGTCACGAACCCCACTGGCCTGATGAGGACCGTGGACCACGGGAACCACCGCCCGACCGTCCCATCTTCGCTGACATCGCGCTCACCCGCTCTGCCCTACGTCAGATGCCTGCCCCACAGCCACTTATCGCCAACACACTGGACCAAGGCACCACCGCGCTTCTCTACGGAAAGTGGGGCACCGGAAAATCATTCATCGCGCTGGACTGGGCCGCCCGCGTCGCCACCGGCCGCCAATGGCAGAACCGGCACACTGAACAACGCCGCGTCCTCTACATCGCCGCTGAAGGCGCCTACGGTCTCCGTGCCCGCGTTGACGCCTGGGAAACAGGCTGGGACACCCCCATCGCAGACGAATGGATGACGTTCCTTCCGCGGCCCGTCAACCTCACCCGGGCAACCGACCTCGTCAACCTCGAAGCCTTCATCGACTGGGGCGGATACCAATTCGTCATCCTCGACACCCTCGCCCGCTGCATGGTCGGCGCCGAAGAAAACTCCGCCAAAGACACCGGCATCATCATCGACGCCATGACCCGACTCCAGGCCCGCACCCCCGAAGGCCGCGGCGTCATCCTCGGCGTCCACCACGCAGGCAAAGACGGTAAAACCATGCGCGGATCCTCCGCATTCGAAAGCGGCGTCGACACCGTCTATCTCACCACCAAAGACGCCGACACCATCACCCTAGAGCGCACCAAACGCAAAGACGGCCCCGAACACGACCACCACACCCTCCGGCTAGACCCCATCGCAGGCACCGGCAGCGTCGCAATCTCGGTATGCCGCGCTGAGGGTGCGACAACCAGTCGCGCGGTCGAGCTGCTGTCTCAGTTCGCCTCGCTATTCGGGGACCGCGGAGCATCCAAGACCGAGATAATCGAGGCCGTCGATATGCCCCGGGCGACGTTGTATAGGGCCCTCACAGACGTTCTGGCATCAGGTGATCTCATCAAGGATGGGACCGCGAATCGGACAATCTATCGACGCAAATTGGCTGGTCAATGATGGTGTCTCACCTTGTCTCACCCGGTTTCCGCCGCGACCTGGGGTTTTGCGGTGCTGTCTCACCTGTGTCTCACTGGGTTGTCTCACCGCTGTCTCACCGCCCATATGTGGGCGACCAGGTGTTTTACCCCTTTTGTCTCAGCTGTCTCACCTCGTCTCACCGCTTGTCTCACCTCTGTCTCACTCTCCGGCGGGTCTATAGACCCCCGCCAGAGTGAGACGAGACAAGGGGCGTGAGATCACAAGGAACACACCCGAACCGCTGCACGCTATTGAGGTAGGTATGAGGTAATGCCACGAACAATGACACTGGCCGAGTCCCGAGCCAGAGCTGAGCAGGTGTACATCATGCGCGAGATCGGCATGAAGTCCTGGTCGCATATCCGGGATGCTTTGGGTTTCAAGAGCGTTGGTGCCGTCCAGAACGCGCACAAGCGCTACGCCGCACGCAACCCCGTGCCGGGGGCTTCCGCAGCGGCTGCGGGGATCGTGGAGCGCAAGCGGTACACCTTGGGCATTGCGTTGACGTCTCTGGCTGAAGCGCACCGCAAGGGCGACCACAGAACGGTTGCGCAGCTGCTCGATGCGATCACCCGGGCAGATGCCGAGCTGGCCAAGTTGTACGGCTTGGGCTCTGAGAACGTCAACGTGAATGTGTCTGTGACTCAGTCGCTCAGCGAGATAGTGGCCGAGGCTGAGCAGAAGTTGTTAGCGGCGATTGATGCCGAGGTTGTCGACGAACCGAAAGGGATTGGCAGATGAGCAAGGAAGCAAAACGCGACGCGGTCAAGATGGCACTGGAGATCGCGGACCAGGTGGCGAACGGACGGTTGGACCCGACGGAATTGGATTCGGTTGTGCTGTCGAAGTGTCGAGAGCTGTACGGCACGGTGGCAGGCCCCGGTGATCCGCTGTGGGAGATCCACGTCGAGGTGGCGCGCCAGGTGCTAGCCCTCGATGGCATCCCGGTCGACGAGCTGGCCGAGTGGTTGGCCGCTGCGCGGCGATCTGAGCGGCCCGTTCGGGATCCCGAGTCGTCGTGGATCGCGCGCGCGCTGGCCGATCAGAGTACCGGCGGCGCCGATGAGCTCGAAAACTAGTGCCGCTAAACCTTTAGTTCTAGCGGCACCGCAGGTAGAGTCGTTTTATGTCTCAGCGTAAGCGTCGTTTGGTGGGGTATCTGCGGGTCTCGACGATTGAGCAGAAGGCTCACGGTTTCGGACTCGATGTGCAGCGCAAAGCAATCCGAGACGCGGCTAAAGCACTCGATGCCCGGGTTGTGCAGTGGTGCACGGACGAAGGACTGTCCGGCGCTCTGCCCGCCGAGAAGCGGCCCGGTCTGGAATGCGCGCTCAGCGCCATCGACGAAGGCATCGCCGACGGGCTGATCGTGCGCGATCTCGACCGCCTCGCGCGTGAAGTCACCGTGCAAGAGGCCGTGATTGGCCGGATATGGACGCTCGATCATGCTGGAGTGTTCACCAGCGCACCACCGCAAGAGGTCCAGCGCGATGATCCAGACGACCCAATGCGCACTGCAATGCGACAAATGGCGGGCGTGTTCGCGGGCCTGGAACGCATGCTGGTGGCCAAGCGGCTGCGCGATGGGCGGCGGGCCAAAGCTGCCGCGGGCGGACATGCCACGGGGGCAACGCCATACGGGTGGCGTTCGGCCAGGCGCAGTGCCGACAACCCCGCTGGCGCGTTGGTGCCCGTGCAGGCCGAGCAAGCCGCGTTGGAACGGATGCGCGAGTTGCGTAAGGCTGGGCATTCCACGCGTGAGATCGCAGGTGCACTGACGGCAGAGGGGCATCCGACCAAGCGCGGCGGTTCGTGGTCGTCGGCATCGGTGAGCCGCATCCTTGCCCGGATGTGAGACCTAGGCCACTGCCAGGGTCACGGTTTGTTGAACAAACATGACTTGCTCCCATAGATCAAGGGTTCTTGTCGCACAAGGGGTTTAACGTTCGGGTATGGCAACCGGATGCGTCATGGAACCCGCGTCGAAACCGATGGCGTCGTGGCGATCTGAACTCGGATCGTTGAAGGCGCGCGGTGTTCCGGATAGTGACGAGCGCGTGCAGGAGTGTCGGGAAGCGTTGGCGTACTGGAAAGTCCGTCAGGCGATCGACGCTGTGAGAGGCCGACTGTCGCCGACGGGCATTGATGTTCTTGTCTCTGAGCTGTTGGGGATGGCGCGGTGACGGCGAACAGGTGGGAGATCGCGGTGCCGGTTCCGCGTAAGTCGTTGATGAGTGGGCCTCCGGCGCGCGTCGAGGAGCCGCGGAAGCCGTCGAGGTTTCAGGTGGAGCCGATTCAGCTGGATTTCTCGCAGGTCGAGGCGCGCGATGAGCGCCGTCGAGGCTTCGGCAATCTGGTGCACTACTTGGAGTTTGACGTGTCGGCTGAGGTTGAGGCGCAGTGCCGTCCGCTGGCCGATGAGGTGCGGGCGCTAACTGCTGACGGGGTGATGTTGCGAGATCCCCGCGGTGTGTCGTTGTTTTCGGAGGGTGGCGGTGCGCAGATAGCGGAGCCGCTAAGAGAGGTTGTGGCGATCGCGAAGTCGGTGCATTCGTTGCGGCATGCGGTGGTGAAGATCCTGGTTGGGGTGTCGCCGTCGGTGACGCCGGAAGGTGCACGGGACAGGGTTGCCGCTGTGGTGCGTGATTCCGCGCATGCGCAGGCGCCTGAGGTGTCGACGGAGGATCTGCCGACTGGCGGCTGGGTGGATTCCCTTGTGCGTCATGTTGCGCCGCTGAGTGCGGATCTGGCGGCGGTGGTGGCGTCATCGGCGTCGGGGGTGGTGTCGGTGTGGGATCGGGCGATTTCTGAGGCGTTGTCGACGCCGTACGGGCGCGGTCTGGATCAGGAAGTGAGGGCCTTGGCGGGCCGGTTTCCTGAGCTTCGTTCTCGGAGGCTCCGGTTGATGGAAGGCCGGGACGCGTTGTTGGGACAGGAGCAGCGTCAGGAGCAGGAGCGTGTGGATCGTGCGTTGCGGGAGTTGAGGTTGTCATGAGCGGCTGGACGTCGTCGGCGCCGGCCCGGCGGTCGATACCGGGGAGCTGCCCGGATTGCGGTGGCCAGTCGCGCACATACAAGGGGACGCATCACGGGTGGCGGTGCATTGATTGCGTGGAGACCGCGATCGGGCTGAATCGCCCACCTGCCTCGCGCGAAGTTCCGAAATGGCTTGACAGAGAGGGTGTTCTGACGTGACTTCTACATTGACTCCGGTGTTGTTCGATGCGCCGTTGGTGAATCCGAATTCGCTGGGTTTGTATCCGGCGGCACAGTGGACCGAATCAGCGGATCCTCTGCGGTGGTTGCCGTCAGGGGTTGAGATTCGGCCGTGGAACTTCGGTCTCACCGATTCGTTCGGTGTGTGGGCGGCGGCATGGAATGCCCGCGAATCCGATTTGGGGCCGGACGATGTCAAGCAAGGCCAGCGGCCCGCGGGGTTGGCGGCGTTCGCCGCGGTCACAGTGTGGGCAGCTGACGAGTGCGATCTGACTGCGCCGTCGCAGGTTGAGGTGCGCACACGCGCGGCGCAAGCGTTGCGTTTGATGGAACAGGGCGCGGTGGAACGGGAGTTCGCGGCACGGCTACTCGAGGATGCTGCCACCGCCGAGACGGCGACCGGTTTGGTTGCGGCGGTGGGGCATTTGGAAGAGGTGTGGGCGACAACGAACACGCAGGGCGGTTTCATTCATGCCCGGCCGTCGTGGGCGGCACCGGCGGCGCAGGCCAACTTACTTGTGCGGTCTGGCCAGGGGCTCACCACTCCGCTTGGGTTGCGGTGGGTGTTCGGGGCTGGTTATCGCCAGGTGCTGGCGGACACCCTGGTGGTGTCGTCGCAGCCGTTTGGGTGGCGCTCGGAGGCGGCTATACGTGCTGCGGAGGACTTGGAGAACAGCCGTTTCCATGCGATCGCTGAGCGCAGCTTGGTTGTCGGATATGAGTCGTTGATCGGTGCGGTAAAGGTGACGGGATAGCGCGTTGCTTTCCGACTCACTTGCAGGACAGTATGACCGGCGGTTGTTGGCCCTGGTCTGGTGCCGCATTCCGCGTGGTGTCGGGGCGGTGGATATGCGCTATGTGCCACACCGCCCCGACATCGAACCTGGGGAACAAAGAAAGTGAGAGTAGGTCATGAAATTCGTGTTGCCTGATCAGTTGCCCAAGGATGTGACCGCGCTTGACGGGTTGCGGACACAGGCGGGCCTAGAGATTGCGGTCTTCAAGGCTCGCCACGCTGCGTCGCACGCGTTCTCGTCGGGGGACGTCGCACGATTTGAGTACCTGCTGTCCGGACGCGACAAGATCGACGCCGTCAACTCTTCCCGGATAGCCTGCCACGAGGCGGGGCACTCTGTGGTGGCGGTCCTTATCGGTGGCCAGGTCGCGGCCGCTGAGGTGTTCCCCGCCGGCGTGACCGACAGAGACGGGAAGAACGGGTATTGCCGTTATGTGCCAGGAAATTTGGCGGTCGCGCAGCACGAGCATCTCATCGCCGCGGCGGGCGCGGCGGCTGAGGCGGTGTGGGAACACGGGCCGCGCGCCACGCACCAACAGGCCCAAGAGCGCCTGACCGGCAGCCACGACGCAGAGTTTCTGCGGCGCAGGGCACTGACTGCCGGGGCAGCGCCGTCGGTCTCGCCGACATCTGAGGTGTTGCCGCTGGTGGTTCGCTGTTGGCCGGCGATCGAGTCGCTGGCCGCCCAGCTCGATGAGCGCGGGTCCATCACCCACACCGATGTGACTGCTGCACTGGGCTTGTCCAGTGATCAGAACCGGCATGGGTTCGAGCTCAACAATATTCGTGGCGGATTGCGGCCGATACCGGACACGCAAGGTGCCCGCGCGCTGACCGCTGCCCGGTAAGTGAGATGACCCCACCGCTGCACGTCACGTTCATCTGCTCCGGCAACATCTGCCGCTCACCGATGGCGGAGAAAATGTTCGCCCACCAGATCAGCCAGCGCGGGCTTTCTGGCGCGGTCCAGGTGAGTAGCGCGGGTACGAACGGGTGGTGGCACACCCCCGGCAGCGCCGACCCCCTGACGGCGCGTGTGCTTGCCGATCACGGCTATCCCACGCGGCACCGAGTCGCGCAAGTCAATCCCGACCACCTACGCGCCGACCTACTCGTCGCAATGGGCGCCGAACATGTGCGCCTCCTGACGGAGAAAGGTGTGCCGGCGCAAAGGATCCGGATACTGCGCTCATTCGATCCACGGCCAGCCGTTCACGGATTAGACGTCGCAAATCCCCACCAGGGCGCCAAAACTGATTTCGAGAAAGTATTCGCGGTCATTGAGACGGCGCTGCCCGGCCTGCACGCATGGATTGATGCACAACTGACCGCCCGCACAGGCACAACCCCGCTCTCATCGAAGGCTTTGCGCTGATGGCGGTTCACGACGTCGTGAGCGGTTGGCGAGTCTGGTACACGCGGCCAGCTGAGGAGCGATTGACGCTGTATAGCCCGATGTATGGTACTGAGCTGCAAGGGTTTCAGCCCTCGAACTGCCGCACCAACACCAGGACCATGCGGGCCGTCTGCTCGTTGCTCTCTGCCCGCGAGGACCCGGTCACCGGCCAGCGAATCTGGGGCCGCCACAATCCGCCTAGTCCCGGCTGCCGTTGCGGTATCTACGCCGTGACCAACGTTGTCGATGCTATCTACCGGCTGCGCGCCATGGTCGCCAACATTCGGCGCGGCGACATCTACAACTGTTGGTTTCCGCTCAATCCCGATCGCGGCATGGTGCCCGTCCTAGCTCGAGTCAGACTGCGGCAAGTAGTCGAGCACAACGACATTGGGACGTGGTCGATTCTGTCGCAGGTACGACGCCAGATCAAAACAAGTACCCCGGTCGTTCGGGCCGCATCGGCAGAGATCACGCGCATCTACATCACCGACGAGCTTGCCGGCGCCAAAGCGGCGGACAGCATTGCTCAGCGTCTTGCGATGAGCTTTGGCGTCGAAACGTTCGGGGGCGATTACCCCACGTTCTCGTCGGCGGATTGGGACTCGCGGCCCGAATGGATGTGCACCGAACCGTGGAGCACCCTATACGCCGTGGACTCCATCCTGGCTGGCGTCTACCAGAGCCATGGAATGTCGGCCTGACGTCTGCGGATTCGGCTGCGCGAAACTGGGCATTTTGGGAACGCGGATTCCCGTTACCGGGTCCGTCATGACTTGCTAGCTTCACCTGTCATGGATGCAGGGGATTGGATCAGTCTGGTTGGGGTGGTGGTATCCGCTTCGGCGGCGATCTGGGCGGTCGTATCAGCGTCGAAATCGAAGACGGCGCAAAAAGAAGCGACCAAGCAGGCCGGTATCGCGACGCAGGCGGCGGTGGAGGCGGCTAGTGCAGAGCAGCGCTCAGCCGATGCTGCGGAGCGATCGGCTAATGCACTGGAGGAGCAGAACCAGATGGTCGCCGAGCAGGCTGCCATCGCAGAGGGGGTGCCTTGGACGATCCAGTACAGGCGGGGCAGTACCTACGAACTATGGAACGACTCAGACACCCCGAAGTTTCAGGTCAGCATTGGTGGTGAAGGCGTGCTGCGAGACGTGACCGCCGAACGTATCGACGGCCGCAGTTGCGTCACGTTCATGGGATTGGATGCATCCGGCGTAGGCAATCGCGTTGATGTGACCTGGCACCGGCTAGCCGGTGCCGGAGACCCGGCATTGACTTGGACGGGAATCAAACCCGCGAAGTAGTCAGCTTCCGCCCCCCCAGAGATCACTCGTCGGTTCTCTCGAAGTACTCCGCGACGTCGAAGTCAAACGAAATCGTCATTTGGCTCTTTGCCGGCGCGGTGAGCTATGGACGCAAGTGCCTACCGCTTTCTCAGCTAACACCCTCTATGCGCGCTGGCGGTGGGTGAGGTACCCTCCCGTCGAGTATGGTTGCTGGCTACGCGAGGGGGGATCGAGGGTGACTGACCCGTTGCACGTGGTGCCCGAACGGCTGCATGCCTCGGCGAACGCGGTAGATAAGCACCTTCGCGAGCATTTGGATGCCCATAAGGCAGCGGACGCCAAGATTGCCGGTGCAGCCTCCGGGTTGGTCGGTGTGGCGGCTAGCGCTCTGGAAAGCAAATCTACGGATTTGCAAGCCAAGTCGCTGCACATCGGCAACGAACTCACCCATTTCCGCGATGCCCTCGACAGGTGCGGGTATGCGTTCACCACGACCGATGAAGAATCCAAGGTCAGGATCTTCAATACCCGCACCTACGGGGGTTCCTGATGCCGTTGACTGTCGGCGAGCTGAAAAAGGTCAGTGTTCAGTCGATCCGCGACATAGCGGCCGGACTACGCGCTAAAGCGGCCTCGATGCGCTCCACCCAAGCGGGGGTCTCGGATCTGCCGCATAAGGGCACCTGGACCGGTGTGGCCGCCGATAACGCCGACCACGAAATCGGCCACTTCGCCAAAGGAGTAGGCCGTGACGCCGACGCTTACGAGGACGCCGCCAAGAAAGCCGACCGGGCGGGCGATGAGTTCGAGGGCATCAAACAGCTGCTGGCCAAGTTGGAGAACGAAGCGGCCGGCAAATTCTCCATCAACGAAACAACCGGCGAAGTCACACCACTGACAAAAGACTTTAACAAAGCCGACCGCGACTACATCGCCAACACCCTCAAACAGCTCTGTGCCGCCGGTGGACAAGCCAACGACGACCTCGCCGCCGCGATCCACGCCACCGACGGGGCGACCCTACCCGCGTCCGCCAGCGTTCCTGGTGGCCAATTGGCTCCGATGCCCGGTTCGGCGATCAAGCCCGATGGGGTTGCGGGTGGGCTGCAGAATTTGGCCGACCCCAATCCCAACGGTGACCCCGGCGCGACAAAGGCCGCTGCTGCTGGCGCCGACACGGAAGCCAAGTACAAGGAGTGGTACCCGAAAACCAGTGCGGGCGGCGGCGATAAGCCCATCGACCCGCGACAGGTGGGCGCTCTGGGGTCGATACCGGGGGTGGGCGATGTGCGCGACAAAACACCGCAACCCCTTGCGGCACGCCTGCGGCCCGAGCAGGTGGCCGCATTCAAAGACATCACCCGCCAAACCCTGATCAACGCGAAAGTGCCCGCCGATCAGATCGAGCAGAAGGTCAACGACGCCGTGAAAGCGGCGCAGGCACCGCATTTCCTGCCCGATGCCGACCCGATGCGTACACCCGGGGCGGTGCCCCTGCATAACTCTCCTGGCGATCAGTTCAACGACATCGTGGGCCGCGCCAACGACTCAGCCACCAAAACTGTTGAAGGTCAGATAGAGCAGGCCAAAGTCCTTACCGGGCAAGCTGGTCCGGGCGCCCCGGGTGTCGCCGAAGCCTGGAAAGAACTCGGCGTTAACGCCGCCACGCAGGCCCACGAGCTAACGACCGATCCCCTTGCCGCACCCAAGATGGGTATTGAAGAAGCCAAGGACTTCTACAACCACCCCGGTGAGTTCATCGGCAAGAACATCATCCACGGCACCGAAGCCCTCGCCACCGGCCCCATCGGCGGCGAAGCCGCAGCCGGCGCACGCGGACTACTCGGAGACCTCGCAGGCACCGAAGGGCGCGCACTCACCCACAGCCTGGACGACGGGATCGCTGCTGGACACCACACACCGCCACAAGTGGACCATCCAACACCTGTCGGCGACCATTCGGGCCATGGACCAGTCGAACCTACAAGCGGCCCAGCGCATCCCGCGCCCGCGGTGGATCACGCCACACCAGTTGGCGGCACCGGCGAGCACCCGACTCCGGCTAGCGCTGGTGAACACCCAAGCGGTACCGGCGAGCACCACGAGGGGGCCGGTGGAGACCATTCCCCAAGCGGGGCTGGCGGTGATCACCACGCTCCCTTGAGCGACAGTGGCGGGTGGGAGTCACCTAATGGCGGCGCTTCGCTTAACCCCGAACACAACGCTGCCGCGAACCAATTTCTTGAGCAGGCGCAGAAGGCCGAACCCCACATCACGCAATCGCTCCAAGACATCGTTGGCAAGACTCCGGGCAGTGAACTCACGGGGTTGGAGTACCGGCTCAAGGCAGAAGACTCATTCAAAGATAAGTTATTCGGCTCGTTGCTAGAAGACCCACGCATGAGCATAGATGGCCACATGGCAGGGATGAAGGATTCGGTGCGGTACACGATGGAGTCACCCGAGGGGCTCTACACCGCGAATACCCAACGGGTAATTGATAATCTCATATCGGATGGATACGAGTCTGTGAAGTTCAAAAACAGTTGGGACTTGCCCGGTTATCAAGGGATCAACAGCTTCTGGCGTGACCCCACCACCGGGCAGACCTTCGAGGTTCAGTTCCACACACCCTCAAGCTTCGACGCCAAGATGCAGACGCACCCCCTATACGAAGAAGAACGCCTACCGGGCATCTCATTACAGCGGGCCGGTGAGCTACAGCAGGAGCAGCAACAAATATTCGGTTCGGTTCCACGACCGGGCGGCAGCTCTGCGATATCACTTCCACCGAATGGAGGACACTGATGAGCGTTCCAGTCACCTACTACGCGCGCCTCGCTGGTGGGCATACCCGTGAAGATCCTTCTGGAATCGTAAGGCGGACACACACCGAGCCTCCGACCGATGAGGCGTTCGGGCGGGACATGGCGTGGCACCCCAGCGAGTACCTGCGCCGCTACTACCTCGGTCACAACGACGTGGACCACGTTGAAATTGACGAAGATTCGGCCAAATCAATTCTGGAGCGCTGGTGCGCCGAATGGATCGAAGAAGACCGGGCCAATAGTGGCGGCTAGTCTGAGCATCGTCGGCAGGGCCCAGCAACTGGCGGAACAGACGCATGCCGGTCAGACCGACAAAGCCGGAGAGCCTTACATCGGCCACGTGCGGCGCGTGGCCGCCTCCGTGCAGCCACAGGAGTCCACTTACATCACGACCGCGCTTCTGCACGATGTGGTTGAAGACTCGGGAGTGACGCTCGATGACCTTGTAGAGCAAGGCTTTCCGATAGAGGTTGTCACCGCTGTCGGGTTGCTGACCCGCCAAAAACAGGTTCCCGCAGAGGACTACTACCGTCGAATCTGTTCTAACCCAATAGCACTCGCGGTGAAAATCTCAGACATCGCCGACAACACCAATCCGGACCGAATGACAAAACTCGACAAACCAACTCAAGAGCGCCTCATTGCCAAGTACCGCGACGCCTTGCTCTCACTAGGCCAGCCAGCGCTTGCCGCCCGGATGGGGTAGACCACCGGACATGGACACACCGGGCCACCCGGTAACCAACTGGGATATGGGGTCCTGAAATGACACCGGAGCAGATCGCCGTCGCCGCCAAGTGCTTGAACATGGACCTCGAGGTCGCAGAACAACGCGCGCACGAGGTCCGCTATGGGATCATCCGAGTGTCCAGCGATGTCCGTGGCGTCGGGTCAGTGCTCATCGGACCCGACCTGTCCGCCCTCTTCTTCGCCTCCTACATCAGCCCAGACCAAGCGATGGAGGCATGGGAGTCTGGGCGCCGGACACCTCTGGAGTCCTTCGAAGCGCTGCACCGGAAGTAGGCCGAACCGAAAGGTGTCCGAATTCGTGGACATCCTTTTGACCGGTCCGTCCGCAGTAACGCGCCCACGCCGTGCCCACAATCTGCCCACAGTTACAGATACTTGCGGTGACCTACCGTGATGTATTTCAGCAGCTAAACCCCATCTCGCCCCGCTGACCTGAACCTTGTTTAGAACCACGACTTCTTCTCCGGATCGGGTTCCTCGTACGTCATCGGCAAGGCCGTGAACACCGAAGACGAGGACTGGAACTTCTAGTCCCGCCAGGTGGCGCGTGCAATACGTGTCTGTTCGCTGGATACAAATGAACGCCCGGTGAACTGTGCACGCGCCGTCTCGCGCTGGGAGCTCGCTGCGGGGAGACTGAACGCGTGACGACCACATCGATTATCGGTTCGATTCTGTCCTGGCTGTCCGCGGGATACCCCGAGGGTGTACCACCCACGGACCGGTTCCCGTTGTTGGCGCTGCTGCGCCGCACCCTGACCGAAGAGCAGGTTAAGGAAGTGGTCACCAAGCTGACCGATCCCGCATCGTCCGCTCAGGTTGACGGCGTGGTGAGCAAGGATGAGATCGAGAAGTTCATCGCCGACATCACCAACGATGAGCCCACCGCACAAGACATTTCACGTGTGGCCTCGCGTCTGGCCGCGGGCGGGTGGCCGCTCGCCGGTGTGGATTCGACCGCGCTCAACGCGTAACTAGAACGCCCAGTTGCGTTCTGGGCTCAGCACGAACCCGTGTGTCCCGACGGCATCGTCGACGAAGCACGCCATGGTCTTGGGTGCTGGGGTACCGCAGACGAGCGTTACCTTGCGGCCGTCGGCGTATATGACCGGTGCAGTTATCCGAATTTGGTGCTTGATGGGCAGCACGGGATACATCGCCGGGTCGGTTCCACCTTGCGACGTGCCGACAGTCGCGGGGGTGCCATCCCTGCGTGCATAGCTCGACAGATCCAGCTGCGCCGACCCGGCCCCTGCTGGTCCCACGCACGTCCACTGGAAGTACGGGTTGTAGCCGGCGCTTTCGCACATGACACCGTCGGGCGTCGCGAAGCGGTAGACCTTGCTGCTGAAGTACTGATGCTCGTCGACCGTGGGCAGTGCGCCGAGGTCCGGGAAAACCGGAGGCGGCTCGGTCTCAGCGGAGCAGGCGCTTACAGGCATGAGACATAGCGTTGCCGCGCAGCCGATAAGTAGCCGCGCACCCTTGGTCATAGACCGAACTTACCGCCGCGGGCAGACCCGGTGTCTACGTGGAAGGCGCGGTTTCTACCGCCCGCGAGTGGGCGCTGGTGCGGTGGAGCCCGAGGATGACGGCAGGGTAGACGGCCGGTCGACGATCGTCGACAGCGGTCCTCCGATCCGGTACTTGGAACCCCGATGCTCCTCGGGTAGTCGGTCGCCGTTACCCAGCAGCTTGTGACGCAATGTTCCTGGGGTATAAGCATTTTGATAGGCGCCGCGTTCAGTGAGTGCCGGGACGACGTGATCGATAAAATCCTCAAAGGTGCCCGGCGTGATCGCATAGGCCAAGTTGAAGCCATCGACATCGGTTTCCTCCACCCACTCCTGCAGGGTGTCAGCCACCTCCGTGCCGGAGCCGACGACGCGCGGCCCCATACCGCCGATCTCGCCCCACTCGGCGATATCACGCACCGTCCATTCTCGACCGTCGGCGGTGGCGGACTGAAACGCGGCGACAGCCGACAGGATGGCGTTGGAATCCACGTTTCCGATCGGTTCATCCAGGCCGTACCGAGCCAAGTCGACGCCCATCCAGCCGGACATGAACACCAGCGCGCCCTCGGCACTGCCATAGCCGAGCAGCTCGGCATGTTTGGCATGCGCCGCTTCGGAATTCTCTCCGGTAACGGCGGTGGTGAGGTTGAAGATCTTGGCGGAGTAGGGATCTCTGCCGGCCAACTCCAACTCGCGACGGATGGTGGTGACGGTCTGGCGTAGCAGCTCCTTGGTGGGCGCGGCGGTGAACACCGCCTCTGCATTCTCTGCGGCGAAGCGCACCCGCGCGGTGAGGACCCCGCCTGGTAGATCACCGGAGTCCGCTGTGGTGACGGTTCCACCAGATGTACCCCGGGGACGGTGAAATGTGTTCCCTCATGGCCGATGTGGTGCACCTTGTCGGGATCGGTGAAGACGCCGCGGGCGGTATCGCGGATGACGGCGTCATCCTCCCAGGAGCCTTCCCATAGCTTGTAGAGCACCTCGAGGTACTCGTCGGCATGGTCGTACCGGGCGTCGTGCGCGGGCTGATCGGTTTGGCCCATGTTGCGCGCTGCTGCGGGCAGGTATCCGGTAACGACGTTCCAGCCGACTCGCCCGCCAGTGAGGTGATCGAGGGTGGATAGCCTGCGCGCAAACGGATATGGGTGCTCGAATCCGGTCCCGGTGGTTACTCCGAAGCCGAGGTGCTCGGTCACCAACGCCATCGCCGAGACCAGCAGTAGGGGATCGGCTACCGGGATCTGTGCGGCCTGGCGGATGGCTGCCTCGTCGCTGGCACCGTAGATGTCATAGGTGCCAAGCACATCGGCGATGAACAATCCATCGAAGCGACCGCGTTCGAGAAGCTGGGCGAGATTGGTCCAGTAGGACAAATCCTTGTACCGCCAGGACTGGTCGTCGGGGTGCCGCCACAGGCCGGGGGATTGGTGCGCAACGCAATTCATGTCGAACGCGTTGAAACGGATGACGCGTGTCATCCCCTCAGCATCGGCACCCCGACGACATCAGTCACCGGTTGTACTCGGGATGAAACTTACAAAGTGGCGGTATCGATGACGAAGCGGTACCGCACATCGCTGGCGATCACGCGTTCGTACGCCTCGTTGATGTACGAGGCGTCGATAACCTCGATCTCGGAGCCGATATCGTGCTGGGCGCAGAAGTCAAGCATCTCTTGGGTTTCCGGAATCCCGCCGATGCCGGAACCGGAAAGGTTCCGGCGGCCGAAGAGCAGCGGGAACGCGGGAACCTCGATGGGGTTCTCGGGTGCACCGAGTTCGACCAACGTCCCATCCACATTGAGCAGACCGAGGTACTGGCCCATATCGAGATTGGCGGAGACGGTGTTGAGGATGAGATCGAAGCCATAGCGCAGGTTCTTGAAGGTGTCCGGGTCGGACGTGGCGTAGTAGTGGCTGGCGCCCAAGCGCAGCCCGTCTTCCATCTTCTTGAGCGACTGGCTCAGCACCGTGATCTCGGCGCCCATCGCGGCACCTAGCTTCACGGCCATGTGGCCGAGGCCGCCGAGTCCGATGACGGCAACGCGCTTGCCCGGACCGGCGTTCCAGTGCCGCAGGGGCGAGTAGGTGGTGATACCCGCGCACAGCAGCGGTGCGGCTTTGTCCAGCGGCAGGCTGTCGGGGATACGCAGCACGAAGTCCTCGTTGACGACGACGGCCTGGCTGTATCCGCCCTGTGTCTGGGTGCCGTCGCGGTCCTTGGCACCGTAGGTGCCGACCATGCCGCCCCCGCTGCAGTACTGCTGCAGTCCGGCGAGACACTGGGGACACTTGCGGCAGGACTCGACCATGCAGCCGACACCGGCGTGATCGCCGGGCTTGAACTTGGTGACTTCCGAGCCGACCGCGCTGACTACGCCCGCGATCTCGTGACCAGGGACGATCGGGTACTTGGCGCGACCCCATTCGTCGCGGACGGTGTGGATATCGGAGTGACAGATGCCAGCGAACTTGATGTCGATGAAGACATCGTGTGGGCCGACTTCACGACGCTCGATAGTGGTGGGGACCAGTGGTGCCTTGCCGGACGTAGCGGCGTAAGCAGAGACGGTGACCATATATGCGTCCTTTTGAGATAGTTAACGAAGCTACCGATTCAAAGCCTACTCGGCCCCCGTTATTCCCGTCCCGACTGCAGACAACGCCCAGCGCCCGTCGGTCTCCAGCTGGAGCTTCTGGCTGTGGTGCTGATCGATCGTGCTGCGGTGGCCGACGCTGATGAGCGTGCAGTCGGGCACCTCGGTGCGCAGGAGGCGGTAGAGCGCGAACTCCAGTCCCTCGTCGAGTGAGGACGTCGACTCATCCATGAAGATCGCCTTGGGTTTGATAAGGAGCAATCGCGCGAACGCGACGCGCTGCTGCTCGCCGGGGGAGAGCACCTTGATCCAGTCGGATTCCTCGTCGAGCCGGTCGGACAAGTGACCAAGTGCCACCTTGTCGAGGGTGGTGCGTAATTCCTCGTCGGTAAAGGTGCCGGGGGGCGCCGGATAGCTCACCGCCGCGCGCAGATCGCCCAGCGGAAGGTATGGCATCTGCGACAGGAACAGCGTCTCGTATTCGCCGCCGGGGCGGGTCCAGTCGCCGTCGGTGTAGGGCCACAGCCCGGCCAGCGAGCGCAACAGTGTGGTCTTGCCGCCGCCGGACCTTCCCTTGATCAATAGTGCGTCTCCCGCGGTGAGGCTGAAATTGAGGTCGTCGATCAGCCTGTCGCCGTTGGGCTTACGGACATAGATGTTATGCAGCGTGACACCGTCATCCTGATTGCCCGGCTCTAACATGGGCAGCTCGCGCGACTGCGCGTCGGCCTGTAATAGCCCGTCCAGACGCATGACGGTGGCGCGGTAGGCGGCGAAGTTGTCATAGGCATTTCGGAAGAACGATAGGGAGGTTTGCAGCTGGGCGGACGCGCTGGCGCTCTGGCTTACATCGCCGTACGTAATCTGCCCCGCGATCAGTCGTGGAACCTGGAGGACGGAGTTGAAAACGGCAGCGGTTTGCGACACTGCGAAGTTCCAGCCGGTGAAACCCATGCTCCGATACACCAGCTGCCAGAAGTTGCCGATGATCGCATCGAAGCGGCCTTTGAGTTGCTTGGACTCGGCCTTTTCGCCGCGGTAGAAGGCCACGCTTTCCGACGTGTCGCGCAGGCGCACCAGTGCGTAACGGAACATGGCGTTGAGGCGTTCGTTGAGGAAGTATCTGCGGATCAGCGGGCGCCCGATCCGGAAAGCGATCAATGTCGTTACGATCACGTAGATGTAGGTGAGAAATACAAGGGCTCTTGGCATTTCAAATCCGAAAACATTCAGCGGGCCCGATAAATCCCACAGGATGATGGTGAACGACGGTAGCGCGATGCATGCGTTCACAGCACCGAATGCAAGGTGTAGCGAAGAGCTCTGTAGCGCCTCCGGCGCACTCGACATAGCGACGAAGTTGTTGATATCAGCCTGAATTCGCTGATCCGGGTTGTCGATGGTGTTATCGATGAACCGTGATCGGTAGAACGCCCGCTTCGAAAGCCAGTCGACGGTGATGCGTTCGGTAAGCCACACGCGCCATCGAATGATGAACGCCTGCAGCAGATAGAGGTCGGTGACCACTACCACGATGTTGATGCCTGCCAAAAGGCAGAAACGACGGATGTTGAGCCAGAAGAATGCCTTGGCCTCCGGCATTCCGCTTCCGTCGCGCGCCAACGCCTGAACGATGTACTGAATCGATGCCGACATGTCGTTGTAGTAGTAGGTGAACACCACCGACAGGCGGACGTTCACTACGACAGACAGCAGCACCAGTGCCAATAGGACCCAACCGGCCCGCCCCTCGCGACTGGTGAAGTACTGGCCGGTGATGCGCCAGAATTGCTGGCCCCACTGAGTGAACCGAATGATCAAGAACGCGACGGTGAGGAATACAGCCACGGTTACCGGCAATACCCAACCGATCCAGACCAGCGATCGCCATAATTCGGTCCCCCAGTCGGTCGCCGTCTTCATCAAACTTGCCCTCCGAGTCCGTCGCTATCCAGTTGACCGCGGAGTGTACGGGCACGGGCTGTGCACGTCCTGGCAAGCGCTCGGTGCCGACTATGCGACCGGCGTGAACTTCACAAAGGGAATCTTCCGGCCGACCTCGCGGAAGTCGCCTGGGGTGCCGTCGACCTCAAAGCCCATCACCTTGCATAGCTGCTGCGCTGCCTTCGGGTGCCGCATGGCGTAACGCTCCATGAGCGCCGCCCCCTCATCGGCGGAAAGCACGGTGGCGTTGACACCGATACGCCGGTTGCCGACTTGAATGACGGCCTCGGGTGTCTTGCGGATGTTCTTGAACCAATCCGCGGCCGCGCCGAACCCTGATGCGGCGAGATAGCCGCCTTCTTCACGGCCAACGACCTCCAGCACGCTCTGGCGCGGTTGGCCCGATTTCCGTCCGGTATGCGTGAGGAGCATGAGGCGTTGGCCCATTAGGAATCCGAGGCCGGCTCGGTACAGAGAGATGGGAAGACGCCAGAGCACCCGGCGGAATCCACTAGGAGGACGGGGTTTCTGAATGATTCTCATTGTTGTTCTCCTTCTGGCATCATCACCCGCCACTGATCGGCGGGTCCAGCAGACCTTGCAGTAGGGAAAAGGCTTCGGCGGTGGCCACATTCGGGTCGACGCTGTAGTGGAGCACCAATCCGTCCATGAATGCGGTCACCAGGACTGCCATTCCGGCGGCCCGGCGGCGCGACCAGTCGGGGTGTCGTAATCGCACGTGGTCGGCGATCTCGCCGCGCAATTCTCTGAGTTTGGTGCCGAGCACCGCCCCCAGGGCAGGGTCCCGAGTGGCCCCGGCGATCAGCTCCACGGCCACGCGCATCGCATTCTCGTCACCGGCGGTGTGGGGGAGTGCATCACGCATCGCCTCTAGGGCGGTGCGGGTGTCGGGTGCATCGAGGAAGGTTGTCATCAGCGGGCTGATCACCAGCTCGCACGCGTGTTGGATCACCGCGGCATGCAGCCCGGGGAGTCCACCGAAGTGGTAGTGGATCAGACCGGGGTTGGTGCCCGCCCGCGCGGCGACGGCGCGTGTGGTCACCGCAGGCCAGCCTCCCTCGGTGAGCAGCTCGACTCCCGCGTGGACCAGCTGCTCGCGCCGGCGGCCGCCGCGTGCCGATGTTGGTCGATCGACCAAGTTGGTCATATGGCCAAGTTACCACGCCTGCCGCGCCGAGTCTTGCGTCATCGCGCTGCTAGGAGTTTGTGGGCGGACTCCGCGAGATCCTCTTCCAGCCACCCGGGCAATGAAGGCATGTGCCGGCGCACTGCGGCATACGGCAAGTCCACCACCGCGCGCATGAGCCGGTCGCGCGATCGCGCGTCGGCGCGGCCGTAAACGGCCCGCGTCAGATCCCGCATCGCGGCGAACAGTGGTTCGTTCATCGCTTCCAGTCGGGCGGCAGCGTCGGCGCCGAGAACGTCGGCGCTGCGCAGGGATAGCAGCAGCCGGGCGTCGCCTGGATAAACGCGCGCAAATGCGGGTACCGAAAGTGTCAGCGCCACGGCAGTTTCAACAGGATCTTCGGTGGCGTGCAACGCCCGGAAGGCATGCTCGTGAAAGCGCTCGACCGCTCGCAGCCACGTCGCGGACAGGATGGCCTCGCGATTTCCGAAGCGGTGGTTAAGGGTTCCCGGCGGGGCGCCGGAGGCCTCGGCGATGGCTGCGATGGTTGCGGCCCGCGGGCCTCCGTCGAGCAATAAGGACCGCACCGCGTCGAGGATGGCATCGCTGGTGTGTTTACGTTCGGGTGCCATCTGGAATATTCGTCCTAATTCTGGTAGACCTGAGATATGGAACATCCATCCTATATTGATGAGCATGCGATCCGTATCAGCGCGCCGCGGGACCGGGTGTGGGAGAACTTGCAGCACTACGTCGAGGCGTTCTTGCGATCGGCGGATCGCAGCCCGATTGGTCTGCTCTTGGGCACCCGCCCGCGTGCGGGGTTTGCGGTCGATGGCATGGAGCCCGAACGACGGCTGAGCCTGGCTGGGCAGCATCGCTTCTCGCGCTATGAGCTGGTTTTTGAGCTCGGTGAAACAAGCGATGGTGGTACGCAATTACGCGCACAGACCTACGCGGACTTTCCCGGTCTGCGTGGCCGGATATACCGCGCCTTGGTGATCGGCTCGCGCGGACATGTACTGGCTACCAACCACATCCTCCGTTCGGTGAAGCGGCGGACTGTGGGGACGGGCTAGTACCGTTGGGCAGGCGAGAACCTACGCGGCCAGCGGCAGGCTCGCACGAGTGTGCGGTTTACGTTGGAAAGCTGGGAAGAACCGACAAATTCCGCACGTTCGATCGCGCCGCAACGGAACGGAACGGGCGTGATTAATCCGCGCGCTTCAGGGTGAAAACCCTTATCTCGCGCCCGGTTCGGCCCTTGTATGCCGCATACACCTCAAGCATCGCCTCGAAGCGACGGTAGTAGTCGTCGCGCTCGGCGCCCTGGGCGAGGGTCGCGACCACGTCGATGGTCTGACCCGCCAATGTCACTTTGGCATGCGGGTCGGCCAGCAGATTGGTCGTCCATGCGGGATGCTTTTCTTGGCCAAAGTTGCTGCCCACCAGCACGATATGATCGCCGTCACGCAGGTAGAGCAGTGGCGAGACCCGGGGCTGGCCCGACTTGCGACCTGTCGTGGTGAGTAGCAGTGTCGACAGGCCTAGAGGGCCCAGCACGGTGTACCGGCTTCCGGTGCGTTCCATGACGGCGCGATCCAGTGGTGTCAGCTTGCGGATGGTCCACGAGCCAGGCTTGGTTGCGGCGAATCTGCCGGCCACGCGGGATAACGCGCTGTCGGGATTGCCCCAGCGATTCTCGGGAAAACCATTGTTGCTCAAGGTATTCCCGCACCCTTGAAGCTGACAGTGAACCCGGTGCGCGCATACTCGGCGACGCCCGCCTTGGTGTACGGGTCGGCGGCGATCAGGGCCTCGGCCTCTTCCACGCTGATATCCCCGCTGATGAGCACACCGCCCGTCGCGTGCTCATTGCGCCCGGCAAGGATCAGCCGTCCCGCCTCGATTTCCTCAGCGATCCATGCCGCGTGGTCGGGGCGGAACGTATCGACGATATCGAGCGGTTGGGTGTAGCTGATATTCAGTACGTGGTGCATGAGGTGGAGCGTATCTGTTGGCGCGGCGGACCGGAGCGGAGCGACCCCGGGATCTAGTTGATCGGTGCGTTGACCCGCTGCAAATCATCGAGAATTCCGCGCGCCGCCACAATTCCGTCTCCGGTCTGCCACACCTCGTTGTTGACGGCGAACACCCGGTTATCCCGAGTGGCGCCGAGCTTCATCCAAGGTTTGGTGCCGAAAATCTTGGCAGCTCGATCCCGCGCGGACGGGCTCGTGAACGAGACGTAGATGATGTCGCCCTCGGCGGCAGAGAAGTCCTCGGTGCTGACCTCGACGAAGGGGGTGTCGGTAAACCGTTGTGTGGCAGGCCGATCCAACCCCGCCATGGTGAACACCGACGCCGGGAAGTTATTGGCCCCGTATACCCGCACCGTCTGATCGGTGAACTGGACGATCGAAGCCTGGAAATGTGCGGCGTCGTTCTCGCGGCCCACCTTCTTGGCAGCATCCACGAAACCCGACCACAGCTTGTCGGTGTCTTCGACACGCCTGGTGGCACTACCCACCAGGCGGACGTGCTCGGCCAGATCGCGTCCGGAGACGACGACAGTGGGCGCGATGGCGCTCAAGTCGACATAGGCGTCCTGCTCGCTGGCTGAGCTCAGGATGAGGTCGGGCTTGACGGCACCGATCTTGGCCAGGTCCGGGGAGGCCATCGAACCAATCGACGGCAGGTTGTGCACGACGGTGCCCAGGTACGAAGGGGGAGTGGTTGCCCGGTCCGGCAGCGCCACGCCCACGATCCGATCCTGCAGCCCCAGCGCGCAGAGGGTGTCGATCGCGCCGCCGTCAAGGACCACGATGCGCTTGGCATCCTCGGGCACTTCGGTCTCGCCTTGCGCGTGGCGCACTTCGCGTGGTGCATCCGGGTTGAGGGCTGCGGGGTCCTTGGCGCACGACTCGTCCGGTTTGCGCGCATTGCCCAGTACCCCGGCGTTGGCGATCTTTGTGGGGCTGGTGACCAGGGTGCTCGGAGTCTCGTTGGTGGGCTTCTCGGTACAGCCGGATACTGTCACCGCGATAACCGCTGCCAACATGGCCGCGGCGCCGCTGAGTCTCACTGTCTGCACCCGGTTGAACTTACCGCTCGGGGCGGCGAACACGCGGGTAGGACCGCGAAAGGGCCCAGTGACCACGCCCGCTCCACCCAAATACGACTCTGTGTAGGACCCGCTCCGCGATCGGGGGTGACGCGGGCTAGGATTCACCGAAGATGCAGCCATCTGGAGAGACTGCGCGCGACAAGGAATCGGAGGAGTCGTGACTGCCGAAGCACCCCCAATTGGTGGATTGCAGGCCAGCCGCCCGTTCCCGCCCCGTATGGGCGCCCGGGGCACTCTGATCTATCGCATGATCACGACCACCGATCACAAGTTGATCGGCATCATGTACCTGGTCGCGTGCTTCGCTTTCTTCCTCATCGGCGGCCTGATGGCGCTGTTCATGCGCGCCGAGCTGGCCGTACCGGGTCTGCAGTTCCTGTCGACCGAACAGTTCAACCAGCTGTTCACCATGCACGGCACCGTGATGCTGCTGTTCTACGCGACACCCATCGTGTTCGGCTTCGCGAACGTAGTGCTGCCGCTGCAGATCGGCGCACCTGACGTCGCCTTCCCGCGTCTGAACGCATTCTCCTTCTGGCTGTTCCTGTTCGGCGCCATGATCGCTATCGCGGGCTTCATCACCCCCGGTGGCGCCGCCGACTTCGGCTGGACCGCCTACACCCCGCTAACCGACGCCATCCACTCACCGGGTGCCGGTGCCGACCTGTGGATCATGGGTCTGGCCGTCGGTGGTCTGGGCACCATCCTTGGTGCGGTCAACATGATCACCACCGTGGTGTGTATGCGCGCCCCCGGTATGACCATGTTCCGGATGCCGATCTTCACCTGGAACATCCTGGTGACCAGCGTTCTGGTGCTGCTGGCCTTCCCGCTGCTGACCGCCGCGCTGTTCGGTTTGGCCGCCGACCGCCACCTCGGTGCCCACATCTTCGACCCCGCCAACGGCGGAGTCCTGCTCTGGCAGCACCTGTTCTGGTTCTTCGGGCACCCCGAGGTGTACATCATCGCGCTGCCGTTCTTCGGCATCGTCTCGGAAATCTTCCCGGTGTTCAGCCGCAAGCCGATCTTCGGTTATACGACGCTGATCTACGCGACCCTGGGTATCGCCGCGCTGTCCATCGCGGTGTGGGCGCACCACATGTACGCCACCGGCGCCGTGCTGCTGCCGTTCTTCTCCTTCATGACGTTCCTGATCGCGGTCCCGACCGGTATCAAGTTCTTCAACTGGATCGGCACCATGTGGAAGGGGCAGTTGACCTTCGAGACGCCGATGTTGTTCTCGGTCGGCTTCCTCGTCACCTTCCTGTTCGGTGGTTTGACCGGCGTGCTGCTGGCCATGCCCCCGGTCGATTTCCACGTCACCGACTCGTACTTCGTGATCGCGCACTTCCACTACGTGCTCTTCGGCACCATCGTGTTCGCGACCTACGCCGGTATCTACTTCTGGTTCCCGAAGATGACGGGCCGTCTGCTGGACGAGCGTCTCGGCAAGTTCCACTTCTGGCTGACCTTCATCGGGTTCCACGCCACCTTCCTGGTGCAGCACTGGCTGGGTAACCAGGGCATGCCGCGCCGGTACGCCGACTATCTGCCCACCGACGGCTTCACCTTCCTGAACAGCTTCTCGACGGTGGGCGCCTTCATCCTGGGTGCCTCGACACTGCCGTTCCTGTGGAACGTCTTCAAGAGCTACCGCTACGGCGAGGTCGTCACGGTCGATGACCCGTGGGGCTACGGCAACTCCCTGGAGTGGGCCACCAGCTGCCCGCCGCCGCGGCATAACTTCTCCGAGCTGCCCCGAATCCGTTCGGAGCGCCCGGCATTCGAGTTGCATTACCCGCACATGTCCGAGCGCATGCGCGCAGAGGCGCATGTGGGTGGCGGCCACAAGTAGCCAGGTGGTGACGACCTACCAAGACGGGCACGTCACGGTTCTTGTCACCGTCACCGGGGCCGACAAACCCGGTGTCACCTCGGTGCTCATGGGGGTCCTCTCCCGCCACGACGTCGATCTGCTGAATGTCGAGCAGGTCGTTATCCGCGGCAAGCTCACGCTCGGTGTGCTCGTTAAGGCGCAGGGCCGCGACGATGCAGTCGAAGCGCTACAGGACGAGCTCGAAGAGGCCATGCACACGCTGGGATTCGATGTGGACGTCGAATTGGGCGGGGACAGCTCGATCATCCGGGATCCATCCACCCACACCATCGTGGTGCTCGGTCGGCCAGTTACGGCGCGTGCGTTCGGCTCTGTAGCCCGTCAGTTGGCCGGTCTCGGGATCAACATCGACCTCATCCGGGGGATCGCCGACTATCCGGTGACCGGCCTGGAGCTGCGGGTCACCGTGCCGCAGGACCGTCTCACCGATGTCGACCTGCACACCGCGATGGCCCAGGTGGCCGTCGACGAGCCGGTGGATATCGCCGTCGAGCACAGCAGCCTGGACCGGCGTGCCAAGCGGCTCATCGTCTTTGACGTGGACTCGACCCTGGTACAGGGCGAGGTCATCGAGATGCTGGCCGACCGGGCAGGAGCGCTTGAACAGGTCGCTGCCATCACCGAGGCGGCCATGCGCGGGGAACTGGACTTCGCGGAGTCCCTGCATCAGCGGGTGGCCACACTCGCCGGGCTGCCGGAGTCCGTGCTGGATGAGGTCGCCGAAGAGCTGGTGCTCACTCCGGGCGCCCGCACCACCATCCGGACATTGCGTCGGCTCGGGTATTCGTGCGGTGTGGTGTCGGGCGGGTTCCGGCAGGTGATCGAGCCCCTGGCGCACGAACTGGCCCTCGACTTCGTGGCGGCCAACGTGTTGGAGATCGTGGACGGCAAGCTCACCGGGCGGGTGATCGGGGAGGTTGTGGACCGTCCCGGTAAGGCCAAGGCGCTGCGGCAATTTGCCTACGAGGCCGGCGTTCCGATGGCACAAACCGTGGCGGTCGGTGACGGCGCGAACGATATCGACATGCTTTCGGCGGCGGGGCTGGGCATCGCATTCAACGCCAAACCCGCGTTGCGCGAGGTGGCCGACGCGTCAGTGAGGCAGCCGTACCTGGACGTCGTGCTGTTCATTCTCGGGGTCACCCGCGCCGAGATCGAGGCCGCCGACGCGGTCGACGGCGGCGTACGCCGTGTCGAAATCATCGACGACTGAGCGCCCGCGCCTAGCCCACCATTGCCGAATCGGCCAGCGGCGCAGCACCTGTCACGGTGTGCCAGGCTTGGGCGAGTAGTTCCACCCCGCGCAGCAGTTGCTCATCCTGCTGAGTGAAGGGCACACGCACGAACCTCTCCAGCGATCCGCCGACGCCGAACCGTGGGCCCGCAGCGATACGCACCCCCAGACGCGCGGCGGCAGCAGCAAGCGCCGTGCTCATCGGGGCGGGCAGACGCGCCCAGATGCACAGTCCGCCATCGGCTTCCTGGAGCTCCCAATCGGGGAGCCGACTATTGAGCTCCGTCACCACCAGGGCACGGCGTGCCCGCAGCGTCTCGCGTTGGCTGGCCTCCACTTCGTCGGCATGTTCCAGCAGCTCGGCGGCGGCCAACTGCTCGAGGATCGGGGTACCCGTATCCATAGCGGAGCGCACCGCGGCCAGCCGGGCGACGGTGGTGCGGTCGGTACGGATCCAGCCGACTCGCGTCCCTCCCCAGAACGACTTCGACATCGATCCGATGGTGATGACCAGGTCGGGGCGGGATACCAGCGAGGCCATCGGGGCGGGGCCGGGTGCTTCATGCCAGGCGCCGACGAGCGACTCGTCGACGACCGTGCGGGTCCGGGTCTGGGAGATGATGTCCGCCAGTGTCTTTCGCTGCGCCAGCGGCATGGTGAGGCCGGTGGGGTTGTGGTTGTCGAGCACTAGGTAGGCAAGGTTGGGGGCCGTCTGGCGGATGGTGGTCTCCATGCCGGTCATATCCCAGCCAGACTCGCGCTCGTGGGTGTGCATCGGCACCGGAACCGGGCGTCCGCCACGTTGGGCGATTGCATCGAGCGCACCGTGATAGCCCGGCTGTTCCACCAGCACCCGATCACCGGGCTCTACGAATGCACCGAGTAGCAGTGCGATGGCCTGCTGAGCACCGCAGGTCACCATGATCTGGTCTTCGGTGGTGGGTAGCCCGCGTCGCGAGAAGTGCTCGGCGATGCGGGGCCGCAGCTCCGGTATGCCCACCAACTCGTGACCGATTCCGCGCAGATGGGTGGGCAGCTTGGTCAGCGCCATCTGGTACGCATCGAGCACCGCGGCGGCCGGTGCGGCGGTCGCGGCGTTCTGCAAATCGATCATCGGGCTGGCCAATCCCATTGTGGCCGAATCGGATCGGTCAGGTCCGGGCAGTGCGGTTGTGCTACGGGCTCCCTGGCGTCCTCGTAGGTATCCGCTCTCGCGCAGTTCGGCATAGGCGGCGGTGACGGTGGTTCGGCTTACCCGTAGCGCAGTGGCCAGTGCTCGTTCACTGGGGATGCTGGCGCCGAGGGGGAGCCGGCCGTCGATGATGAGCAGCCTGACCGCGTCGGCCAGCGCTCCGTAGGCGGGCCCCGCAGAGCCCGCGGTGCGCCATTGGCCGAGGTGACGGGCCAGGGTGTCGGCAGTAACCACGCGATCGGGCATAAAAGCCAGTGTTACTCAACTGGCTATTGAAAAACAAGCCAGTTGGTCGAGAAACTCATATGGTGAGCGGGAAATGGGTTGGTTGGAGTGCGCGCGGCACCGCGCTGCTGGTGGGTTTGTACTTGTACGGGGTGTCGATGGCGCTCATGGTGCGCGCCGGGCTCGGACTGGATCCGTGGGATGTGTTCCACCAGGGCTTGTCGCTACGCACCGGGATGAGCATCGGGCTCGCCTCGGCGGTTACCGGTGTTGTCGTGCTCCTCGCATGGATCCCATTGCGCAACAAGCCCGGTGTGGGAACCATCGCGAACATCGTGGTCATAGCGATCTCGGTCGACTCGACGCTGGCCTGGCTTTCGGCTCCGTCGGCGATGGCGGCGCGCGTGGCGTTCCTGGTCGGCGGTGTAGTGCTGAACGCGATCGCGACGGTGCTTTATGTCGGAGCGGGGCTCGGTCCGGGACCACGTGATGGACTGACAACTGGACTGGTTCATCGCACCGGCCGGTCCGTACGGCTGATCAGAACCGCCATCGAGGTCCTTGTGGTTGCGACGGGCTGGCTACTCGGCGGGAGCGTCGGGGTGGGCACCGTGCTGTACGCACTGGGTATCGGGCCCCTTATTCAGGTGGTGCTCCGGCTGGTGCCGCGGCGGCTGCTGGCGGTGAGCGGCTGGGGTTCTGTGCTGAGTACGCAGCGCGACACCGCCCCATGCCCAGAACCGTTGGGATCACCTCAGGACGTAGCCGCTTGACCCGACCGTCCGTCCATTGACTCGGCCTCGGTCAGCAGCTGTTCCCGAACGATCTTCGGAAGGCTGAGCAGCTTGGATGTCAGCTCGGCCACCACGGGGTTCTGGGCGAGTTCGAGTGCGGTCAAATCCTCTTCTAGTTCGTCGGCGTAGCCACTATCGGTGAAGTAACGGACATCGATGCGAAATGCGTGGGCGATGCCCTCCAATGCCTGGATGGAAGGCCTACCACGCTGCCCATTCCGCAACTGTGAAAGATAGGGTGCCGAGACCACCGTCCCGCCGGTTCGCATGAACACAAGAAATTCGCTATTGGAATACGGGCCGCGACCCGGTGTGTGGAGGACGGCGAATACCCGGTTAAGTCGTGTGACGAATTCCTCTTGTGATCGGGAATCCTTGAATGGATAGAGTGGCCCGCGATTGCTATCTGCCAAAGGATCTTGGTTTGATGTGCTGCTATCGGTCACTTGCCCTGACCCGTTGATTCGCCGATGGGCATCGATCAGGCGCCCGACGGCTGTGGTATCGCGGCGCAACTGGGACTGCAAGGCATCTACCCGGCGACGCCACACCTTGAGGTCATCCCATATCCATGTCCGATTCTCACCGTGAACTGCACGTTGCTGAATTCGGTTCGCCTCGGCGTCGAGCTGCGCGATCAGTCGATGGTTCGCAAGCCCGATGTTATACACGGTTTCGAGGTAAGGATCCGGATCAAGATCGTTTGCCATGTCGTTGACTAGAATTCCCTCCGAGCTTGCTGACGTATCGATGAGGATACGCGATAAGGGTTTGGATGCTTGGTGGAGATGGCTCCCGTCCGCCGCGCTGAGCTGACTCCCGCCCGCCTTCCCGCGCGACCCATGCGGCACGATAGGTCGGGTGGTCGATGAACGCTTGCGTGAAGAGCATGTGTCAGAAATTGATCCGGACCTTCTGCTCGACTTCCGCGATGTCCTGCTGCGCCGCGATCACAAGGTGTTGGTGGGGCCGGTTACCTGGTCGGTAGAGCTTGACGAGCGTTGGGTCGTGGTTGGGCCTAATGGTGCGGGAAAGACGTCATTGCTGCGGATCGCGGCCGCCATGGAACACCCCACCTCGGGAAGTGCTGCCATCCTCGGCGAGCAGCTGGGGCGTGTCGATGTCTCTGAGCTGAAGGCCCGGATTGGCCTTAGCTCAGCAGCACTCGCGCAGCGGATCCCCGATAACGAGGTAGTCAGAGATCTGGTGGTCTCGGCCGGTTATGCGGTGCTGGGCCGCTGGCGTGAGGAGTACGAGGACGTCGACACCGCGCGTGCGGTGGACATGCTCGAAACCCTCGGCGCCGAACACTTGGCCGAGCGCACCTACGGCACGCTGTCCGAGGGTGAACGCAAGCGAGTGCTCATCGCGCGTGCGCTGATGACAGACCCCGAACTGCTGCTCCTCGATGAGCCGGCCGCCGGACTGGATCTGGGCGGACGTGAGGAACTCGTGGCGCGCTTGGGAGAACTTGCCGCCGATCCGGATGCGCCCGCGATGGTTCTGGTGACACACCACGTGGAGGAGATCCCGCCCGGGTTCAGCCACGCATTGTTGCTGTCGGAGGGAGAGGTCGTCACTCAGGGTCTGCTGGCGGACGTGATGACCAGCGAGAACTTGTCCCGCGCATTCGGCCAGTCGATCCTGGTTGAGATGATCGACGGGCGTTACTTCGCGCGACGTGCCCGGCCCCGCGCCGCACATTCCAGGAGGCAGTAGTGACACCACCCCAACCGAAGCCCGCTGCCACGGTCGTGCTGATTCGCGACGGTGCCGTCGGTGTCGAGGCGTTCCTGATGCGCCGCGATAACGCCATGGCCTTCGCCGGCGGAATGACGGTTTTCCCGGGTGGCGGGGTCGACTCCCGTGATCTTCGTGCCGATCTGCCGTGGGTGGGTCCCGACGTCGACTGGTGGGCCCATCAGCTCGGCGTGACGCCCGAGCTGGCGTCGGCCCTGGTGTGTGCCGCTGCGCGCGAAACGTTCGAGGAATGCGGCGTGCTGTTCGCCGGCACCTCCGACGCCGAAATCGTTGGGGACGCCGCGGCATATCGGCAGGCGCGCAATGACCTATCCGACAAGACGTTGTCCTTCGGCGAGTTCCTGCAGCGCGAAGGGCTGCTGCTGCGGGCGGACCTGCTGCGGCCGTGGGCCAACTGGATCACCCCGGAGGCCGAGCCGCGGCGATACGACACCTTCTTCTTCGTCGCGGCGTTGCCCGCGGGGCAGGACGCCGATGGTGACACCACCGAGGCGGTCGCTTCGGGCTGGCAGACCCCCGAGGCCGCCATCGCCGCGTTCACCGAGCGCCGCAGCTTCCTGCTCCCTCCCACCTGGTCGCAGCTCGACGCCGTGTCCTCGGCGGGCGCGACGGTCGCGCAGGTCCTGACCGCTTCGCGGGAGATCGTTCCGATCATGCCCATCCTGAAAGAGGCGGACGGCCGGTGGTTCGTCCAGTTCGACGACGTCGATCGGTATGAGGCGGCCCGTCAGGGCGCCATGGAGGTGCCCGAGGTGACCGGACCGGAGCTGGCATGACAGAGCCCGAGTTCGTCTCGGTGCGCACGGCGCCCGAGCATCCCGGTATCGGTACGATCGCGCTCTCGCGACCGCCCACCAACACTCTCACCCGACAGATGTACCGCGAGCTCGCCCAGGCGGCGGCGGAGGCGAACGCCCGCGAGGACATCAGAGTCGTCATCGTCTATGGCGGACACGAAATTTTTTGCACGGGTGACGATTTGGCAGAGCTTGCCGAGTTGACTGGTGACGATATGGCGCGCAGTGCCGTTGACCGGCAGGCCGCGATCACGGCGGTGGCGGAATTGGCCAAGCCCACCGTCGCGGCGATCACCGGATACGCGTTGGGCAGCGGTCTCGAGCTGGCGTTGGCGGCCGACTGGCGGATCGCGGGGGATAACGTCAAGGTGGGCTCGACGGAGATTCTGGTCGGCATGATCCCCGGCGGCGGCGGGACAGCGCGGCTGGCACGGGTCGTCGGGCTGAGCCGCGCCAAGGAGATGGTGTTCAGCGGCCGCTTCGTCGGGGCCAAGGAGGCTCAGGGGATGGGGCTCATCGATCAGATGGTGGCCCCCGACGATGTCTACACGGAGGCTGCGGCGTGGGCTCGACGCTTCGTCGACGGGCCGCCCCGGGCGCTGGCCGCTGCCAAGGAGGCCATCGACCATGGCTTCGACAGTCCACTTGCCGGGGGATTGGACAGGGAACGCGAGCTGTTTTGCCAGGTGTTCGCGACACAGGACCGGGTGGACGGGATAGCCGCTCAGCTGGAGATCGGCCCAGGGACGGCCCGGTTCAGGGGAGCCTAACCAGGCGTTAGGCTGACGGCCATGACGGAGATTTCCGAGCCGACGACCAAGGCCACCGCCGAGCAGGTCGCTGCTGCCTTCGAGGACAACAAGCTGGCCCAGATCCTCTACCACGACTGGGAAGCCGAGACCTACGACGAGAAATGGTCGATCTCCTACGACCAACGCTGCATCGACTATGCGCGCGGCCGGTTCGACGCCATCGTGCCCGCCGAGGACCAGCGTGAGCTGCCCTATGAGCGCGCCTTAGAACTGGGTTGTGGCACTGGTTTCTTCCTGCTGAACCTGATGCAGTCAGGTGTCGCCCGCCGTGGTTCGGTCACCGACCTGTCCCCGGGCATGGTCAAGGTCGCCACGCGTACCGGCAAGGAGTTGGGCCTGGACGTCGACGGCAGGGTGGCCGACGCCGAGCGGATTCCCTATGACGACAACACCTTCGATCTGGTGGTGGGCCATGCGGTGCTGCACCACATTCCCGATGTGGAGCTGTCGCTGCGTGAGGTGCTGCGGGTGCTCAAGCCGGGTGGACGGTTCATCTTCGCCGGCGAGCCCACTACCGTCGGGAATCTGTATGCCCGCGCGCTCGCGAATCTGACGTGGAAGGCCACGGTCCAGGCGATGAAGCTTCCTGGCTTGGAGAGTTGGCGGCGTCCGCAGGAGGAACTCGACGAGAACTCGCGGGCCGCGGCCCTGGAATGGGTCGTCGACCTGCACACCTTTGATCCGGCCGACCTGGAGAAGATGGCCACCAGCGCCGGCGCTGTGGAGGTGAAGACCGCCAGCGAAGAGTTCACCGCCGCCATGCTGGGCTGGCCGGTGCGCACGTTCGAATCGACGGTGCCGTCCGGCAAGCTGGGCTGGGGTTGGGCGAAATTCGCGTTCGGCGGCTGGAAGGCGCTGAGCTGGGTGGACGAGAACGTCTGGCGTCACGTGGTGCCTAAGGGCTGGTACTACAACGTGATGATCACGGGGCTCAAGTCTTCCTAGCTCGCCGATAACCCGCCGGTGTTCAACACTGCCGACGTCGCCTATCTGTCATCCGAGGCGGGCAGGATTGCACTGGGGCGGGCATCTACGTTTGAGCTCTCCTCGGGCACCCTGGTGGCCGATACCGCAGCGCTGAGGACCGAATTCGGTGACCGTGCCGCGGTCTTGGCGCAGACGGTGCAGCTGCGGCGCAAGGCAGTGGTCAAGCTCGGCGACGTGCGCGACTGGCTGTTCACCGGTGACGCGGTACAGCAGGCGACTCCGGCGCCGGTGGCGCGGCACCGTGCCGCCCGACTTGCGGGCCGGGTTGTGCACGACGTCACCTGTTCGGTGGGGACCGAGCTGGCCGCTCTCGACGGCGTGGCGGCGACGGTGATCGGTAGCGATATCGATCCAGTGCGAACAGCGATGGCACGTAACAACATTGGCGAACATGTCCTCGTCTGCCGGGCCGATGCGTTGGCACCGTCCAGCCGTGCCGAGGTGGTTATCGCCGATCCGGGTCGCCGTTCCGGCGGGCGGCGACGGTTCGATCCGTCGGCGTACACGCCGCCCCTGGATGCGGTGCTGCAGGCATACGCCGACCGCGATCTGGTCGTCAAATGCGCTCCGGGACTGGATTTCGCGGAACTACGTGAGCAGACCGGATTCGGCGGCGAGATCGAGGTGGTCTCGCTCGACGGTGGTGTCCGTGAGGCGTGCTTATGGTCGGCCGGGCTCGCGCGGGCAGGGCGGACCGCCACCGTCCTCTCGACGGTCGGCGAAGGCTATCGACTCAGCGATGCCGACCCCGATGACTGCGCGGTCGCCGGGGCGGGGGAGTGGATCGTCGACCCCGACGGCGCGGTCGTGCGGGCGGGTCTGGTGCAGCAATACGCGGCACGACATGGATTGTGGCAGTTAGATCCCCGCATCGCCTACCTGTCCGGGGATTCCGTACCCAGCGGCGTGCAGGGCTACCGCGTTCTGGAGTCGTTGGCTTATAGCGAGAAGCGATTGCGGCAGGCACTCGCCGCGCGCGATTGTGGTTCGGTGGAAATCACCGTACGCGGCGTCGACGTTGACCCGGCGGTGCTGCGCACCAGATTGAAGCTGCGCGGTGGTGTAGCGCTCTCGGTCGTCATCACCCGAATAGGCAGTGGCGCATTGGCTTTTGTGTGCGCGGTTAGGTCCCCGGGCGGAACCCGTACACCATGCCCTCGCTCAGAGTGACGATCACACGCTGATCGGGCGCTATCGAGATCCCCGCGGGGAAGCCTGCCGCATCGGGCAGTGGGTAGCGATTGATGGTGGCCCCGTCCGGAGTGTTGAACACCACCAGAGCGAGACCCTTGTCGCCGTCCTTGACGACGGCGTATCCCACGTTCCCGGCCGCCTGGCTTGACGTCGCGAGAGGAACGAGATCATCTCGACGCCAGGCGATTTCACCCGTGCTACCGGCATCTTTGATAGCTACCAGGGCGGCCTTGTCACCACTGCCGGCAATGATGGTCCCGTCCGGTGCGACCGACGGCGGGGTGATGGCATTGAACCCCAACGGCACCGACCATTTCTGGCTGCCGTCGAAGGTGCGCATTGCGTGCAGCGAACCCTTGCGATCGTTGATGTAGACCGTCTCGCCGTCATGAGACATCACGGGAGAGCCGATGACGCCCTCGTCGATGATCTTGTTGGCCCACTTGTGTTTCAGCGTTACTTTTCCATCGGCGTCGTAGGTGATTCCCAGCAGTACCGGTACCGGCTTACCGGGCTGCCACAGCGTGGTGACGATGGTGCCGGTCTCCGGGTCATACGCCGGCGACGCCGATACCGGGCATGCGGGACGCGCCGCTTCGCAATCGCGCAGGCCGCGTTGCGGATCGGCCGGGTCGACCCCTTCGAGCAGATCCATCGGGGTCCCGACCACATCACCTCCCTGGGCGTCGAAAATCACGATCTGCCCCAGGTGCGTGACGATCAGGAGTCGGCCTGGCTCAACGATCTTGGGTGTGGTGGGGGCGCCGATGACGGGCTTACGCCACCGGATCCACTGGGTGGGCGGAAACGACACCACGGCACCGGGCTGGCCGAGATAGAGGTTGTTGTATCCGTCGGCGAGCGGTCCGGACCATGGGCTGCCGGTGACCATCCGGGTGCACCACCGCTGGCGCCCGGCGTTGTTGTTCTCCCACTCCATGAGCGTGCAGCCGGACGGGGTGTCGGCGCTCACCGCAATGATGTTGTCGATACCGATCGCCGCGGAACTGCGTATCTGGCCCTTGGTGTTCCGGCTCCACTCCAGGGTGAGGTCGCGGGCTCCCTCAGTGGCTGTGTAGCTGCTGTTGTGCGCGTCGGCGTAGGTCGCGGACCAGCCGGCCGCCGCCTTGATCTTGACCCACGAATCGTCGCCGGAGCATCCGGCCGACAACACCATGGATGCAATAACCAAGAAGGTCGCGCACAGTCGTGCCCTGGAAAGCACCGGACGGCGCTCCTTCCTGTTCGAGTCAGCTGGGGGCACCTCCCGCCCGCGGGGGACTCATCGCAGGGTAGTCGGTCGGGATCTGGAGGTCCCGTAGGCTGTGCGGCCATGACGACGATGTGGGGTGCGCCGCTGCACAAGCGGTGGCGCGGGCAGCGCCTGCGGGACCCGCTGCAGGCCAAGTTCCTGACCATGGCCTCGTTGCGATGGGTGATCGCCAACAAGGCATATTCGCCGTGGTACCTGGTGCGGTACTGGCGGCTGCTCAAGTTCAAGCTCTCGAACCCGCACATCGTCACGCGCGGCATGCTGTTTCTCGGCAAGAACGTCGAGATCCACTGCACACCCGAGCTGGCGCGGATGGAGATCGGCAGATGGGTGCACATCGGCGACGGGAACTCGCTGCGTGCCCATGAAGGGTCCCTGCGCCTTGGCGACAAGGTGGTGTTCGGCAAGGACAACGTCGTCAACGCATACATCGACATCGAGTTCGGCGACTCCGCCCTCATGGCCGACTGGTGCTACGTCTGCGATTTCGACCACATCATGGATGACATCACCGTGCCGATCAAAGACCAGGGGATCATCAAGACCCCCGTGCGGATCGGGCCGGACACCTGGATCGCCACCAAGGTGACTGTTCTGCGGGACACGATCGTCGGGCGCGGCTGCGTGCTGGGTGCTCATGCGGTGGTCAAGGGCGTTATTCCGGACTATTCGATTGCCGTGGGAGCGCCGGCCAGGGTCGTCAAGAACCGGAAGGTGGCCTGGGACGCCTCGGCGGCGCAGCGTGCGCAGCTCGCCGAGGCACTGGCCGATATCGAACGCAAGAAGGCGGCCGCTAACTCACCGGAGTGAGGGTGAACAGTGGAAAGATCCGCGGGGTGCGCGTCGTGTACTCGGCATAGGGCGGAAATGCCGCCACGGCCCGTGCCCACCATGCTGTGCGCTCGGCCTCGTCCGTGATCTCGTCGGCGCGGACGGTCTGCACGTTCTCGCCGTCTCGCAGTTCGATGACGGGATTGGCACGCAGGTTCGCAACCCAGGCGGGATTCTTCGGCGCCCCGCCGATCGAACCGACCGCCAGGTATACGCCCTGGTGCTCGACCCGCATGAGCGGTGCCTTGCGGATCTGCCCCGACTTCGCGCCGACGGTGTAGAGGACGACAACCGGGATGCCGTCGAATGTGGTGCCTTCGACGCCGCCGCTGGATTCGTAGATCTTGATCTGCTCATCGACCCATTGCGGGTTGGCTGCGATGTACTGGGAGGTGAATTGGTTGCTCACGGTGGCTGCAACGCGCACGATGGGCGCCCTATTTCAGCCCAGGTCGCGTAGCAGATCCTCGATGCGGTTATAGCTGACCTGCATGCCGCCTTCCATGCCGGAGTTGACGTGGCCATCGCGATGCTCCTTGGAGCTGTGCTCCACCAGAACCCGCATGGTGGTAATTCCCCGGTGGGATTCCGCCTCGTCGAGGGTGGAGGAGGTGAGGGCTGCGGCATCCGGCATGCCCTCGAAGACCTCGGTGTTCACCAGACGATGCGGTGCGTCGATCTCCCGATACTCGCCGTGGAATCCGACTTCCATATCTGGTTCGGACTCGCACGGTTGGCTGACCACGTACCGCCAGGTGCCGCCGACCCGTAGATCGATCTCGCAAACCTGCCACTGAGCAGTCTCGAACCCCCACCAGCGCTTGACCAGATCCGGTTCGGTGAGTGTTCGGAAGATGAGCGCGGCGGGAGCGTCGAATGATCGCGTAATGAGAATGGTGGTGTCCGAGGGTAATTCGACGGTGGCGCTGCCGTAGCGGTTGCTCATTCTGTTTCCTCCTTGAGTTCGGTGAGTAGATCGTCGAGCCGATCCAGGCGCGCGTTCCAGGTGCGTTCGAACGCGGCCACCCAGTCATGCACGGGCCGCAGGGCCGTGCCGTTGACGCGGTAGAAGCGGTGTCGCCCGTGTGAGCGCACCCGCACCAGATCGACGGCGCGGAGTACGCCCAGGTGTTTTGACACCTGGGGCTGGCCCATGTGGGTCCGCTCCACCAGCTCGTTCACCGTGACCTCGCCGGTGCCGATGGCGCCGAGGAGGTCACGCCGACTCGCCTCCGCGATCGCATTGAACGCGTCGGCGGTGGTGGGGGTGCGAGCCATATGGCCAACATATACCGATATAGGTATATGTCAACGCCTGGTCATCGGAATATCAGCGAATTGCGGTACCCTGGGCCCGTCGGCGGTGCCGACGGAAATCAGTCGTTGCGGGGTAGTGGGAAGCTGAGTATGGACAGGCCGATCAAGACCCGCCGTATCAAGTTTCGCTACCAACCAGGTTCGCTGGATCGTCATTTTGTGCAGGGTGACCTGGTGTCGAGCCACATGATGGCGATGCTGTCGGCGGTTTTTCCGGAGGGTGAAGAGTTCTTCATCCGCTCGGTCCGGCGCTATTCCGACCAGATCACGGATCCCGAACTCAAGAAGCAGGTGGCCGGGTTCATCGGCCAGGAGATGACACACGGGCGCGAACATCGCGAGCTCAACGAGCGCCTCCAGGAGATGGGATATCCCACCGCGTTCGTGGAGCGGCTCGCCCGTCGGATCTTCAACTTCCAGACCCGGAACTACCCGCCGATCTACACGTTGGCCGTGACGGCCGCGTTGGAGCATTACACCGCGGTGCTGGCCGAGACGCTGCTGACCGATCAGCGTGCCTTGGCCATGCTCGGCGAAGGCGAGGTGCGTTCCATGCTGCTGTGGCATGCCTTCGAGGAGGCCGAGCACCGCTGCGTCACGTTCGACGTCTACCGCGCGGTCGGGGGGAGCGAGCGGATGCGGATCTGGGTGATGCGCCGTACGACCATTGCCTTTATCTACACCACATTCTTCGAGACGGTGATCTCGCTGCTTCGCGACAAGGCCGCATACAATCCGATCCGATTGGTGAAAAGCATTGCGGCGTTACGACATTTGCCATTTCTGAGCCGCGAGGTGCGCCGCCGGATCGGCGAATACAACCGCCCCGGTTTCCACCCGAATGACTCCGATAACACCGAGCTCATCGACAAATGGCATGCCGAGCTCTTCGGGGAGAACGGGCAGCTGACCGGCCATCTGCACTAGGGGAGGTGACGGTGGAACGGGAAATCAGGACGCGGCGGATCAAGTTTCGCTATCCGACCGGTTCGATGCGGCGCCACTATGTGCAGGGCGACCTGGCGATGAGTCACGTGGTTGCGGTGCTCTCGGCGGCCTTCCCCGAGGGCGAGGCGTTCATGATCCGCTCGGTGCGCGCAGTCTCCGATCAGATCACCGATCCGGAGCTGAAGAAACAGGTGGCCGGGTTCATCGGCCAGGAGGCCACGCACAGCCGCGAGCACCGCGAGCTCAACGAGCGCCTGCAGGAGATGGGCTATCCCACCGCCTTCATTGATCGAGCGACCCGCAAGGGGCTGGAGGGGCGCACGCGCTACTCATCGGCGAAGTACTGCCTCGCGATGACTGCGGCATTAGAGCATTACACCGCGATCCTGGCCGAGACACTCCTGACCGACGATCGCGCCCAACAGATGTTGGGGCAGGGTGAGGTTCGATCCTTGCTGTTGTGGCATGCGTTGGAGGAATCCGAGCATCGCACGGTGGCGTTCGACGTCTACCAGGCTGTCGGCGGAAGTAACCGGATGCGGGTTTTCGTCATGTGGTTCACGACATTTGGGTTCTCCGCACTCGCCGCATGTGCATCGTTCCTATCGTTGTTCCGGGACCGTGACTTCTACAACCCTCGTATCTTCTTTCGCAGTGCCCTCCGATTATTCCGCTCGCCCTTCTTCTCTCGCGAGGTGTTTCGGCGACTACTGTCATACAGCCGCAAAGACTTTCACCCCGATGATGTCGACAACACCGAGCTCATCGCGAAGTGGAATGCCGTGCTGTTCGGCGAACAAGGACAGATCGCCGACCACCTGCATTGATCCTCACCCCGTCAGGTAACGCGTCAGCATGCTGACCAGCTCATCCTCGAACGGCTGCGGGTCGACCGGGCGAGGACCCGCGATGAGACGGTGCACCAAGGACTCGATAGCGGCCACCACCATCCTTGCGGCCATTGCCGTTTCCGTCACCCGCACTTCCGGGTGTGCCGCCAGAATCGCCTCGGCAGCAGCGACCACGACATCCTCGGATTGGTGCAGCATCGCGAGGAATTCAGCTGGTCGTGGCGCCTCTTCGAACAACACCCGGTGCAGCCTCGGGTTGTCGCGATGGTTGTCGATGGCCGCTCTGACGAAGATGCGTAGCATGCCTTCCACCGAATCCGGCAGTCCCGCAGTCAGATGCCGTTGGATGAGCGCAAACCCTTCCTTGGTGTGAGCCGTCATGAGCTCGATGAGGATGGAGTCTTTGTTGGGGAAGTACTGGTACAGCGAGCCGATCGATACGTCAGCGCGTTCGGCGATGCGGTTGGTGGTCCCGGCGGCATAGCCGAAGTCGGCGAAAACGTGAGCAGCGCCATCCAGGATGCGCTGACGGGTGACTTCGGCGCGGTCCTGTCGGGGCTGCTTGCGCGGCTGTAGGCGAGGACTGGGCAACGGTCCGTCATCTCCCTCAAAAGCGAGTACCAATAATGCGAGTAATTACTCATAATAGTCTCTGAGCTGCTGGTATGAAAGGGATAGAGATATGAGATCGGTATATCTGGAGACCGAACTGCCCACGGACGCCGATCGGGTGTGGGGCGCTATGCAATACGCCGGCACGTTCCTCTATGTGTGTCGCGGAATCTTCGGGGCACCAGCCCTTTCCGGGCGCACCGAACCCATGCGGGTGGGTGAGCGCGGAACCGCTCGGCTGTGGGGCTTACATCTGATCCCGTTGTACCGGCACACGATTCATGTGGTCGAGGTCAACGAGGAGGGCCGGACCGTCCGGACCAACGAACACGGGGGAGTGCTGCGCACCTGGAATCACACCCTGCATGTGGAACAAGCAGGTGATCATCGTTGCCGGTACAGCGACCGGATCGATCTCGACGCCGGATTCTTGACACCGCTTATCGCCAAGGGGGTAGTGGTTCTCTTTCGGTACCGGCAACGACGTTGGCACAAGCTTGTTGACAAGCACCTGCTACCCGAAGGGCCGGCGTACACCCGGGGGTAGCCGCTTGGTGGCGGTTAGGTCTTCTTGACCTTCTCTGTTCGCTTGCGGTCCGCGCTCGGAGGGGGCGCCTCGCGCGTCCATGGGGATCGTGCATCTGCCTCCGTCGGTGGCGCAGTGGGATGTACGTGCCGCTGTTCGTCGGGTAGGGCCCCGCAACGCCGAACTGTTTGACAGCACTGGGGCGCACGCATATGGTTGACGTATCAATCAAATATCCGGTCTCACTGCGGCGGAGTCGGCACCTGACGTATTGGAGGCAAACATGACATCAGCGACTACGGCTTTGGTTACCGGCGCCAATAAAGGTATTGGTTTGGCGGCCGTCCGCGAGTTGGCCGGTCTGGGATGGACAGTGCTGCTCGGCGCCAGGGATGAAGGGCGGGGCATTGACTCCGTGTTGGAGCTCACCGACGAGGGGCTGGATGTGCGGTTCGTGCATCTTGATGTTACCGATCCGCAGTCGGTGGAAGTTGCGGCCAAGTGGGTGGATTTCCAGTTCGGGCACCTCGATGTGCTCGTCAACAACGCCGGGATCAATCTCGATCAGCAGCGCCCGCCGTCGCAGACAACCGCCGAGCTGGTGCGTGACACCTCTGAGGTGAATGTTGTTGGACTAGTTCGTGTTACGCATGCGCTGCTTCCGCTGCTGCGTCGCTCGCCCGCGCCGCGCATTGTGAATGTATCCAGCTCTGGCGGATCCATAACCATCATGGGCAGTGATCAGGCGGAGATGCTCGGCGCTAGCCAGCTTGCCTATGGTTCATCGAAGGCTGCTGTTAATGCGATTACTGCCATGTATGCACGGGAATTGCGCACCGCGGGGTTCAAGGTGAACGCGGTGAACCCAGGCTGGGTCGCCACGGATTTGAACGGCCACTCAGGCCCCAAGTCCCCAGCCGATGCGGCGAAGCTGATTGCCGCCATGGCCACCCTCGGCGATCATGGCCCCACTGGGCTGCTGCATGAAGACACCGGAGTGATGCCATGGTGACTAACACGCGCGGGGGAAATTTGCTAGACGGTTGGTGGTACTGCGCATCCCTGCGTTCTGGCCGTCCAGTGCTGAGCTGAGGTCAATCTCCATGAGGGTCTTGGGGAGATCTGTCACCGCTAATCGGCGGTAGCTTGAACCGTATGAGTCGTCGTGAGTGGGTGGCCGGCCTGGGGGACGTGAACTGGTTGAACCAGACCGAGGAACGGGCATGGCAAGGGCAAGTAATAGTCATGGATCTGTTATTCGCCCAGATTGGACGCGAGCTGACCGAGGCGTCGGGGCTCTCGTTCGTTGACTACCGGGTCTTGATCACCCTGGCGGATTCAGAGGGGGCGAAGTTAGCAATGAGCGATCTTGCTGCCTCGTTGGGATGGTCCCGGAGCAGAATCTCACATCAGATCAAACGCATGGAAGCGCGAGGGCTCGTCTATCGGGTGGGAAACACGGCTGATAAGCGGGGAGCCGACGCCTATTTGACAGACCACGGTATGAGCGTCCTCAAGGAGGCCGTTCCGGGTCAAGTCGACCGCGTGAGAAAGCATTACATTGATCAACTGACTCCGGAGCAAATTAAGGTACTGGCGGAAGTTTACAAATCGCTGCTCGGCCATCTGCAAACCATCGAAGAGTTTCCAGTCCCCTCTAGATTCGAATCCGCAGACTGACAGCGCGGCGCAACGCGCAGCTGCATTTCGGGCGCCGCAGTTCCGATGGAAACGCGGCGCCCGAAGCCGACTGATTACCCGGCATTGGTGTCGTCTTTGGTTGCGCCGTGGTCAACCCGCATGTGCCTGATATTCGAATCACCCCGCGAGTGATCTGCTGATGGCGTCTCCAGGACAGGGTATGCGGGAGATGCCGGAACCTTATGTAATCGGCGGCAGGCTCCAGCGGAGCCGGTCCAGTGCATGAGCTACGTCACCGTGGAATGTGACTCGCGTCCTGTATAGTAATTGATGTGTCAACTAATCGCCGAGTCGTTGTAGAGATATCTTTCGCTCATCTGGGCTTTTCTGTTGTGTTTGGCGTCCGCTACGGCACGTACCCGTACTGGCGTGGCAGGCCAGCTCGGACGAATTAAAAATTGTCAAGAGAAAGGTTAAAAAATGGAAAGCGATGATTCTGAAGCCGATCATGTCCTGTCGCGAGATTATGCGATCAGTGATGATTATCGGGATACGATTACCGATATAAATCTGCGGAACGCGGAGATTCTACGGAATAGTGGCGTGCTAGCCGAAGACCCTTTCTTGAAAGATTTCTATTGCGTCGTCTTACATACGGTCGGGGCGAAGTCTGGTGTTAAGCGATTAACGGTTGTTGCCTGTCTTCCGGATCCCCTTGTCAGGGAGGACGATCGTACACAGCGAATATTTCTGTTCGCGTCGTATGCGGGCGCCGGAGTACGCCCGGCGTGGTATCACAACATCATCGCTAGGCCAGATCAGCTGGCGGTCGAGTTCAACAAGGAGTACTTCGATGTTGAAGCAGTAGAGCTCCACGGAGCCCTGCGCGACGAGGTTTACGACATGATGGCGAGCCAGCATGAGAATTTCCGCCAATATGCGGAGGCCAATGATGCATGGGGAAAATCTCCGATACCGGTTGTCGCGCTGATCCCCAAAGATCCCCAAAGAACGTTCCATATCCCGAATCTCGCCGCCGTGAAGAACCCGTAGCCACGGTCGTATCTATCGGCACGCTATCCGCGAGATGACCGACGACGAGCGGGACTGTCGGCTTCACCCCGATCAACCACGGACACAAGCGAACCCAAGGAACAATCAATATGAATCAATCAAGAATGCTGGCTGGCAAGACCGCGCTGATCACCGGCGGCAGCGGCCACATGGGGGCTGGAATCGCTTCAGAGTTTCTGGCCCATGGTGCTGCCGTCATGATCACCGGGCGCAATGCCCGCCGGCTGAGCGACACTGTTCAGGAACTCGCCACCGCCATCCCGGGCGCACAAGTGGCCTCCATCAACGGAGATGCCGTCGACCAAACCCATTGGCACGACGCCGTTCGCGCTGCCATCGACACATTCGGTTCCCTGGATATCCTGGTCAACAACGCTGCCACCGACACGGAAATAGGTCCGCTCATGCAGGCTGACCTCAACGAGGTCCTGCCTATGTTCGACCTCAACGTCGTCGCTCCCGTCGGTTTCACCCAGGCCGCCTACCGTCACTGGATGCACCAACACGGCGGCAGCGTTATCAACCTTGTGAGTGGATTTGCCTTCACTACCAGTAAATTCCTCGCTCTCACCGGTGCTAGCAAAGCAGCACTCGCCGCCCTCACTAAAGAACTAGCGTTGGAGCTCGGCCCGAACATCAGAGTCAATGCCATATCCCCGGGGCTGATAGATGTAGGCCCCGACCGCATCGCACAACTTGGTGGTCAAACCGTCTTCACCAACCTCACCAATACCTACCCCATACCGCACCCGGGCAAGCCCGCTGATATCGGAAAAGCGGCAGTGTTTCTCGCCTCCGACAACGCCGCGTGGATCACCGGAGCCATACTGCCGGTCGACGGCGGCTACCTCGTCAATCCGCCAAGCCGCAAGTTGGAAACGACCTTGCACCAGCATAACGCGTAGCGTTGCGTCTCTCGGGAACTGCTGCACAACGGATCTCGTGGATTATGGCGCGTAATGAGATGTCGGACAAGGTATTGCGGTCGACGGTTTTGTGTCCGCATCGAGGCACGGCTACATTCCGCCTCGCGCGATGATCGGGCCCATGAGGCCGGGCAACGCCCGATAAAGTCGAATCACCAGGCGATTGATGGTCGGGAACACGATGAACTCGTCGTTGCGGCTGACACCGCGCAAGACGGCGTCGGCGGCCTGACGGGGACTGATCTTTTTCAGAGGTACTCGCTCAACAACGGCGCCGTAGTTGTAGTCGGCGAGATTGGTAGCACGGGAGAAGATGTTCGTGTCGACCAAGCCTGGCAGCACGACACTGACATTGACGCCGTGGCTGGTTGCCTCGGCCCGCAGTGAGGTGCTCAGGCCGACGACGGCATGTTTGGTGGCCGCGTAGGCCACTGAGCGCACGACCGGCAGAACCCCTGCGCTGCTGGACGTATTGACGATATGGCCGTTGTGCTGCCGGCGCATCTGGGCGTATGCGGCCTCTGTGCCGTGCACAACTCCCCAGAGATTGACGTCGACGATGCGCTGCCAGGTGTCAGGGGACATGTTCTCGAAGTCACCGCCAACGACGATGCCCGCATTGTTGAACATGAGATCCAGGCGTCCACGCTCGGTCACCACCCGATCAACCAGGGCAGTAACTGCGTTTCGATCTGTGACATCGAGTCGAACTGGGCGGATGAGTCCGGCTTGGTCGATCTGTTCCAGGCGGGTTAGCCCCTCCTCGTCGCGGTCGGCGGCGTATACGGTCGCACCGCGCCCAGCCAACCCCGTGGCCAGCGCAAGCCCGATACCCGATGCGGCGCCCGTAACGATGGCTGTCTTGTCCTGGAAATGGCTCGGCTTCATAAGTCGACCGGTGTCAGAACGGACTTATCCTCGGCTGCTTGGCGTTTGAGGTTTTCGTCGACTTCGCCGTGCCAGAATTCGTTGGCTTTGGAGGTGTCGATTTCGAGTTCGAAGCGGTCGGTCATTTCGGGTGTGACGTCGGCTTTGTCGACGTAGAACTGTGAGTACCAGCGGCGCATTTGGTAGACGGCGCCGTCTTCTTCGACTAGCAGCGGGTTATCGATGCGGGTTTTGTTTTTCCAGATCACGACATCTTGCAGGAAGCCTTGTCCCACACCC
>JBOGDC010000034.1:0-36613 GCA_050701835.1 Mycobacterium sp. | reverse complement strand
GCTGGGTCGGGATCAGCACCTTGCCACCGAGGTGGCCGCACTTCTTCTCCGAGGCCAGCTGGTCCTCCCAGTGGGTACCGGCGGCACCCGCGGCGATCATGGCCTTCTGCAGCTCGTAGACGTTCAGTGCGCCACCAAAACCGGCTTCACCGTCGGCGACGATCGGCACGAGCCAGTTATCGATGCTGGTGTCACCCTCGACCTTGGCGATCTCGTCAGCGCGCAGCAGGGCGTTGTTGATGCGGCGGACGACGGCCGGCACCGAGTTGGCCGGGTACAGGCTCTGGTCCGGGTAGGTGTGGCCCGAGAGGTTGGCGTCGCCGGCGACCTGCCAGCCGGACAGGTAGATGGCCTTGAGGCCGGCACGGACCTGCTGCACGGCCATATTGCCGGTCAGCGCGCCCAGGGCGTTGATGTACGAGCCGTCGCCCTTGGTGACGCCGTCCCACAGGATCTCGGCGCCACGGCGCGCGAGGGTGTTCTCTTCGACGACCGAACCCTGCAGCTCCTCGACCTGGGCTGCGGTGTAGTCGCGGGTGATGCCCTTCCAGCGGGGGTTGGTGTCCCAGTCCTGCTGGATTTCAGCCGCGGTGCGCGGCTTTCCGACATTCGACATTGGTGCTCCTCTGATACTTGCCTCAGCATTTTTCTGACCCTGACGGATTGTTAACGCTCAGGCACGTTCACTGTGTTGACTGTTACGACGATGTCACAGACCATATGCGCAGGTCCACCCGTTCCCAGTGCCAATTTTCGCTAGGTATTAAGGGGCTTTTGCAAACTTTGCGAAGCGGCTAATCGTACGCCCGTACTGTTGCTACCGGCCGGTAACCAACAATCCCCTGTTCAGAACGCTCGTACTGTTAAACGACCGACGCCGCGTCTAGTTATCGAGCGAATATCGAGGCGAGGGCCTTCACCTCATCGCCCACGACATATGTGAGCGTTGTAACACTGCGACCTGGGACACCGAACGCGGTTCCGTCCTCGTAAACGTTGGTGATGATCTCGAGCTTGTCGCCGAGCGCTACCGCGGAGTCATGCTCAATGCTCACGCGATACGGGGCGGACAGCAGCTCAGGATGCCGCGACAGGTGGTCTTCCACGATGCTCCAGTAAACAGAATTGTTCATGTGGTCGAACAGGTCCATATCGGTGAATCGCACCGGGAAATCCCGGATATCGGTCGCGGTATCCCGACTACCGGGCTTGTTGTAGGGCTTCCACCGCAACCGATCAACATCCGTCGTCGAGGCAACCGTCGCCAGGAAATCGTCTTCGATACGGGCGGGCCCCTGAGTTTCGCGACTGACGTGAATCCAGAATGCCTCGGACTCCACCAGTCCCCCGTCGCGACCATCGAGCCGCACTCGCATCTGGCACCACCGATTGGACGTGGCCGAACACCAACGGCGCAACCACAGCGCTTCCCGGAACTCGATGGGCTTGATCACGTCGATCATGGTGCGGCGGACGACCCAATGTGGATGCGTCTCCTCAGCCTCCACCCCACGCAAGTGGTCCTGCCCGATGTCCTGGATATGCCGGGCGGCGCCATCCAGACGCAGACGTCCGTCCTTGTCGACATCGGCAATCCGAACCGGCCAACGACCCTCGTAGACGTGGGGATGCGCGTGAGGAACGGGCATCATGTCCTTGTCGAGGCCAGTGCTGACTTCCAGACTCACGTGTCGATCCTTTCGGGAGGTCACGCCGACTCCGGCACGACAGAGAGCGCATCAGTCGCGCATCGTCGTAATCCATAGTCCCATACCCGAAATGCGCGCAGACCGATCGGCGTGTCACATTGTTTTCGATTGTCGCCCAACCTATTTGGAACACCAGAGGCATGTGCGCCAAGTAGCCCTTCCGCCGGGCCCATACGATCACCTGGTGGTAACCACGCCGGCAGGGGCCGCCAGTCAGGTCGGCCGCGGCGCGCTGGTCGTTGCCAGCCTGCTACTCGTCGTCGCCGTCGGCGGCCTCGCCATCACCGGTGAGTATGCGGTCCGGTTTTCGGCCGACGCGGCCGCCGAGCCGTACCCACTGTGGATGCCGCTGGCCTCTGTACTGAGCGTGCTCCTTCTCACGCGCCTCGTACCCCCGCGCCTCGTAAACCTCGCCCCCCTCGCGGACATTGATCGACAACGCATCACCCGTGAGGCCTGGGTGCTGGTTGGCGCCGCCATCGCCTTCCCTGCGCTTGTCCTCGCGGCGACCGCCGCCGGGATGACGGGCGATATCGTCTACAGCCCGCTCAAGGTCCTGATGTTCCTCGCGATTCCGCTGCTGGCCTTCCGCGCACTCCGGGGCAACGGACCCCATGCCCGGTGGCTTACCCGGCTCGACCGCACCCGCGCCCTAGCGCCGATCGTTCCCGTTGTCGCGTGGATCCTTCTCGCACGACTCGGCCCGCTGGCGCCGCCAGCCGTGGCTCCAGAAAACCTGCCCGATCCGGTCACCGTGGCCGTGGCGTCGGTGATCACGTTGCTGACGGCAAGCGTGCTCGAGGAGGTGTTCTACCGCGGCTTCCTGCAGACCCGGTTGGAATCGCTGGTTGGCCGCTGGCCCGCCATTGCGGCGACGTCAATCCTGTTCGCCGCGATGCATATCGCGTCACACGTACACGCACGCACAGTGGCCGTGGACCTCGCGACGATCGTGGCGGTCCAGGGGACGTTCGGTGTGATGCAGGGCTATCTCTGGAGCCGCTATCGAAACATCTGGGCTCCGATAGCCATTCACATCGCCGTCAACTTGGTCTACCTCGACCTTCTGTGACCGACGGCCCTTCCGGGGCAGCTAGACGATGCCCACACCGGTGAGCACCTGCCACACCCCAACCACCGCAAAGAGGACCAGCAAGACCAAGCTGCGGTGAGCAAGCGCCCAGCTGTGGACCGGTTCCAGGACCGCTTGGGTGCGCGCCGGAGCGACCACGTAGCTGATGAGCGCGATCTCGAAGACGGCAAGCATCGCGAAGACGAACACGACGGCGGCGAGGACCTGCGTACCCATCGCGGTTCCCGAGCCGACAATGATGGTGTCCACGAGCAGGACCAGCGGAGGCGGCGGCATATATCCGATGCCGAGCACTAACGCGACCCAGAGCGCACCGTTCTCCCATGCGCCCTTGCCGAGGTGAAGAAGACGCCGGACTCTAGATGCAATGCCCGAGATCGCATTTCTGATCCTGCCAACCGGCCGAGGTGCAGCCGTCGGCGTCTGTGGATCCATCACCAATACCGAAGAATCCCCACCGGTACCAGTCGCTACGGGTTGCTCAGCCCGCCGGCGCACCCGAAGCCGCACCGCGAGGAAGACGGCGACCACGAGTGCGAGCACACCCGTGGTGAGCTGAAGGGGTTTGACGGACGAGCCCGGATCCGCTGTCGCCAATTGCTTTGCGAACGACGCGAAACTCGGCACGAGATGCAATGCGAAAAGTGCAATCACAAAGGACGGCACGTTCACTATCAGCGCGCCCACCCAGAAGGCCAGAAGATTTTGCACGGGCCGGGGACGGGAAATCACCACCAGGATCAAACCGAGCAGCACCGGATTCAGTGACATAAGAAATGCCAACCCCAACAGTTCGCGCCACATATCCGCAACCCTACCCTGTTTGCCCGCGAATGGCATCTCCAGGAACAACTGCTCGAATTACACTGCGCGCGTTCGACAGACCATTATTCATTCCAACAGAAGGCCACCCAATTAACTTAGCCATCATGGCACTACTTCGCTGCGATCCCAACCGTTTCTCGCACGCTAAAGCAATCCATGCAATTGCAAATCGCTGGCATATTTGGCGATGATCGGCGCCGATACCTGCGGAATGTCATGGCCGGAGCCAATTTTCGCCTTTTGCACCGCGGCCTGGAATCGGTCGGCCGGCGCCATTGAACCGCGAGAGGGCTCGGGCGGCTTCCCGTCCCAGCCGTGCCGTTGCAGTATCTGCAGCATCTGGAGCACGGAACCCTGACGCTGCCTATCCGGCAATGCGTGCAGGCCCGCCTCGAATCGCGTTACCCATTCGTCGAAATCGCTGATCCGCTCGATCGGGTGGCCGGCCTCGATCAGCCAATCGACGTACTCGTCGATTCCGAGACCATCGTCGTGCGGGTTCATCACGTGATAGGTCTCGAATCCTCCCCAAGAGCCCGTGGACGAATCGACCGCCTGGCCTCCCAGCGTGGTGATGGCCTCGGCGACGAACTCCACCGGCAGCCCGTCGAAGTGCGCGCGCTGTCGATTGCCCTCAGCATCGAGCCGGTACACCGACTGGGGTGCCACACCGGTCGCGACGATGCTCAGCACCATCCGGGCGACAGTGTCGGAGGCGTTGACCTGGCCCGCATAGCTGGTGCCGACCATGATCATGCCGGAGCGGAATACCGTGACAGGCAGCCCAACCTGATCGTGAGCTTCCCGCAGCAGCACCTCGCCCGCCCACTTGCTATTGCCGTAGCCGTTGGCGTAACTCCCGTCGGCGGGCCGGGTTGCACTGATGACGCGGATATCGGCGTCCTCAAGGAACGTCGATTTGTCGATCTCGCGGCCGACGTCAGCGGTCGAGACATACGAGTACGGCTTGAGCTTCGTAGTCAGCGCGAACCGGATCAGCTCCGCCGTGCCCACCACGTTGGGTCCGAACAGCTCGCTATAGGGCAGAACGCTGTTGACCAATGCCGCGGAATCCACGATCAGGTCGACAGTGTCGGCCAGTCGCTGCCAGGTGTCCTCGTCTAGACCCAGGCTGGGCTCGGCCTTATCGCCGGCGATCACCTGCAGTCGACCAGCGGCAAGGGCTTCGTAAATCCGGACGAGTTCCTCGTCGCCGCTGTCGAAGGTCTTGTCCAGACGGCGTCGCGCGTCTTCATCGGACCCGGCACGTACCAGGCAGATCAGTGTGCCGTCGACCTGTTCCAGTTCCTTGAGCCATTCCAGCACCAGGTAACGACCGAGGAAGCCGGTCGCTCCGGTCAGCAGTACGGTCCGCACTGTCGCGTTCGCGCGCGGCAGCGCCGGAGCGGCCTGCAGCGTCGCCTCGTCGATGAACTTGTCCAGCGTGAGGTCACTGGCCCGCACCTCGGTAGCACCGGGTCCATGCACGGACGCAAAGCTCGGCCCGCTGACTCCGACGCCGGCTGCGGCGTCCACATGCACGCTCAGGCTTCGCACGGAAGGTGCCTCGAACAGGGTTCGCACCGCCAGTTCCGCATCGAAGGCAGTGTTGATCGCCGCGACCACTCTCATCGCGGAGATCGAGTCCCCGCCCAGATCGAAGAAGGAGTCATCGGTTCCAACCCGCTCGATACCCAGGACTTGGGCGTAGATGCCAACCAGGGTCTCCTCGACCGCCGTGACCGGGGCACGGTAACGCGCAGCGTCGTCATAATCGGGTGCCGGCAGGGCGCGCTTGTCGAGCTTGCCGTTGACCGTCAGCGGCAGCGCGTCCAGCGCCACCACGGCGGCGGGCACCATGTACGGCGGCAATCGCTTCGCCAACGCACCGCGCAATTCGGCTGGGTCGGTGTTCCCGATGAAGTAGCCGACCAGGCGTTTGTCACCCGGGCGGTCCTCTCGGGCGATCACCACCGCCTGCTCTACCCCGTCCAGGTCGGCCAAGGCCGCTTGAATCTCGCCCAGCTCGATGCGGAAGCCGCGAATCTTCACCTGCTCATCGGCACGGCCAAGATATTCGAGCTGACCAGCCGTAGAACCTGAGCCACCCCACCGCACCAAGTCTCCGGTGCGATACATACGCGTCCCCGGCTCGCCGAACGGGCAGGCCATAAATCGAGACGCGGTCAACCCCGGACGGCGCACATATCCGATACCGACGCCGAGGCCGGCCACATACAACTCGCCCACCACACCGGCCGGTACCGGCCGCATCCATCTGTCCAACACGAACAATGCGGCATCCGGCACCGGGACACCGATCGGCACCACACCCGTTCCGGCCGTCAACTCACCGAACGTGGCATAGATCGTCGTCTCCGTCGGTCCGTAGCCGTTGATCATCACCCGCCCCGGCGCCCACTTGTCCACGAGCTCGGTCGGGCACGCCTCACCCGCGACAATCAGCGTGATGTCGTCCAGTCCCTCCGGCGACAACATGCCGACGGCGGACGGAGTCTGGAACAAAACGGTGACGTGTTCGGCGATCAGCAGGTCACGGAAGTCATCCGGCGAGCGAACGACCGAATCCGGCACGATCAGCAGTCGTCCACCGTGCAATAGTGCACCCCAGATCTCCCACACGGTGATGTCGAAGACCAGGGAGCCGGCCTGTGTCCACACCTCGCCCGGTCCCGTCGGCATATGCGTGAGCGGCAACTTCAGCGCTTGGGTCACGTTCCCGTGTGCGATGGCCACGCCCTTGGGGACGCCCGTGGTACCCGAGGTGTAGATCGTGTACGCGATGTCGTCGGGGGCGGGTGTCAACAACGTGGTGCTGCCGAAGATCGCACCGGCGAGATCCTCTTCCGGATCCTCGAATTCGACGATGGGCACGCCGGACACATCCAACCGGTCGCGCAGATCGGCGGTGGTGACGGCGGCGACGGGCACGGCGTCGGACAGCATGAACTCCAGCCGTGCGTCCGGTGCCGACGGATCGATGGGCAGATACGACGCCCCCGTCTTGAGAATCGCCAGAATAGCCACGATCGCGTGATCGGAGCGGGGCATGAACAGCGCCACCGATTCACCCGGTCCGGCACCGTAGATGGCCAGGAGATTGGCCAGCCGGTTGGCGGCCTCATCGAGCTCGCCGTAGGTCATCGAGCGACCCTCGAATGTCAACGCCATCGCCTCCGGCGCGCGATTCACCTGCTCGGCGAAGGCCTCTGGAATGGACAGCACCGGCTCCGAACCCTTGGCCAACACCGACCGGTTGCCCCAGTCATTGAGCTGCTCGTGTTCACCGGCATCCAGTACATCCATCGACGCGAGCTGCCGGGTGGGGTTGGCCGTCATGGAGATCAGTACCCGCTCGAGACGCTCGATCAGCGTTTCGATGCTGACCGCATCGAACTTGGCGGTGTCATATTCGACGCGAATACCCAGCTCATGGCCGGGTAGTGCCATCACCGACAGTGGGTAGTGGTTGTACTCGCGGGTGATGAACTCGGTGACGGCCAACTCCTGCACACCCATGAACACGCTGGTATCGATCGGGTAGCTCTCGTACAGGAAGAGAGTGTCGAATAGCAGCTCATGTCCGGTGAGGTGGTGGATGTCTTTGAGCGCCAGATGCTCGTGTTCGAGTGTGTCGTTGTGGGCGTGCTGCATCTGCTCCAACAGCTCGGCGACCGTGGTATTCGCTGTGGCACGCGCCCGTACCGGCACCGTGTTGATCAACAGACCGACAATCGAGTCGGCCCCGGACAGCTCGGCCGGTCGCCCCGAAACCGCAGTACCGAAAGCGACGTCTTGCTGGCCGGTCGCCACCATGAGCAGCTGCGCCCATGCGGCCTGCAACACGGTGCTGATCGTGGTGTGCTGCGACCGTGCGAGATCGCCTAGGGCCTGGGTGATCTCGGCGGACACCCGATGCGACTCGATGCCGCGCGCCCCCGGCGGAGCCGGTGCGGCGACAAGCGTGGGCGTATCGAAGCCTTCAAGAGCCTTGGCCCATGCCGCGCGTGCGGCGTCACGGTCCTGATTCTCCAGCCAGCTCACGAAGTTGCGGTATGACGTCGGTGCCGGCAGACGGTGCCCGAAGTAGCTGGCGAAGATCTCCTGCAGCAGGATCGGCAGCGACCAGCCATCGATCACGACGTGGTGGAAGGTCAGCACAAATCGGTGCTGGTTCCCTTCGGTACGGATCAACGCGGCACGCAGGGTCGGCCGGTCGGCGAGATCGCAGACCGCGGCGCGCTCGGCGGCGCACAGCTGTTGGATCTCGTCATCAGGGGTCAGATCATCGCCGCGAAGGTCGAGGTATCGCCATGCGATCACCGGGTCGGCGAGGATCACCTGAACCGGCTCGCCGAACTGTGTGCTGAACCGGGCGGCGAGATTCGGGTGGCGGCGGACGACGGTATGCACGGCGTCGCGCAGGCGGAGCTGGTCGACGAGTCCGGTCACCGTGATATCGAGCTGCACCGCATAGAAGTCGACTTCGGCCGCGTTCTCCCCCAAGACTCCGGCGGCCCGCGCGAAGGTGGTGTGGAAAAGCAGCCCTTGTTGCACAGGCGTCAACGGCAGCACGTCGACGATGGGGTGCTGCAGGTGCAGCTCGTCGATCTGGTCTTGGCTCAGGCGAGCGGGAGCGACATCGGACGGGGTTAACCCGCCGCCACCGCCGCGAACGTGAGCGCAGATCCCGGTGAGCGCCTCGAACCACAACTGGCTCAGTCGCTGCACCTGGGGCTCGGTAACTGAAGAGGGCGCCCATGTCCAACCTGCCCGCAGATGTGGGCCGGACTCGTCCCCAAGTCCACCCTCCACGATTCCGGCGTTGAGGTCCACTGTGTACATCAACGGCATGGATACCGCCGAGGCCGCGCCGGTCGAGGAAAGACTCTCCTGGTCGATCCGCCATAGCGCGTCGGTGAGATCCGCGGCACCCGCCCCAAGACGCCCGAGGTAGTTGAATCCGATGGTTGGCTCGGGACCGGCGAGGTCGACATCGGGGTTCAGATAGCGCAGCAGCCCGTAGGTCAACGGATCCGGAAGCGCGCGGAGCTGTTCCTTGGCACCCTTGATAATTGGGCCCAAAGCGGCCGCTCCGCCCGCTACCTCTTTCCAAGAAAGTCCGCCGACGCTCAGCGCCACCGGGTATTTGGTAGTGAACCAACCGACGGTGCGCGAGAGATCGACATCGTCCGCAAGCTCTTCATGGCGCCCGTGGCCCTCCACGCCGATACCGATCGACGCCGCAGTGGAGTCCAGGAATTCATGCCAGGCCAATCCGAAAGCAATCAGCAGAATGTCTTGCACCCCAGCGTGAAACGCAGAAGGCACCTCACCCAGCAGCTCCCGGGTGGTCTCGGTATCGAGCGACACCGACAACGTTCTGGCCGTGGCATACGTGTCCAACTCGGGCAGCACCGCAGGCAATACCGCGGGAACCGCAGTCACCTCCCGCCAGGTGTCGGCCAGGGCCGCCACATCGGCAGAACGCGCGTGCTCGTCGAGCAGCGATGCCCAGCGGGCAAAAGAGGTCCCGCCCGTCGGCAGCTCCACCGGCTGCCCGGCGTGATGCTGTACCCAGCCAATATTCAAGTCTTCCAACAGAATTCGCCACGATACCCCGTCGACGGCGAGGTGATGGATCATCAACGCCAGCTGCCCGGTGTCGGGAACCCACACTGCACTCAGCACCGACCCGTCGGCGGGGTTCAACCGAGAGCGGGCCGCCACCAACGCCTCATCGGACAGCGCATCAACAACACTCAGGCATTCGCGCGCGTCCACCGCACCCGTTTCCGGGACCTCCAGCGACCACTCGGCACCGTCATCCTTGGCACGCAGCCGCAGCGTGGCATGCCGATCCAGCAGGGCCTGCAGCACAACGACCACGTCGTCCTCGGCGACTCCTGCCGGCGCCTGCAGAATCAGTGTTTGGTTGAACTCGTCAACGGGGCCCTGGACGCCGTGCAGCCAGTGCATAATCGGGGTCGCCAGCACCGGACCAATGCCCTCGTCGACGACGCCGACCTGACCGTCGGCAATGCTTGCCACCGCGGCTAACGCGCTGACGGTTTGCTCGACGAAGATGTCACGAGGCCGGCACAGCACTCCTGCCGCACGTGCGCGCGCCACCACCTGCATCGACAGGATGCTGTCGCCACCCAAGTCGAAGAACGATTCGTCTACCCCGACCCTGTCGACGCCGAGCACCTGGGCATAGACATCGGCCAGCACCTTCTCGACCGGGGTGGACGGCGCACGGTAATCCGCACCGACAGTGCGGTATTCCGGTGCCGGTAGGGCACGTTTGTCCAGTTTGCCGTTGACTGTCAAAGGCAGCGTCTCCAGCACCACCACCGCAGCCGGAACCATGTACGCCGGGAGCCTCTCGGCAAGCATGGTGCGCGCTTCGACCGGATCGGCAGCCCCGGTGATGTAGCCGACGAGGCGCTTGTCGCCGGGACGGTCCTCGCGGGCAATCACCACCGCCTGGTCCACGCCGTCGAGGCGGGCCAGCGCTGCTTGGATCTCACCCAGTTCGATGCGGTACCCGCGGATCTTCACCTGCTCATCGGCGCGGCCCAGATACTGCAGCTGTCCGTCCTCTCCCCACTGCACCAGGTCCCCAGTGCGGTACATCCGCGAGCCGGGCCCACCGAATGGGCATGCGAGGAAACGCGATGCGGTCAGTCCTGAACGGTGCGCATATCCAGGCGCTACGCCATTACCCGCCACATACAGTTCTCCGACCACACCCTCAGGTGCCGGCCGTAGCCACTTGTCCAGAACGAACAAGGCCGCCCCGGGCACCGGCGAACCGATCGGTGCCACATCCGATCCCGGTGTGAGTGGACCACTCATCGCTGCGTAAATCGTGGCCTCGGTCGGACCGTAAGCATTGATCATCGTTCGCCCGCTGGAGGCCCAACGATCCACCAGCTCGGTCGGGCAGGCCTCGCCCGCGACGATGAGGGTCGTCGACTCCAACCGCTCCGGCGACAGCATCCCTGCTGCCGAAGGGGTTTGGCACAGGACGCTCACCTTCTCGGCGACCAGCAGAGCATGCAGGTCATCCGGCGAGGACGCCACTGATTCGGGCACCACCACCAGGCGGCCGCCATGCAGTAGCGCACCCCAGATCTCCCACACCGAAACGTCGAAGACCAGCGAATGCCATTGCGACCACACCTGTCCCGGACCGCCGGGCAGGTCGGCGCGCAGCGCATCGAGCAGCTGAGTCACGTTCTGGTGGGTGACCGCCACCGCTTTGGGCACGCCCGTGGTTCCCGAGGTGTACGTCATGTAAGCGAGGTCGTCGGGCTCCGGAACGGGAAGCGCTGAGCTGGGTTGACCGTCGACCACCGGATCATCGATCTCGATGACCGGCAGGTCGAGGCCGTCGAATCGCGAGCTCAGATCCGCGGAGCTGAGTGCTGCCACCGGCTCCGCATCCGAGACCATGAACTGGATCCGGGCATCCGGGTGTGCGGCGTCGATCGGCAGGTATGCCGCCCCGGTCTTGAGGATCGCCAAAATCCCAACGATTGCCTCGCCGGAACGCGGAACGAGCAGCGCCACAACCTCTCCCGGACCGGCACCATTGCTGGCCAACAGGTGCGCCAGGCGATTGGTGACCTGGTCCAACTCGAGGTAGGTCCATGACCGATCTCTGCACACCAACGCCACGGTCTCGGGGGCACGCTCCACCTGGGCGGCGAACATCACCGGAATCGCCAGCGGGGCGGACGCGGGCTCGGTCAACACTGCCCGGTTACCCCACTCGTCGAGCCGATCGTGCTCACCGTCATCGAGTAGATCCATCGACAACAACGTCCGGGTGGGATCGGCGCTCATGCTGGCTCCTTCTTGTCCCTCTTGACATCTGATGTCATGGCCTCCAGCACGCGCTGGAACCGCTTAACCAACTTTCCAATGCGGACGACGTCGAAGACATCGGTGTCGAATTCGACTCGAAGACCCAGCTTGTGCCCCGGCGTGGCTTGTACCGCCAACGGATAGTGATTGTATTCGCGATTACTGAACCCGGTGATGGACAACTCATGCACACGTGAAAGTGCGGCCAGGTCGATGGGGTAGTTCTCGTACACAAACATGGTGTCAAAGAGCTGGTCATGACCCGTCACGTGGTGAATCTCTTTGAGCGCCAGATGCTGATGCTCCAACGTGTCTCCGTAGGCGCCCTGCAGCTGATTCAACAGATCGGCGATGGTGGTCGTCGGAGTGATGGTTGCGCGGACCGGCACCGTGTTGATCAACAGGCCCACCATCGATTCCGCGCCGACAAGGTCGGTCGGCCTACCCGATACCGCGGTACCGAAGGCGACATCGTGCTGACCGGTCAGCCATATCAACAGCTGTGCCCACGCGGCCTGCAGCACTGTGCTGACCGTGGTGCGGCAAGAGCGCGCCAACTCGCCGAGTGCCTGTGTGGTCTCGGCAGACACCTCGAAGGATTCAACGCCTCGCCGACCGAGCGCCAGGCGACCCGGCGGTCCGACGAGTGTGGGTGTGTCGAAACCGTTGAACACCTCGCTCCAGGCCGATCGCGCGGCACTGTTGTCCTGTCCGGCCAACCAGGCGACAAACCTGCGGTATGACACCGGCGCCGGCAGGCGCTCACCAAAGTAACTCGCGAAGATCTCCTGCAGCAGGATCGGCTTGGACCAACCGTCGAGCACGATGTGGTGATTGGTGAGCACAAACCGGTACTGGTCTTCTCCGGTGCGGGCCAGTGCGGCCCGGAAGGCCGGTTGAGCGGCCAGATCGCAGACCGCAGCGCGTTCCTCGGCGAGGAGTTTTTCGACCTTCTCCTCGACGTCGGCATCGCCGCCGACATTCAATTCGACGTACTGCCAGGCCGGCTCGGGATCAGCCAGAATGAGCTGCACCGGTTCGCCGAACTCCTCATAGAAGTGGGCCACCACATTCGGGCGACGTTTGATCGCGGTGCGCACCGCATCGTGCAGTCGCTGCGGATCCAGCGGGCCACTCAAGGCGACTTCGAGCTGCACCGCGTACAAATCCTCGCTGCCGTCCATAGCATCTGGCGCCAGATTCGAGTGGAACAGCAGTCCCTGCTGCAGCGGGGTTAGCGGCAATACATCAGCGATCTGATGCTTTTCATGCACCTCGTCGATCTGCCGCTGACTCAGTCGAGCGGGGACGACATCGGACGGAGTCAGCCCGCCGCCACCGGCGCGCACATGCGAGCAGATCCCGGCCAGCGAGTCGAACCAGAGTCGGCTGATCTTGTCGACCTGGTCATGACTCAACGCAGAGAGCGCCCACGTCCATGTCGCGTGCAGGCGCGAACCAGCCTCGGCCCCTGCATCTTCCGATCCTTCCATCACGCCGGCGTTGAGTTCGACGGTGTGCCCCAAGGGTGTAGGAACCGACGTCGCCGCGGCTGTAATCGACACCCCATCCTGATCGATCCGCCACAGATCATCGGAGAGGTCGGCACCGCCAGCACCGAGCCGACCCAGATAGTTGAATCCGATCGCCGGGTCCGGGCCGGACAAGTCGACATCCGAATTCAGGTAGCGCAGCAGCCCGTAGGTCACACCGTCGGGCAAGGCGCGCAGCTGCTCCTTGGCGTCCTTGATGATCGGGCCCAGTGCGGCATCGCCGGTCACCACCTGCCCCCAGGACAACTCGCCCACGGCCAACGACACCGGGTACTTACTGGTGAACCAACCCACGGTGCGCGAGAGGTCGATCTCGGAGAATTCTCCCAAGTCTTCCTGGCGGCCGTGACCTTCGACGTCGATGCCAATCGGTGTGCCGCCGGAGCTGAGGAATTCATTCCAGGCCAACGCGAAGGCGATCAGCAGAATGTCTTGCACCCCAGCGTGAAACGCCGAAGGCACCTCGCCCAACAGCTGTCGCGTCGTCTCGGCATCCAGCGATACCGACAACTGCCCCGCGGTGGCATAGGTGTCCACCGTGGGCTGCACTGCCGGGAGCACGGCCGGAATCGCCGCCACCTCTCGCCAGGTATCGGCCAACGCCACCACATCGGAGGCACGCGAATGCTCGTCGAGCAGCGTCGCCCACCGGGCGAACGATGTGCCTCCTGTCGGCAACACCACCGGTTGCCCCCCATGGTGCTGCGCCCAGGCGATATTGAGGTCTTCCAAAAGAATTCGCCATGACACCGCGTCCACCGCCAGATGGTGGACGATCAGCGCCAGCCGACCGGTGCCGCGTTCCCAGAGCGCACTCAGCATCGCCCCGGCAGCCGGGTTCAAACGTGACCGCGCCTCGTGCAGCGCCTCGTTGGAGAGCACATCCACCGCCAGCACACAATCCCGGGCAACGACGGATCCCGCCTCGGGGACCGTTAGTGTCCATGCTCCGGCATCGGCGGCGCTGTCGGTGTCGCCACTGCGTTCTGCGCGCAGCCTCAAGGTGGCGTGCCGATCCAGTAGTGCCTGCAGCACTGTCACCACATCGTCGTCGGTCACTCCGACGGGAGCCTGGAGCACCACGGTCTGGTTGAACTCGTCCGCAGAGCCCTCGGGGCCGCCAAGTCCGTTCAGCCACTGAATGATCGGCGTGGCCTTCACCGAACCGATGCCCTCGTCAACGACGGCAGTCTCGCCGTCGGCAAAGACAGCCACCTGGGCCAGCCGGGAGACGGTCTGCTCGACGAAGATGTCCCGCGGCCGCAGCAGCAGACCGGCGGCCCGAGCCCGCGCCACCACCTGCATGGACGAGATGCTGTCTCCGCCAAGGTCGAAGAAGGAATCGTCGACCCCTACTTGCTCGACGCCAAGCACCTGCGCGTAAATACCGGCCAGGATCTCCTCGATCGCGTCCTCCGGCGCGCGATAGTGGTCAGCGTCCTGATATTCGGGCGCGGGCAGAGCACGGGTGTCGAGCTTGCCGTTGACCGTCAACGGCAAGACATCCAAGACCACCACCGCGGCAGGAACCATATAAGCGGGAAGACGCTCGGCCAGCGCGGCGCGCACCACGGCGGGATCTAAAGTCCCGGTGACTGATTCGGTGACATAACCAACCAGTCGTTTGTCTCCGGGGCGGTCTTCGCGGGCGATCACCGCCGCCTGGTCCACGCCGTCCACACGGGCAAGTGCCGCATGTACCTCACCCAGTTCGATGCGGTAGCCGCGGATCTTCACCTGTTTGTCGGCGCGGCCCACATACCGCAGCTGCCCATCCTCGCCCCACTGCACGAGGTCTCCGGTGCGGTACATCCGCGAGCCGGGCCCGCCGAACGGGCATGCCACGAAACGGGTCGTCGTCAGATCCGAACGCCCCAGATACCCGCTCGCCTGTCCGGCACCGGCCACATACAACTCGCCGACGACGCCCACCGGCACCTGCCGAAGCCACCCATCCAGCACGAAGAAGGCGAGGTGCTCCAACGGAACGCCGATCGGGCTGCTATTGCTGTCGACATCCCCATTGCCGATCTCCCGGAACGAGGCATGCACAGTCGTCTCGGTGATGCCGTACATGTTGATCATGCGCGGCAACCCCGGGTGGCTGTCGAACCATGGCGAAAGGCGCTGCGGTTCAAGTGCTTCACCGCCAAAGACCACCGTCTGCAGTTTGAGCTGCTGCCCCATTTCAGGCTGCAGCGCATCCGCGGTTTGTAGCGCGTAGAACGCCGAGGGGGTCTGACTGAGGACACTGACTTGTTCGCTGACCAGTAAGGCGTGCAGATCCTCCGGGGAGCGGACAACCGCGTCGGGCACAATCAGCAGCCGACCGCCGTACAGCAGCGCACCCCAGATTTCCCACACCGAGTAGTCGAAAGCCAAGGAATGGCATTGAGTCCAGACCTGACCCAAATTCAGTTCTGCATCAAGCGATTCCAGTAGCTGGGCAACGTTGCGATGGGTGACCGCCACGCCCTTGGGCGCGCCGGTGGTGCCCGAGGTGTAGATGATGTACGCGATATCGTCCACTACCGGGCCGGCCAATACGGCGTCGTGCGGCTGCAAGACCACCGCTGGGTCATTGATATCGATCGCGGAAACACCAGACGTCGCGAGTCGCGGCAGCAGATCCGCCGTCGTGACCGCGGCGATCGGAGCGGCATCTCTCAGCACGAACTCGATCCGAGAGTCGGGGTGCGCGGGGTCGATCGGCAGATACGCCGCCCCGGTTTTGAGTACGCCCAGGATCGCCGCTATCGCCTCGGCGGTACGGGGAAGCAGCAGCGCCACCCGCTCACCCGGGCCTGCACCACGATCGGCCAAGTGGCTCGCCAGTCGGCTGGCCGCTACGTCCAATTCGCCATAGGTCCAAGATCTCTCACCGCAGGTGATCGCGACCGCCTCCGGAGCGCGCACGACCTGTGCGGCGAAAAGCGCCGGGATCGACGTCAATGCGGGCTCCAACCGGGTCAGCACCGCACGGTTACCCCACTGGTCCAGCCGGTCGTGTTCACCGGCGTCGAGCAGATCGATGGAGGACAGCCTTCTCGTGGGATCGGCGGTCATGGCCGCCAGCACCTGCCGCAACTTGTCGACGAGGGTCTCGATATCGGCCAACTCGAAAACATCGGTATCGAATTCGACGCGCAGGCCCAACTCGTGCCCCGGCATAGCCACGACCGACAGCGGGTAGTGGTTGTATTCGCGGCTGGTGAAGTCGGTGATTGCCAACTCCTGCACTCCCAGCAGCGCACCGGCGTCGATCGGGTAGTTCTCGTACACGAAGAGGGTGTCGAAAAGTCGGTCATGCCCCGTGGCGTGGTGAATTTCGTTGAGCGCCAAGTGCTCGTGCTCGACGGTGTCGTTGTGGGCGCGTTGCAGCTGATCCAGCAGATCTGCGGTGGTGGTCGCCGCGGTGATGTTCGCGCGCACCGGCACAGTGTTGATCAACAGGCCGACCATCGTGTCTGCGCCGGCCAAGTCGGCGGGACGCCCAGACACCGCAGTGCCGAACGCGACATCGTGGTGGCCGGTCAGCCACGTCAGCACCTGCGCCCACGCCGCCTGCAGCACAGTGTTGGCGGTGGTGCGCTGTGCGCGTGCCAGCTCGGTCAGTGCCTGAGTGGTCTGCTCGGATATCCGATAGGACTCGACGCCTCGACGACCTGCAGAGGCGGGCGGGCCCACCAATGTGGCGGTGTCGAAACCATCGAGCACCTCGCCCCATACCGCTTGCGCCGCATCACGATCCTGTCCAGCCAACCAGCTGACGAAGTTGCGATAAGGCGCAGCCGGCGGCAAGCGCTGGCCGAAGTAGGCGGTGAAGATTTCTCGCAACAAGATCGGTAGCGACCAGCCGTCGATCACGATGTGGTGCGCAGTCAGCACGAGTCGGTGCCGGTTCTCCGCGACGTCACCAAGCCCCGAGATGAGCGCCGCCCGAAAGACCGGCTCGACGAAGAGCCGGCAAGCCGCGGCGCGCTCATCGGCACTCAGCTGCTCGATCTGCTCATCGGTGTCGAGTTGTACGTGCTGCCAAGCGATTACGGGCTCAGCGGCGATGATCTGCAGCGGCTCCCCAAATTCCTCGCTGAAGCGCGCGGCCAGGTTCGGGTGTCGCTTCACCACGGTGTACACCGCATCCCGCAGGCGACCGGCATCGAGGGGACCGGTCACGGTGAGGCCCAGCTGCACGGCATATACGTCATCGCCGACCGAGTCACCGGTGGCCTCGACAAACCCGGCCTGGAACAACAGCCCCTGCTGCAGCGGGGTCAGCGGGAGTACGTCCGCGATCTCATACTGCTGTACCAGCGCATCGATCTGCTGCTGTGTCAGGCGGGCCGGCGCCACATCCGATGGCGTCAATCCACCTCCGCCGGAACGTACGTGGGCGCAGATACCAACCAGAGCGTCGAACCACAACTGGCTCAACCGATTAGCCTGCGCCCCATCCAATGCCGAAGGTGCCCAAGCCCAGTTGGCCCGGAGCTCGGGGCCGTACTCGGTATCCATTGTTCCGGCGTTGAGCTCCACCGAGTGTGCCAACGGCATCGAAATCGCCGCTGCCACATCGGTCATCGACAGACTGTCTTCGCTTATCCGCCAGAGCGCTTCGGAGAGGTCGGCGACGCCGGCCCCCAAGCGACCCAGGTAGTTGAAACCGATGGTCGGTTCTGACCCGGCCAGGTCAACGTCGGAGTTCAGGTAGCGAAGCAGCCCATAGGTCAACCCGTCGGGCAGTGCACGTAACTGTTCCTTCGCGGCCTTGACGACGGGGCCCAACGCCGCCTCGCCGGCAATCACCTGTGCCCATGACAGCTCACCCAGTGCCAACGACACCGGGTATTTGGTGGTGAACCAACCCACGGTGCGCGACAGGTCAATTCTTGAGAAGAGCTCCCCTAGATCTTCAACACGTCCGTGACCTTCGACGTCGATACCGATCGGCGCCCCGCCGGTGCCCAGGAATTCGTTCCAGGCCAGCCCGAACGCGATCAACAGAATGTCTTGCACCCCAGCGTGAAAGGCCGCGGGCACTTCACCCAGTAGCTGCCGGGTGGTCTCCGCGTTCAATGACAAGGACAGTCGTCCGGCCTTGTCATAGGTATCGACGTCCGGCTGCACCGCCGGCATCCGGGCCGGGGCAGTCAAGGCCTGCCGCCACGCATCGGCTTGTCCGACCACGTCGGCAGTGTGGGCGTATTCGGACAGCAATGACGACCATCGGGCGAACGAGGTTCCACCGGTCGGCAGGACAACGTCCTGTCCGCTGTGATGCTGGGCCCAGGCGATGTTCAAGTCTTCCAACAGAATCCGCCACGACACCCCGTCGACGGCCAGGTGGTGAATCACCAATGCAAGCTGGCCTGCATCGGGAACCCATAGCGCGCTGAGCATGGACCCGGTGGCCGGGTTCAGTCGAGAACGGGCCCCCACTAACACCTCGTCCGACAAGGCGTCGACAACGCGTAGGCAATCGGCGGCATCTACGGCCCCCGTCTCGGGGACCAGGAGGGACCACCCGCCGGCACCATCAGCAGTGTCTTCCTGCGCGCGGAGTCGCAATGTGGCATGCCGATCCAGCAGGGCCTGCAGCACGACGGCCACATCGTCTTGGGTCACTCCCGCGGGAGCCTGGACCACGAGTGTCTGGTTGAACTGGGCGACGGAGCCGCGGGGATCCTGCACCCCATGCAGCCAGCGCATGATCGGGGTGACTTCCACGGGACCAATGCCCTCATCAACGACATCGGCTTCGCCGCCGGAGATCTCGGCCACCACGGCCAGCCGTGCCACGGTTTGTTCGATGAAGACGTCACGCGGCCGGCACAACACTCCCGCCGCCCGAGCGCGCGCGACCACCTGCATCGACAGGATGCTGTCACCGCCCAGATCGAAGAACGAATCGTCGATTCCAACCCGTGCGACGCCGAGCACCTGGGCGTAGATACCGGCCAGAATCTCTTCCACGGCGCTACCGGGCGCCCGGTAGTCGGTACCCAGACCGCCGTATTCAGGAGCCGGCAACGCCCGAGTGTCCAGTTTGTTGTTGGACGTCAGGGGCAGTGCCTCGAGTACTACCACCGCGGCCGGAACCATGTATGGCGGAAGCCGTTTCGCCAATACGCTGCGTGCTTCCGCAGGATCGGCGGTACCGGTGACATAACCGACGAGGCGTTTATCGCCGGGGCGGTCCTCGCGGACGATTACCGCCGCGTGATCCACCCCGTCGAGGGCACTCAACGCGGCTTGGACTTCGCCGAGTTCGATGCGGTATCCGCGGATCTTGACCTGCTCGTCGGCACGGCCCAAGTATTCGAGCTGCCCGGCCGTCGAACCCGAGCCCCACGACACCAAATCTCCGGTGCGATACATACGCGTACCCGGCTCCCCGAACGGGCAGGCCACAAAGCGTGACGCCGTCAGATCGGACCGGCCTATGTATCCACAGGCGACGCCGTCACCGGCGACATACAGTTCGCCGACGACCCCTGCCGGCACCGGCTGCATCCAGGTGTCCAACACGAACAGCGCGGCGCCGGGCACCGGCGAGCCAATCGGCACCACCTCGGCGCCAGGCTTCAAAGGGGCACTGATGGCCACGCACATGGTGGTCTCTGTTGGGCCGTAGGCGTTGATCATCAATCGACCGGGCGCCCACCTGTCGACGACCGCGGCGGGGCAAGCCTCACCTACCACCGCAAGCGCCGTCGACTCCAAGCCTTCCGGTGACAGCATCGCCACGGCAGACGGGGTCTGGGTCAGCATGGTGACCTGTTCGGCGACCAACACCTCGTGGAAGTCCGTGGGTGAGGCCGCGACAGTTTCCGGCACTACGACCAACCTGCCGCCGCGCAGCAGCGGACCCCAGATCTCCCAGACCGAAACGTCGAATGCCAGCGAGTGACACAGTGGCCACACCCCGGGGTTGGGCAGCCCGGCATCCAGCGACGCCATCAGCTGGGTGACGTTGTGGTGGGTGATAGCCACGCCTTTGGGGGCTCCAGTGGTGCCCGAGGTGTAGATGACGTACGCGATGTCCTCGGGCGCAGGCGCTAACGGCACCGCGCCGGATTGGCCGCCGCCTGCGAAGTCCACAGGCTCGTCGAGGTCGATGATGGGGAGGTCGAAACCCGCTAGCCGCGTTCGGAGTCCGGTGGTGGTGATCGCTGCGACCGGCGCGGCGTCAGCCACGATGAACTCCAGTCGGGACGTCGGTACCGCCGGGTCGACCGGCAGATATGCCGCCCCGGTCTTGAGCACGGCCAGTATTCCCACGACGGCGTTAGCCGATCGCTCCGAAAACAGCACCACCCGGTCACCAAGGCCCACGCCCTGATTCGTCAGTAGATTCGCCAATCGGTCGGCGGCGTCATCGAGCTCGCGGTACGTCAGAGTGCGGTCCGCGAAGGTCAACGCGGGCGCCTCGGGATCGGCTGCCACCTGTGCTGCGAACAGCTCCGGAATCGACAGTCTCGTGGGGGCAGGTCGGGTCAACACCGTCCTGTTGGCGATCTCATCCAACCCGGTGCGCTCTTCGTCACCGAGCGAATTCAGCGAGGACAGCTGCCGCTGTGGATCCTCGGCCATCGCCGATAACAGTCGCTGCAACCGGACCGCCAGATTCGGAACGCCGAACTGAGCGAACGGCTGCCCGTCACCCGATGAGCTGAGAACCAGTTGATCGCTGGATCCAATGAAAAAGAGCCCGAAATGACCCATTGGGCCGTGGTTGGTGTACGTCGCCGTTGCGGGCGCACCAGCCAGTTCCAGGGTGAGTCTGGAGGGAATGAAGTTGACGGCGACACGATTTCCCGCATTCCGCGGCCCTCTGAGCCCGAATTCACCGTCCTCGAGAATATGCACGGGGAACCGTTGGTGTTGGAGCAGTTCGCGAATGCGCGTGTCGACATGCTTGCAGAATTCGGCAACCGTCGATTCCGGCGGGGCGTTGAGCACCAGCGGCACCACGCCGGCGAGCATGCCGGGGAGCGTTCTTGACTCCGGTCGGACACGCCTGCTGACCGGGAAGTCGAGGGCTACCTCTGAACCGGTGGTGGACCATCCCCGCACCAACAAAGCACATGCCGCCGTGATCACCGAATATCGGCGAATACGCAAAAACTTTGTCAGGTCTTTGATTTGGCCGACCGTGCCGGAGTCCATCTCTACGGACGCGGTAGGCGTGTAGCCGTCGGCATCGCCCGTGGCGTGGGGCATCCGGTAATCGAGCCCACTTTCCGGGGGACGATTACGGCTCCAGTACTCCCGATCTTCGGCGTAGTCGCCGGACTCTACGTACTCGGACTCCCAGTCGACCAGGTCCTGCAGCGTGCCGAAGTAGGCGGGAGGAATGGGATTGCCGGTAACCAGTGCCGTGTAGATCGATGCGACGCGGCGGCTGACCATCGCCATGCCCAATCCATCCAAGTTGATGTGGTGGCACAGCCCAAACAGGTAAAACTCATCCTCCCCTGTCCGGAACAACGCGAATTTCAACAGCTGGCCCGTCAATGGCATCAGCGTGCGTTGAATGGATGAGGCGAGCTCGCGGGCTTGGCCGATGGGATCGTCGGAACCGCGTAAATCGTGAAAGACCAGCTCAAGATCAGGGTGGTCGATCGCCTTCTGGACAATCTGACCATTTACCTCGAAGAAGGCTGCCCGCGCGGGTTCAGCCTCGAGTATCGCCTGGCGGATTGCCTGCTCAAGTAGAACGCGTTCTACTTTTCCCTCGATCCGCACCAAAAGGCCCAGCTGCCACTCAGCGCCGACCAGACCGCTTTCCTGAGAAAGCCAGATATCTAATTGTCCGCGCGAAAGCGGTAATGCTTCGCCTTCAGATCCCAACATTCGACTGCCCCCTCTCCGAAGGTTCAGCGCTCGAGACCCCCACCCTGCGCCAATCGCTCGCGCAGGCTCTTCGGCCGGATATCGGTCCAGTTTTGTTCAATGTACTCAAGGCATGCCGCGCGGTCCGCTTCTCCAAAAACCACCCGCCAGCCTTCTGGCACATCGGCAAAGCCTGGCCACAGACTGTGCTGCTCCTCGTCGTTGACCAAGACGAAAAAACTACCCTTGTCGTCATCAAATGGATTGATGCTCACGCCTTCTCCAGGTTGCTTCGGTGGACATCGCAAACATACGGCTGAATTTAGAGCAGCGTACGGGGTTTCATAAAGTTCTAATCTTCGTAACTTTGACACATCTCTATTCGCTACCGCAAGTAATTAGCCAGAAATACATCTTTGCACTATTTGACCAGTTCGCAGATGGTTTTAAGTTCATAAAACAGTTGCGATGATCGTGCATACGAGTATACCAAGTCCCCGGCCACCGCGCCGGACGGATATCCCACTACACGCGAGAGCAATCAAATCGGCCCAGATTCCCCGATATCTCAGCAAAGTATGAGGCTAGAACTGGATACGGTTGTTACCTAAAATGAATCCTTGCTGCAAATCTTAGTTAATCAGCTTGTTGAAGTAGCCACTACGTCCATAGTCGAGGCGTTTCACGAGTTCAAAGACGACTAGAGCAGAACAATTACATTGCGAGTCGTGTGGTCGGAGTTACGACTTGGTGCGCACCGAATGAACTCACGGCGACCTGAATTAGGATTCATTCTAAAATCTGCGCCATGGCGACACCGCTAGCAACAGGAAGCACTGGAGCTTCGGGCAGCGGGAAGTAAATGTGGTGACACACCACTACGAATTAAGTTCTCATCTATAAGAAATACCGCCAATATCCACAGTCGATTGACCGCCTCAGCGTCCCCCATCGACGGCACAAACGAATTCCCCGGAAAACAATGTTATGCCGTCCAACCCATAACAGAACGGGCATGACGATCCTCATCCATACCCTCGTCCATTTCCCGACTCGCGGCAACCCCGCAACGTTCCTCCGGGCACGTCGACAAGAGTTGCGCAGAACAAACCCGGGCGGACACTTAGGAGTCATTTGGCGGTCCTGGGGCGATATCCGAAGAACGCACGCCTGACAGATGTTTAATACGTGGCGCGGCGTTACGGAAGTCGGTTAAACATCCGGCTGCTCGGCGCGCGCATGGGTGTCCTCAATGGGCGATGATCCAGCGGGCATCACCATCAGGAACACGGGAATCCGCACCTTGACACCACCGGCAATCGGCATCCGGATCGCGAACGAGACCACCTCTAGTTCGAGACGCCGCCCCCGCCGAGTCTCCATCTCCAGGCGCCCGGGTAAGTGTCTGGGCGTCGCCAGCCAATCCAGACCGCGTTCAATTGACTCGACGACGTTCATGAGTCGACTATACCTACGCGGTGGGTGCACAACAGATGAAATTCCTTGGCAGAAGAGGAAACTGCCGCTCTCCCTACGCCTTGGTGAAGCTATACATCCTGTACTCCACCGAACCTCCGCTTCGCAGGTCCTCGTAGGCGCGCTGAGCCGGCGCGAACCTGCGGACCAACCCGCGCAGGAATGTGGGAGTAGCCCGGTCGATCACGTATTGCCACCGGTCCAGGTTCTTCGCCATCCCGCGCCTCACCTCGGCATTGATCGGCCGCTCCGAGTCCATCCGCATCGGAGCGTTCGCGAGCGCCACCTTCCAACCGGCAACGTCCTGAGAGCTTCGTGCATCTGCATAGAGGAATTGTCCGCCCGGGCGGAGCACACGCGCCACCTCGGTAAGGAAGACCGGAAAACGAGGATAGAGATGTGAGGATTCGATATTGATTACCGCGTCGAAAGATTGGTCGGAGAACGGTAGGTCCTCGGCATCTCCCTGCGTGAACTCCAAGCCCGGAAGATCGTGTCGCCGCCGACAGAATTCAATACCGGCCGGGTTGAGATCGAGCCCCGTGTAAGAGGCCGGGCGCAGGGTACGCACGAGGTACGACGCTCCGCCGCCGTGGCCACAACCGACCTCCAGCACCCGTTTACCGTCGAGTTCCGTTTGGACGGCGGTGCTGTGATAAAGCTGAATGGAATACCGATCCGGCTCATCAGCAGCCTCGAGCGGCACATCCATCGCGGGATCCTCTTCGTAACCGTAATTGAGGAACCTGACGTCATCAGATTCAAGCTTGCCGGTTGCATACCGGTATATGAACTTCTGAACCCGCTGCGTGAACTGCTCGTTCAGCTTGAAGACAACCCAGTCTCGCGACTTCTGCACCTTATTACTGCGCGCCATAGCCGCAGTATGACAGAGTTCCGAGTTCGGGGCTGGCTTATCGAATGCCGAACTACCTTGCGACAGTTAGAGAACCAGAGATAATGGCCGAGTACTCGGGCCACCATCTACGACAATTGAAGGGCCACGATCGGTATGAAGTTTGCGCTGGCGTGCTACGGCACTCGCGGCGATGTCGAGCCGTCCGTCAGTGTCGGACGCGAGCTGCAGCACCGGGGACACGACGTTCACCTTGCCGTTCCACCTGACCTGCTTGATTTCTCCGAGGCTGCAGGGCTTAAGACGGTCGCGTACGGCCCCGAGATTCAAGCGTTCCTGCGAGAGGATTTCCTCCGAAACTTCTGGGCACAGGTGATCCGAAACCCGATTGGCTCTTTGCGCGAACTGTGGGAGCCCATTGCTCGGCATTGGGCAGAAACAAGCGCGACGCTGGTATCGCTGGCAGACGGGGCCGACTTGCTGTCGACCGGCCTGAATTTCGAACAATCCGCCGCCAATGTCGCGGAGTACTACGACATTCCGTTGGTCATGCTGCACCACTTTCCGATGCGGCCCAATGGCCGGCTGATCCCGGCTCTGCCTTCTGCCCTCGTCCGTTCCGGAGCCGCGGCATCCGAATGGCTGTTTTGGCGCTCGACGAAGGACGCCGAGGATGCGCAGCGCCGTGAGCTGGGTCTGCCAAGGGCGACCAGTTCCTCCCCACGGCGAATCGCCGAACGTGGCTCGCTGGAAATCCAGGCCTACGACGATATTTGCGTGCCGGGCCTGGCAGCCGAATGGAAGAAATGGGACGGCCAACGACCCTTTGTGGGTGCGCTCACGATGGGACTCACCACCGACGCGGATGAGGACGTAGCTTCCTGGATTGCCGCGGGAACACCGCCGATCTGCTTCGCTACTGGGAGCATCCCCGTCGAATCTCCCGCCGACACAGTCGAAATGATCAGCTCGGCCTGCGCGGAGCTGGGCGAGCGTGCATTGATCTGCGCCGGCGGGACCAACTTCGGCGACCTCACCCCTTCCGAACACGTGAAAGTCGTGGGCGCCGTGAACTATGCGGCGGTCTTCGCCGCCTCACGCGCCATAGTTCATCACGGCGGGTCGGGCACCACGGCGGCCAGCCTGCGCGCGGGAATACCCACCCTGATCCTGTGGAGCTCGGCCGATCAGCCGTATTGGGGGAATCAGCTCGGACGATTGAAAGTCGGTGCTGCCCGGCGCATCTCGGCTACTACCCGTGAATCACTGATAGCCGATCTACGCCAGATTCTTACCCCTGAGGTCGCCGCCAGGGCGCGCGAGCTCGGCACCCGGATGACGACACCCGCCGAAAGCATCACCAAGGCAGCCGATCTCTTCGAGGCCGCCGCACTCCGGAAGATTGGGTGAGTGATCGGCCGCTAGCGTGGAGGCTTGATGATGAGGCCTTGTCCCGTGGGTAATGCGACGACGTACACGCCCAGCTCGCGTGCCAATTCATCTATCGCGACGCGCTGCTCGTCGCGCCCGCGGTTTGCGTAATCGTCCAGCAGCACGAAGGCCCCTGGCGAGAGCCGCGGCCAGAAATGGCGCAGGGTAGCGATTTCGGGCGGGGCGCAGTTCATGTCGATGTGCAGGAACGCCACTGCGTCCGTATCGACTTCCGCCAGAGTCTCGGGAACGGCCCCGGCAATAACGCGCTGGTTCTGCCACTGCGCGAAGTTGGCCCGGACGCTGTCCACGGAACTCACGTACATCCCGTTTCGGACAAGTTGATCGCTCTTCTCCAGAGCCCCGGCATCACGTTCACCGGCACTGACGAAGCGCGGATCGAGCCCGGCGAAGGTATCGAGCAGGTAGAACGTCTTACCCAACCGATCCCAATCGAGGTACTCCATGATGGCGCTGCTCAAAAACCCGTAACTAACACCACACTCGACGAAATCGCCGTCCACCTTGTTAGCGCTTGCCGCGGCCCATAGCCCGACATGTACTCGCCAATGCCACTGATACCAGTCGGTGCCGCCGAGAGCGCGGACACCGCGCTCATACGCACGCTGAAAATCAGGATCATCAAGGAACGCATGGCTGTTGAAACAAATCAACGCATCGTTCGAATAGACGTCGGGCAAGAGCTTGCGCGCAAGCCAATATTCTTTACTAACCGCCCATAGCCGGACACGGGTACGGAACGATAGCTCATCTGCCACAACGGAAACGATAGCATTAGCGGGTGCAATGGTGGCGACGAACTGGGCACGTAAGGTGGCCCGAATCGCCTCGAATCACCGTGGCTCACAAGCCGATCGGTTAGCGCAGCATGTTCGGCTCACGATGAACTCCCCCATGTCACACGGAACCGTCTAAACCACATCACGATCCGCGGGCACCGCCGACGGCTCATCGTCGACCACCGGAGGACGCTTCCGCGTGAGCCGCGACTTCAGCGAGATCGCGTGCTTTTCCACCACGAACCAACTGAAGGCCGCTAACGGCACGGTGGCCGCCGTCGCAATGGCGAAGAACAGCAACAGATTCAGGCTGCCCAGGCCCAAGATGACCAATAGCTGCTGTATGGGATAGGCATAGATGTACGTGCCATAAGACAGGTCGTTGCGCAGATTCAATCGTTGGTTGTGAATGAGCGCGCCGGAGACTATGACCGCGTACGCCAAGGGCAACGCCGCGATATCTCGATAGTTCTCCAACAGGCCGGAAGCCAAGACAATCACGACGCTTACCGCAACGAGCGACCAGCGCGCGGGGATGACATCTTTGTACTGATTCAGCAGTGCTCCGGCCGCAAACATGACCGCGAACCGAGCCACCATCTGCGGAATGGACGTCGCGGCGAAGACCGGATACGAGAGATACGTCGTCGCACAAAGGAATAGCACGAAGGCCGCTGGAACAACCCATCGCCGTTTCAGGAGCCCCGCGACTCCCAGCACCGCCACCGCGATGTAGCAGATCATCTCGAAGACGAGTGTCCAGATCGATCCGTTCCAGACCCCCGGCCACGGGACTCCCCGCGGCGTCCCGTCGACGCCGGCGTAGAACACGTTCAGCAGGCCGTTGTTGAGGACGTAGTCAATCGATTTATGCGAGGCCATCAACTCCGCGACCGAGCCACCCTGGATGAGAACACTGATGGGGGCAATGACAAACGCGATGATCAGTAGGCAGACCCACAGTCCCGGGAAAATGCGTAGGCCGCGGGCAATGGCGAAATCCCGAAGCTTGGGCTTGCGTAACCAGCTCGCGGTGATGAGAAACCCCGAGATGGCGAAAAAGCCATCCACCCCAACCTGTTCAATGAGCTGCTCGAACGGCCGGTAGGGAATCGTTCGACCGGTAAGCGGCCAGGAATGCCAGTAGATGACGCTCACCGCCAGCACCAACCGCCACGCGTTCAGTGCGTTGTTTCGCGGGTCGAACACCTGGGCAAGAGACGCGCTCCGCACCCTTTGCCGTCCGCCTTCTTCGCTCACGCAGAACACCTCGCCCGCGCGAATTGCTCCATCGCATCGGCCGCGGCCACCGCGCTTTCACTGGATTTCGTCATTCCGCTCGCAAGCTCACGGGCCCGAGCGATGTAATCCGAGGCAAGGATTTGACGCAGGTCCGCGACCAAGGTATCGCGGGTAGTAGTCGAAAAGCGCCGTGTGGTACCTACTTTCAGGCGCTTGACCTGACCACCCCAGAGCGTTTGATTGGCGTCCATCGAGAGGATCAGGGTGGGGACTCCGGCCCGCAGGCTTGCGGCCGTTGTGCCGGAACCACCGTGATGCACGACCGCGCGGCATGACGGAAAGACAGTCGCGAAGTTGACCGCTCCCACCACCTTGACATGTTCGGGTAGCACGACATCGGCGAAGTCACTCCACCCGGCGCCCACCAACGCGCGCTCGCCCAGTTCCGCACACGCCGAGCCAATCATTTCGAGTGCGGCGGCGGGAGATTCGACCGGCATACTGCCGAACCCGAAGAAGACCGGCGGCGTTCCCGAGGCGATCCACGACGCGACGTCGTCATCGGCCTCCGCGGTCAACTCCATCGTCAGTGAGCCGACAAACGGACGCAGGCCATCCCATCTTGTCCACTCAGCAGCCAACCCCGGAAAGCACACCTCGTCGTAGCCCTGGATCTCCAGCGATCCGCGGTCGGCGATCCGCTCCGGGGAGGGACGTGATGCCTTCGGGAGGCGGAGTTCACGCCGCTGGGTGTCCTCAACCTTCTTGTTCAAGCGCCAGGCCAGCCAATCGAACACTTTCATTGCCACACGCCCCATTCGAGACGGCAATATGGTGACGAGCTGACCATTGGGCCGCATCGGGATGTGATGCAACGTGACCAGTGGAATATCGTGGTACTCAGCGACATTGGCGGCCGGCTCCTGATAACTCTGTCCGGCGAACAACACATCGGCACCCTTGGCCGCTGACATCAACGTGGTGTTCATCTGCGCCCAACACTGATCGCTGAGCTCCCACATTTGACGCCACATTCTCCGGATATCCCGCACCCGCCAGAAGGTATGAAAGAAGAAGGTCCAGAAATTGCGGTACACGTCCAGCCAGGTCTTCGTGTCCAACCCGTAGGAAACCGTCTCCAACCCGGCCGCCTCCGTGAAACCCATCAGATCGGGTGGGACGGCCATGACCACAGCGTGTCCCCGGCGCTGCAGTTCGCGGGCGACGACGACAGAAGGCTCGATATCGCCCCGTGTTCCGTAACTCGCCAACACAAATTTCATGACCTCTAACGCCTTTCAGGTGTCGCGGTGCAGTGACGTAGAGCCTGTCCTCATTCCTTGCGCCAAAACACACCTGTGCCGTCAATTTCGACGATCTCCGCGGTTATCCCATGCTTTGTGCGGTAATCCGTAACCGCTTGCTTGCATGAATCAAGCGCGTGGTAATCGTCGATGATGCAAAAGCCGCCAGGAGACAAACGTTCGTAGAGCCCGTCGAGTGCCTGGATTGTGGATTCATAGAGGTCACCGTCGAGCCGCAATACGGCGATTTGTTCAATCGGGGCGTCATGCAGCGTGTCCTTGAACCAGCCGGGAACAAAACGCACCTGGTTGTCCAACAATCCATAGCGCTGGAAATTCGCCCTGACGTTCTTCTCGGTCACCGCCAGGATGGGTGCCGCAAGGTGCAACCGGTCTCCCTTGTCTGCCTTGTAATTCGCGGTATCCGGGGGTGGCACACCCTCGAACGAATCGCAGAGCCAGACATTCCGTGTCTTATCCCCATAGGCGGCTAGGACTGCGCGCATCAGGATGGACGCGCCACCACGCCACACGCCACATTCCACCAGGTCCCCAGGTACGTCATCCGCGAGAGCCGTCTCGACGCATTCCTGCAGACTCGTGAGTCGCCGCATTCCAATCATCGTCAGCGCATCCGCGGGCCAGTCCAGACCCAAGTCCCGTTTGTGCGCATCGAACGGACGCTTGCGCACAAGCACGTAGTCGCCCAATTTGAAGAAGGGACGGTGCAGCCAGTTCCAGCCCACTGGCACTAGTTCGTCGACTCCGTATCTGGTGAGGTCCTGCCTAAGCAGGTCCAGATAAGCGGATCGAGTGTCGTAATCGGTCACGGTCAAGAACTGCCCCTATCTCAAAATTCCGGTGTCCCGTCCCGGCGTCAAGAATAGCCTTCTCCCGACCTCGTTGACACGTTTCGGGACTGACCACTCCCCTTGCCGGCGAGGCATTTTCGGTGGTATCTGTCAAGATTTCTTATGAACGAACGTAGCCAAATATCTGCCGCCCGCCATCCGGACGAGAATCAATCATCTTTCATTAATATTCACCCTCACCGGAACACCGCACGGGGCAGCGTCTTGGGTTCCTTCGCACGGTGAACTACGACCACCGAGTCGAAAACCTCGATCCGATCGATGATGGTTGCCGCGAGCGGTACCTCGACCTCGTCGATCCGCTTGGGATGGTCTTCCATGATCTGATAGACCGAGTTCATCTTCAGGTAGTGAGCGTGCATCGCATCCATCAGCCATTTAGTGAAGTCGATGAACGATTCCCGCTGGTCGCGGTAGATCGTCCAGTAGTTGGCACAGACGTCCTCCACGATGTACACGCCACCTGGCGCCAGGCGCGGAAACAGATACCGAAATGAACCGATCATCTGCTTCGGGGTGTGGCCGCCATCGTCCAGAACGGTGTCGAAGGGCCCCAACTCGTCTATGACGTCGCCGAGGAAGCGGGTATCGCCCTGATCGCCGATCCGCACATGAATGCGATGTTCGGGGTCGTCGTACTGCGCCGACTCTGGATTGATATCGAGCCCCACGACGGTTGCGGCGGGCATGTGCTCCCGCCACATCCGCAGGGAGCCGCCTCTGTCCACTCCGATTTCAAGCATTCGCTCGGTCCGGGCGAGGGCAGCTTGGTAGATGGGCAGGTAGTGGCGCAGCTTGTGAACGTTGTCGGCGCTCTCGAATACCCGCCCGATCGGAGTATCCGAGGAAGGAGAGTCGTCGGCCCGCATCGTCACCGTCCGGGCCAGGTCGGGACCCAATGCCTCAAGCATCCGCCGGCGACCACCATATGGGTAACGCCGCGCAATAAAGGGCGGTTTACGCTGCAATGCCAGTCGGAATAGCGGCATTATCACGAAAACCTTTGCCACTCAACACTATTAGAATTCGACCCAGACTCGCGAATCGCCATAGACACCAGCCTACCGACAGATCCTGGCAACACTGCCGGGCTTTCCGTCATTATCACTGCCGAGATGCTGTTCATGCAGCTCCGACCTATCCCGAACCTGCCCGTTCAACCGGGTTTGTCACGGCCGGAGTGGCATTCCTGCGTTTGAGACGCGATTTGAGGGCGAGAGCACGCTTCTCGACCAGGAACCAGCTCAATGCTGCCGGTACCAGGGTGGCCCCCGTTGAAACAGCAAAGAACACAAAGGGGTTCAGACTATAAAGCCCCGCAACGGCCAGCAGTTGCTGAGTTGGCGAGGCATATATATAGACGCCGTAAGAGAGATCAGTGCGTATGTTCATACGCCTGTTCTTGATCAGCACGCCGGTAACGACGACGGCGTAGGCGAGCGGAAGGCCGCCGAGCACTCGATAGTCGGGCAACATGCCCGAAACCAGGACAACCACGACGCTCACCCCGACTAGCGACCAGCGGGCGGGTATCACATCACGCCATTGATACAGCAGGGCACCGGCGGAAAACATGATGGCGCTGCGCACGGCCAGCTGCGGGATTGTCCACAGGCCGGGGAAAGTAAGGGGCGGCAAGAAGAGCGCCGCGACAATCGACAACACCAATATCGCCGGCGCGACCCAGCGGCGAGTCGCGAGCCCAAGCACCCCGAGTCCGGCGACCGCGAGATAACAGACCACCTCGAATACCAGGGACCAAAGTGACGCGTTCCAGATACCCGGGTACGGGATATCGTGCGGCGTGCCACCGACATCGAACTGAAGCTGGATCAATGCACTGTTCTTCAGGACGTACTGGACCGGAGCGCTGGACAGCAGCAGCTTCAACGGCGACCCGCCCTGGATCAGCACACTCAGTGGGGCGATGACAAACGCGGTCACCGCCAAGCAGATGTAATACCCAGGGAGGATGCGAAGAGCTCGTGCGGTGAAGTAGTCGCGGGCGCTCGGATCGCGGAGCCAGCTCGACGTGATCAGAAATCCTGAAAGTGCAAAGAATCCGTCAACTCCCACGGAGAAGAGCAGTTGGAGAACCGCGTGTGATTCCACGACCCGCCCGGTAAGCGGGAAGGAGTGAAAAAGGATCACCTCGGTCGCCAGCGCGAGCCGACATGCATTCAGCGCATTATTTCGCGGGTCGTATACGGAACCGAGCTTCATTCGCCTCCACCACTCTTCGCCGGGAGCGTCATCGTATCGTCATCTCTGCCCGAGATCACGCTTTCCAAAATTTCTGTCCAAATTTGGAACACATTGTCGCGCCTAATAATTCATTACCACGAGGCGGGGCCGACAGCCAATCCCATGGCCGGACGGCACCGGCTCAAAATCGATTCGGACAGCCCTTGTCGATCCATTCGAGAAGCTCGTGCAACCCATCCTCAAGCGTCCACTTGGGGTTCCATGCAAGCTGATCGATTGCCGGCTGGATATCGCAACTCGCCGCGCGTACGTCGCCGTCACGGAATTTCCCGACGATTACCGGTTCAGGCGCGGCGCATACGTCGGCAACCCTACGGGCCAACTCGTCGATGGTTGTTGCCGTGCCACAACCGATGTCGAGAGTGCGTCGCTCATCTGCCGGTGTGTGTACCGCAGCGAACAACGCATCGACGACGTCGTCGATAAAGACGAAATCACGCACGATCCGGCCATCCTCGTACACCTCCAGCGCCCGTTGCTCGCGCGCCAACCGTGCGAAGAGGGTGACAATTCCGGTGTACGAATTGGTCAGCGACTGGCCAGGCCCATACACGTTCTGTAGGCGCAGCACACTGAGGTTGGTGTCATGCGCGGACGCCCACGCTGCCAACAGATGTTCCTGGGCCAGCTTTGTTCCGGCGTAGATGTTGGTGGGACGTGGTTCTGTCCGGCCTGCGCAGCTGGGAAGTGACTCGGCCAGCTCGCCGGTGGGTCCGTGCGGGTCCCATTCGCCGGCGAGCAGCTGCCCGTGGCTGCGGGGCCGCGGATAAAACGTCTGCGCGCCCGATGCGGAACCATATCGCCAGGCGCCCTCGCCATAGACCGCCCTCGACGACGCGAGCACTAGCTGCTCGGGCACGAGCCCGGAACGACTCAGCGCATCAAGAAGCTGGGTAGTGCCCACCACATTGACCGAGCCATGCCGCGTCGCCTCGGAGAGCGACTGCGCTGTCCCCGTCTCCGCCGCCAGATGGACGACCTGAGACGGTTCGAACATCCGAAGCACCGCATCCCAGTCAGGACCGTGAGTGACGTCGCCGGTAAAGAGCCGCACCGAAGCCGACAGGTCGATCTCTCGCCCTCTGGCATGCACCTGCGGATGCAGGACATCCATCACTGCGACGTCGTAACCCGCCTGCACGAGACGGTGCGAGAGCGCGGATCCGATGAACCCTGCGCCGCCAGAAATAAGCACGGATTTCGACAATCCGATGCCTCCCATTCCTTGTGAGATGCCTTGCCGCGGTATTGATCCGCAACTGCAAGGCAAGCTTCCCCAGATTATGCAAGACGCTCTACTTCCTGAGGCACCCTTCCATGAGATCGGCCGCCTTCGCGACACTTTCATGCGGCTTGGTCATGTGTGGAGCAATAGCGCGCGCCCGACTCGCACATTCCGGGGTGAGGATCTGACGCAGGTCCGAGACCAGCGTCTCCCGGGTCGTTGTCGAAAAGCGCCGGGAGGTACCCACTTTCATACGTTTGAGCTGATTTCCCCAGAATGGCTGATCACCAACGGTCCAGAGGATCAAGGTAGGTACACCGGCACGCAGGCTGGCGGCCGTGGTGCCAGAACCACCGTGATGAACGACCGCTCGGCTCACCGGAAAGACCGCCGCATAGTTCACCACTCCGACCACCTTCACGTGCTCGGCAGTTCGGACGCCGCTGAAGTCGGTCGCGCCGGCGCACATCAACGCGCGCTCCCCCAATTCGGCGCACGCCGAACTGATCATCTCCACTGTCTCTGCCGGAGACTCGATAGGGATGCTCCCCGAGGCGAAGCAGATGGGCGGCGGCCCCGAGGCAATCCACGACATGACCTCGTCATCGGCCTCAGTCATCAATTCCATGGTGAGCGCGCCCACGAAGGGCCTTCGCGCACCATATTTCGCCCATTCGTCTGCCAGCCCGTGAAAGCAAACATCGTCGTACGCCTGAATTTCCAGCGACCCGCGCCGGCCGATCCGTTGCGGCGAAGGCGCGGTCGCCGCGGGTAGGCCGAGCTCACGCCGCTGCGCATCTTCCGCCTTCTTGGTCACACGCCAGGTCAGCCAGTCGTAAGCAGTCATCGCTGTGCGTGTCAGCGGCGGCGGCAGGGCCGGAAAGAGCTGACCATTGGGACGCCACGGCATGGTGTGCAAGGCCACTAGCGGGATCCGATAGAACTCGGCAACGTTGGCGGCCGGCTCCTCATAACCCACACTGGTCGACAGCAGGTCCGCCCCATCTGCCACCGACACAAGGGCCCTACTCATTTCCGCCCACTGCTCGGTGACCAATTTGAGGGCCTCGCGGCACAATGCAACCAGATCCTGGCCCCTCCAAAAATGACGGGTCCACGACATCCATAAGTCCCGGTAAGCATCGAGGTGCGGGCCCACCTGAATGCCATAAGGCACCGCCGAAAGGCCCACCGATTCCGCGAAGCTAATCAAGTCGGGCGGGACCGCCATGCGTACTTCATGACCCCGGCGCTGCAGTTCCCTGCCGACAGCAACGGCAGGCTCGATATCACCGCGGGTGCCATAACTTGCCATGGCAAATTTCATGACGGTATCGACCTCCCCGATGTGTCCATGTACTCACAGAATGGCCGTCAGTGCTGTCGGTCATTATTACCGATTTCACGCGCCACGGATAGCCTCAACATGACAGGGGTACATGTGTGACCAAATTCCGGAACACCAATACAGCTACGGTTGAAAGAATTCCGTTCACGGGTTGCCACCCGTAAACAGCTGTCTCGATTGGAAGCGGCAATGCAATACGCGCCGGCCTGAGCCGGGCAGGCTTGCCGGATATCTATATGCAAAGTCGGCTCGGACCGGAACCGTCTTGACAGACTTATCGCGGCATACCGTTCACCGATGCCCCCCGCGCGCCGGGTTCCGTTTGATTCCGTCGGCATTCCACCTACATACGCGATAGGGTGGTTAGGGGTTGCGCCACGACAACGTAGAAAATGTCACCGCTGCAACCGAACTCAACGAATCCTCCGTATTTGTCGTCGAGTAGGAGCACACATGCGCGGCATCATTCTCGCAGGAGGCTCGGGCACTCGTCTGCATCCGATAACAATGGGTGTCAGCAAGCAGCTGCTGCCGGTATACGACAAACCCCTGGTCTACTACCCGTTATCCACGCTGATCATGGCGGGTATTCGCGACATTCTGGTGATCACCACCCCCGCCGACGCCCCCGCCTTCGCGCGACTCCTCGGCGACGGCTCAGCCTTCGGGATCAACTTGCGCTACGCGGTACAGCCAGAACCCGAGGGACTGGCCCAGGCCTTCGTCATCGGTGCCGATCACATCGGTTCCGACACCGTCATGCTCGCGTTGGGCGACAACGTGTTCTATGGGCCCGGGCTAGGCACGAGTCTGCGCAGATTCGAGAATGTCAGCGGTGGCGCGATCTTTGCGTACTGGGTAGCAAACCCGTCTGCCTACGGTGTGGTCGAGTTCAGCATCGACGGGGTTCCGCTGTCTCTGGAGGAGAAACCGGTCAAGCCGAAATCCAACTACGCGGTTCCGGGGTTGTACTTCTACGACAATGACGTCATTGACATGGCCCGCTCGCTGCGCAAGTCGGCTCGGGGCGAATACGAGATCACCGAGATCAACCAGATCTACCTGGATCGCGGGCACCTCTCCGTCGAGGTGCTACCGCGCGGCACCGCATGGCTGGACACCGGCACCTTCGACTCGCTGCTGGACGCAAGCGATTATGTCCGGACCATCGAACGTCGGCAGGGCCTGAAAATTGGCGTGCCGGAAGAAATCGCATGGCGGGCCGGTTTCATCAATGACGACCAGCTGGCTGCCCGCGCTCAGGAACTACTCAAATCTGGATACGGAAGTTACCTGCTCCAGCTTTTGGAGCGGAAATAACCAGCGCAGTAACACAATGGAATATTGGATAGATAAGACAGACAGTGCTTGGCACACGGTCTGAGCTTGTGAATCGTTTTGATTCGCCAGAAGTAGGCGACGCCGGGCCAAGGCTTGGCTGAATGGTTACAGTTGATGAGGTCGGAACTAGGAGGCGATTGAAAATATGATGAAACTGTCACTGACGAAAATTGCGGCGACCGTTGGCGGTGTAGCGCTATCCCTGAGCGTTGGAGCGGGTGTCGCATCTGCTGACCCGGTTACTGACGAGATGGTGAACAGCACCTGTACGTACGATCAAGCAAACGCGGCGCTGCATGCAGAGAACCCGACAGCCGCACAGTATTTTGACCAATCACCACCGAATCAGCAGTTCATGCAGGAGTTCCTCAGTTCACCAAAGGACAAGCGGGTGAGCATGATCAACCAGGTCAGGGGAAATCAGGGCATCGAGTACGTCATACCGGTGTTCCAGCAGATGGTGCGTAGCTGCCACAAGTACTGAGGTCGCCTAGACAAATCCTAGGACGACAGACCCGGAAGGCCGGGCACGAGAACATTCT
>JBOGDC010000033.1:0-10417 GCA_050701835.1 Mycobacterium sp. | reverse complement strand
CAGTGTGACGCCGGCCAAGATGTCGGCGAACTCGCCGAGCACGGGATCCAACTCGGGCGAATGCACCGCCATCGATACCCGCACTCGCTGGAATTGCACGCCGCGCAGTTCCAATTCCTCTTCCAGTACTGCGATCTCGGCAGTGGGCCCGGAGACCGTGCACGAGGACGCATCGGTGATTCCGGAAACAACGAGCCTGCCGCTCAACAGTGGGCTCACATCGGCCGCGGACAGCAGGATGCTGGTAGTCGCACCGCCCATTCGGGCGAACAGTCGTCCACGCGCCGAAACCAACGGCAGCACTTGGTCAATATCAATGACTCCGGACAGGCACGCCGCCGCGTACTCGCCCAGGCTGTGGCCGAGCATCGCGCTCGGTGTCAACCCCCACGCCGCGAGTTGAGTCGCGAGTGCGTACTCGGTGGCCACCACGGCCGGAAAAATGACATCGAGCCGCTGCTCATCGAGCCCACCCTCCCCATACAGATGGCTGCGCAGGTCGATATCGCAGTGCTGCGCCAGGATCTGGGCACACTGATCGATCGTCGACCGGAAGACCTCCTCGGTCTCGTAGAGCCCGTGGCCCATTCCGACGTATTGCGCCCCACCGCCGGGCAACAACAGAACCAGCGGAACTGCACCGTCATTCGCGCGAGTCGCCTGGGCGGGAGCGGTCAGCAGCGACGCCGCCTGTTTCGCCGACGCGCACACCACCGAACGCCGATACGGCAGTTTGCGGCGGCCTATTTGCAGGGTGTCGGCGACGGCCGCGGGATCGATGTCGCTGTGGCTGCGCAGAAAGCCTGCCAATTGCGCGGCCTGTTGGTCTAGTGCCGTCGCGGTGGCAGCCGACAAGATCAATAATGACTCCGAGCCGGCCGTAGTTCGGGGCGGCCTGGCTTCGGCTTGGCGCGGTGCCTGCTCGAGCACCATGTGTACGTTGGTGCCGCCGATTCCGAAAGCGCTCACACCAGCGCGCCGTGGTCCGTCTCCCTCGGGCCAGTCGATGGTGTCGGCAGCCACACGGAATGGGCTGTTGGCGAGATCGAGCAGCGGGTTCTCGGCGGCGTAGTGCAGATTCGCGGGTATCACGCCGTGCTCGATGGACAACGCGGCCTTGATGAGTCCCGCCACTCCGGCAGCGGTATCGGTATGGCCGATATTTGTCTTGGCAGAGCCAAGCAGGCAGTAGCCGATCTGGTCGGTGGATTCCCGGAATGCCTTGGTCAGTGCCGACACCTCGATGGGGTCACCTAGCGGTGTCCCCGTCCCGTGCGCTTCGACCATGCCGATCGAACTCGCCTCGACTCTGGCAACTGCGTGCGCCGCGACGATGACTTCGCGCTGGGCCGTGGCACTGGGCGCCGTGAATCCGGTCTTGTGGTGCCCGTCGTTGTTGACCGCACTGCCTTTGATCACGGCCCGGATCCGGTCGCCATCGGCGAGTGCGTCGGACAGACGCTTGAGCAGAACAACTCCCACGCCGTCACCGGGGAACATACCTGCTGCGTCGGCATCGAAAGCCCGGCAACGGCCATCAGGAGAGAGCGGTCCGTTCGGGGTGTACCGATAGCCCTTGCCCGGGTGGGGCTTCAAGCTCACTCCCCCGGCCAGAGCCAGGTCGCATCGATAGTCCAGTAGTTCCTGGCACGCCAGGTGAGCCGCGACCAGTGACGTCGAACAGGCCGTGCTCACCGCGATGCTCGGACCCGTCAGATTGAGATGGTAGGAGACACGTCCAGGAAGCGACCCCGGCGAATTCGCAAATCCGGCGGGCAGTGCATCCGCCGAGGAAGGGCTGACGCCAAGATGGGGAAGAACATTCGCGATCAGATAGTTCGATTGCCCGGATCCCGCGTATACGCCGACCAGTCCCTCGTAGCGATCGGGGTCATAGCCGGCCTGTTCGAACACGTGGTACGCGCACTCGAGGAAGAGCCGCTGTTGCGGATCTATCATCGCGGCCTCGGCTGGTGGGTAACCGAAGAATTTGGCGTCGAACAGTTCGATTCCCTCAACGGCTGCCTCGCGGCGCACTAGCTCCGGCGCGGCCGCGAGACCATCCAAAGACCTTGCACCTTCTCGCTTTTCCGAAAGCAGAGACCAATATTCGTCGACGTTATCGGCGCCAGGGAAGCGACACTGCATCCCAATGATGGCGATATCGGCAAACTCTGTCTCGGTGGTCGGTGTACCCATATCCACTGTCACTGATGTTGTTCTCCCACATTGATACTGCTGTCGCGGCGCCGCTCTACCAGATTGGCAAGATCGGCAAGAGTCGCGCCCTGATCCCAGAGTTCAGCCACCGATACCTTGATGTGGCAGCGCGCCCCAATGGCCGTCACGATGCGAGCGGCGATCAGTGAATCACCCCCCAGATCGAAGAAATTGTCATCCGGCTCAACACTTGTCACCCCAAGGGCCTCGCACCAGATCTGATCGACCACCGCGGTCCCCGTGGCCTCCGGGACATCGGCGTGCGGTGCCGTCTCGGTCAACAGCGGCACCTGATTGGCAGGCGCAGCGGGCGCCTGCCTGGCGGGTTTACCGGCGACGGGCTTCGGCGGAGTCATCCACAGCCGCTCCCGTTCGAACGGATAGGTGGGCAGGGGTACCCGCCGCTGCGGCGCACCGAAGTACTGCCACGCGAGCTCGGCACCAGCAGCCCACAGGCGACCAGCTGCTGCGGTGGCAACGGTCGCACTGTCGCCGGTCCGATCACCCAGCATCGAAACGACCTCGGGTTCTTGTGTATTCGCCGCAACGATGCCGCGCAGGGTGTGACCGGGCCCGGCCTCGACGAGCACCGCGTCCGGGTACTCGGCACGCAGCACTGCCAGGCCGGGAGCGAACTGCACCGTCTCCCGCAGCTGCCGTCCCCAATACGCGGGGTCGGTGGCCTGCGCCCCGGTAATCCAGGTACCCGTCACATTGGAAAGGAAAGGAACCTGCGGCGGTTGCAACCGCATCCGCGCCACGGCGGCCGAGAAACGGTCAACCGCCGGGTCGACGAGGGTGGAATGGAAGCCGCGATTAACCGGTAACCGCGTGCATCGCACGCCGGCACTCGCCGTCTCGCGCAGAAGTGCATCGATCCCCTCCTCGCTACCGGCAACAACGATTTGCTCCGGGCCGTTGACCGCCGCCACCGACACCCCCGCGGGAAGCATCGCGGTGACGGCATCGAGCGACGCACCGACGGCAGCCATGGCGCCGGACTCGCACTGCTGGATCAATTCACCGCGCAGCGACGCCAACTGAACCGCTTCTTCCAACGTGAACACCCCTGCCACGCAGGCGGCAACGAGTTCACCGATGCTGTGGCCGAGCATGGCGACGGGTTGCACACCCCATTCACCGAGGAGTTGGGTGAGCGCATACCCGACCGTGAACAGTGCGGGCTGGGTCAGGCGGGTCTGCATGAGCGCAGCGTCGGTGGCCTCATCGCCCTGGGCGCACAGCATCGTGCGCAGATCCACACCGATCAGCGGCTCGAAGCGGGCGGCGCACTCGTCGATGTGCCGGCGATAGACCGGTGACGTTGCGTAGAGCTGCGCACCCATGCCGCTGAACTGGCTGCCCTGCCCCGGGAAGAGGAGCACGACTGGCCGAGGCTTGTCCGTGGCAGTTCCGGTGCGAGATGGAGCTCGCCCTGCGCCTTCGAGTACCTCCCGTGCTTCCGTCGAGTCCACACACACTGCGGCAAACCGATGGCTGAATGCGCGCCGTCCGATGCGCAACGTGGCGGCAACGGCCGCGAGATCTTGTTCAGGATGCTGCGCCAGATGGCGTGCCAGGTTCTTCCGCGCGGCCTCGAGCGCCGGCGCTGTTCGCGCAGAGAGCACGAGCAGGTGCGGACCGTCCTGAACTGGGTGGGGTACCTGCGGAACTGGCGCTTCCTGCAGCACGGCATGAGCATTGGTACCGCCCATGCTGTAGGAGCTGACTCCCGCACGACGCGGCTTCCCGTCGAGCGCATTCCAGCGCCGCAGGCGCGTACCCACATAGAAGGGGCTTTTCGAGAATTCGATCTGGGGGTTGGGGGCCGTGAAGTTGGCAGCAGGCGGGTACATCCGATGTTGAAACGCCAGCACCACTTTGATGAGGGCGAGGACGCCTGAGGCAGGCCCGGTGTGTCCGATGTTCGGCTTCAGGGTGCCTAGTCGGCAGGCCTCTATTCGGGTATCACCCGCTTGGCGAAAGGCATTGTCCAGCGCGGCGATCTCGATCGGATCACCCAGTAGCGTGCCGGTGCCGTGTGTCTCCACGTAATCGACAGTCTCGGCCGGAACCTCGGCTACGGCCAACGCCTCGGTGATGACCTCAACCTGGCCGCTGACACTCGGCGCCGCGAATCCAGCCTTGTTCCCGCCATCGTTGTTGACGGCGGTTCCCCTGATAATGCCGAGAATCGAATCACCGTCTGCGACAGCACTCGACGCACGTTTCAGAAGAACTACGCCGACACCGTCACCGACCAATGTGCCATCGGCGGACGCGTCAAACGCACGGCATCGACCGGAGGTGGAGATGGCGCCACTTTCGGTAGCCACGTATCCGGCAGTTTGCGGGAAGGTGATGGACGCGCCACCGGCCAACGCCATGTCTGACTCACCCGACAAAACGCTTTGCACCGCAAGGTGAATAGCCACCAGCGAGGTGGAGCAGCCAGTACCCATCGATATGCTGGGGCCGCGCAGATTCAGCTTGTAGGAAACGCGGGGCGCCAGAAAATCGTTCTCCGTCGCCAGCGCCGTCTGGAGATACTCGGTGCCGTTAAGGTTCCCGTAGTCGGTCGACAGGTTTGCCCGGTAATAGGTCGAGCCCGCACTGCCCCCGAACACCCCGACCGAACCGTCGTACCGCTGCAGGTCATAACCCGACGATTCCACAGCCTCCCAAGCACATTCGAGAAAGAGTCGTTGCTGCGGATCAATCGAGCGTGCCTCACTCGGGGCGTATGCGAAAAACTTGGGATCGAAGTCAGCGACATCGGCCAGAATCGGCCGAACCCGAACCAGTCGCGGATCACCGAGTTCCTCCTGCGTCACCCCCGCCGATAGCAGTTCCTCATCGGTGAAATACGTGAGTGATTCCTTTCCCGCACAGAGATTCGCCCAGAACTCGTCGAGATTCGTGGCGCCGGGTACCCGTGCGCCGATGCCGATCACAGCTACGTCGTCGTCCCGAACCTCGTGATCATCGCTCGCTACCGGACTTGAGCCGTGATCGAGTTCCGCACACCACTGACGCACGGTCTCGAGAACCGCATCTCGCTCGGGGGCCAGGTAGAAGTGCCCACCGGGAAATGTCGCTGACCGATAGCCGCCACGGGTCACGTCCGCCCAAAGATTCATATCGGCAGGGTCGATGGCCTCATCGTCGCCCCACAGCGCCAGGATCGGTGCTTCCACGGGAGGCGCCAAGTCGGTCCGATACTGCTCGACCAGCCGAAAGTCTGCCCGCATACCCGAGACGACCAAATCGCGCAGCGCCGCTACATCGAATGCACTGGCCTCCCCCTTGGCGGCGCTCACTTCGCCTGTCGCAGAACGCCCATATGCGACAAATGCATCATCGTCCATGTCCCGTAATCCACCACTGCGGACGAGGTGGGGCGCGGTGTACGAGGAGACACACAATCGGAGCTGTGGATACCTACCCGCCGACTCCAGTCGCCGCGCGACCTCGAAGGCCACCAGCGCTCCCATACTGTGGCCAAACAGATACAGCGGCCGATCGCCCAGGGGCAGCAATGCCTCGGCCACACCATCGGCGAGCGCGCCCAGACTCGAGGGGAGTTGTTCGGAAATCCGGTCCTCGCGACCCGGATATTGCACGATGTGCACCGAGAAATCCGGATTGGTCAACCACGAGCGGTAGAACGTAGCTCCACCACCAGCATGCGGAAATACCACCAACGCCGGGTGCCCGTCGGGGTCAAAGGCTCCACCCCGTAACCATGTGCGTTGAAGCTGCTCCGCCGATGTCGAAGAGTGCTGCATGACTCGATCTACCGCCTTTGCCTTTGGTGTGATAAACGCTGAGCACGGGCATCTCGCCCACGCTCAGCTCGACTGCGCGCAGCGACGAGCCCGCCGCTGCCGATTACTTCGGATTCGGTGGCCTGATCGCTAGCGCCGTTCAGATATGTGGCGAGCTCCGCGACGGTCGGGTGTGCGTACAGGTCGAGCAGCGATACCGAAAACCCAAGCTGCTCAGAGAGCCTGGCCTGAACGCGAGCCAGTAACAGTGAATGTCCGCCCATATCGAAGAAGTTGTCGTCAACACCGATACGGGGAACCTTGAGCACTGCTAGCCACAGGTCCACCAGCACACGTTCCATTGCGTACCGCGGCTCGAGGTAGGGGACGATCGCCGCGCTCACTTCGACGGGAATGCGCTGTACCGCAGCGCGATCGATCTTTCCCGACGGCAACTGCGGCAGCGTGTCGAGGATGGATCCGGCCGGCGGCACCAGGTGCTCCGGCAGTCGTGCACGCAACCAGTCGCGCAGCTGCAGCCACGTCAATGCGGGGTCATCGCAGGCACAGTACGCAACCAGCCTGTCGCCTTGTCCCATGACCACCGCACGACGGACTGCCGGGTGTGCGGTAAGCGCATTCTCGATCTCTTCCGGCGCAATCCTGCGGCCCCGGATCTTCAACTGATTATCCACTCGCCCAAGGAACTCGATGGTGCCGTCGGGCAGAAAACGCGCCTGATCCCCGGTTCGATAGATACGAGCGCCGGGCGTGCCCGACACCGGATCGGCGACAAACCGCTCAGCAGTGCGGGCCGCGTCTTCGACATATCCGCGTGCCAACTGCACGCCTCCGATGTACAGCTCGCCGGATACGCCAGGCGGAACCGGGCGGAGCAACCCGTCGAGGATGAAGACCTGGCTGTTGGCAATCGGCGTGCCGATGGTCACCGCGAGTCTGCGCGAGCCGGCCCGGTAGATCTCGTAGGTACACGCGACGGTTGCCTCGGTGGGCCCGTACCCGTGGTACATGGGAACCGCACAGCCACAAACGAACCGCTCAAGAAGTTCTGGGCTCAGCGCCTCGCCACCGGTCCACACAGAAGTCAGCGAGCGGGTTGCCTCGGCGAACTCGGGCAGGTCCAGCATCGGGTCTAGTAATGACGGCACCAGGTCGATGAACGTGACACCGGTGCGTGCGATCAGATCGAGTAAATACGCCGGGTCCGATTCAGCTCCTGGTTTGGGCAGGACCACTCTGCCGCCGCAGACAAGCGGCAGAAATATCTCGTTGATTCCCATGTCGAACCCGAGTGACGACTTGTGCAGGGCGACATCGCGAGCCCCGAATCCCAGGACATCGGCCTGCCACAACAGTCGGTTACAGATTCCGGCATGCGTCACCATCACCCCCTTCGGGGTGCCGGTGGAACCGGACGTGAAGACGACGTAGGCAAGCTCGGTCATCTGGGAGCCGGGCGCCGGATCGAGGAGAGCGCCTGCGCTGCCAGGTTTCTCATCGAGGTTCAGCACCGGTATCTCCAGGCTCGGTAGTCTCGACGCCGGATGACCATGGGTGAGCACTGCCGCGAGGCGAGCGCTTGCACACACCTCCGCTATCCGACTCGCCGGCCACGCCGGCTCCAGCGGAACGAACGCCGCACCGGCCTTCAACGCAGCCAGCAGCGCCACCACGAGGTCCGCTGACCGTTCCATATTGATTCCGACAAGACCTTCGCTGCCGATGCCGAGCGAGCGCAACGACGAGGCCAGCTCCCCCGAACGCTCGTCCAGTTCACCGTAGCTGAGCTGCCCGGCCTCGGTGACGACTGCGATGGCATCCGGATTCTGTTGCGCATGCTGCTCAAACAGGTTGTGCAGAGGGGTATTAACGAGGTAGCAGGTGTCGGTGGTGGCGTTCCAGTCGTGGAGGATCCGCCGTTGTTGCTGCTCGGTGAGCAAAGGCAGATCACGCACCCGTTGCCTCGGATTCGCCACCCCACGGGCCAACACCGAGGCGACGTGCTCCAGTACATGCTGTATGAATTCCGGCGCGTACTTCTCGGTTCGGAAAGTGGCAGCCAGTTCCTGGCCGTCGACCAGGTCGATGGCCAGGTCAAACATCGACGTCGGGTGGCGCAACCCCAGATCGGTTGTCGTCGTTCCGGCCAAACTCAGCTCAGTCGTGACCGGCCGAGTCGCCGCGAACATAACCTCGAACAATGGTGAACGGCCCGTTGTGCGTTGCGGCGCCACCCGTTCGATAACCGTCTCAAACGGAATATCGCGGTTGTCGTAGGCTTCGAAAAACGCGGATCGAGCGCGACCCAGCAGGTCCAGGAAGGTCGTCTCACCATCGACGTTCAGGCGCAGCGCAAGGGTATTCGTGAAATTTCCCCAGACGCCTTCAATTTCGGACGCATCGCGGACCAGCGCCGGGATGCCGATCACCAAATCCGTCGCCTCTGTGTATCGGTGCAGTACCGTAGCCAAGCCCGCAAGTACGATCGTGAACGGCGTTGCCTTATGGACTAGCGCTAGATCCCGCAGGCCGGCAATAGTGCCGTCTGGCAGGGCAAGCTGGTATCGCCCACTTGCCGTGCCGTGGTGCTCTGGGGGCTGAGCTGTGGCCGGAAAGCCAACAGTGGGTGGCAGTGGAGTGAGCTGGTCGACCCAATACTGCAGCTGGCCGTCGAGATGACCACGCTGCAGTCGCTCTTGTTCCCACACCGCATAGTCTGCGTATTCGAGGCCCGGAGTCGTTGGCACAGTGTCAATCTGGCCAGTCTCGAAGGCATACTGTGCGGATAGGTCAGCGAATAGAAGATCCCAGGTGACCTCGTCTGCCGCGATGTGGTGCAGCACCAGAACCAGCACATGCACATGCGCTGCGACACTTAGGAGCTCGACCCGCAGCGGAGGGTCCGAAGCGAGATCGAAAGGGCGGTCAGCGATCTCCCGTGCGACGGTCTCGACCGCTTCCTCGGGTGTCGACGACGCCTCGGCATCGATGTCAACGACCGAGAGCGTGATGTCCCCGGTCTGCTCGATCAGCTGTATCAGCTCGCCGTCGGGGCCATGGCCGTAGCGGGTCCGCAGAATGGCATGCCGGTCGAACAATCGGACCACACTCGTGCGCAACGAACCAAGATCGAGCGGGCCATCAATCCGTAGGCCGACCAGCATGTTGTAGGCCGTGTCTTCCGGAAAAAGGGCTTGTGCGAACCACATCCGCCGCTGCGTTGACGACAGTGGAACCACCGCCATGGGCGATCGCGCCTGAATATTCGTGTTCCGGGTACCCGAGGCCGAGTTCGTGAGCCCACGTTCGGCGAGTACCGCCTGCAGCAACCGCAAGCGCTCCGCGGCGGTCGAGTTGCCTGCTCGGGACGACGACATTCGTATGTCTCCTTTGTCCACTAGAGCCGCATAATCTCAGCGGTTCTTGCATCCTCGGGTTTCGTACAGCGTTGAACGCAGAGCCGAAAATGCTTCGGAGCGAATCGAATTCACCCTCACATCACAGATAGATTAGCCTATCTTTACTTTGGCTAGGCTAGCCTATAGCAATTCGTTTGGTTAGGGTGAGCTAAGTGTGCTGCGCATGCGAGCAACACGAACAGAAGGTGTAAAACATGGGTAGAGGCTTCCAAGGCGCGGTGCTGCGCGGGCTCGGGGCGCGTGATCACGTGGCCACCGTGGTCGATACCAGCCAGGTCGCGCCGAATTGTGTACGGCTGACGATGTCGGCACCCACACTCTTCGAAGACCTCCTACACACGCCGGCCGAATGGCTGCGGTTCTGGTTCCCCGACCCAGAAGGTGGTGCCACCCAGCATCAGCGCGCCTACACGATCGTCTCGACCGATGACGACGCGGGCGAGATCGCGATCGATGTGGTGATCCACGAGCCCGCCGGTCCGGCCTGCCGATGGGCGACAGCAGCCCAACCCGGAATGACCATTCCGGTAGTGGCTTTCGGCTCGGCACGATTCGAAATCCCCGAAGATCTTCCCGCCGGATTCCTATTTATCGGCGATTCCGCATCCATCCCGGCGATCAACTCCATCCTGGCCGCCCTGCCCACCGACGTCGACGTCGAGGTCTACCTGGAACGCCACAGCCCCGACGATGAGCTCATTCCCCTGACCGATCATCCCCGGCGCCGGCTGCATTGGGTGGACCGCGCCGACGAAACATCGCTGTCCTCCGCGCTGGAGGACCGAGATTGGTCCAACTGGTACGCATGGGCCGGCCCCGAGGCCGGGTCCCTCAAGCATCTGCGTAAACGACTCAAGGAGGAATTCGGATTCCCGAAGGCCGATCTGCATGCGGCGGCGTATTGGACGTTCGGCCGCGCGATGGGAAGCCGCCGCGGGGATACCGAGACGCCCGCACCGAAGACCACCGCGGCCAAGCCTGCCGCGTCTA
>JBOGDC010000032.1:0-1820 GCA_050701835.1 Mycobacterium sp. | reverse complement strand
GGTACCGACCGTTGTTGGTCAGGAGTTCGGTGTGGGTGCCGGTTTCCACCACGTGGCCCTGATCGAGGACCACGATCTGATCGGCATCGGCGATGGTGTGTAGCCGGTGCGCGATGACCAGCACGGTGCGGTTATGAACCAACCGGCCCAGGGCCTGCTGCACCAGATACTCCGATTCGGGGTCGGCGAAGGCGGTGGCCTCGTCCAGGATCAGGATCGGGGTGTCGGCCAGCAGTGCGCGGGCGATGGTGAGTCGCTGTTTTTCGCCGCCGGAGAGCTGGGCGTTGGTGTCCAGCACGGTGTCATAACCGTTGGACAGCCGCAGGATTCGCTCGTGGATCTGTGCGTCGCGGGCAGCCGATTCGACCTCGGTGTCGGTGGCCTCGGGCCGGGCCAGCGCGATGTTCTCCCGAACCGTTCCGGCGATCAGCTGCACGTCCTGGAAGACGAATCCGACCTTGGTGTACAGCTCGTCGGGGGTCAGTGCCCGGATGTCGGTGCCGTCGATGCGGATGGCGCCGCCATCGACGTCATGGAATCGCGCCAACAGGGAAGCCAGCGTTGACTTTCCGGAGCCGGACGGCCCGACGAGGGCCGTGACGGTTCCAGGCCGCAAGGTGATGGTGACATCGTGGATGACGGGCACCCCGGACCGGTAGCCGAAGGTGACGTCCTCGAACGATACGGACGAGACACCGTCGGAGGCCATTTGTGCCTCGATGAGACTCAGCTCGGTCTCGTCGAGTGCGACGGCGATACGGCGCGTAGCGCCGAGACCACCGCGAATATCGTTTAGGCCGTATGCGATTCCTAGCAGGCGGGTACCAAAGGTGGTGCCGAGTACCAGGAATGGCAGCAAGGTGGTGGGTTCTATGGTCCCGGCGACGACGAACAAGGTGCCGGCCGTCACGATGAGCCACAGGAAGGTTGTCGGCCGGGTGACGAGATCCATGAAGGTCTTCCTGCCAATGAACGGCCATTGCCAATCGTTGAGGAAGGTGAGATACAGGTCTAGCTTGCGTTTGAATGAGGACGCTGCCGCGCCACCGAAAATCCGGATTACCGGCTGGCCTTCAAGATAGGCGGCCGATTCTCGGCTCATCCGTTCGCTCCAGCGTGAGGCTTCGATCATCTTCGGGCCGCTCTGGAATATCAACACCGCCGCCGTGACGATGTAGATCAGAATGGGCACCAGTAGCAACAGGGTCAGGCGCCAGTCGACGACAAAGAGGTAGGTGAGCACCGCCACCGGTCCGACGACGGCGGCTACCGCATCGGGGATCGCGTGGGTGATCAAATAGTGCAGCGACAGGGTGTCGTCCTGGATCAACTTCTTGACCGATCCCGAACCGCGCTGAGTGAACCATCCCAACGGAACCCGGGACAGCTTGTCCAACAACTGGCGCTGAATGTTCGTACTGAACCGGATGTCAACGACATGCAGCCACAGTGTGAGAGCCATGCCGAGAGCGGCGCCGAGCACCAGCAGCGTCAGGAAGATCATTCCGGTGTGCCACAAGTGGGATTCGTCGGCACCAGCGAGCAGCTGACGGGTGAGTTCCACGAGAACCACGAAGGGGGCCAGCTCGACCATGGTGATGATCGCCTGCAGGACACCGCCGGCGATCATCTGCTTTTTGACCGGGGCCAGCAGCTCACTGGCGGCCTGCGAGCGCCAGCGACCCTGGGGGGCAGCGTGTTCGGGCCTAGACGCGGCAGGCTTGGCCGCGGTGGTCTTCGGTGCGGGCGTCTCGGTATCCCCGCGGCGGCTTCCCATCGCGCGGCCGAACGTCCAATACGCCGCCGCATGCAGATCGGCC
>JBOGDC010000031.1:0-1892 GCA_050701835.1 Mycobacterium sp. | reverse complement strand
TCGGAGGTGTGACAGTCAGCCAAAGCAGCACAACCGGGCAATTGCCCCTCCTGACGGCACCCCTCGAACTGTCTTTTGATTACACCCGTTCGGTGGGACCGACCCTCTCCAAGTTCTTCACCGCCCTGCGCGATCGGCAGATTGTCGGCACCCGTGGCAGTGACGGCCGGGTTCACGTACCCGCGGCCGAGTACGACCCGGTCACCTACGCGCCACTGACCGACGTGGTGCCGGTCTCGAGTGTGGGCACCGTCCAGTCCTGGTCGTGGCAGCAGGAGCCGCTGGAGGGCCAGCCGCTGGCCAAACCGTTCGCTTGGGCACTCATCAAGCTCGACGGTGCGGACACCTCGCTGCTGCACGCTGTCGATGCGGGCGCCGCAGGTTCCGCGGGAATCGAGACCGGTGCCCGCGTGCATGCGGTGTGGGCACACGAGACCGTCGGCGCGATCACCGATATCGCCTATTTCGCACTTGGGGACCGGCCGGTCGACGTGCCGACTCCCGCAGCGGATCAGGAGCCGGTGACCATGCAGGTCACTCCCATCCGGCTGGAGGTTCAGCACATCACCTCCCCCGAGGAGAGCGCGTACCTGCGCGCACTGGCCGAGGGCAAGCTGCTCGGCGGGCGTACCGGCGCGGGCGGGCGGGTCTACTTCCCGGCTCGTGGTGCCGACCCCCTGACCGGTGAGCCCACCTCCGACCTGGTGCAGGTGGCCGACAAGGGCGTCGTCACCACCTTCGCGATCATCAACATTCCGTTCCCCGGGCAGCGCATCAAGCCGCCGTATGTGGCCGCGTACGTACTGCTCGACGGTGCCGATATTCCGTTCCTGCACCTCGTCTACGACATCGACCCGGCGGATGTGCGCATGGGCATGCGGGTCGAGGCAGTGTGGAAGCCCAAGGAGGAGTGGGGATACGGGATCGACAACATCCAGTATTTCCGCCCCACCGGTGAACCCGACGCCGACTACGAGACCTACAAGGACCGGATCTGATGAGTTCCGCTGCCCCCGCAGTAGCAGTTGTGGGCTTCGCCCATTCCCCGCACGTTCGCAGCACCGAGGCCACCACCAACGGCGTCGAGATGCTGGTGCCCTGTTTCCGACAGATCTACGCCGACCTCGGAATCACCAAGTCGGATATCGGTTTCTGGTGCTCCGGGTCGTCCGACTACCTGGCCGGGCGTGCCTTCTCGTTCATTTCGGCGATCGACTCGATCGGTGCGGTACCGCCGATCAACGAGTCCCATGTGGAAATGGACGCGGCCTGGGCGCTGTACGAGGCCTACATCAAGATCCTCACCGGACAGGTCGAGACCGCGCTCGTCTACGGATTCGGGAAGTCCTCCGCCGGCACTCTGCGTAGAGTCCTTGCTCTGCAAACGGATCCGTACACCGTTGCGCCACTGTGGCCCGATTCGGTGTCCCTGGCCGCCCTGCAGGCGCGCCTCGGCCTGGATTCGGGCAAGTGGACCAAGGAACAGATGGCGCGGGTTTCCCTTGACGCCTTCGGCCGCGCCCAACGGGTGGACTCCGAGGCCCCGGCATCGAGTGTCGATGAACTGCTGGCACGTGAATACTTCGCCGATCCGCTGCACAAACACGATATCGCGCCGATCTCCGATGGTGCCTCGATCATGGTGTTGGCGTCGGCCGACCGTGCCCGCGAGCTACGCGAAAACCCCGCGTGGATCACCGGATTCGAGCATCGCATCGAGACACCGATACTCGGCGCCCGTGACCTCACGGCCTCTCCGTCGACGGCTGCGTCGGCGGCCGCCGCGACCGGCGGCGACACCGGCTCCATCGAGGTGGCCGAGTTGTACGCCCCGTTCAGTCATCAGCAGCTGATCCTCGCCGAGGCCATCGGCCTCAAGGACTCCACGACCA
>JBOGDC010000030.1:0-145555 GCA_050701835.1 Mycobacterium sp. | reverse complement strand
ATGAATCCCTACCCTGGCTGAACACAACAGACGACTCGAGACCCGCATGGTGGACGGCTGCCTGGCTCAAGCTGGTGCCGGCGCAATCCGACGTCATCGAGATCGGAAGTGGTCGGGCGGCACTCCTTCGGGACCTCGTGCGATCCGGGCATCGGTGCGTCGCCACCGAGATTTCCCCAGAGCGGGGATCAAAACATCTCGCGGAGTCCGACGTACTCCAGTGGCACATCACCGATGGCATCCATCTCGCATCATTCGAACCTGACGAGGCGTTCGACGTCGTGATCTCTACACAGGTCATCGAGCACTTCCACCCGGACGATCTGCCGACACACTTCGAGAACGCGCACCGCATCCTTCGCCCCGGTGGTCGCTACCTCTTCGACACTCCGCACCGCAGTTCGGGTCCGCACGACCTTTCTCGCGTATTCGAGTACGACCGAGCGCAATTCATGCATCTGAAGGAGTACACGCACGACGAGCTCGCGACCGCACTGAAGGCCGCCGGCTTCGATACGGTCAAGGCTGTCATCGCTTTTCCCGGCGTGGTGATCCAGACTCGCATCGGTCTGCGTCTGTTGCGCCTACTGGACCGAATTGAAGATCGGATGATCACCCGCACCAAGTCGAGGCGGATACTCAGGGCGCTGTTGAGCAAGGTGGGCGTGTCAAGGAACATCTGGCTCGCGGCGTATCGCAAGTCCGCGCGATGAGCAACCCACCCGCTTCGATAGTCGTCGTCATGTTCAACTCTGCGTCGACGGTGGCGGACTGCATGATGTCAATCCCGGCGGAGTGCGAGGTGGTTCTCGTCGATCAGCAGTCGTCAGACTCGTCGGTGCAAACCGCGCTGGAGTACCGGCCTGATGCCACGATGATCAGGGCCGGGGAGAACCGCGGCTTCGGCGCAGGATGCAATCTGGGTGCGGCAAACGCGACGTCGGAGATGCTCATCTTCTTGAACCCCGATGCCGCGTTTCAATCACCCGACGCTGTAAAGATCCTCTGCGAGAGCGCGGCCCAGAACGACGTTGTCGCCGGTCCGCGAATCCTCGACTCATTCGGCGAGGATCGGACCCGAGCCAGATACTGGTCGTGGCCGATCGCCGACATCGTGGACGTGTTCGCGCCAAACGCTCTGATCGTCGGGAAGTTCCTCCGCGACATTCCGCCAACCGACCCCGTGTACACCGACGGTGGTGAGGTCGCATTCGTGCAGGGGTCGTGCATGGCGTTGAGCGCGAAGAATTTCTGGCGCGTGGGCGGTTTCGACGAGCGCTTCTACCTGTACCAGGAAGAAGAGGTCCTGGCTCGGCGGCTGCTCGACGTCGGAGTGAAGAACCGTCTTGAGCCCAACGCGGTCATCACTCACCTCGTTGGATGTTCTACGTCGCAGTTCCCCGATTTCTCCGCGGGTCAGTACTTCCGATCGCTTGCGCTGTCGCTGATCTTGTTCCGCCGCAAGCTCGTTGCACTTCCGACGATCTGCACCCTATGGGCTGTGCTCCACTTGATGGCGGTCCTGACACCCCTTCGCAAGAGAATTGGCTGGCGGTCTGAGAGAGGCCGCAGCTGGTACCGCGCCGCGGCCGCCGGATTGATCTGCGGGGCGCGTCGTCGAATGGCAGAACCACCGCCCTGTTCCCAAACAGACTGACGCTCAGCGAGTTCGACGCGCCTTCGCTGCTGCGACCGCAGCGTAAACCTCGCGATGCCGGCGGGCGATGGCGGCAGGCACGAGTGCCTCGTCTGCCGTCCTTTGAGCGCCATCGGCCAATGCGGCGAGCAAGTCGGGCTCGGTGAACAGGCGAACGATTGCGTCGCGGAGCCCGTCCACTGTCGGAGACTCCACGAGAAGTCCGTTCACCCCATCGTCAACGGCTTCGCCGAGGGCACCGACATCGGTTGCGATGACGGGGCGCCCATTCGCGAACGCCAGCGGTACGACGCCGCTCTGACTCGCCTCCCGGTAGGGCAGCACCACCGCGCTGACCGATCCGAAGAGCTTCGGCAAATCCTCGTCGGGGACGAAACCCTCTCGCCAATCGAATAATTCGGGGTTCTGCACGAGCGCACGGGCTCGCGGACCCTCAGCCCCGTGACCGGCAATGATGAGCCGGAGATCGCCGAGGACCTTCGCAGCGGCCTCCGTCGCCTGGATCAGCAGATCGAGGCCCTTGTAGTACTCCCACCACCCGAAGAACAGCAGGGACCGCCCGAGCGGCAGCGGATAACTCCCTGACGGTTGAGCGAGCGCACCATGTGGAACGACTCCGACGTAGGCCTTCGCCGGCACCCGAGGGTCTTCGCGAAGTTTCTGCACCAGCCGGTCGCCGTGGACGACGAACCCGTCGGCGGTCTTGTAGAGGGCCCACCTCACCAGTCGTTTCAGATAGCTGGTGTGGAACTGGCGGCCGGGGTGGGGCGTCACGTCGTGCACGGTCACGATCCGTGTCGACCGCGGTACGGCAAGCGACAGCAGCAGCAGCCGCCAGTCCGAATGCCACTGTGAGTGAACGATCTCGGGCCGAAAAGCCCTGGCATTCTTGATCACTCGAAAGAGCGTGCCAAGGCTGCGGGGGTCGAACTGTTTGCCGGTTACGAAGTCGACTTGCAGTGGATCAAACATCGCCGTCTTCTCGCGGACGGCCTGGCCCGGCAGCCCCAATTCCGAGCCGTGGTCCTTGAGTACACATCTCACTTCGGCCGTCTCGTTCAGCGAGGCAGCAAACGGCGCAACGTAATAGACAAACCAGTCCGCGATCATCAATACGCGGATACCGGTACTCGATCCGGATTCGTCTGGTGTCGGGGGGCCGGGCTCCATCGCTGATCGACCCTAGACTCGGGGCAGGCTATTGGGAACAGCGGCGGTGCCATTCCTCCCAGTTCGCCTGCGGCGCTTCGCGGCAAGGTCGAGTGCCCGAGAAATGACCGGCGACAGATTCTGCCAGAACACTTCCGTCGTGAACTCGGACTCGACCCGAGACCAGGCGGCGAACCCGATGTCGTCGATGAGACCGGGTTCGGCGAGCACGCGCAGAATGGCGCGCTGCAGACTCACCGAGTCGCCGGGCGTCACCAACAAGCCAGATACGCCATCCTCGATCATCTCTACCGCGCCACCGTGTCTCGTCGCGATGACCACGCACCCACTACGCATCCCTTCGAGCACGACGGTAGGCAGGGGATCAGGCAGGATCGACGGCACCACGACGACGTGCATCGAATCGAAGAGCGCTGGGATGTCCGGATGGAAGCCGACCAGCTGTATTTGCCCGGTCAGCCCGTGACGATCGACTGTTGACTGGATCTCACCGGTGCGCCACAGCTCGTTCGGCACCGGATCGCCGGCGATGACGACCTCGATCGGCGCACCCTGCGAAGCGAGTTCGATTGCGGCATCGAGGAATACCTCATACCCCTTCCACTCGCTCAGCCGGCCGGCAAAGCACACACGCAGCGGCGCCGGCTCCGGCTTTGCACTTAGTGCGCGGGATGCGATTCCATTGCGCAGCAACGCAATTTGACGCGGCGGCTGCGCCTCACCGCACAAGTGTCGGAACACGGCTCCCGACACGGCAATCACCTGATCGGCGGTCAGTGGCAACTTTCGAAAGACCCACGCAAGCCACCGCGGATGCTCAATTATCTCGTGGACATGCCAGATCAGGCACCAGCGACGCCGACGTCCGAGGAATGCCCCGATGATCAGCGCCGACGTATTGACGTACACCACTTCAGGATCGAACGCCCTGATCTGCTCGCGCACGAACCGCCGGGCCTTCACGACACCGGCGAGATAGTTCGGCAGGTTGCTCCTGGTCAGGTAGCGTCGCCGGGCCGTTCCCAGCGGTCCATGGCGGACGTCGACGCCGATCTCCGTCAGACGATCGGTCAACCATCCCGGGCGCGCATCGTCGGGGAGCAGCACATGCACCTGCGCCTGCATCTGGCGCAGGTACGTTGCCACCGACAACAGCACCCGATCAGACCCGTAGGCTTCGTCGGCGGGGTGCAGAAGCAATATGCGGCTACCGGGCTTGAGCACTTCACTCACTTCCGATCCGGTGTGTCATCTGTGCCGGGCCCGACCCTGATCCACTCCCTTCGAGGGCATCTCGCTTCGGGCTTTCTCGGCACGGGCGCACCATTGCAACTGTAGTGTCGTAGGCAGATTCAGTTGGGATAACTTCACAGTAATTACGCGGTCTTTCAGCCAAATCCAGAATCAGCTGACCGTCACGGGAACGACCTACGCACAGGCCCTTGGTAAGAGTGGGGTTCGATCAAGTTGACAGACTCCAAGGAAGCGCGGCCGGCGAAGAGCGCAACCTCACTCAAACTGGGGTCCGCGGTTCAAATGCTGCCTATTGTGGCCGGCTACAGCGTTCAGATTGTCTGCACGCCGTACGTTGTCGCTCGCCTGGGCTTGCATGATTTCGGCATCTGGGCCGTCACCGGAGCCATCGTGCAGTACGGGGCCCTCCTCGACCTGGGCGCCGCACGAGCGACCGTGCGATATGTGGCCTTGTTCCACGCCAAAGGTGATGTCAAGGGCCAGGGCAGCGTCCTCACCATGTGCTTCGGGATGCTGCTTGCGATATGGGCAATCCTCAGCGGCGCAGCGGTATTGGCGGCAGAGCCCATGACCCGTGTCCTCGGATTGGACGATCCAGCGCTCACGCGGTGCCTGTTCCTGAGTTCAATCTCGATTTTGGTTCTGGGCATCCTCGGCTGGGTATTGACAGCTGCCTCCATCGGTATAGGCCGGGTAGTGCCCACAACCGTGGGGTTGGCAATCTTGTCGGTACTCCAAGCCTCCGGAGGGGTCGTCGGGTTGGCGTTGAACCCAACATTGACATGGTTCGCGTATGGGTCCGTCACCGGCTCGGCTCTCGGTTGTGTCGTGGTGCTGGCCATCAAGCTTGCCGGCGAACGACGCATCCCCTTCGCGATACCGACACCAGCGTTCATGCGCGAGTATTTCGGTTACGCGCTGACATCACAGGTTGCTGCCGCAGCCGATACGCTGGCGCTGCAATCCGGAAAAATCATCGCGGGCCTCATGATCGGCCCTTCTGCGGCGGGCATCTACGAACTTGCCAACCGACTTGCGATGGGGGCACAAGTCTTGGGAAGCGCGTCCGCATCTACCTTGACCCCGCATCTGACACACGCATACATCACCAGGGGCATGGACGGCGTCCTCCAACAGTATGAGCATCTGACGCGCCGCAACACATCGGTCGCACTGATATTCCCATTTGCCATGGCGGCCACCGCAGTTTCCGCCATTACCGTGTGGCTCGGCAACGATCACCAGCAGGTGACCGTCGTACTGCTCGCGCTACTTGCCGGAATAGCCGTCAACCTGTCGACTGCAATATGTTCATGCACACTATCGGCGATCGGCAGGCCGGCAGTGATCGCACAGGTCTCAGTGGTCACCGGCATAATTCAAACGATAGCCGCAGTAGCCGCCACGCACTTCTGGGGATTCGCGGGACTGGCTGGGGCACTTGCAATCTGCGTTCCCACCGCGAAGTTTCTCGGTCTTCGCTATGCGCACGTGAAGCTCAGCATCCCGCTGAAGCTCTACACCCGCGGTGTCGTGGGGCCGTTCACCGCCGCTGTAGTCGCTGCCATAGCCGCAATACCATTCAATTTCATCGCGCCGATCGACGACCGTAGGTCGGCCATCTTGCCGTTCTGCGCATCAGCCATCGTATTCTTTGCGACCTACTTGTTCATCAGTTGGAAGCGCGGATATCTACCCCAATTACCGCTTCCTTCGAAACTGCGCACGGCTTTCAAGGGAAAAGAGCTGCCAAGCCACACCCGTTGATGGTTCGGTTTTGTCTGCGCTCTTGGCTCAGTTCGAGTTCGGTTGGTCGCTGTCCTGGCGCCGTCGATCGAGACGGACGGCAAGTGGCGCCACTACGGTTTCGCCCGCTGCGACGTCGTGCATCACCGTCGCGTTGGCTCCGACTGTCGCGCCGTCATGGAGAGTGATAGGCCCCAGGACGATGGCGCCGGCCGCGACCCAGACTCGGTCGCCGAGCGTCGGCCGGCCCTTTGCGTTGTAGCCGATGCTCACCTGATGGTTGATCCAGCAATAACTTCCGATCGACTCGGCACTCACGATGGTCCCCACCCCATGCTGAATGAACAGCGCGGGACCGATTCGGTCGGCTACGAGCTTGGGGTACGTAGGCGGGCGGTACATCACGTACAGAATCACGCGGACCGGCATCGGCGCACACCGCAGCCGGTAGTGCACCAAAGTCCGGAATTCCGGCATCGCCCCGCTCAGATACGCGAATCGTGAGTACTGATCGAGCGCCTGGAGTTCGCCGTCGCCAAGACAGCGCACCCACCAATCGACATCCGCGGCAACTGTCGCCGCAGCCTCAGATCTGTTGATACCGAACCAAAGTGGGTACGCCCAGATGCGCATGAACGGCACCAGCTTCATCCGAAAACTACGCCCCATGGGTCGAATTCTAGTGGACCTGGTGCTGCCGGTGGCGCTATCTGATTTCAGTCAGTCGCACGGAGTTCTCAGCGCCGCCAACGGGACGCGACGCGCCTGAGCTCGGACTCAACGCTCTCCACGGGTCAGTTCGACTGCCAGGAATGGCGCCAACGGCGTTGCGCCCAGCCAGCTCGGCAGGTGATTCAGATACCAGCGCGCCGCTGGCACCAACCACGCTGCACGCGCCGAACCGACGCGTACGAATTGGAAATAGTTCGCCATGTTGAGCGGACGAACCCTGCTGGCACCCGCCGCGCGCGCCATTCGCCGTACCTCGGCGAATGACATCAACGGGTGCGGCCCCCACGTTGGGTGCAGGTTCAGGTGCGTGCGCTCGAAGAGGCGGTGACCAAGCTTGCTCGTCGACCAGTCGTGCGCGGGATCCAACGGGAACAGCTTATTTGGCGCGACGATGATGGCGCGGCCACCAGGCCTGACGACCCGCATCATCTCGCTGATGTAGCGCTGGCGGTCGGCTTCTCGTGCTGCCGGTGGGTCAGGCTCACCAATGTGCTCGATGACACCAAAGGACCAAACCAGGTCGAACATGTTGGACTCGAACGGCAGATCCAACGCAGAGCCGGACACGACGCGCTCGGGATTTGCCCCCGCGCTCAGCCAGCCCGGAAGGTTGCCGGGGAGGTCGACACCCCAAGCGTCGATCGCCGGATATGACTCGACAATCGTCTTTCCGATGGACCCCGTTCCGCATCCGACGTCAAGCGCGTTCCGGTCTTCGGGCCGCAGCTGGCGGGCCAGCCACCGTTCGGCGCGGTCGGCGGCCCCGCAATTTATCTGCTCAGCCAAATAGTCGTCATCCGGTACCAGTGCAATTGTTGATGTCGGTGGCATCAAATTGAGATAGCCGCCATCAAGAACCGGATAGGTAACCGAGCAGGACCGGCACATGGCGCCCGCCTCGTGATGCTCCAGGCCGCCATGACATTCAGGACAGGCGATTGGACTCACGAGCGGCAGCCTTTCGGCCGTTCCTTCAATGCTCACTGTCGAAGTATGCCACGCTCAGATTCTTCGGAAATGCTTTTTCTCACGTCGTCCCGAGGTTCCTTACCTGCGGCGAGCCGAGCGCCCGCAGACCACTCTCCAGTTGAGCGCCGACCAACATTGCAGCTCTCCGGACTACCGAATATCGCTGTGGCTATGGATATCTCGTGGTTCTGGCGCATGGTGTGACACACACCCAGACAGTGGATCGACACCCGCTCAATAGGCAGTGCCCTTTGCACACCTCCGGATTCCGTTGCCGCTACATGGCCAGCCGTTGCGACCCGACCGGGCTCGGGACTGGAATATTAAGCGCCGCAGTACGACTCAGGATGGGATGGACTTCAGCATGTGCAGCGACACCACGTGCTTCCATGACTGCACGCATCGCACCGTCATAGCTGCGGGCAACCTGCGCCCATGAATAGTGCTGCGCCGCCCGCACTATGCCGGCGTGCGATTCCTGTTCCCGCGCAGCACGATTGTCCATCAGATGCAGGATGGTCTTGGCGATCAGCTCCGGATCGTCAGAGACAAACTCACCTGCCGAACCGAGCACCTCGCGGTTGTAGTCGGTGTCACGGGCCAAGATCGGCGCACCGGCGGCCATTGCCTGCACCAGGGCCGGATTGGTCCCGCCGACACTGTGCCCGTGGAAATAGAGGCCGGCGTGCTGCCACAGCGCAAGTAGCAGCTCATCGTCATGTACGTGCCCCAGCCAGGTGACCGATGGGTGAGCGGACAAGCGTCGTGCGGTCTCATCCAATTCACCTCCGTAACCGGAGCTGCCGACGATCACCACTGGGTACTGTTCGGCGATCGCCGGCACCGCTTCGAAGAACTGCGCCACAGTGTTCTCGGGCACCAATCGTGTTACCACCAGGACGTATTCGCGATGCGCCAGCCCCGCTGGCACCGGCAAATCAGGCGCGATATCGCCGCCATAGGGAATGAACGTCCCCTCCGCGTCAAACGTATCTTTCCAGTACTGCGCGATCCTGCGCGCATCAAAAACGAGCCCGTCCGCCCATTGCGCCGTACATTCGGCCGCCTGCCTGAAGACCCGCTTGGCCAGCGGACTCCACTTATCGCGTTCCCATTCGAGTCCGTCAACATTCACCAGCGTCGGGATACCGCGCGCCCGCAGGATCGGAAGAAAATATCCATTTGCACAATTCATGATCAATGCGACGTCTGGCTTGCGCACCGCGGCATCAAGCGCAGCCGTCAGACCGTGCGACAGCGTGCTCAGTTTCTGGGTCTCCAAGCCCCAGGTGACCCTTCGCTTTATGCGCGGGTCCAAGGTCGGGTCGTCCGGCTTTGTGGCACCGTGCCGGCCATAGACCGTGACGTCCCACCCCATATCCGCCAAATCGGGTGCAAGTTTTCGGACGGCCGTCTCAAATCCCCCGTAATAGCTGGGGTATCCGCGCGTTCCGATTATTGCCACTGAAGACATCAGGCCCCCGATCTAGACCAAATACCTAGGGTAAGTAAGCGGGCTTCTAATGCGCAGCTCATGGAACCCACACGAAGGCCCGATACGAGGCCGATGCTACGACCACAGTGGACACCCAGGAAGCGATTTCACGAAGTTTTTTGCTAAAACGTCAATATCAAAATATGGGTTTTTGTTAGTCTCATTTATGAATATCTCCGCCAGCAACCGATAGGGTGTTTGCATAGCCAGCGGCGGATTTCGCCAACAGTTTCGGCGACCCAGGCTGACCTAAACTTACCTACGCGTCAAATAATTGCAGGTCAAGGCGCTGCACTACCGCGTACCGGCCGTTGCCAAAGACTCGGCGCACGCTGCCTTCGGTAAAACCACGATGTAGCCCGCCCGGGCCTCAGCAACTTTCAGAACGCCGCAACCCGGCCAGACCCCACAGAGCCGGCGAGCGCCGGATTTCACCACCCGTGATCGAGAAGATCTAGCAGGTAGCAGCCATAACCGGACCGCACGAGCCGCTCGGCGCGCTCCCGGAGCTCGTCGTCCGTGAGGAAGCCCTGCCGCCATGCGATCTCTTCGGGGACGCCGATCTTGAGGCCCGTTCGTCGCTCCATGGTGCGGACGAACTCCCCCGCGTCGGTCATGTGGTCGACCGTGCCGGTGTCGAGCCAGACCGTGCCGCGCGGCAGCACCTGCACGTGCAGCCGCCCCTGCTCGAGATACCGGCGGTTGACATCGGTGATCTCGTACTCGCCGCGGTCACTCGGCTTCAAATCCTGGGCAATGGAAACAACGTCGTTGTCGTAGAAATACAGCCCTGGAATAGCGTAATTGCTTTTGGGAACTTTCGGCTTTTCCTCAAGGGAGACAGCCAATCCCTGCGGATCGAATTCGATGACGCCATAATCACTGGGCTCCGCCACCCAATACGCGAAAATGGCGCCGCCATCGACTTCGTTGAAATTCTGCAGGCGCGTACCCAAACCCGGGCCATACAACAGATTGTCACCCAGTACGAGCACGACTTTATCGCCCCCGATGAAGTCCGCGCCGATAGAAAACGCCTGTGCCAACCCGTCCGGCGACGCCTGCCGTGCATACGTGATCGATACGCCGAATCGCGAACCATCACCCAGGAGCCGTTCAAAACTCGGCGCGTCGAAAGGTGTTGTGATGACCAGGATGTCGCAGATCTGCGCCAACAGCAGCGTTGACAGCGGGTAATAGACCATCGGCTTGTCGTAAACCGGAATCAACTGCTTGGACACGCCCAGGGTGATCGGGTGGAGCCTGGTGCCCGACCCGCCCGCTAGGATGATGCCCTTCACGGGCATATCGTGGCACGCCAGGATCGCGCACACAGGATTATTGACGTTTGCGTTAAGGCTCTTTTGGGAGGTCGACCTGCGCATCCTCTTCGTCTGCACCGGCAACATCTGCAGATCGCCCACCGCAGAACGACTTTCAGCGGGAATCGCCGCGCAGACGGGGATCCCCGCCTTCACCGCGTCCAGCGCGGGAATCCACGCCGTGATCGGACATCCGGTCCATCGATTCGCTGCTGAGGTCTTGATCGGACTCGGCGGCGACCCCGCGAACTTCGCTGCGCGACAGCTGACTCCGCGAATCGCCGCCGATACGGACCTCGTTCTGACGATGACCACGGCACAGCGCACTGCCGTACTCGAGCTCGCGCCGCGTCAGTTTCGAAAGACCTTCACACTCGGCGAAGCCTCCCTGCTGGCTGCGACGTACGGCGCGCACACGGTGGCCGACCTCGCGCCGCTACGCCTCCACCTGCCCGAACATCAGCCGGTGGAAATCGCCGATCCGATCGGCCAGGACCTTGCCGCCTTCGAGGCGATCGGCGAGCAGATCGCCGCGCTGCTGCCGCCCGTCCTCACCCTGCGCCCCTAGGCCGGTCAGGCCCAGCGGGTCGCTTCGACCTCGGCCGGCAGCGGCGCGTGCAGCGGCACGTCCAGCCCGTCGTAGATGCCCGGCTTCTGGGTGGCGAGCCACTCGATCGCGCCGAGCAATCGGTTGGCCGCGGTGGTGTTGCCGCCGTCGGCCCGGGTACCGCCAGGGACGTCGGCGCGCACCACGATGGTCAGCTGCGGATCGCCGTCGATGATCACCCGGTGGTCGCCCACGCCCTCGTCGGGCTGCGGCCAGTCCGGCGCGCACGACGGGTCGATGCGGGTGATGTGTTCGATGATCACGCGCTGCACACCCTGCGACCACCCGATGACCTCCAGCCGGAAGGCGCCCTGGGTGCCGGCTTCGAATCGGCCCATGACGTTCTCGACGGCCTCGGTCAGCGGCAGCCGCTCGCAGGTCTCGGTGATGTCGTCGATCTCGATGCCGAGCCCGCGGCCGATGAGCCGGACGTTGCCGCCCCACACCATGGTCGGAATGGTCGGGATCAGCATCAGCGGCGTCTCATCCATCGAGCCACCGAAACCGCAGCGCACCCGCACCGCTTCGGGCTGGTTGTAGGTCGAGTAGTCGAAGATCTCCTGGCACCTGATGGTCTTGATCCGGGTGCACAAGCCGGCTGCCGTCACGGCGAGCGCGTCGTTGCCCCACCCGGGATCGACCCCCGACACCAGCAATGAGGCGTTGCCCGCCTCGGCGGCGTCAGAGAGTCGCTCAACCCACTCAGCCGGCGCCGAGGCCGGGTCATATAGGGAGTACAGCGACGGCGTCACGACATGCCTGCCGGCCCGCAGACAGCGCTCGATCTCGGCGATGGCCTCCTCCGGGCGGATATCTCCGGAAGACATATAGGCCACCGCGTCGCAGTCAGCCAGGGCCGCGTCGATGTCGGTGGTGGCGACCTTGCCGGTCAGGGTGTCCAGGTTGGCGAACGTCGCCGCGTCGCGACCGGCCTTTTCCTCGCTCGATGTGATGACCGACGCCAGCTCGAGCCCAGGGAACGCCGCCGCCGATCGGATCGCCGTGGCCCCCATGTTGCCTGTACCCCACACCGCTACCCGACGCATACCTCACATAACCACGGCATGGTGACCCGCCTCACTGCGACCCCCCAGAATTACCGTCAGACCGCGCCGATCCGGGGCTGCGATCACAGTGGGCGCAAGCCTTCGCATGCACCGCGAAGACGCCATAACACAGCCCCCATTGACCCCAACTGACACGTCCTCCTCAGTTCCGGAAGTTTCCGGTGGCGGACATCACATTCGGACTAAACTGCAGGTCAGTAGCCATAAACCGGCCACCAAACCACCCCGTTCAACCACTGGGTTGGTTAGCTGCGAAAAATTTGCTCTTGACTGCTTTGCGATGAAGTTACCCGGCGGTATAGTTAGCCCCAGTTACTGGTGGGTAACTTAGCCCTGAGTACCCAACCCCTACAGTCCATCTCATCGAGGAGAAATCGTGGGCCACTACAAGAGCAACGTCCGTGACCAGGTGTTCAACCTGTTCGAGGTCTTCGGCGTAGACAAGGCGATGGGTGAAGGCAAGTTCGCCGACCTGGACGCCGACACCGCCGGGGAAATGCTCAACGAGATCGCGCGCCTCGCCGAGGGCCCGATCGCCGATTCGTTCGCCGACGGCGACCGCAACCCGCCGGTCTTCGACCCCGCGACCCACACCGTCACCCTGCCCGCGCCCTTCAAGAAGTCGATGCGCGCACTGCTCGACGGCGGCTGGGACAAGGTCGGTCTGAAGGAAGAGCTCGGCGGCATGCCGATGCCCCGCGCACTGCAGTGGGCGCTCATCGAGCACGTTCTCGGCGCCAACCCGGCCGCCTACATGTACGCCATGGGCTCGGGCATGTGCGAAATCTTCTACAACAACGGCACCGACGAGCAGAAGAAGTGGGCCGTCCTCGCTGCCGAGCGCGGCTGGGGCGCCACCATGGTGCTGACCGAGCCCGACGCCGGCTCTGATGTTGGCGCCGGCCGCACCAAGGCCACCCAGCAGGCCGACGGCACCTGGCACATCGACGGTGTGAAGCGATTCATCACCTCGGCCGACTCGGACGACCTGTTCGAAAACATCATGCACCTGGTGCTGGCCCGCCCCGAGGGCGCCGGACCGGGCACCAAGGGTCTGTCGCTGTTCTTCGTGCCGAAGTTCATCCCGGACTTCACCACCGGCGAGCCGGGCGAGCGCAACGGCGTCTTCGTCACCAACGTCGAGCACAAGATGGGCCTGAAGGTTTCGGCCACCTGTGAGCTAAGCCTGGGCCAGCACGGCGTTCCCGCCAAGGGCTGGCTGGTCGGCGAGGTGCACAACGGCATCGCGCAGATGTTCGACGTCATCGAGCAGGCTCGCATGATGGTAGGCACCAAGGCCATCGCGACCCTGTCGACCGGCTACCTGAACGCGCTGGAGTACGCCAAGACACGCGTGCAGGGCGCGGACATGACGCAGCTGACCGACAAGACCGCTCCGCGCGTCACCATCACGCACCACCCCGACGTGCGCCGCTCGCTGATGACCCAGAAGGCGTACGCCGAGGGGCTGCGCGCGCTGTACCTCTATGCGACCACCTTCCAGGACGCCGTGGCCGCTAAGACCATCAACGGTGTCGAGGCCGAGGACGCGGTCAAGCTCAACGACCTGCTACTGCCGATCATCAAGGGTGTGGGCTCGGAGCAGGCATACGCCAAGCTCACCGAGAGCCTGCAGACCTTCGGTGGCTCCGGCTTCCTGCAGGACTATCCGATCGAGCAGTACATCCGTGACGCCAAGATCGACTCGCTGTACGAGGGCACCACGGCGATCCAGGCCCAAGACTTCTTCTTCCGGAAGATCGTCAAGGACCAGGGCAAGTCGCTGGCCTTCATTTCCGGCAAGATCGAGGAGTTCGTCAAGAGCGAGACCGGCAACGGCCGCCTCAAGACCGAGCGTGCGCTGCTCGCAACGGCTCTGGAAGACGTGCAGGGCATGGCCGCGACCATGACCGCCAACCTGATGGCCGCCCAGCAGGACATCAGCCAGGTCTACAAGGTCGGTACGGCTTCCGTGCGCTTCCTGATGAGCGTCGGCGACCTGCTGATCGGCTGGCTCCTGCAGCGTCAGGCCGCCGTGGCCATCGACGCCCTGGATGCCGGCGCCACCGGTACCGAGAAGTCCTTCTACGAGGGCAAGATCGCGGTTGCTTCGTTCTTCGCCAAGAACATGCTGCCGCAGCTGACCTCGACTCGGGCCATCCTGGACAACGTCGACAACGACATCATGGAGCTCGACGAAGCCGCCTTCTGATTCATTAACTGATCTATTCGGTCGAAGCCCCCGTTTCCCTCTGGGACGCGGGGGCTTCGCCTATTCCGGGGTACCGCCGTACCCACACCACGCATAGGGTTGCCGCATGCCTCGTTACTACCGCGACCAGCAAGCATGGAAAGACCTCCAGATGTTCCTCCCCGAGCGGCTGCGTCTCGACGGGTCGACGGCGCCGCAGGAGGAGTTCTGGGAATGGCGGGGCAACCAGGTGCACCTGGACCGATATGCCAATCCCGCGGCCTCCGTCAAGGTGGTGCTGCTACACGGCGTCGGCACGAATGGGCGTCAGATGTCGCTCATTCTCGGTGCGCCCTTGGCGCGCAAGGGTTTCGAGACCGTTTCGCTAGACAACCTGGGCTATGGACTCACCGACCTCGCACCGGGGACAGTGCCGGGATACGGCGACTGGGTGGACCTGGTTGTGGACTACCTGGAGTACGAACGGCGTCGCGATGTGCGACCCATCGTGCTGTACGGGCTGAGCGCCGGCGGCATGCTCGCCTACCACGTCGCGGCGAAAGCGCCACGTGACACGGTGCGCGGGATCATCGGCATGACGTTCCTGGATCAGCGCGTGCGCGAGGTGGCCGACGGCACCGCGCACGATCTGCTGACCGCGCGCGTCGGCGTGCCCTTCCTACGGCTCGCGGCGAAGACACCCGCACGGCGAGTGCGTTACCCCATGTGGTTGGCCTCCAAGATGAGCACACTCGCGAACAACCGCGCGGCGATGAAGGTCTTCATGAAAGACCGCACCTCCGCGGCAAACTGGGTCAGCGTGAAGTTCCTGGCCGAGTACATGAGCTATGCCCCGGCCATCGAGCCCGCCGATTTCGATGTGTGCCCCATCATGCTCACCCAGCCCGACGAGGACCGCTGGACTCCCTACGAGTTCAGCCAGCCGGTGCTCGAGCCCATCACCCAGGTGCCGGTGACGGTGGTGCCATTAGAGCGCACAGGCCATTACCCGCTGGAGGATCCGGGTCTGCAGCAGTTGGAGGATGCGGCGGTGGGGTTCATCCGCGCCGTAGCCGGGTGATCTTCTACTGTCGCCTCCCGGCGAGATGACATCTGTGCGGGGAAATCTCGAGAAGGCGCCCGCATCGATGTCATCTCGGTGAGGCTTGCCGATTTCCCCGTTCCCGACATGCCGGTCACCAAGACACTCGCCACCGCTGAACCATATGCGGTGGCGACTCGTTGACAGGAGGTGAAGAGTGAACGCCAACGGGAGGCGACGATGGAGCAGACAGCACGGCGGATCATGGCCGGCCTCATTGCCGCGGGCGCTGCGCTCGCGGTAGGACAACTTGCTGCCGCGGCGGTCGCACCGGATTCCGCGCCGTTCTTCGCCGTCGGAAACACGGTCGTCGACCACACCCCGGCACCCGTGCGCGAATGGGTCATCGGGGTTTTCGGCACCTCCGACAAGGCGGTGCTGTTCACGTGCCTGTCCGTCGCGATCGCGCTACTGGGCGTAGCAGCGGGTCTGGTCGAGCGTGAGCGGCGATACGGTTCGGCGATCATCGCGGCGCTCGGGGTTGTCGGCGCACTGGCCGCCGCAACCCGGCCGACGGCGGGATGGACCTGGATCTGGCCCTCGGTGATCGCCGCCGCGGCCGGAGTTCTCGCCCTTCGCGTGTTGATCGGCCGCGTCGTGGTCGGCAGCACCGACTCCGGGGATGCCTCGGATCGGCGCAAGTTCTTCGGAACGGCAGCGGTTTTGGCGGTCGCGTCGGCGGGCGCCTATTGGCTGGGCAACCGCTGGAGCAAGGGCGCCGTCGTCGCCGAGGAACGTCGCGAGGCGACGGTGCCCGCACCCGTCGCACCCGCGCGACCGTTGCCCGCAGGTATCGATGTCAAGGGAGCGGTCCCGTACATCACCGACAACGCGGACTTCTACCGAATCGACACCGCCCTGCAGGTGCCTCAGCTGACCACCGCAGAGTGGCAGCTCAACATCCACGGCATGGTGGACCGGCCTCGCACGCTGACGTGGGCAGACCTGACCGCAATGGCGGCGACCGAGCGCGCTGTCACCCTGACGTGTGTCTCGAACGAGATCGGCGGGGATCTGATCGGAAACGCGATGTGGACCGGCTTCCCGATCAAGTCGATCCTGGAATCCGTTGGGGTCCACGGCGATGCGGATATGTTGCTGTCCAAGAGCGTCGATGGCTGGACTGCAGGCACCCCGCTCGATGTGCTTACCGACGGCCGTGACGCGATTCTCGCCATCGCGATGAACGGGACGCCGCTGCCCGTCGAGCACGGATACCCGGTGCGGCAGGTGGTGCCCGGGTTGTACGGCTACGTGTCCGCGACCAAATGGGTTGTCGACTGGGAGATCACGCGCTTCGACAAGGCACGTGCGTACTGGACCGTCCGTGGCTGGTCGGCGCGCGGCCCCATCAAAACTGGCTGCCGCATCGATACACCCCGAACCGGGCGGCGGCTGGGCACAGGCACTCAGGTCATCGCCGGGACGGCATGGGCCCAGCACCGCGGAATCACGAAGGTGGAGGTACAGGTCGACCAGGGTCCTTGGCAGGAGGCACGGCTTGCCCCGGAGTACTCCATCGACACCTGGCGTCAGTGGTGGTTCCCATGGCAGTCCACGCCCGGCGAACACATCATCACAGCGCGGGCCACAGACCGGAGCGGAGAGGTTCAGACCGATCAGATCGCGTCCCCGGTTCCCGACGGCGCGACGGGATATCCGAAGCGTCTGGTGACCGTGTCTTGAGAGCGACCCGAGAAATTAGGTGGCCTCGCGCCGCCGTCGGGTCGGGGGGTCGGACGGTGGCGCGAGGCTACCCATGTATCGACACCTACTCCGGGAGCGTTACACACATTCCAAATATTTTTTTGACGATATCCCGAGAATGCCGAAACCCCCGGTCACGGGCGTAATTCCGATGACCGGGGACTCCAGATATGCCGTCTAGGCCACTCAGGCTTCGAGGATGGCGGTCACGCCCTGGCCGCCTGCGGCGCAGACCGAGATGAGGCCGCGGTAGGTCCCGGTCCCTCCGTTCTGCGCCTTCTTCTCGGCGAGCTGCTTGGCCAGCTGAGCCACGATCCGCCCGCCGGTCGCGGCGAACGGGTGCCCGGCCGCCAACGAGGAGCCGTTGACATTCAGCTTGGAACGATCGATCGCACCGAGCGGAGCGTCCAGACCGAGGCGCTCTTTGCAGTAGTCAGCCGACTCCCACGCCTGCAGCGTCGCGAGCACCACCGAGGCGAAGGCCTCGTGGATCTCGTAGAAGTCGAAGTCCTGCAGGGTCAGGCCGTTACGCGCCAGCAGGCGCGGCACCGCGTAGGTCGGAGCCATCAGCAGACCGTCCGGCCCGTTGATGTAGTCCACCGCCGCGGTCTCACCATCGACGAAGTAGGCCAGCACCGGGATGTTGTGCTCGGCCGCCCACTCCTCGCTGGAGAGCAGCGCCACCGAGGCGCCGTCGGTCAGCGGGGTGGAGTTACCGGCGGTCATGGTCGCGTCGCCGTGCTTCACACCGAATACCGGCTTGAGCGTGGCGAGCTTCTCCACGCTCGACTTCGGGCGCAGGTTGTCGTCGCGGTACAGGCCCAGGAAGGGGCTGATCAGGTCGTCGAAGAAACCGCGGTCGTAGGCGGCGGCCATTTTCTGGTGGCTGGCCGCGGCCAGTTCATCCTGATCGGTGCGCTTGACGCCGGCCTGCTTGGCGGTGATGGCGGCATGCTCGCCCATCGACAGCCCGGTGCGGGGCTCGCCGTTCTGCGGGATGTCCACGCCGAGTGCCGCGGGCAGCTTGCCGAGCAGCTTCAGGCGGGTCACGTTGTCCTTGGCACGACGGATAGCCAGCAGGGTGTGGCGAAGATCATCTCCGAAGTTGATGGGGGCGTCGGAGGTGGTGTCCACACCGCCGGCCAGTACCGACTCATACCGTCCGAGCGCGATGCCGTCGGCACCGACGATGGCCGCCTGCAAGCCGGTACCGCAGGCTTGCTGCAGGTCGAAGGCCTGCGTGTACGGCGACAACGGGCTGCCGAGCACCGACTCGCGGGTGAGGTTGAAGTCACGGCTCAACTTGAGGACGGCGCCGGCGATGACGGCGCCCAGACGCTCACCCTTGAGATTGAAGCGGTCGGAGGCACCGGTGATGGCAGCGGTCAGCATGTCCTGGTTGGAGGCGTTTGCATACGCGCCGTCCGAGCGCGCGAACGGGATGCGGTTACCACCGAGAACCGCGACGCGGCGGCGACCTTGGGTAGTAGTTGACTTGCGTGTCGAGCTGGTTGCCACTTGTCTCTCCACTGTTAAGGGGGCAGGATTACCGAGCATTCTTACTCTGGAGTAAGTTCTTTGTCGAGTTCACCCTAGACCAATTACGAAGGACGGCACATGTCCCCCAAGCTCACTGACGACCTCTATGCGCTGCTGGTCAACTCCGGGCCCGGAAACCTGCTCGCCGGTCGCCTGGGTATCCCGCAGCCCGAGAACCTGCGCCGCTACAAGAAGGGTCAGCCCGCGTTGGCCGGTCCCGTGCTGATCGGCGGCGAAGGCCGCCTCGCCGAGCCGCTGCGCGCCGCCCTAGCCGATGACTACGACCTGGTCTCCAACAACATCGGCGGTCGCTGGGCCGACAAGTTCGGTGCCTTGGTCTTCGACGCCACCGGAATCACGACGCCGGTCGAGCTCAAGGGCCTGCACGAGTTCTTCACCCCGCTCCTGCGCAATATCGGCAAATCGGGTCGCCTGCTCGTCATCGGCACCACGCCGGACAAGGCCGCCACCACCGACGAGCGCATCGCGCAGCGCGCACTGGAAGGCTTCACCCGTTCGCTGGCCAAGGAGTTCGGTAACGGCGCCACCGTCCAGCTGGTGTACGTGCACCCCGACGCCAAGACCGGTGCCACGGGCCTGGAGTCGACCGTCCGCTTCATCCTCTCGGCCAAGTCGACCTACGTCGACGGCCAGGTGTTCTATGTGGGCGCCGACGACTCCACCCCGCCCGCCGACTGGGACAAGCCGCTTGCCGGCAAGGTCGCCATCGTCACCGGAGCCGCCCGCGGCATCGGTGAGACCATCGCCGAGGTGTTCGCCCGTGACGGCGCCGCCGTCGTCGCGATCGATATGCCGTCGGACGACCTGACCGCTGTTGCGCAGAAGGTTGGCGGAACGTCCCTAGCATTGGATGTCACCGCAGCTGATGCCATCGACCAGATCACCGCGCACCTCAAGGAGCACCACGGCGGCAAGGCCGACATCCTGGTCAACAACGCCGGTATCACCCGCGACAAGCTGCTCGCCAACATGGACGATGCTCGCTGGGATTCCGTGATCGCCGTGAACCTGCTTGCCCCGCAGCGTCTTACCGAGGGTCTGATCGAGAACGGCACCATCGGCGACGGCGGACGCATCGTCGGCCTGGCCTCCATCGCCGGTATCGCCGGTAACCGGGGACAGACCAACTACGGCGCGACCAAGGCCGGCATGATCGGCATCACCCAGGCGCTGGCCCCCTCGCTTGCCGAGAAGGGCATCACCATCAACGCCGTCGCGCCGGGCTTCATCGAGACCAAGATGACGGCCGCCATCCCGCTGGCCAACCGCGAGGTGGGCCGCCGCATCAACTCGCTGAACCAGGGCGGTGAGCCGGTGGACGTCGCCGAGACCATCGCTTTCTTCGCCAGTCCCGCATCAAATGCGGTGACCGGCAACGTGGTTCGGGTCTGCGGCCAGTCCTGGCTGGGAGCGTAGAGCCATGACGCAACCTTCGGGCCTTCGTAATATGGCCATGGCCGCGGTGGGCGCACTGCCGTTCATACCCCGTCCAAGCGTGTTGCCGTCCAGGGTCGTTCGCACCCACGGCGTGCAGATCGACCCCGCCCATGTTGCCGCGTACGCACAGGTGACCGGCCTGCGGTTCTCAGACAAGGTGCCCGTCACCTATCCGTTCGCGCTGCAGTTTCCGTCGGTAATGGAGCTGGTGACGGGATTCGACTTCCCGTTCCCCGCCATCGGCACGGTGCATATCGAGAACCACATCACCCAGCACCGGGCCATCACCGCAACCGACACCGTCGACATCGAGGTTCGGGCTGAGAATCTGCGCGAGCATCGCAAGGGCCTGCTCGTGGATGTTCTTACCGACGTCTCCATCGGCACCGAGACGGTGTGGCAGCAGACCATGACGTTCCTGCGGCAGCAGCGCACCAGCCTGTCCGACGGACAGAAGCCGGAGCCGCCGAAGGCCGTCAAGCTGCCGCCGCCCAACTCGACGCTGCGGATCACCCCCGGTCAGATCCGCCGCTATGCGTCGGTAGGCGGGGACCACAACCCCATCCACACCTCGTCGATCGGCGCCAAGGCACTGGGCTTCCCGAAGGCAATTGCTCACGGAATGTTTACCGCCGCAGCGGTTCTCGGAAATATCCAGGGCGAGATCCCGGATGCGGTGCGCTACGACCTCAAGTTCGGCAAGCCGATCCTGCTGCCCGCCTCGGTGGGCGTGTGGATCGAGAAAGATGGCTCGGGCTCGTCGGCGGGCTGGGATATCGCCGTCCGCAATCCGAAGAAGGGTGACCCGCACGTGACCGGGTCCATCACCCCGCTCTGACAGACACTGCCCGAGGGGCCCGCGACTGGCGATCCAGTCGCGGGCCCTTTTTGGCTTCCGGTTCTGCGGGCGGCCGCATTCTTCGTCGATGAGTTGTCGGATCCGGCGAGGTCTATCCGTCTGATGGGTAGAGAATCCCACTAGATAGGAGCCACCATGACCACATCACTTGTTGAGACCACAGACGATGCCCGCGCCGCCCTGCACGAGGTCATCAGCCGGCTGACCGAGGCCGATAACGACAAGCAGACCCCCAACGCCAAGTTCACGGTCGCGCAGCTCACCGAGCACCTACAGAACTCGATCAAGCTATTGGGCGGTGCCGCAGGAGCAGATATCGAGATCGCTTCCGAGGGCCCCATCGCGGACCGGCTGCTTCCGCAGGCGCGCGCGGCGGTCGATGCCTGGCAACTTCGCGGCACCGATGGCAGCGTCACCCTGCCGATCGGCGAGTACCCCGCCGAAATCGCCGTCCGCATACTCGGCGTCGAATTCCTGGTCCACGCCTGGGATTACGCCGTCACCACCGGCCAAGATTTCGCACCGCCCGAGGCGCTCACCACCACCGCGCTGGAGTCGGCGCGGATGATCATTGCGCCGGAACGGCGCGACGGGGACTTCTTCGCCAACGAGGTATCGGTGGCCGAGGGCTCCTCAAACCTGGTGAAGCTCATCGCCTTCACCGGCCGCGACCCGGGATGGTCGGCCACCGGCTAACCCCGATCGGGTAATACTCACGCTGATCACGACTGCTGCACTTCGACGAACCGCCCGTTAGGCTCGCACGTCATTTAAATGCAGCAAATACAAGGAGCTATCGTGACAGCGGACGACGAAAGCCCGACTGCGCCACCCGTCGACTGGCGGGCCTTATTGCGGCAGCTTCCCTTGTTGAACATCCTCGGCGTGGTCGCCGTCCTGGTGGCCGCGACCTTGCTGGTGGTCAAGAACCTTCCCGACCGCACGCCCCATCAGCTTCTCAACGTGTCCTACGACCCGACGCGCGAGCTCTACAACGTGTTGGACGGCACCTTCACCAAGCAGTACAAGGACAAGACCGGCGCGGCAATCGAGATCAAGCGCTCGAACGGCGGCTCGGGACGGCAGGCCCGCAGCGTGCTCGATGGCAGCCAGCGTGCGGATGTGGTGTCGTTGGCATCGGTGAGCGATGTGAACACGCTGAGCCTGCGCGGACTGATAGCCCCCAACTGGCAACAGCGCCTGCCCAACAACTCGATCCCCTACACCTCGACCATCGTGTTCGTCGTCCGCAAGGGCAACCCGCGAGGCGTCCGCGACTGGCCGGATCTGGCGACAGAGGGCGTTTCCGTGGTGACACCCAACCCGCGGACCTCGGGCAACGGCCAGCTGTCCGTGCTGGCCGCGTGGGGATCGGTGACCACCCGCGGCGGCAGCGCCGAGCAGGCGCGCGCCTACCTCACCGCACTGTTTCACAATGTCGCGGTGCTCGACTCGGGTGCGCGTGGCGCCTCCGACACATTCTCGGTCCAACGGCTGGGCGATGTGCATCTGACCTGGGAGAACGAGGCTATCCGCGAGGTAGCCGCCAGCAACGGCGAGTTGGAGATCGTCTATCCCCCGGCGAGCATCCGCGCCGAGCCGGCGGTGGCGTGGGTCGACGCCAATCTCCGGGAGCCCGCACGTACTTCCGACGCCAAGGCCTATCTGGAATATCTCTTCACCGACTCGGCGCAGGAGACAGCGGCACAGCAGGGCTACCGGCCCTTCAAACCCGAGATTCTGGCCCGCCACACCGATACCCTGCCGCCGATCACGCTCTTCCCGATCAAGGCAATCGCCACGAGCTGGGATGACGCCCGACAGAAGTTCTTCTCCGACAACGGAATTTACGAGACGATCCCGCGCACCACGAGTCGCGCGAGCACCACCTTCGCCTCCGACAGACTAGGACGTTAGATGCCTTCGGTACTGAGTAGATTCGAAAGTTACGACGCGATCAAAGCTCGCCGCGATATCGTCGCCGGTCTCACGGTGGCGGCGATATCGCTGCCACAGGGCATGGCCTACGCGCTTATCGCCGGTGTGGATCCCAAATACGGGGTGTACTCCGCCATCGTTGTCACGGCCATCGCGTCGATATTCGGTTCCTCCTCACATCTGATCAACGGACCCACCAGCGCGATATCGCTGCTGGTATTCAGCTCGCTGGCATTCCTCGATCCCGAGAACCGGACCGGGCTATTCGAAGCCCTGTTCCTGCTCGGGGTACTGGTCGGCGCCATCCAGATCCTGATCGCCGTGTTCAAACTCGGTGACCTCACCCGCTATATCTCCGAATCCGTGGTCATCGGGTTCATGGCGAGCGCGGCCCTACTGCTGGCGATCGGTCAGCTTGCCAACGCAATCGGTGTGCGCGACAAAGGAGACGGGCACATGCAGGTGCTGCATCGTGCGTGGCTCACCCTGTTTCACGGCGACGCGGTGAACTACCGTGCCCTGGTTTTGAGCGTCTCGGCGATCGTGCTGGCGGTACTGCTGCGCAGAGTGGTCCAGCGCTACCGTCTGCCGCAGATCGACATGCTGCTTGTGCTCATCGTCACCGCCGTCATCGCCTACGCATACAGCTGGACGGTGCCGGACGCCGCCGGGCACACCGACGTGAAGATCTCGGGCAAGATCCCCGCCAGCCTCCCCGAATTCCATATCCCCGAGGTACAGCTGAGCACCCTGGGCGAGCTTTCTCACGGCGCGCTGGCCATCGCGTTCATCGGTCTGATCGAGGCACTGTCGATCGCCAAGGCCATCGCACACCACACCGGACAGCAGATCGACTACAACCGCCAAATCCTCGCCGAAGGTCTGGCCAATCTCGCGGGCGGTTTCTTCCAGAGCCTTCCGGGCTCGGGTTCACTGTCGCGTTCGGCCATAAACCATCAGGCCGGTGCAGCAACGCGGTTCTCCGGAATCGTCAGTGCCGCAACGGTAACCATCGCACTGCTGCTGTTCGCCCCACTGCTGCGGTACATCCCGCAGGCCGCACTGGCGGGTCTGTTGTTGGTGACGGCGGTCCGACTGGTGGACTTTCGGCGCCTCGCCTACACACTCAAGGCATCGCGGTATGACGCCGGGCTGGTGATCATCACGGCGCTAACGGGCGTAGCCGTCGACCTCGACACCGCGGTCCTGGTCGGTGTGGTGCTGTCGATCCTGCTCTTCGTGCCGCGGGCAGCCAAGCTCAAGGCCGCCGAGCTCATCGTCACCGGCGAGGGCGTCATCCGAGAACGGTCCGATCAGGACGGTGCCGAGTCTCCCGTGGTCATCTACGACCTGGAGGGCGAGCTGTTCTTCGGCGCCGCACCGGAACTCGACCGTTACCTGGACATCGTGCATACCCGGATCCGGGACGAGAACTTGAAAGTCGTGATCCTCAGGTTGAAACGGGTTCGTCATCCCGATGTGGTGTGCATTGAGCGCCTGGAACATTTCATCAGGGAACAACAGGACCTCGGCGTCACCATCCTGCTGGCCGGGGTACGTCCCGATTCACTGGCACTGCTGCGGAATGTCGGGGCCACCCAATGGCTTCCGGCAGAACACATCTTCCCGGAAGAGGACAGGGAATTCTCGGCGACGCTCAAGGCCGTTCGATACGCACAGGCCACAATCGATGGCACCAACGACTCGCGGAGCCGGGAGAAGCTGTACTACCTGGTGTGACGCCCTAGGCGCGTTTGGCCACCGGTTCGTCCCGCGGGCGGCCACGCAGACCGCGCCAACCGAGGTTGAGCAGGGTGTCCTTGGCGTCCTCGACCTTGATATCGCCGGTAGCCACTCGAGACGCAACGGCCTCGCCGCCGCCGACGAGGGCTACCGCCATGGCGTCGTAGTCGGTGTTGGGGTCGATCTCCGGCGAGCTGGCCTTGATGAGCCGTGCCACCAGTTCGATGATGCGGTCACGCCCCTCGCGCACCTGCTTGGCGAAGAGCTGCGTACTGGTGGCTTGCCCGTAGATCACGATCCACGACGCCCGATGCGTATCGACGTAGTTGAGGAACGATACGACCGTGGCGCTCAATACATCTCGTGGTGTACGGGTCAGGTCGATGTCACCGCGCACAGCCTCCACGAACCGGCCAAGCTCGCGGCGCAGGCATGCGACAAAGAGATCTTCCTTGGAGCCGTAGTACAGGTAGAGCATCGGCTTGGAGATCTTGGCAGCTGCGGCAATGGCGTCCATTGAGGTGTCCCGAAAGCCGTTGATCGCGAACTCCTCAACGGCGGCGTCCAGCATCTGCTGCTCCCTGACGGCACGGGGCAGCCGCTTGGTACCACCGGCCATGAGTGCCTCCGAGATAGGACGTACGCGAACTTACTCCAGAGTAAGCTACTGGGTGGTTCGACTATCGCATACACCCCGGGAATGCGAGCCCAAAGAACAGTTTATCTGGCCGACCGCAGGACAGCGCGCGAACGTCACTCCACCGATACCCCCGCCCCGTACCATGCCCGGCGTGGACTTCACTCTCGCGCTGACCCCCGATCTGGTGGCCGTCTTCCTCACGTTATTTGTGCTGGAAGTAGTGCTCGGCATCGACAACGTCATCTTCATCTCGATCCTCGCCAGCAAGCTGCCCAGCAGCCAGCAGGCGCGGGCCCGCAATCTGGGGCTCACCCTGGCGATGGTGATGCGCGTGGGTTTGGTATTCCTCGCCGGTTGGATCATCACGCTCAAGGAGGAAGTCCTCGAGCTACTCGGTCACGGCTTCTCGGTCAAGGACTTCATCCTGATCGCGGGCGGACTGTTCCTGGTGTACAAGGCCGTCCACGAGATACATCTCAAGCTCGAAGGAACCGGAGACGAAAGCGAATCATCCACGGGGGCAACAACATTTAAGTCGGTGCTGGTGCAGATCCTGTTACTGGACCTGGTGTTCTCACTGGATTCGGTGATCACCGCGGTGGGCATGACGAGCAATATGCTCATCATCGTCACCGTCGTGGTGCTCTCTTTCGGGATCATGCTGTTCGCGTCCCGCTTCGTCTTCGCGTTCGTGAACCGGCACCCCACGGTCAAGATGCTTGCGCTGTCCTTCCTATTGCTGATCGGGGTATTCCTCATCGCCGACGGATTCGGTATCAAGATCGACAAGGCGATGATCTACGGCCCGATGGCCTTCGCCATCCTCGTCGAGGCGCTCAACCTGCTCGCCGCGAGACGAAAAACCCGCGGTGACAACACCGCTCATCAACCCGTCGCCCTGCGCCCCAGCTATCCGGGAGTGGACGAGTCCGTGGCTATCGCAGCGGCCACCTCAACAAGCCCCGAGGCGGGTTCGGTCGGCCTGTCCCGCAAGCCGGTGGACGGCATGGGCGGCGATACCCGCGCCGGCCTCGGCTAGCGCGGCACGAGCCGAACTCGCAGCTCCTCCAGACCTCGTAACGAGCTGTTAGTGGTCCACTTCGGCGTGTCGTCAATCACGATGCGATCGACCCGATTGACGAGCTCGCGTAGCACCGCCTGCCCCTCCATGCGGGCCAAACCCGCACCCAGACACAGATGTATCCCCGATCCGAAGGCCACATGGTGGCTGACAGTCCGGCGGGCGAGAAACCGGTCCGGCTCCTCGAATTCGCGCGGGTCGCGGTTGGCCGCACCCCACAACAACGCCACCCGGGCACCGGCGGGGATCACCACGTCCCCGACCGGGTAGCCCATCGCGGCAGTGCGGTAGAAGTTCTGGATCGGCGAGGAGTAGCGCAGCTGTTCCTCCACTGCACCGGCGAGAAGTTGTGGGTCGGACCTGATGGTTTCGAACTGGTCCGGGTTCTCCGACATCGTCAGGAACATGGTGCTCAGCAGATTGGTGGTGGTCTCGTTGCCCGCCAGCAAGAGCAGTAATGCGAAGTAGAACAACTCGTCGTGGCTGATTCCCCCCTCGCCGGCGTCTGCAACAAGCTTGCCCAGCACGGTGTCCGACCCCAGCAGATTTCCCTCGCCGAGCTGCGTCAGGAAGTAATCGTGCAGGTGCCGGACGCCGTTGAGAGTCCCCGGAACCTGCCTCAGCCCCTTCGCACTGAACTCCACGTTGGCGACGCGTATCGACTCGTTGGACCAGTGTCGGAAGAACGCCTCATCCTCGGGCGGAACGCCGAGAATGTGCGCGATCATCCGCATGGGCAGCGGAACCGCAAGGTGCTCAACAACATCCACACCGGGGTTGTCGAGCAGCCCGGTCACCAACTCGGCGGCCATCCGGTCTACTGTCGGCGCCCAGCCCTCCAAAGCTCCGCGCGTGAAGCCCGGTAGCGCCTTGCGCCGCAGCTCGGTATGCCGCGGCCGGTCCATGTTGAGCAACACAGGCACGTCGAACCGGGCCCGCACCACACCATCCCGGTTGGACAGCAGCGCGTCGTTGCGTGCGGCCGCCCGCACGTCCTCGTAGCGGCAGAGGATGAAAATGTTGCGCTTCCGGTTGTAGTGCACTCGCGCACCAGTGAGCAGCTCGCGATATCCCGCATGGGGGTTGGCAGCGGTCAACGGATCCATCGGATCGAAGGCGGTCTCCTGCACGCCGGGGAACTCGCACCGACGCACCTTGGCCCGCAGCTCATTCGACGCGTTGGACATCAGGGACCGCACCACGGGTTTCGTGGTGTTGCGGACCAGCCGGACGTCATGTTTAAGCGTCATTTCAGATGACCGACGAGTTCACCGTTGGTCCCGAACAACTTGTTCTGCCAATGGTTTAGCAGCGCAGTGGTGTCGATGTCATCGGGGTGAAAACCTCTGCGCTTGAAGGGTTTCATATCTCGGTAGATGCCCCGAAAAAGTGGTCCGCGGACCATTCCGAAGGTCTCCCGCAGCAGCCGCAGCGGTTGTCGCCGCCCCTCCGGATCATTGGTGACAATCGAAATCCAGGAGGCCAGGACGATACTCGGCACGGCGATGGTCGACAGGAATCGCATCATGCGGATACGCAGTTCCTCCGATGCTCCGACGGCGCGGTAGACATCGAAGGCGACGGACTTGTGCTCCAGCTCTTCGAACGCGTGCCAGTTCAGCATGTTTCGGATCTCGGGGTCGGACAGCATGCTCTGTATTTCCAGGCGGCCCAATACATTTTCCGCGAAGACCGCCGTGAAGTGCTCGGCACCGACGGTGAAGGCAAGCAGCGTGTGTCGCAGTCTGGTCAGCCGATCGGGGTCGGGGTACTGCTTGTCGAGGAACTTCTCCATCCGTTCGGTGCTCTGCAGGACGTATTCGAACCACGCCGTGGGGTAACCCATCTCGGCGAGCTGCTCGTTCAGTTCGCGATGGTGCAATCCGTGCGTCATCTCCTGGCCGATGAATCCGGCCACGCGCTGCTTGAGATCGGGATCGGTGATCTTGTCGCGGTATCGGCGCACCGAGCGCACGAAGATGTCCTCCCCGGGCGGGAAGATGGCCGACAGAAAAGCGACAGTGTGGCTGAAGACGATGTCACCCTGCGCAAAATGCTTCGGCCCAGACTGCGTCTCACCGAACCCGAATTGGATCCGTCGCGTCTTGGGATACGTGACCTCCGCAGTCGCCACCATCATGCACACCTCTCGCTCGCCATTGAGTTACACCAAAAACCGTAACGGAACTTTCCGTAACGGACAAGGGAGTAATCTCTATCCCGATGGAACTCACGATCGACCAGCTGGCACAGCGGGTGGCCATGACGGCGCGCAACATCCGCGAGTGGCAGACACTTGGGCTGGTACCCCCACCCCAGAAGCGGGGACGCGTCGGCATCTACTCCGACGATCACGTGGCGATCATCAATCACGTGAAAAACCTGAAATCCCAGGGATTTCCCTTGGATGTCATCCGCCGGGTCATCGACTCTGGCGGCGGCTCGGAGGACAGCGTCCGCAAGATGGTGACCGAGGCGCTAAGCCCCTTCGCCACCAGTGAGCCGGTAATCCTTCCCCGCGCCGAGCTGGTCAAGCGCATCGGTGACGGCGCCGATGCGGCACTCGCCGATATGGGGCTGTTATCCGATGTCGATGCGACGACGGTCTCGGTCAGGGACTCCGAGACCCTCGGCGCGGTTGAGCTGCTAGTGACCGCGGGCATGTCGCTGGCCCGGATCACCGAGACGCTGCGCGAGGTGGATCGGCTGCAACACCAGATTGCGCAGCTGCTGCTTGGCGCCTATGTGGCGGACGTGTGGCAGCCATTCGCCGAGTCCGGATATACCTCCGGCGATTGGGACGAGATCGCCGGAAATGCTTCACAGGCAAAGCAATTGGTCGTCACACTGGCATCACGTCTGCTGGCTCGAGCCCTCGACGACACCGTCGACCCGATCCTGCTGCAACAGGCCGACGAGGCCGAGGCGGTGCTGAAACGCGACCGCCCGGCCTCATCCGCCTAGCGTCAGTCGACCTCCCCGCAGCCCCGGTCCAATCCGCGAACCTCGATGGGACACCACACGGCACGAGACACCTCGGCGGCCCACTGCTGCGCGTCGGCAAGGGTCGGCACATCGATGATGCTGAACCCGCCGAGCTGTTCCTTCGTTTCGGTATAGGGCCCATCGGTGGCGGTATAGCCACCGGCGTTCGCCGTCACCATAGTGGCGGTATCAGCAGGTTGCAGTCCCGCCGCGAACAGCCACACCCCCGCTTCCTGCATGCGACGGGTAACGGCCTGTACATCGGCGCCGATCGTTTCCAGTGCGGAGTCGTCGGGCTTCACCGCACCGGGCGCGTAGACGAGCGACAGCATGTAGCGGCTCATATCAGGCCTCCTCGTCCTGGAAGGGACGCACCTCGACGGGCCCTTCGCAGGCCTCCGAGGCCCCGCTTGCCCACGTGAGCGCGAGATCGAGATCCGGGACGTTGATAATCCAGAACCCGCCGAGATGCTCCTTGGCCTCTAGGTACGGCCCATCGGTGGTAGTGACCTTGCCACCCTCATTGCGCACCACGGTGGCATCGGAGGGATCGGTCAGCCCATTGGCGTACACCCAGATCCCCGCCTCTTTCATCGTCTCGTTGAAAGCGCCCACCTGGGCCATCATGCGTTGGGTGTCCTCGTCACTCAGGGTGCGGGCATCGGCGCAGTAGCCGTGGACCGCAAGCAGATATTGCTTCATGGTTTCCTCCTACGTGGCGGGCTGCCCGTTTCGGCTTCCCTTCAACCACACCACGAATAGACCTGCCCGGAATCGACACCTCATCGAAAAGTCGGCAGGAAATCACGGAAGACCAACGATCTACGAGCCGCGCACTCCGAGTTTGTTGTCGAGATATTCCTGTCGGCAGGCGCGGCGCGCGATCTTTCCGCTGCTGGTGCGAGGGATGGCACCGGCCTGAACCAGTTGAACGTCGGCGACGGCCAGCGTGTGCCGGCGCGAAAGGGCAGCACGGATGGCATCGACGATGGGTCCTGGCTCGGCCCGCCCGGCTCCGGCGGCGCGTTCGGCGACGATGATCAGCCGCTCTCCGCTGCCGTCGCCCGCGTCCGCACCCGTCGGCATCTCATTGGCGGGCACCGAGAACGCCGCGACGAAACCGCGCCGCACCGCCGGGGAGGCCTCCTCCACGGTGGCCTCGATGTCTTGGGGATAGTGGTTACGGCCGTCGACGATCACCAGATCCTTCACCCGGCCGGTGATGTACAGCTCACCATCGACGTATACGCCGAGATCTCCGGTGCGAAACCAGGTCGCACTCGGCTCCGTGCCAGTGGCGTGGCTGCCGCTATCCCGGCGTGCCTGCAGCTTGTTCCGGAATGAGAAGTCGGTCTCTGTGGGCCTGCCCCAGTACCCGCGGCCGATGTTGTCGCCCTGCAACCAAATCTCGCCGACCTGGCCGTCGGGCAGTTCCGCCTCGGTACCGGGGCTGACGATGACAGCCCACTGGCTGCGGGCGATCTGCCCACAGGACACCTGCGGCACCGCGTTCGCGGCAGCGGCATTCACTCGGACAGCGTGCCCGGCGCCCAACTGCTCACGATCCACATAGATGACAGAGGGCTCCGCGTCGGGGGCAATAGAGGAGACGAACAGCGTCGCCTCCGCCATACCGTAGGACGGCTTGATTGCGGTGGGCGGCAATCCATGTGGGCCGAAGGCCTCGTTGAACTTACGGATCGAGGCGATGCTCACCGGCTCGGAACCGTTGATCAGTCCGGCCACATTGCTCAGGTCCAGGGTTTCGCCGTCCTTGGGCAGGCCACGCTCGGCGGCGAGCTCGAAAGCGAAGTTGGGGGCGGCGCCGAAAGTGCGGCCCAGGTGGGCGGCGGCCGCGAGTTCCTTGATCCACCGGCTGGGCCGCCGCACGAACGACATCGGGGACATCAGCGTCATCCGGCCACCGCACAGCGGGAACATGAGCATCAGCAGACCCATATCGTGGTAGAGAGGTAACCAGCTCGCTCCCCGGACATCCGCATCCAGGCCAACCGAGATGACCATCTGCAGCACGTTGGTCATGACCGCGCGATGAGTGATCTCCACACCGGCAGGCGCCCGAGTCGACCCCGATGTGTACTGCAAGTAGGCGATGTCATCGGTATCCGGCGTCACCCCCACGTACGTCGCACCGACTGAATTGGGCACACTGTCGACAGCCACGACTCGAGGGCGACGCTCGCGCGGCAACTTGCGGACGAAGCTGCTCACGGACTCCGCGGCGGCTTCGTTGGTCAGCACAACCGTCGGCAGGGCATCGTTAAGCACCGCATCGAGCCGTTCGGAGTGCCCAGGAAGTTCAGGGGCAAATAACGGCACCGCAATGTTCCCGGCCTCGATGGCGGCGAAGAAACCGATCACATAGTCAAGGCTCTGTGGGGCCAGGATCGCGACTCGATCGCCCGGCTTGGTCACTTGTTGCAGTCTCGCTGCGACCGCACGAGAACGCGCACGAAGCTGCGGCCAGTTCAGGTCACGCGGTTCGCCGTCAGGGTCACTGCTGAAATCCATATAACGGTAGGCAAAAGTTTCGCGCGCCCCATCGAGAGCACGCTCCAAGTAGTGATTGACGGTGTAGCCCTCCGGCAGCGAGATAGCACCCGTCTCGTCCAGATACTCCTCGACACGCAACCCCGACCCTACTGACTTCATCGCCACCTCCGCGTAGCCGTAATCACGATGGCCGGGCCACAAGCAGGAATGAATCAACCATCACGCTTTGCTACGATCCCGACCGAGCGTAGACGGTACGTGATGCACCAGTGGCAAACGGTACTTGATGTCTCATTAAAAAGCCCCGCTGAGCAGGGCCTTGGAGCCAATTGTGCACTGTGCCCTTTCACACCTCGGCGACGCGATGTGACGATTATGACCCCCTCGAGTGGTTCAGCGTCAGATCTTGGCCGTCGCCACGCCCTTACCCCGGATAAAGCGGGCATTTTCGGCATTCCCTTCCCGTCGGGACGCTAATAGACTCGTGACAAATAGCATCCAGCTCGGGAGGCGGATATGCGGACCAGAGATCAGATCAAATATTGGTCGCGGTGGGCGACCATGCATGGCATCAGTCGCGCGGCACTACTGACTCAGGTGCGCAAAATGCCCCTAGCCGCCTTGCTCCTCGGTCCGGACCGGGCCGACAACCACTACCGGTACATCGAAGAGATCCGGTCCATCGGGCCCATCGCACCGACTCGCGCGACAGGTCTGGTGTTCACCGGGCTGGCGCAGACGCGCGAAATCTTGCGAGACAGCCGCTACGTCACCGCCTCGCCGAACAACCTTCCCTCCCCGGTGCTCCCTCCCACCCTCGCGCGATGGATATACGCGAGGACCGAACCCGGCCTGCCTAACCCGGTAGAGCCGCCCGCCATGTTGGCCGTGGATCCACCGGAGCACACCCGGTTCCGCAAGCTGGTGTCCAAGGCCTTCACGCCACGCGCGGTGAGCAAGTTGGACGATCGCGTCCGCGAGGTAACGGCCGAACTGCTTGAAAACCTGGAACGCAAAGAACACGCCGACCTGCTCGAGGATTACGCCTCACAACTTCCCGTCGCCATCATCGCCGAGATGCTCGGCGTACCACGCGCCGACGCCCCCTTCCTCCTAGCGTGGGGCAACCACGGTGCCACCCTGCTCGATATCGGAATGCCTTGGACCGCATACCGGGACGCCACTCAAGCACTGAGCGAGATCGACTACTACTTCGACGCGCACCTGGTCCGGCTGCGCAAGGAGCTCGCGCAAGACCCCACTACCGAGGGCATCTTGGCAAGCATCGTGCGCGATGGCGGCCTCACCGACCGCGAGCTCAAGGCCACCATGGCGTTGCTGCTGGGCGCTGGATTCGAGACCACGGTCAATCTGATCGGCAATGGCATCGTGGCCTTACTGCGTCACCCCGAGCAGCTCGCCTATCTGCGAGAGAACCCGGGTGGCTGGCCTAACGCCATCGAGGAGATTTTGCGGTTCGACTCACCGGTGCAGCTCACTGCACGGGTAGCCACTGAGACCATCGAGTTCCCAGGCCATACCCTCCAGGCCGGAGCGATGGCGGTACTGCTTCTGGGCGGCGCCAACCGCGACCCGGCGGTGTTCGACCGCCCCGAGGTCTTCGACGTGGCGCGCGCCAATGCGCGCGAGCATGTGGCCTTCGGCAGCGGTATCCACGTCTGTCTGGGAGCGAGCCTGGCACGGATGGAGGGGGTCGTGGCGTTGCAGTCGCTCTTCGAACGCTTCCCCGAGCTGGCCTTGGCCTCCGATCCCACCCCCGGCCAACACGTGAACTTGCACGGCTTCGGAAACCTGCCGGTGAACCTCGGCCGCGCCCGGGTGCGGACCAACAGCTAATCTCGATGCTGCTCGGTGTCCGTTCGGCGTCGAGCAAGCCGACACGGGGATCGGACGGATGTACGACCGGATCAAACAGCGCACGCATTGGACGGTGACGCACGGGATACCCCGCGCGTACCTGAAAAAGCTTGTCCGCCGCGGCGAACCCGCCGCACAGCTGGGAATCGACACTGCCCAGGCTGCGAACATCTATTCCTTTATCGACAGCATCCGGGCCCGCGGGCGGATATCGCAGTTCGGGGACGGCTGGATCACTGCGGACGCACAGCTCGTGCGAACGATCTTCCGCGACAACCGATTCGTCACCTTCAAACCCGAACACCGATCCTCGTCGCCGATTATTCAGCGACTGGCTGCGTGGAGCGATCCGCTGCTGCTGAATCCCGCCGAACCCCCGTCGATTCTGATCACCGATCCGCCAGACCACGGGCGATTGCGTCGTCTTGTCGCCGCTCCATTCACCCCGCGTGCCATCGAGAGTCTCCGTGGACGCATTCAGCAGGTGGCGAACGGTCACCTTGATGAGCTAACGCAGCGTTCGCATGCGGATCTGATCCCCGACTACACCGCGAAGATCCCGATTGCCGTGATCGGCGAGATGATCGCCGTCCCGCCACAGGACAATGCGTTGTTGTACACGACGATGAATCGTGCGATCCAGCTGATCGCTACCACCGCGCCGGCCTGGCGCGAATACCAGGACGGTACAAAGGCTTTACGCGAGATCGACGAGTATCTTGAGAACCACGTCGCCCGGTTGCGCCGCGAGGGGACCGAAAGCGAGCTCGCTGCAGCACTTCTCGGTAGCGACTTAAGTCATGTCGAGCTCAAGATGTTCCTCGCCGTGTTCCTGGGAGCCGGATTCGTCACCACCACGCACCTGATGGGCAAGGCCATCGTCACGCTGCTACGACACCCCGAACAGCTGGCGGCGCTGCGCGCGAGGCCCGATCTGTGGCCCAACGCCGTCGAGGAACTCATGCGCTACGACACGTCGAACCAGTGGTCGGCCCGCGTCGCCACGGAGAGCATCGAGATCGCCGGACACACCATCGAGGCAGGCCAGTCGGCGCTCCTGCTCCTCGGCGGGGCCAACCGCGACCCTGCGGCATTCGAGAACCCCGACGTCTTCGACATCACCCGGCCGAACGCGCGCGAGAACATCACGCTGGGTACAGGAATTCACGTGTGCCTGGGCCAGGTGCTCGCGCGCGTCGAGCTGCATATCGCCCTACAGTCGCTCTTCGAACGCTTCCCGCGACTGTCCTTGGCCGGTGAACCGGAGTACTTCGACGGGATGGGTATTCACGGGCTGTCCCACCTCCCGGTCGCGCTGGGACCTACTGCCCACTAGCCGCAGGCGGGAATACCCTTGAAGGCCAACACCCGGCGTACCGATGCATTGATCGCGTCGGCGTTCAGTTCGCCTGCGTTATAGGCTGATTCGAGACGATCGAGGACCGCACCGACCTTCTCGGTACTCACCCACAGCGCCCAGTCGACACCCGCCTTGATCGACTTGAGCACTGCCTCTTCGATCGGGAATCGATCCGTGATGGCGGCCATCGAGGACAGATCATCGCTGAAGATGACGCCGTCGAAAGCTGGCGCTCCATATCCGGTTCCCTTGCGCAGCAAGTCGACCACAGCGGGGCTCAAGCTGGATGGGTCGTCGCCGGTGAGTCCGGGAACCTGCATGTGGCCGATCATGACGGCGGCACCACTGGTCACCAGTGCGCGATACGGCACTAAGTCGTTGTCCTGCAGCCGATCCAGCGGAGGCGTGACTACTCCACCGGTATGCGAGTCGCCCGAGGCGTGTCCATGGCCCGGAAAGTGCTTGGCCACCGCATGCAGGCCGCCGGTCTGCAATCCCTGTACCGCCGCCTCGGCGTACTGCGTGACCTTCTGCGGGTCACCACTGTAGGAACGGTCACCGATCGCACCGTCGGGGTCGCCGTCGGTCACATCCGCATCGGGAGCGAAGTCGATGGTAATGCCGAGGTCCTTCATCTTCTGGGCGCGTTCCTGATTGAGAGCCTGCACCTGTTCCGGTGTCTGGGTCGCGGCCAGTTCACGGGCGGACGGGGCGGTACCGATAAGCGATTTGAGCCGCGATACCCGGCCGCCCTCCTCATCAACGCTTACCGCGGCGGGGATGGGGCCCGCGGTGGTGATGTCATGTAGCGAGCCGTCGGTCAGCATGGTCATATCGGTCCAGCTGCCGATGAAGATCCCGCCGACGTGGTGGTCACGAACCAGTGAGCGGGCATCGTCGGCGTTCTTGACCCCCACCATGACTAGCTGCGCCAGCTTGTCGCGGGTGCTCAGACAGGCCAGATCGCCGGCGGGTGCGGCGGTGACGGGCGCCTTCGGCGAGGATGACGCGGACTCCTTCGCAGGCTCCGGTGTGTTGCCACTACAGGCGGTAAGCGCCGCGATGACGAGACCGGCCAGTGCTGTCCCTGCACGCATTCTCATGAGGCCATGGTGTCATGGACCGGTATCGAGCCGGGCCAGCCGGTCACCGAGGTACCTGCGGAACACCTCGTTATCCGTGCGCTCCAATGCTTTTCGATAGGCGTCGGCCGCATCGGCGTCCCGGTGTAGCCGCGCAAGCAGATCGGCACGCGCGGCGTGCAGCGGGTAGTAACCGTCGAGGTCGTTCCGTAAGGGCTCCATGGCGTCCAGCCCGGCTTGTGCACCGTCGCGTTCGGCGACTGCTACGGCGCGGTTGAGCGAGATGACGGGGGTCGGGGTTATCAGCATCAGCTGGTCGTACAGCACCACGATCTGGCTCCAGTCGGTCATGGCCGCGTCCGCCGTATCGCAGTGAACGGCGTTGATGGCGGCCTGAAGTTGGTACTGGCCTGGGGTGTTGCGCCGCAGGCAGCGACGCACAAGTTCATGCCCCTCGCCGATCATCAGGTGGTTCCAGTGGGTGCGGTCCTGATCGGCGAGCAGCACCAGTGCGCCATCCCCATCGGTGCGGGCGGGGCGGCGTGACTCGGTCAACAGCAGCAGCGCCAGCAGACCTAAAACTTCGGGTTCGTCGGGCATCAGATCCGCTAGCACCCGCGCCAGTCGGATCGCCTCGGCAGACAGATCCGTGCGTGTCAGCGTGGTTCCCGACGAGGCGGCATAGCCCTCGTTGTAGACGAGATAGAGGGCCGCCAACACCGGCGACAGCCGGTCCGGAAGATCGTGATCCTCGGGCACCCGGTACGGAATGCCCGCTGACGCGATCTTCTTTTTGGCGCGGGTAATACGCGCTGCCATGGTCGATTCGGAGATCAGATATGCGTTGGCTATCTCCACCGTGGTGAGCCCGCCGAGCAACCGCAGGGTCAGGGCGACCTGCGCCTCGGGCGATAACGCGGGATGGCAGCAGGTGAAGATGAGCCGCAGCCTGTCATCCTGCACCGGGCCCACCTGCTGCGGTTCCGGTTGTTCTTCTTCGAGAACCGTTGCCTCGCGGGACAGTTCGTCTCGCCGCTGGTCCCGGCGCAGTTTGTCGATGCCACGGTTGCGTGCCGTGGTGATGATCCACGCTCCGGGATTGGGTGGAATGCCGTCGTGCGGCCACTTCACAATGGCCACCTCGAACGCCTCCTGCACGGCGTCCTCGGCGAGGTCGATGCTGCCGAAGTAGCGGATCAATGTCGCCACGCTGCGGCCGTACTCCTCGCGGAAGGTACGGCCGATATCGTCGTGCGCCACAGGTCAATGGTGCCTAATCGTTTCGTTGGGGGTGCAAGTTCCTCGACACAAGCGCAGGGCCGCATCGAGTCCAGCCAACGACTCCAGTGCGAGCTTGCCCATCGCTACCGCTACCTGAGCAGGCTGGTGCAGTTGCCGTTTGCACAGCGCCTCGGCACTGCCGATACCCAGGATCGGCGCGATCCGCCCCATCGTCGACCACTTCATTGAGCGCGTCACCTCTTGTCGGATTCCTCACTGCGAGAAGGCTTGTAGGCGTCACTCCGATGTTGCCGGGGGGTGAGGCGGCAGGTCGGCTGACTCCGCTGCGAAGCGCGGCGGCCGTTTCTCCCGGAAGGCTACGACGCCCTCTTGGTAGTCAGGGGTCTGCGCCGCCAGGCCCTGATAGAAGGCTTCCAAGTCCAGGATGCTCTCGAAGTCGCGATGCTCGGCGGTGCGCAGGAGCCGCTTGGTCAGCGCCATCGCCGCCCCGGGGCCGGCCGCCAAGTCGTGCGCCCAGGTGGTCGCCTCCGCACGCACTTGGGGTTCCGCCACGATGCGGTTGACCAGTCCCAGCTTTTGCGCCTCAGGCGCACTGATCTGGCGTCCGCTCAGCGCCATCTCGTAGGCGCGAGCACGACCGACCGCGCGTACCAGCGCGGTGGACGCGCCCGAATCCGGCACAAGTCCGACCTTGCCGAAGCCGCACGATAAGTAGGCGGTGTCGGCCATTACCTGTAGATCACACGCCAGCGCCAAACCCATGCCAGCACCGACAGCGGGGCCGTTGACCCCGGCGATGACGGGTTTGTCCATTCGCGCGATCGCCCGAACCAGAGGGTTGTAGGTTTCGCGGACAACGGCGTGGATATCCGGATCCTCGTCCGGTGCGGCAAGGTCGTGGCCAACACAGAATCCGCGGCCCTCCCCGGTGAGGACGACAGCCCGGACATCTGGGGCGTCGGCGGCGCAGCGTAATGCGGCGACTAGATCCTGCCGGGTGGCCGGGTCTAGCGCGTTGAGCCGGTCCGGGCGATCGATTGCGATTACCGCGACAGCGTCCTGCCGTTCGTAGAGGACGGTGGCGGTCACTGAATGCCCCCAGCCGGATGGATGGCGCTGGATTCGGTCTCCAGCAGGGAGTAGCCGCGGGCGGCATAGTCGAATCCGTCGAGTTCGCTGGTCTCGTGGCGCTGCCGGTAATAGGCGCGGACCTCGGCTATCCGGCCGTCACGGAATCGGTACAGCTCGGCGCCCCGCGTCGCGACGCGAGCGCCAGTCTTGTTCGAGGTCCAGTACAGCGTCCACTCGATCACGGCCTCGTCCCCCGAGCCCAGGTAATGATCGACTACCCAGCGGCCGGAGTAGAACCTCTGCATATCGCAGAACGCTTCCGCGACGGCGCGTGCCCCATACCGAGCCGTCGAGCCCGGGTTGGGCGCAAGAAAGTAGTGCGTTATATCCGTATCGAAGACCGCCACCAGCGCATCGACGTCGGCGGCATTGCAGGCGTTGTAGTACCGGATCAAGAGGTCCCGGTAATGGTTATCGCTCAAAGTCGTTCCTCATCACTAGATTCCTCAGCGGGAGGCTGAGTGGATAGTTGTGTTGTGGTTGGCCCGAAAGCTCGGCGCGCTGTGTCTGTGGCCAGTCCGCGCGCCCACGCGGCGTCGTCTGTCTCTGTGAAGACACCGAGTGAGCGCGCCCCGCGGTAAGCGCGGAATTGCATTTTGGTGGTGCGGATGGCGAATTCTGGTTTGTCGGCCAGGCGGCCGGCGAGTGCGTCAACCTCCGCATCGAGCGCGTCCCCGGGCACGACCCGGTGCAGCAGTGACAGGTGTTCGGCGCGTTCCGGACTGATTTCATCGCCGAGCATCACCAATTCACGGGCCCGGGCGGCGCCCACTTCCTCTATGAGGCGGGGCAGAACAGCCCAAGCCAGGGGCATGCCGAGATCGACTTCGGGAAGACGCAGCCGAACGTCAGACGATCCGATCCGAAAATCGCAGGCCAGCGCCAGCGCTGCGCCGCCGCCGATTGCAGGTCCATGGACGCGCGCGATGGTGATCACGTCACAGTCGAGGATTGCTTCGATGGCCCGCCGGCCGATTTGCGACGCCCAGTGTCGTGCCCGCTCGGAATCGCCGCCTACCCCGGGCGGTGATCGTCGGTCTGCGCCGGCGCAGAACGCCGGACCGCGGCCGCCCAGCACCACGACCCGAATATCGAACCGTTTCTGAACCGACGTGAAAAGGGCGGTGATCGCCTCCAGCATCGCGTCATCAAGGGCGTTGCGCGTGTTTGGACGATTCAGCCAGGCGTAGAGCACTGGTCCACGTTTGTCGGTGACGAGCAAGTTCTCGTGTCCATCCACGATGCGGAACCTCCAGAACGGACTACGCAGTCCGTAATTGACGGAGCAGTCCGTCGACCATAGATTGTTCGCATGTCGAAATACAAGACGGCAAAGATCCGGACTGAACGTATCCACGACGAAGTCCGAGAGTTGGCAGACGGCATCACTGACGGCTCGGCACCGGAAGTCTCCGCCCTGCTGGCCCGGCGCCGTGCCGAACAGAGCAAACCTGGCTTGCGAACCGACGGCGCACGTCTTGCGCTCGTTATCGAGGGAGGAGGCTCGCGCGGGGTCTACTCCAGCGGCATGGTGGTGGCGTTGGAGGAAATGGGGCTGTCGGAATGCTTCGATGCGGTCTATGGATCGTCGGCCGGCGCTCTCAACGGCGCGTGGCTGTTGTGTGGCGGTGCACGGCAGGCCATGCGATCGTGGTTAGACCCTTCGGTCATGAAATCGGTTATTAGCCCGCTGCGTTTTCTGTGGGGCCGTCCCATCATCGACACCGACCACCTCGTGAACCATGTCTATCAGTACGTCGTGCCCATGGATTTCGAGGCGATCCTGGCAGCACCTATTTCGTTTCATCCCCTGGCCACAGATGCCGACACCGGCGAATCCACCGATCTGCATCCTTATCTCGCCGACGGTGTCGCAGTGCGCACAGCGCTGCGTGCCAGCACCTGCCTGCCGTTGGTGGCGGGACGTCCTGTGAGCTTGGGCGGACGCAGATTCGTAGATGCGGGTGTCGCGGAAGCAGTGCCGGCGAGGACTGCGCTCAGCCATGGCATCACCCACATCGTTGCATTGCGCACCCGCCAATTGCTCGACCTGCCCACACCAGCGTCGGGAATAGAGCGGCGCCTCGTTTCCCGCTACCTCGCGCGGCACGCGCCGGGAGCTCTCCTGCCGTGGCAGCAGCGCCTTGAGCTGCACGCCAATGAGCAGAGGATGCTCGCCGAACACCCCAATACGCTGCAAATCGCACCTGCTGAAGAAAGTCCGATAATCGGCCGCATCGAACGTGATCCTGTAGCGCTGGGTGACGCACTCGAAATGGGCCGCAAAGCTGTCTATGCAGCGTTGAGCTAACCCAGCGGAAATCAGATGGAGACGGCCGCTGCTCCGATATCGCTCAGAAGCCGCCCGCGACCTGGAGGACAACACGCCCGGTGGAGCGGCCGCTGCGAACTTCATCGAGGACGGCTTCGACGTTCCGGATCGGCACATCGCGGGACAGCGCGGCCAGATGCCGCGGAAACATGCCCGCTTCCAAGAGGGCCCAGAGTTCGCGGCGCCGTGCGATGTCCAGCTGAACAGAGTCGATTCCCAGCAGTGCAACGCCACGCAAGATGAAAGGCATTACCGTCGTAGGGATTTCAACGCCTCCTGTGAGCCCACTCGCCGCGACGGCTCCACCATAGTTAACGGTGCTCAATACCTCGGCCAACGTCCTTCCACCGACGCAGTCCACGGCAGCGGCCCACTGTTGTTTGCCGAGCGGCCGGATCTTTGCATCGGGATCCTCAGAGATCCGGCCAATGACGGACGTCGCGCCGAGCGTTCTCAATAGTGTGGCGGCCTCGGGTTTGCCGGTGGAGGCAACCACCTCGAAGCCCGCGGCGGCAAGGAGATCGACGCTGACCGAACCCACTCCACCGCTGGCTCCGGTGACGAGCACTGGACCGTCCGTGGGCTTTATCCCCCATCTCTGCAGCGCGTTGACACTGAGCGCCGCGGTAAAGCCCGCAGTTCCGATTGCCGCAGCGTCACGAGTGGAGATTGATGCCAACGGGACTACCCACTCTGCAGGTACCCGGGCCAGCTCGGCGTAGCCCCCATCGCGAGCCGTGCCGATTTGATAGCCGTGCGCAAGCACCCGCTCTCCGACACGGAACTCCGCACTCTCGGAAGCCACCACAACGCCGGCGAGGTCGATTCCCGGGATGATGGGGTACTCGCGCACAACCCCGCCCCGGGGAGTCACTGCGAGCGCATCCTTGAAATTGACACCCGAATACTCAACTCTGATCGTCACCTCCCCGGCAGGCAGGCGATCTTCGTCAGCGGTCTCCTGGCACAGAACGATGCCCCCATCGCGCTCCTGCGCAACCATTGCCCGGAACTCACTCATCGCATACTTCCCTCTCGTCGCGTTGCATAGCGGTGCCCACCGGCTCCCCATCCAACAATCGTTTAGAGCGCGGCGTGGCGGACGATGAAATCGACCACCGTGTTGGAGTAGTGGCGCCGCAGCTCCACATCGTCGGGATGCCGCGCGATCATCCACGCACCACTGACCCCCATGCCAAGAACCGCGGTACTCGCAGCCTCGATATCCAGGTCAGCGCGGAAAAATCCTCGCTCGATACCCGTTCGGTAGTAATCCTGAAATAGCTGCTGCACCTTGTCTGCGATCCGATACACCACGGCCGCGGCATCGTCATCGATTGCTGGCAGTTCCCGGACCAGGAACTTCAAAGACTCGCTCTCGACGGCGAAAGTCTCGAACAACCGCATCGCGATATCGTTCGCGCGCAACCGATACTCCGACAGGCTGCCGATCATCGCGGGCGCATTCTCGTCTTCAAATGTGGACTGCAACCGGCTCACCGCACGGGCGACCACGCTATCCAGTATCTCGCGTTTGTCCTTAAAGTGGCGATAAAGGGTGCCCTGCCCGACGCCAGCGCGCTCGGCGATATCGGACAGACGCGTGGGATGGTAGCCACGCTCGACAAACACCTCCGCCGCAGCTTGCACGATCTCATGTCTTGTCTCGGCAAGCCGCCGCTCGGCCCGACTCACGGCTGGCATGCCCGACAGCGTATAACGGACGGACGCGTCCGTCAATTATACGATTGACCGCAGATGCCCCACGCGAGCCAGCCGATAAGATCCGGCGCGTTGCATGTTTCCCAATCTTGACCTGTCCATACACCTGTATCGACAACCCGAGGGCGAATGGACTGGGCTAGGCACGTTAGGCCCGATCTCTGCGCGAACGGCGCGAAGTGAACGTCGGTGTCACCGTGGCACGCCGAACAGCTCGACAATCCGTCAATCGCGCGCGACGGGCCGTCCGCTGACGGCTCGTTGCGTCCGGAGATTCACGGATTGGGTGTGACGGTGACCGCGACGGTTGATGCGTCCGGCAGGGAAGCCACCCGCACAATGGGCGCATTCGGTGCCGATGTCACCCTCGCGCCGGCGCATTGCACCGTATAGCCGTTGGGGAACTGGATCGCTGGTACGGCGATGACGGTCTCCGCCCCGGGCCCAAAAGTCCCAGCAGTGTCGGCACGCATGGTGCTGTACGACAGCCTGAATGTTCCGTCGGCGAACTCCCATGAAGTCGGCGTCCCAGAAATCAGCTGCGGGTACGGTACGGCCAAAACCTTCAGCTTCGGCGTGTTCACATTCAAACCCATTGGGGGGCTTGCCGGGTCGTACACGAGAGCCTGCCCTCCGGATGACGTGCTGGTCTTGTCAGTGCCCGTATACGCCCATTCGGTCCAATTGATCATCGACTTGTTACCTCGGGCAACCATTTGTGACAGATATGCGATGTCGTCGGTTGAACCGAATTCGGTGACAAATTCGGGCAGGTTGCGGGGCGCGGCGTAGCCACGCGCAGCGGCGAAGGTGAGGTCGTCTAGCCACCGACACCCGACATCAGTGTGCAGTTCCACCTCGGTGGGACAGTAGACGTGGAAACTGAATCCGCTGCGCGCATCGGAGAGGGTGCCCAAGTGAATGATGTTGGACGGGTTGAAAAGTAGATTTGGTTGAAACCAGATCATCGTCGTCGGATCCACGGTGCGAATGGCTGTCGCCACCTTCTCGTAGAATTCGGTCAGTCGTCGTTCGAATGCCGAGCACCCGACCAGTGGCACGGCGCATGAGATGTATTGCGTTCCTGGCCAAGGCTCGTTGAGCAGGTCGTAGCCGATGATATTGGGGTTACCCGCGAACCGGGCCGCGGTGTATGTCCACGCTGCAGCGAAATGTTCCTGCAGCCCAACGCCATCGGGCCCGGGTGAGTTAAGCCAGAACTGATCGAAGGCGTGCTGCAGCGCCGGGTTGCGGAAGTAGTTTGCGGGAAATCCCAATTCGGGGTTGGGCCGCCCGCCGTCCTGCACCGCCCATAGGGGCGCGCCTTCACCCTGGAACTTCTCGTTGTAGAGATCCTGATGAAAATCCAGCAGTGACCCGATACCGTGATCGCCCAGCATCTGCACGGTTTTGGCGATCGAATCAAGGTAAGCCTCGTCGTAGATTCCGGGCTGCGGTTCGACCGCGGCCCATATCACGCCTAGCCGCACCGCATTGAAACCGTTTGCACGCAGGAACGCGGCGTCATCGTTATCGAAGCCGCCGCCGGAAGGCTGGTATGGCGGCTCCTTAAAGACCTGATTGAGGCCGTGATAGATGACCACTCGACCCGCCGTGTCGGTAATAAACCGGGCCACCGGGCCCACCCGCACGCCGATCCATAGCTGCGCTGCGGCCACGCCGACGGCAATCACCATGATCACCGCGACTACGACCAGCGGAATTCCTAGGAATCTCCGCGAGTGGCGCATACATCCTCCGTTGACAGCTTCATCCATATACATTGACGTATCCAGATACATCTGCGATTCTTAAAGTGTGTTGAGGGATACGCAGCGTTGTCAAGGCCCTGGCAAGGTCGTGGAGCACAGATGGCTAGGTTGACTCGGGAGCAAAGCATGGCGCGCACACGGGCGCGGGTGCTCGCTGCGGCCCGTGAGGTCTTCGCCGAGCGCGGCATCGCGGCGGCCGCCCTTGAGGAGATTGCCGACCGGGCGGGCTATAGCCGGGGAGCTGTGTACGCAAACTTCTCCGCCAAAGAGGATCTCGCCCTAGCCGTACTCGACGATTGGCTCGATGAGCAAATCACTGCCAGTGAGCAGATCTACGACACCGGCAGCACGCGCACTGTGATGGATAAACTCGCGACATACGAGGGCAACCGGTTCGCCGATCGCCAAAAATTCATGTTGCTCAGCGAGTTCCGGCTGCACGCGATCCGCAACCCACACTGGCGCGAGCGCCTGGCAGACCTCGAGCGCCGCACACTCGAGTGGTACGCGTCGACAATCACCGTCATGGCGCAACGCGCCGGGACCGAATTACCCGCCCCCGCACAACAACTCGCGCTCATGGTCCTCGGCATGGAAAACGGGATCGCCACGCTGGCCCACCTCATGACAGGGGAAGTCGAACACCATGCGTTTGTCGACGCCCTCGGCCTACTAACACGACTCCTCGACACCCACACGCTAAAAGCGAAAGGGCCACAATGACCAGGCGTGCAACTCTGTTTGGATCGCTTGCTGGACTAGCGATTACCGTCACCGGGTACCGCCCGTTGATGAAACGGTGCACCTTGTCGCTATACCCCATGACCTTCGGGCCATTCGCCACAGATTTCCCGCTGCAGATCTTGGCGGGCCACGTCACCGCGTTGGCGGCGGTGTCACGGTCGCTGTCACCACGCATACGGTGGCTCAGTTGGCTGGTCTCAGCGATCTCATGGCTGGGGCTGCTCGGCCTGCACCGCATCGGGCAGGCTGCGAACATGCCACTGAGCGCCGCGCTCGATACCGGACTGGGTAAGGCCCGGCGCACCGACTCCGCTGGCCTCTGGATACGACCAACACCGGGCCGTGCCATCGCCAAGAAGCCGGGACTGGTGCGGACGCTTCGGATCTACCGGGACTACGCCCACGACACCGACATTGCCTACGGCGAGCACGGCACCAGAAACTTGCTCGATATCTGGCGGCGACCCGACTTAGACCGCAACGGGCGAGCACCCGTACTGCTGCAAATTCCTGGCGGCGCCTGGATGCTGGGAAGCAAACGCGGACAGGCGCATCCGCTGATGAGCCATATGGCCGAGCTGGGATGGGTGTGCGTGTCCATCAACTACCGGCTCAGCCCACGCGCGACGTGGCCCGACCATATTGTCGACGTCAAGCGCGTGATCTCCTGGATCAAAGCCAACATTGCGCAGTACGGGGGTGACGGGGATTGGATCGCAATCACCGGGGGCTCGGCGGGCGCTCACCTGTGCGCGCTGGCCGCCTTGACCCCCAACGCTCCGCAGTTCCAGCCGGGATTCGAAGATGCCGACACCCGAGTCCAGGCCGCGATCCCGTTCTACGGGGTGTACGACCTCACCCGTACGGACGATGCCTTACATCCACTCCTGGTACCGGCGCTGCAGGCGTTCATCCTCAAAAACAGCCGCCGTCGATCGCCGGACACCTACCGGGAGGCATCGCCAATTACGCACGTATCTGCTGATGCACCACCGTTTTTCGTGCTGCATGGACGAGCCGACACGATGGTGCCGGTGGAGCAGGCGCGCAGCTTCACCGCGCGGCTACAAGACATCAGCCACCGCCCCGCCGTATATGCCGAACTGCCCTTTGCTCATCACGCGTTCGATATGTTTGGCACGCCGCGCGCGGCACACACCGCGGTTGCCGTCGAGCAGTTCCTTGCCGAGATCTACGCTCCACGCAGCGCGGCATTCAGCTCGGTTTGAGCCATATCGGTATTTGCACAGCTCTCGATAGGGCCACCCGCACCGAAAGGCAGGCACCTCGTTAAATGTATGTGCCACTTACCGAACGGTTCATGAGTCAGCTTCCGAGGATTGCGCAGCGAACGGTCGAGCATATTGCCGCCGAGGTTTCACACTACGGTTCACTTCCCCGCGAAATGCTTGAAGGGGAAATCGCCGTGTTTACGAAACAGAGTTACGAAACTTTCGGAAGAACCCTACTCGAATCACGACAAATGACGGAAGTTGAGTTAGCTGCCGCATTATCGGCGGCATCTCACGGGGCTCGCGCCGAGGTCCCGCTGAGCGCTCTACTCACCGCCTACAACGTGGCCTCCCGAGTGGGCATGGAAGCGGCACAGGAGCTGGCGACCCCATCAGAGCTCAGTCAGGTGCTACTGGTGGCAAGCGGGTGCCAGCGCTATCTCCATCAGCTGGTGCCTGCAATGACGACGGCTTATCTGGAGCAGGAGCGATCCCCCCACCACCATTTGAATCTTGCCCGTCGAAACATGTTCAGCGCGCTTATGAAAGGAGCACCATCAGCCGAAACCACTAAGCGCGCCAATATGACGCTGGCATCCCTGTACAGCGTGATGCACCTTCGCCTACTCACACCCTGCGGTACCGCCATGGCGCGTCGTCGCGTGAACCGCATTCAGGACATCCTCGATTCGCACGTCGACGAACCCGTACTTACTTCCTTGGACGCACAGGGCGGCACGATCTTGCTGCCCACGACTGGTCTCGAAGAGTCACTGATGGGCCCCTTTGCGGAAATAGCCGATGGTCCCGTCATCGCGGGTCTTTCTCATGCGGCTCCCACGGAAATTGCTTCGGCTGCTCAAGAGGCCCGCGACGTTGCCATGCTGGCCAGTGACCTCGGGCGCACTCCGGGTCTATTCCGACTGCACGATCTGCTCGTTGAATATCAGCTCACCCGGCCCAGCCGCGCGCGCGATCTACTTACTGAACGCCTCAAGCCCTTGATAGACCTTCCCCATCTGAAACAGGCACTTACTGCCTACCTCCAACACGAACACTCCAGGAAACTCGCGGCAAAGTCACTATTCATACACCCCAACACTCTCGACTATCGACTACGCCGCGTAGCCGAGCTCACTGGTCTGGACCCCACAGTGCCGTCCGCTGCCCGGGTCCTCTCGGCCGCCGTGCTAACAACGAGTACGCAATGAGTGCATTGGTATCCGACTGGGAAGTGGTGTCCAGTCGGCATCATGGTGTTTTGCCGGTACAGCGAGCCTCCAGACCAACGTGAAGATCCGGTCATCCGACCTCGATAACGTTGTTCCGGAACCGAAATACGGCATCACGATATTCTTCTCGGATCCAGCTGCGGCACATACCGGATCAAACTTCGGCAAAGCCGCGCTTCGGTCTCGATAGCGGTCCGGCCTGTGCCCTACCCGTCCAGTAGGGCGACAATTGCCTGATGGCCTATGACGAGGACCTGGTGGAGCGCATCCGCGAAGTGATCGCCGCAACCAAGGGCGTCACCGAGAAGCGGATGTTCGGCGGGATGGCGTTTCTGGTGGACGGGCATATGACCGTCGCCGCGAGACGCGGGGACGGTCTGCTGGCCCGCTGCGATCCCCACGAGACCGATGCGCTCGTCACCAAGCCACACGTGAGTCGGATGGTGATGGGTGGACGAGAGATGGATGGCTGGCTGAGCATCGATACCGAGGGCGTGCGCACCAAGCGGCAGCTGGAGCCGTGGGTGAGACGCGCGCTGGCCTACGCCGGTTCGCTACCACCCAAGTGATTTCACGCAGAGTGTGAACGGGCTTAGCCGCCGCGCAGGACCATCAGCTTCTGCATATCGGCTAGGCCTTGCTCCTGTGCCTGACCCAGGAAGGTCGGCAGTGGGGCCTGCACCTCGGGGAGCACCTCGTTGTCGATGAGCGCCTGCAGGGCGTCTTCCTTGCCGCCGCGCCCGGTCTGGTTCTCAATCTCCTGTTGACCGGATGGCGTTGAATAGTCATAGAATTCGCGGTCCGTCTGCCGCGAGGTGTCAATGTGCATGCCACCCGGCTTCCAGTACGAATAGGTGGCCAGCTTGGCTTCGGCGGTGCGGACCGCGACGATATGACTCGGTGCCGAGGTGGGGATCTCGGTGGGCGCATTTTCACCCATCACCGCACGGATCCGGGGATCCTTGAGCAGGGTGGCCATCTCCTCCACCGACATGTCATCGGTGACGTGTGCAATCCATTTTCGCCCTGCCGCATTGTTTTTGGCGATATCAGCGATATCGGCGCGCGACGCCAGATACGAGTAACGCTCATCGGAACGCCACCCGTTTCCTCCGAAGCCGATAGTCAGCAGCAGGGGCGCGAGGTCGACGCTGGAGGTCAGCTGGGTGCGCGTCTCCCCCGGCTTGGGGGTGAGCGCGCCGTGGGGATCGCGGATATACAACGGAACCCGGATGGACTCCTCGTACGCCGCGGCACCCTTGCCGCGCAACCCATGTGAGCCCGCGTACTCGCCGTGATCAGACGTGAAGACGACGACCGTGTTGCGGTCGACCTCCGGACGTGATGCCAGCTTGTCGAGCACCCGCCCGATCTGGGCATCGACCTGCTGCTGCAACCACAGGTACATGTCCAAGCACCGCGCCCACTGACGGGCGACATCGGGTCCCGAATACGTCACGGCACCGGTCATGATCGGCGACATGAAGTTGGCATAGTCGATCTGCAGCTGTGGCTTGCGGCGCTGGCGCAACTCGTCGGGTGTCTGAAAATTGACGGGCGTGGTGTCGAACCAGTGTGGAACATCATCCGGGAGGGGATTTTTCGGCCACCAGCAGATGTCATGCGGGTTCACCAGGGAGACTGTGGTGCACCAAGGACCCTTGCCGGCCTCGGCGTCGAACCATCCGGCGAACTGGTCGACGATGCCCGGGTCCTTCTGCAGCCCCTGATTCGGCATGCCATTGGGTGACGGGAACGTTCCACCGGAGAAGCCGTGCGCATCAAGGCCTTCGGGTGTGTTGTCGCTCCAGTGACCGAGGTGCCACTTGCCCCACCACCAGGTCTGGTAACCCTGCTGGCGCAGCATGGTGCCCCAGGTGGGGAACTGCGGCGCCAGGCTCGATTCGCTCGGCCCCTCCCCGGTGAACAGACATCCGGTCTGATGCGAGTACAGCCCCGTAGTCATGGCGCCTCGCGACGGGGTGCACATGTTCGATGCCGTGTAGTGCGATGCGAAAGTGACACTGTCCCTTTGCAATCGGCTGAGATTGGGCAAGATGCTGGTGAGCTTCTGGATATCGGGGAACCATTGCGGGGCCCTCATCTGATCCACGACGATCACCAGGATGTTCGGCTTGTCCCCGCCTGACGCCGACGAATCACTGCGTCCGGGCTTGCGGAGCAGCTCGTATCCCCCGAAACCGACGGCGGCGGCACCCGCCGCAATAGCACCCGAAGTAAGTACGGTCCTGCGGTTCAGCTCGGCCATGCGTCCAACGTAACCGCAATTCCTGAGAATGAACCCTGAAGAACCCAGCCAGTTTTGGGTACGGCGCGTTACGGCTGCGCGGGTGCAGGATGCGACGGCGGCGGCGTCTGGCCAGTCGGGGGCGCCGGTGCGGCGGGCGCAGGCGTCTGACCCGGCGGTGCAACCGATCCCGATGTTGGCGTTTGGACTGGCGCCACCTGCCCCGGCGGGGGTGCCTGAGCGGGTGCCGGCGCCTGGCCGGCGGGGACCTGGGCGCCCTGGAACTCGATCTCGCTTACCGACACCAGACCGTTGAAGGCGTCCTGGCGCTGGCCGCTTTTGTTCACGATCGACACACCGGGTTCGGTGGCCTCGATGACCATGGTCACCGAGTCCGTCACCACATTCACCTTGATACTCGCCAGCGCACGACTCACCGGTACCTGCTGCTTGACCGAACTGCCGTCACTGAATTCCCAACGAACCCTTGTGATCTTGCGATTCTGAGCGAAGCGGTCGGACCCGTCGATATCGGTCTTGGCGTATCCGGGAATCAAACCGACGGATGTGACGAGCATCGGGTGATCGAACTTCGCCGTGATCGACTGGCCGTCTTGTTCCTTCCACTGGCACCGCCACGCAGTAAGCGGATCGGCGTCGAAGGCCTTACCCGCTTCGTACGTGTACTTCGCTCCATTGCTGTCGGTACCGTCCTCCGCCTGAACACAATTGGTGGTCACGTCTACCGGCTTGATGGGGCCCGACGGTGGCGGCGGAAGCGCCGTGGCGGTCGTCGTCGCGGACGCGTTCGTCGTCTTCGTGTCTTCGGTCGGCAGCATTCCCGCCGACTCGGTGGGGCGACCGGAATTCACCGCCATGTAACCGACGTAGCCGAGTCCGACGATCACCAGCAATCCGGCCAGTAGCGCGAAAGCCATGATGATCCCGCGATGCGATCGCGCGTTGGGATCACGCCACGGATCGGAGAATTGCACCTGTGCCGCCAGATGCGGCGGGCACGCAGGCAGCTGCGCCAAGGCCTCACGTAGATCGGGGCGTGTATGCCATAGCCGCAGCAGCTGATCCTGCGGTAGCGCCGGGTTATGCGCGGCGGCGAACTCCGCGTCGTAGTCCGGCGCCGGTCCGTAGTTGTATGGACCGGTCATGGGCGGCCATTATTCCGCACGAAGCGTCGTCTGCGGGCACATGTGGCCGCCCGCTACCGGGAATCGTCACCAGCAGGTCACCCACCAGCCGTTCGAAGGCTCCCCTTTCGCTGGTCGCCCACAGCGCCGGACGTGCCCCGATGGTCGGGCGTGCTAGTTTGGCCGCTGATACCTGCGTGACCTAGAGGAGCTCCGATGACCAGATTTGTGGTGCCGGCCGCCGCGAGCGTGCTGATCGGCCTACTGCTGGGCGCCGCCGCCGTCTTCGGCCTGACGCTGTCGGTCGAGCAGGACAAGAAGCCGGCCGTAACCGGAATCGATCCGTCGACGGCAATCCTCAACCGGCCCGATTACGGCAACCGGAGCTGACATCCCGCGGCGCACTGCCGCCCACGGCATGACGACTCGCCTTGACTCCTCCCCGCTGAGCCGACGGTGGTTGGCATTCGCGTCTGCGCTCGCCCTGCTGCTGACCTTGGCCCAATCACCCGGGCAGATCTCACCGGACACCAAGCTGGACTTGGCGATCAATCCAGTGCGATTCGCCTTGCGGGCGCTGAATCTGTGGAGCAGTGATCTGCCCTTCGGGCAGGCACAGAACCAGGCGTACGGCTATCTCTTCCCCCATGGCGCCGTGTTCTCACTGGGCCATCTCCTCGGAGTCCCGGCCTGGATAACGCAACGTCTGTGGTGGGCACTGCTCATCGTGGCCGGATTTTGGGGCGTCATCCGGGTGGCCGAAGCCTTAGGCATCGGAACCCGTGGGTCGCGGATCATCGCCGCGGTCGCATTCGCGCTATCCCCACGGGTGCTGACGACGCTGGGTGCCATCTCCTCCGAGACACTGCCGATGATGTTGGCCCCGTGGGTGCTCTTGCCGGTCATCCTGACGTTCCAGGGCCGCATGTCCCCGCGCCGGGGGGCGGCACTGTCCGCCGTAGCCGTTGCGTTGATGGGTGCGGTCAATGCCGTCGCTACCGCCCTCGCATGCGGAGTCGCCGTCATCTGGTGGCTGGCTCACAAACCCAACCGGACATGGCGGCGATTCACGGCGTGGTGGATTCCCTGTGTGGCGCTGGCCACCTCGTGGTGGATCGTCGCGCTGCTCATCTTCGGCAAGATCAGCCCACCATTCCTTGACTTTATCGAATCCTCCGGCGTCACCACACAGTGGACCTCACTGACCGAGGTGCTCCGCGGGACCGCCAGTTGGACGCCGTTCGTGGCTCCGCAGGCAACTGCAGGTTCATCGCTGGTCACCCAATCGGTCATGGTGATCGCCACCACGATGGTGGCCGCCGCCGGCATGGCCGGGCTGGCGATGCGGGGGATGCCGGCCCGCGGAAGGCTTGTCGCGATACTTCTGGTGGGTCTGGTCCTACTGACGGCTGGATACACCGGTGCACTCGGTTCTCCGGTCGCCCAACAGATTCAATTCTTCCTGGATGCGGGCGGCACACCGCTACGCAACGTGCACAAGCTGGAGCCGCTGATCCGCTTACCGCTGATTCTCGGTTTGGCTCACGCGTTATCGCGGATACCGCTGCCCGCCAGCGTTTCTGCGCGGGATTGGCTCGCTGCTGTGGCCCGACCGGAACGTAACCGGGCAGTGGCCTTTGGGATCGCGCTGCTGGTCGCTCTTACCGCGAGTACATCGCTGGCATGGACGAGCCGGCTCGTACCCCGCGGCGGGTTCGACGCCATCCCCAACTACTGGGAGGACACGGCTCACTGGCTAGCCGATCACGACGACGGCGGACGGGCACTGATAGTTCCCGGGGCACCCTTCGCCATCCAGACCTGGGGCCTCACCCGCGACGAGCCACTGCAGGCTTTAGGCCAAACACCTTGGGGTGTACGAGATTCCATCCCATTGACACCCCCGGAGACCATCCGCGCCATCGACTCCGTGCAGCAGTTGTTCGCCGCCGGTCGCCCCTCGGACGGACTTGCCGACACCCTGGCACAGCAGGGGATCTCCTACTTGGTGGTGCGCAACGATCTTGACCCCGAAACCTCCCGTTCGGCACGACCGATCCTGGTGCACCACACCATTGAGGGGTCTCCCGGGCTGACCAAGGTCGCCCAGTTCGGTGATCCGGTAGGCGCCGGAACGGTCGAAGGCTTTGTCGCCGATAGTGATCTACGACCTCAGTACCCCGCGGTCGAGGTCTATGCCGTAGCTGGGCATCAGAAGCGGTACGGAGATCCCTATTTCACGGATGTCGACAGCATGCCGCGGGTGGCGGGCGGCCCAGAAGCCCTGCTGCGCCTTAATGAACGACGCCGACAACTAGACCAGGCGCCGCTGGGGCCCGCCCTCTTGGCCACCGACGCCGCCCGTGCCGCCCTGCGCCCCGGACCCGCAATGGTCACCGACAGCCCGCTGGCTCGCGAAACCGACTACGGTCGCGTCGACGACCATTCCTCGGCCATCCGGGCGCCCGGAGACAAGCGCCGCACCTTCAACCGCGTCCCGGACTATCCGGCCGACGGTGTTCCCCTCGTACACGGCAGTTGGACGGGCGGAATCATCACCGCCTCCAGCTCCGCATCGGATTCCACGGCGCTGCCCAATGTGGCGCCGGGCACCAGCACGGCCGCTGTCATCGACCGCGACAACGCGACAAGCTGGGTCAGCAGCTCCTTGGAAGCGGCTCTTGGGCAATGGATTCGGGTGGACTTGGATCGGCCGATAACCAATGCGATCCTCACCGTCACGCCGAGTGCCACCGCGCTCGGCGCACAGGTGCGCCGGTTGGAGGTCGAGACAGACAACGGCACCACGTCCGTGCGATTCGACGAGCCGGGCCAGCCGCTCAATATCGCCTTACGCCCCGGAGAGACCACCTGGGTGAAGGTCACCGCCACCGGAACCGACGACGGCACCTCCGGTGTGCAGTTCGGTGTCACCGAATTGTCCCTCACTCAATACGACGCCGCCGGATTCGCCCACACCGTCGATCTCCGCCATGGCGCGACCATCCCCGCGCCCCCGGCAGGAGCCAACCTGCTCGGTTGGGATCTGGGATCGCCGCTGGAGGGCCGGTCGGGATGCGCCCCCTCGCCACAACGGCTGCGCTGCGCCGCGACGTTGTCGCTCGCCCCGGAAGAACCCGGCACCTTTATCCGGACATTGACAGTCCCCCAACCTGTATCGCTGACACCCAAGGTATGGATACGGGCCCGGCCGGGTCCTCAGCTGCGTGAACTGATCCAGCCGCCCGGCACCACCGTCGCGTCCGGCGACTCCGATGTGATCGACCCCCAGGGGTCGTCGTACGCGGCTACCGATGGCGATCCCGGTACCGTCTGGACAGCACCACAGAACTCGGTACAACGACAGCATCTACCCTCACTTGTCATCACGCTGCCTAAACCCATTGCGGTGGGCGGCATCCGGCTGCAGCCCAGTAAGACCGAGGTACCCGCGCATCCCACCCAGGTGGCGATCAATCTTGGGGACGGTCCACAAGTGCGGTCCATCGACCCGAAAGCCCACGACACCACGCTGACGCTCCACCCGCGCGTCACGGACACCATCACCGTCTCGGTCACGGACTGGACCGACATCATCGACCGCACCGCACTCGGATTTGATCAGCTCAAGCCCCCCGGTATCGCCGAGGTGGTCGCACTGGACACGGACGGCCGCCCGATCGCCCCCACCAATGCTGGGGCGAACGGCAATCGCACCATCACCATCGGATGCGATCGCGGACCGATCCTGGCCCTCGCGGGACGCTTCATCCCCATGTCCATCACAACCACGGTGCGGGACCTGTTGGACGGCAATGTCATCCAGGCAACTCCCTGCGACACCGCCCCCATCGCAACCGGCGCGGGGCCGCAGGACGTCACCGTCAACCCGAGCCACCAGTTCATCGTCGACGGAGTACAGCTCACCACCCCCGGCGCGATACCGGCGGCCGCCACGGCGACCCTTGCGCCCAAGGGGGAATGGAGTACGGACCGGCGCACGGTTACGGCGTCACCGGCACCACGCGACCGAGTCCTGGTGGTGCCCGAGAGCATCAATGCGGGATGGGTGGCCCGTGACGAGGGAGGGCGCACCCTGACACCGGTACGCGTCAACGGATGGCAGCAGGGGTGGGTGATTCCGGCACACGACGGCGGACAGATCACCCTGACATTCGGCCTCAACACCTGGTACCGAGCAGGACTCTTCGGCGGGTTGGCACTGCTTCCGGTCCTCGCGCTGTTGGCCCTTATGCCAGTGCTGCGGAAAGTCGATCTCCCTCAGGTGATTCCATGGCGCTCAGGCCGTGCAGCGGGTGTCGCGGCGCTGGCGGCCATCACGGCCATCAGTGGCATCACCGGTGCCGCGGTGGGCCTGACGGCGCTGGCCATAAAAGCACGCGGCTCGTCGCTGCGCACCCTCACCGCCGCCGGGGCGTACATCTCGGGCGGATCCCTGTTGCTGGCAGGGGCCGCTCTGTCGCGACATCCCTGGCGATCAACGAGCGGCTATGCGGGCCACTCGTGGTGGATTCAGCTGCTGGCGCTCATTTCCGTGGCAACGGTGGCAGCGTCCGCAGTACGGGTACGGTCACGACGTTTCCGAAAGCGCCGCAATGCTTCCCGCGACGGGGACTCGACCAGCGCATAACTGACGGCGGCCATCGCAAAGCCGAAAACCAGGGTCAGGATCAGCACCACCGGGAAGTGACCACTGAACCAAAACCACCCAGTGACGGTAAAGACCATGTTTAAGGCCGCCAGGTGCCAGATGAAGAGGCCGTAGGACCAACGACCCAACGTCACCATGAGCGGACTGCCCAACACCCGATGTGGGGTACCGGGAGCATCCAGGGTCAACGGCATGAGCAGCGCCCAGGCTAGCGTCGCACCCATAACGATCTTCACGGCGTACTGGTGCGGCGGCGCCTGCGTCAGGCCCGCCGGCCCGGCCAGCGGCGATGCCGCAACACCGAACGCAACGAGGGCGATGATCGCGAGCAGTACCCGACGGCGGGCCAAGCTCAGCGTCCAGCCGGGCGGCGCCGCGCTCCATTCCGCCAGCAGCATGCCCGCGACGAACCATGAGAAGAAGGCCGGCGGCCACGTCAGTGGATTGACGCCGACGGCAGCGTGAAAGGGGATGAATAACCAGCCCAGGCCGGCCACGCCAGCGGACATCAGCAGGCGTGCGCGCCACCGAACCGGCACCCGCCGCACGACGAGGGCGATGACAGGAAGCGCCACATAGAACGCCACCTCTACGGCCAGGCTCCACATCTGCGTCAGACCTGCCGTGAGTGTTAGCGGGATGTAGAGCTGAGTGAGCGTCAGATTGGCCAGCCAGACGATCCCGCGGGCCCCCGCCGCGTCCGGTAACAGCAACAGGATGACAAAGACAGCGGCCAGATAGGCCGGGACGATGCGGACGAACCGCGACACCAGATACCGGCCGGTGGAGTCGGGCGTGGGCCCGCCGTGCGCTGCGAGCGCGTGCGGCCGCCAGAGCAGGAATCCCGATAGCGCGAAGAACACGGCCACCGCCAGGTCGAAGCGGCCCAGGATACGCCCGTCGATGCCGCCGTTATGGCCGGTCTGGAAGGCGGTGTGCGTGACCACCACCCCTATCGCGGCACAGGCACGCATGCCTTCCAGCGCAGGAACGAAGCCCCTCGCGTGGAAGACAGAGCCGGCCGGAGCCGATGGCTGCACTGGTGTCACCCCGCCGAGGGTACGGTTCGAAGTCGATCCGTCGGCGTTTGACCAGAACCCGGGCCGTGAATACGTAATATCGCCGAATGACCACCCGACGGCAGTGGCTGTTAGGGTCAGACAGATTTGCCCTGGGCACACTGTGCTTTCCGGCTGCCGCCGGAATCAGGGTTACCGCATGTTAAGGAGGGTTCGGCGACCTATGAGCCGCTTGCGCGAAAAGGGTCAGCAGCCGTGAACCGCGGAGTCATGATGCGTATCGCAGCGTGCGGGTTGCTGGGGCTCGGCTCGGCTCTCATCATCGCCGCGCTGTTGCTGAGTACGTACACCAGCAACCGGCTCGCGAAGATTCCGCTCGACTGGGACGCCACATTGGTCAGCGAGGGTAAGGGGCGTGCCCTGGATCCCGCGTCGCTGTCCGGGGTGAAGTTCGTGGCCGACCCCGACAAGCCGCTGGTGCTGCAGGAGCAGATCACCACCGTCAGCCCTGCCGACGCCACGAAGGTCGGCCTGCAGGCCGGTATCACGCTGAAGCGGACCGACAAGCAGGGCGAAACCGGACTGATCCTGGCCACCGTTGACACCGTCACCGTGGACCGTCACTCCGCCGAGGCGATCTCGAGTGACGACAACCCGGGCGGCAGCGTGCAGAAGCCACGCGCCATCGAGGACGAGACACCGCCGACCACCATTGCGCTCAAGCACGAAGGGTTGAGCTATCGGTTCCCCTTCGACACCGAGAAGAAGACGTACCAGTACTTCGACGTGATCGCGCAACGGGCCTACGACGCCAACTACACCGGCGAAGAGGATGTCAACGGGCTCACCGCATACCACTTCACCCAGAACGTGGGCTACGACGCCAACGGCAAGCTGGTGGATCCGGTCGCGTACCCGTCGCTGTACGACAAGGACGAGGACAGCAAGGTGACGGCCCGCGCCCAGCAGTGGGGTGTCGAGGCTGAGCGCGAGGACGAAGAAATCACCATGACCCGCTACTACGCGGCGCAGCGTGAGTTCTGGGTCGACCCGGTAAGCGGCATCATCGTCAAGAGCAAAGAGCATGCGCTGCAGTACTACTCGCGCGATGCGGTCAAGCCCGAGGTCCCGATGGTCGACTATTCAGTCCAGTCCAACGACGAGACCGTCGAGAAGCAGGTGAAGGCGGCCCGCGATACTCGCGACAGCCTCGCGATCTGGTCGAACATCCTGCCGATCACCTTCGCCGCCCTGGGCGTCGTGGCACTGGTCGGTGGCGGACTGCTGGGCTCGTTCAGCCTGCGGGCCGAATCGGCGCTGATAGACCCCGGGCTCGACACCGTCGATCACGGTTTCTTCGGCCGTCGCAGCCCGGAGAAACCGCCCGCCAGTGAGGCCGACACCGACAAGTTCCCTTCGCCTCGAGACCACCTCTAGCCGGGACGCCTTGCGCCGCACAAGGCTTGTTGCGCCGCTCTACGCTCTCGCTTTGGCGGCGGCGATCATCGCGCCGCTTGCCGCACCCGGTTACCTCCTTATCCGTGATGCCGTCTCGACACCACGGTCGTACCTGACCGACTCGGCGCTGGGAGTCACCGAAGCGGCGCCGCGCGCCATCCCCCAGGACTTCTTTATTGCCGTCATGACGGTGCTTATCGACGGTGGCGTTCTCGTCAAGCTCCTTCTCGCGGTGGGGTTGTGGCTGGCCGGGTGGGGGGCCGCGCGCCTCGCGGCACGCTTGGTCCCGGAGGCAGGAATCGGCGGCGAGCTGGTGGCCGCCACCATCGCGGTCTGGAATCCGTATGTGGCCGAGCGACTATTACAGGGACACTGGAGTCTGCTGCTCGGATACGGCTGTCTGCCGTGGGTCGCCTTGACGATCACCCGGCTGCGCGCCGCGACTGACGTCGGGACCTGGTGCGCATTGGCGTTCTGGATAGCGCTGGCCGGGTTGACGCCCACCGGGACCGTGCTCGCGCTGATCGTCGGATTGGCGGCGGCACCAGATCGACGGTCACGGCTCGGTGTACTGGCGATCTCGGTGTTCGCGGCGATGCCCTGGTTGGTCGCCTCCGGGCTCGGAACGGCCATACCTGCGGGCGACGAGGCCGGCGTACATGCCTTCGCGGCGCGCGCAGAGCCCGGGCTGGGCACGCTCGGTAGTCTGGCCTCGCTCGGCGGTATCTGGAACGCCTCGGCGGTACCCGCCTCCCGGTCGACATTGTTCGCGCTGGCCTTCTCGGCCGTGCTACTCGTCGTCGTCGCGGTCGGAGTAGTTGTCCTGTTGCGCACACGGACGGCGCTCGGTCTGCTCGGTATTGCCGTTGCAGCCGTGGCGATTCCGGCATTGTTGGCGACTGGCCCAGGTTTGATGCTTACTACCTGGCTCATCACCGAGGTGCCCGGGCTCGGCATTCTGCGTGACGGCCAGAAATGGGTGGCGTTGGCGATGCCGGGTTACGCGGTGGCGGGCGCCGCCGCAATTACCGCGATGCGCGAACCGTCTTCGCGGTGGGTGGCGGCCGGGTTAGCTTGCGTGGCACTCCTATTCACGCTGCCCGATCTGGCGTGGGGGGTGGGTGGCCAGGTGGAGTCGGTGACCTATCCGGCCGGATGGAGCACGGTCGCCGCCCGGATCAATGCCGAACCGCATCCGGTGGCCGTGCTGCCACCGGAGACCCTGCGGCACTACCCTTGGGGCCCTTCGTCAATCCCCGTCCTGGACCCGTTCCCTCGCTGGATCCGTGCGGACGTGGTGAGCAGCGGGGACCTCCGTGTCGATGGACAGGATGTGCGCGGCGACGGCCGACGCGGGCGTCGCGTCGAGGAGCTGTTACGTGCCGGGGCGGGACCTCGCGAGCTAGCGGCACAAGGTATCGGCTGGGTCGTTGTGCAGGCGGGCACTCCTGGGGAACAAGGACTTTCGTCGAAAACACTCTCCCAGCTGGAAGCGGTCTATCGCGACGGCGATATCGCGCTCTACCGGGTGCCTGGCCCGTGGGCACCCATCGAGGCCTCGTCGAGTCGCCGCATGGCGGTCCTTGCGGCGCATCTGGTCTGGGTACTGCTCCTCGCGGCGGGACCGGCGGCCGCCGTCATCCGGCTACGGGAGCGTCGACACCCTTCGCCGAGTGTGACGTCAGCGTGAGGAATCAGCCAAAATCCCGCGGTGAGGTCACACTCGGCGGGGCCGAGAGTCCTAGACGGAGGTGGGGGTCGGGGTTGGCACCGGACCCGCCGGTACCGCATCACCCACGGGATCGGCACCGATGATTCCCGATACCGGAGTTCTGATCATCGCCGCCTTGAGCACCGTCGACACGCCGGCCGCGCTGCGCTCCCATGAGAGGTCGGCGCAGCGGGCACGTGCCGCCTCGCCCATCCGGTAACGAAGTTTATTGTCCGCCAACAACGTTGCGGTATGTCGGACGAATTCGTCCTGATCGCGCGCGAGCAGACCGGTGATGCCATCGGTGACCGAGTCGTTGAGCCCGCCGGATGAGCGGTAGCCGGTCGTGGGCACTCCGTGTTGCGCAGCCTCGGTGACCGCCAGGCCCCAGCCTTCTTTGCGGGACGGCATCAGATGCACCCAGGCGTTTTGTAGCACACGGTGCTTAGCATCCTCGTCGAGGTAACCATGGAATGTTACTGCGTCGGAAACACCAAGCCGCACAGCGTGTTCCATCAGCCGATCCATCCACCAACCATCGCCGACAATGTCCAGGTGGACGTCCGGCACATGGTCTCGCAGCAGCGCGATGGTGGTCAACGCGTGCTCAATCTGCTTGTGCGGCACCAGCCGGGACAACACCACCGCGCGAGGCGTTTCGCTGCGGACACCGTCAAGCGCGTCGCCGGGAGCGTGATCGAAGCCGTTACGTACTACCGCGATCCGGTCCGGCTCCACCCCCAGCGCTATCAGGTCCGCCGCCGAGGGCTGCGACACCGTCAGGTACTGGTTACGTCGATGCATCCTCGGGGACAACCGCGACTCCAGCCACCAGCCAAGCCGTCCGATGAGCGGTCCGGCCACCGGCCACTGCTCCCGGTGGCAATGGTGCACCAGCACCACTACGGGCGCCTTAGCCACGGAGCTAGCGAAGAAGGGGGTTCCGTTCTGGGTGTCGATGACGACATCGGGCCGCACATCGCGCAGGGCGCCCATGCCGAGACGGCTGGCGAGCAGCGACAGCAGTGCGCGCGGATACACCGTGAAGCGTCCACCACCGCGCGAGATGTGCACGCCATCGATCACCTCGCGGCGGGGTGCGCCCGGGTAGGCGGCGCATCGCAAGGTCACCTTGATGCCGGACGCGGCCAACTCCGCGCCGATGCGCTGCAAGTAGGTTTCGCTGCCACCACCCTGCGGATGGCCGGTATCGCGCCAGCACAGCATCAGCACTGACTGCGGGGACTCAAAAGCCACCGCGCCGCTGGGCTGATCTGACAGTTCGCTAAACACCGTTAAGCACCCTAGGCCGTTAGGGTGGGCCCCCAGAAATTCACTCGCACCTTGAATGGAACGAGATCCCGTGCCCGAAGTCACCGATCTATTTGCTCAACGCGCCACTCTTCGGCGTTCATCCAGCCTGCTGGCATCATTTCGGTTTGAGCAGAGTGCGCCGGAGCGGTTCTACGGCACGGTGGCACAGGACACAGTTCACCTGGTCACCGATCTGTGGAAACAGGCAACCGGCGCCGGGTTGCAGGGCCGCACCGTGTTGGACGTCGGCGGAGGGCCTGGCTACTTCGCCTCGGCATTCGCCGACGCCGGAGCTCGGTATCTCGGCATCGAACCCGACCCGCGGGAGATGCATGCAGCAGGAGACGGCGTGCGCGACCCGAGGGCGGCCTATCTGCGGGCATCCGGGATGGCACTACCGCTCGCCGACGCCAGCGTCGATATCTGTCTGTCCTCGAACGTCGCCGAGCACGTGCCCGAGCCCTGGCGCCTGGGCGAGGAGATGCTGCGGGTCACCCGCCCGGGCGGGCTGACCGTCTTGTCGTACACGGTCTGGCTCGGTCCGTTCGGCGGCCATGAAATGGGCCTGACCCACTACTTCGGTGGCGCTCGGGCCGCCCGGTGGTACACCCGCAAGCACGGCCACCCACCCAAGAACAACTACGGGTCGTCACTTTTCCCGGTATCGGTGCGCGAGGGGCTTGATTGGGCCCACGGAACGGGCACTCTGGTCGCCGCATTTCCCCGCTACCACCCAAAATGGGCATGGTGGATTACCAGAGTTCCCGCTGTGCGGGAGGTTCTGGTGAGCAATTTGGTGCTCGTCCTGCGGCCCCACTGATTCCAGAATTGCAACAGGTTCCACTTCCCCTGGCATCCCGGTAGTGTTGCGTGCGTCACGCAATGGGGCGTGACGCACGATGAGCCGCTGGCGCGTAGAGCAGACGGCCCAGAGGGAGCCACATCTTGAACGAGAGCACCGCCACCGCCGAGCGCGATAACAGCGATGAGGTGGCCCGTCCGTCGGGGTCGCAGCGGGATCCGGAAACCCTGCGCGACGATCTGACCGCCTGGTTATCCACCCAGCTGCCCGCCGACGCCGCACTCAGCGTCGATCATGCGGAGCTGCCGAGCGCCAACGGCATGTCCAGCGAGACGATCCTCGCCGATGCGCAGTGGACCGAGAACGGCCAGCGCGCGGTGCACCGTCTTGTGATCAGGACTGCGCCCCAGCCCGGCTCCAGCCCGGTGTTCTCCACCTACGACATGCGCCGCCAGTTCGATGTGATGCACGGGCTCGCGGAGCAGTCGTCGGCGGTGGTTCCGGCGGTCCGGTGGTACTGCGATGACACCACGGTGTTGGGTGGCGAGTTCTTCGTGATGGACCGGGTGGACGGCGAGGTACCGCCCGACCGGATGCCCTACACCTTCGGCTCCTGGGTCACCGAAGCCTCCGAGGCCGACCTTCATAAGATGCAGCGGCTCACCGTCGACCAGCTCGCGCGTATTCACGCTGCACCCGTGGAGAAGTTCACGTTTCTCGACGACACCCGTGAAAGCGAGTCAGGTCTGGAAGCACATGTGCGCCGCAACCACGAGTTCTACGAATGGGTGCGCGGTGACGGCCCTACCATTCCGCTGATCGACCGCGGCTTCGAATGGCTGCGCGCGAACTGGCCCGAGGATTCATTGCGAGCTAAAGACGTTGTCAGTTGGGGTGATTCACGTCCCGGCAACGTGATCTACCGCAATTTTGAGCCGGTAGCACTCCTCGACTGGGAGATGGCAACCATCGGACCGCGCGAACTGGATCTTGGCTGGATCATCTTCCTGCACCGGTTCTTCCAGGATCTCGCCGAGATCGCGACACTGCCGGGCCTGCCAAACTTCTGTCGGCGCGAGGACATCGCCGCCGAGTACGCCGCCCTCACCGGACACCACGCCGCCGATCTGGATTTCTATACCGCGTATGCGGCACTGCAGCACGCCATCATCATGGTGCGAATTCAGATGCGCGCCATGGCGTTCGGTCAGGCGCAGATGCCTGACGACCCGGATGACCTGATCCTGCACAGAGCGACGCTGGAGAAGATGCTCGACGGAATCTACTGGTCCCAGCTGGGCGAGGGAGCCTCCAAGTGACACTTTCCAAGTTCGACGAGTACCCGATCCACCAGATCGCCGACGTCATCCGCCATGTCGGAACCTCGGATCGAAATTTCTATGACCGCTACTACTTTGGCTGCCACGGCGGCCGCGCTGACCTCCCCTATCTGATCACCGGGCTGGGGGTGTACCCCAATCTCGGGGTGACCGACGCATTCGCCTCGGTACGCCACGGCGATGACATCACGGTGTTCCGGGCGTCCCGTGCGCTCGGGGCTGACCGCGCCGACCTGTCGGTGGGTCCGTACCGCATTGAGGTCCTCGAAGGACTCAAGAAGATCCGGGTCATCCTGGAGCCGGGTGACGAGTACGACCTGAGCTTCGACATCACCTACACGGGCCACATTCCTGCCTCGCTGGAGCCCGGGCATTACCAGCGTTTGCTCGGCCGGGTGATGTTCGATACCAGCCGTTTTGCCCAAACCGGAACCTGGGCAGGGCATCTGACCATCGACGGACAGCGTCACGAGCTCGACGGAGTGAACTGGTCGGGTAACCGCGACCGGTCCTGGGGTATCCGTCCGGTCGGAGAGGGTGAACCCGCCGGGCGACGCGCGACCCTGGCGGGCGGCTTCTACTGGCTCTACAACGTCATCGACTTCCCCGAGTACTCGATCATCCTGATCAACCAGGAAGACGAGACCGGCAAGAAGGTCGTCTCCGGTGCCCGGCGCGTGTGGCGCGATCCGTCCCGCGAAGTCGAAGAGCTGCCCGCCGTCGAACACGACATCACGTTGATCCCGGGTACCCGAGAGGCGAGCCACGCTGTGCTCAAACTCGGCGATATCACCGTCACTGCCGAGATTGTGCTGCCCCACTACTTCGGATTCGGTACCGGTTACGGGCTGGATCCTGATTGGCGCCACGGCATGTGGCAGGGCGAGCAGGTAGTCCAGGGCAAGCGCTACAACGTCAAGGAGCTGGACGCGACGCTCAAGCTGTTTTGCCCCGTCGACAACGTCGCCAACTTCACCGCGATCGAGAACGGGGTCGAGGTTCACGGCACGGGGCTCTTCGAATTCGGGCCCATCGGCCCGCACGAACCGTCTGGGCTCACCGGCTTCATCGACACCTACCAAGAACAACAAGGAGATTCATGACCGACGTGCACAACTTTGACAAGCTCTTCATTGGCGGCACTTGGACCGAGCCCGCCACCAACGAGGTGATCGAGGTCTTCTCCCCTGCCACCGGCGAAAAGGTGGGCCAGTGTCCGCTCGCGACCGCCGCGGACGTGGACGCCGCAGTTGGCGCCGCCACCCGCGCCTTCAACGACGGACCGTGGCCCCGGATGACCCCACAGGAGCGCCAGGCCGTCTTGCAGAAGGTGGTCCAGCTGCTGGAGGCCCGTAAGGACGAGATCTGCGCCGTAATCTCCGACGAGACCGGCGCTCCCCCACCGGTTGTCGAGACGTTGCAGTGGTTGGGCGGATTTGGCGCGCTGCAGTACTACGCCAACGCTGCCGATGCCGTGAAGTGGCGCGAGCTGCGCAATGGCGCCTACGGTCAGACTCTGGTGACGCGCGAAGCGGCCGGTGTGGTGGCCGCCATCGCCGCGTGGAACGTTCCACTGTTCTTGGCGCTCAACAAGATTGGCCCGGCATTCCTCGCCGGCTGCCCGGTCGTGCTCAAGCCTGCTGCCGAGACCCCCTTGTCGAGCTTCATCCTGGCCGAGGTGTTCGAAGAGGCCGGTCTGCCCGAGGGTGTGCTGTCGGTGGTGCCCGGCGGCGCCGAGACCGGTCGCGCACTCACCAACCACCCCGGCATCGATGTATTCAGCTTCACCGGCAGCACCGCGGTCGGCAAGGAGATCGCGGGGATCGCGGCCAAGAACCTCAAGAAGGTCACGCTGGAACTGGGTGGCAAGTCCGCGGCCATCGTGCTCGAGGATGCCGATCTGGCCGCCAGCCTGCCGATGCTGGTGTTCGCCGGCCTAATGAATGCCGGGCAGGGCTGCGTCAACCAGACTCGGATCCTGGCACCGCGCTCGCGGTATGACGAGGTTGTCGACGGCGTCGTGAACTTCGTGTCCATCATGGGCGTCGGACTCCCCACCGACCCGGCTTCCCAGGTCGGCCCGCTGATCACCGCCAAGCAGCGCGATCGGGTCGAGGGCTACATCGCCAAGGGCATCGAAGAGGGGGCCCGGCTGGCCTTCGGCGGCACCAGGCCCGAGGGTCTGGACTCCGGATACTTCGTCCAGCCAACGATTTTCGCCGATGTCGACAACTCGATGACCATCGCGCAGGAGGAAATCTTCGGTCCGGTGCTGTGCATCATCGCCTACGACTCCGTCGATGAGGCCATCAAGATCGCCAACGACTCCAACTACGGGCTCGCGGGCAGCGTGTGGACTGCCGACGTGCACAAGGGCCTCGAGGTTGCCTCGCAGATCCGCACAGGTACCTACGGCATCAACTGGTACGCATTCGATCCCAGCTGCCCATTCGGTGGCTACAAGCAGTCCGGTATCGGTCGCGAGAACGGGCCGGAGGGCATCGAGGAGTACTGCGAGCTCAAGAGCGTGCTGCTGCCGATGGGCGTCACCCTCGACTCTGTCTAATCGTCGAGTGCGAGCCTTACACGGAAATCAGCCCCGAAAACCGCGCGAGGCTCGCACCCGACGTTAGGGTTCGGCTGTGTCCGACACGGTCGAATCCTGCCCCGTTCCCGTTACGGGCCTGCGCAAGGTGGTCGCCGCCTCGATGGCAGGCACCGTCGTCGAGTGGTACGAGTTCTTCCTTTACGCCACCGCCGCCACCCTCGTCTTCAACAAGGTCTTCTTTCCCGCGACCGGCAACGACCTCGACAACATCATCAAGGCGTTCCTTACCTACGCGGTCGGCTTCGTCGCACGCCCCATCGGTGGAATCGTGTTCGGGCACTTCGGAGATCGATACGGCCGCAAGCATCTGCTGCAGATCGCCATCGTGCTGGTCGGTGTCGCCACCTTCCTGATGGGCTGCCTGCCGACCTTCGCCCAGGTTGGCTACGCCGCACCGATCCTGCTGGTGGTCCTGCGGTTCCTGCAGGGTTTTGCCGTTGGCGGCGAATGGGGCGGCGCCGTACTGCTGGTCGCCGAGCACTCCCCCGACGCACGACGCGGATTTTGGGCAAGCTGGCCCCAGGCCGCGGTTCCACTGGGTAACCTGCTGGCCACTCTCGTGCTGCTCACGTTGTCGTCGACCCTGTCCGACATGGCATTTCTGTCCTGGGGTTGGCGGGTGGGGTTCTGGCTGTCGGTGATCATCGTCGCGATCGGCTATTACATTCGCACCCGGATAACCGATGCGCCGATCTTCCACGAGGCCCGCGAGGAGATCGAGGAGAACAAGGCGCGGCCGAATTCTCTTCGCGCAAGCGGCTCATCGACCTCTTACGGGGTCATCGAGGTGTTCCGCCGGTACCCGCGTGGAGTGTTCACCGCCATGGGACTGCGGGTGGCCGAGAACATCCTGTACTACATGGTGGTCACGTTTTCCATCACCTATCTCAAGATCCAGCTGCATATAGATACCAAACGAATCCTGTTGCTGCTCTTGGTTGCTCACGTTGTTCAGGCAATCGCACTGCCAATAGTCGGCCGGTACACCGATATCGTCGGAAGGCGCGCTCCGTATGCTCTCGGCGCGCTGCTGGCAGCCGGGTGGGGCTTCATCGCCTTCCCGATGTTCAACACTCGCAACGACTGGATGATCCTGGCGGCCATCGTGATCGGGCTGCTGGTGCACGCACTGATGTTCGCCGGGCAGCCGGCGATCATGGCCGAGATGTTTCCCACCCGGATGCGCTACTCCGGAGTGTCCGTCGGTTATCAAGTGACATCGATCTTCGCCGGCTCTCTCGCCCCGGTGATCGGCACCGCGCTACTGAGCAAGTACCACAGCTGGGTGCCGGTGGCGATCTATCTAGCAGCCGTCGCCCCCATCACGCTGATCGCCGTGTGGACACTGCCGGAAACCAAGGGCAGCTCGCTGCGTGAGCTGGATGCCGCCGACCGGGCACGCGTAAGTTGAACCCCATGGCGACTTATGGCTGGATCGGATTGGGGAACATGGGCGGCCCGATGGCGGCCAACCTGACGGCTGCCGGACATACGGTGCGCGGTTTCGACCTCTCGGGTGATGCGCTCACCGCCGCAGAGGCGAACGGCGTTACGGCGGTGGAGGAAATCGCCGAGGTGCTGGCCGGCGCCGAGGTGGTGTTTACCATGCTGCCCAAGGGTGAACATGTCCGCTCGGTATTCGAGGGCCCCTACGGGATTTGGGAAAACGCCTCGCCATCAACACTTCTGGTGGACAGTTCGACCGTCGACATCGACACCTCGCGGTACTGTCATTCCGAATCGGCGCGGCGGGGATTCCGATTCGTCGACGCCCCGGTATCCGGAGGAATGAGCGGCGCGCAGGCAGGCACGCTGTGTTTCATGCTCGGCGGAGACTTAGAAAGTGTCGGCGCGGCGAGCGATTACATCAAGCCGATGGCCGGGCGCGTGATCCATGCGGGAGACGGCGGTGCCGGGGTGGCGGCGAAGATCTGCAACAACATGATGTTGTTCATCGACATGATGGCCAATTCTGAGGGCTCCCAGCTCGCCGAGCGACTCGGCCTTGACCCGAAGGTGTTCTGGGAGATCTGCTCGGTGTCCTCGGCGCGGTCCTGGGCCCAGCAGACGTGGTACCCGGTACCGGACATCATCGAATCGGCCGCGGCCAACCGAAAATTCGATGCCACCTTCACCGTCGACCTCGCACATAAGGATGCCCGCCTGGCCCTAGCCGCCGGAGAGGCCACCGGTGTGAAGCTGCCCGCCGCGACCATGGTGACCGAGCAGTTCCAGCAGCTCATCGACGAGGGCCTCGGCGGCAAGGACTGTTCACTGATCGTCAAGTACGTGACACCCGACGGGTCAGCCCGCGGTTACGAATCCTGACGCGACCGGTCGCCGTGTAACTGCTGAAGAAACCGGTTGTACGAAGCCAATTCGTCGTCCTGGCGGGCGCCGTCGGCCTCGCGGGCCTCGGTCTCGACCTGTTCCTCGCGACGCCACCGGACGGCGAAAATCAGGGTGGTGACCAACGCGATCGGCTCCCCGTAGGACCAGGCCAGCGCACCGGCCACCGCCTGGTCCTTCACCGGGTCGACGGCCCACTCGGCGGGCGGGTTCGCAAAGATCCCGATCAGCGGTCTCGGTGCCATCATGAGAATGACGCCGATGAACACGTGCAGCGGCATTTCGACGAAGATGTCGAACATCCGACCGAGGTTGGTCTGTTGGATCGGCAGGGGGTCCGTGGACAGGATCGGGATGACGAATAGCACCCCGGTGGCCAGGAAAAAGATCTCTAATCCGTTGTGCCCCAGCCAGGTAGCGGCAATAGTGTCAAACAGCTGCGATAAGTACAGGCCGTAGTAGCTGAAGAGGAACAACGGAATCGTCACGGCCGGATGCAGCAAGAAGGCGGCGGCACGGCTACGCAACCCGGCCAGCGCGGCGACCAGCACCCATCTTCCGAACCCATGATGCGGCGTCGACCGCAACAGCAGACGCCCCGGCGAGCCCAGCACCAACAGCGGCGGCACCAGGATCGACAGTGTCAGCTGCTGAAACATGAACGCACTGAATAACCGGAATCCGTAGCGTTCTATCGACAGTCCCATGACCGCGGCCAGGATCAGGCAGCCCGAGAGAAAGCACGCCGTCGACCACCACGGCCAGCTCCTACCCATCCGGTGCAACCGGACCACGCCCAGCAGGTACCAGCCGGCCAGCAGGCCCGCGACGATTGGCAAGACGGGAATGGCCGGCGGGTTCCACTCCAGCAGGGACCAGACTGTGGGCGGTTCAGCCGGGATATTCATTAATTGCATTATGCGCATATTTGAATGCACTGGCCATTCGGGTGCCGGCGCGGGCCGTTCACCTGCAATTCGGATCGCCGCTAGCCAAAGGGCATTGATTCACAGCTTGCGTGACTAGGGTCGCCGACGGGGCCGGGGCAAACCAGAGGAGGAATGATGGCCGTATCCGTCAATCTCGAGAAGGCACTGGACAAGGCTTACGAGAACAAAGACCTCAAGGACATCCTCGATGCGCCGCCGTCGGCTCTCGCCGGACTGACCGAGAAGCATGACGCAGCCCTCAAGGAAGCCCTACACATCACGACGGTCCGCGAGCTGGGCACCAATAAGTACATCGCGGTAGCCGCCGCCCTCGCCGCACTGGAGAGCAAGACCGGCTAGAGCTGCCCGTCGAGAAGGCAGTCATCTACGCGAAACTGCCATTGTGCGTACTTGATTGCCTTCTCGCGGTTAAGAACGAAGCGCCTCGGCCAACGGCTCCAGCACGGCTGGGTCATACGGCGGGGGCAAGTAGATGATCGCCAGATCCAGGCCCTCTGCACCGAGCGCGGCGGCCTCGTCGACAACCTTCGCGTAGTCGCGATCCTCACCGAGTCGGACGTGCGCCGAGAGGGTGATCTCGCTCGGATCGCGCCCGATGTCGGCGCAATGCGCGGCCAGCACATCGCGCTTGCGCGCGAACTCCTCGGGCGGTCCACCCACGAAATTCCAATGCTGGGCGTACTTGGCGGTGATCCGCAACGTCCGCTTCTCACCGCTGCCACCGATACAAATCGGCGGATGCGGCTTCTGCGGCCCCTTGGGTTCGTTGCGCGCGTCCTTCAGCTGGTAGAACTTCCCATCAAAGCTTGTCGTCTCCTGGCTGAGCAGACCAGTGAGCACCTCGCAGGCCTCCTCGAACCGGTCGAAACGCTCCTTAATACTGCCCAGCTCGATGCCGTAAGCACCAGATTCCTCTTCGTTCCAACCGGCGCCGATACCGAGCTCCAGCCGACCACCGGACACGATGTCCAACGCCGAGGCCATATTGGCCAGCACTGCCGGATGCCGATAGTGGATACCCGTCACGAGTACGCCGACGCGTAGCCGCCTCGTGGCTTGCGCAAGCGCGGTGAGGGTCACCCAACCCTCCAGGCAGGGGCCAGTGGAGTCGGAGAAGATCGGATAGAAGTGATCGAAGGTCCAGCCGGACTCGAAGACCTCGATATCGTCGGCCACCTTCCAGATGGCCAACATGTCTTCCCAGGCGGTGTTCTGCGGAGATGTCTTGAATGCGAAGCGCATTGCACAACCCTATGCGCCGCCCACCTAGAGCGTCGACCAGCTTGGGATCCGGCGCCTCATTCAGTGGTGGGTGAGGAACGCCAACACGGCCAACACCCTGCGGTGGTACTCCTGGGCATGGTTCAGATCCAGCCTGCGCATGACACCGTGCACGTGTTTTTCCACCGTGCTCTCCGTGATCCACAGGTGGCGCGCGATTCCGGAGTTCGACAATCCCTGAGCCATCAGCTCCAACACCTCAAGCTCCCGCTGCGAGAGAGCAGACAGCGGATCGTCCTTTCTTCGCGCTAAAAGTAACTCGCGCACCAACTCTGGATCTATGGCTGACCCGCCGGTAGCGACGCGCCTGCACGCATCTGCGAACTCCGTCACATCCCCCACTCGACTTTTCAGCAGGTAACCCACCCCGTCGCCGGAGGTGATCAACTCTGCGGCGTACTCGACCTCCACGTGAGCGGACAACACAAGTACCCCGATGTCCGGGTGCTCGGCGCGGATCTTGCGCGCGGCTTCTAATCCCTCAGTGGTATGCGTGGGCGGCATACGGATATCGACGACAACAAGGTCGGGGCGGTCGGAGCCGACGAACTCCAGCAGTTCGGTTGCGGTTCCCACCCGTCGAACAACATCGAAACCCGCCTTCTCCAGGAGGCTTGCCACTCCCTCCCGCAGCAACGTGTCATCATCGGCAACAAGAACCCGGATCGCGCCCATCTCGCCAGATTACCGCGACTGGAATCGGCCAGAGGGCACGTCGCGGCCGATAAGATGGAGCGCAATCAGGTAGCGGACAGGCACGAAATTCAGATGCAGGAATTATCCGAGACAACCTCGGTAAGTAATCGACACTCCAACGTGCGACCTGGGCGCCACGTCACCAGATGGGTGGCACGGCTTTTCGGTTCGACGCCACCCACCGCAACCACCGGCATCGTGGTCTGCGCGGGTCTGCTGGTGATCGAGTCCGCAATTACGGTCCTCTTACACAGGACGTTGCCCACCGAACATCTCGCGGCGACCTACCTACTCGGAATCCTCATCGTGTCAGCGATATGGCGGCTCCGCCTGGCCCTCGTCATGTCCATCGCCAGCGCGGCCGTTTTCGACTGCATTCGGCACTGGCCGACAGTGCATCTGCTGTCCACCGAGCGACCCAATCTGATCACGCACTTCAGCTTCCTGGCGGTAACCCTTACCGCAAGTGTCCTGGCAGCGCTGGCTCGCGCGGGCACTACCGAAGCCGAGCGACGCCGGCGCGAGGCCTCCGTCATCGCACACCAACAAGCCGCGCTGCGGCGAATAGCGACGTTGGTAGCAAGCAATGCCCAGTCCGACGCGCTGTATTCCACGGTCATCGACGAGGTCGCGCGCTGCTTTAGCGCGAGTACCGCGGTATTGAGTCAGCTGCAACCCGATGGCGAGGATGTTGTACTGGCATCACGTGGAGAAGCCGCCTCGCGCGATCTCGACCTCTGCGTGACGGCGCCGATCCTCGTCAACAGGACGCAGTGGGGCACCCTCGCCGTCTCCAGGACCGCATCGACGACACGTGTCACGGATATGCAGGCGGGGGTTCGCGACTTCGCAGATCTGGTGGCCACCGCTCTCACCAACATTGCCGCTCGGCAAGAGCTCGCCGCGTCACGTGCGCGCATTGTGACGGCCGCCGACACCGCTCGACGCAAGCTCGAACGCGACCTTCACGACGGCGCTCAACAACGGCTTGCGTATCTGCGGCTCAAACTCGGGATGGTCCGCGCGTCGCTACCTTCCGAACTCGTTGATCTTCGCGATGAGCTCAACGACCTCGACGCCCATCTCACTGGAGTCACCCAGGAATTACAAGAATTCTCCAGGGGAATACATCCCGCGATATTGTGTCAAGGCTTAGGTCCGGCCATACGCACGCTTGCACGGCGCTCGGCCACACCGGTGCGCACGGAACTAAATCTGAGTGCAAAACACCCCGATTCCGTCGAGATTGCCGCCTATTACATAGTCGCCGAAGCGCTCGCCAATTCCGCAAAGCATTCACACGCAACAGAAGTCCGCATCACCGCCCGGGAAACAGCCAACCGAGTCCGCATTACCATCGATGACAATGGAGTCGGCGGAGCTAAGCCCTCAAACGGCACGGGATTGATTGGGCTCATCGACCGGGTAGAAGCGCTCGGCGGCCGACTCGATATCAGCAGCTCCGTCGGTCAGGGCACGTCGATGACCGCCACCATCCCCCTCGAACAACCCACCTAGGTTGTCTCGTTCCCTTGGTGTGAGGGCACCCCACACACCGTGGCGTTCACCTGTAGTCAGGGCATAGACGCCGCAGGGTTCCGACACGGGACATGACCGGCAGATACTCTTTGCCCGCATCTCCCGAACCATTCGTGATCGGCCGACTTCGTAGTCAGCGATGAAGAAGGTCTCGGTCGGCATACCTCGACAGCGCGCTTGGCTCCACCACACGGGAACCTCCTTCCCGCAGGACCAGCGGCCCCACGATCAAACAGTCCTGAAGTCAGGTTCGAGTCCGCGTCAATTCGCGGTGTCGGGTCCGGCTAGGGGGCTCCGGGCGGGCTGCCTGGCCTCAAGACCGGGCATGGGTTGCGCCGGTGTGCGCCCGGAGGGGACGGGATCTTCCAGCCCAACGGATTGCCCGGTGGCAGGGTTCTGTCGACCGATCGCGGATGTCGCGCCCGGCATCACGCCGCCGGCCGCATCGGGCGCCGCGGTCGCTTGCATGGGCGAACCGGTACGCACGCCTGACACCTGCCCGCGTGGACCCCCCTCTTGTGGTTTCACGATGACATGCTTCAACTGAACGCCGAGCCGGGAGTCCGGCAGCCCGATGTGCGAGGACTCGGGGTCCGCATTGGTCATTGCCCCCACGCCGCCGGCGTCAAGGACCCGAGGCGGGGGGGTCAAGGAGTAGATGGTCTGAAAGCCGTAGGCGCCTGGGTAATAGCCGATATAGCCGGGCGGGTTGTATATCGGGCCTGTCGGATCACCCGGGACTGACGGGTCGGCCGCTGCGCTCGGCGCCCCGGCCAGGGCTGCGGCGAGGAGCGCGACGAGCGTTGCGGTTCGCGTTAGGTGTGCTCTCATGCTGTGTGGGTCCCTTGTGTTACTTCGATGCAGTGGGGCCGAGGTCCGGGCCGCTGTTCAGGGAGCTCGGTCCGACGGTTCCGTTCGCCTCCGGCTGGAGCGACTCGCCACCGACGGGCAGCTGCTTCGCTTTTCCGGCGTAGGGGTCTTCGAGGCCGCCACCGGGAGTCCCCGCCGGCATCGTGGACCCGGGCATCACGCCACCGGCAGGATCGGGCGCGCCGGTCGATTCCTTCGGCGACTCTGGTCGGACTCCGTATGCATTCCCTACCATCGAGCGCCGCTGCGGTTCGACACCGAGCTGGGAACCGGGTAGCCCGAATGCGGCGGACTCCGAGTCGGTGTTGGTCATGGCGGCGACCCCCGCCGTGTCGAGTACGCGTCGTGGTCGTGTCCAGAAGCCAAGGACCCAGGTGTAGGCACCCGGTTGATGGCCGATCCTGCCCGGCATGTTGTGGTACGGAAGCCCGTCGTAACCGGGCGGAGGCCCGGGGGGCACCGGGTCGGCGGACGCGGTGGGCGCGAGGAAGAGGCCTGCGCCGAGGATCGAGATGACGGCCCCCATGGTGACGCGTGATGTCATGCGTATCTGTCCTCGCATCAGATCTTGGTGGGTTCGCCGTAGATGGCGTAGGACGAATGCGCCGACGTGGTTGAGATCCGCAGGTACGCGTACGACCGGATGGTGACGTCGCCGCCGCAAGCGTCGGCCTTGACATGCAGATTCGTGACATCGAGGGTCGCGTGCCCCGACGGGTCGAGCCCCATATTCGACATGGGCAGGTCGACTATGACGCCGGGTTCCAGGACCGTCTGTGCGTAACCGGTTACACCGCCACCCACCGATCCGCCGACCGAGTTGCTTGACCCGAGGCTCCCTGTTCCACTCACCCCGCCGGAGGCCGCGCCACCGAATTGGAGGCCGCTGGAGACATCGGATTGGCAGCCGAGCTGGTACCCCATGATGAACAGACTGTCGAGGATCGCTCCTTGGCCACCCTCGACTCTCGCTGAGGCATAGAGGGAAACAAAAGCCTCGCGGGAGTTCTGCGCAGCGGCGAGATTCGGGATCGAATTGACGACCTCGTTGTAACTGGAGAGGTGAATGTGCCACCCGTCCGGAGTCACCTGGTCGATGCCTTCCGGAGCCATATCCACAGGTTCTGCAAAAGCTGCGGGCACCTCGGTTGCCGCCAAACAGCACACCACCGATGCGATGCAGGCAGTGCGGATCCATCGAACGAACATTCCCGCCATGTTGGCCTTCCGGGTGATTAGTGAGATCTGTGATGCCTTGATTTATAAAGCGCTATCGCCGTCAGATCAGAGCGAGTAAATTCGACACATACGGATCTTGATATCGGCTCAATCGAGAGCCATAAATGTGGATATGCAAGGAACGATTCGCCATTAGCGATTACGTGTCAGAACGCCAGTTGCTTAACCCTTCGATCAGATTCACCAATTTCCCAAACCGAATCGGACCCTACCCAGTCAATGGTTAACATCAATCTGACTGATGGTTAACTTTGATCAAACCGGGTAGATATACAGGACATCCCCCATTCCTATTTATGGCCCCCTTCAATTTCCCTGTGGGGTATACCGCTATTCGATATGGGGGCTCTCCTCCATAGGCCCGACGACGGGAGATTGCAGCAATCTGCGGCCCCGTAGCGCCTATACCGGCTAGCCGGTATAGGCGAGTAAAGCCAGCCCGACACCGCTACGGGCGTCAACCCCGACGACAAACCGCCGGGCGCGCGGAGACTCTAGAGAGAACAGATCGCACAACCCCGGCCCACGAACTGAAAGCTGCAGATCCAGTAGTCGACTGGCATTCGCGCCAGCCGACCAGTCAGACGGTGCTCGCGTAAGACGCGCAATACTCTGGTAGACAGGAATGTACCGATATCCACAGTAAACATGCTGCGCCGCAAGGAAATCCATACCGGCCAGCGCTATCGGTGGTGGCTTCTCGCCATAGCATGTGTCGTAGAGATGATGCTGGTGATCAACAGCAGTATCGTGTCCGCGGCCCTTCCAGCAACACAGGCCGAACTAGGTTTCAGCGACGATGGCCGACAGTGGCTTGTCACCGCTTACGTATTGACCCTTGGCGGGCTCCTTCTGTTCGGCAGTCGAGTCGCCGATCTGTGGGGTCTGCGCCGCGCCCTGTTGATCGGGTTAACGGGATTCGCCGCGGTATCCGTCCTCGGAGGAGCTGCCGGTAACTTTTCCGAACTAGTGGCGGCGCGCACGGGACAAGGATTGTTTGGTGCGCTCTTGGCTCCAGCCTCGATGTCCTTGGTCACTAACAGCTTCCGCGATTCGCCTCATCAGCGGCACGCCTTCGGCGCCTTCGGGGCGGTGATCGGCGCCGCGAGCACTGCCGGCTTGTTCGTTGGGGGAGCTCTCACCCAGCTGATCGGTTGGCGCTCGGTGATGTACGTCAACGTGATCATGACGGTGGTCTCGTTTGCCGGAGTCCTCATCTTCGTGCGCGGACACGCAGTAATGCGGCGGCCTAAAATCAGCCCGGTGGGCACTCTCGTGGTCACCGGTGGTCTGTTTACGATTGTCTTCGGGTTCTCTCGCGCAGAAGTACACGGATGGGCAGCCCCCATCACCCTCGCGTCGTTTGCCGTGGGGTTGACCTTGGTCACCCTCTTCTTTTGGCAACAAAATCGAAGCCCGAATCCCCTTCTGCCGTTGCGATTTTGGCGCGACCGCGCGCGGGGAGCCGCTCTTCTGGCCATGTTTTTCGCCAGTGCGGGGCTATTCGGTGTGGTCCTTTCCCTGATGTGCTACCTGCAGCTATCGCTGCATCTTGATCCGTTGTGGGCCGGACTGGCGTTTCTACCGTTCTCCGCCGCGGTCATACTTGCCTCGATAGTCGGTAACAGCCTTATCCTGCCAAGATTCAGTGGCCGGACAGTACTCGTCGGTGGGGCTCTCACCGCCGCAATGGGATTGGTCATTCTGAGCCATATCGGGCTACATACCCGGTACGACTTGGTAGTGCTACCCGGACTGATCATCGGCGGCCTGGGGAAGGGACTGCTATTCGGCGCTTCTACGCACGGCGCCGCCATCGGAATCCATCCCGACGATTCCGGAATCGCCTCTGCCACTCTCAATATCATGCATCACGTGGGCGGTTCCATGGGAGCAGCGTTGTTGAGCACAGTCGTCGCATCCACCGCTGCCGCATCGATCAATAAGCATGCCCCCGGTGACCCGGGTGCCGTTGCAGGATATTCCGCGGCGTTCTTGGTAGCGGCCGGAAGTTGCCTGGCCGCCGCCGCCATAACGCTGATCATCTGCCCGGCCCGAGGCGGGGCACAGCGTTAGGTCAGGGGTTCAGGCGCTGCTTGAGAGCGTCGAATTCGTCCTTGACGCCGGTCGGCAGCTTGTCGCCGATGAACTCGAACCACTCCTCAATGAGCGGAAGCTCGGCCTGCCACTCCTCGGTGTGGACGGCGAGCGCCTCGGCGACATCCTTCTCGTCGACGTCGAGGCCCGAGAGGTCCAGGTCCCCGACCGCGGGGACGGTACCGATCGGGGTGGACACGCCGTTGGCGCGATGCTCGATTCGGTCGACGATCCACTTGAGCACGCGGCTGTTCTCGCCGAAACCGGGCCATAGGAACCGGCCGTCATCTCCACGACGGAACCAGTTGACGAAGAACACCTTGGGCAGCTTGGACTCGTCTGCCTGCTTGCCGATATTGATCCAGTGATTCAGGTAGTCGCCCACGTGGTAACCCATGAACGGCAGCATCGCCATCGGGTCGCGTCGCACCGTGCCGACCTTGCCCTCAGCCGCCGCGGTCTGCTCCGAACCCAGTGTGCCGCCAATGAATACGCCGTGCTGCCAGTCCCGCGCCTCGGTCACCAAAGGGACGGTCGTCTTGCGGCGCCCACCGAACAGGATCGCCGAGATCGGCACGCCCTGCGGGTCGTCCCACTCGGGGGCCAGGATGGGGCACTGTGACATCGGGGTGCAGTAGCGCGAATTCGGGTGTGCTGCTTTGGTTTCGGTCTCCCGCAAGACCCAGTCCTGGCCCTTCCAGTCGATCAGATGCTCCGGCTCGCCCTCCAGGCCTTCCCACCACACGTCATTATCGTCGGTGCGCGCCACGTTGGTGAAGACGGTGTTACCGGCCTCGATCGTCTTCATGGCATTGGGGTTCGAGCTCCAGTTGGTACCCGGTGCGACGCCGAAGAAGCCGAACTCCGGGTTGACGGCGTAGAGACGGCCGTCCTTGCCGAAGCGCATCCACGCGATGTCATCGCCCAAAGTCTCTGCGCGCCAACCGGGAATGGTCGGCTGGATCATGGCGAGGTTGGTCTTGCCGCAGGCCGACGGGAAGGCCGCTGCCACGTAGTACGCCTTGTTCTCGGGCGAGATGAGCTTGAGGATCAGCATGTGCTCGGCGAGCCAGCCCTCGTCGTGTGCCATGGCCGAGGCGATCCGCAGCGAGTAGCACTTCTTACCCAGCAGCGCGTTACCGCCGTAGCCCGAGCCGTAGGACCAGATTTCGCGGGTCTCGGGGAAGTGGGTGATGTACTTGGTGTCATTGCAGGGCCACGGCACATCTTCCTGGCCGGACTCAAGCGGCGCACCGATCGAGTGCAGCGCCTTCACGAAGAAACCGTTCTCGCCCAGCTTCTCCAGCGCCGAGGCACCCATCCGGGTCATCACGCGCATGGAGGCGACGACGTACTCCGAGTCGGTGATCTCCACGCCCAGCTTCGGGTCCTCCGCGCCCAGCGGACCCATGCAGAACGGCACCACCCACATGGTGCGTCCGCGCATGCTGCCGCGGAACAACTCGGTCATGGTCGCGCGCATCTCGGCGGGCTCCACCCAGTTGTTGGTGGGGCCGGCGTCCTCTTCACGCTCCGAGCAGATATAGGTACGCGATTCCACCCGCGCGACATCCGACGGATCCGACAACGCCAGGAATGAATTGGGGTGCTTCTCGGGATTCAGACGCTGGAAGGTACCGGCGTCCACCAGCTGCTGGGAGACACGCGCGAACTCCTCATCGGAACCATCAGCGAATACCACTCGATCAGGTTCAGTGAGCTCAGCGACTTCACGGACCCAGGCAAGCAAACCTGCATGCTTTGTCGGAGCATTGTCAAGACCTGGAATGGTCGCTGCGGTCATCGAGAGCATCTCCTCTGTGGGTACACAGGGCCACACCAGCGCGGGTCGGCACCTAGATATATGAGGTTAACGCCGGCACCATTCAGCGTGAAACGGGGTTGGTGCGTATCGGTCAACAACAAGTGAGCTTGAACCAGTATTTCCCGTGGCACAGCCCCAACCCCAGGAACACGTACTACTTGTCGCCGACGCGTCCGTGCTCGATGAGCTCCCAGTGCGCACCCGATCCGCGGGCCCATGTCTCGTAGGTACCGTCGGACCCGAAAGTGGTCACCTTGTCGGCGATACCGTCCTCGTCGACATCGGAGACAATCGACAACCCATCGGGTTCATGTAGCGCGACGGTGTCGCCGATCCCGTCGTGGTTGGTATCGATGAGGTCGGTGCCCAAGTCGACCAGCCCACCGTCAGTTGGCAGATACATGTGGTGATCGACATGCAGGTCGGGGCTGAGGGCATGCCCCGGGTCGGGCACTCCCTCTCCCAGTCCCCCAGGTAATCCCTGGTCAAAACCTTCGATCATGACAACTTATTCTCGTCGCTTCGGCCCATCGCGTCCAGCCGTTCCGTGACATTGGTTAGCGCCTTGCGCACCGACGGCAGGTCACGGTTGCGCAGCGCCGTTGCCCGCGCAGTGTTCATGGCGGCCTCGCGCAGCTCGGAATCTATTTGCCCCACCCGGGCGGCCAGCTTGTCGTTCTCACGTTCATCGATCTCGACCAGATCGGCGTTGAGCCTGGTCTCCACCTCTAGCACCCGCGCCGCCACCCACTGCTCCAGGTACCCGCGCAGCTCGCCCATGGTGTCGCCCAACCAGCGGTCCAGCACGGTCCGGTCGTGCAGGAGCCCGCGCACCGCCACCAACCACACCGCGATGCACGCCCCCGCCGCCAGTCCCACGATCAAACCCACCAGTGCCAGGCCGGGGCGCGCGTACGCCACCAGACGCGAGACCGTCAGCGCCGCACCCAGGCCGAAGAACACCCCGAACAGCGCCATCATCCGAGTTTCCAGGCGGCGTGACCGCACCGAAGGGTCGCCCGTTTTGGGCGGCGCCGGACGGTTGACGCTGGGACGCGGCGGCGCCCAATGCTCAGTCACCTCGGAGGAGACCTCGGCAAGGTGTTCCTCGGTGCCCTGTTCCACCTCGGCGACCACCTCGGCCGCTCGACGTCGGACCCGCTCACCGAACCCGGGCACGTCGCGCCGTTTCAATTCGGCGATGTCCTCACGCAATTCGCCGCCCACCGAGCCGACCCGCTTGCGCGCGAAGTACAGCAGCGTCATGCGGCTCTGAGCAATGCGGTTGCGCAGCGCCAAGGCGCGTTCGGACTTGCTCGTACGCGTGCGCCGCACCGCCGCCTGCCGCTGGTTGCGCAGCTCATCGGCGCGGGCACCCTCCCCGACTTCGGGCGCCACATTCAGCATCCCCTGCAGACGAGTCACCCAGGAACGCAAACGGTTTCGCTCACCCCGGGCAGGTTCTTGGCGGGCCTTGTGCACGGCACGCACCAGCTCGTCGAGCCCCGGTGCGGCACCCCGCGCCGACACCCCCAACCAGGAGATACCGCCAAACCGGGAATCGTGCTGGGCCAGGATTTCCCGGTTCCGGTCCATCACCTCCCGCCAGGACTGGTGCACATCAATCTTCGACACCACGGCAATCAGCGCATCCGTGTTGGCGGCAGCCAAACCGATCAGCCCGCAATCCGACGGGGTTAACGGCGCGGTGCCGCTGCACACGAAGACCACTACGCCCGGCGCCTGCCCGTGCCGCAGATCCTCTGGCTCGACGACGCGCACCCCGGACATCCGCGCCTTCAGCTCGGAGGCCAAGGTGCTCGCACCGGCCAGCCAACTGCCGGTGACCATCACCGCGTCCTGCGGCTCCACCCCGAGCGGGCCCAGCGCGGAATCCACTGCCAGCACCAACTCGTCGACACGTTTATCCGCAGAAGAGATCACGCGCGGCCTCCGGCAATGCGCCACAGCCGCAAGGACCCACGCACGATGTCGGTGCCCATCGCGGCATACGTGGAAGTCACCGGTCCGGCGGCGAACCGCTGCCAGCGCTCGGCGCGATAGCGGTGATCGTCGGGATGGTCGCTCAGTTCCACCGGCATACCCGCAGCCGTGGCGGCGTCCACCGCGCACTGCATGGCGGCCACCACCAGGTCGTCGCCGCTCAGGAAGGCATCGACCTGCACCGGCAGGACACCGGTCACTCCGATCCGACGCAATTCGGCAAGCACCGACCGCATCCTGCGATACCAACCATGTGCGATGGCTGCCCGAATGGCATCCACCACCGCGTCGATACCCGAAAGGTCATTCAGGAGAGCGGCGAGGCCCGGAGCGGCAAGGGTGGGAACCTGTCGAAGGGCCCCTATCGCGCAACCCATCGGGTACAAGTCAAGTTCGTGCAGTAGCCGCTTCCGCGTCCCTACCGGAACCTCATGCGTGCACGTGATGAAGGCGTCGATGGAACTGGTATCCGCCGGATTTTCGACCATCAACTTGAGGGCCTCGACGATGCCGTCGTCGATATCGGCCAACGGGACATGCGCGGACAGCGGCAGCGTCGGAGCCCCCGTCTCGGCGCGATATCGGGCACAGCGCCCCACCGCGGCGGTCCATGGCCCCCTGGCGGCGCCCGGGTCGGTCAAATCGGACTTGTTGAGAATCAGCACCTTGGGCGCGTTGGTTGCGTTCAGGACGGCGCGGTCTTCGGGCTTCAATGCCTCTGCGAACACCACGACATCCACATCGGCGACCAATGGGTCTGCTCCGCCTTCTCCGGAGATCGGGACCTCGATGAGCACATGCCCCGGGCCGTCCTCGGCGGGCATGGTGCGCCCCAACGCGCCGATCACACTGGTAACACCCACGCCGGCGCGGCCCCGGACGGAGACCCGAAGCGGATCCCCCGCCCGCACCGCGACATCGTGAATGCGCTGCCCACCGTGCGCCTGGCGAATCTCGGGACGCGTCGCAAACCGGTCGAGCGTTCCCCGGAAGACCTCGAACCCCCGCGTCATGCCTTTCCAGACCGTCCTTCCAGACCCGACTCATGCGCTCGTACGGAAATGCTCACATTGTCACCTGCTCCGGTGGTCGGTTCCACCCTGGTAGGCAACTGTTAAGTATCAATCCGCGCCGAGATTATGGGATCTGCCGCCTATGGGTGACGATGGAAAGATGCGTTATGACGGCCAGGAGCGGGGCTGTGCGGTAGCTGAATCAGCCCCGCATGGCTTGCGCGAGGTCTCCGCTGACGCCGAATCCGCTGCCGATGCGGACGGTCAGAATCACCACCCGCGCCGGGTTTCGAGCTTCCGATCACGCGGGTCTTCGCTATCCGAAGGCCAGCAGAAGGCCTGGGACAAGTCGTGGCTGACATATGGCCGGCTCGCCCGTGAGGCTGACAGCTCGGTCCCGCCGCTGGATCTCGCCGCGTGGTTCGGGCGCACCGCCCCCTTGATTCTGGAAATCGGCTGTGGCACAGGAACATCCACTGCCGCCATGGCGATCGAGGAACCGCAGTTCGACGTGCTGGCGGTGGAGGTTTACCGCAAAGGGCTCGCCCAGCTGCTCTCGGCGATCGATCGCGAGAGCATCGAGAACATCCGGCTGATCCGCGGAGATGCCGTTGACGTTCTGGAATATCTGCTGCCGTCGGGATCCCTGATCGCGGCCCGGGTGTTCTTCCCGGATCCTTGGCCCAAGTCCCGTCATCACAAGCGACGTCTGCTGCAGCCGGGCACGGTGGCACTGCTCTCGGACAGGTTGCGTCCGGGTGGCACCCTGCATGTGGCCACCGACCATGCGAATTACGCCGAACATATCGCCGAGGTCGGCGATAACGAACCCACCCTGCGCCGCCTTGACCTCGACGATCCCCGTATTCCGGTGTCGGTGAACCGGCCCACCACCAAGTTCGAGAGCAAAGCGCACACCGTCGGCAGCGCGATCAACGACTTCGTGTGGGTGCGATTGTGAGCATCGCCGAGGACCTGCAGCCCCCACATGGGACGGAGCATTCAGACCGTCGACGCAGGGTGTTGCGGGTCCTGCTGGTGTGGGACGCCCCCAACATCGACATGGGCCTCGGCTCGATCATCGGCGGCCGTCCCTCGGCGGAGAACCGGCCAAGGTTCGACGCCCTGGGCCGTTGGCTGCTCGAGCGCGCTGCCGCCTACTCGGCTGACCACCCCGATTGCCTCGTCGAACCCGAGGCCACCGTGTTTACCAATATTGCGCCAGGGAGTGCCGAAGTGGTGCGCCCATGGGTCGAGGCGCTGCGTAACGTTGGGTTTGCGGTATTCGCCAAACCCAAGATCGACGAAGACAGCGACGTCGACGCCGACATGCTTGCTCATATCGAGCTGCGATCCGCGGAAGGCCTGGCCGGGGTGCTGGTGGCCTCGGCAGATGGCCAGGCGTTCCGCGAACCGATGGAAAAAATCGCCGGTGACGGGGTGCCCGTCAGTGTGCTGGGATTTCGCGAACATGCGAGTTGGGCGCTAATCTCGGATACTCTGGAGTTCGTCGATCTCGAGGACATACCCGGAGTTTTCCCCCGAGCCTTACCGCGGGTGGGTCTCGATTCGCTCCCCGACGAAGGCGCCTGGTTGCAGCCATTCCGACCGTTGTCGGCATTGCTTACGTCTAGGACATGAAAACCGGCGCGTGAGAGACGCTAGTTAGGAGATTCTGTGTTCGCCTGGTGGGGCCGAATGGTGTACCGGTATCGGTTCATCGTTGTCGCCGTGTTCGTCGCGATCTGCCTGGGTTCCGGGCTGTTCGGGATGACGCTTGGCGACCACGTGACGCAGAGCGGGTTCTTCGCCGACAACAGCGAATCCGTCAAGGCCTCCGTGATGGCCGACGACGCGCTGGGGCGTGACCGAACCACCCACGTCATTGCCGTCATCGCCGCGCCCGAGGGCAAAACGGTGGACGATCCCGCCTTCCAAAAGAAGGTCATCGACCACTTCGACCAGCTGCAGAAGGACTATCCCGACCAGATCTACGGCTGGGCCGGCTGGCTCCGCGCCCCCACCACCACCGACCCCACCGTCAAGCGGATGGTGACCGACGACCGCAAACACACCTTCGTCTCCGTCAGCCTCAAGGGCGACGACGACGACACCATCCTCAATAACTACAAGGCGCTGTCGGATCCGGACAAAGACGACGACCCCGCCAAGAACAAATTCCTCCTCAACGGTGTCGACATCCAGCTGGCCGGCCTGCAGCCAGTCGCCAGCGAGCTGACCGGCACCATCGGCAAGGACACGCAGCGCATGGAGGTCCTGTCGCTGCCCGTCATGGCCGTCGTGTTGTTCTTCGTCTTCGGCGGTGTGATCGCCGCCGGCCTGCCCCTTATGGTCGGCGGCCTGACTATCGCCGGCGCCCTCGGCATCATGCGAATGGTCACGCTATTTGCTCCCGTGCACTTCTTCGCCCAGCCGGTGGTCACGCTCATCGGCCTGGGTATCGCGATCGACTACTCGCTGTTCATCGTCAGCCGCTTCCGCGAGGAGATCGCCGACGGCTACGACACCGAAACCGCGGTGCGCCGCACCGTCGTCACTTCGGGTCGCACCGTTATATTCTCGGCGACCCTGATCGCGGCCGCCCTGCTGCCGATGTTGATCGTGCCCCAGCAGTTCCTGAGGTCGTTGACCTATGCGGGTGTCGCCTCGGTGCTACTCGCGGCGATCCTGTCCGTCACCGTGCTGCCCGCATGCCTGAGTGTTCTCGGGCGGCATGTCGACGCACTGAGCATCAAACGGTTCAGCCGGACCAAGTCCCGCGAGGAACTTGAGAACGGCTTCTGGGGACGCACCGTCGTCTTCGTGATGAAGCGGCCGCTGACATTCGCCGTCCCGATCGTCATCGTGATGCTGCTGCTCATCATCCCGCTGAGCAATCTGAAACTCGGTGGATTCAGCGAAAAGTACTTGCCACCAACTAATCCCACGCGCATGGCACAGGAAGATTTCGATACGCTCTTCCCTGGCTTCCGCACCGAAACCATTACCATCGTCACCAAGGGCGCCACGGACACGCAGCTCAACCAGATCCGGGCCGATGCCATGAAGGTTCCCGGATTCGTCGAGCCCGGTGGGGACAAGACCCAGATGTGGCAGCCCCGTAAGCCGGTCACGACCGATGGCGACCCCAGCGTCAAGGTCATCCAGAACGCCCTGGTCAACCGGAACACCGCCGGCGAAAAGGTCAAAGAGCTTCGGGCCATGCCCGTGCCCAAGGGCGTCACGATGTATATCGGCGGCACCCCCGCGCTTGAACAAGACTCGATCGACACCGTCTTCGACAAGCTCCCGTTCGTGATCGTCATTCTGATCAGCGTCACCACGATCCTGATGTTCCTGGCATTCGGATCATTGGTGCTGCCGATCAAGGCCGCCGTCATGAGCGCCCTCGGTCTGGGCTCCACCATGGGCATCCTGACCTGGATATTCGTCGACGGACACTTCTCGAAGTGGCTCAACTTCACCCCGACACCACTCACGGCGCCGGTCATCGTCCTGATCATCGTCGTCATCTACGGCCTGTCCAGCGACTACGAAGTGTTCCTGATGTCCCGCATGATCGAGGCGCGACACCAAGGGCTTTCGACCACCGAAGCCGTGCGCGTGGGTACAGCCAATACCGGCCGCATCATCACGGCCGCCGCGCTCATCCTCATCGTGGTCGCCGGTGGCTTCGCCTTCTCCGACCTGGTGATGATGAAATACCTGGCCTTCGGCCTCATCGCCGCGCTCATCCTCGATGCGACCATCGTGCGCATGCTGCTGATCCCCGCAGTCATGAAGCTGCTCGGAGACGACTGCTGGTGGGCTCCAGTGTGGATGAAGCGCATCCAGGTCAAGATGGGCCTCGGCGAGGTCACCCTTCCCGACGAGCGCAAGCGTCCGACCGGCCGCGAGCAGGCCATCGCCGCGGCCACCTCCCCGGTCGGGTCCAACGCACGCACCACCAAACTGCAGGTGCCCTCCGAGCGCACCCGGTTGCCCTCGACACCCACACCGCGCCAGCACGATCCATCGGCTCCGGTGCGGCCCACTCCGCCCCCGCCCGCTCCCCCGACCACACCGGTCAACCTGCCGCCGCAAGGCGATGCTGGTGGGGATGCCCCCGCAACAACGCGAATGTCGGTGCCCGGCAAGAACGTTGCTCCCACCGATGCGCCCACGACCCGGGTGCCCGGCGGAAACCCGTCCGGCCCCGACGCTCCGACCACCCGCAGCAGCGCGGCGGGGACGCACCGCCCGGCCCGCCGGAATGCCGACCGGGAGATTGAGTCGTGGCTCGGTGAGCTCCGCGGCCCCAAGCAGCCCGGTTCCGGCCCGGCAGCCGACCCACAGTCATCGGATGCGACCACCGCAATCCCGGTATCCAAGCCCGAATCCGGTCCGACACAGTCCGAGCCGAGCCGAGCCAGTGGGAAACCCGGCGAGGACGCGACGACGGCGATACCCCTGCCGAACGCCGCCAAGCCGGATGCCCCACGGCAGCGGACACCGCGTCCCGCCGCAGACGAGACGGATGCGCTGCCGGCTCCCGGTTCCAATCGTGGACAGAACACACCGCCGCAGGCCGATGACGAGACCCGCCGCAGCCGCGGTGGCAGTGTCAGCGCCCAGGATCTGCTGCGCCGAGAGGGCCGTCGCATCTAGCGGTGCCCCTCGGCTGCAGGTTGTTCGCTGGCCTTCCCTGCGAGGGTGGCGTATTCACGCGCGTAGAGCGTGCCACCGCCGAGCAGCAGCAGACCGGTGACGATGAACGCGCCGATCCGGGCGATGCCGTCGAGGGTGGCGAGGTCGAACAGGAACAGCTTCGCGACCGCCATCGCGGCAAGCACGAATCCTGTTCTGGTCACCCAACTGTGGTCGCGGTAGCGCCGCAGACCGGCAAGCAGTAACGCCACCGACACTGCCATCCAGGACACCGTCGCCAGGCCGTGACCCAGCAGGAATCCGTCGTCATTGCCGAGCAGCGCGGTACCCGAGAGGATCACCGCCGCCGTCCCGGAATACAGCATCGACGCCCCCGCCAACGCGCCGCGCAGGGGTACGGACTCCGGGCTCGCCCAGCCAACCCGATGCATGGCGGCCATCACCATGCCGACCGTAGAGGCGGCCAGCACACTGGCGATGACAAGCACCGGACCCGCCGCGCGTACGGCGCCCTCCGAATCGGTCAACAGCTCCGGCGGCACGTATGCGAGGTACGTCATTCCACCCAGCACACCGAACACCTGGCCCAGTGCCAACGAAATACGTTCCCGGAGTTGGTATCCAACGGCAGTGAAGGACAACGCGATGACCAGCAGCACGACGGCGAGCAGCGCCTCCCGGGTGCCCTCGACCGAGGCCTGCAACAGCGCCAGGCCCGCAACTGCGGCCATGGTGATGCGCGCATGCACCGGAAGACCGCCGACCAACAACAGCACCGCTCCCATCACCACAGCGAGCCCCATCGGTACCAGCACCCCAAGCGGCCACACGGAGAAGGACAAGGCGCCATAGAGAACCGGCGCGGATGCGACGGCGATCATCACGGACGAAGTAAGGTCGCCCCGCCCGCTGACGGAATCGCCGGTGAGCAGCCACAGCGACCCCACCAGCGTGACCAACAGTGCCAGCACCGCCATGGCGAGCAGGGCGTTCGGATGTCCGACATCTGCCGTGGCACGAACCGCCGCCAGTAACGTCACAGTGACACCCATGGTCCGGAAGGCATGCAGGACAGGCCAATTCCGGCCAATCTGAGCGGGAAGGCTCGCGATCAGCAGCACCAGCGCGAAGGCGGCCAGTTCGACGGTGAACCCATCGGTGAGGAATGGGGCCAGCGCCGTGATCGCGGCGACCACACCCGCCGCAAAAGGCTGAGAGTTCCATTGCCGCGCCAACACCAACCCGGCGCCGGCGATGGCCAGCGCGAGCACCAGCCCCACGACGACCGGAATCTTGTGGTAGATCACCGTAAGCGCCAGCACGTCGAAGAACGCGGCAGCGAATCCCGTTGCTGCGGTGGCAATACCACCGACCCGCCCACCCGGGCGGGGTTGCACCCGGATTCCCAGACCGACAAGGCCGGCGGCGAGGACGGCACCGGACGCCATGCGCGGCACCGGACCGAAGTACCCGCTCTTGGCGGCCAGCACCAAGAGCATGATCACACCGGCAAGCGTCACCACCGCACCCGCGAACGCCATTGCCTTACTGGCGAATCCTTCACGGGTCCAGAATGGCTCTCGCCGAGGAGGTGCCGTCCGGGTTGCGCCCAGCACCGGCGCCGCGACCGGGGCGACGACGTGCGTGACAAGCGGCGCGGACCCCTCGCTGCGCCGATATTCTTCCCAATACTGCTGTGCTCTAAGGTATTCGGCGTTGGTCCATTCGACCATCCGACCCCGCAACGCATCGAGCTCGGCACGCAGCGCATGCTCGCGCCCGTCAAGTTCGTCCAGCGTCGCGGTCATTTGCTGCAACTGTGGATCTGTCATGCCTCTCAGATTGGCGGCTATTCAACCCAAGGTGAACACGTAGACCTACCACCGCGGGTAGGGGTTTCTCACTGCACTAGGTAGCCCTACTCATCCACGATTCGTCCCGCATGCCCGGGACCTGCCTGTACCTGCCCCAGGTAGGCGGAGTGCAGGGTCCGGCTCACGAAGGCTTCCCGCTCACCCCACGGTAAATTCGGCCGTGTCACCAGCAGCGAGGCGATTCCGTGGGTGATCGCCCACAGCTGCAGACTCGAGCCCAGGGTGCTACCGGCAGGAAACCGATCCTCGTCCACGAGTTCTTGAACAATGCCCCGCAATTGGAGAAATGCTGAGCTCCTGAGTATTTCAGTAGATTCGCCGACAACGCGTGGTGAGCCGGCTGTCGCGAACCGGTACATAAGTGGGTTCTCCGCGGCGAACCGCACATAGGCCACGCCCAGCGCATGCAGTCGTCCCGCTGCCGTGGAGATGTTGAATGTCGCCCGCCGTAGCTCCTCCCCCAGCCGTTCGAAGTATGCCGCGCAGATGGCGTCCGCCAGCGCGTCCGTACTCGCGAAATGCCGGTAGAAGGAGGGTGCTGTAATGCCGAGCGCACGCGTGAGTTCGCGTGCCGAAGGTGCCCGAGCTTCGCCGGATCCGGCGATAAGCTCCATCGCCGTATCGATGATCTGCTGGCGCAGTAGCCACCCTTGCCCTCGCGGAAGGCGTTGGCGGGGTGTGGGTTCCTGCATGATGGTCGCGCTCACCTGATCAGCGCGGGGGTTCGATGGGTAGTGTTGGCCCGCCTTGGGGGGTCGGGACGGTGTACCTCCCCCGGGGGGTGGGGTCGGTCGCCTTCGCGAGATCGGCGCCAGGTGGCGCTCCCGCAGTGTCGTCCCCCGCGGGACGCGGTGCGTTCTTGGCACCGCGAATCAACACCGCCGGATCGTCGCTGGCGCAGTAGGTATAGATAGGCGGCTCAGGGAAGTCGGCTGTAGACGGCGGGACGCGCGGAGTTCCGTAGTCGCAGGCATACCGCGGGTACAGATCAGCGGTCGCCCAGACGCCGTTGTCACGCATAGCATCGGCGATCGCGCCGAATGTCGATCCGCGGTAGTCGGGGAAGAACGCGCTGATGGCGGGTGTACGCACGTAGAGCATCCGCGAGGCGGCGGCCAGGCTGGCCAACAGGGTGACCATGGTGTCGGAGTTGTCGGCGAACAGGTTGTCCATCGCGCCCAGGGTCTTCGGGGTTTGGTCGATCAGGGTGCGGTAGCCGTTTTGCATCTTGTCGACGCCGCGCAGGGTGCGGCCCAGGCTATCGGCGGTGGCCTTGATCCCGGCGTTCTTGTCCGCGGCCAGGGTCAGCACCACGCGGCTGGTCTTGAGGATGCTGGTGGTCTCCGGCAGGACCGAATCCAGGGTGTTCAACAAGAACGTGCCGCCATCGATGATGTCGGTCAGCTTGCGTGGCCCATCCTTGCTCAGGCTCAGCTCCTTTTTGATGAGCTCAAGCTTCTTAGGGTCCACCTGCGCTAGCAGTCCATCGGCATCGGCGAGCAGCGTCGCCAGCGTCACCGGCACCTGCGCACCCTCGGCAATCACACTGCCGTCCTCAAGGAATGGCCCCTGTTGACCGGGCGTGCCCTCGAAGTTGATGTACTGCTCACCGGCAGCCGACAAGCCGGTGACGCGGACCTTGACCGCGGCGGGGATCTTGTACTTCGACTGGATCTCAGCGGTCGCCTCGACGCCCTGCTGGGTGAACTCCACCGATTGCACGGTGCCGATCTTGACTCCCCGCAATGCCACATCCTGATGGGGCAGCAGACCACCCGATTCGGTCAGTTGCACCCTGACTCGATAGGTGGAGGCAAAAGGGTTGACCCGCAACGCACCCGCGAACAAATACGTCACCGCCACGACCAAGGTCAACGCCAGTGCGACACCCGACAGCACCGCCTTCTGGCGATGGCCCGCACGTACCGCACTGACCAGAGCATTGGCGATCGCGTTGATCATCGTCCGGGACCCGGGGTAGGCGGAACCGTCTCGATGACACCGGGTTCGGTGGGGCTGGGGCGCACCGGAATGTCCTGGCCGTAAACGCCCTTACCCACGACCCGCTCCTGCAGACGCCACAGCGTGTATTTCATAGAACCCACCAGCTGCGCCCAGTTGTACCGTTTGGGCCCGTGTGTGCCGATATCGGCGAGAGAGCCCGCATCGGGTATGGAGCCGAGAACCAACTGGTCGAGCGACGCGTTCAGCGAAAGCGAGTTTCCAGCGGTTGCTTTGATGGCAGTGGGGAGTATCCGGTTGAAGGCGGCGAGGCTGGTGTCGGGATCCAGTGCCACGTCGTTCCAGGCCCGGGCAACGGTGTTGGCATCGGCGATGATGCTGCGCCCGCTGGTGTCAGTACCGGCGATCGACGGGAACTTCTGCAGCTGACGTGTCGTGTCGCCCAGCGTAAGCAAGAGTTCGGACAGTTGGCTGGTATTGGCGGCCAGGGTCTCGGTCGCCGGCCCTGCCGCCGTCACGATATCGGTGACGGTCTGATTCTTGGCATCGAGCCGGTCGGCCAGTTGCGAGGTCTGCGTGAGCGCCTCGGAAATCTGTACCGAACGCGAGTTCAAGGTGCTTAGTAGCTGATTGGAATCATCGATCAGATCACCGAACGCCTGGCCCTGATCGCCGGTGGCCTTGCCGAAACCGTTCACGATATTGGTTAAATTGCGCACAGCCCCACCGTTGGAGGCCAAGGCGGCCGAGCTGAGCAGGGACTCCACCGTGGCGGCGGCGGTCGTCGAGTCGAGACCGATGGTGTCTCCGTCTTTGAGGATCGGCGTATCCGATGTCGCGACGGCCGGAGGGCGAATCGAGACGAAAACATCGCCTAGCGGTGTGGCCGAACGTAATTCGGCGGTGCTGCCCTTGGGCAGCCGCACACCGTCGAGAATGCGCAGTGTGGTGATAGCGGTAAAGTTGCTCACCCGCATGTCGTCGAGCTGCCCCACGTCGGCGCCGGCAAGTTTCACCTTGGCGCCAGCTGGCAGATTCAGAACATTCGAGAACAGGGCCGTGAGGTGATACCCACCGCTGCCGATACCGGGAGCGGGCAGCGGCAGATCGCCCAGCCCGTTGGTGGCGCATCCGCTAAGAACGGTGGCGGCCGCCGCGGCCAATGTCATCAGCCCTGTACGCGCCGCCATCATTTCTGCCCCATCGCCGCGAGACCATCCAGGACGTAGGTCAGCCCGAAATCTGGCCCATAGTCCTGCAGGGTTCCTGTGCCGCAACCCAATTGACGCAGACCCATCATGTTGCAGATTTCCTTGTCCATCTGGCTCTCGAAAAGCAGCCGATCAGTCATGAACCGGATACGCAGTCGCTTGTTGTCCTGGTCGACGACGTTGTACATGTTGTCCCACGCCAGCGGCGTGACGTCGATGAACTCGGAGATCTCGCGTTGGTTGTCGACCACCGCCTTAAGTGCGGTGTTCGAGTTCAGGATGGTTTGTTTGAGATGTCCACGGTTGGCCTCGACCACGTCGCCGGCCTGCTTGACCAGATCATTGAACTTGCGCCCGGTGGAGCCGGTACCCAGTGCCTCGTCATCGAGGATCTGACTGAGCTGATGGACGGTGGAGGCAAATTCACGCAGCTTGCCGTAGTTGCCCGCCGCCGCGTCGAACAGGGAGCTGACGTTCTTGATGATGGTGCTCATCTGCTCCTGGGTGGTCACCCCGCCCTCCGAGCTGAGCCGCAGCGCCTTGGACAGCTCGCCGAGCCCCGACTTGATCTTCTCGCCATTGCCGTCGGCCACCCCGGCGGTGGAGTTGACGATATCGGCCACTGGCCCTTGACCATTGCCGTCGCCTTTGAGGGACAACGACAGCTTGTCGAGCACGCCCAATACCCGGTCGAACTCGACGGGGGTTTTGGTGTGGTCCAACCCGATGGTGTCGCCGTCCTTGAGCGTGGGACCGCCACGATAGGGCGGGGACAGCTCGAGCTGGCGGTCGGTCAGGATCGAGGTGGACAAGGTGACGGCCTGCACCTCCGCGGGCACCTTGACGTCCTTATCGACGGTGAACTGCACCTCGACATACCCCGATTTCGGAGTGATCTTCGTGATCGTGCCGACCGGCATACCCAGCACTGCAACCACATTGGCCTCATAGAGTCCGGAGGCGTTGTCGAACTGCGCCGTAAGGGTGATGTGATCCAGCTTCGACTTCACGAAGAGCGCACCCGCGCCCAGAATGCAAGCAGCCACCACCACCGACGTGCCGATCACAGCAGTCAGCCGACTTCTTCCGTCGCCTTTATTTATCACTTGCAGTCCTTGAAATACGGGATCATTCCGAATTGCTTGGCGCGCCCACTGATCGCGCACATCCACGAGTCGACCAGCAGCCCGTTCGTCAGATTGATATCGATGGCGTTACCGGTACCTGTGGAATTGGCGATGCCGCGCAGTAGGACCGGCGCAATGGGGTAAAGGCTGCGAAGCAGGTCGTCGTGTTTACCCAGCATGTCCGAGAGCTCGTGAGCCATCTTGAGCATCTCGTCGAGTTGCGGCCGATCCTTGATAACAACCTTGCTGAGTTGCTCGACCAGGTCTGTGAACGACTGCAGCATCGCGTGGAAGGTGTTGCGGCGAGACACTAATTCGCCGAGGAGATCCTGTCCCTGGTTGATCAGAACGCCGATGCCTTGCTGCTGGCGGCGCAGCGTGTTGGTGACCTTCTCCGTACTCTTGAGCAGGGTGCCGAGTTGATCGCGGCGCTCGGCGATGACCGAGGACAGCGCCTGCACGTTCGTCATGGCCCGCGGAACGACATCCGGCAGCCCCTGCATTTGCTTGCCCAGCACACTGAGCGACTGCGCCACCTTGTCGAAATCGACCCGGTCGAAGGTATTCGTCACCCCCGCCAACGCGGCCTGCAGGTCGTAGGGCACCTCGGTGTGGGCCAGGTCAATTGTCTTGCCAGGCAATGCTCCTCCACCCCTCGGACGCAGGTCCAGATAGCGCGAACCCAGGATGGTGGTGACCCGGATCGAGGCCCTGGTGTCCTTGCCGAGCGTGACGTCATCGCGGACCTTCAGGCCCGCCTCGACGTGATCCCCGACCAGCTTCATGCTCGTGACGTTTCCGACCGAGACACCGGCAACCGTGATCGGCTGCCCGGGACGCAGCGATGCAGCCTGCAAGAACTCGGCCGTGTAGCTCCTGTACCCCAGCCCTAAAGCCTTGAACAACAACATTGTTGCGATCAGCGCACCAATCACCGTGATCGCGATGAACCCCAGCCAGGTCTTGTTGTAGGTCTCAACCGGCCGGTTCTTGATCTTCTGCCATCTGGATTGCTCAGCCATTGGCCATATTCCTGCATCGTGGGGTGTGTTGGGCCACGTTTCCGGGAGTCGCCGCGTTGACGATGATCGGTATCACGTCGTTGAGGCCGGGGAAGAAGCCGGTGAGGTTCAGATCGCACATGTAGACGTTGATGAATGCGCCCTCGGAATAGAAGCGGGACAGCCCCTTCAGCACGATCGGCAGGTTGTCCCCCAGGAATGCATACTGAGGTTCAATGCCCACCACGTGCCTGCCGAAACCGGGCTGCCGGGTAATGATCTCGTCGAGCGAGGGATACACATCGTTGGTGACCTTCGATAGGCGGCGCATGGTCTGCGCCAGCGATCCCACCGAGGACACCAACTCAGGCCGTTTCCGATCCAAGTCCGACACCATCTGACGCGTCTGGGTGAGCGTCTTGTCCAGGCCGTCGTTCTGCTGCGCGAGGTTGCCGGTTACGGCGTTCAAACTGGTGATCACATTGCCCAGCGCCTGGTCCCGGCCGGCGAATGTCTTTGTCAGTACCGATGTTTGATTAACCAGGGTGACAATTGACGCGTTGTCTCCCTGGAGCGACTGAATGACGCCCTTGGTCAGGTTGTCGGCCTGCTCCGGGGACAGCGTGCTGAACAGCGGCTCGTAACCGTTGAGCAGCGTCGTCACATCAAACGACGGGTCGGTGCGCTCCACCGGGATCGTCGCCCCCGCAGACAGCACAGTGATGTCACCGGACTTGCCCGGTGACAGACCGAGATAGCGCTGGCCCACGATGTTCTGGTACGTCACCGAGGCGATCGTGTTGCCGTACAACTTCTGATCGTTCTGGACAACGAAGTCGACCCGTGCCTGCTCGTTGTCCACCAGTTCGATCTTCTCGACACGGCCCACCCGCACGCCGGCCATGCGCACGTCGTCACCGTCACGCAGTCCATACACATCGCTGAACACCGCGGAATACGCTGTTGTGCTTCCGGTTACATCACGACGCAACGTGGCGAACACCAACCAGCTGAGTGCCAGCGCCACCACCATAAAAACCGATAGCGCAATCAACGGACCACGGAACTTCACCGCTGTACCTCCTTAACGAAAGACACCGCGGTTCCCCGGGCCACCGGACCCAGCAGCAGCTGAGTGGCCGAACTGGCCGGCTCGCCGGTGATCACACCGAGCTGATCCCTCTCACGTTGGCTACCAACGGGTCCGACGCCTCCACCGAACGAGGCGGGCGCGGTGGTCGCTGGCGCTACGTCATCAGGATTGGCGGTGCCTGGCACGGGTGGCATGGGCACCGGCTGCCACGGCGGCAGCGGCGGGTTCGGATCGGTCAGGTTCGGACCGCCCGGGGGCACGACCCTCGGCGGCCCCACCGCGATCAGCTTCCCGTTGGGGTCCATTGCCGTTCCCGGGGGCGGCGCGAGATCTGCGGGCGGCTTGTAGTTCTGAGGAAGCAACGTTTCGGGTAGGTCGGGCCGCACCACCTGTTCGGGGGCAGTGGAGCAGCTCGGCCCCTTGAGCTCGCCGTAGCGCGGACAGTCGGCGCGGGTGTAGGTGTAGCTCGGTGCCAGCGTCACCGCGATCGGCATGTTGGGCAGGTCCCGGTCCGACATCCACATGTGTTCGAACCAATTGCGGGACAGCTTGTTCATGTTTCGAAAAATGGGCACAAACTTGTCGGCATTCTTGGCGAAAACCCCGATCGGCGGCGTGAGTCCGGTGGTGATGCCGATGAGTTGGTCGGTGTGGTTGTCGAAGGCCTGCCTCGTGGTGCCCACCGTGTGTAGGCCACCGGAGATGAGGCTGGTCAGTTGTTCGCGTTTCTCGGCGAGAGTACGCATGGGTTGCACGGCTTGGTGCAGTGAATCCAGTAGTTCGGGTGCGGTTTGTTTGAGACCTTCGGTGGCCTCGAGGAGCGCCGAGACCGTCGAGGGCCCCGTGTCGGTGGTCACGATGGCGTTCAGTTCGGTGATGAGGCGGCTGAGTTGGGCGCCGCCGGTGAGGAGTTTGACCCGACGACTGTCCGTAGCCGCGCCCACCGCGGCCAGGATGCCTACCGAATTGTCATCGCGCCCGCGCCCGGTGGCATTCAGGATGTCGCGCAGCTTGCTCACGGTGGTCTGGAACAGCACGGTGGGCAGCTGGGTGTCCTCGGAGATGTGCGCACCGTCACGGATCGGGGCGCCGGGCCCGCGATCGACGAGTTGTACCGACGACACCGCGAAGACATTGCTCGGCACCACGCGTGCGGTGGTGGTTACCGAAATCGAGTTGATGTACTGCGGTTTGAGGTTGATGTGCACGAAATTGGGCGTGCCGCCAGTAGCCGGGATGACGTTATCGACCTCACCGACCAGGACACCGCGGTACTTGACATCCGATTTCTGCGGTAGCCCATCACCGACGTTCACCAGATCGGCAATCACGCGCACGTAGTCGTCGAGCCGCCCCGCAGACTTCAACAGCATTGTGCCGGTGAGGGCTACGATAATCGCGAGTGTGACAAGGGAAACCGCGAGAAGCTGGCTGTCTGACGGGCCACGCCCGTCCGCTTCAAAGGAATTCGGCACCTAACCACCCAGCCTCGCGCCGGCGTCGACGCTCCACAGCGCCATCGTCAGCAGCATGTTGACCATCACGACAACCGTGATAGCGGCACGCATGGCATGTCCGGCAGCGATTCCCACACCCTCGGGACCGCCGCTGGCGTAGAACCCGTAATAGCACTGGACCGTCGAGGCGATCCACACGAAAACGACCGTCTTGATGATCGAGTAGACGATGTCGATACCGCTCACGCCGATCCCGAAGTAGTGCAGATATGACCCGACCGAACCGCCGCTCAGGATGCCTACCATGACCTGGCAGGACAAGTAACTGATTGCCAGGCATGCCAGGTAGAGCGGAATCACCGCGATGATCGCCGCCATCAGCCTGGTGGTCACCAAGAATGGGATCGGCCGAATCGCAACAGAATCCATCGCGTCGATCTCTTCGGCGATGCGCATCGATCCCAGCTGTGCCGTGAAGCGACAACCCGCCTGCATGGCGAATGCCAGTGAGGCCATGATCGGTGCAAGCTCGCGCGTACTTGCCAACGAGCTGATGATGCCGGTGGCGGGCCCCAGCCCCAAGAGGTCCAGGAAGTTGTATGACTCAATGGCCACCAGTGCGCCAGCAGTGACTCCCAAGACCAAGGCAACACCCGCTGTGCCGCCACCGACCACCAAAGAGCCATTGCCCCAAGCGATATCGGACAGGTGCCGCAAGAATTCCTTCCGGTAGTGGCGCAGCACCACCGAGACCCCGGCGAGAGCACGGAAGAAGAAGGCAACCATATGGCCAAACCGCATCAGCGGTTGGCGAATTCTCTTGTAAGCACGTATGAGTGGCCGCCTACCCGGCGACAGATAGCTCGATACCGTCATGTCACAGCCCTGTCCGCGGGAACATCATGATGTACAGCTGGCTGATAGCGACATTCACAATCATCAACAGCAGGATCGATTCGACGACCGCCGCGTTCACCGAGTTGGCGACGCCGATGGGACCGCCCTTGGTGGACAAGCCTTTTTGACAGGCCACCACCGCCACAATGGCGCCGTAGATAACGGCCTTTAAGAAGGCCAACACCATGTCATCAGGGGTGGCGAAGGACGCAAAGGTGGACACAAAGCTGCCAGGCGCACCGCTCTGCCAATAGACATTGAACAAGTAGGCACCCAGGAACCCGACGAAACACACCACACCCGTCAGCGCGACAGCGATCATGATCGCCGCCGCGAAACGCGGCACCACCAGGCGCCGGATCACCGAAACACCCATGACCTCCATAGCGTCGGTCTCCTCACGCATCGTGCGCGAACCGAGGTCGGCGGTAATCGCCGAACCGACGGCCGAAGCCATGAGCACCGCGGCCACCAGCGAGGCGGCCTGGCGGATGATCGCGATGCCGCTGGCGGCGCCGGCCAATGACGTCGCACCCACCTGACCAGCCAAGAGCGCGAACTGGATCGACAGCGTGACACCAATAGGCAGCGTCACCAGGATCACGGGCACCACCGCCGTCGAGGCCTGGAACGCCCCCTGCCTGACGAACTCTTGCCACTGAAACTGCCCGGTGAACAAGTCAACGAAAAACCACTGGATAGTGCGCACGCCCAGCATGAATTGCTCACCAACAGTTTTGAGCGACTCCAACGGATGGCGCTTGACGTATCCCGTGGTCCAATCCTGGATCTCTGCGACACCCTCGCCGGTTACGACTTCACCGCCGTATGTGGTCACGACGGGCCCGGGCGTCGCGCGACGTCTCGTCCCATGACACCGGACGCACGAATCGGCGCACCACGCATTCCAGACTCCTCGTTGATCCGGTATTCGCTGAGCGCCATGGGCTGCGGCGCCAATGTGCGTTGACGCTAAACGATCAATCGTTAATTGAATAGTCGGTCATATCCTAGATCACACCGATCGGTATACTGTGCTCCCAATCACATCCGCCTTGGATACGCGCCACGGCCGGCCGGGCGCCCCGGCAAGCACGTACGAATTACATTGCCGAAGAATGCATACGAACGTGCGCGTCGGCATTTAGACACATGTGCGTACTCCACGGATGCGGGGTGCCGCCCATGTCCAGCGTCCGCGCGATATGTCGCGCCCAACATCGCCGCCGAGGCCCGCACCACGGCCAAATGGTCATAACGACCTGGCCATTGACCACCATCTGTTTGCTGTGAGGAAGGGCGGGAGCGGCTCGGTGTGCTACTCGTCGAGACCGTGTTCGATGGCGTACCGAGTCAGCTCCACGCGGTTACCGAGTTGCAGCTTGCGCAGCGTGGATTGCACATGGTTCTCGACGGTGCGATGGCTCAGCGACAGCCGGGTGGCAATCTGCTTGGCGCTCAGGCCCTTCGCAACCAAGCGCAGTACCTCTGTCTCCCGATCCGACAACCGAGGAGTGTCGTCGGCGTCCGTCGCGGGTGCGCTCGACATGCGCCGGAATTCTCCGAGCACCAAACCGGCCAGACCGGGCGTAAATACCGCCTGCCCCTTGGCCGTGGCTTTCACGGCGTCGATGAGCTCGGCGGCGGAGGCACTCTTCACCAGGTACCCCGTCGCACCCGCCTTGACCGCTTCCAGCACATCTTCACGTTCGGCGGATGCCGATAGCACCAGGATGTGACTGTCCGGAGACGCTGCCAGCACGGCAGCGGTGGCCTGCACGCCATCACCATCGGTCAGTTGCATATCCATAAGCACCACATCGGGTTTCACCGTTGCTGCGATCCGGCCGGACGAGGCGACGCCGTCGGCGGTCGCCACCACCCGAAGCCCGGCCGCCTGCAAGTCACGGGATACCCCGTCGCGCCACATGGGATGGTCATCGACAACCATCACCGAAATCTGTTCGCCGCCATCCAATTCCGTCATACCCCCGCCTCCTGAGATTTGGGCACCGTAATCTCCCATTCGGTTCCCGCGCCGGGCGCCGTCTCCAGCAGCACCGCCCCGCCCAGATCTGCTACCCGGCCCAGGATCGACCGGGAGACACCCATACGTCCCTCACGTTCGGCCTGATCCAGTCTGCCGTCGGCGATACCGCTGCCGTCATCGCGCACCGTCACCACCACCGAGTCATCCAGATCCTCGATGAGCACGTACGCGTGCGCCTGCCGTCCAGCATGCAATGCCACATTCGACAGTGCGCTACGCACCACGGCGGCTAGTTCACTGGCCATGTGCTGACCGATGAGTACGGGCGACCCCGGCGCAGAAACCGAGACCGCGGTGCTGGCCTGAGTCCGCAGGAGCGGACGTAGGTCGACCAATTCGTCATCGGCGAGCGTCGTGGTCGTTGCGCCCGATATCAGCTCCCGGAGCGCGACTTCCTGTTCACCGGCAATAGCAGCCAATTCCGCTGTTGGGCCCCCGATCTCGGTTCCCCGCCGCTTCACATACGACAGCACCTGCAGCACCCCGTCATGTACCTGGCGGGACAGCCGTTCCCGTTCGATCGCTGCCGCGGCCGCTCGCTCCGCGCGACGCAGTTCGTAGAAGGTGCGCTTCGCGGTGGTCGACGCCGCACCGATCGCGAGCCCCACGACCACCAATGCGGGCATGGTCGCATCAAGCCATAGCGCGCTGACGGGTAGTCCGCGCGCCGCGATGCTGATCGCGGCGAGAACGAAGCCAGATATGACGCCGGCAAGCTGACCCCGTAGCAGTCCCATGGATACCACCGCATTGGCCACCCACAGTGTGGTCGGCAATGTTTGATGTCCGCTGTACCACTGCACGTCGATCACTAGGCGCCCGGCGAGCATCAGCGCAATCACAATCACCTGATCACAGAGCACCAGCTGCCAACGGCGGAACCAGTTGCGCGACAATCCGACTGCCGCGAAACCCGTCCATATCGCCATGACGGCGTACAGCGCCCAACTCAGCGCCTGTCGCTCGTAATGGGCATAGGACGCCAACTGGGAGGCCAGTAGGGCATAACCAAAACTCGCCAACCGGAACACCTGCGCGGCACGCCACAGCGACGCCGTCGGGTCGTTACCGCTCACCCATCGTGGGACGGTTCCGGATGCCATATTCAACGCTCTTCACCCAAGAGGCTCATCGCAAAGAATCCGTCACTCTTTGGGCGGGGCCGGGCCCAGTTCCGGCACGCCACATCCCGGGCCTGCCTTGACCGCCGGCGGGCCCTCGTCGGGCACTAACTCCGAATCCAGAATCTCCGCTTCCTCTTCTCCCTCAAGAAGATACGGATCCTCGGCATCGTCGGGGTGCAATAGTGCACGGATAGCCGTGTTGAGCACGGCCACGGTCGGCACCGCCAACAGTGCCCCGATGATTCCGCCCAAAACGCCACCCGCGGCGATGGCGAATACCACCGCCAGCGCATGGATGCGCACGGCGTGTCCCATGATGAGCGGTTGCAGCACATGGCCTTCCACCTGCATCACCACGATGACGATGATCAGGATGATCAAGGCGGTGCCGGCTCCCTTGGTGATGAGCGCAATGAAGACCGCCACGAATCCGGATATCGCAGCACCGATGATCGGAATAAACGCGCCCAGGAAGACCAGTGACGCCAGCGGAAGAGCCAGCGGCACACTGAAAACCGCCAGACCGACACCGATACCTAGAGCGTCCACCAGCGCCACCGCAACTGTGGCGCGCACGTATCCGATCAGCGAACCAAAGCCCAGCACGCCTGCCCGGCGCACCGTAGACCGCACCGAAGTGGGGAAGATCCGGGTGACGAAATCCCAAATCTCTCTGCCCCCATACAAGAAGAAGATCACCGTGAAGAGAGTCAGCACGGCACCCGTGATGATCTCGGTGACCGTGGCGGCCGTGGCCAGCGCCCCACTGGTCACCTTGTCCTGGTTGTCCTTGATGCTGTTAACCAGCGCATCACCGGCCTTACTGATCTGCTCCTCGCTGATGTGGAACCGGCTGTGGATCGCCCAGTTCTTGAGCGACTCGATGCTGTTGGTCAGTTGAGTCGACAGGTCCGGGAGACCCTTGATGAATTGGTCGACTACGAACGTCAGGATTCCCCCGATGGCCGCCGTGCCTGTCAACAGCACCACCACTACCGCTGCCGAGCGCGGAATCTTATGCCGCTCAAGGTAATTAACCGTCGGAACCAGCAGCGCGGCAGCCATTAGGGCGAGCAACAGCGGGATCGTGATGGTCTTGAGGTGCCAGAAGAGCCACAGCGACGTGAGTCCGAAGACCAGCAGCACCAGCAGGCGCCACGCCCAGGCAGCACCCTTGCGCACGTACGGATGAACCGACTCGGCAGCGTCTGCTTGCGTCATGCGGCGAGCCTAGCCCAGCAACGTCAGCTCCGTGCCGGCTCGGCCAGCACCTCCGACAGCCACTTCGCCACAAGCTCGGGCTGCTCATCGACAATGAAGTGACCGCAGTTGGGCACCTCGGTGATCTTCAGATCGTCGGCGTGGTCATGGAACCCGGCGAGAAGCGAGGGATGCACCGCCACATCGTCCAGACCGAACAGCACCCGCACCGGCATGGTGAGCTTCTGATCGTCGTACGGTCCGCGCGCCAAGTTGGCGAACTCCTTGCCGACCATGGACCGGTAAATCTTGGAACCGGCGACCCGGCGGTCACGATCCCGGAAGCAGCTCCGGAAAAAGGTCACCGATTCGGCGGGCATCCCGCTGCGACGGATGAACCACCACAGGGTCGGCGACAGGTGAGAGAGCGGCCCGACGACCGGGGCCCCCACCACCAGTTGGTACGCCAGCTTGTGGGCATACCGGGCGACGCGGCCCGGCTGCTGCCACACCGGCGGGATATTGAGGATCGCCAGTCGCTGAATGCGCGACGGCGCCTTAAGAGCCACCAACTGCGCAGTCCAACCGCCCCAGTCATGCCCGACCAGATCGAAGGATTCCAGTCCTAGCGCATCGGCCGCGGCCAGCACGTCGCTGGCGAACTGCTCTTTCTCATAGCCCTTCGGCGTGACCTCACTCCAGCCAGCGCCGCGCAGATCCATGGCGTGCACACGGCGCCCGGATGCGGCGAGGGCCGAAATGACCTCGTGCCACATCCACCAGTTTTCCGGCCAGCCGTGCAGCAGCACCACGGGCCGCCCGTCCTCCGGCCCGGCGACGGCGACGTGAATCAACACATCGCCGGCTTGCACATATTCGTGGGTGACACCCTCAAGGGTGGGCATGCTGCGCTGCGTCGTCGATGGGCCGCTTGCGCGAAGACCTTCACTCATGGACGGCACCTTACCGCGCAGTAGGTTCGGTGCGATATGGCCGTGTCAGGACTCCGTGCGATCCCGACCGGACATACCCGTGCCCTAGAGCAGGAAGAACTGGCATGCTTCGTGGTAGCGCCGAAATTGGGGTACAACAGGAGTAGACCGATCGGAATACCTGAGTGATGGAACGGCTGCGCGAATGGTTTCGGGCCATGCATGTGCTGGGCCCACGGTGGACCGTGTTCGTAGCCTCGATGATCGGCATCAATTCCGCCGCACTGATTCTCCTGTTCTACTTCCTGCGCCACTGGACGCCCTTCAAGCGTCCGGCCCACGACTGGGTATTTGAGAACGGACCCCCGTTGTTCTGGGTGCTCTTTGGTCTCATGGTGGTGACGAGTGTCGGCTGGGCATTACATATGGAGCACCGTCTGGCCCGTTGGTACTGCCGGGGTGGGCCGCCTACCGCACTCGAGCTGCGCACGGCGCTGACGGCGCCGCTGCAGCAGTCGTTGGTCCACCTCGGCGGGTGGGTCATCGGTGCAGGTGCCTTCATCACGGTGGGCGCCACGCACGACTCCAAATGGACCCTGGCCACCATCATCGGCTGTATGCAGGCAGCCATGGGCAGTTTCGGCCTGACCTACCTGCTCGGTGAACGCATCCTGCGCCCGATCGCCGCGAAGGCGTTGAGCAGCAGTGAGTTCCATGGCCGGTTCGCCCCATCGGTATTCGTGCGGGTCCGGCTGACCTGGTGGATCGGCACCCTGGTGCCGGCCATCGGCGTCATCGCGCTCTGCGGTATGGCGCTGTGGAAACCGGACGATTTGACCTCAACGCGAGACCTCGCCCTCACCGTGCTGCTTATCGTCTCGACCACCCTGGTCGCCAGCTATGGGCTCGCCCTGCTCACCGCCGGACAGCTGGCCGACCCCGTGCGCCAGCTGCGCGCCGCCATCAGCAATGTGGCCGAAGGCGATTTCGCTGCGCGCGTCGATGTCTACGACGGCAGCGAGCTCGGGGTCCTGCAGGCCGGCTTCAACCGGATGATGCAGGTCGGTGAGGAACGCCGTCAGCTGCGCGAGCTGTTCGGCAAGCATGTGGGTGCCGACGTGGCCAGCCAGGCACTGCAGCTCGGTACCAATCTCGGTGGTGAAAACCGTTATGTCGCAGTGTTCTTCGTCGACATGATCGGGTCGACCTCAATGGCCGCCGACCGCGATCCTGAGGAAGTGCTGACGATCCTCAACGACTTCTTCCGCATCGTGGTGGAGGTGGTCGACAGACGCGGAGGTTTCGTCAACAAGTTCGTCGGCGACGAGGCGTTGTCGGTCTTCGGCGCGCCGCTGCACCGCCCGGATGCCACCACGGCGTGCCTGGCGGCCGCTCGTGAGTTACGCGAGCGGCTCACCGAAGATTTCCCCCATCCGTTCGAGTTCGCGATCGGCGTCTCCGCAGGGCTGGCTGTTGCCGGGAATGTCGGCGCGCCGGAGCGCTACGAGTATTCGGTGATCGGCGACCCGGTCAACGAGGCATCGCGGCTTACCGAACTCGCCAAACACCGGCCCACTCGGCTTCTCGCGTCCACTAACGCGCTGTATTTCGCCGATCCCGATGAACAGAAACACTGGGATCACGGAGACTCTGTGCTGCTCCGGGGCCGCACCAGGGCGACACACCTAGCGTGGCCTGCGGGAACCTGAAAGAAGTGGCCCACTGTCGCCGTTACTGTGGTGCCCGTGCCCGATGACCGTGATCGTCTCGTAGGCGGCAATACGCCACCTGAGCGAAACCCGGACGCTTGTCCGGATGATGACGCCATCACTGCACCCCAACCCGTCCTCAAGCGGCAGGGAAAGTACTGGTGGCTGCGGTGGGCGATCCTCGTCGTACTCGTGGTCGTGCTCGCGGTGGAGATCGGATTCGTCTCCGACCAGCTGGCCGCGGCCGGGCGCAGCCTGAAGACCGCCAATCCCTGGTGGGTGCTGGCGGCGGCCCTGGCCGCCATGGCCTCGATGCACAGTTTCGCCCAAATCCAGCGGACCCTGCTGCGTTCCGCGGGCGTCAAGATACGTCAATGGCGCTCTGAGGCGGCCTTCTACGCCGGGAATGCGTTGAGCACCACGCTGCCCGGCGGCCCGGTGCTTTCGGCCACGTTCATCTATCGGCAGCAGCGGCTGTGGGGCGCCACTCCGGTGGTCGCGTCCTGGCAGTTGGTGATGTCCGGCGTGCTGCAGGCGGTCGGGCTGGCGATCCTCGGCCTGGGCGGTGCGTTCCTGTTGGGCGCCAAGACCAACCCGTTCTCGCTGATCTTCAGCATCGGCGGATTGTTGGCCATCCTGGTCCTCGCGCAGGCGGTTGCGTCGCGACCGGAAATGCTCGACGGCATCGGTGTCCGAATCCTGCGGTGGTCCAACGATCTTCGCGGTAAGCCCGCGATGATGGGGGTGGCTCGCTGGCGCGAGATGCTCAAGCAGATGGAAGCGGTCACGCTGACCCGGCGCGCCCTCGGCGAGGCCTTCGGCTGGTCGTTGTTCAACTGGATCGCCGATGTGGCCTGCCTGGCCTTCGCCGCCTATGCCGTCGGCAGTCGGCCGTCGTTGATCGGCGTCATGGTGGCCTATGCCGCAGCGCGCGCCGCGGGCTCGGTTCCGCTCATGCCCGGCGGCCTGCTGGTGGTCGAGGCATTCCTGGTTCCGGGTCTGGTCACATCGGGGATGACCCTTCCCGACGCGATCTCGGCGATGCTCATCTATCGCGTCGTCAGCTGGATCTTCATCTCCACGATCGGCTGGGTCATCTTCTTCTTCATGTTCCGCGACGAGAGTCAGATAGACCCGGATGCCACCGCCGCCGCCGACGCGAATAAGGACCCGGAATCCCGCGCCGGGCCGACTCCTGACGATTCACAGAAAAATTCTTCGGATCCCCCGAAATAAACCGGACCATAGTCCGGTTGGCATGAGTGTCCCACCCCGAATTTGAGGAGCACTCATGACCACGACCACCCCCGCACTCGCCGCCGGAACCTGGACTATCGACCCGGTCCACTCGGATGTCACCTTCTCGGTACGCCATCTGGGCGTCTCGAAGGTGCGCGGCTCCTTTACCGACTTCAACGGCGAGATCGTCATCGGCGAGGACGGCACCCCCTCGGTATCGGCCACCATCGACGTGGCCTCTGTCGACACCCGCAACGACCAGCGCGACACCCATGTGCGCTCGGCCGACTTCTTCGACACCGACAACCACCCCACCGCCACCTACCGGTCCACGTCGGTCCGCGCAGACCAGGAAGCCAACGAGAACGACTACATCGTCGACGGCGAACTGACCCTGCACGGCATCACCAAGCCCGTCGTGCTGACCCTCTCGCTGGAGGGCGTGGGCCCCGGCATGCAGGGTGGCACCGTCGCCGGCTTCGAGGCCAGCGCCCAAGTCAACCGTGGCGACTTCGGCATTACCGGCGGCGCCGGACTCGTCGGCGAGAAGGTCACGCTGACCTTCAACATCGAAGCCGGCCACCCGGAGGCACCCTCTAACTGATCGCCGCACGGCACCCGCTACGGTCGGGGAATGCCCAGCGCGCAACAGAATTCACGCACGCAGAAGCCGGCGGCATCCGTACTGTTCTCACTGGTACTGGATGCCGTCGGCATCTTCGTTTTCTGCACCATCGGCCGCCGTAGTCACGCCGAGGGCATCACGTTGCTCGGCGTGTGGCAGACGGCGTGGCCGTTCCTGTCCGGCGCCGGCATCGGCTGGCTCCTCAGCCGGGGTTGGTCGCGCCCGGCGTCGATCACCCACACCGGGATCCCGGTCTGGGTCTGCACCGTGCTGTTCGGGATGATCCTGCGACGGCTGAGCAACCAGGGTGTCGCGTTCAGCTTCGTTATTGTCGCGTCGCTGGTGACAGCGCTGTTCCTGCTGGGCTGGCGCGTTGTTGCGACACGGCTGATCCGCGCGTCCCGGAGCTCGTCAAGAAAGTAACGAGCCGCCGTCAGGATCTCGTCAACGCACTGGGAACGGAGCACCGAGCCCGCGCAAGCTGACTGCATGGAAGGTCTCGCCGCCGTGCTGGTTCCCCTCGCCGGTTATGCCGCAGTACTGCTGTCTGTGCGGTACCTCAACCGTCACGACATCACCCCCTAACGCCGAAAGGCCGTCTGTGCACAGGAACCCCGAGAAGGGGAGTGCACAAACGGCCTTTCGACGTTAGAGACTAAACGCGCGGTCCGGGCGCCGGGCCCGTTCCAACCGGGACCACAGCAGCTGGCACCGACGGCACGGGTTGTGCCGGTCCGGGAGCCGGGCCCGGTCCCTGCGGGAAGTTGGCCGGCGCCTGAGCCGGTGCCTGGTTCTGGATGGCGGACTGCACCGCGGGGTTCTGCACGAGCGCCTGCGCAGCCGGGTTCTGCGCCACCTGCTGCGCGGCCGGGTTCTGGGACAGCGCGGTCAGCAGTGCCGGGTTCACACCCATCGCGGCGGGGTTCAGTCCACCGCCGTTGACAACCTGTGCCAGATCTAGCGGCAGACCGCACTTGGTGCGAAGGTCGTTCAACGGCGCGGCGATACCGCCGAGCGAGCCCGCCACATCCGGGCGCGACACCAAGTAGCTCTGTGTCTTGGTGGCGATCTGGTCCTGCGGAGCAGCCTTGATCTCGGTGAATGCCTGGTCGACGTCCGGATGCTGCTCCAGGTAGCCTGCCGCGTTCTGCACCACATTGCCGACGGTCTTCGTCATCTTGCTGGCCTGGCATCCGTCCGGCACGGGTGTGTCCGGAGTCACCGTCGCCGCAGCCGGTGCGACGGCGTTCGGGCCGGGTGCCGGTGCAGCAGGCACTGCAGGAGCCGGTGCGGGGGTTGGGGGGACCGGTTCGGCCGCGGCAATCGGTGCCAGGGCGCTCATCGCGAGCCCGCCAGCGAGAACACCTGCGCTCAGCAAGCCATAGGCCGCGCGCCGCGAGGTTGTGGCTGACATGACATTCCTCCTACTTGTTGAGGGATTACAGCCAAGGTATCGAAATTCGACGGCGATTCGAAACACGGACGCGCCCAGTCACCAGAAGAGTTACCGAGTCTTTATCGTCGGACAGATTCTGAAATTCCGCATCCTGGGTGGACCCAGGACAACGTTGCCAGGGAGCGTGAAAGGCATGTCCAGCCACCACTGGTTTTTCGCCAAGGCCAGCTGTTAGTAACAGTGTCATCGCAGGTTGCCGGGATATATGTAGACAGCACGCGACGTTACTCTCGTTGCTGTAGCATCACGTCCACGCCACGGGAGACCATGCGCGTCACGCCTACCGACAAGGGGCCATCGTGCAGTCAGTCATGATGCGCACCAGCGATTACCTTCGCAGGTATCGCTGGTTGACCATCGCTGTCTGGCTGATTCTCATTGTCGCCGCGGTGGGGCTGGTAGTTGGCCGCGGCGAGAAACTCACCGGCGGCGGTTTCGAGGTCGCCGGGTCGCAGTCGCTGAAGGTGCACGACGCGATGGAGACCGGATTCCGAGACCATGGCGCCTCACCACTCGCCCTGGTCGCCGCTCCCCGGCCCGATGCGACCGTCGCCGATATGACCGCCGCCGTCGACTACCTCAAGCAGGTCGCGGCCCAGATCAGTCAGGTTTCTGTCGAGCCCATTCCCCCGCAGCTGACCCCGCAACCGGATCGTCCGTTCGTCGTCACCCTGCGGATCGGCTTCGACAACACCGGGGCAACCGATATCGCCAAGGAACTGCGCAAGAAGATAGGTATCCATGGCGGCGAACCCGGGCAGATAGCCGGCGGCCGGGTATCGCTCTACGTGATCGGGCAGGGTGCGCTCGGTGCCGCGATGACCGAGCAGATCGCCGGTGACATCAAACAAGCCGAGAAGTGGAACATCCCGATCATCCTGGTCGTGCTGATCGCGGCCTTCGGCTCCCTCGCCGCGGCATCGCTTCCCCTGCTGCTGGGTCTGTGCACGGTGGCGTTAAGCGTCGCGCTCGTCCTTGCGCTATCCAATATCACCACCATCTCGGTGTTCGCCCTGCCGACGGTGACGATGATCGGTCTCGCCGTCGCGGTGGACTATTCCCTCTTCATCCTCATGCGGTATCGCGAAGAACTGAACTCAGGGAAGAACCGGCAGGAGGCCATCGCCGCGGCCATGGCCACCTCGGGACTCACGGTCACGCTCTCAGGCCTGACGGTGATCGCCGCTCTCGCCGGTATCTACCTGATCGGTACCCCCGCGCTGGCGTCCATGGCTTCCGGCGCCATCATCGTCGTCGCCATCGCTGTCCTCACCTCCACCACACTGATGCCCGCCCTGCTCGCCATCTTCGGCAAGTCGGCGGCCAATCAGTCCAGGCTGCTGCGCATTTCACCCCTGCGTAAACATTCGATCCCGTTCTGGCGCAAGTGGACCCAGGAAGTAATGCGCCGACCATGGCTGTCCGCGCTGGGCGCTACGGTGTTCCTGCTCACGCTCGCGGCGCCGAGCCTGCAGATGCAGGTCTCCAATAGCATGCTGCGCCAATTCGATTCGTCCCATGAGATCCGACGGGGTATCGACGCAGCGGCCGTCGCAATGGGACCGGGCACGCTCGGACCGATACAGGTGCTGCTGACCTTCAAGGACGACGCTGCCAACGCGGACCATGCGCAAGCGCTTGAGACCGCGAAGGAAACCATCACACACGCGCCCGATATCGCGCGGGTTTCCGGACCGGCCTTCTCCACCGACGGTCATGACGCGCTGATCTCGGCAGTACTGTCCGTGGACCCCGAGGCGCCTGCGGCCCGCGAAACCGTCAGCTGGCTGCGCACCAATGTGCCCGACGCGCTCAAGGATTCGGGCGCCGACATCAATGTGGGCGGGCCGACGGCCTTGCTGTTCGACTACGACAACCGAGTCGAGCACTCCCTGTGGGGCGTATTTGCCTTCGTCTGTGTGCTCGCCTTCGTGATGCTGCTCGCGACCCTGCGTTCGCCGGTGCTGGCGCTCAAGGGCGTCGTGATGACGGTGCTGTCGGTCGCCGCCGCCTACGGCAGCCTGGTGGTCGTCTTCCAATGGGGCTGGCTGGAATTCCTGGGCTTCCATAAGGCGAACATCGACAGCAGTATCCCGCCACTGGCGCTGGCGTTGACCTTCGGTCTCACGATGGACTACGAGATTTTCCTGCTGGCACGCGTCCGGGAACGATATTTACGTACGGGCGACTGCGGTGACGCTGTCTCCTACGGAGTGCGCACCAGCGCGCGCACCATCACCAGCGCCGCGCTGATCATGATCGCGGTGTTCATCGGATTTGCCTTCGCCGGAATGCCGTTGGTGGCACAGCTGGGCGTGGCGTGTGCCGTGGCGATCGCCGTCGACGCAACGGTGGTGCGCCTGGTCCTGGTACCAGCGCTGATGGCGATGTTCGACAACCGCAACTGGTGGCTGCCAGGCTGGCTAGACCGCGTGCTTCCTGCTGTCGACTTCGAAACCCCCTGTGTCGACGAACTTCCGGGCCCACACACCGAAAGCGCGTTACGGCTGCAGGGCGCCGGATTCGAAGAACCGCGCATCGACTACCACGCGATCGCCGTCTCGGCGGCCAGGCTCAAGCGTCTCGCCGAGGACACGGTCACGGTCCCCGAATCCCAGCCGGTGCTCGTTGACCGCTGGCGTGACAATTTGACTGTCGCCCTGGAAGCATTGCAAGCCGGCAAAAACGGAACGTATACCGACACAACCGAAATGCCGGGTCCCCTGTCGCGCCTGACACCGGTGGAGATCACCCAGGTGAAGCTGCCGACCGGACAGAAATGTGTCGTGCCCACCGACGCCGAAGCGCTACGAATGCAGGGACTCTTGTTGATGCGCCGCAACGCCGAACGCGATTACACCGAGTTCGCCCGGCTGGCTTCACTGATGGAGCCGCGGCTGGCGGCGAAGGTCCTCGCCGGGATCGATCAGCATTACTGTGTACAGTCCAATCAGCGGTGGGTTTCCAGTCGGCTGGTGCGTCAGCTCGCTGATCCGAAGCCCGGCGACGGCGCAATGGATTGCCCGTCGGTGCGCAGACAGTGCCTATCCGTGGCGGTGGCGATGTTGGAGGATGCGAGGTGACGGTCACGAGCGACGCGCCAGCCGTCATCCCCGAAGTGCCTGATGAGCCTTCGGGTTCCAGCGCCACCGATACCAGCACCGAAGAGGCCGCTCAGTCACCACGCAGCCCGGTTACCCACTGGACGACCTCGGAAGTTCTCAGCGCTCTGCAAAGTGGCGACCTGACCGATTGGCAGGCAATCGTCCACGCGCTGAAGCGCGATCCATTCGGCAGAACCGCACGCCAGGTCGAAGAGGTGGTGGACGCCGATGAGCTGTACGGCATTTCGACCGCGCTGCAGGAGATCCTCGCTCGCGCCCGGGAGAACCTGGCCGAGAGTGAACGGCGCGAGGCGGCCAACGAGATCAACCTGCTGTTCGAGGCCTCAGGCCTACGGGAGGCTGAGTTTGCCTCGCGCATAGGTGTTTCAAGTTCGGAGTTGTCGACCTATTTGAGAGGGTCGAGCATTCCCTCGGTTGCCATGCTGATCCGGATGCGCCGGGTAGCGCGCCGGTTCGGGCGCACCCGCCCGCGCGGATAGCTCGCCGCACATCGCGTCGGACGCCGTGCATGTGGTAACGCTGCGTAACCAATGCGAGTTACCTGTAAGCCACCCGATCGTTATGGCAGCCTTCCTGAAATCGGCCTAACCTCGTGCCATGACCGACGAACCGCACATTGACGAGCCCACTACCCCCACACCGGCGGCCGCGCCCGCGGCTCCAGCCAGGCCCACAGCACCGCCGCCTTCGAACGTCGGCTGGGCCGTAGCCGCTGTTGTCTTCTTCTGGCCGTTGGCCTTCAGTGCCTTCACCAACGCACTGAATGTCACCCATTTCTGGCTCACCGGCCAGTACGACCGCGCCCAGGAGTCCTCGGACCGCGCCAAACTGCTCGGCAAGATCGCCCTGCTGACCGGCCTAGTGCTGCTGTTCCTGTTCATCGCCGCCCGTATCGCCTGCGCCATCTGGTGGCACACACACGGCGGCGGTGGCGGCTGGGGACATCACGGTGGTCACCACGGCTGGGAACGTAGTGACGGTGACTGGGAAGGCCCCGGCATGATGGGGCGCCCCGGCCACGACAACTAGCTAGAAGTCGTCGGGCGCACTAGGTGCAACGGGCCAGCCAAATGCTATGGCGGCCCGTTGCACTGCGCCTACCCGCAGTTCGGTGACCAGGCCTGCACTTGCCGGTGCCTGCAGGCTCACCCCGCCGAGGTACACAGATCCGAGATCGCGCACGGTCAACGCGATATCGGCTGACTCCGTAGTGATTTCGCAACTGGCATCAGTCAAGCCGCCGCGTAACCGGTAACGCCCGGAGTTCTCCGGAAGAAATTCGTCGGTCACCTCCAACACCACGTCCACCTCGGCGGAATATCGCCGCAGTGACAGCGCCCGCGGTATGTCGACCAATCGCACGTGGATCGCATCGCTCAGGGTGCATTGAAGCGCACGGAAATTGGCCACCAGATAGCGCAACGGCTCGTCTACCGCCGCACTGTGGTACGTGATCGTCCGCACGAGGTCCATATCCAGCAGGTAGCGCCAGATCTTTGCGTACGCACTCGAGTTGGTGGCAACCACCTCTTGTACGTGCAACTCGCCCTTCGGACCGCTGACACCCCATTCAGACTTCGGTCGATAAATTCCGAATCCACTGGCCGTGCCATCGGATTCGCAATGCAGAATGAAGCGGATCCGGCCCGACTCCTTGCGCCGCTCGTCGTTGTCGAAGATCCACGAGTCCCACCACGTGCGTGGACGAGACATCTGGCCCGGAAGTTGGGTGATAGCGGTGTCGTAGATGCCGGGTGCGCTTGCCAGCAGGGTGTCGGCATCTACCTCGGCAATACTGCCGTCGCCAAGATCCACGCCCGGCCGGAAGGCCAGATCGCGTACCTGCCCTGACAGCTTCGCAGCCTCCGACGCCATGCCGTATCCAAATCGTCCATAGATCAAGGACTCCGACGCGAACAGCATCGCGAGTGCCTCACCGCGTGACCGGACGTCCGCAAGCTGATGACGCATCATCGTCGTCAGGAGCCCCCTGCGGCGATGGGTCGGCGACACCGTGACCGATGTGACGGCGGCGACCGGAACGACGGCACCGCCCGGCAGGACCACCCGACGGCTGAAGGCACCCGCCGTCGATACCCACCGTTTTCCGTCGTGGAACCCGATCATGCGGTCCAGCTCGGTGAACTTGCGGTTGACCTCGATCTCGTCCTTCTGCAGGTCCTGCAGGAACACGGAGTACGACGAGGCCATGTACGACTCGTAGTCGTCCTCATCGTGAATGGTGCGTAGGGTCAATTCAGACACATGCCCATGTCTACCGTGCCATACCGAGGCCTGTCACTTGAGTTTTCGGTGTGCTGTGGGTGACGAGAAAGGAACCGCGGTGTGGACTGCCCCCGATGACGCGACCATCGCTCAGATTCTGCGCGAGACCAAGAGCATTGCCATTGTGGGGGTTTCGGCCAACGCGGACCGCCCGAGCCACGGCGTCTACCGGTACTTGGCGTCACGCAGCGACTACCGGATCTTCCTGGTGAATCCGACCATCACCGAGCTCGACGGCGAGACCGTCTACCCCAGCCTTGCGGCGCTGCCGGAGACCCCCGACCTGGTGGATGTGTTCCGTCGTCGCGAGGAACTGGCGGGTATTGCCCAGGAGGCCATCGACATCGGCGCGCGCACACTGTGGTTCCAGCTGGATCTCGTCGATGTCGATGCGGCGAACAAGGCGACCGCCGCCGGTCTGCAGGTCGTCATGGACCGATGCACCGAAATCGAATTCGCGCGTATCAGTTCGCGTTAGCTTTCTGAGCACCGATCCGGTCGATCGGCGCGATGTTATCGACGAGCCAGCGACCGTCGCGTTTGGTGAGAGTCAGCCGCAGCGCCAGTATCGCTTCCACGGGCTGCGTCTTGGCCGCGACGCTCGTGCGCCGCACCAGTGACGCTGTCACCGCGGATTCCGGACCGAGTGCTTCGAGACCGACCGAGATGACCTCGCCCTTCTGCGATATCCCCTTGGCCTTCAGCTCGACGGTGGCCCGGGCGAAGTCACGGGTGAAGGACTGTGCCTGCCCCTCGGTCATGTGTTCGGTGGCCTTGCGCACGTAGGTATCCGGGCTGTTCGGGTTGTAGTTCACCACCGCCTCCGCCACTGTCGCGACGATATCGGTCACGGCAGACCGGTCCGCATTTCCCTCGCAGTCGGGCACCGTCCAGTGCTGGTATCCCACCACCGCGACGGCCACTACGGCAGCGGTGGCAAGGGCCACGATCCCCGTACGCAGTCCCGGACCGTCATCGTCCGTGCCCACGGTCACCGAGTCACGCCGGGCCAGATAGGTGTTCACCGCGACGCCCTCGGCGATAAGCAGGCACGCGGCCGTACACACCACCACCCACCAGATGGGCCAATCCAGAATCACACCGAGCATCACGAGCGCCAGCACCGTCACCAACGGCGCCAGCACGTCAAAAAGGAGGACGCGCACAACATTCCGGCTCACTGGAGGACCCTCAGATCCGTCACCAGGAGCTGGTCTCCCACCTTGGACACCGCAAGTCGCAGGTACCACGGATTGATCTTCGCGGGCCCATTGGCGGCCCGGGTCACCGACGTTGCCACCACCATCACGCGGTCGGTCCGCTCCGCAGACGGTAGGCCGACATCCGGATCGGAATCAGGACCCGCCTGCCTTTCCCTTTCCATGGCCACCGAGTCGATCTCGCCGGCGGCATCGGCGTCGAGAGTCCGAGCCAGCTGCACAAACCCGGCAATGGTCTCCCCCAGCTCCTCACTCAGCCGCCCGGCGGCGCCGTCCTGCAAGGCCTGCACGCTGGACTCGACATTGCCCTTCTTCATGTTGATCAAGGTGTTTACCCAGGTCACCGCGGCATCGAGAACACGGGCGTCGTACCGGTCGCGGTCCACCTGGCCGCGATGCCCGGTGCCGACAAGCAACGAAAGCACCAGCGCGGCAACCGCGATCACCCCAAGAACCGCCGACAGCACGCCATACCGGGAAAAGACTGCGTTGGCCCCGCGGCCTTCGTCACGCGCCGGGTCGTCTTTGCTCACGGGCCTCACCCTAGCGACCCGTGCCACCATGGACGGGTGACCACCGAATCCACTCAGGCCAAAACCGACGCTCTTCGCGCAAGCGGCTCATCGAAGTCCGGGATCGACCTGAGCTACCGTGACGAATCCATCCGCCCGCAGGATGACCTGTTCGGCCACCTCAACGGGCGCTGGCTCGCCGAATATGTCATTCCGGCAGACCGTGCCGTCGACGGAGCGTTCCGGACGCTGTTCGACCGCGCCGAGGAGCAGGTTCGCGAAATCATCACCGAAGCGGCCAACTCCGGTGCGCCCGAGGGGACCGAGTCGCAGAAGATCGGCGACCTGTTCACCAGCTTCATGGACACCGACGCCGTGGAGCGACTCGGCCTGGCACCACTCCACGAAGAGCTCGACCGGATTGTCTCGGCGCCGGATGCCACCGCCCTGGCCGCCGTCATGGGCGCACTGCAGCGGGCCGGGGTCGGTAGCGGAGTGTCCTGTTATGTGGATACCGACGCCAAGGATTCCGCGCGCTACCTACTGCACATCAGCCAGTCCGGCCTCGGACTGCCCGACGAGTCGTACTACCGCGAGGACCAACACGCGGCGACGCGGGATACCTACCGCGCCCACGTCGCCAAGATGCTGGGGATGGTGCGCGAGGTCGGCGACCATGACGCCGCGGCCTCTACGATTCTCGAACTGGAAACCAAGATCGCAGCAGCCCATTGGGATGTGGTGAAGCGGCGCGACGCCGAGCTGAGCTACAACCTGGTGCGATTCGCCGATCTGGAGAATACCGCAGCCGGGTTCGATTGGGGCGGCTGGATTTCCGGGCTGGGTGCCGCCACGGGCCAGGTAAGCGAACTGGTGGTGCGGCAGCCCGACTATCTCACCGCCTTCGCAGAGCTCTGGGCCTCACAGCCGTTGAACGACTGGAAGCAGTGGGCCAGCTGGCGACTGGTGAGCGCCCGCGCGCCGTACCTCACCGAGCCGCTGGTGGCCGAGAATTTCGATTTCTATGGGCGCACGCTGTCGGGTACCGAACAGATCCGCGACCGCTGGAAGCGCGGTGTCGCGGTGGTCGAGTCGCTACTCGGCGAGGCCGTGGGTCAGCTCTACGTCGAACGTCATTTTCCACCGAACGCCAAGGCGCGCATGGAGGTTCTCGTCGACAACCTGCGCAAGGCGTATCGCGTCAGCATCACCGAGCTGGCGTGGATGACGCCGGAGACCCGCGAGCGGGCCCTGCAGAAGCTCGACAAATTCACCCCGAAGATCGGCTACCCGGCGAAGTGGCGCGACTACTCGACGATCGCGATCTGCCGCGACGACCTGCTGGGGAATGTCCAGCGCTCCATGGCCGCCGAATGCGATCGCGGTCTCGCAAAGCTGGCCGGCCCGGTCGATCGCGACGAGTGGTTCATGACCCCGCAGACGGTGAATGCGTACTACAACCCTGGGATGAACGAAATCGTGTTCCCTGCAGCCATTTTGCAGTCACCGTTCTTCGATGCCGATGCCGATGACGCCGCCAACTACGGGGGCATCGGTGCCGTCATCGGTCACGAGATCGGCCATGGATTCGATGACCAGGGCTCCAAGTACGACGGTGACGGCAACCTGGTCAACTGGTGGACCGACAGCGACCGTGACGAATTCGGGGTACGGACAAAGGCGTTGATCAACCAGTACGACGAGTTCGTGCCGCGTGAGCTGTCCGATCAGCATGTGAACGGTGCCTTCACCGTTGGCGAGAATATCGGCGATCTCGGCGGTCTCTCGATCGGCCTGCTCGCCTATCAGATCTCGTTGGGAGAACACGATGCTCCGGTCATCGACGGATTGACGGGCGTACAACGGGTCTTCTATGGCTGGGCCCAGGTGTGGCGGACGAAAGCCCGTGAGGCCGAGGCTATCCGGCGCCTCTCGGTGGATCCCCACTCGCCGCCGGAATTCCGATGCAACGGTGTGGTACGCAATATTGACGCGTTCTATGAGGCCTTCGAGCTCACCAGCGAGGATGAGCTGTTCCTGGAAACCGATCAGCGCGTGCGTATCTGGAGCTGAAAGCAGACCTAATGAAAGAGCCCCCCGGCCTCTGGCCGGGGGGCTCTTTCATGTTTCGTCAGTAGTCGTTAGAAGCGCTGCCAGTCGTCGTAACCGTCATAGTCCTTGTAGGGACCACCGGGTGAGTTCTTGACGATCACCGGGTCACCGGGGTGGGACTGGTTGAAGAACCACGTCGCGTTGTCGGTGCTCAGGTTGATGCATCCATGGCTGGTATCGCTCTTGCCCTGCTGGCCGACCGACCACGGCGCCGCGTGGACAAAGATGCCGGAGTTCGTCAGGCGGGTGGCCCAGTACACATCGAGCTTGTATCCCTCGGGCGACTTGACGGGCACCCCGTAGGTGGAGGAGTCCATCACCATCTTCTGGAACTTCTCGCTCACGTAGTACGTGCCGTTCTTGGTCTCGTGCTTCTTGTCATGCTTACCCATCGACATGGGCATAGTGCGCTCGACGACACCATTGCGGGTCGTGGTCATCGTGAAGGTCGCATCATCGATGGTGGACACGAAGGCGTCACCGACCTTGAAGCTCCACTTGGTGCCACCCGCATTCACGTTGACATCAGTGTTGGCGGGCCAGAACTGTGTGGGCTTCCAACGCAACTGCTGATCGGTGTACCAGTAGAAGTACCCCGGCGCCGGCTTGGACGACGTGATCTTCACGGCGGCCTCGGCGGCCTTCTTGTCCGTCACCGGGGCGGAGAACACGATGACCACGGGCTGGGCCACACCGACGACCTCACCACCATTGGGCTCGTTCTTCAGCAATCCCACCGGCAATGGGGGCACGTCACCCGTGGGAGGCGCCCCAGGCGGCGGCGTAGTGGGCGCAGGCGGAGGAGGCGGAACCTCGCTGGGTGGCGGGGCGTCCGGCGCGGGCGGCGGCAGTTCCCACGGCGCCGGCGGGGGCGGTGGGAGTTCGACGGGCGGTGGGGGCGGGGGCGCCGGCTCTTCGATGCCCGGATCGCCGGGATCACCCGGATCTGCGAGTGCAGGAACTACCCCGGCGCCCAGTAGTCCTGCGATACAGATACCGCTGACAAGGGCGCGCCGGAACCAACGAGTTACGAGATGCATGCTCACTCCTGTAGACACGACACATCCAGTGTGTCATAGGGTTCGTCGCCACCAGGCAACTCAATGTTTCAACAGCTCCAGAAAATTGCTCTTGACCAGGTGTTATCGCCGTTGATTAGAAAAGGTCACATTCATAACCCCATAGGGGTATCTGCCGGGGAGCGGCCCTCAGGAGAGGTACAGGGGATTTCCAGGTCACCCGCCCAGCTAAGTACTTCTGACAGATTACCTGCTGAGGGCCCGCGCAATCAGCATGAGTTGCACCTCACTCGTACCCTCACCGATCTCCAGGATCTTGCTGTCGCGGTACTGGCGAGCGACCGGCGACTCGTTCATGAAGCCCGCACCCCCGAAGATCTGGGTGGCATCGCGGGCGTTATCCATGGCGGCCTCGCTGGCCACCAGTTTGGCGATCGATGCCTCCGTCTTGAACGACTTTCCGGCCAGCAGCAGCGCAGCAGCGTGGTAGTAGGCCAATCGGGCAGTGTGTGCGCGGGCCTGCATCCTGGCGATCTTGAACGAGACCGACTGGTAGTCGATGATCGCGCTGCCGAAGGCCGGGCGGTTGCGTGCATATCGCAGGCTTTCGTCCACGCACCCCTGCGCGGCGCCGGTTGCTAAGGCCGCGATGGCGATGCGCCCCTCGTCGAGGATGCGCAGAAATCCCGCGTATCCGCGGCCGCGTTCGCCCAGCAGGTTCTCTTGGGGCACCCGCACATCGTCGAAGGTCAGCGGGTGCGTGTCCGAGGCGTGCCAGCCGACCTTGTCGTAGGCGGGCTCGACGGTGAATCCCGTTGTGCCGGTGGGTACGTGAATGATAGAGATCTCCGGCGATCCGTCGGCGGAGCGTCCCGTCACGGCCGCGACACCTACCACCGCGGTGATATCGGTCCCGGAGTTGGTGATGAAGGCCTTGGATCCGTTGATCACCCAGCTACCGTTGTCCTCGACGGCCTTCGTGCGAATCGATCCGGGTATGTCCGTTCCACCTCCGGCTTCGGTCAAACCGAAGGCAGCCAAAGAATTTCCGGTGGATAGCTCGGGAAGCCAGCGCTCCTTCTGCTGCTCGTTCCCGAATCGGTAGATCGGCATGGCGCCCAGCGAGACGGCTCCCTCGAGTGTGATGGCCACACTCTGGTCCACCCGGGCCAGTTCCTCCAGCGCCAGGCAGAGGGCGAAGTAATCGCCACCCATACCGCCGTACTCTTCGGGGAACGGCAGACCAAAAAGTCCCATCTCACCCATCTGGGCAACCACCGCATAGGGGAAGGTCTTGGTCGCGTCGTGGTGTGCGGCGACCGGCGCAACTACCGAATTGGCAAATTCCTCAACGGTTTTGCGTAGTGACTCGTACTCATCGGGTAGTTCGGCGGTACTGAATGTCATGATCTCCCCTCCTCGGGGTGGATAGTTGCATGGACGGTGGCCAGGAGCTGGTCGACGGCCACCTGGTCGCCCACAGCGACCGAAACGGTCACCGTTCCAGCGATCGGTGCCCGCAAGGTGTGTTCCATCTTCATGGCCTCGACCACCACAATGGGGGCGTCGCGCTCCACCTCGGTCCCCGTGCTTACCGACACGGCGCGTACGACTCCGGGCATGGGGCTAAGGATTTCGCCGTCCTCGTCCTCTCCCTCGTGGTGGCGCAGACGGGGCTCGGGTGCGGTATCCGCATGCCAGGTGCCGTCCTCGGTCGCAATCCACGCCGTCTCCCGCGAGCGTGCGGCATCGGCACGATGCAGCTGGTCGGCGAATTCGACGCTCACCTGTCCTGCCGCGCAGTGCACCCGGCTGGGTACCCGCCCGCCGTCTCCGACACAGACCTCGGCCACCGGGTCGCCCCAGAGCCGGACCAGTTCGGTCGACTCCCCGATCCGCAGCCGATACGAACGCGGCGCGTGCTCGCCAACGCGCCACCCGGACTTGCTGTTCCAGAGCTCTCCGGGCGCGCCGCCATCCAGCAGTGCCGCGGCGGCCACCCATACCCAAGGCGGCGGCACGGCCGGACGGTACTCGGAGGCGATCTTGTCGAGCAGCGTAGTGTCGATATCACCCGATATCACAACAGGATTCGTCAGCAGGGTCCGGAGGAATGCGATATTGGTGCCCACGCCGAGTATCCGAGTCTCGGCGAGCGCCTGATCGGCATCTGCCAGCGCGGTCTCGCGGTCGGCCGCGTGCACGACGACCTTGGCCAACATCGGATCAAATCGCGAACCCACCACTGAACCTGTTGCCAACGCGGAGTCAGTACGAGCCGTGCTCGAGTAGTGCGCCAGCGCCACGGTGCCACCGGTCGGCAGGAATTCGCGGGTGGGGTCCTCGGCATAGACACGCGCCTCGACAGCGTGACCGTTCACGCTGATCTGACTCTGGGAGAGTGGCAGATACTCACCGGCTGCGACACGAATCTGCCACTGCACCAAATCGATTCCCGTCACCATCTCGGTAACCGGGTGTTCCACCTGGAGCCGGGTGTTCATCTCCATGAAGTAGAAGGACTCTGGAGCTTCACTGTCCAGGATGAATTCGACGGTGCCTGCACCGAAATACCCAACGCTGCGGGCAATCTGGCAGGCCGCCTCGCCCATCGCGGTACGCAGATCGGGGGTCAGCAGCGGCGAGGGCGCTTCCTCGATCACCTTCTGGTGTCGGCGCTGCAAACTGCATTCACGCTCGCCCAGGTGCACCATGTTGCCGTGGGTGTCGCCGAACACCTGAATCTCGATATGCCTGGGACGTGCAAGATAACGTTCGACAAGCAAGGTGTCGTCACCGAATATCGCGGCGGCCGCACGCCGCGCTGTGACCAATGCGTCGGGAAGCTCGTTGAGATCGTGTACTACCTGCATGCCCTTGCCGCCACCGCCCGCGGACGGCTTGATGATCAGCGGGGTCCCGATCTTCTCGGCCGTAGCGACCAGCTCGGCATCCGATAGCGCACCGACACTGCCAGGCACCACCGGCTCGCCCGCCGCGGCCACCGTGTCCTTGGCGCGAATCTTGTCGCCCATCGCATCCATCGCGGCGGCCGGCGGCCCGACGAAGATGATCCCCGCGGACTGGCATGCACGCACGAATTCGGCATTCTCCGAGACGAATCCGTATCCGGGATGGATGGCCTCGGCCCCGGTTTGCTTGGCGGCGCTGATGATCGAATCGATATCAAGATAGCCGGTGGAATCCGCGCCGAGGCGCACTGCGGTATTGCAGGCCCCGAGGTGGTCGGTGTCCCCATCAACGTAGACCGCGATGGAGCGAATTCCCATGGCCCGCAGGGTTGACGCGATGCGGACCGCGATCTCGCCGCGGTTGGCAATAAGCACTGAACGAATCACTGGGTCACATCCTGAAAACGCCGTAGGAAACCGGTTCGAGCGGCGCGTTGGCGCAAATACTCAACGCCAAACCGAGCACCGTCCGGGTGTCGGCGGGATCGATGATCCCGTCGTCCCAGAGTCGCGCCGTCGAATAGTACGGATTGCCTTGTTGCTCATATTGTTCGCGAATCGGAGACTTGAATGCCTCCTGCTCGGCATCGGTGAATTCCTGTCCGGAGGCCGCCCGCTGATCGGCACGGACGGTTGCCAGCACCGAGGCAGCCTGTTCACCGCCCATGACCGAGATACGCGCATTCGGCCACATCCACAGGAACCGCGGCGAATACGCCCGTCCGCACATCGAGTAGTTACCCGCTCCGTACGAGCCACCGATCACCACGGTCAGCTTGGGCACCCGCGCGCACGCGACGGCGGTCACCATCTTGGCCCCGTGTTTAGCGATACCCGCGGCCTCGTAATCGCGGCCCACCATGAATCCGGAGATGTTCTGCAGGAAGACCAGCGGTATGCGGCGCTGATCGCAGAGTTCGATGAAATGCGCTGCCTTCATGGAGCTTTCGGAGAAGAGGACACCGTTGTTCGCGATGATTCCCACTGGATGCCCGTGCAGCCGCGCGGTTCCCGTCACCAACGACTTGCCGTACTCGGCCTTGAACTCGGTGAACGTGCCACCGTCAACCAACCGGGCGATCACCTCGTGCGCGTCGTAGGGGATACGCGGATCGGTAGGCACTACGTCATACAGTGTGCCCGGATCACGTTCCGGAGCAATCGTTTCGACGACGGGCCAGGGCGACTGTGCCTTGGGAGCCAGCGTGGAGACGATCCGTCGCACGATGTGTAGAGCATCCTTGTCATCGGCTGCCAGATGGTCGGTCACGCCCGAGGTACGGGAATGTAAGTCGCCACCGCCGAGCTCCTCGGCCGTCACCACCTCACCCGTCGCGGCCTTCACCAGCGGCGGCCCGCCCAGAAAGATCGTGCCCTGCTTGCGCACGATGACGGCCTCGTCGCTCATTGCAGGGACGTAGGCGCCGCCCGCGGTACAACTGCCCAGCACCGCGGCGATCTGTGGAATTCCCTTAGCGCTCATGGTCGCCTGGTTGTAGAAGATCCTGCCGAAATGCTCGCGGTCGGGGAACACCTCGTCCTGCTTCGGCAGGAACGCACCACCGGAGTCCACCAGATAGATGCAGGGCAGCCGGTTCTGCATCGCGACTTCCTGGGCGCGCAGATGCTTCTTGACCGTCATCGGGTAGTAGGTGCCGCCCTTGACGGTCGCGTCGTTGGCGGCGATCACGCATTCTCGGCCCGAGACACGACCAATGCCCGCGATGATGCTGGCCCCGGGGGCATCGTCGTCGTACATGCCATTGGCCGCTAGTGCGGACAACTCCAGGAATGGGCTGCCCGGATCAAGCAGTGCATCCACACGGTCACGCGGCAAGAGCTTGCCCCGGTCCACATGCCGTTGCCGAGACTGTTCATTACCGCCGAGCGCTGCACGTGCGAGCCGCTCCCGCAGCTCGGCGACCAACCGGGCGTGCTCGGCCCTGTTCTGCTCACCAATCAGAGTCATACCCAGCTCCGAAGCTCGAAATTTCAGTTAATGCTGATTAACTTGGTTTAAGATAATCTCGATTAACTGATTTGTCTAGATCGAGCCGTCGAGAAGGTTTGATGACCAACCTGATACCCGAGTCTGAAATCCCGAACAAACGCGAGCGCGCCAAAGCGGATCGTCGGGGTCAGCTGTTGCAGGCCGCGGCCCGGTTGGTGGCAATGCGCGGATATGCGCGAGTGCGACTGGAGGATCTCGGCTCGGCCGTCGGGATCAGCGGCCCGGCAATCTACCGGCACTTCCCCAACAAAGAAGCCCTGCTGGTGGACCTACTGGGCGATGTCAGCCGTCGTCTCTTCGAAGGGGGGACCCACGTAGAGGAGAGTGCCGAGACCGCGCTCGAGGCACTCTCTGGACTGATCGATTTCCACCTCGACTTCGCGCTCAACGAGAGCGATCTGATCAGGGTGCAGGACCGCGACCTTGACTCACTACCGGAGAATCCGCGCCGCCAGGTCCGCCAATACCAACGCCGCTACGTGGAGGTCTGGGTCCAGGTGCTCTGCCAAATCGATCCCAGCCTGGACGAATCGGATGCGCGGATCAAGGCACACGCCGCATTCGGACTCATGAACTCGACGCCCTATAGCGCGGGCCGATCAGCACCCGCGCAGACGCGAGCAGTATTGCGGCAGATGGTAATTGCCGCCCTGCGTTCTTAAGACCGGACCAAGCGGGCAATCGCCGCAGAGGCCTCGGCCAGCTTCTCCTCGGCATCGGCACCGCCGGAAGCGACGGCGTTGGAAACGCAATGACCAAGATGCTCGTCGAGCAGCCCGAGCGCGACCGACCGTAGCGCGCTCTGTGCGGCGCTGATCTGGGTGAGTACGTCGATGCAGTACTTGTCCTCGTCGATCATCTTCGCGATACCGCGCACCTGTCCCTCGATGCGCAACAGCCGCTTGGCGTAGTCATCTTTCTTCAACGAGTAACCGTGTCCGGCCGAAGTCTTGGTGCTCATGTCCATCATCCCTTGAGAAGGCCTTGCATCGTATCGATCTCAGGCTGCTGATTATCGATGATCTGTTGCGCCAGCTGCTTTGCTGCAGGGTACTGGCCGCCGGAGAGTTCCGCATTCGACATGGCAATGGCTCCCTGATGATGGGCCAGCATCGACTGTAGCCACAGCTGGTCGAAGGCCTCGCCGTTCAGCTTCTTCATCCCGTCCAACACCGGCGTGTCCACCATGCCCGGCATATGCCCCGCCGGGTCGTGCCCCTCGGGCATGAGGGGCTTGCCCCAGACATTGAGCCACTGCGTGAAGGTGTCGATCTCGGGCTGCTGCGCCGTCTCGATGTTCTTCGCGAGCTCCAGAACCGCGGTGTTGGTGGTGCGTCCCTCCGTCAGATTGGACATCTCGACGGCCTGCTGGTGATGCATGATCATCTGCTGAGCGAAGGTCACGTCGGCATCGTTGTGATCCGACGCCGGAGCCACTGCAGTGTTGGTGTCCAGCGTGGTGGTCATCCCGGAGTGGCCCGAATGATCGGACTGCGCGTCATCGCCCTTTTTATCCGACCCACAGGCCGAAAGAATCAGCACAGCGGTGGCGGCGCCGGCAAGGATGGCAGTCAGAGTTCGGGTCTGCATGCCGCCATTCTAGCCCAGATACCCCCATAGGGTACGAGTTGCGCGATTTGCATACCCCTAAAGGGTACGAGCGCTCAGGCGACCGACTCCTCCAACTGCACCAGCGCCTCCTCCAGGTGAGTAAGGATGCGTTGCAGATGCGGGACGCTCGTGCGGCACCCGGTCAGACCGAAATGCATCGACGATCCGCTGCTGGTACAGGTGATATTCAGCGCCACTCCATCGATCGGGATGGACGCCGGATAGCACCCGTCCATCTCGAATCCGTTCCAGAACATATCGGTGCGCGGGCCGGGAACGTTGGAAATAATCACGTTGAACGCAGGGGTGGCCCGGTCCACCAATCCGGGGACGACCGCGCTGAGAGCGGGCGCCCCGTTGAGCGCGCCGACCAGCATGCGCTGTGCCGGCGTCATCTCCGAAAGCACCGACTTGGCGGCCTGCACCGAGTCCCGGATCGCGCTGAACCGTTCCAGCGGGTCGGGCTTGTCGGTGGCCAGGTTGGCCAGCAGCGCAGTGATCGAGTTCCCCGCGTTCTGGTCAGCCTCCGCGCGGATCGACACGGGGCACATCGCGATCAGCGGCTTATCGGGTAAGGCGTTCTGTTCCTCTAAATACGTACGCAACGCGCCCGCGCACATCGCCAGCACCACATCGTTGACGGTGCCGCCCAATGCCTTGCCGGCCTCCTTGATCCGCGGCATCGACCAGGTCTGCGCCGCGAATCGCCGCGCGCCCCCGATCGACACGTTCAGCATGGTGTGTGGCGCGGAAAGCGGCCTCACCAGCTGCGGATCAGACAGCGCGTGACGCCCGTACCTGAGCAGACCGGGTGGAATCGACACGATCTGTCTCACCGCGCCGGCCGCTCCCCGGACAAGATCCAGCGCCGAAGTGTTGGTCGTGCTCACGATGCTGCTCTTGGCACGCTTCTTGGCAGGAGCCCAGACGGCTTGGCAGTCACGCGCATCGGGGTCGTCAGATAACGAGCGCATCATCATGCGCAATGCACCGACACCGTCGATCACGGCATGGTGCATCTTGGTGTACACGGCCAAGCGACCGTCCGAAAGCCCTTCCACCACATGCATTTCCCAGAGTGGCCGGTGCCTGTCGAGCGGTGCGCTGTGCCAACGGGAGGTGACGGCGAGCAGTTCGCGCACCCGGGCCGGGCTGGGCAACGCCTCGCGGCGCACGTGGTACTCGAAGTCGATCTCGTCGTCGATGATCCAGGTGAGGTTGCCCATGACCGCCAGCGGTTGTCCGGGGCGTTTACGGAAATCCGAAGACACCTCGGTGCTGGCCATCAACTGCTCGTAGAACACCTCGGCGTAATCGGGGCCGATATCGGCGGGCGGTTTGAACAGCTGGAGGCCACCGACGTGAAACGGATGCTCACGCGTCTCCCCGATGAGGAACATCGAGTCGCTGACCGGCATAAATGGCATGGCGGCCATGCTGCCACTTTGCTCAAGATCCGGAGGCGGAATCCCCTTTGACCGGTTAACTAACCGACGGGGATACTAAGGCGCATGTCAGCCCCCAAGACACCCGACATCAAGCCCCGTAGCCGCGACGTCACCGACGGCCTGGAGAAGACCGCCGCCCGCGGGATGCTGCGCGCGGTAGGCATGGGTGACGACGACTGGGTCAAGCCGCAGATCGGCGTCGGCTCGTCATGGAATGAGATCACCCCGTGCAACATGTCGCTCCAGCGCCTGGCCCAGTCGGTCAAGGCCGGCGTGCACGCGGCCGGCGGCTACCCGCTGGAATTCGGCACCATCTCAGTGTCCGACGGCATCTCGATGGGCCATGAGGGCATGCATTTCTCGTTGGTGTCTCGTGAGGTGATCGCCGACAGTGTCGAGACCGTAATGCAGGCGGAGCGGCTGGATGGCTCCGTGCTGCTCGCCGGGTGTGACAAGTCGATTCCCGGAATGCTTATGGCCGCAGCACGTTTGGATCTGGCCTCGGTGTTCTTCTACAACGGGTCGATCATGCCCGGCAAGGCCAAGCTGACCGACGGCACCGAGAAGGAAGTGACCATCATCGACGCCTTCGAGGCTGTCGGTGCGTGTGCGCGTGGCCTGATGTCGCGTGAGGACGTGGACATCATAGAACGCGCCATCTGTCCCGGCGAGGGCGCTTGTGGCGGTATGTACACCGCCAACACCATGGCGAGTGCAGCCGAGGCACTCGGTATGTCGTTGCCGGGCAGCGCTTCTCCTCTTGCCATCGACAAGCGCCGCGAGGAGTACGCGCGCAAATCCGGTGAGGCCGTCGTCGAGATGCTGCGCCGCGGCATCACGGCGCGCGACATTCTCACCATGGAGGCCTTCGAGAACGCCATCGCCGTGGTGATGGCGTTCGGCGGCTCCACCAACGCGGTGCTGCACCTACTCGCCATCGCCAAAGAAGCAGAGGTCGAACTGTCCCTGGACGACTTCACCCGCATCGGCAAGAAGGTGCCGCACCTTGCCGATGTGAAACCCTTTGGCCGCCACGTAATGAAGGACGTCGATGAGATCGGCGGCGTGCCAGTGGTGATGCGCGCGCTGCTGGATGCAGGTCTGCTGCACGGCGATTGCCTTACGGTCACCGGCCAGACCATGGCCGAGAATCTCGCGCACATCGCGCCACCCGATCCGGACGGCAAGGTGCTGCGTGCCATGAACAACCCGATCCACCCGACGGGCGGCATCACGATCCTGCACGGCTCCCTGGCTCCGGACGGCGCCGTGGTCAAGTCGGCAGGCTTCGATTCCGATGTGTTCGAAGGCACTGCAAGGGTTTTCGAGCGGGAACGCGCGGCACTCGATGCGCTGGAGGACGGGACGATCACCCACGGCGACGTCGTCGTCATCCGCTACGAGGGCCCCAAGGGTGGCCCCGGCATGCGCGAGATGCTGGCCATCACCGGCGCCATCAAGGGCGCAGGGCTCGGTAAGGACGTGCTGCTGATGACCGACGGGCGTTTCTCCGGTGGTACCACCGGCCTGTGCGTCGGACATATCGCGCCGGAGGCCGTGGACGGCGGGCCCATCGCCTTCGTCAAGGACGGCGACCGCATTCGGCTCGATGTCGCGAACGGCCTTCTTGACCTACTAGTCGATGAGGCCGAATTGGCAGAACGCAGCGCGGGATTCGAGCCGCTGCCGCCGCGATACAAGACGGGTGTTCTGGCCAAGTACACCAAGCTGGTGCAGTCGGCGGCCGTCGGCGCGATCTGCGGCTAGACCGGCTCTGGCGCGCGGGACATCGCAGAGGATTCGGATCCGTGCCCTGGCTGAGCACTAACCGACAAGAACTACTGGCCCGCGTATCCGCCACGGGCTGGATGACATTCCTGCGTCAGTGGTGGACCGAACCGGTACCTACCGGCTGGTTGCTCGCATTCCTCCAGACCCGCAAGCTTGATCGAGTTGTGCGGCTGTTGATCGCTGGATATGCGCTGATATTCGCCGCGATCTGCCTCACCGTCCAATTCAGTGATGCCGGCCCCACGAGTACGGTCGGCAGGGTCATAGTCGGCGTATGCGGCGTCGGCGCCCTGGGTTGGGCAGCGCGGTGGGCCTTCTGGTCATGGCCCACATTGGCCGTATCCGTAGCTTTTGTGGCGTTCGCAGACCTTGGGACTGCACTTTCCTGCTCGCAGGACTCGAACAACCTCGCCGGTCTCGTGGGCACCGTACTTTTCACACCCATCGGCGCATACGTCAGTTTCTTTCTGGGAAACCGGCTGCTCATTGCGCATGCCGCCCTGTGCACGGCTGTGATTTTTGCCCTTGCCATTCCGATGGTCGCCGAGGGAACCATCGGGGCAATCGCTACCGCCGTCACCAAAGTGGTGAGCCTGCTCATGGTCGTCGTGCTGATACCGGTGGTCATTCAGTTCGGGATTGCCGTGATCCGGCTGGACGCGCTGGCCTCGAGGATCGACCCGCTGACCGGAATCCTCAACCGGCGGGGAATCCACTACGAATGGCAGCGTCTCCACACGCGTCTCACACGACTACCGAACATGAGCGGAAATCTCGCCGTGGCGGTCGCCAGCATCGACATCGACCGGTTCAAATCCATCAACGATACCCAGGGGCATTCTGCTGGCGACCAGGTGCTGATCGCCGTGGCGAGAGCTCTTACAGCACAATCTATTTCCGCGAATATCGTCGGGCGTTCCGGCGGCGAGGAATTTATCGTCGCGTCGGTCTGTACCGCAGAATCCGTACCGGCTCTGGCCGCCGCCCTTGGTGAGGCCGTATCGGGGTGCTCACACTCTGAACTCACCATCACGGCGAGCGTCGGTGTCGCAACCCGGGCCGTCAGCGATCTCGCTACCTCGACCGCCGATGAGGCGATCGAATCGCTTATGGTGCATGCCGATAACGCCATGTATACGGCGAAGTACGACGGCGGCAATCAATACCGAATCACCGAAGCACTACACGGCGACGATTTAGCCTTGCCCTAACGCCGCTCCGCGACACGTCCCGGATCGCGGTAACGCTCTGCGGTGCGCGCGATTTCCCCTGGAGACGGCAGCGGCTCGTGGCACCCCAAATAGACTCCGCCCACGCGCAGATTGTCCTCGACAATGAGCCAAATTCGCCTGCCGAGGTCTTCGATTAGCCTCTCCTGGGAGGTTCCCCCCGGCTGATCGAGCCAGTAACTCACCGAGGTCTCGGCCATCCCGACGATGCCCATCGCCAACAGCTCGGTATCGCTCTCAACTCCGAAGGCGTCCAGGTACACCACGAACACTCGCGACAGATGTTTTCCGGTCGACAGCTTTATATCCGCGATGGCGTCAGGAGTGTCCGAGCCCTCCGAAAGCGAGCACCGCGCCAGATACCGGTACAGGTTGCGGTGCCCGACGAGGAAACGTACATACGCTCCGATACCTGCTCCGATGATCTGCTCCATCGATCCGTGTGGCTGCCACACCGGATCGAGTTCGGCGATGATCATCTCGCTCGCGCGCTGGGCCACCGCGTGTTGCAAGTCCGCCGCGTCGGTGAAGTGCCGGTAGAGCTTGGTGCGGGTGACACCGACGTACGCCGCAATCTGTTCCGTCGATGTCTGTGGGCCGTGCTCGGCGATCGCCGCAAGGGCGGCCTCAATGAACTCCGCACGGCGGCGTTCGCGCTGGCCACTCCACCTGCCAGCTGAGGATTCTTGGCCGTTGGGCTGCACGAACCTCACTCTAGCCAATCAGCTGGTACGTCGCGTACCATCTGCGCTACCAGGAGCGTCATGACGCGCTCCTCGAATTCGACAAGAGCGTGAGCTGACATATATGACCGACGTGCAGATCGAATCCCCGGTAGACCAGGCCTTGCAGGACTTGGTCGAGGGTGAAAAAGCTTGGGCCAATACCTCTTTGGCGGATCGCTTGCGACTGCTGGCGGATGCCCGTCAGCTCGTGATCGACAACGCGCAACAGTGGGTGCAGGCCGCGGCATTCGAGATCAAGAAACTCGACCCGGAATCCCCACTGGTCGGCGAGGAATGGATCTCGGGTCCGTACGCGGTCGCGGGGGCCATCGCCTCCCTGATCGCCAGCCTCGAGCAGCTCCAAGCTGGGCACAGCCCGTTGCGTGACGCCAAGTTCGGTGTCAGCCCCGGCGGACGTACGACGGTTTCGGTGTTGCCGCTCAACATCTTCGATAGCCTGCTGCTGTCCGGATTCAGTGCCGAGCTGTGGTTGCAGCCCGGCGTGGATCAGGCCGAGGCCTTGCGCACCGCGGGCCTGGCACAACGCGATCCCAGCCACACTCACGGCGTCGGTGCGGTACTCGGCGCGGGCAACATCACCTCGATCGCGCCTCTGGACACCCTCTATGAACTATTCGCGAACAACCGCGTGGTAGCGCTGAAGCTCAACCCCATCACCGATCCGCTACTGCCGGTCTTCACCAAGGTGCTGCAGCCCTTCATCGCCATCGGCGCGGTGCGGATTCTGACCGGCGGCGCCGAAGTTGGCACCTACCTGGTGCACCACCAGCTGGTCGATCACGTCCACATGACCGGCAGTTCGGTCACCCATGACGCCATCGTGTTCGGCATCGGTGAAGAGGGCGCGCAACGCAAGGCCGCTAACCAGCCGGTCCTGGACAAGGCCATTACCAGCGAGCTCGGCGGAGTTTCGCCGACCATCGTGGTGCCCGGCGAGTGGAACTCCTCCGATATCGAGTTCCAGACCCGCCACATCGCCACCCAGCGGTTGCACAACAACGGCTACAACTGCATCGCATCGCAGGTCGTGGTGCTCTCCAAGACATGGCCGCAGCGCGAGGAGTTTCTCGCCGCGCTGCGCAAGGCCGTCGACGAGGCACCCCCCCGTCCCGCCTACTACCCCGGCTCGGATGATCGCGTGGCCGGCGCGCAACGGTCCTACCCCAATGCCGAGCGCCTCGGACAGAACGGTGCGCGCGCGCTCGTGGTCGACCCTGAGGATCGGACTGCCCTGCTGCAAACCGAATACTTCGGACCGGTACTCGGCGTCATCGAACTTGACTCCGCGGGAGCGCAGTTCGTGCAGGAGGCGGCCCGGGTCGCTAACGACGAATTCGTCGGCACACTGGGGGCGAACATCATCGCGCACCCCGACACCATCAAGCAGCTCGGTTCACATTTCGAGAGCCTGGTCGAGGACCTGCGGTACGGCACTGTGGCCATCAACGCCTGGACCGCCGTGGGTTACCTGACCCCCACCGCCACCTGGGGTGCGTTCCCCGGTCATGCTCTGAATGACGTACAGAGCGGAATCGGCGTGGTGCACAACGGGTTCCTGGTCGAAAAGCCGGAACGCACCGTGGTGCGCGGTCCGTTCCGGCCGTTCCCGCGGTCCGTGGTGCACGGAGAGTGGGCCCTGTCGCCGAAGCCGCCGTGGTTCGTGAGCAATGCCACCGCGGCAGGCACGGGCAAGCTGCTGGTCGATTTCGCCAGCAAGCCCAGCCTGCTGAAAGTGCCGCGGATCTTCATCTCCGCGCTGCGGGGCTGATGAGCTACGACGGCCACCTGATGGTGGTTGTCGGGGTGAATATCCGCGTTGGGCTGATGCGAGTGGGGCTAAAAGGTGTACGGGTTGGCGGGCGCGGGCGCGGCGGCACGTAGCTGAAGATGTCTATGAAGTACATGATTCCGCCAATAAGGGCGGCCAGGCCGCACACCAGCAGGATCAGGTCCCACGGATCGAATGTGGCTGTGCCGGGTGCCGCAGCCGTGTACCTGTACACCGTCCGCGCGAACACGATGATCATCGAGGTTCCGGCGATGACGCCGAAAATTGCGAAACACGTGTCGAAGAAGGCCATGTGCTGGGAGCCCCCCGCGTAGGCGACGGCATTGCCCCAGTGACTGACCATGAGGCCACCCAAGCCGAGTATGGCGGGCACGCTTACTCCGACGATGACCTTCCCGAGCACGTCGCGATAGTCGACAAGCGCCATTACCGACTCCTTCAGCCGCCACGAGACCGGGCTAAGTGTTAATACCACGCTTCTCGCTCCCGTGACTCAAGATCCGGGAATCGGGCGTACCCTCGCGGAAGTGACTCTCTCCCAATCAGTGTGGACCGATACCGACAACTACCTTGAGCGCACCGTCGCACCCGATGCTGCCGAGCTGGACCACGTCCGGCAGGCGCAGGAGGATGGCGGCCTGCCGGATATCGCGGTATCGGCAATGCAAGGCAAATTCCTGTACCTACTGGCGACGATCGCGAAGGCTCGGCGAGTACTAGAGATCGGCACACTTGGCGGGTACAGCACCGCATGGCTGGCCAGGGCCGTCGGCCCCGCAGGTGCCGTGGTGACACTTGAGTACGAGCCTAAGCACGCCGCCGTTGCACAGGCGAGTTTGGAACGTGCCGGGCTCGCTGAACAAGTCGAGATCTTGGTGGGAGCCGCCCTCGACAATCTTCCGTCGGTGCAGGGGCCCTTCGATCTCGTCTTCATCGATGCCGACAAGTCCAACAATCCGAACTATCTCGGCTGGGCACTGCGATTGACGGTACCTGGATCGATCATCGTGGTGGACAACGTGATTCGTTGGATCTCCGAAGAGGGACCGAACGCAGACGGTACGCGTGACGCGCTAGAACTGCTGGGATCCAATCCCCAGCTCGACGCAACCGCGCTACAGACCGTTGGCGTCAAGGGCTGGGACGGACTGGCCATCGCGGTGGTGCGCTAACGCGCACCCTCGCGGGCGTAGACGGTGCGCAGGATGAATTCCACCTCGGGCCCCATCGCCAGTCCCGCCAGTTCGGGATAGAGCGTGACAAAGTCATGTCCGTGCGCCGGAGCATCCTGCGGGCACAGGTGGTGCGCCAGCTCGTGCAGGATGACCAGTTCACGCATGGCCCAGGCGCTTCCGTCGCGATCGTCAGGAACGGCAATGGCTGCCCGCTCCCCGTCACGTTCATAGTGCGCTGCGGTGCCGCCGCGGCGGGCTCGCACGGTGATAGCTGCTGCAGGCCACCGGTCTTGCACGAGTTTCAGCACGTCGTCGACATAGCGCTGCACCGATTCGACCGATGCGAAGCGGGCCTCGGGCGGCAGCGTCAGGTTGGTGCCGAAGAAGTCGATATCGCGCTGGCTGTGACGCGCGGCCCGCTCGAAAATCGCGCGAACGAACTCCTCCGCGGCATAGACCTTGGCTCGCTGAGAATCGCGTGGGCGCGGCTGGTCGCTCAGCTCTGCTCCAATGCGCCACGGGCACCGGCGAATTCGGTGCTGTTACCGAGACGGGCCCGACGGCCTGCACGATCGCCCGCACGACGAGCATGCGAGGAGTACCCGGCCTGAGCGCTCACCGCACGCCACCGCCCGCGCGCCACTGACGTGTCCTTGTAGAAGTCGCGCAGCTCGATGTCCTTGTCGCGCAACACCAGTTCGGTGCCCGAGCCGCGCTTCTCGGTCTTGACGGCCTCGGCACGCGCCTCCTGCCGGGCATCGGTGAGCCGCTGCCCCACCCGCGTCCCGAAGGCCAGTTGGAAGTTGAGACGTGCGGTGATGGTCGGTGTGGGGCGGTGGGCCCCCGAGCTGATGTAGGTATCTGAAGCCCTGACCATCTGGACGACCAGGCTGGCGTAGAGGGCGTGGACGGCGTCGATGTCCTCGGCGAAGCCATAGGCGTACACATAGGTGGAGTTAGTGGCCACATCGCACGTGACGTCGTTGGCGCCGGCGATCAGCGCGAACAGGTTGACGTAGGTGCGCAGGCCACGGGTGCCCGCCTCGCCGATGGTGATGGTGCGCTGGATGGGCCGCTGCTGAGCGTCCCGGTTCGCCGAATGCGCGCGGGCGACCGCCAGGTCGATCGATGTCGCGGTCGCCAGCCGTTGCGCCGCCGCCATGAAGGCCTCGGCCTCGTGCGGGTTGTCCGTGCCTTCGGCCTGACGGAGCAGCGCGGCGATCCGCGAGAGCTGCTTGTCCTCTGTCACGAAGGCCAGGTTAGGCGAGGGCGGTGACAGATGACGGTCCCGCCGCCGACACGCCGTCTTTCGACGCGTTTACCGAGTAGCTCGCACAGAACACGGCGTGTCGGCCTTAGAGCCGAGCGTCGATCCAGCCCACGACCTCATCGAGCACGAGCTCCTTCTCGACCTCGTTGAAGATCTCGTGGTAAAGACCCTTCCAGATCTTCAGGGTCGCATCGGGCGCCGATTCCTTGAGCCACAGACTTCCCTCCGGCGCGGTCAGATGGTCGTCCCCGCCGTGCATCGTCAGCACCGGACGCCTCAGCCCCGCGGCCCGCTGCCGCATCGTCTTGCCGACACCCAATAGCGCTCGGCCAATCCCCGCGGGCACCCGGCCGTGATGCACCAACGGATCGGCGTTGTACGCGGCAATGATCGCCGGGTCATGCGAGATCGCGTTGACGTCAAGCTTCTGCACCGGCAGGCCCGGCCATAGCCGTCCCACCACAGGAGCCACCAGCGTCAGTACGTACGGCAACCCCACCTGCGCCGCGATGGCCGGCCCGGAGAGCACCATCAGGTCGTAGCGGTCCTGGTGATCCACGCCGTAGGCGAAGACGATCCCGCCGCCCATGCTGTGTCCCAGCATGATTCGCTTGAGGTCGGGATGCTCGCGTGCCGCGATATCCACCAGGGTGCCGAAGTCGTCGGTATACTCCGAGATATCCCGCAGGTACACGCGCTTGCCACCGGAGCGTCCGTGCCCGCGATGATCGAGGGCGTACACGAGGTATCCGGCGTCGTTGAATCGCCGGGCCACGTGCTCGTACCGACGCGCGTGTTCGCCGAATCCGTGCGACAGCACGACCACCGCGCGCGGTGATTCCGCCGGCGTCCAGGTGTCGTAGACGATCCGCACATTGTCGGCGCCGTCGAAGACGCGCTGCACTCGGCCAGATGCTCTTCGCTGACGCTCATCGCTAGATCCGCTCACCCCGGAAACTCTACGGAACCGCCAAACCGGCCAACATCAACTAGAACACGTTCTAGTGTGTGCTCATGGGATTCCTGAAGCCCACGCTGCCCGTCGTCGATATCGCCGAATGGAGCAAGGGCACCCGCGCCGAAAAGATCCGTCCCATGGCCCGCCACTGGGCCGAGGTGGGCTTCGGGACACCGGTCGCCTTGCATCTGTTCTATGTGGTGAAGATCGGCCTGTACCTCGTGGGCGGCTGGTTGTTCGCCATGGTGGCCACGGGCACTTCAGACTGGACCCAACCCGTCGTCTTCCAAAAGGTGGTGCTGTACACCATGCTGTTCGAGGTCATCGGCCTCGGCTGTGGTTTCGGGCCGCTCAACAACAGATTCTTTCCGCCCTTGGGATCCATCCTGTACTGGTTGCGCCCCAACACCATTCGGTTGCCGCCCTGGCCCCGCATACCGCTCACCAAGGGCTCCGCGCGGACCCCCGTGGACATCGCGCTGTACGCGGCGTTCCTAGCGTTGACGCTCTCCGCGCTGCTCTCCGGTCCCACCACGACGGGGCTCCTGCCCACCTGGCAGACGGCGACCATCCTCGGACTACTCGCCATCACGGGCCTGCGGGACAAGGTGATTTTCCTGGCCGCCCGCGGCGAGGTCTACGGCGCCCTGACCGTCACCTTCCTGTTCACCGGGGCCGACATGATCATGGCCGCCAAGCTCATCTTCATGGTCATCTGGATCGGCGCGGCCACTTCAAAGCTCAACCACCACTTCCCTTTTGTCATCTCGACGATGATGTCCAACAATCCGCTCATCCGCGCCAAAGCGCTCAAGCGGGCGTTCTTCGAAAAGTTCCCGGACGATCTGCGGCCCGGACGATTGTCCCGGTTCGTCGCGCATCTGAGCACCGCGATCGAGGGACTGGTGCCGATTGCACTCTTCTTCAGTCACGGCGGCTGGGTCACCACCGTCGCAGCCATCGCCATGGTGATGTTCCACCTGGGCATCCTGACCGCCATCCCCATGGGCGTGCCCCTGGAATGGAACGTCTTCATGATCTTCGGTGTGCTGTCGCTATTCGTCGCGCACGCGAACATCGGCCTGCGCGATATGGCACACTCCGGGCCCGTGCTGCTGTTGTTCGTCGTGAGCGCCGGTGTTGTGGTTACCGGAAACCTGCTGCCCCGCAAGGTTTCCTTCCTGCCCGGTATGCGGTACTACGCAGGTAACTGGGACACCACCCTGTGGTGCATCAAACCGTCGGCCAGCGAAAAGATCGCCAAGGGCATCGTGGCGATCGCCAGCATGCCGCAGGCGCAGATGGAGCGTTACTACGGCACCGAGCAAGCGCCGCTGCTCATGTACATCGGCTACGCGTTCCGCGCCATGAACACACACGGGCGGGCGATGTTCACCCTCGCGCACCGGGCGATGGCCGGCCAGGATGAGAGCGACTACGTCATCACCGATGGCGAAAGGATCTGCAGCACCGCCATCGGTTGGAATTTCGGCGACGGACACATGCACAACGAGCAGCTGATCGCCGCGATGCAGGAACGCTGTCAGTTCGAACCGGGCGAGGTGCGCGTCGTGCTGCTCGACGCCCAACCCATCCATCGGCAGACCCAGCAATACCGGCTTGTCGATGCGGCCACTGGAGAGTTCGAAAGCGGCTACGTCCGGGTGGCCGACATGGTGAACCGCCAGCCGTGGGATGACGAGCTGCCCGTGCACGTCAACACGGCCTAACAGGCTGACAGCTGTCGGTGGACCGGACTATCCTCGCGCCCGTGACGGCACAAGCCATCGAGGATGAATTTCTCCTCCACACCGAACAATATCGGCGCGAGATTCTGGCCCACTGCTACCGGATGACTGGATCCATCCACGATGCAGAGGACCTGGTGCAGGAGACCTACCTGCGTGGCTGGAAGGCCTATGACCGGTTCGAGGGCAAGTCGTCGGTACGCACGTGGCTGTACCGGATCGCTACCAACACGTGCCTGACGGCGCTGGAGGGCAAGCAGCGCCGGCCCCTGCCGACCGGACTGGGCGCCCCCAGCGCCGACCCACTCGACGATCTCGACGAGCGCGCCGAGATCCCTTGGTTGGAGCCGCTGCCCGACGATGCCACCGACCCCGCCAGCATCGTGGGTTCACGGGAATCGGTGCGCTTGGCGTTTGTCGCCGCGTTACAGCATCTGCCCGCTAAACAGCGTGCGGTGCTGGTACTGCGCGAGGTGCTGCAATGGAAGGCGCAGGAGGTCGCCGACGCGATCGGTTCCACCACCGCCGCGGTGAACAGCCTGCTGCAGCGGGCCCGCGCACAGCTGCAGGAAGTATCCCCGCGGGAGGACACCCTGCTGGAACCCGAGGACCCGATGCTGCGGGAGCAGCTGCGCCAGTACATCGATGCATTCGAGCGATACGACGTCGATGCCATCGCGAAAATGTTTACCACCGAGGCGATTTGGGAGATGCCGCCGTTCACCGGGTGGTACCAGGGCGGGCCGAGCATTGCCGCCCTCATCAAGGAGCAGTGCCCCGCCGAGCGTGCCGGCGATATGCGTCTTATCGAGACCACCGCCAACGGCCAGCCCGCGATCGGCCTCTACATGCGCGAGGGCGACGGGGTGCACCGCCCGTTCCAGATCCACGTCCTGGACGTCACGCACGACGGCGTGGCCCATGTGGTGTGCTTCTTCGACCTCTCGCTGTTCGACAAGTTAGGTCTCCCCGCTACCTTGTGATGCCGAGACCTAACTTGTGGCGGAATCGTCTCGCATTTTTCCGCCACAACCTCGGTCTCGACGATTAATGCTTGGCCAGGCTCCCGGGAAATAGGTACTGATCCGCGGGTCGGGTGACACTGTGGAACCAGGCAGTGAAGAAACCGGACAGATCCTTGCCTGTCATCTTCTGCACATATGCCTCGAACTGCGGCCAGGTGGCATTCCCCCACCGGTGCGCCGCCGGCCACGAACGCAAGATCTCAAGAAATACCTTGTCCCCGATCGTGCGCCGCAGTGCATGCAATGCCAGCGGCCCCTTGCCGTAAACGCCGAGGGGGTTGAACACCTGGTCCGCGCTGCATTCCGTGCCGCCCGGGCACATGTCGTAGAGCAGATTTCCCCAGACCTTGTCCTCGTCCCAGATCTTCTCGACGGTTTCGCGGTAGCGCTGGTCGATGGACTTGCCTTCCTTCTCCTCATCCCACATCCATGGCAGATAGGAGGCAAAGCACTCGTTGAGGCAGATATCGCGCCACTGTTCCACCGACACCACATCGCCGTACCACTCGTGGGTGTTCTCGTGCACCACAACCGCCAGCCGTTTGTCTTCGTCTACGTCCCGGCTGAACGTGTAGTAGGGGCGGGTCTGAGTTTCCAAGGCGCTGAACGAAATATCCTCGCGGATCGGGTCGGCGAAGATACCGCCGGCGGCCACATGCGGATACTTACCGAGCTTGGATTCCAGGAAGGCCAGCACCTCGGGCAACCGCGCCTCGGCACTGCCGGAACCTGCATCGGGCGCAAACGCACTCACCACGGGAGTGCCGCTGGGCAGGGTCGAGCGGAACACCGAGAAGTGGTCGACGGCGAACGGAACCAGATACATGGCAACGGGATTCGGTTCGTTCCAGGTTGTGGTGGTCCAGCCGTTGGTTTCGGTGGGCTTCCCCTCGCTGCCACCGCCAACGGCGACCCAAGAAGATGGAACCGTCGCGGTGAGCTTGAACGGAGCCTTGTTCACCGGGGTGTTGTTCGACGGGTACCAGTTTTCGGCACCGTCGGGTTCGCCACCCTTCGCGTAGCCACCGCTGGTGCTGCGGACCCAGCCCGGCAGCGCCCCGAGCTCACGCTTCTGCGCCTCCTGCTGCTCGTTGAACGAGTAGGCGATGGTGGTAGTGAACGCAGTTCCGGCGCGGATTCCCTTGTCCGGGGTGATGGTCATTTCATGCTCGCCGCTGACGTCGGTGGTGGCCGCTCGCCCGTCCACCGAGGCTGTCACGGTGCCCAGATCCGAGAAGTCCAGGTTGAAGCTGGACAGATTCTGGGTGGCCGCAGCGCGGATCACCATGGTGCCGTTCAGGTCGGTGGTTTCCGGGTCGAGGCGCAGCGTCAGGTCGTATTGGGTGACGCGGTAGCCGCCGTTCCCGTCCTGCGGAAAGTAGCTGTCGATGCCGTTGGGTGATCCGGGAGTGAAGGCATCGATGGCCTGCGCGGGAGCGGCCGCGCCACCAGCACCGACCATGAGTGCCGCCAGAGCGGCGGAAATCCCGAGAATCCTGTGTGTCATGTGACCCTTACGTAGAGCGAGTCAGTCTGACTCCAGAAAGACTCTACGTAAGGGGTCCGCGTTCGCGCGTCCTACTGCAGGTGTGCCGGATCCATCCAGCTGACCTCCCAGACATGGCCATCGAGATCGCGGAACGACCGTCCGTACATAAACCCGAGCTCCTGCGCCGGCATCCAATCCACCCCACCGGCGGCCAGCGCCGCGTCCGCGAGGTCATCGACCCCTTCGCGACCGTCGGCCGAAACACACAGCAGCACTTCACGATTCTTCGAGGTGTCGGCGATATCGTCGGCGATGAATCCGCGGAATCTTTCCTCTTCCAGCATCATCACCCAGGTCTGGTCGTTGATCACCATACAAAGGGTGTGTTCGTCGCAAAACTGGTCGTTGAACGAGAAGCCCAGATGATCGAAGAACTTGCGGCTTGCCGCGGCATTGGCGACGGGGATGTTGACGAACAGCATGCGGGACATCGGGTCTCCTCGTGGACATCGGTGGCATATCCACCGCTCACCAGTACCGACAATCCGCGCCACCGAAACTCATCGCGCGGCGTCGAAACCCCGAGCTCAGAGCGCCAAGGCAGCCAACCTGTCGAGCCTCCGCAATGTTTCATCGCGCGGGCCCACCGGTAGCAGACCCAACAGCAGCCGATGAACTCCCAGGCCCTCCACCCGTTCCACATCGCCGGGGCGCGGGTCCAGGATTGTTGCGGTGACCGGCACCGGCTCAGACCCACGCTGGCGCGCGAGCTCCGCTAGATCCCCGATCCCCTTCTCGAGTTCCTCGACGCTAAGCGTTGTCGGTGCGAGCCAGCCGTCCGCGTGGTCCAGCACTCTCTCGTGGGTCGTGGGCCCCCATCCGCCCAACCAGAGCGGCGGGTGGGGATGCTGAACCGGTTTAGGCCAGGAATACAGCTCGGTGAAGCTCACAAACCGGCCGTGGAAATCCGCCTTTTCTGCGGCCCAGATCTTTTTCACCGCGTGAATTCTCTCGCTCTGTAAGGCAACTCGCGTGCGCGGATCGGTTCCGTGATTGCGAATCTCCTCGCGTAACCAGCCCACTCCGATACCCAGTTCCAGGCGCCCGCCCGACGCCACGTCGAGGCTGGCGGCCTCCTTCGCGAAAATGATCGGATCCCGCTGCACCAAAAGTGAAACAGCGGTACCGATGCGCAGATTAGTCGTCGCCGCTGCTGCGAAGGCAAGTGCAACAAAAGGATCCAAGCTGCGGCAATAGTCGCGGGGGATCTCCTCCCAACCTGGATGGATAGTCTCGATATCCACCGGTATGTGAGTGTGCTCGGGAACAAAGAGCGATTCAAATCCCCGCTCCTCGATCGCCGAAGCCAATTCCCCGGGCGCCATGCCCTCGTCGGTGATCGACGTGAAAATACCACTGCGCATTGGGCTTTCCCTTGAATTACTAGCGCGCATGACCAGAATCCGGCAGATCCAACAACGCCAATCCGTCGGCGCTCGCACTCCCGGCTTCGGCGCGGTAAATCAGCAGTTGCTGTCCCGGCGCGTCGCCGACGGAGAGGGTGTCGTAGCAGAGACTGAGCTCACCCACACGTCCATGCCGTAACTGCTTGACTCCGCTCGAGCGGGGACGGACATCATGCTGTATCCAGAGGGCGGTGAAGGCCGTGCTCCGAATGTTCAGCTCTCCAACGATTTCCGCGATGCGTGAATCCTCCCGGAATGACACCGACGCGGCACGCAAGTTACCCACGGTATCCCGGGCCACAGATTCCCAAACGGCATAGAACTCCCCCGCGGCGGGATCGAGAAAGACCATCCGCGCCAGGTTGTCCACCTGCGCGAAGTCACTGTAGAGCGCTGCCGCCAGGGAATTGCAGGCCAGTACATCCAGTGCAGGGCTCAGCACCATTGCAGGCGCGGCGATGACATCGTTCACGATCGCGGCGGCACCGGACGAAACCTGCCCCGCCTGTCGCGTAACCACAGCGCCAGATCCAGACCACACGAGATGGACGAGATGGTTCGTGGCGTGGCCGTCCAGACGCAGGGCGCGCGCTATCGCCTGCAGCACCTGCTCCGATGGCCTGCGCTCACGACCCTGCTCGAGACGCGTGTAGTAGTCGATGCTCACTCCCGCCATCATGGCGACTTCTTCCCGGCGCAAACCCTCGACGCGGCGCGGCTCATCTCTCGGCAGCCCCGCCTGCGCCGGTGAGATCACGGCCCGGCGGGCCCTCAGGAATTCCCCAAGTTCGTTCCTCTGGTCCACGAACTCAACGTACCCAAGATTGCCAACCACAACCTGGGTGTAACGCACCCTGCCAGCGGCATTGCGGCGAAATTACGGTGCGGACAGAGGCCACCGAGAACAGGTTGGCAATCTGTCCGAGAAAGGAATTGACGTGGGCACACTGAATGGCAAGACCGCACTCGTGACCGGAGCATCGAAGGGCATAGGCGCGGCGATTGCACGCGACCTGGCCGCGGCGGGAGCTCTTGTCGCCGTTCACTACTCGTCAAGCACCACTGGGGCCGACGAGGTAGTCGAAGCGATACGGGCAGTCGGCGGCCGAGCCTTCGCCGTACAGGCCGATATCGCCGATCCTTCGAGCGTCGAGAAGCTCTTTGTCGGGCTGCAGTCTCAGGTAGAGAGCATCGACATCCTCGTCAACAACGCAGGCACCTACGAAATGGGAGCCATCTACGCCGTCTCGCTGGAAGAGTTCCAGCGCCAATTCAGCCTGAATGTCTTCGGGCTCGCCATCACCATCCGGGAGGCACTTTCCGGATTGATGCGGGCCGGGGGAAGCATCATCAACATCGGCTCTAGTGTCTCCGGATTCACCCCCGCGAACTCGACCGTCTACACAGCCTCCAAGGGAGCTGTGGACGCCATCACCCGTACCTTGGCCAATGAGCTGGGTCCCCGTGGAATCCGCGTCAACTCAGTCAATCCTGGACTCACGGTCACCGAAGGGATGCAGTCCAGTGCATTCGCTGAGGCCGCCTTCCGGACCGAGATCGAGAATCTGACACCCCTGCGCAGAATCGGCCTGCCGGCAGACATCGCGCCCGCGGTCACATTCCTGGCATCAGATTCGGCTTCGTGGATTACTGGCGAGACCCTCGTCATTGGTGGTGGACTGCATTGAGCTTGGGGTACGCCGCACGCTGCCTGTGAGCTACGCGAATTCCACCCGGGAAGGGTGCCGCGACGGCAGGATCGGGGTATGCACATCACCCAGTGGCTGCATCGCGCGTTGCAGCAGTACCCGAACCGCCCCATCACGATTCATCGCGGCCGGGAACGCACCGTGGAACAGTTCGCCGATCGGGTGGCCCGATTGGCCTCCGGACTTCGAAGCCTGGGCGTCCAGCCGGGTGACCGGGTCGGCATGCTGTCCTTGAACTCCGACCGTTATGTCGAGTATCTGTCTGCCGTGCCGTGGCTGGGTGCCGCGCTGAATGCCGTCAACGTCCGCTGGAGCCTCGCCGAGATCGGTTACTCGCTGCGAGAGTCGGGCACTCAGGTGCTGTTGGTGGACGATGCCTTCAAAGCCGCCCCGACTCCGCTGCGCGAAGCATGTTCATGTCTGGCAACCGTCATCTACTGCGGTGACGGGCAGACACCCGAGGGCATGATCGGGTATGAGGATCTCATCGCCGCGCACGATCCCATCGAGGACACCCGTACCGGTGGCGACAGCCTGCTCGGTGTCTTTTACACCGGCGGTACCACCGGAAACCCCAAGGGCGTCATGCTCTCTCATAACAATGTGCTCACCTCGGCCATGGGGTCGCTGTCCACCGGACACTTCTTGTCCCGCGGCGGCCGATTGCTGCACTCGGCACCGATGTTTCATATGGCCGACTTCGCTACGGTGGTCGCGGGGAACCTATCCGGCGTCACCCATGTGGTCCTACCCTCATTCACCCCGCAAGGGGTCCTGGATGCGATCGTCGAACACGACGTGGAGGATATGCTGTTGGTACCCACCATGATTCAGATGCTGGTCGATCACCCGGGGGCCGCCCAGCTCGACCTCTCCGGCATTCACAACATCACGTACGGCGCCTCGGTCATCTCCGAGGCCGTCCTGCAACGCGCCAAACGTGTGTTCCCCAACGCGCGATTCACCCAGGCCTACGGCATGACCGAAGTGTCACCCGTGGCTACTCTGCTGCTTCCCGACGACCACGACGACCCCGCGCTGCTGCGGTCGGCGGGGCGCGCCGCGCCGCACTGCGAGGTAATGATCGTGGGCGACAACGACAACGAACTGCCTCGCGGCGAGATCGGCGAGGTGGTCGTCAAGGGCGACAACGTCATGCGCGGCTATTGGGAGCTCCCCGATGAGTCCGCGGCCGCCATCCGCAATGGCTGGATGCACACCGGCGATGCCGGACGGATGGACGATCGCGGCTACGTCTACATCGTAGATCGCATCAAGGACATGGTGGTGACCGGCGGCGAGAACGTCTACTCGGCCGAGGTGGAGAACGCACTGGCCAAACACCCGGCGGTGGCGGCCTGCGCAGTGATCGGCGTCCCCGACGAGCGTTGGGGCGAACGCGTGCACGCCGTCGTCGTGAAACAGGCGGCGTCAGAATGCTGCGGCAGTGACCTATCGGGGGACCTGATGGAACACTGCCGCGAGCACATCGCCAACTACAAGGTGCCGCGCAGCTTCGAGTTCGTCGATGAACTCCCCCTCTCTGGGGCCGGGAAGATTCTCAAGCGGATGCTCCGACAGAAGTACTGGGACACCCACGACGCCGGCGTCTCCTAGCCTGGAGGCCTTCTTGGCACAAGACCTCATAACCGTGCATAGGTAGTCGTCAGAGCCACTGTTGACCCGCTGACCACGCACTTTTAGAACGCGTTTCACTTTTCGCGGGAAGCCGCTATCCTCGTCCACGAGAGTGATCTGTTTCACGTGTATCTGGAAGGACTAGCCAGTCAATGAAGACAAAAGGCGCGCTGATTCGCGAGCTCAACAAGCCCATCGTTGTCGAGGAGATCACCTTCGGTGACCCGGCCGAGGGCGAAGTCCAGGTCCAGCTGCACGCCGCGGGCATGTGCCACTCCGATTACCACGTGCTGACCGGTGCCACCCCGATGGAGCTCCCGGTGCTGCCCGGCCACGAGGGCGCCGGCATCGTCACCAAGGTCGGTAAGGGTGTCACCAGCGTCCAGGAGGGTGACCACGTCATCTTCGCGTTCATCCCGGCCTGCGGCAAGTGCCCGCCGTGTATGCGCGGCTTCCGGTCGCTATGCGACCGCGGAGCAATCCTGCTGAGCGGCAAGGCGATTGCCGACGGCACCAACCGCATTCACGCGGGCAACACTCCCGTTTCCGCCATGAACCTGCTCGGCACCTTCTCGCCCTATGCGGTGGTGCACGAGGACTCCGTCGTCAAGATCGACTCGGACGTGCCCTTCGAGTCCGCCGCACTGCTCGGATGTGCCGTGCCCACCGGCTTCGGGTCCTCCACCAACATCGCCGAGGTCAAGCCCGGTGAGGACGTCATCATCGTCGGTGTCGGCGGTATCGGCATGAGCGCCCTGCAGGGTGCCGTCGTCTCCGGCGCCCGGTACGTCATCGCCATCGATCCGGTGCCGTGGAAGCGCGAGCAGGCACTCAAGTTCGGTGCTACCCACGCCTACGCATCCATGGCCGAGGCGATCATGCCGGTCATGGACGTGACCTGGGGAATCATGGCCCAGAAGACCATCATCACCGTCGGTGAGATGAAGGGCGAATACATCGAAGAGGCCATGATCCTCACCGCCAAGACGGGCACCTGCGTGGTGACAGGTATGGGCGCCATGGTGGACGTGGACGTCAAGTTCAACCTGTTCTTGTTCACCATGTTGCAGAAGACGCTCAAGGGCAACATCTTTGGTGGTGGCACCACGCACACCGAGACCCCGCGTCTGGTCGGCCTGTACAAGCAGGGCCTGCTGAAGATCGACGAGATGGTCACCGCCACCTACAGCCTGGAGCAGATCAACGAGGGCTACCAGGACATGCTGGACGGCAAGAACATCCGCGGTGTCATCAAGTACACCGAAGCCGACTGGTAGGCCGTACTGCGTGGCGTTACTGTCGATATATGGATATCGACGTCAGGCGCGCGAGTGATCGACTCGCGACCAAGATTTCCTGGCTGGACTCCAAGCATTCCTTCTCATTCGGGCACCACTATGACCCGGTGAACACCCACCACGGGCTGCTGCTGGTCAACAACGACGACGTTGTTTTGCCGGGCGCGGGATTCGAAACGCACCCACATCGCGATATGGAAATCGTCACCTGGGTGCTCCAGGGCTCACTGGTACACCAGGACTCCGAGGGCAACACGGGAGTCATCTATCCCGGCCTGGCGCAACGGATGTCGGCGGGTACGGGAATTCTCCACTCGGAGAAGAACGACTCCTGGCGGCTCGCTGGAGAACGGCACAGCGACCCCGTGCGATTCATCCAAATGTGGGTCGCACCCGACGAGTCGGGTATCGATCCCGGTTACCAGCAGGTGGAGATCGCCGACGAGTTGCTCCGCGGTGGGCTGGTGACCATCGCGTCCGGTATGCCTCGGCACCGAGATCACACGGCGATCACCATTGCCCAGCAGCACGCAGCACTGCATGGCGCCCGCATTCCTGCCGGGGATAGCGTCGAGCTGCCGGCAGCTCCCTTCCTTCATC